>CAWKFK010000006.1:0-1074414 GCA_963849015.1 uncultured beta proteobacterium
GAAACCGGATCGACGAGATCGTCGTGTTCCACGGGCTGGATGCCCGACACATCGCGTCGATCGCCAGGATCCAGCTGCGCAACCTCGAGAAGCGCCTGGCCGCGCAGGACATGGAGCTGGCGGTGACCGACGAGGCACTCGAGGAGATCGCCAAAGCCGGCTTCGACCCGGTGTACGGCGCCCGCCCGCTGAAGCGCGCGATCCAGCAGTCGATCGAGAACCCGATCGCGAAGCTGGTGCTGGAGGGAAGGTTCGGGCCTAAGGATGTGATTCCGGTGGATTATCGGGACGGGAGGTTTTGCTTCGAGAGGGTGGTGCACTAGCCAGTCGGCGGGCTGTGCGTGGGCCGATACGTCTGCAAGACGCCTCGAACGGGTCTCAGTACGCATCTGAGTAGCCCTTCTCTGCTCGCTTGAAGGCGGCGGAGTGGGCGAACTCTTTGCATGGAACACCGGAGCAGCCGGATGCGAGGGTTGTGTCGCCGGATATGGCGCAGAAATTTGAGCTCGTGGCGACCCCTGAATGGTGCCAGCTGTGCCTGATGCTCCACGGCTTGATTACGAACCACTTACTCTCATCGAGTCTGGTCGAGCTTGGCTCTGATCGGCATCCGGCCGGCTCCCCCCGGCAGCCAATGGCGCAGAGCGCGCCAGATCCCAAGCTGCACGCCATTACGGAATGCGGCTGCCAACGTACAATATCGGCTCGAACAGGCACTCGGTCGAGGCGGCAGGACGGCTATGAGATCTGACCATGAGCAGGCGCAGACATGTGAGGTTGGTGAACGCGCTCTCGGGCCCTGCCAGGCACCTGCGGTCCTCGACTGTGGGACCAGCAAGCATGGCATTGTCGACGTCTACGCGCGCTGGGCGCCAACATACGATGCAACCTTCGGCGGTCTGGTTGCGCGCTACAGGCGGTACGTGACCACGCTGGTCGAGGAGTGCGATGCACGCAATGTCCTTGAGGTAGGGGTCGGAACCGGCCTGAACTTGCCGTATTACCCACAGGGGACGCGGGTGACCGGCGTCGACATGTGTCCCCAGATGCTCAGCAAGGCGCAGCGGCGCGTCCAGGCTGGGGTCGCGGCGACCGTCGAACTGCAGTTGGGCGATGGCGAGCGCCTCGGTTTCCAGGACGGGGAGTTCGACTTCGTCGTCCTGCTCTTCGTTATCTCAGTCACGCCGAACGCGAATGCACTCCTTTCGGAGGTTGCGCGAGTGCTCCGACCTGGCGGGAGCGTGCTGATCGTGAACCATTTCGCTGGCGTGAGGGGGTTCGGGTGGCTGGAGCGGATCGCCGCCCCGCTGGCGGACAGGATCGGCTTCAGGTCCGGGCTCCCGATTGAAGCTGTCTGCCGCGATCGACGGCTCGCGCTGGTCTGCGTGCGGCGGCTTTGGCCACTCGGGTTCTTCCAACTCGTCCGTCTGATGCGGCTTCCAGTCACCTGAGCGTTCTCGGATGATTCCGAGCCCGGTGCGATCCTCAGTGGCGCCGCTACGCAGGTCGACGTGGACTCGAATCGCCATGTCGGCGATCCTTGCGCTGGGGCAGGCTTGCCTGTTCTTGGCGGGATACAGCAAGGCTCTGGGGTCGACGACGGCGCCGATCGGGCACCATCTCGCGCTTGTGCTGCTGCTTTGTGCGGCAGCCTATGGTCTTGCTTCACAGATTGTGCGGATCGACAGGGCGTGGCTTCGTAGGCCGGCGCTGGCAGCACTGGGCATGGCACTCACTGCGGTCACCACTGTCTTCTACGCGGGCGCGTCGCTCACGCTCTATGGGTTTCGCAACCTGCCGACGCGCGGTATCGTAAAAGGCTACTTTGCCGAACTGCCGGCGATGGTTGCGAGCTTGCCGTTCGATCGATGGGTCGGCGCCTGCATCGCTGCGCTTGCGTTGGCGATCGTCGCCGGTGTGTCGATCGCGTTTGCGTGGAGCCTAGAAGGTCTTCGTACTCCCGGGGGGCCGCGCGACGCGCGCTCGCAGCCTCCGCCTTTGAGCGTTCGCCCCTCTCTTGCGCTGACGCCCGTCGTTGCTCTCGCATTGGCTGTCATCCATCCCGCGGAATGGCAGTTCCGCACCCTTGAGCCCTGGATTCGGTCGCTTCACGACAGACAGCTCGGCGAGTCCAGCCTTTTCATGCAATCGAACCCAATCGAGGCGGCGCGGGATCGTCAGCTGGAATCCGAGTACCCCGTGCAGCCCATCGGCAACCGGATGAACGTGGTGCTCGTGTATGTGGACGGGCTCCGTGCCGACGTCTTGCAGCCCTACGGCGCCGCGTTGAACAACATGCCATTCACGGCTGATCTCGTCGCGCGCGGCGAGGTTGTTCAGTTCCCGAGGGTCTTCGCCGGTTGTTCAATGACTCTCTGCGGGCTGGGCAGCATCCTGCAATCGCGTGCGGCCCATCGCGTGACCCCTGAGAACTTCTCCCTCCCGCGACTTCTGAAACGGCAGGGCTACGAGGTCCGGTATCTTCTGTCGGGAGATCACCAAAGCTTCCTGAATCTTAAAGACTACTACGGACCCGCTGCCGACTACTATCGGGACGGCAAGGACATCGGGCATGGTCGCAGCCACGATGACGTTGCGGTGTTCGAGCGTTTGAGCGAACTGCCGCCCTCGGGCGTGCGAGGCAAGCCGCAGTTCATGATGTTCGGCTTGATGTCGGCTCACGTCTGGGGATTGCGGCACGATGAATTCCGTCGGTATCTCCCGGATCGGCTGACAACCACGAGTTTCGCGGATCTCGATCGGAACTCGAAGATCGCCTATCGGAACAACTACTACAACGGGGTCTTACAGGCCGATTCGGTGCTTCGAACGATCTGGCATTGGCTGCGCGACGCTGGTTACCTCAAGGACTCCGTCGTCGTGGTCACCTCCGATCACGGGGAAGCGCTGGGCGAACACGGGCAGCTCGGCCACGCGCGATCGCTTCGCACGCCCGAGTTGCTGATCCCGCTGTGGATCCACGATCCGACTGGTCGGCTGAAGGCGCAGGATCTGGTGTTCCAGCAGGACATTAGCCCGACAATCCTTGACCTTCTGGGCCTTCCGATACCGCAGTCATGGGAAGGCGCGTCGCTGGTGCATGGGCTGCCCTCCGACCGCTGGCAACCCCTCTACTTCATTAACGGCCGCGACCAGTTCGGACTGATTCGGCGCCGCGACGGGCGTGTTGTCAAGTACGATTTCAATCAGCGGACTGGAAGGGAGAGCATCCACGATCTCGACGCGGATCTTCTCGAGACGAATCATGTCGCAACGCAGATGACGTCCTCGGAAATAGAGGAGTTTCGCGTCGTGTTGCGGCAGACGTTCGGCCCCATGCTCGTGCGGTGACTTCCGAACTTCCACGCTGCGCAACCAGGCAACCAGTCCTGGTGCTGAAGGCACTGCGCATCGACCCTATTGCAGAACTCGAGCAGCAACGCTCGTGCGAGGCATACAGTTCATCATTGGCGGCACGACCCATCATTGCCCTCGGACGAACCGCACACGACCCGCGTCGGGATTGAACGCACGCCGGGTCCTGGGGCATGATGCCGGGCTGGAGCGGCACTGCCTCGGAGACCCGGGCGCGGGTACCGGTCTCACGCAGCCGAGGCAGTCAATGCACCAGTCCAAAACGTCGCGCGACGGTCAGGGCACGTTTGGCGTTTGCGATCGCCCGTGAAGACGAATTGGTCCCACGTGGGACGTCTTCGGCATGAGGCCGGCGCTGCAAACCGCTGGCGTCGGTGGCGCCGGCTCACGCCGGAGATCCGGGGGCGGTGCTTTGGCCGGTGACGGCGGCTTCGGAACGGTGATGTCGGGTGCAGGCCGCCACGGTTCCTCCGCATCGACAGCGGCGGCGCTTGCCGCAATCTGGCTGGCGTCGCACCCGTGGGCGGGGGTCATCCACGACGGGGTCATCTATGCGGCACAGGCGCTGTCGCACGTGCGCCCGGCGATCTTCGGCGGCGACGTCTTCTTTGCCAGCGGTTCGCAGGACGACTACACGGTCTTCGGCAGGCTCTACGGAGAACTGACCGCACGCATCGGGCTGTCCGAGGCCTCCAGACTGCTGTGGGGTCTGTCGCAGGTGCTCTGGTTCGCCGTCGCGCTGTCGTGGGTTCGCAGAACGATCCCGGCGCGCTGGCTCCTGCCTGCAGCCGCGCTCGTCTTCGCCTTGCCGAGGTATTACAGCAGCGACCTGATCCTGCGGGTCGCCGAACCCTTCCTCACCGCGCGCTCGTTTGCGGAGCCGCTCACGATCGCATGCCTCCTGGCGTTCGTGCTCGGCCGGCGCGTGGCTGGGATCATGCTGCTGTGCGCGGCTGCCGCAGTCCACCCCCTGATGGCGATGCCCGGGGTCGTCATCGCGGCGTTGCTCCATCTTCCGCACGATTCGAAGAGCTGGTGTCGGTTCGTGCTCCTGCCGGGGGCGGCTGCGATGGCGGTCGTGTACCTGCTGCTCGGAGCCGGCGTGCTCTCGCGCATCGACGAACCCTGGTACGAGACGATCCGCCTCTGGAACCCGATCGTGGCCGTCGACGAGTGGCGCATGGTGGCCTGGGTCAGGATGCTGCTTCCGCTGTGCGTACTGGAGGCAAGCGCGCGCGTCGTCGGCGGCAGCTGGGGGCGGGTCTGGCGCGCGACGGCGGTCTGCGCGGCTATTGGCCTCGGACTGTCGGTTTTCGCGTGCTGGACGCGGTGGGAACTGGGCATTCAGGTCCAGCCTTGGCGGTTCGGATGGATCGCGGTGTGGGCGGCGCCGCTGGCGGCCGTGATGGCTGCGACGACGGTCGCACCCGGCTGCGCGACGCGCAGCGTGGTCCTGCTCACGGCCATTCCGGTGACCGTGCTCACGATGCAGGAATGGGCGTCGGGGGTGTCCCTGCTGGCGATCCTCTACCTGTGCCTGCTCGGTGCCGTCGAATACGCGGGGGGGTCGGAGAACCGCATGGCTCGTCGCTTGGCCACGGCATTCGCGGCGGTTCTGACGCTGGCGGCGCTCGGCTTTGCGGTAGCGCTGTACGTCGCGTTCTCGCGGATGACCGACCCGGTGTCGCTCAGCGACATCCCTTTCCGACTTCTGGCAGGCGAGCAGTTTGGCTGGTTCGTGCTGCCCGCGCTGGCGCTGGCCGTACGCAGGTTGCCTGGAAGGACCGGCTCCCGGACGCTGGTTCGGCTTTCCGTTGCCGCTGGGCTGGTCGTTGCCCTGATGGGCATCGACGGTCGCAGTCGCGCCGATGCCGCCCTCGAGGATCTCATCCGGTCGGGCCTGCCGGGATGGTCGCAGGTGATCCCGGAAGACGCGACCGTGTTTTGGCCGGAGCACGGGACGCAGGTCTGGCTCGCCTTGCAGCGGCGGAATTTCGTTTCCCCCAGGCAGATTTCGGGCGCTGTGTTCAGCCGCGAGACCGGGATGCTGGTGAGGCGCCGGATGGCGGCCATGGGCCCGATCGCAGGAAGCGATGCCGGATCGAGCTTCCGGGTCCGCGGCCCATCGTTGTCCGCCACTCGTTCTGCACGTTCGGATCTCGTAGCGGCCTGCATCGATCCCGAGCTCGACTTCGTTGCACTTCCCGTGGATCTCGGAGAGTCCGCAGCGCCGCCCTACCTTGACCCGGCAACCGAGCGTCACCATTTCCTGTACCGCTGTGCCGAATTCCGGGACGGGGCTGCCGCAGGCTCGTCGTCTTCCGTTCGGTCGGACTGAACGACGCCGCTCGCGCTGATGCCCCCGCCAATGCCCCGTCGAGCGCAATTTCCCTTCGGCATTCTGTTCCTCGCGGGCGTGTGGGCTATTTGCCATCCGTACGAAGGCCTGGTTCACGACGCCGTCCTCTACGCGGGCCAGGCCTTGCGGCACCTGCCGGCGACTGCGCTGTCGGGGGACGTGTTCTTCAAGGCCGTGTCGCAGGACGACTACACGGTGTTCGGGCGCGTCTATGCGGCGCTCGTCCTCCGGCTGGGCTTGCCGTCGGCCGGGCTGGCGCTGTACGTGTTCGGCCAGCTCGTCTGGTTCGGGGTGGCCGTGGCCTGGATCCGGACGACGGCGCCCGGCCTCGCCCTGGCGGGGGTGGCCTGCCTGTTGGCACTGCGCTACGGCTACGGGCCAGCAAACGCGCTCGAGCCGGCGGAGTCCTTCGTGACCGCACGGCTGCTGGCCGAGCCGATCGCCCTGGCCGGCCTGCTGGCGGGGGTTCGCGGCAGGCCTGCGCCCGCAGTGATGCTGCTCGTCGCTGCCCTGGTGATCCATCCGCTGGCCGCCGCGCCGGTGATCGGTGTCTTCGGATTGCTGGTCCTTCGTGAACGCTTCGGAGCCGCGACGGCGGTCGCGGCCGTGCTCGTCGCGTCCGCCGCGGTGGTGGCCGCCGGCATCGCCGTCTCGCCCCGGATGGACGATGCCTGGCTCCAGGCGGTGCAGGCGCGCGTGCCCGGCATGCTTCCCAGCGGCTGGGGTCCGGACCAGCTCGCAAAGTGGGCCGTGGCGATCGTGATGCTGCTGGTCGCGGCGGCCGCCGGACCGGCGCGGTACGCGGGCCTCTGGCGCATCGCGGCGCTGGTGGGCGTCCTCGGTATCGGGCTGGCGGTGGCGGCCCTTCAGGCGCGCTGGGCGGCGCTGGTGCAGGTGCAGGCGTGGCGGGCGATGTGGCTGTGCGTCTGGCTGGCGCCCTTGGCCGCGATGGCCGCGTGGCGCGCGCTTCCGGACGAGGAGAAGGGCACGCGAATCCGGGTGCTCGGTCTGATTCCCGCGTTCGCGCTCGCCCAGCAGTCGTGGATGCCTTGGGCATCGGCGGTCGCGCTCGGCTATGCGTGCATGGTCGCGGTGTCGGTCCGAGACACGCGGGGCTGGTTCGCCCGCGGCGATGCGCGCGGGGCGGCCGTCTTCGCGCTCGTGCTGTCGGCCGCGGCCCTGGCTGGAGCGGCGATGGGGGTTGTCAAGCTCGCGAAGGCGGCGGAGTTGACGGGCGACCGGGAGGTGCGCGTGTTCGCCACGCACTGTTTCGGCTGGGCGGTCGCGGCGGCGCTGGCGTGGTGGGCTGCCGACGGACGTGGGCGTTCAGGGGCGGGCTCGCGACACCTGCCCTTGCTCGCGGGGGCGACGATGCTGGCCGCGGCGCTCCTCTGGGATGCGCGCCCGCCGCTGGCCCGCGAGGCCGCCCGGCTGTACGGCGGCACCCTCGCGCAGTGGCAGTCCATGATCTCGCCTGGCGCGCAGGTCCTCTGGCCGGACCGGTTCCGCTACGTGTGGCTGGGGCTCGGGCGCAGCAGCTACGTCTCGCTCGAGCAGGGCGCCGGCGGGCTCTTCGATCGTGCCACGGCGCTCGAGACGGAGCGGAGACTGGCGGCGCTGCAGGCGGCCCTGCAGCACGACGCCCGGACCGGCGGTGCCGGCGAGCCCGCCCGCACCCCCGGCGATACGGACCCGGGGGCTGTCCTTCGCCGGCTCTGCGGGCTGCACCCGCGGCCGGACTTCGTGGTCCTGGCGGCCGAGATTCCCGGCAGCCTCGGCGAGCCATACGTCGAGCGCTTCAGCGGCAGGACATACAGGCTGTACGCGTGCGGCGGCGTGCACGGACCGGAGAGAGTTGCACCCTCTGTGACCGTCGTCGCACCGGCCGCGGGCGGGGCGCGCTAGCATGGGCACAATCAACGACAGGGCGGGCATGGCAGACGACGAATTCGACGTGCTGGTGGTAGGGGCGGGGCCGGCCGGGCTGACCGCTGCATGGGAGCTCGCGGCGAAATCGTCGCTGCGGGTGTGCATCCTCGAGGCCGACCCAACCTATGTCGGCGGCATCAGCCGCACGCAGGAGTACAAGGGCTTCCTGTTCGATGTCGGCGGCCATCGCTTCTTCTCCAAGTCGCAGGAGATCGAGAGCCTCTGGTCGCGGATGCTTCCGGAGGGCTTCGTCCTCAGGCCGAGGAAGTCGAGGATCCTCTATCGCGGGGCCTACTACGCCTATCCGCTGAGGGCCTTCGAGGCCTTGCGGAACCTGGGGGTCGGACAGAGTGCGCTGTGCGTGCTGTCGTACTTCCGCGCGCGGCTGTTCCCGGTCCGGCAGCCGCGCACCTTCCACCAGTGGGTGGCGAATCAGTTCGGCGAGCGCCTGTATCGGATCTTCTTCAAGACCTACACGGAGAAGGTCTGGGGCATGAGCTGCGACGAACTGTCGGCCGACTGGGCGGCGCAGCGCATCAAGGGGCTCAGCCTCGGTTCGGCCATCGTCGACGCGGTGGCGCGCAGCGCCGGGCGCAGCGCGGGGCAGGGCTTCGGCAGGGGCGCCACGATCAAGTCGCTGATCGAGCAGTTTCGCTACCCCAGGCGAGGTCCGGGGATGCTTTGGGAACACGTCGCCGAAACGGTCAGGTCGCGCGGAGCGAGCCTGCTGATGGGGCGCCGCGCCGTAGGCTTCGCTCGCGACGAAGCCGCCGATGCCTGGATCGTCAGGACCGAAGGCGGCACGGGAGGCGTGCGAACGCTGCGGGCTCGCCACGTGATCTGCTCGGCGCCGATGCGCGACGTGGTGGCGGCGGTGACGCCCGAGCCGCGGTCGAGGGCTGCGGCCGCGTCGCTGAAGTACCGCGACTTCCTCACCGTCGCGCTCGTCCTCCGCGACGACGGCAGCCTGTTCGACGACAACTGGATCTACGTCCACGACGCGTCCGTCAAAGTGGGGCGCATCCAGAACTTCGGCTCGTGGTCGCCGGAGATGGTGCCGCGGCCCGGCCTCGCCTGCCTCGGGCTCGAGTACTTCTGCTTCGAGGGCGACGGCCTGTGGAACAGTTCCGACGCCGACCTGGTCGAGAGGGCGGCCGCGGAGCTCGACAAGCTCGGCCTCGCCGCGCGCGACCGGGTGGTCGACGGCTGCGTCGTCAGGCAGCCGAAGGCGTACCCGGTCTACGACGACGCCTACCAGGCCGCGGTGGACGCCGTGCGCGCCGAGTTCGACGAGCGCTTTCCCGGCTTCCACTTCGTCGGCCGCAACGGCATGCACCGCTACAACAACCAGGATCACGCGATGATGACGGCCATCCTCACGGTCGAGAACATCCTGTCGGGCCGGCGGCGGTTCGACGTGTGGGGCGTCAACGAGGACGCGGAGTACCACGAGGAGCTTCGCCCGGACCGCATGGCCGCGCTCGAAGGCCAGCGGGGGGTGCCCCAGCGCGTGGAGGGATGATGTTCTTGCGCTACCTGCTGGTGAGCGCAGGTGCGCTTGCCGTGGACCTGGCCGTGCTTGCGCTCTCGGTCCGCATGCTGCCGTACAGCCCAGCTCTTGCTGCGGCAATCGGCTACCTCACGGGGGCCCTTGCGCACTATCGACTTTCGCGGCGCAACGTGTTCCCTGCAGGGTGGATGGCCGGCGCGCCGCTGGCCGAATTCGGGGCATTCGTCGCCTCGGGACTGTGCGGGCTTGCGATCACGGTCGGCGTCGTTCACGTGCTGAGCGAGCGCGTCGGCTTGTCGGTCGCGTGGTCCAAGCCGCTTGCAGTGGCCGGCAGCTTCGTCGCGGTCTACCTGCTGCGGGTCAGCCTGGTGTTCCGCCGGCCCCCGGCCTGAAGGCGACCGGCGCCGCGGTCGCGCCGGCGCGGCCTCAGGGGGCGCCGGCTCTTGCGCCGCCTTGTTCCCACCAGCGCAGCAGCGGCCGCGCGATCGCGATGCTCCCGGCTGCCAGGACGAAGCCGCCCGCTCCGTCGAACGCGTAGTGCCAACCGAGCAGCACCGTGGACGCCCACACCGCCAGCACCCAGGGCACCGTGATCGCCAGCGTCCAGCGCCCGGCGACGGCAAGCCAGTAGGCTGTGACCGTGACCATCGCCACGTGCAGGCTCGGCATCGCCGAGACGCCGCCCAGCAGGATTCCGCCCTGTTCCTCCGGGCGTTCCAGCGCATGCTTCAACACGCCCTCCACGAGCTGCATCGCTTTCGCGGTCGTCGACCCCTCCAGGTACGCGAAGGCCTCGGGCCGGAAGAAAGCCGGGCCCATCACCGGGTTGAGCATGCCCAGGAAACGTCCGGCATAGAACAGCACGATCAGCGTGACGCAGTAGCGCAGCACGATGCGCGGACCGCGCCCGATCACCACCAACGCGAAGGCCGCGACCGTCTCGATGCCCCAGGAGCTGTGGTACAGGTGATCCCATGCGGCGACGTCGATCGACAGGTGCTGGAGACGGTAGAGCAGCGGCGCCTCGATCTGCCACAGGGCGGCGTCGCGCCAGTGGGTGGTCTGCTGCAGCAGCTTCAGGCTGAGCAGCGTGATGTTCGAGGTCCCCAGGATGCTCACCGCCGCGGCGAGCAGCAGGACGATGGGCAGGGGGCCGCACGAGAAGAAGCGCGCGCCCCGCACGCGCTCCACGGTCAGCGGCGCCGGTCTCGAGCTGTTCTTCCAGAGGGCCTGTCCCGCCAGGCCGAGGCCGACCAGTGTGCCGTCCCAGACGATGCCCATCAGCAGCAGGCAGCCGAGCAGCGCGCCGACCAGCAGGGGCGTGTCCGGGAACCAGAGCACGAAGGGTGCGTCGAAGAGGGCCGCCCCTGCCGCGGTGACCGCCGTGGCCACCACGTGAATCAGGGCGATGAGCAGCAGGGCGCGCAGCGGCTCCGTGCGTTGCAGGGGCGGTGCCGATGCGATCGAAAGCGGGGGCAAGGTGCTCATCGTGCGACCTCCGCACGGATCGCGCCGCGCAGCGCGGCGACGACGGCGAGCGACAGCAGTGCCCCGGCAACCACGTCCGCCGGGAAATGCGCGCCCACCGAGATCCGCGAAACGCACACCAGCACGGCGAACACCGTCAGCGCGATGCGTACGGCGATCGGTGCGCCCGGGGCGAGCGCTGCCGCTGCCAGCACCGCGAACGCCGCATGTCCGGAAGGAAACGAATGGACCGCGTCCTGCGGGCCGACCAGGGTAACCGCGCCGCGGCCGAGCGCGGCGGCCGGTCGGGGGAAATCGAACTGGCTCTTCATCATCGGGACCAGCAGGGAGGAAACGAAAGCGAAGCCGATCGCGAACACCACCACGTTGCGCAGCGCGAGCACGGCCGGCCAACGCAGGCTGCACCATAGCGCGATGGCCAGGTGGAACGGGTACAGGTTCGGGTGGCCGAGCGCGGATAGTGCAACCATCGCGCCGTCCAACGCCGGCGTGTGCCAGCCGTTGATGGCCCGGAACAGGCCCTCGTTGAATCCACCCCAGTCGTAGAGCAGTCGGCGCGCCGTGATGATCGTCCGTCCCTCAGAGCGTCAGCCGCAGGATCTCGCTGGCGATCGTCGAGAAGCAGCGGTTCAGGTCGCTCTCCGTTGCGGCGAAGCAGTACAGGCCCTGAGGCTGGCTGCTGTTCGGGCTGTCGGAGTCGGATGCGTTGGCGAGCCGTTTCAGGATGGTCGAGCCCCGTTCGTTCGCCAGCGTGTAGCCGCAGTTGCCGCCGGAGAAGGAAGTCTCCAGCGTGTTCAGCGCGTTGCCGAGCCCGATCGTGTAGACGCGGATGTCCTGGCTGCGTGCGGTGTTGGCGAGCCGCTCCACCATGTTGCGCGCCGCCCTGTTCACGTTGCAGCGCGTGTTCTGATAGGGCGCACCGGTCAGCGTGCGCTTTCCATCGAAGCTGGCCAGCGGCACGCCGCCCGTGCCGTTCACCGGCAGGCTCGAGATGTTGGTGATGTTCGTGCCGTAGCGGTCGTCGTCCCCCGGGGACCAGGCATCGTTGCGGGCATTGGGGTTCCACATCCGATACCCGATGCTGCTATTCGGGTTGTCGCTGTTGGTCTCCGAATAGAGGTTGCCCGTGATCGGGTTCGGGCTTCCGCTCGAGCGCGGGAAACTGGCGCTCACCAGGTTCGGCGCCCCGTCGCTGAAGAACAGGATCACCCTCAGGCTGGACCGGTACGCGGCGGGAACCGCGTTGAGCTCGTCCAGCGCCCTGCGCATGCCCTCGGCCGATGCGGTGGCACCGCCGAGCGGCAACGCGTTGATCGCGTTCACCACGGTGGTCCGGTTGAACCCCCGGCTGGCGGTCTTGTCGATCGGCACGTCGAGCACCGCGCCGGAGGAGAAGGAGACCAGGCCGACCCGATCCCCGCCCGTGCCGGAATTGAACTTGTTGATGAACCCGTCGATCGCCGCGTTCTTGAGCGTCGGGAACACGCTCGACGGGCTGGTGGGCGGTCCGAGGGAGCCCGACGTGTCCATCACGAGGATCGCGTCCAGGTCGCGGCGGATGGCCTCGCCCAGCGCGGCCACGGCCACCTGCTCGTGGCCGAGGACCCGGATGAAGGTGGTGGGCATGTCGGCGGTTGCCGACACGCGCACCCGCCAGCGCCCGGTGTCCTCCTTGACAGCCGTGGTGGTCGGTGCCGAGGGCGTGGACCCGAGGAAGTCGGCAGGATAGTTCAGCCCGAAGAAGCGCACCGCCGCCGCCTGCGCGTTGGCGATGCGCGAGCTGTCGTCGGTGCCCTGCGCCAGCGCTCTGGCCGCTGCGATGGAGGCCGCATCGACGGCCGCGTTCAGCCGGGCCTTGACGCCGTAGGCGCGCCCGGCGTCGATCGCCAGGCCCACTGCACCGATCAGCACGATGATCGTCAGGCCGGTGAGGATCAGGATCTGGCCCTTCTGACGCAAGACGGACCGGAGTCGGGGAGGGTTGCGCATGGCGGTGCTCCGTGGAGTCGGAATTTCAGAGGATCGTCAGCGAGTACAGACGCGGATCGCTGCTCGTCACGTAGCGGGTGAAGAGCGTATAGTCGTAGAACGCTTCGACCGCATAGACCGTCTCGCCGTCGTTCAGAGCCACTGCAAGGGAAATGATTGGTCGGGTGGTCGGCATGTTGCAGACGCCGTTCGTCCAGGAACCGCAGGACCAGAGCCGGCTCGCGAGCGAGGTCTTTCCGCCGGTCGCCGGCCGGAACTGCGCATCGACCGTGGCGCGTCCGTCAGGGCGGCCCACCAGCTTCGAGACGTACATCATCCCGTCGGTGTTCATTTTCAGCGGCGCGGCCGTGTCCATCAGCGTCTTCACGATGTACTGCGGCGATTCGGTGGTGCGTGCAGCGAGGTTGGCGCCTTCGCGGGACAGGCTGATGAGCACGTTGTTGTATTGAATCGCGCGCGAGAAGTCGATGACTCCCAGCACCAGCAGAATCAGGATGGGGAGCACCAGCGCCAGTTCGATCATCGCGACACCCCGTGCGCGAATGCGAACTCTGCGCGGCAACAACGGGTTCGTCATGTTCGAGTCTCGATCGGTTGGTTCCACAAGTGCATTCTCACTGGACACTAGAACGCCTCGTTCTTCATCGTCGTGCTCACCGAGAAGCGGTACTCGTTGCCGGTCGAGGCGAAGAAGGGCCTGAGGAACGGCGTCAGCGGCGCGAGCCTGCTGTCTACCTGCACGATGATCACCTGCCCGGCGCCGTAGCAGGATCCGCTGCCCAGCGTGGTGATCACGCCGGCCGAATTGATGGTCTTGAAGATCGTGACGGCGGAAGTTTGCTCGTACAGCCCCATCGACTGCTGGCGAATCATTTCCCTGGCGGCCGCGCAGCGGTCGCCAGGGGTGGGCGACATCCCGCTCTGGCCGGTCACGGCGTAACGCGCACCCTCGCGCGCGGCATGCTGCATCGTGAGGTTCGCCCAGAACAGGTACGACCAGTCGAGAATCGAGAAGACCAGAGTGAAAAAGAGCATTGCCGCGAACGCAAATTCGACCACGGCCACCCCCCGCTGTCGCCATCGCGATGCTGCCTGCTTCCTGATCATGAAGTTCTCCCAGATGACCAATGAATCCTCGTGTTGCCGGTTTCCGACAAACGGTCGGTGGCATAGTTATAATTATGAACCTCCAGAGCACGTCAGTCGCGTCGGGTTTTTAACGTTCTTACGATCTTTTGTCGAACGTGACATATTCCCTCTTTGCTCGGGCGACGTGGAACTTTTGTCAATGTTCTCGTGGTTGGGTTGCCGTAAACTTTTTTCAATGCCTGATCCGACGAACGGCGGGCAGGTGCCCCGCTGACACGTCGGACTGGGGCGAAAGGCCACCGTCTCCTCGACGGCTGGGTTATCCTCCGCCAAACTAGGTGGATCTTTTTTTGGAGTTGAATCATGGATCGTTTTATTCAGTCGGCGAAGCAGTTTGCCCGGGACGAAGAAGGCGTGACCGCCATCGAGTACGGTCTCATCGCTGCGTTGATCGCGGTGGTGATCATCGTGGGCGTGAGCGCAGTCGGCACGAACCTGAACGCGCTCTTCAACTACATCGCCGGCAAACTGGTCACGTCCTGAGATGGAGCGGGCGCTTGGGGGATGCACACGGCTGTGGTGGCGAGTGTGAGACTCCCCATGGGTCGGCTGTGGCCTCGCGCGTCGTGGGCAAGGGTCCGGCTTTGTTCCGGTCCCGGTTGGCAGACGACTCGGGTGTGACGGCGATCGAGTACGGGCTCCTGGCGGCGCTGATCGCCGTTGCGATCATCGTGGGCGTCGGCGCGCTGGGGCTCAAGGTCGAGGCGATGTACCTGTTCGTGTGCAATAAGGTCGTGGCCGCGATTGGCGGCGGGGGTTGTTGATCGGTGGGCAGATTGCCGGCGTGGCGCTGACCCCGCTCCTGTTGCTGTGGTTCGCCCGTCTCGGTCTTTTGGCGGTGTTGGCCGCGATCTGCTGGTCGGACATCCGTTCGCGGCGGATTCCCAATCGGCTGGTGCTTGGAGGCTTGGGCTTGGCGCTGGCTTGGCACGCATTCGGGGTTCCGGGTTCGGGATTGTTCCACGGCGCCAATCCTGGTGGTTTGGGGATTGGGCTCCCGCTCGCCGGGGCGGCGGCGGCTTTTGGTGGATTCCTGCTGCTTTACGCCATCCGCATGATGGGTGCGGGTGACGTCAAGCTGATGGGGCTTCTGGGGGCGGTCTTTGGCCTGCATGCGCTCCCGGGGTTGGTGCTCGCGGTGTTCGCGACTGGCGGTGCGCTGGTGGCGGTGCGGCTGCTCGACGGCGCGCGCCGCAAGGCGGTGCTGGAGAACCTGCGGACCATCCTGTTCGCCGCGTTCTCGTCATCGGCCGGGACCCCGGGGCCACGTTTCGACCCGCGGACCGATACCGCGGATCGCATTGCCGTTCGCGGTTGCGATCGTGGGCGGAGCTGTCGTGTTTGCGGGGTTGCAGTTGACAGGTGTGGCTGCCCGATAGATCAGAGGCGCTGGTTACCGTTGCTGGGGAACTCGATGTCGATTCCGGATCGTTTCGGTGCACGAGTCGACGGAAGGCGGGCAGCCAGACGTTGTCCGTCCGCCTGCCTCGCTGGAGGCGGCGGGGCTGTCGCAGAATCTGGTGATCGACCTGGTGCTCAGGCACCTGTCGCGGGGCGGGGAGGCGTCGATCGCGGAGCTCGGCAGCCGGATCGCCTTGCCGCTACCGATACTGGACCGCCTGCTGACGTTCATGCGCTCCGAGCGCGTGGTTGAGGTTCCGCGGCGGGGCAGTTTCGATGCCGACGTGCGTTACGCGCTCACCGACGCAGGCCGCGTGCGCGCCGACGACGCCATGCGTCGCAACCAGTACATCGGGCCGGCGCCCGGTGTCGCCTCGAGGACTACGTCGCCTGCGTGCAGCGCCAGAAGGTGCTGGACGCAAAGGTGACGACGGCAACGGCTCGAGGCCGTGATCGGCGACATGGTGATTCCGCGAGGGTCTCACCCGTTCGCTGGGCGCTGCTCTCAATTCGCACCGCCCGATCTTCCTCTACGGCCCCAGCGGGTCCGGCAAGACGTTCCTTGCCGAGCACCTGCTCGACGTCTTCGAGGGGCTCGTCTGGGTGCCGCACGCCGTCGCGGTCGATGGCGAGATCATCCAGGTGTTCGATCCGACTGGTCCACCGCCGCATCGATCACGCGCGCTTCGGCGGGCTCGCTCGATCGATCCGCGCAGCCGGACGCCCGCTGGGTCCGGTGCCGCCGACCGGTGGTGAAGCTCGGCGGCGAGCTGACGCTCGAGATGATGGACCCCGGGCTCGATCCGCGTGACGCGCTTCTACAAGGCACCGGTGCAGTTGAAGGCAAACAACGGCATGCTGCTGCTCGACGATCTCGGCCGCCAGCGCAATGCCCCGCACCAGATCCTGAACCGATGGATCGTTCCGCTCGATCGCCGGGTGGACTACCTGAAGCTGCACACCGGGAATGACCTTCCAGGTGCCATTCGACGTCATGGTGATCTTCTCGTCGAACCTCTCCCCGGCCAGCCTGGACGATCCGGCCTTCGTGCGCCGGATCGGCTACAAGGTGCGCATGGACGCGGCTCGACGCCGCGCGGACTACCGGCGCGTGCTTCGTGCAGGCCTGCGCTCGGCTGGCATCGAGCTACGACGACGCGGCGGCCGACTACCTGGTCGACGTGCTTCACGCGCGATCGGGCATGCCGCTGATGGCCGCCTATCCGCTCGACCTTGTGCTGAAGGTGCGGGATCGTGCAGCGTATGACGCAGTCGCGCCACAGTTGACGCCGGAAGCGCTGCGATGGGCCTGGAATCTGTATTTCGCCGCCGAGAGCAGCGATGATGCGTTCGAGTCGACCGCAGTGCATTCCAGGGCGCTGTTCACGGAGGAGGGGAAATGAAGGGCACGCGTGCGGTGGTGATGCTGCTGCTGTCGTTGGTCGCCGGTCTCGCGGCGGTGGTCCTGGCGGCACGCTGGCTCAACGAGCGCAGCGAAGCTGCGTCGTCGGCGCCCAGGTGGTCGTGGCCAGCTCGGGACCTCGATCTCGGACAGCCGTCTGAACGCGCTCGATGGTTGCGGCTGGTGCCGTGGCCGGCGGGCGCGGTGCCGGCGGGGTCGTTCGACAAGGTCGAGGCGCTCGAGGGCACGGGTGCTGCGCGGCCAGATGTCTGAAGGACGAGCCGGTGCTCGAATCGCAGCTGGCGCCGGTGGGCACCAAGGAGGGCTGTCGGCGGTCATCGCCGACGGCCGGCGCGCCATCACGGTGAAGGTGAACGAGGTGGTCGGCGTCGCCGGCTTCGCCCTGCCGGGCAACTTCGTCGACGTGCTGGTGAACACCCAGGACGAGTCGCGACCGGCCGGTGTCCAAGATCGTGCTCGAGCGCATCCTGGTGCTGGCGGTAGCGCAGGAGGCCAGCCGCGACGACACCAAGCCTCGCGTGGTCAACGCCGTCACGCTCGAGGTGACCCCGGAGCAGGCCGAGCGCATCGACCTGGCGCGCAGCGTCGGCAATCTCTCGCTGGTGCTGCGCAACCAGATCGACCGCGCTTCGCGACGGACACGGCAGGCATCCGCAAGACAGGACCTGCTCGCCGGCCGCCCGGTCGCGCCGCCCCCGCCGTGGCGGCGGCGGCGCCCGCAGGTGCGCCGCCAGCGCCGCGCGCCCGCGCGGTGCCGCCGCTCGCCCCCGCCCGCGCCCCGGCCACCGGCCAACGGGAGGCAAGCGTGTAGAGGTGATCCGTGGCGTCCAGCGTTCGAACGTCGCTCTGTAGCCAGGGGAAAGAAAATGAATAAGTCAGCCCTCGCGGTGGCACTCGCTGGCCGCTGTTCGCGGCGTGCGCGCATGCGCAGTCCTCGGCGCAGCCGGCGCCGGCGGTGATCAGGGGAACCGTCTCCGCGCCCGCACGGCGCCGGCGTCGCCGCTCGTCCCGGCTGCACCCGCCGAGATCGCGCCGGCGATGAGCCTGGTGGTCGGCAAGTCGACGCTGCTGCGGCTGCCTGGCCCCGATCGATCGCATTTCGGTCGGGCAATCCGGCGGTGGCCGACGTCACGCTGATCAGCGCGCGCGAGCTCTACCTGCTCGGCAAGACCTTCGGCTCCACCAACGTGATCATGTGGCGCAAGGGCGGACCCACCACGATCATCGACGTCGCGGTCAACGCCGACGCCGGCCGCGCTCGAGCAGCGGCTGCGGCTGCTGCTGCCCGACGAGAAGGACATCCGCGTCAGCGCTGCTGCCGATTCGCTGGTGCTGTCCGGGGTGGTTTCCAGCGCGCTGAAGGCCAACCAGGCGATGCAGATCGCCGAGTCGTTCGTGCGCGCCTATTCGCGCGGGCTGACGCTTGGCCGTCACCGCCGGCAACCAGACGGCGCAGCAGGGCGAGCAGATCAGCGTCGGCCAGTCGATGGTCACCGGCGGCGCCGGCGGACCGAGCACCGCGCCCGAGGGTGGTCAACCTGTTGCGCGATCGCGCAGGACCAGCAGGTGATGCTCGAGGTCACCGTCGCCGAGGTGTCGAAGAACCTGCTCGACAAGCTCGGGCGTGGGCATCGACGCGGCCCGTATCAGCGGCAACTGGCGCTACTCGATCCTGAGCAACTTCCTGACCGAGTTCCTCCGGGCTGCTCGGCGCGCTGTCGCGCAGCGGCAACACCGTGGCGTTGGACGCCGCAGCGGCGCAGACGGCCTGGTCAAGGTGCTCGCCGAGCCGAACATCGTCGCCATCAGCGGACAGGAGGCGAGCTTCCTCGCCGGCGGCAAGATCTTCATCCCGGTGGCGCGCGCCAACGCGGCACGCGGCTTTCCCACGATCACGCTCGAGGAAAAGGAGTTCGGCGTCGGGCCTGAAGTTCACGCCGTACGTGCTCGACGGCGGACGCATCCACCTGAAGGTGGCGCCGGAGGTTTCGGAGCTCGTCGCAGACCGGCTCGCCGTTCACCACCGATCGACGGCGTCACGTCGGTGCTGCCGAGCTTCACCACGCGGCGCGCGCAGACCAGCGTGCAGTTGATGGACGGGCAGAGCCTCGCGATCGCCGGCCTGATCAAGAACAACGTCACCGAAACGTGATCAGCAGCGCTCCCGCTGCTCGGCGAGATCCCCATCCTCGGCGCGTTGTTCCGCAGCAGCGAGTTCCAGACCGATCGCACCGAGCTGTTGTTCGTGATCACGCCGCGGCTCGTCAAGCCGGTGACCGGCGCCGTTGGCTGCCCACCGACGCGTTCGTGCCGCCGAGCCGCGGCGAGTTCTTCCTCGGGGGGCAGCTCGAGGGGTCGGGCAGCACCGACGTGCCGCCGGACCGTGCCGCCGTCGGCAGTGGCGCCTGCGCGGCCCCGCCGCCCCGGCCGCGCCTGCCAGCCCGGCCGCGCCCGCCAGCGGCGGGTTCCGGATGAACTGAAGGAGAGGCCTCATGCAGCGGACACCCGTTCGCTCCTGACCGTGCTCGGCGCCGCTGGCTGCGTCGGCGCTGTGCCTGCTGCTCGGCGCGTGCTCGAGCGGCATCACGCCGCAGACCACGCCGCAGGCCCTATTCCGCCGTTCGGCGAGTCCGTGCGCCAGGCGCGCGCCGTTGCAGACCATCGATCCGGACGCCGCGCGCAAGGCCGGTCCCGTGGTCGGCATCGACGGGGAGGCCGGGCGCAGCGTCGATCGAGCGTACCAGAAGGGCTTCAAGGAGCCGCCCCGGACCTTCAGCATCCTCGGGCATCGGCGGCAGTACTCTCGTGGGCATGCTCGAGCCCCTGACGCAACCTTTTCTCTCGATCGGATGACACTCGAAACTGCTTATTGCTCGCGCCGACCAGCGAGGCGCTCTCGGCGCTGCCACGGCAGCTGCCGCAGGGCGGCGAGCCGGTCGAGACCTCGACCCTGGTCGGGGGCGTCGTCGCAGCTTGCCGCCGAGATCGGATCGCATTCGCCCCGACCTGATCGTGGCCGACTTGCCCGATCAGACCGAGGCTCCGCTCGCGCAGCTCGAGCAGCGTCCTGTTTGCGTCGCCGGCCACCTCGATGATCCTGCTCTCGCCGGAGCGCTCGCCCGAGTTCCTGCTTCGGGCAATGCGTGCCGGCGTGCGCGAGGTCGTGCCGACGCCGCTCGCGGACGGCGAACTGTAGCACGGTGCCTACGGCCGGCTTCTCGGACGTGCTCACGGCGCAGCGCGGCGGAACTCCCGCGGCTCGGCCGCGTGCTCGTGTTCATGCCTGCCAAGGGCGGCAGCGGCTCCACGTTCATTGCCACCAACCTCGCCTACGCGCTCGCGGCCACGCGGGCAGCGGGTGGCGGTGCTCGACCTGAACCTGCACTTCGGGGACGCGGCGCTCTTCCTGAGCGAGCAGCGCTCGGAACGGTCGCTCACCGACGTGGCGCGCGAGGTCGCGCGCATCGACGCCACCTTCCTCGAATCGAGCATGATGCAGGTGGCGGACGAACCTCTGGATCCTGCCCGCGCCCGATTCGCCCGAGGCGTCGATCGACGTAAAGCCGGAGGCGGTCGAGCAGATCGTCGACGCTGGCGACGGACGCGATTCGATTTCGTCGTGATCGACATGGGGCGCATCCTCGAGGCGTCCACGCTACGCGCGCTCGACCAGGCCGACGCGATCTACATCACGCTGCAGCTCACGCTGCCGTTCGTCCACGATGCGCAAGCGCCTGCTGTGCGCTGTTGCGCAGCCTGGGCTA
This sequence comes from uncultured beta proteobacterium, assembly GCA_963849015.1. Classification (GTDB taxonomy): domain Bacteria; phylum Pseudomonadota; class Gammaproteobacteria; order Burkholderiales; family Burkholderiaceae_E; genus Quisquiliibacterium. The sequence continues at coordinate 20,388 of CAWKFK010000006.1, forward strand.
CGCGACGCGAGAAGGTGCGCGTCATCGTCAACCGCTACGAGAAGGGCGGCGACATCGGCATCTCGCGACGTCGAGCGGGCACTGGGCCTCCCGGTCGACGTTGAGATCCCGAACAACTTCCAGACGGTCGCGTATTCGATCAACCACGGAGTGCCCCTGCTCAAGAGCGCCCCGCGCGACGCGGTTGCCAAGGCGCTGGCCGACGATGGCCGACCGCCTCGCGCCGCAGCCGCGCCCAGCGCAAGCGCAGCTGGTTCGGCTCTGATCACGGCACGGCGTCGGCAACACGTCCGCGGACCTGAAGATCAATATGTCGCTCAGGGAAAGAATCAGCACGATCGCAGCTGGCCGCCAAGCCGGCAGGGTCGGGCAGCCGGAGGCGGCAACGGCACCAACAGCGCCTACCAGGCCTTGCGGGCCGAGATCCACACGCAGCTGCTCGACCGGGTCGACCTGCGACGTGATGGGCTCGCTGCCGCCCGGACCGCCTGCGCGAGGAACTGCGCGTGCTGGTCGACCGGCTGATCGGCGAGTCGGGCGCGGCGCTGAATGCCGCCGAGCGCAAGCAGATCGTTCTCGACATCCAGAACGAGATCCTCGGCCTGGGCCCGATCGAGCCGCTGCTGGCCGATCCGACCGTTTCCGACATCCTCGTCAATACGCTACACGACAGGTCTACGTCGAGCGCAGCCGGCCGGCTGCGAGCCCACGCGGCATCCACTTCGACAGCGACGAGCACCTGATGAAGGTGATCGACAAGATCGTGTCGCGCGTGGGGCGCCGCATCGACGAGTCGAGTCCGATGGTGGACGCGCGCCTGCCCGACGGCTCGCGGGTCAACGCCATCATTCCGCCGCTGGCGATCGACGGCCCGTGCTGTCCATCCGCCGATTCGCCGTGGTGCCGCTGCGCATGGAGGACCTGATCCGGCATCACTCGCTCACGCCGGAGATGCCGACCCTGCTCGGGGCGATGGTGCAGGGCGAAGCTGAACATCCTGATCTCGGGCGGCACCGGGCACCGGCAAGACCACGCTTGCTCAACGTGCTCTCCGGCTTCATCCCGCCCGACGGAGCGCATCGTCACCATCGAGGACGCGGCCGAGCTGCAGCTGCAGCAGCCCCACGTGGTGCGGCTCGAGACCCGCCCGCCCAACATCGAGGGCAAGGGCGAGGTCACGCAGCGCGCGCTGGTGCGCAACAGCCTGCGGATGCGGCCGGACCGCATCATCGTCGGCGAGGTGCGCGGCGCCGAAGCGCTGGACATGCTCCAGGCGATGAACACCGGCCACGAAGGCTCGATGGCCACCATCCACGCCAACACGCCGCGCGACGCGCTGACCCGTCTCGAGAACATGCTGGGCATGGCCGGCATGCAGCTGCCGCCAGAAGGCGATGCGCCAGCAGATCGCCTCGGCGCTTACGGCCGTCATCCAGATCGGGCGCCTGAGCGACGGCAAGCGCAAGCTGGTCAGCCTTGTCCGAGATCACCGGCATGGAAGGCGACGTCATCACGCTGCAGGAGAGTCTTCGTCATTCAAGCAGACCGGCATCGACCCCAACGGCAACGTCCTCGGCACCTTCCATGCCACCGGCGTGCGGCCGAAGTTCCTCGATCGACTGACGGCGTTCGGCGTGAAGCTGCCGGACGACATGTTCAACCCCAACCGGGTGTACGACTGACGGCCGCCCGGGCGCGCGAGGAGGGCAGATGGACTGGGGCTTCACGATCTTGCTTGCTGGTGTGCTTCCTCGCCGTGGTGCTGCTGCTCGAGGGCGGCTTCCTGCTTTGGCAGGACACCAGCAGCGCGCGAGGTCAGGCAACTGGAGCGGCGACTGCGCGCGCTGCGAGGCCGGCGGTCATGGCACCGAGGCCTCTTCGCTGATGAAGGCGCGCGCCGGGGATCAGGGCGGGGCGCGTCGACCAGCTGCTGCTGCGACCTGCCGCGCGTGGCCAGCCTCGAGCGGGTGCTCCAGCAGGCCGGCGTCACGATGACCACCTCGCGCTTCCTCTCGGTCGTCGGCGCTGCTCGCGCTGGCCGTGTTCCTCGTGGCGCTGGTGTTGCGGCAGCCGCTGTTGGCTCGCCCTCGCTGCTCGGCGCGCGTCTCGGCCTGGCTGCCCTTCATCTGGCTGTCATGGGCGCGGCGCAAGCGCCTGCAACAAGCTCGAGGCCCAGCTGCCCGACGCGGTCGACCTGATCGCGACGGGCGCTGCGCGCCGGGCACGCGTTCCCGCCGGCGCTCCAGATGGTCGGCGACGAGCTTCCGGACCCGATCGGCGAGCGAGTTCGGCGTGGCCTTCGACGAGGTCAACTATGGCATCCCGGTGTCGGACGCGATGATGAATCTCGCGACCCGGGTGCCCGGTGGACGACCTGCGCTTCTTCGCGGTCGCGGTGATCCTCCAGCGGGAGACCGGCGGTAATCTCGCCGAGATCCTCGACAATATCGCCAGGCTCATCCGCGAGCGCTTCAAGCTGCTCGGCACGGTCCGCGTGCTCAGCGCCGAGGGCAAGATGTCCGCGTGGGTGCTCACGCTGCTGCCGTTCGCCACCGCGCTGGTGATCAACCTGGTCAGCCCGGGGTTCATGGCGGTGCTGTGGACGGACCCGACGGGGTTCAAGCTGATCATCTGGCGCCATCGTGGCGATGGTCGTCGGCATCTTCTGGATGTGGCGCATCGTCCAGATTCGCGTCTAGGGACACGCCATGACTCGCGGACATCTGCCATGTTGTCCTCGCTGGTGATCTTCGTCGCCGTCGTCGGCGTCGTCTACAGCCTGGGCCAGCTCTGGTCGCGCGGATCGCGAGCTTCGCGGGCGGCTGCGGGAGCGTCGTCGGTCGACCGCTGCCGCACGAGCGGCACCGAGTCGGAGCCGAAGCTGGCGTGCGCGGGTGCTGAAGGTCGCCGGGCCGGTGGCCAAGCTCGCCACGCCCGCAGCGACGAGGAGATCTCCAAGATCCGTGCCAAGTTTCTGCACGCGGGCTTCCGCAGAACGCTCGGCGCCGATCGTGTTCTTCGCGGCCAAGGCGCTGCTCGCGATCGCGCTGCCGCTGCTGCTTCTCGTGCTTACCGACGTCCGCAGCCGGCCGGGCTACCAGCCGATGCTGCATCCTGTCTGCTGGCTGGCCGCCATCGGCTACTACCTGCCCAACGTCGTGCTGTCACGGCTGACGGCCATCCGGCAGCGCGAGCTCTTCGAGGCGTTTCCGGACGCGCTCGACCTGATCATCGTCTGCGTCGAGGCGGGCACTTCGCTCGATGCGGCGATCGCGCGCGCCGCGTCCGAGATCGGGCTTGCGCAGCCCGAAGCTGGCCGAGGAACTCACGCTGGTGGGCCTGGAGTTGCGCGTCGGCGCGAGCCGCGAGCGCGCGTTGCGCAACCTGGCGGCGCGCACCGGACTCGACGAGATCTCGAGCTTCGTCGCGATGATGCTCCAGGCCGATCGCTTCGGCACCAGCGTGGCCGAGTCCCTGCGCGTGCATGCCGACACCCTGCGGGTGCGCCGGCGGCAGCGCGCCGAGGAGATGGCGGCGAAGATTCCGCTCAAGATGCTGTTCCCGCTGATATTCTGCATCTTTCCCTCGCTGCTGCTGGTGCTGATGGGGCCGGCGGTGGTGCAGGTGTACCGGATCCTGCTGCCGACGATGGGGGGCGGGCAGTGACGCTGGGCGTCGGCGCGGCGGGACGACCAGATTTCGTCAAGGTCTCGTACAATGAGAATCGAAATGGCGATGGGGTACTGACCCCGGGGTAACGGCGCAGGAGCGTGCTTTAGTGCGTTCGCTCTTGCGATTGCGGACACGAAGGACGGCAAGGGCAGCGGGCTTGTGCGGATCGCCTATCTGCGCCACTGCAGCGTCTTGGTCGAGGTCAAACTGAGGAGGCTCCAATGATCCATCGACGGAAGAAGCGGTTGCTGGTCGGGGCTGGCGCGCTCGTCGCGCTGGCAGGATGCGCGCACACGTCGCTGGACACGGCCGACTCGACCGCTCCGGCAGCGGCGAAGATCGAGCCGGTCTATCGGGTACGGCAACCGGTGGGTACTGCTGCCGGGCAGTATGCCGTCGGGCGCATGGAGTTGGGTACCGGCAGGGTGGATGCCGCGATCATGCGTTTTCGGCAGGCATTGGAACTGGACCCGAATCTCGTCGAGGCCTACAACGGTTTGGGAGTTGCCTACGGGCAGCAGGGGCGCTTTGCCGATGCCGATGCCGCGTTCCGTGCCGGCCTCGTCCTTGCACCGGATTCGCCGCTTCTTCTGAACAATCTCGGCTATGCGCAAATGCGTGCCGGTCGGTACGATGAGGCTTGGGTCTCGCTGGACCGTGCGCACCGGTTCGACAGGTCGAACGCGCAGACGAACGAGAACCTCGCGCTGCTGGCGAAGGCACGGCGCGAGGTGCCTGTTGGCAGAAGCCCGGGCTCGTCGGCAGGCCAGTGGGCTGCGCCCGCAGCACCGGCCGCGGCAGCCGAGACTACTGCGCCTGGTGTTGCGGTCCCCGCGCCTGCCGTGGTAGCGTCGGCGGCCCCCGCGCCGGTCGCGACCGCGCCTATGCCGCCCGTCGCGGTCACGCCCGCGACGAGCGCCGTGGCGGGCGTCACGCCGGTGGCAGCCCCCTCGGCCCGTAGTACGTCGTCCATGCAGGGTGTGGTCCTGGTGCCGTCCGACCCGGCCGCGCTTGTCCAGGTCTCGCCTGGGATCGTCGAGCTCCGGCCTGCGTCCACCCCGAGGCCAGCCATGACTGCGACGACGGTCGCTCAGCCGGCCCTTGCCTTCCCTGCGGCCCCGGTTGCCGCTGGTGCGGCCGTCGAGCCTGCAGTGATCGTCCCGCCCGCGCCTGCGATGGCATCCGTCGCCCCGGCGGCGAGGCTGGCTGCCGGGGGCAGCCCGGCGCCGGTGCAAGGGTTCGAGGTGAGCAACGGGGTCGGCGTTCGGAACCTCGCCGGGCGGACAGCGCGCGCGCTCGGTCGCCTGGGTGTGCCGGTGGACCGCGTATCCGACTACCGACTGTTCAGTGTGCGGCGGACCGAGATTCACTATCGGGATGGACACCGTTCGGCGGCCGAGGCCGTCGCCGGAACGCTACCGTCGCCGGTCAACCCGCGCTTCCGGCGCAGCGGCCGACTACAGCAGGACATCAACGTGCGGCTGGTGATCGGACTGGACCTCAGCACGAGGCAGGTCGCCTGGCTGGGCGAGGAAAGCATGCAGACCGACGTCGCCGGCGACACTGCGCCGATCGCGGGGACGATCGCATCGGCGGGAGCGGCCGCCTCCAGGCTCGATCCGACGATGCTGGCGATGGTCGATGCGGGTCGAGGCTGGCGTCACTTCTGACGACGCAGGCCGCGCAGCACTAACCGGGCGGGCGCACTGGCTGCGTGCCGACCGGATCCGGTTCTACGCCGGGCTGGTCCTTGCTCTCGAGTTGTTCGTCGTCGTCGGGCTTGCGCTGACCGGGAATCGGCTGTCGGAGCCGGTGGCCGGCAACCTGTTCGCCGATTTCCTCGCATACTGGAACGCCGCGGCAGTTGCGGCTTCCGCTGATCCGCTGGCGGTCTACGACGCCACGCGATGGCTGGACCAGCAGTGGCTGGCCGGTAACCGCGTGCAGGCATTGCCATGGTTCTATCCCCCGACCTGGCTGCTTGCGATCAGGCCGCTGGGATCACTGCCTTACCTGCAGGCGTATGCGGTCTTCATGCTCGCCACGCTGGTGCCGTTCTGGCTCGTGGTGCGCGCGCACGCGGGGCCCCACTGGCATCCGCTCGTATTCTTCGCGTTTCCCGGTGTAGCCCTGAACCTGATCACTGGCCAGAACGGGCTGCTCACGGCAGCGCTGTCCGGCGCGGCGCTGCTGTGGATGCGATCGCGCCCCGTGCGGGCCGGCCTCGCGCTAGCGTTGCTTACCTTCAAGCCGCAACTCGGCGTGCTGTTCCCGCCAGCCCTGCTGGCGGCGCGTCGCGGGACGGTCTTCGTGGTTGCGGCGGCGGGGGCGCTGCTGTTCCTCGCGCTCGCGGTGCAGGCCTTCGGCATCGAATCGCTGATGAAGACCGTCGAGGCGATGTCGATCGCGCGGCGCTTCGTGGAGGACGGCGTGCTCCCGCTGGAGAGGATGGCGACGTTCTTCGCCGCCGCAAGCCTCCTCGGCGCCCCGAAGAGCGTTGCCTACCTGCTGCACTTCGCGATCGCCGCCGCAGCCGCGGTCGCGGTCGTCCTGCTGTGGCGGCGACAGGGGCCCAGCCGGCTTGCATGCGCCGCACTCACGCTGGCCACGCTGCTCGTCACACCCTACCTGTTCGACTACGACCTGGTGCTGCTCGCCGTGCCGATCGCGATCCTGGCGCGCGACGGCCTGGAGCGGGGATGGCTGCGCTGGGAGCGCGAGGCGCTTGCCGCCGTCTGGCTCGTCCCGCTGGTGTGCACGGCGATGGCCGATCTCCTGCGCTTGCAGGCCGCCCCGGTGCTGATCTCCGGCCTGCTCGTGCTGGTCCTGCGGCGCGCGCATCGCATGGAGCCTTCGGGCGAGCCCTGACCCGCTGCCGCTGGTCAGCGCCGTTCCAGCTTGCAGTCGAAGACGTAGTACTGCGCGCCGAGCGGCAGCCAGCCGAGGCTCGCCTCCAGGCGGCGCAGGCCGGCGAGGATGCCCGGGAAGAACACCCTGTAGCGTCCCTGTGGATTGGCGAAGCCGGCCTGCACGAAGCGCTCGCGCATCCGCGGCATGCTGATCAGGCGCGCGTTTTCGTCGAAGGGACAGGTGTTGACGGCTTGTCGGGTGAGCGGGTTCCACGGGTTGTGCTCGTAGACCATCAGGCCGGCTCCCGGCTTCAGGACGCGACGGATCTCCGACAGCAGTCCGACGTGCTCGACGGCGTCGATGTGGTGGAACACGCACGCGGCGATGGCCCCGTCGAAGCTGTCGTCGCCGAAGGGCAGGCGCTTTCCATCGAAGCAGACCCAGTCCTGCTCTGGGTGTCTCGGACGGGCGATCGCCAGGCTTCGCAGAGACACGTCGACGCCGACGATGGAGACGCTGTCGAACTCGGCGCGCAGGTGCCCGGTGAGCGATCCGACGCCGGCGCCGAAGTCGAGCAGGCGCTGCCCCGCCGCGAGACGACCGGCGCGCGCGGCCGCCGCCCGGAGATCTCGCGCCTTGTAACGCGCGAAGTATTCGGGGGCCTCGCCCGACGCCCGGATGTTCGACGCGTGCAGCGCCCGGTACTCGTCAGCGAAGCGATCGAACTCCTTCGGGTCCAGGTCAGGCCTCCATTCTCGAGTCGTCATGCCGCGCCCTGCGCGAACGAGGGGCGCCGACCACGCGATCGACGAAGTAGCGCGGCCTGGCCTTTGTCTCCATGTAGATCTTCGCCAGGTACTCGCCGAGGATGCCGATGCCGAGCATCTGAATGCCGCCGAGCAGGAAGATGGGCAGCGTGATGGAGGCCCAGCCGGGCAGGGCGGCGTCGGTCATGATCCGCGCCCACGCGATCCATACCGCGGCTCCCAGGCTGCAGGCAAAGATCACGAACCCGGTGGCGGTGACCCATCGCAACGGTGCGACCGAGAAGCTCGTTACGGCATCCAGCGCGAGGGCCAGCATCTTGCGCAGCGGGTACTTGGTCTGGCCGGCGAGGCGTGCGCGGCGCGCGTAGGTGACGGTGGCAGCCCGAAGACCCAACTGTGGCACGAGGCCCCGCAGGTACAGATTGACCTCGCCGAACGCCTTCAGCTGGTCGATCGCCCGCCGGCTCATCAGGCGGTAGTCGGCGTGGTCGTTCACGGTCTCGACGCCGCAGGCGATGAGCAACCGATAGAAGGCACGGGCAGAGGTGCGCTTGAACCAGCTGTCGGCGTCCCGGCAGTCCCGCACACCGTAGACGATTTCCGCACCGTCCGCATGCGCGGCCAGCATGGCCTCGATGGCGTCGATGTCGTCCTGCAGGTCAGCATCGAGCGAGACGACGACGTCGGCATCCACGCCGAAGAGCCCGGCGAGGAGGGCATTCTGATGGCCACGGTTGCGCGTCAGGCGGATGCCGGACACCCTGCCCTCGGTGCCCGCGAGCGCCTCGATGATCGCCCAGGTCCGGTCGCGGCTGCCGTCGTCGACGAAGCACACGAAGCTGCCCTCGGCCACCGCAGCCCTCTCGACCAGACGATCGAGCAGGGCGACGAGTTCGGTCGCGGTGGAAGGCAGGGCGTCTTCCTCGTCGTAGCAGGGGACGACGAGCGCCAGCAGCGGCCGCACCCGTGCGCACGCGGCGTCTCGCTGATCCGGGTTCATCGTCCTGTCTCCTTGGCGATACCTCGCGGCTCGAGTCCGGCGTTCGGCAGGTCGGGGTGGGATCCGTCGTTGCGGACCAGCACGCCGAAGGCGGCGTCGGCGTAGACCAGACGATACCGCCCCGACGCGACCATGGCCCCGGCGAGTCCGCCGTGCGGCCGGGCGAGCACGGCCAGACGGATCTCGTAGCGCTCCAGCACGTCCTGCCAGCCCCGCTCGAGCCGCTGCAGTGTGTCGTGGTCGTTCAGCACCTTGCCGAGATAGGGGTTGTAGCGCCCGTCGATGAACACCGGCACTCGGGGATGAAGCTTGTGGATCAGGTAGCCGCCCGTGTGGTAGTCGTTCAGCATCGGGCCACGCAACTCGTTCGCCAGCACGAAGTCCGCCGCCTTCACCGGCAGCAACGCCTGCGTGCGTCGCTGTTGCCATGCGGAGGTCGTTGGTTCCAGCGCAATCGCCCCGATCGCGACGCCGGCTGCGACGACCAGGTTGAGACGGTACTGGACGTCGCCCAGCTCGCGTCCTCCGCTCCCGCGCCATCGCTCGACGACGGACTGGGCGACGCCGCTGCCGATCGTCGCCGGCGCCCAGTCGGCGAACGCCCGAGCCAGCATCGGGGCCAGTGCGATGCTGGCCAGCGGGATGTGCCGCTGCGAGTAGAGTGCCGCCCCCACGAGCGCCAGCGGCACGACCAGGTCGAGCCAGGACGGACGGCGCGTGGCGAGCGCTCGTGCGAAGAACATCAGCGCCATCGGGAGCAGGAAGGCCTGGGATCTCCAGTGCCGGAAGTCCGGACTCATCCAGTCGACGATGTCGGTGTTCATGTTGGCGCTGGACATGCTGAAAGTCTCGGCGAGCACGCGCCACCCGTAAGGGTTCAGGCACGTGGCGAGCGTGCAGGCCAGGAGCAGGAGCGTAGCCCCGCTCCAGGAGAGCGCACCGGGCTCGGGCGGCCCGTCACGGCTCGGCGCCAGCCGTTCCAGAGCGGTCGCGACGGCGAACAGCAGGACCAGCCCCAGCCCGGTCACGTAGCCGAAGTGAAGGTTGGCCCACAGAGCGAACACCGGCGGGAGGGCGAGGAGCCAGCGCAAACGGGCTGTGGCCCGATGGCGCAGCAGGGCGAACAGCACGAACGCGAAGGCGAGGTTGGTGGCGGCCAGCGGACGAGGTGCCATGTAGGTTGCGGCGGCGCTGGCGCACAGGAGGGTCAGCAGAAGCGCGTGCGATTCCCTGGGCACCAGCGGCTTGACCGTAGCGTGGACGAGTGCCCAGGTCGAGACCAGCAGGGCGACGAACATCGTCCGAACGCCGAGGTCGCCGAACTGACGGTGCAGCGCATATTGCACCGCGTCGAAGAGCCAGCCCTGCACTAGCCAGGGCGAACCCGCCACGGTGGAGGAGAAGGGCTCGCCTTCTGGCAGGCGCCAGCCGTGAGTGACGATCCACTCGCCGGTCTCCATGTGCCAGAAGTAGTCGTAGTCGGTCAGCGGCAAGGTCACCAGCAGTGCGGCGCCGATGGTGATCGCGACCATCGCGGGCAGGCCTATTCCGGGCAATTTCATCTGCATGGGTCCCTGACTGTGCGAGGCGGCATCCCGATCTCGTTCCTGGCCGGATATTGCCCGATGGCAGTGCGCCCCGATGCGCCGGATTTCGCAGTCCGGGCGGTCAGGGGCGCAGGATCGTGACGTAATCGGACCGGTAGAGCGCCAAGCTCTCGCCGGCAAACTGCTCCCGCGCCTGCGGGGCGCCGAAGGCCACGACGTAGCCGAAATGGCCGCGCAAGGCCGAAAGCGTGGGGGAGGGGGCATCGTTGTCGAGACGCGCGAGGCGCGCCACCGGGACGAACTCCGGCCGGAACGCGACCGTAAACGGCTGGAACGGCCGAATGAAGAAGGACGAAAGCAGAACGGAACGATCGGGGACGCTCCAGGCGGCTGCATGCGGAGTGATGCCGGAAGCCGCAGACATCGCGGACCCGGGCGAAGCCTCCTCCAACGCCACGACGGCTACCCGGCTTCCCGGTTCGATCGCGAGCATCGCCTGGCGAAGGGCCTGGTGAGCGCGGGAGGCGTCCCACCAGCCGTGTAGCGTTCCGCCTGCCAGCAGGAGCACGCCCGCCGCGATCAGCGGCGCGGTGACGGTGGATCCGCGTCCCCCGGTGTCAGCTGGCCCCAGGCTCGCCAGGGAAACCAGCGCGAGCGGAAGCGCGAGGCGCATGTCGACCATGTTTGAGCCGAGTCCCGCGGCCGGCAGCAGCAGCATCGCCACCGCGATCGCGGCCACGATCCGGCCACCCGGCTTCGACCAGGCGACGCGCCGCAGGCGCAATGCCCGGTACAGCAGGAAGGCGGCCGGTGCAGCGACGGCCGCGGCGAGAATCGGGTGGGAGTGGAACGCGACCCGCGGCAAGAGCAGGGCAAGCGACACCTTGTAGGCTACGAGGCTCGCCAGATCGGTTGCCGGGAACGCGCTCGCGAGATTGGTCCCAGGGCGATAGGCGAGCAGCTGCAACAGGAGTGCCGGCAGCGCCTGACAGGCGGCCGGAAGGACCGCCTGCAACGCCCGTTCCGGCATGTGCCTCCCGGACCGGCCCCATTCGAAGGCCAGCACGCCGAGCAGGTAGACCCCGAGGGCGCTCAGGTGGCAAAGGTAGATCAGCGTGGCGCCGGCGGCGAAGCCGAGCCATGTCCCGGGGTAGGTCGTGCCTGTGCGGCGCCGCGCCGCGATCCATGCTGCGAGCAGCCAGAGGCCGGCGCCGACGCCGAACACGTAGTTGAAGAGCCCCAACTGGAAGAACGCGTTGTGCGCGAACAGCAGCCCCCCCAGCGCCAGGGACGTCAGGCGTCCGTGCAGTGCGATGCCCAGCGCGAGCGCGCCGGTGGCGGTGAGCAACGTGGCGATCGACGCAAAGAGCTTCACCGCGGTTTCGAGGCTCGCGACGTTCGTCAGCAGCGGTGCCAGCAGATCCATCGCCATGTTCGGCGCCACGCCAGGCTCCAGACGATAGAAACGCTGCAGGACTTCCGACGTATCGAGATGCGTCAGCACGTGCAATCGCGCGACGTGGTTCGGGTAGTCGACGACGTCGGGATACCGTGCGAGGTACAGCGGTGCCTGCGTCACGATGAACAGGACGGCGAACCAGGCGAGGAACCCGCGCGGAATGCGCCGCCCCTGCGTGTCCGGCAGGTCCGGGGGAAGGACTGTCGTCATGCTGCCGAGTCGGCGCTGGCGCCGTCGCGGACCGGGCGCCGTCCGGGGTGTCCGGCCCGGGGCCGATCGGGCGAAGCGGGGGAGGCGAAGCGTCCTTGGTGGCGGGTGCGCACGCGTGTCTGCTAGGAGTCCGGGAACCCTGCGAGCTTACCGCTGCGGCCGCCCCGCTGCGACGGTTGTGCGCCGCGCCTTTCCGGGCAAGGGGCGCCCGCCGAGCCTGCGGCGGGCGCCTGGTCGGCCCGCCCGTCCCGCCCGCCGGCGGGGCCACCAAAAGCCTCGCCGTTTATGCTCTACTTCGCCCCTTGCGGCGCCCTGCCGCCGTCTCGTCCACGCTGCGAGCCTGCCCCATGAAATTCCGTTTCCCGGTCATCATCATCGACGAAGACTGGAAGTCCGAGTCCTCCAGCGGCCTGGGCATCCGCGCGCTCGCCAAGGCGATCGAGGACCAGGGCATCGAGGTCGTCGGCGGCTTCACCTACGTCGACGTCACGATGGTCGCCAACCAGGCGGCGCGTGCGTCGGCCTTCGTCGTTTCGATCGACGACGAGGAGATCGGCGAGGAGGGCGAGGAGAGCACGGCGATCAAGGAGCTGAAGAAGTTCATCGTCGAGACGCGCCGGCGCAACGCCGACATCCCGATCTTCCTGTTCGGCGAGACGCGCACCTCGCAGCACATCCCGAACGAGATCCTGAAGGAGCTGCACGGCTTCATCCACATGTTCGAGGACACGCCGGAGTTCGTCGCGCGCTACATCATCCGCGAGGCCACCAACTACCTGAACTCGCTCGCGCCGCCGTTCTTCAAGGCGCTGGTGCACTACGCGAACGACGGTTCCTACTCGTGGCACTGCCCCGGCCACTCGGGCGGCGTCGCGTTCCTGAAGAGCCCGGTGGGGCAGATGTTCCACCAGTTCTTCGGCGAGAACATGCTGCGCGCCGACGTCTGCAACGCGGTCGACGAGCTCGGCCAGCTGCTCGACCACACCGGGCCGGTGGCGGCGTCGGAGCGCAACGCGGCGCGCATCTTCGGTTCGCGATCACCTGTTCTTCGTCACCAACGGCACCTCGACCTCGAACAAGATCGTCTGGCACTCGGCGGTCGGCACCGACGACGTCGTGCTGGTCGACCGCAACTGCCACAAGTCGATCCTGCACGCGATCATGATGACCGGCACCGTGCCGATCTTCCTGCAGCCGACGCGCAACCATCTCGGCATCATCGGGCCGATTCCGCGAGTCGGAGTTCGAGCCCGACAGCATCCGCCGCAAGATCGAGGCCAATCCGCTGGTGAAGGACAAGACGGCCAAGCCGCGCGTGCTGACGATCACGCAGTCGACCTACGACGGCGTGATCTACAACGTCGAGACGATCAAGGAGCTGCTGAGCGATCACGTCGAGAACCTGCACTTCGACGAGGCCTGGCTGCCGCACGCGGTCTTCCATCCCTTCTATCACGAGTTCCACGCGATCGGCCCGAACCGGCCGCGCTGCAAGGACGCGATGATCTTCGCCACGCAGTCCACGCACAAGCTGCTCGCGGGACTGTCGCAGGCTTCGCAGATCCTGATCCAGGACTCCGAGTCCCGCCAGCTGGATCACTATCGCTTCAACGAGTCGTTCCTGATGCACACGTCGACCAGCCCGCAGTACGCGATCATCGCGTCCTGCGACGTGGCGGCGGCGATGATGGAGCCGCCGGGGGGCAGGGCGCTGGTCGAGGAGTCGATCTTCGAGTCGCTCGAGTTCCGCCGCGCGATGCGCAAGGTCGACGCCGAGTTCGGCAAGGACTGGTGGTTCCACGTCTGGGGGCCGCAGGAGCTTGCCGAGGGCGGCATCGGCGGATCGCAGCAGCTGGTTCCTGCGCTCGGGTGACGCCTGGCACGGCTTCGGTGCGCTGGCCGACGGCTTCAACATGCTGGACCCGATCAAGGCCACGATCGTGACGCCCGGCCTGGACATCGACGGCAAGTTCGCCGAATGGGGAATCCCGGCGGCCATCGTCACCAAGTACCTGGCCGAGCACGGGGTCGTGGTCGAGAAGACCGGTCTGTACTCGTTCTTCGTGATGTTCACGATCGGCATCACGAAGGGGCGCTGGAACACGCTGGTCACCGAATTGCAGCAGTTCAAGGCCGACTACGACAGCAACCAGCCGCTGTGGCGGGTGATGCCCGAGTTCATCCAGGCACAGCCGCAGTACGAGCGGGTGGGGCTGCGCGACCTGGCGCAGCAGATCCACGAGGACTACCGCAAGCACGACGTCGCCCGCGTCACCACCGAGATGTACCTGTCGGACATGGTGCCGGTGATGAAACCGTCGGACGCCTACCAGTGCCTGGCGCACCGGGAGGTCGATCGGGTCCCGATCGACGACCTCGAAGGGCGCATCACGACGATGCTGGTCACGCCCTATCCGCCCGGCATTCCGCTGCTGATCCCCGGCGAGCGCTTCAATCGGGCGATCGTCGAATACCTGAAGTTCGCGCGCTCGTTCAACCAGCGCTTCCCGGGCTTCACCACCGACGTCCACGGCTTGGTGGTCGAGCGCGATCCGGCGGGGGATCGCTACTTCGTGGACTGCGTGCGACAGGGCGAGCCAGCCGCGTTCCGTGTGTGATCGATCTGACGCGATTTTGTGACAGACGTCGCACCTTCCGCTCCAGGGGAAGGCGGCGCGGGTGCGGGTCGCTATAATCGAAACGAATATCCTCCGGGGGGTGAAATGAATCAGTCCTACAGTTCGTTCGGTCGAACACTTCGTACGCTGTGCGGCGGGCTCGGACTGATGTTCCTGGTCGCCTTCGTCGCCGGATGCAGTGGCGGTGACAGCCGCGAATTCGACGATCAGTCGAGTGGGGGTTCTGGTTCCACCGGGGGCGGTCTGGTCACCCTGACCGTTGTCGATGCGGCGACCGGCGAGACGAAGAACACCGTCTCCTCCAATACCCAGTCGATCGCCAAAGCTCTGGTCAAGGATTCCGCGGGTCTGCCGGTGGCGAATGTGGTGGTCAAGTTCGAATCGTCGGAGTCGGCGGCGATCGTTTTCTCTCCGGCAGCCACCGCGCTTACGGATGAAACCGGGCTCGCGAGCGTTACCGTCGGGCCGGCGAACCTCTCCACCGCAGGGGCCTACACCCTGACCGCATCGACGGTAGTCGCGAGCCAAGCGGCGACCGGAAGCTTCAACGTCACGATCGGGGCCACCCAGGTTTCGCTGGGAACACTCGCCGCCGACCAGTCGCCGCTTTCTGCATACGGGACGACGGTATTCTCGGTGCCGATCGAGGGCGTTCCGGCGTCGACCCCGGTCACGGTTCGTTTCACCTCGACCTGTGCGTCGCAGAACCCGGCGCGGGCTACGCTCACGGCGCTTGCGACCAGCGTCGACGGCATCGCGCGTGCCACTTATGTAGATCGGGGCTGCGGCGGTTCCGATCTCGTCACCGCGACCGTCGAGGGTACGTCGGTGTCCCGCACCGCGAACCTGGTGGTGGAAGGCCCGAAGATCGCGAACATCCAGTTCGTCAGTGCCTCGCCCAGGGTGATCGCGCTGCGCGGCACTGGCGGTGTCCAGGGACCCGGAAGCGGGGTCGTTTTCCCCGAGATTTCCACGGTGCGTTTCCAGGTGGTCGATCAGGGCGGCGTTCCGGTGCCCGCACCCACCAGCGTGTCGCTGCGACTGAGCAACGATACAGGCGGGCTGCTGATCGACGGTGTCCAGGGGCCGGTGGTCAAGCAGACCGACGCCCAGGGGTTTGTCGCAGTCCAGGTGCAATCCGGAACGATCCCGACGCCGCTTTGGGTGATTGCGTCGATCGTCACCGGTTCGACGACTCTCACAACGAATTCGGTGCAGCTTGCGGTGTCGACGGGGCAGCCGATTCAAAGCCGGTTCTCGTTCAGCGCCTCGGCTTACAACATCGAGGGGTGGTCGTACGATGGATCCACGGCTGACGTCACGATCATCGCGGCGGATTCGATGGGCAATCCGGTTCCGGACGGGACTCCGATCAGCTTCGTAGCCGAGGCTGGGCTTGTCGAGGCGAATTGCCAAACGGGCGTTGTCAATCCAGACCGGCCGCTACCTGGCGGCGGTACTCCTGCCGGCGCATGTACGGTGAAGCTGTTGAGTCAGGGGGTCCGCCCGGCTAATGGACGGTTGCGGGTGGCGGCGTATGCGATCGGCGAGGAGCACTACGACGACCTGAATAGCAACAATCGCTACGACATCGGCGAGCCGTACCTCGATCAAGGCTACCTGTTCCTCGACCGGAACGAGAACGGCGCGTATGCGTCCGGTGAGCGGATCGTGCCTTATCTCACTGCACAGTCGGGAGTCTGTGGGGCGAACCCGCTGACCGCGGGTGTGCCTGGCACCTGCGACGGCATTTGGGGGCGTGCGCATGTCCGCCAGCAGGCGACCTTCGTGTTCTCCGGCTCGTTCGGGTTCTTTCGGACGTCGCCGAGCTTTGCGACTCCGAACGCGAGCAACATCCCGAAGACCTATTCCTTGGGTGCAGCCTGTTCGACGCAGGTGAGCTTCTGGCTGCAGGACCTGAACGGCAATCCGATGCCGTACGACACTGCTGTCCGGGTCGACGTATCGGCTGCCACCGACCTCAAGGTGATCCCTGCCGATGTTCAGCGCGTCAGAAGCACCAATGCGGTCGGCGGTACGCCCCACCAGTTCGCGATCGCTGCTACCCAGACCTCGCTCGGCTGCGGTGGTGGTGCCGCAGGTGGTCCTGTATTGATCCGTGTTACCACGCCGAGGGGTAACACAACCGATCTGTTCATCAACGTGACGCTTTGATACCTCGAATCTCGGCCGCGGGTCCTCAGGGGGCAGCCGTGCTGTCCGCCGATTCCTCGAATGCGCGCGCTTGAAGGTTGGTGCGCGCAGTCGCTGGCGGGGATGAAGCGGTTGGTGGAAGGCCGGTGCGAGCGGGGCGAGGGTCGTCAGCGCGGAGCTGCAGCCGCGCGATCGTGCACGAGGCGAGTGCCGCTGACACGGTCGTAGAGCGTCTGCCGATCGCGGTCGAACACGGCCCAGACCTGGCCAGCAACGACCAGCATCCCGAGCAAAGGGTGCACGTAGCGCCCGGCCGCGATCCCCACAACGATCAGCGCCAGCGCCACCGCGAACCGGACCACCGCTCGGCCGCGACCGACGGGCTCACCCGTCAGCGTGGTCAGCCGCACGTGCATCGTCTTCATCGGCAGGGTCCGGCGTCCGTCGCTCCACAAACCCGCGAAGTAGACCCCCAGCACGATCACGTTGAACACCTGGAAGGCCCACAGCATCGGGCCGGTCTGGCCCTTGAACTGGGTCAGCGCAGAGAATGCGTAGTTAAAGAAGAACAGCACGCCGAACAGCAGCACGCACTCGTAGGCGATGCTCATGAATCGCCGCCACAGGCCCGCGGCGGGCAGCAACGCATCGCCCCGCGTCATTGGGCGCCGGGCGCCTTGCGCGGCGGGTTTGCGTTCGGTTGCGAGTTCGGGTTTGCGGTCGGCTGCAGGTTCGGTTTGATGGACGATGGGGCAGTCGCGGCCGAGGCCGGCGCCGGTGCGCGCGGCGGCACGGTGTTCGACAGCGGCCGCGCCGCTTCCTTGGCCAGTCCGGTCGGCGACCCGGCATGCCGCGCGGCCGTGTTGCTGGTCCACCCGCTGGAGCGCAGCACCGCCTGCTGTTCAGGCGTCAACTGCTGGTACTGCTCCCACTGCTGAACCCGTGTGTCCGGGGGCAGCTTCTTGGCGAGCCGGTAGTTGTTGCGCGCCAGCGCGCGTTGCTCGGGCGTCAGCGTCGCCCACTCCTGGATGCGGGCCTGCGCCCGGGTGCGTTCGTCCGGGGACATCTGCGGGATGCGGTCTGCCAGCTTGATCCAGGCACGCTTGCGTGCGAGCGTCAAGGTGTTCCACTTCGGCTCGAGCGGCGCCAGGACCTCGCGCTGCGCGGGCGTCAGGTCGGACCACAGGGGCTGGACCAGCGCGACCAGCGAGCGGGGCGTCGACGGGTTGGGCGTCGAGGCGGCTGGCGGAGTCTGCGCGCGTGTCGCCGGCTGCGATGGGGCGGCTGCAGAGGTGTCGGCCGTTGCGGAGGGCGTGGCGGACGTATCGGTCGTCGCAGGAGCCGCGGCAGACGGATCGGACTTCACGGGGGGCGCGGCAGCCGGCTCGGGATTCACTGCCGGGACCGACGTCGATGCTGTTCCCAGGGCCGGACTCGCGGCAGCCGCAGCGGGCGCCGCAACGTTCGCCGCACTGCCTGCTGCACCGCCCGCCGCCGTAGCGGACTGCGCCGCTGAAGGCTCGTCGGCTGCGAACCCGGCCGGATGCGCTGCCAGGCACAGCACGGCGGCGAATGCGGCGGCGCGGACCGAGCGGCCCGGTCGGCACGCTCCCCGCATCCGGTTCGGGATAAGCGTGCGCGCCCTCATTGCCCCGTGTTCTTCAGGAACACGCCGAAGCCCCGGTCGGCGTAGGCCGACAAGCGGCACCTCGTCCTCGAGCATCGCGGCGTCGACGTCGGCGGCCTCGTCGGCCAGCTCGCTGTCGCTCCATTCCGAGATGGCGAACAGACCGGCGACCACGATCAGCACCGGCAGCACGCCGAGCAGCGTCTTCTTCCAGAACGACGGTCCAGGCTCGGGGGCTTGACCGCTCAGAGCCGCCTGACCCGAACCGGACACGGTCAGCCCGGTCGACAACCCTGTCGAAGGCTCGGCCGACAGTGCCGCCTGCGAGGCGGGCACGCGCGACAGCGCTGCCACCCGTGCCTGTTCCAGGCGGTGGACGACCTTGTACGGCAGGCGGGCGGTCGATTCGTCCAGGCGCTGCCTGACCTGGCGGGCGAATTGCAGTTCGTTCATAGAGTGATTCCTCTGGCCTTCAGCGCAGCGGCCAAAGTGTGATTTGCACGGGAACAGTGCGTTTTGACACTGCCTTCCGAACAACCCATCGCCGCGGCGGTTTCGGCCACGTCCATGTCCTCCCAGTAACGCATCAGAAACGCCTCGCGTTGACGCGCCGGCAGCTTGCGGATCTCGGCCTCGATGATCGCCATCACCTGGCCGCGCTCGGCCTGGTCGGCGGCGCTCTCGGACTGCTCGCCGCTGAGCGCCTCGAGCGATTCGAGCGGATCGCGCTCGGAATCCTCTTCGGATGCCGGCATCAGCGCCGACAGCAGCGTGGTCCACGTGTTGCGGACCTTCTGGCGCCGGAAGTGATCGGTGATCAGGTTGCGCAGGATGCGCTGGAACAGCAGCGGCAGTTCGGACGCCGGTTTGTCGGCGTACTTCTCGGCCAGCTTGAACATGGCGTCCTGCACGACGTCGAGCGCGGCATCCTCGTCGCGTACCGCGAAGACGGCGTGCTTGAACGCGCGACGTTCGACCGAGGCGAGGAATTCGGAGAGTTCGGCCCGGGTCGCCATGGCCGCCGATCCTAGCAGATCGGCGCGCCGCCTACCTTGACCCCGTCTGCTGCGGCGCAGTATGATCGCCGATCCCCGGCTCCTGCGAAGGCCGATCAGGTCTGTCGACAGGGGCCGTTGTCTTTCCCGCGCCAGCTCATCCCGCCGGCGTCGGACAAGACCCGTTTCGCCCCGAGTCGCCTCACGAGGGTGGTCGAAGGGCGTCCGATCAATCTCGCAGGCCCCGTGCCAAGGTCTGCGTCGAGGCGGCATAACCTGCTGCGTTGGCGCCGGCGGGCGGGCTCCCTGGACCTTGAAAGGAAGGTTACTTCTATGGAACTCACAGGCGCAGAAATCGTCGTGCGCTGTCTCCAGGAAGAAGGCGTCGAGCACGTCTTCGGTTATCCCGGCGGCGCAGTTCTCTACATCTACGACGCGATCTTCACGCAGGACAAGGTGCAGCACATCCTGGTGCGGCACGAGCAGGCTGCGGTCCACGCCGCCGACGCGTATTCGCGCTCCACCGAGAAGGTCGGTGTCTGCCTGGTCACCAGCGGACCCGGCGTCACCAACGCGGTCACCGGCATCGCCACCGCGTACATGGACTCGATCCCGATGGTGGTCATCTCCGGTCAGGTGCCGACGCACGCCATCGGTCAG
This sequence comes from uncultured beta proteobacterium, assembly GCA_963849015.1. Taxonomy (GTDB): domain Bacteria; phylum Pseudomonadota; class Gammaproteobacteria; order Burkholderiales; family Burkholderiaceae_E; genus Quisquiliibacterium. The sequence goes on from CAWKFK010000006.1 coordinate 39,968, forward strand.
GACGCCTTCCAGGAGTGCGACACGGTCGGCATCACGCGTCCGTGCGTGAAGCACAACTTCCTGGTGAAGGACGTCAAGGACCTCGCCGAGACGATGAAGCAGGCGTTCCACATCGCCCGCACCGGCCGTCCCGGCCCGGTGCTGGTCGACATCCCGAAGGACGTCACGCGCGACAAGTGCCGCTTCGAGTACCCGAAGACGGTCAGCATGCGTTCGTACAACCCGGTCGTCAAAGGCCACCAGGGCCAGATCAAGAAGGCGCTGCAGCTGCTGCATGAACGCCGAGCGGCCGATGATCTACACCGGCGGCGGCGTGATCCTGGCCAACGCGTCGCACGAGCTCGCGCGCCTCGTCGACATGCTCGGCTTTCCCTGCACCAACACGCTGATGGGGCTGGGCGGCTACCGCGCGAGCGATCCGAAGTTCGTCGGCATGCTCGGCATGCACGGCACCTACGAGGCCAACATGGCGATGCAGCACTGCGACGTGCTGATCGCCATCGGCGCGCGCTTCGACGACCGCGTGATCGGCAACCCGAAGCACTTCGCGCAGAACCCGCGCAAGATCATCCACGTCGACGTCGACCCGTCGTCGATCTCCAAGCGCGTGAAGGTCGACGTGCCGATCGTCGGCGACGTGCGCGAGACGCTGAACGACCTGATCGCACTGGTCGACGAGGCGCAGGCCGCCGGCCAGAAGCTCAACGTCAAGGCGCTCGAGAACTGGTGGAAGCAGATCAACGAGTGGCGCAAGCGCGACTGCCTGAAGTACGACCGCGCGGCCGCGACGATCAAGCCGCAGTTCGTGGTCGAGAAGCTGTGGGAAGTGACCGGGGCGACGCCTTCGTCACCTCCGACGTCGGCCAGCACCAGATGTTCGCCGCGCAGTTCTACCGCTTCGACAAGCCGCGCCGCTGGATCAACTCCGGCGGCCTGGGCACGATGGGCGTCGGCCTGCCGTACGCGATGGGCGTGCTGATGGCCAACCCGGGCGCGCCGGTCGCCTGCGTGACCGGCGAGGGTTCGATCCAGATGTGCATCCAGGAACTGTCGACCTGCAAGCAGTACAACCTGCCGGTGAAGATCGTCAACCTGAACAACCGCTACCTGGGCATGGTCCGCCAGTGGCAGGAGATCGAGTACGGCAGCCGCTATTCCGAGTCGTACATGGACGCGCTGCCCGACTTCGTTCGCCTGGCCGAGGCCTACGGCCACGTCGGCATCCGCGTCGAGAAGCCGGCCGACGTCGAGCCGGCGTTGCGCGAGGCGTTCCACGGCAAGTACAAGGACCGGCTCGTGTTCCTCGACATCATCACCGACCAGACCGAGAACGTCTGGCCGATGGTGCAGGGGGGCAAGGGACTGACCGAGATGCTGCTCGGCTCGGAGGACCTGTGATGCGAGCACATCATTTCGATCCTGCTCGAGAACGAGCCGGGCGCGCTGTCGCGCGTGGTGGGCCTGTTCTCCGCGCGCGGCTACAACATCGAGACGCTGACCGTCGCGCCCACCGAGGACAAGTCGCTGTCGCGCATGACCATCGTCACCACCGGCTCGGACGACATCATCGAGCAGATCACCAAGCACCTGAACCGGCTGATCGAGGTGGTCAAGGTCGTCGACCTCACCGAGAGCCCCTGCATCGAGCGCGAGCTGATGCTGATCAAGGTGCGCGCGGTGGGCAAGGAGCGCGAGGAGATGAAGCGGATGGCCGATATCTTCCGCGGCCGCGTCATCGACGTCACCGACAAGACCTACACGATCGAACTCACCGGCGACGCGGTCAAGCTCGACGCGTTCATCGATGCGCTCGACCGCGCCGCGATCCTCGAGACGGTCCGCACCGGCTCCTCGGGCATCGCCCGCGGCGAACGCGTCCTGAAGGCCTGACAGCCAACAGCACTGTCGGTCTCCGCACCGCACGGTGCATCGAGGTCGGGCGGGCAGGCCCGGCTCGACCGAGCGAGTATCGGGGAGCGAATCGAGCCGGGCCTGCCCGCCCGACCCCGCGCCGATCATCGGCGCGCGACGGACAAACCGAGGAAGACACATGAAAGTCTTCTACGACAAGGACTGCGACCTCAAGCTGATCAAGGGCAAGAAGGTCGCGATCATCGGCTACGGCTCGCAGGGCCATGCGCACGCGCAGAACCTGAACGACTCCGGCGTGAAGGTCACCGTCGGCGTTCGCAAGGGCGGACCGTCCTGGGACAAGGTCAAGAAGGCCGGCCTGAAGGTCGCCGAGATCTCCGACGCGGTGAAGGGCGCCGACTTCGTCATGCTGCTGATGCCCGACGAGCACATCGGTCAGGTCTATCGCGACGAGATCGAGCCGAACATCAAGAAGGGCGCGACGCTGGCCTTCGCGCACGGCTTCAACGTGCACTACGGCCAGGTGATGCCGCGCGAGGATCTCGACGTCGTGATGATCGCGCCGAAGGCCCCGGGCCACACGGTGCGCAGCACCTACGCAGCGGGCGGCGGCGTGCCGACGCTGGTGGCCGTGCACCAGGACAAGAGCGGTGTCGCGCGCGACATGGCGCTGTCCTACGCCTGCGCCAACGGCGGCGGCCGCGCCGGCATCATCGAGACCAACTTCCGCGAAGAGACCGAGACCGACCTGTTCGGCGAGCAGACCGTGCTGTGCGGCGGCACCGTCGAGCTGATCAAGACCGGCTTCGAAGTGCTGGTCGAGGCCGGCTACGCGCCGGAGATGGCCTACTTCGAGTGCCTGCACGAGCTCAAGCTGATCGTCGACCTGATCTACGAGGGCGGCATCGCGAACATGAACTACTCGATCTCGAACAACGCCGAGTTCGGCGAGTACGTGACCGGGCCGAAGATCGTGACCGCGCAGACCAAGCAGGCGATGCGCGAGGCGCTGCTCAACATCCAGACCGGCGAGTACGCCAAGCAGTTCATCCTCGAGAACAAGGCGGGCGCCCCGACGCTGCTGTCGCGCCGTCGCATGATGGCCGAGCACGACATCGAGGTCGTCGGCGAGAAGCTGCGCGCGATGATGCCCTGGATCAAGGCCAACAAGCTGGTCGACAAGAGCCGCAACTGATCTGCGCCGGTACGGCGCACCGGCGGCAGTCGCCGCCGGCGCGGCGGCTGCGTTCGCCGTGGCGGCCGTGCACGGCGAAACCGGCATCGGGCGACCCTCGCGGGTCGCCCGTGTCTATTTGGGGCCGCCCGTTTCCGAACGGTGTACCCGTTTCCTTCTTGGGCACGCAGGGTCGCGCTTATATACTTCGCGCCATGAGCCCAGCCCAGGTCGAGCCATGAACCAGCCCAGGCGTCGTCGCTTCCGCCCCGTGCGACCGCTGCGCGCCGCGCCGCCCGACGCGGTGCCCGCCGAAGCGCAGGCCGATCCGGTGAAGCGCCGCCGCGGCATCTACATCCTGCCGAATGCGTTCACGACCGCGTCGCTGTTCTGCGGCTTCTACTCCATCGTGCAGGCGATGAACGGCCGCTTCGAGGCGGCGGCGATCGCGACCTTCCTCGCGATGGTGCTCGACAGCCTCGACGGCCGCGTCGCCCGGCTCACCAACACGCAGAGCGCGTTCGGCGAGCAGTTCGACAGCCTGTCCGACATGGTGTCCTTCGGCGCCGCGCCGGCACTGATCATGTACGAGTGGTCGCTGCGCGGGCTCGGCAAGTGGGGCTGGATCGCGGCGTTCATCTACTGCGCCGGTGCCGCGCTGCGCCTGGCGCGTTTCAACGCCAACATCGGCGTCGTCGACAAGCGCTATTTCCAGGGGCTGCCCAGCCCGGCGGCCGCCGCGCTGGTGGTGGGGCTCGTCTGGGTCGTCACCGACCTGCGCGAGACCCGCTGGATCTCGCACGCGCCGGCCGACTTCGCGTGGCTCGCCTGGGTCTTCACGATCTACGCGGGGCTGACGATGGTGTCGAACGCGCCGTTCTACAGCTTCAAGGACATCAACCTGCGGCGCAGCGTGCCGTTCATCGCGGTCCTCGGCCTGATGCTGGGCTTCGCGCTCGTGTCGACCGATCCGCCGCTGGTGCTGTTCTCGCTGTTCGTGCTGTACGGCCTGTCGGGCTGGGCCGTCTGGCTCTGGCGGCTGCGCAACGGGCAGGCGGCGCCGTGGCGCGAGGCCCAGCAGGCCGCGGACGCGTCGAAGGCAGGCGGGCCGCCGCCGTCGAATTGACCCGTTGCGGTGCGGCAACGTACAATCTTGGGTTTCCTTGGCGAAGCCCAGCCTCGATGAAGCAGCGCAAGCCCCTGGTTGTCGGCAACTGGAAGATGAACGGCGACATCGTCGCCAACGATCATCTTTTCACGGCGCTTCGCGCCGGCTTCGAGCAGCCGCTGCTCGCGCAGGTCGAAGTCGCCGTGTGCCCGCCGTATCCGTACCTCGGCCAGGCGGCCGCCTGGCTCGGCGACACGGCGATCGCGTGGGGCGCGCAGGACGTCGCCGCGTTCGACAACGGCGCCTTCACCGGCGAGGTGTCGGCGGCGATGCTGGCCGATCTCGGCTGCAAGTGGGCGATCGTCGGGCACTCCGAGCGCCGCACGCTGCTCGGCGAAACCGATGGCGTGCTGGTCGACAAGGCCGAGCACGCGCTGGCGCGCGGTCTCGGCGTGATCGTCTGCGTCGGCGAGACGCTCGAGCAGCGCGAGCGGGACCAGACCGATGCGGTGCTCGGCACGCAGGTCGACGCGCTCGCGCGCATCGCTTCGCGTCTCGGTGCCGCGCGCTTCGTTCTGGCCTACGAGCCGGTCTGGGCGATCGGCACGGGCCGCACCGCGACGCCGGAGCAGGCGCAGGCGGCGCACGCTTTCCTGCGCGCTCGGTTGCGCGCGGCCGGTGTGGCCGAGTCGTCCGCCGTGCGGATCCTGTACGGCGGCAGTGTCAAGCCGGCCAATGCCGCGAGCCTGTTCCGTCAGCCGGACATCGACGGCGGTCTGATCGGCGGGGCGGCCCTGGTCGCCGAGGACTTTGTCGCGATCGCGCGCGCGCGGCGCTCGCTTGAAGGTATATCGATGAACATACTGCTGTCGCTGATTATCGTTGCCCAGGTGCTCAGCGCGCTGGGCGTGATCGTGCTGGTGCTGCTGCAGCACGGCAAGGGTGCGGACATGGGGGCGGCATTCGGGTCCGGCGCGTCGGGCAGCCTGTTCGGTGCGACCGGTTCGGCCAACTTCCTGAGCCGCATGACCGGCGTGCTGGCCGCCGTGTTCTTCGTCAGCACGCTCGCGATCTCGGTCATGACCGCCAAGACCGGCACCGTGGCCGCGCCGAAGAGCGTGATGGAGCAGGGCCTTCGGCCGGCTCCGCGGGCGCGGCGTCCGGTGCCGCGGCAATCCCCGGCGCCGCTCCCGCCGCAGCGGGTGCCGCTCCGGCCGCTGCTGGTGCTGCGGCGCGCTGGTGCTCGCGCTGCTGCCGGGGCCGCCGCGCCGGCGGATGCCGCATCGCAAAAAGCGACCCGGTCGAACGAGATTCCGAAGTAAAAGCGAAGTAGAATAATTTGCTGAGCGGACCTCGGCTCAGACGGTTAAAGCAATACGGGTTTTCTGCAGTGCCGACGTGGTGAAATTGGTAGACACGCTATCTTGAGGGGGTAGTGGCGAAAGCTGTGCGAGTTCGAGTCTCGCCGTCGGCACCATTGGATCAGAACAACAACAAGCGGCATCAGCGGGTGAAACGTCCGCCGAGGAGACGGCGCGTCCGGTGCGGGCGCACTTCCTGACCAGGATCCGACGTGAACCTCGAACAATATCTGCCGGTTCTTGCTGTTCATCCTGGTCGGTACGGCCGTCGGCTTCGGCCCCATGGTCATCGGCAAGATGCTCGGGCCCGAGCCGGCCCGATCCCGAAAAGCTCTCCCCTTACGAGTGCGGCTTCGAGGCCTTCGAAGACGCGCGCATGAAGTTCGACGTTCGCTACTACCTGGTGGCCATCCTCTTCATCCTCTTCGACCTCGAAATCGCGTTTCTGTTCCCGTGGGCGGTGTCGCTCGACTCGATCGGTTTCTTCGGCTTCATGGCGATGATGATCTTCCTCGCGATCCTCGTGGTCGGCTTCGTGTACGAATGGATGAAGGGCGCGCTCGACTGGGAGTGACCCCGGTCGCGTGCTCCCTGCAGATCTGCCTCGGAGCGGTTGGCGATGAGCATTGAAGGTGTTCTGAGCGAAGGGTTCGTCACGACCCAGGTCGACAAGCTGGTCAACTGGACGCGCACCGGTTCGATGTGGCCGATGACCTTCGGGCTGGCCTGCTGCGCGGTCGAGATGATGCACGCCGGCGCGTCGCGCTACGACATGGACCGCTTCGGCGTGATGTTCCGTCCCAGCCCGCGCCAGTCCGACGTGATGATCGTCGCCGGCACGCTGTGCAACAAGATGGCGCCGGCGCTGCGCAAGGTCTACGACCAGATGGCCGAGCCGCGCTGGGTGATCTCGATGGGTTCCTGCGCCAACGGCGGCGGCTACTACCACTACTCGTACTCGGTGGTTCGCGGCTGCGATCGCATCGTGCCGGTCGACGTCTACGTTCCCGGCTGCCCGCCGACGGCCGAGGCGCTGCTGTACGGCATCCTGCAGTTGCAGAACAAGATCCGTCGCACCAGCACCATCGCCCGCTGATCCCCGAACCCGATCGCTTCACGCCCGCGGCCAATTCGATGACCCGACTCGAAACCCTCAAAGCCAACCTGCAGCAGGCCTTCGGCGACGCACCTGGCGCCGACCGAGCAGCTCGGCGAAATCACGCTCGTGGTCGGCGCCGCGCGCGTGCCTCGAGGTGATGCAAGCGCCTGCGCGACGACGCCGAGCTGCGCTTCGACACGCTGATCGACCTCTGCGGCGTCGACTACTCACGGCTACGGCGACGGCGCCTGGTCGGGCAGGCCCGCGCTTCGCCGCGGTCTGCACCTGCTGTCGGTCGAGAAGAACCGGCGCCTGCGCGTGCGCGTCTTCTGTCCGGACGACGACTTGCCGGTCGTCGCCTTCGGTCATCGATCGTCTGGTCCGCGGCCGGCTGGTACGAGCGCGAGGCGTTCGACCTGTTCGGCATCGTGTTCGAGGGCAACCCCGATCTGCGCCGCATCCTCACCGACTACGGCTTCGTCGGTCATCCCGTTCCGCAAGGATTTCCCGATCTCCGGGCTACGTCGAGATGCGCTACGACCCCGAGCAGCGCCGCGTCGTCTACCAGCCGGTCACGATCGAGCCGCGCGAGAACGTGCCGCGCGTGATCCGCGAGGAAGGCTACGGGGCGGGGCGACAGTGGCAGGCGGAATTTAACGGCCGGGAACCATGGCAGACATCAAGAACTACACGCTGAACTTCGGGCCGCAGCATCCTGCGGCGCACGGGGTGCTGCGTCTGGTGCTCGAGCTCGACGGCGAGGTCGTGCAGCGCGCCGATCCGCACATCGGCCTGCTGCACCGCGGCCACCGAGAAGCTCGCCGAGACGCGCACCTTCCTGCAGAGCGTGCCGTACATGGATCGCCTCGACTACGTGTCGATGATGTGCAACGAGCACGCCTACGTGATGGCGATCGAGAAGCTGCTCGGCATCGAGGTGCCGCTGCGCGCGCAGTACATCCGGGTGATGTTCGACGAGATCACGCGCATCCTGAATCACCTGCTGTGGATCGGCGCGCACGGCCTGGACGTCGGCGCGATGGCCGTGCTGCTGTACGCGTTCCGCGAGCGCGAGGACCTGATGGACTGCTACGAAGCGGTCTCGGGCGCGCGCATGCACGCGGCCTACTACCGTCCCGGCGGCGTCTACCGCGACCTGCCCGAGCAGATGCCGCAGCATCGCGCCTCCAGCGTGCGCAGCGAGGCGGCCATCGCGCGAGCTGAACCGCGACCGCCAGGGCTCGCTGCTCGATTTCATCGAGGCCTTCACCAACCGCTTCCCCGGTTACGTCGACGAGTACGAGACGCTGCTCACCGACAACCGCATCTGGAAGCAGCGTCTGGTCGGTGTCGGCGTCGTGTCGCCCGAGCGCGCCAAGGCGCTGGGCTTCACCGGCCCGATGCTGCGCGGCTCCGGCATCGCCTGGGATCTGCGCAAGACGCAGCCCTACGAGGTCTACGACCTGCTCGACTTCGACATCCCGGTCGGCACGCAACGGCGACTGCTACGACCGCTATCTGGTGCGGGTCGAGGAGATGCGCCAGAGCAACCGCATCATCCGGCAGTGCGTCGAGTGGCTGCGCAACAATCCGGGCCCGGTGATCAGCGACAACCACAAGGTGGCGCCGCCCTCGCGTGTCGACATGAAGTCGAACATGGAAGAGCTGATCCACCACTTCAAGCTGTTCACCGAAGGCTTCCACGTGCCGCGCCGGCGAGTGCTACGCCGCGGTCGAGCACCCGAAGGGCGAGTTCGGCATCTACCTGGTGTCGGACGGCGCCAACAAGCCGTACCGCCTGAAGATCCGCGCGCCCGGGTTCGCGCATCTGCAGGGTCTCGACGAGATGTCGCGCGGGCACATGATTGCCGACGTGGTCACGATCATCGGCACGCAGGACATCGTTTTCGGAGAGATCGACCGGTGAGCGCCGTCCCCAATCCACGCCGCTGCTGTCCGACAGCAGGCCTACGCGCTGATCGACCGCGAGGTCGCCAAGTATCCCGGCCGACCAGAAGCAGTCGGCGGTGATGGCGGCGCTGGCGATCGCGCAGGAAGAGCAGGGCTGGGTGTCGCCCGAGGTCATCGACGACGTCGCCCGCTATCTGGGCATGCCGCCGATCGCGGTGCACGAGGTCGCCACCTTCTACAACATGTACGACACGAGCAAGCCGGGCCGCTTCAAGCTGGCCGTGTGCACCTGCCTGCCGTGCGCGCTGCGCGACGGCGCCAAGGCCGGCGAGTACCTGAAGGAAAAGCTCGGCATCGACTACAACGAGACCACCGCCGACGGCCTGTTCACGCTGAAGGAAAGCGAGTGCCAGGGCGCCTGCGGCGACGCGCCGGTGCTGCTGGTCAACAACCAGCGCATGTGCAGCTTCATGAGCGCCGACAAGCTCGACGCGCTGATCGACGAACTCCGATCCAAGGCTTGAACCGCATGGGTGCCAGTGATCTTCGTGCCCAGCTTGCGGACGTACGCGCGCAGGAGACCTGTTTCCACGGCCGTCACATCAATCCGCAGATCCTTGCCGGGCTGACGTCTCCCGACGGCTGGCACCTGAAGGACTACGAGGCACGCGACGGCTACAAGGCGCTTGCGCCGGATCATCGACGAGAAGCTGACGCCCGAGCAGGTGATCGCCGAGGTCAAGGCCTCTGCGCTGCGCGGCCGCGGCGGTGCGGGCTTTCCGACCGGACTGAAGTGGAGCTTCATGCCGCGCCAGTTCCCGGGGCAGAAGTACCTGGTGTGCAACTCCGACGAAGGCGAGCCGGGCACCTTCAAGGATCGCGACATCCTGCGCTACAACCCGCACATCGTGATCGAGGGCATGATCATCGCCGCCTACGCGATGGGCATCGCCATCGGCTACAACTACATCCACGGCGAGATCTTCGAGGTCTACCAGCGCTTCGAGGAGGCGCTCGAGGAGGCGCGTGCGGCCGGCTATCTGGGCAACAACATCCTCGGCTCCGACTTCTCGTTCCAGCTGCACGCCTTCCACGGCTACGGCGCCTACATCTGCGGCGAAGAGACCGCGCTGCTCGAGTCGCTCGAGGGCAAGAAGGGGCAGCCGCGCTTCAAGCCGCCGTTCCCGGCCAGCTTCGGCCTGTACGGCAAGCCGACCACGATCAACAACACCGAGACCTTCGCGGCGGTGCCCTGGATCATCCGCAACGGCGGCCAGGCCTACCTCGAGGCGGGCAAGCCGAACAACGGCGGCACCAAGATCTTCTCGATCTCCGGCGACGTCGAGCGCCCGGGCAACTACGAGATCCCGATGGGCACGCCGTTCGCGAAGCTGCTCGAGCTCGCCGGCGGCGTGCGCGGCGGGCGCAAGCTGAAGATGGTGATCCCGGGCGGCTCGTCGATGCCGGTGCTGCCCGCGGACATCATGATGGCAGACCGACATGGACTACGACTCGATCGCGAAGGCCGGGTCGATGCTGGGTTCGGGCGCGGTGATCGTGATGGACGAGACGCGCTGCGCGGTGAAGTCGCTGCTGCGCCTGTCGTACTTCTACTTCGAGGAAAGCTGCGGCCAGTGCACGCCGTGCCGCGAAGGCACCGGCTGGCTGTACCGCATCGTGAACCGGATCGAGCACGGCGAAGGCCGCATGGAAGACCTCGACCAGCTGAACCAGGTGGCCGACAACATCCAGGGCCGCACGATCTGCGCGCTCGGCGATGCCGCCGCGATGCCGGTGCGCGCCTTCCTCAAGCACTACTGGGACGAGTTCGTCCACCACGTCGAGCACAAGAAGCTGCGTGGTGCCGGCGTACGTCTGACACAACCCTCTCGCAACTCGAGACACAACGGATCGACCGGGCCAGCAGATGGTTGAACTCGAAATCGACGGCAAGAAGGTGGAGGTGCCCGAGGGCAGCATGGTGATGCATGCCGCCACGCAAGCTCGGCATCTACGTTCCGCACTTCTGCTATCACAAGAAGCTGTCCATCGCGGCCAACTGCCGCATGTGCCTGGTCGACGTCGAGAAGGCGCCCAAGCCGCTGCCGGCCTGCGCCACGCCGGTCACCAACGGCATGAAGGTGTGGACCGCCTCCGAGAAGGCGGTCAACGCGCAGAAGGGCGTGATGGAGTTCCTGCTGATCAACCATCCGCTCGACTGCCCGATCTGCGACCAGGGCGGCGAGTGCCAGCTGCAGGACCTGGCCGTCGGCTACGGCGGCTTCGGCGTCGCGCTACCAGCGAAGCCAAGCGCGTCGTGTTCCACAAGCCGATCGGGCCGCTGATCTCCGCCGAGGAGATGAGCCGCTGCATCCACTGCACGCGCTGCGTGCGCTTCGGCCAGGAGATCGCCGGCGTGATGGAGCTCGGCATGGCCGGCCGCGGCGAGCACTCCGAGATCATGAGCTTCGTCGGCCGCTCGGTCGACTCCGAGCTGTCGGGCAACATGATCGACGTCTGCCCGGTCGGCGCGCTCACCTCCAAGCCGTTCCGCTACAGCGCCCGCACCTGGGAGCTGTCGCGTCGCCAGTCGGTGGCCCGCACGATTCGCTCGGCTCGAACCTCGTCGTGCAGGTCAAGGCCAACCGCGTGATGCGCGTCGTGCCGCTCGAGAACGAGGCCATCAACGAGTGCTGGATCTCGGACCGCGACCGCTTCTCGTACGAGGGGCTGAATTCGGCCGAGCGCCTGACCGCGCCGATGCTCAAGCAGGACGGCAGCTGGCGCGAGGTCGACTGGCAGGCGGCGCTCGAATACGCGCGCCACGCGCTGATCGCACGTCCGCGACGCGAAGGGCGCCGCCGCGATCGGCGCGCTCGCTTCGCCGCAGACGCACGGTCGAGGAGCTTCATCTGCTGGGCCGGCTGATGCGCGGCCTGGGCAGCGAGAACGTCGACTTCCGCCTGCGCCGCCGCGACTTCGCGGCGCGCAGTGCCGCCGGGCGGCGGCCCTGGCTCGGCATGAAGATCGCCGAGCTGGCGGCGCACGACCGCCTGCTGCTGGTCGGTTCGTTCCTGCGCAAGGATCATCCGCTGCTGGCCGCGCGCGTGCGCCAGGCGGTCAAGGGCGGCGCGCGGTGTCGGTGCTGCACGCCGCCGACGACGACCTGCTGATGCCGGTGGCGGCGAAGGCCATCGTCGCGCCCAGCCAGTGGCCGGCAGTGCTCGCGCAGGTGCTGGTGGCGATCCACGCAGTCGCGCGGCGAGGCGGTCGCCGCAGACGCTGTCGGCCGTGGTGCCCGGCGAGGACGCGAAGCGCATCGCGGCGGACCTGCTGTCGGGTTCGCGCACGGCGATCCTGCTGGGCAATGCCGCGGTCGCAGTGCGACCGCTACGGCGCGATCCTCGAGCTGGCGCGTGCGATCGCATCGGCCTGCGGCGGCACCTGCGGCCATCTGGGCGACTCGGCCAATGCCGTCGGCGGCTGGCTTGCCGGCGCGGTGCCGGGGCAGGGCGGGCGCAACGCCCGCGACATGGTGAACGAGCCCCTGTCGGCCTACGTGCTGCTCAACGTCGAACCCGGTCTCGACCACGGCATGCCGCAGGCGGCGTGCGCCGCGCTCGCGAAAGCCGACACCGTGATCGCGCTCAGCGCGTACCGCTCGCCCGAGCTCCTCGAGCTCGCCGACTGCCTGCTGCCGGTCGCGCCGTTCACCGAGACCTCCGGCACCTTCGTGAACTGCGAAGGCACGGCCCAGTCCTTCAACGGCGTGGTCCGTCCCCTCGGCGACACGCGTCCGGCCTGGAAGGTGCTGCGCGTGCTGGGCAACCTGCTCGAGCTTCCCGGCTTCGACTTCGACACCTCCGAAGCGGTGCGCGATGCCGCGCTCGGCGCGCGACGTCGCCGCGCGCCTCGAGCCGGCGACGCCGGCCGAACTCGGTGCGCTGCGGCTCGATGCCGCGCCGCTCGCCGCCGGCGCGCTCGAGCGCATCGCCGATGTGCCGCATCTACTGCGGTCGACCCGGTGGTGCGCCGCGCGGACAGCCTGCAGCAGACGCGCGACGCGCGCGCTCCGCAGGCGCGCATGAACGCATCGACGCTGGCGGCGCTCGGCCTGGCCGCGGGCGGGCAGGTGCGCCTGTCGCAGGGCGGCGGCGAAGCGGTCCTCGAAGCGGTGCTCGACGACGCGGTCGCCGACGGCGTCGTCCGCGCGGCCGCCGCCCATCCGGCCACCGCCCGGCTCGCCAGCGATGTTCGGCGCGGTCTCGGTCGCCAAGGCCTGACGGCAGCGCACGGAGACTCTGAACAATGGATCAGCTGCTGCTTCGATCACGACGACGGGCCAGTCGCTGCTGGGCGGCGCCTGGCCGGTCGTGTGGAATCTCGTGAAGATCGTCCTGGTGGTGCTGCCGCTGCTGTTGTGCGTGGCGTACCTGACCTGTGGGAACGCAAGATGATCGGCTTCATGCACATCCGCCTCGGGCCGAACCGCGTCGGTCCCTGCGGGCTGCTGCAGCCGATCGCCGACGCCTTCAAGCTGATGTTCAAGGAGATCATTCTCCCGAGCCAGGCGAACAAGGTCCTGTACATCATCGCTCCGGTGATGACGATCATGCCGGCGCTGGCGGCCTGGGTGGTGATGCCGTTCGGGCCCGAACTCGCGCTCGCCAACATCAACGCCGGCCTGCTGTTCCTGATGGCGATCACCTCGCTCGAGGTCTACGGCGTGATCATCGCCGGCTGGGCGTCCAACTCGAAGTACGCCTTCCTCGGCGCGATGCGCGCGTCGGCGCAGATGGTGTCCTACGAGCTCGCGATCGGCTTCTGCCTGGTCGTCGTGCTGATGGTGTCGGGCAGCCTGAACATGACCGACATCGTGCTGCAAGCAGGGCGGGGGCATCTTCGCCGGGATGGGGCTGAACTTCCTGTCCTGGAACTGGCTGCCGCTGCTGCCGATCTTCGTCGTCTACTTCGTGTCGGGCGTGGCCGAAACCAACCGCCATCCGTTCGACGTGGTCGAGGGCGAGTCCGAGATCGTCGCCGGCCACATGATCGAGTACTCGGGCATGTCCTTCGCGATCTTCTTCCTGGCCGAGTACGCGAACATGATCCTGATCGCCGCGCTGGCGTCGATCATGTTCCTGGGCGGCTGGTACGCGCCGATCGAAGTCGCTCCGCTGACCTGGATCCCCGGCTGGATCTGGCTCGGCCTGAAGACCTTCGTGATGGTGTCGCTGTTCATCTGGTTCCGCGCGTCGTTCCCGCGCTACCGCTACGACCAGATCATGCGTCTGGGCTGGAAGATCTTCATTCCGGTCACGCTGGTCTGGCTCGTCGTGGTGGCGATCTGGATGCAGACGCCCTGGAACATCTGGAAGTAAGTCGAAGGGCGCCAAGACCATGCAAGCAGTCAAGGATTTCCTCAGCAGCTTCATGCTCACCGAGCTGCTGAAAGGCATGCGCCTGACGGGCACGGTACTTCTTCGCGCGCAAGATCACGATCCAGTACCCGGAAGAGAAGACCCCGATGTCGCCGCGCTTCCGCGGCCTGCATGCGCTGCGCCGTTATCCGAACGGCGAGGAGCGCTGCATCGCCTGCAAGCTGTGCGAGGCGGTGTGCCCGGCGCTGGCGATCACGATCGAGTCCGACGTGCGCGCCGACGGCACGCGCCGCACGACGCGCTACGACATCGACCTGACCAAGTGCATCTTCTGCGGATTCTGCGAAGAGTCCTGCCCGGTCGACTCGATCGTCGAGACGCACATCCTCGAATACCACGGTGAGAAGCGGGGCGACCTGTACTTCACCAAGGAAATGCTGCTCGCAGTGGGCGACCGCTACGAGTCCGATATCGCCGCCGCCAGGGAGGCCGACGCGAAGTACCGCTGACGCGCGTCGCGCCCGCCGTGCCCCGGCGCCGGGCCGTTCCACACCGGGACGGCCGATCGGCAACAGGCACCGGGCGGCGCGCGGACCCGCACCCGACGGTCACGCCCGAACCCACCGATCATGGACGCCAAAACATTCCTCTTCTACGTCTTCGCAGCGGTCACGGTGCTGTCGGCACTGCGTGTGATCACCGCGCGCAACCCGGTGCACTCGGCGCTGTTCCTGGTGCTCACCTTCGTGTCGGCGGCCGGCATCTGGATGCTGCTGAAGGCCGAGTTCCTCGCCATCACGCTGGTGCTGGTCTACGTCGGCGCGGTGATGGTGCTGTTCCTGTTCGTGGTGATGATGCTCGACATCAACATCGACCGGATGCGTGAAGGGTTCTGGCGCAACCTGCCGGTGGCGGCCTTCGTCGGCGTCGTCGTCGTGCTCGAACTGGCCGCGGTGATCATCCACGTGTTCTCCGGCGTCAAGGACGCCGACGCGCCGCTCGAGCCCGCCGGCTACAGCAACACCAAGGCGCTGGGCAAGCTGCTCTACACCGAGTACGTGTATCCCTTCGAGATCGCGGGCGTGATCCTGCTGGTGGCGATCATCGCGGCGATCGCGCTGACGCTGCGCCGGCGCAAGGACAGCCGCTACAACGACCCGTCGAAGGCGGTCCGGACCCAGGCCAAGGACCGGGTGCGGCTCGTCAAGATGCCGTCGCAGCCCAAGGATTCCGCGCAATGACCCTGACGCTCGCTCACTACCTGACGCTGGGCGCGATCCTGTTCGCGATCAGCGTGGTCGGCATCTTCCTGAACCGCCGCAACGTGATCATCGTGCTGATGGCGATCGAGCTGATGCTGCTCGCCGTCAACCTGAACTTCGTCGCGTTCTCGCACTTCCTCGGCGACGCCGCCGGCCAGATCTTCGTGTTCTTCATCCTGACCGTGGCTGCGGCCGAGTCGGCGATCGGCCTCGCGATCCTGGTGGTGCTGTTCCGCAACCTCGACACGATCAACGTCGAGGATCTCGACGAGCTCAAGGGTTAAGGGAAGGACGCATGAAGACGGCCTATCTGCTTGCAGCGTTCGCGCCCCTCGTCGGGGCGATCATCGCCGGTCTGTTCGGTCGCACGATCGGCCGCGCCGGTGCGCACACGGTCACCATCCTCGGGGTCGCGGTGTCGTTCGGCGCCTCGGCCTGGACGCTCTCCGACGTGCTCGCCGGCAACGTGTTCAACGGCAGCCTGTACACCTGGTCGCGTGATCGGCAAGATCGGCTTCGAGGTCGGCTTCCTGGTCGACACGCTGACCGCGACGATGATGTGCGTGGTCACGTTCGTGTCGCTGATGGTGCACGTCTACACCATCGGCTACATGGACGACGACCCCGGCTACCAGCGCTTCTTCGCCTACATCTCGCTGTTCACCTTCTCGATGATGATGCTGGTGATGGCGAACAACTTCCTGCAGCTGTTCTTCGGCTGGGAGGCGGTGGGCCTGGTGTCGTACCTGCTGATCGGCTTCTGGTACACGCGGCCGACGGCGATCTACGCGAACATGAAGGCCTTCCTGGTCAACCGGGTCGGCGACTTCGGCTTCGTGCTCGGCATCGGCCTGGTGCTGGCGTACTTCGGCAGCATGGACTACGCGGAGGTATTCAAGGCCGCGCCCGGACTGGCCGACAAGACCGTGTCGCTGCTGCCGGGTACCGAGTGGTCGCTGCTGACGGTCACCTGCATCTGCCTGTTCATCGGCGCGATGGGCAAGTCGGCGCAGTTCCCGCTGCACGTCTGGCTGCCCGATTCGATGGAAGGCCCGACGCCGATCTCGGCGCTGATCCACGCCGCGACGATGGTGACGGCCGGCATCTTCATGGTGGCGCGCATGTCGCCGCTGTTCGAGCTGTCGGACACCGCGCTCGGCTTCGTGATCACGATCGGCGCGATCACCGCGCTGTTCATGGGCTTCCTCGGCATCGTCCAGAACGACATCAAGCGGGTGGTCGCCTACTCGACGCTGTCGCAGCTCGGCTACATGACGGTGGCGCTCGGCGCCTCGGCCTACAGCGTCGCGATCTTCCACCTGATGACGCACGCCTTCTTCAAGGCGCTGCTGTTCCTGGCCGCGGGCTCGGTGATCATCGGCATGCACCACGACCAGGACATCCGCAACATGGGCGGCCTGCGCAAGTACATGCCGATCACCTGGATCACCTCGCTGCTCGGCTCGCTGGCGCTGATCGGCACGCCGTTCTTCTCGGGCTTCTACTCGAAGGACACGATCATCGAGGCGGTCAAGTTCTCGAACGTTCCCGGCGCGGGCTTCGCCTACTTCGCGGTGCGTGGTCGGTGTGTTCGTCACCGCCTTCTATTCGTTCCGCATGTACTTCCTGGTGTTCCACGGCAAGGAGCGCTGGGGCCGATCACGATGCCCACGGCACGCTGGCACGGACGCGCATGCCGCGGCGCACGGACGATCACGCGCACGATCGATCACGCGCACGATGACGACCGACGACGCCACGACGAACACCATCACGGTCTCGGCCCGAACGACAAGCCGCACGAGTCGCCGCTGGTGGTCACGCTGCCGCTGATCCTGCTGGCGATCCCCTCGGTGCTGATCGGCCTGTACACGATCGGCCCGATGCTGTTCGGCGACTTCTTCAAGGGCGTGATCCACGTCGCCGACAAGCACCCGGCGATGGCCGAGCTGGCCAGCGCACTTCCACGGCTGGGCCGCGATGGCGACGCATGCGCTTCGTCGACGCCTGCCGTTCTGGCTGGCGGTCGCCGGCGTGGCCTTCGCGTACTACTGCTACATGATCAACCCGGCCCTGCCGGCGGCGATCAAGCGTTCGTTCGGCGGCGTGCATCGCCTGCTCGACAACAAGTACTACCTCGACCGCTTCAACGAGATCGTCTTCGCCGGCGGCGCGCGGCTGCTGGGCAACGGCCTCTGGAAGGGCGGCGACCAGGCGCTGATCGACGGCCTCGCGGTCAACGGCAGCGCGCGGCTGGTCGGCTGGTTCGCCGTCGGTGGCGCGCCTGGTGCAGTCCGGCTACATCTACCACTACGCGATCGCGATGATCGTCGGGGTGGCGGTGCTGCTCTGGTGGTTCGTGCCGCTGATCAAGCGCTGAGCAAGAAGACCCATCACGACGATGAGTTCGTCCATGTCCCCTACCTCAGCGCCGCGATCTGGATCCCGATCCTGTTCGGCGTCTTCGTGCTGGCTCGTCGGCAACGACCGCAACGCCGGCAGTCGTTCGCGGCGTCGTCGCTGGTCGGCGCGCTCGCTCGGGCTTGCTGGCCACGCTGCCGCTGTTCACGCGCTTCGACCGGTCGTCAGCGCGCGATGCAGTTCGTCGAGAAGATGCCCTGGATCGAGCGCTTCTCGGTCAACTACCACCTCGGCGTGGACGGCCTGTCGGTCTGGTTCGTGCTGCTCACCGCCTTCATCACGGTGATCGTCGTGATCGCCGGCTGGGAGGTGATCCAGGAGCGCGTCGCCCAGTACATGGCCTCGTTCCTGATCCTGTCGGGCCTGATGATCGGCGTGTTCGCCGCGCTCGACGGGCTGCTGTTCTACGTGTTCTTCGAGGCGACGCTGATCCCGATGTACATCATCATCGGCATCTGGGGCGGACCCAACCGCGTCTACGCGGCGTTCAAGTTCTTCCTGTACACGCTGCTCGGCTCGCTGCTCACGCTGGTCGCGCTGATCTACCTGTACATGCAGTCCGGCTCGTTCGCGATCCTCGACTGGCACGCGCTGCCGCTGACGACTGCGACGAGCAGGTCGCTGATCTTCCTCGCCTTCCTGCTGGCCTTCGCGGTCAAGGTGCCGATGTGGCCGGTGCACACCTGGCTGCCCGACGCGCACGTCGAGGCGCCGACCGGCGGCTCGGTGGTGCTGGCGGCGATCATGCTGAAGCTGGGCGCCTACGGTTTCCTGCGGTTCTCGCTGCCGATCGCGCCGGATGCGAGCCACGAGCTGGCCTGGCTGATGATCACGCTGTCGCTGGTGGCGGTGGTCTACATCGGCCTGGTCGCGCTGGTGCAGACCGACATGAAGAAGCTGGTGGCCTACTCGTCGATCGCGCACATGGGCTTCGTCACGCTCGGCTTCTTCATGTTCAACCAGCTCGGCGTGCAGGGCGCGATCGTGCAGATGATCTCGCACGGCTTCGTCTCGGGCGCGATGTTCCTGTGCATCGGCGTGCTGTACGACCGCATGCACTCGCGCCAGATCGCCGACTACGGCGGCGTGGTGAACACGATGCCGAAGTTCGCCGCGCTGTTCATGCTGTTCACGATGGCCAACGGCGGCCTGCCGGCCACCTCCGGCTTCGTCGGCGAGTTCATGGTGATCCTGGGCGCGGTCGAGTACAACTTCTGGATCGCCTTCGCCGCCGCCACCACGCTGATCCTCGGCGCGGCGTATTCGCTGTGGATGTACAAGCGGGTGATCTTCGGCGCGGTGGCCAACGACCACGTGGCCGAGCTGAAGGACCTCAACCGGCGCGAGTTCTGGATGCTGGCGGCGCTGGCGGTCGCGGTGCTGTGGATGGGCCTGTATCCGAAGCCGGTGACCGACATGACCGACGCCTCGGTGCAGGCGCTGCTCAGCACGTCGCAGTCTCGAAGATCAAGTAGAACGACATGGAAAACCTCAACTTCGCGCGCTGCCCTGCCCGAGATCGTCCTGCTGATGGCGGCCTGCGATCGTCCTGCTCGCCGACGTCCTGACCAGCCGCGACAGCCGGCTCGACGGGCGTCGACCGGCTCGCGCTGGTCGCGCTGCTCGCGCCGGCTGTTCGCCGTCGTCGCCCAGCTCGGCGCAGCCGGTCGCAGTACGCGTTCGGCGGCATGTACGTGTCCGACGACCTCGCGCGCCTGCTGAAGCTGTGCGCCGCGATCGCCACCGGCGTGGCGCTGATCTACGCGCGAGGCTACGTGCGCGATCGCGAGATGTACCGCGGCGAGTTCTACACGCTGGCGCTGTTCGCGCTGCTCGGCCAGATGATCATGATCTCGGCCAACAACCTGCTGGTGGTCTACCTCGGGCCTGGAGCTGATGTCGCTGTCGCTGTACGCGCTGGTCGCGCTGCGCCGTGACACACGGCATCGCCACCGAGGCGGCGATCAAGTACTTCGTGCTGGGCGCGCTGGCGTCGGGCTTCCTGCTGTACGGCATGTCGATGATCTACGGCGGCACCGGCAGCCTCGACCTGCCCGACATCGCCAAGGCGTTCGCGGCGGCGCAGACCAACCGCATCGTGCTGGTGTTCGGCGTGGTGTTCATCGTCGCCGGCCTGGCCTTCAAGTTCGGCGCGGTGCCGTTCCACATGTGGGTGCCGGACGTCTACCAGGGCACGCCGACGGCGGTGACGCTGCTGATCGCCGGCGCGCCGAAGCTCGGCGGCGTTCGCGATCGCGTTCCGCGTGCTGGCCGAGGGTCTGAT
This sequence comes from uncultured beta proteobacterium, assembly GCA_963849015.1. Classification (GTDB taxonomy): domain Bacteria; phylum Pseudomonadota; class Gammaproteobacteria; order Burkholderiales; family Burkholderiaceae_E; genus Quisquiliibacterium. The sequence goes on from CAWKFK010000006.1 coordinate 59,841, forward strand.
CGGCGTCGCCGGCGACTGGCAGCAGATGCTGACGGTGCTGTCGGTGGCCTCGCTGGTGGTCGGCAACCTGGTCGCGATCGCGCAGACCAACCTCAAGCGCATGCTCGCGTACTCGACGATCGCGCAGGTCGGCTTCGTGCTGCTCGGGCTGCTGTCGGGGGTCGTGAACGGTTCCGCCGAGGGCGCGCCCGACGCCTACAGCGCGTCGATGTTCTACATCATCACCTACGTGCTGACCACGCTCGGCACCTTCGGCCTGATCCAGCTGCTCGCGCGTCAGGGCTTCGAAGCGGAAGAGATCGACGACCTGCGCGGCCTGAATCGCCGCAGCCCGTGGATGGCCTTCGTCGCGCTGATCCTGATGTTCTCGCTGGCCGGGATCCCGCCGACCGTCGGCTTCTACGCCAAGCTGGCGGTGCTGCAGTCGGTCGTCGAAGCCGGCCAGATCTGGCTGGCGGTGCTGGCGGTGCTGGCCTCGCTGGTCGGCGCGTTCTACTACCTGCGCGTGATCAAGGTCATGTACTTCGAAGAGCCGTCCGACACCAGCCCGCTGCTGGCGGGCGCGCGGCGCGCGCTTCACGCTCGCGCTGAACGGCGCGGCTCGTGCTGCTGCTGGGCGTGCTGCCGTCGGCGCTGATGAACGCGTGCCTCGACGGCGGTGCGGCAGGCGCTGGCCGGCTGATGTCCGACCGGCTGCGCGAGGACGAAGCTCGCCAGTCGAGGTCGTCTACCAGGGCGGCTTCCTGCAGATTCGCAAGGATCGCGCCCGCCTGCCCAACGGCCGCGAGTCGGTGCGCGAGTACGTCGTGCACCCGGGGGCCGCCGCCATGGTTCCCTTGTTCGACGACGGCCGCGTGCTGGTCGAACGCCAGTTCCGCTACGCGATCGGGCAGACCTTCACCGAGATCCCGGCCGGCAAGCTCGACCCGGGCGAGACCTCGATCCAGACCGCGCGCCGCGAGCTGATCGAAGAGACCGGCTACTCGGCCGCCCGCTGGGCCTTTCTCACGCGCATCCACCCGGCGATCGGTTTCGCGACCGAGGTGATGGACATCTTCCTGTGCCGCGACCTGACGCAGGTCGGGCGCGCGCTCGACCACGACGAATTCCTCGAGCTCGAATTCGTCACGTCGGCTGGCTGGTCGACGAGCTGCGCGCCGGGCGGCTGTCGGACGTGAAGACGCAGATCGCGGTGCTGTGGCTGGAGCGGATCGTGGACGGGCACTGGCCGTGGCCGCCGTTCGACGTCGCCTAGCCGGCACCCCGCCGGCGTCGATCTGATGCGGGCCACCAGCGGTTAGAATCCGCGACGATCAGCAGTCCGGAAGCGTGGCCGAGCGGTTTAAGGCACTGGTCTTGAAAACCAGCGACGGGGTAACCCGTCCGTGAGTTCGAATCTCACCGCTTCCGCCAAGATATCTCCCGACGCCTTGCGGGATCACGAGGCGCGGGCACCACTCCCGTTTGTGCAAGTTGCTGTACTGCTCGCCGGCGTTTCACGCGCTGCTGGCGCCGCGCGCCGTGCTGGGGGACTGGGGGTTGCGGCTCGTACTTCAGCAGCTTCCAGTGACGACGTGGCGGTCGGCCGGCGGTGCGGCAAGGGCCGCGCGGCTGCGCCGCTGGCGGCGCGCGATGGCAGGAGCTCGCGACCCCGGGCCCGAAGCAGGCGCACCAGTCCGGCGCGCGGCGAATGCGATCCGAGGACTGATACCCCCGTCGATCCCCGGCCATTTGCTGACCTTCACGGTGACCGCGTGGGCGACTGCACCAGACTGGCAAGAGTCGTACGAATCTTCGATCTGCCTGCTCCATAGCAGTCGGTGAAGGTGCAGGGAGGCAGTCGGCAATGTGGCGCTGAAATCGATGGACTGGGCATGCGCATCCGGCCATCAGCCGGCGCTCACGGTCGACAGTTCCAGCGAAGGCAATTCATGCCTGCGCGATGTTGGAGGCGCCGGGAACATGCACCCTCGAACTGCACCATCTTCGGACAAAGGCAATTGCCTTTGACATGCGAGAGTGCAGTCCACGGACTGCTGTTTATAGGGCTCTGGATGAACCAAGCGCAGAAGCGCGCTTTGCTACTCAGACTTCAGGCGTTTCGAGCCTTCGATCAGCGGGTGCCAGCCGAAGACCAGCGTAATCTGGAAGCCGTCCATGCGCAGGTCGGTGGGCGCGCTGTCGTTGACCGTCGATTTGTAGCCGAAGGTGATGTTGATGTTGTCGTTGATGCTGTAGCCGAGCGTCAGGCCAAGACCGATGTTGTTCAGCTTCTGGCCCTGGATGCCGTCGATGCTGGCCCGCCCGCCGCTGTACCAGGCGCCATCGATAGCCCCCCAGAAGCGCTCGGTGAAGTCGCGCGTCAGGTGCGCGTCCAGCTGGAACAGCGGATCGGTCTTCAGCGTCTGGCCGCCGAGGTAGTCGCTGTTGTTGCCGAAGAGCCAGACCGCGGGCAGGAACTCCAGCGTCGTGCGCCGGCCCGGCACCCACGAGCCCAGCTGCCAGACGATGGGCGCGCCGATGCGCCCGTACCAGCGGTTCTGCCCCAGGTTCAGCGCCTGGTTGCTGTCGTATTCGCCGATCGGCAATGCCAGGTCGGCGAGCAGGTCGAGCGAGAAGCCGGGCTCATAGCGTAGCGCATCGGCCAGGTTCTTCTGCGCCGGCGGGCCGATCAGGTTGATGCTGAACTCGAGTGTCGGGTCACCATAGCCGCTGGACGTCTGGTTGAAAGTGCGGCCCGCCACCGTGACCTCGCCCGAGACGCGCCCCATCGGCAGCAGGATCGCGCCCATGGCCGCGCGATCGAACAGCGAGTAGGTGTGCGCATAACCCACCAGCGCCATCGTCGCATCGAAGTTGGCGCCTGGCGTCACGGTGTTGGCGGGGTCGAAGGGGTTGCTGTTGCCGCTGATCGAATTGAAGATCACCGGCACCGCGTTGCCGCCCGACAGGCTCTTCCAGTAGAAGCGCGCCGGCACCTGGGCCAGGGCCTGTGCAGGCCACAGCACTGCGACGGCCAGCAGCGCCGTGGCAACACGGGCCAGCGCTTGGATCGGGTTCGTATCGTTCTTCATCGGTGCAATGCCCTGTGGGGAGTGACGAAGTGCGGCGGCGCTCAAGGCTTGGGCTCGGCCATCATGTCCTTGGGCGGCACGAACTGCCGCTTGGTGACCAGCGGCGGGTAGCCGGGGTCGTCCGGCACGCGCGGCGGCAGCTGGTCGTCCAGCGTCTCGAACACCGAGCGGCTCGGCAGCACGACGTTGTTGGTACGCGCGTAGTCGTCCCAAAGCGCGACCATCGCCTTCAGCTTGTCGGGACGTTCCTTGGCGAGGTCTTTGCGTTCGCCCGTATCTGCAGCCAGGTCGAACAGCTGCCACTCGCCGTTGCCCATCGGCTTGTATTCGCGGCGCAGCTTCCAGGTGCCCTGGCGCAGCGCCTGGTTGCCGAACAGCTCCCAGGCCAGAACATCCTGCGCGGTGCGCGGCGACTCCGCCTGGCCCGCCAGCACCGGGCCCCACGACTTGCCCATCAGCGGCGGCAGCTCACGGCCCGCCAGCGTCTTCGGATAGGTGGTGCCTGCCACTTCGAGCAGCGTTGGCATCACGTCCGCCACATGCATCAGGCCCTGGTTGAGGCTGCCCTTGGGCCGCTTCATGGCCGGGCCGCTGACGATCAGCGCGTTGCGGATGCCGCCTTCGCCCAGCCAGCCCTTGTACTGGCTAAAGGGCGTCATCGACACCTGTGCCCACATCGGGCCGTAGGCCACGTACGAGCCCGGGTCGCCCCAGGCATTGGGATGGGTCTGCGACCAGTTGATCGCCGCGAACAGGTAGTCACTCGTGCCCGGCGTGCCGGCGATCATCTTGAACAGGTCGGTGCCCTCGGCGCCGTTGTCGCCGAAGACGATGAAAATCGTGTTGTCGTACTCGCCGATCTTCTTCAGGTGCTCGATCAGCCGCCCAATGTGGTGGTCGAGGTTCTCCACCATGCCGGCGTACAGCTCCATCTTCTTGCCGAGCAAGGCACGCGGCGCCGGCGCCAGCAGCGTGGGGTCGGGCACGAACCACATGCGCTCGGCGAGCTGCGTGCCCGCGGGCACGATGCCCAACTCGATCTGGCGCTTCAGTCGGTCCTGGCGCACCGCGTCCCAACCCTTGTCGTACGCGCCGACATGGCGGTTGCGCCAATCCTTCGCCAGGTGATATGGGTCGTGCGGCGCCTGGTGCGAGACGTAGGCGAAGAAGGGCTTGCCGTCGCCGCGCTGGGCGTCGATGAAGCCGATCAGCTTGTCGGTGTAGGTCTTGGTGGCGTAGTAGTCGTCGGGCAGCTTTGTCAGGTAGCGCCCGTCTTCGGTGAACACCGACTTCGGCGACGCCGAAGTGAAGTTCGTCATGTCCCAGTAGCTGCCGGCACCGTCGAGCAGCGAGAAGTCGCGCTCGAAGCCGCGCGCACGTGGAATCTGCTCGGGTGCCTTGCCCAGGTGCCACTTGCCGACCATGTAGGTGTGGTAGCCCGCGCCCTTGAGCAATTGCGGCAGCGTGGCGACACGGTCGTTGAGGTAACCCTCGTAGCCGGGCAGGCCGCGCTGGTTGGGCGCCGTCCACTCGTCCATGTTGCCCAGGCCGTTGAGGTGCGTGTCGACGCCGCTGAGCAGCATCGAGCGCGTCGGCGAGCAACTGGCGTGCGTGTAGAAGTTGGTGAAGCGCACGCCTTCCTTTGCCAAGGAGTCGAGGTTCGGCGTGCGGATCTCGCTGCCGAACGAGCCCATGTCGGCAAAGCCCATGTCGTCGGCGAGGATGACGACGATGTTGGGTTTGCGCGCTGCGTCGGCCGCGGCCGCGATGGTCGGGGCCAGCAGCGCGGCGAATGCCATGGCGAGGCCCGGCCGCACCGAGCCGCCGGAATGGTTTGTCCGCATGCGCGACGGTGGCGCGGAGCAGTTGCCGCAGCATGGTTTTCATTGCTTCCTACTCTCCCACCTGGCCATCGTCGCTGCGCAAACCTCGGTGAGGCCGGTCGCCGTGCCAGCATTCGACCCACCCGCGGGGCGGACCATGGCCGCGACTGCGCAGGCCAAGAGAGGATTCTCCTGTTACGGTCTTGCACCCGTCTATCGGATTTCCGCAGACTCCAAGGATGTCGAAACCCACTTCAGTGTCGGTCGAGGTGATCACCGATCCCACCGTTGCCGGCTCCGGCATCGACTGGATCGACCTGGATGCGGTCAAGCTTCAATCGAAGCCCTTTCGTGCCCGGCGGGTGACGGTCCGGCTTGCGCACGCGACAGTCCTGTTCCACTCGGTCAACCTCCGCCTGCGCACGCGCACGCGCGTGCTTGAGGGCCAGATCGCCTACGTCGCTTTCGGCCCGAAGGCCCGCGGGACGGTGAACGGCATGTCAGTCCAACCCGGCGTGATGGTTGCCGCTGCAGCCAACGCGGAGGCCCGGTTCGTGGTCGATGCCGGCTGGGAAAGCCTGACCTTGCTGCTGCCGCCGCAGGATATAGCCATGCATCTGAGGGCGCGGCAACGCGAGCCCGAATTTCGGCAGCCCTGCGGCCTGGAGCTGCTGCAAGTCCATCCGGACAAGGTTCATGCGCTCTTCGACTGGGGCAAGCGCCTGGCGCAAATCGCTGCGGCGCGGCCGGCGCTGTTCGACACGCGTGAACGGGAGCGCATCGCTGCCGAGGTCGAGTTGGTCGAGACGCTTCTGCAGACGCTCGACGCTGCCGATGACTTCCGACCGACCCGAAGCGACCGCTCGCGACAGGCACAGAGCCAGATCGTCAGGATTGCCGAGGACTACGCCTTGGCGCACGCGGGCGAGCCTCTCTATGTGACCGACCTGTGCCGGGCCGCTGCGGCGAGCGAGCGCAAGCTGGAATATGCGTTCAAGGAGGTACTGGGTCTAACGCCCGTTGCATTCCTGATTCGACTGAGACTGCATCGCGCGCGTCAATCCCTGCTTGCAGCCGCACCGGATGGCGCAGCGGGTGCAGGCGCTCCTGGCGACCCCGCCTGTCAGGCGCTGGTGGTTGCGATGGGGGCCGACGCGATACGGCGTGCCGGCATTCGTCTGGACCGATCCGAATTGATCTGCCTCGCGGCCCAGGCCTCGCCGGCGACCGCGGAGATCCTGCTGCGGACGAGCTGCCATCATCGAACGAATGGGGATAAAGGCGTGATCAATTCCATGTCTTACAAGGGCTACACGGCAAGTATGGTCTTCGACGCAGAAGACAAGGTCATTGTCGGGCGCGTTCTGGACATCGACGACATCATTTCCTTCCACGGCGAATCGGTTGCAGAGTTCGAGTCCAACTTTCACGCTGCCATCGAAGCCTGTCTGTCCGCCTCGAAGGAACTCGGCTCGACTCCAGAGAAGCCCGCAAGCGGCAAAGTCATGCTTCGCATCGCGCCTGAGGTGCATGCCGCAGCGCTGAAGGCCGCGGCGAGAAGCGGCACCAGCATCAACAAGTGGGCAGAGGGCCGCACTTGGCAAGGCCGCCCGGAAGCCAGCCACGCGGGCTACGGCGCGTGGCGAGGCCTGACCCCGTCGCTCGAGGGGGCGCGGCAGGCCGTTGCGTTGTCCGCCCTCCAGCAGAGTCTGCAGGAATCGCGCGCAGTCGATCGTTCGGTCTTCTTGCGGGCGCCATTCCCGTCTATGACTTCCTGGGCCGCATAGCGGGGGCGGGCGTCGCGAGCGAACAAACAAAGGGCCCGCGATGCGAGCCCTTCAGCCGGAGGACGGGGCAGAGCCCCTGAGTTCAGCGCCGGCCGAAGCGCTGATCCTGGCTGGTGCGTATCGGACTGCGCACCGGGGCAGGCGACCGATTGGCACTGGCGGTCTTGCGCTGCGCCCCGGCGGACTTGCCCGTGGCGTCGGTCTGCTTGAGCACCGTCGACACCCGCGTGCCGCCCTTCTGTGCAGCTTGCCTGACGGCTTCCACCGGATCGTCGCGCTCCGCGCCCCGGCTGGATGCCGCACGGGTCTGCACCGCGGGCCTGGCAGTTCGTCCGCCCGACGTCTCGATGGACTTCGCGACCGAAGCCGCGGTCGGCAAGCTGCGCGCCGGGGCGCCGGTGCCTGCGGGGCCGGGTCCGGCTCCTTCTGCGCGGGCTCGCTCGCAACCACCTTCATCATGGCGGTCGAGTGCTGCGCCGTGTTCACCACCGAGCGCTCGCCTTCCTCGTTGGTCAGCAGCGTCTGCGTGGAGGCCGGCTGCACCAGCAGGCGCATGCCGCGTTTGACGCCCCGTTTGATGCCGTTCCAGGCGGCCAGCGTCGCGGTCGAGATGCCGTAGCGCTGCGCGATCGTCGGCGCGGATTCGGCCCGGCCGACCGTGTGGTAGACGCGCGGGCGCTCGACCTGCTCGTAGACGCGAGGCGCGACGAACTGCTCGACCTTCGGGTCTCGTCCTCGACGCTGGCCTGCGGCGCCAGGATGCGCGTGCCGGCAACGATGCGCTGACCGTCGCGAAGGCTGTTGGCCTTGCGCAGCTCGGCGGTCGGGACGCCGCCGCGCTGCGCCACGCGTATCGAGCGTCTCGCCCGGCTTCAGCGTGTAGGGCTGCCAGGTCGCGAACACCTGTTCGGCGTTCTCGTGCCGCTCGACCGCGGCCATGAAGGCGTCGACTGCCGGTCGGCCGGGATCTTGAGCTGGTTGTTGCGGCTGGCGGCGATCACCGGCCGGTTGTGCGCCGGATTCAGCGCGACGAACTCGTCGACGCTCATGCCGGCGAACTGGGCCGCGAGCTTGAGGTCGATCGGGCGGGTCTTCTCGATCGTGACGAAGTACGGCTTGTTCGGCAGCGCGCGGCAGATTCAACGCCGAGCGCGTCGGCGCGCAGCAGGATGTTCTTCAGCGCGATCAGCTTGGGCACGTAGTGCCGCGTCTCGGCCGGCATGTCGAGGCTGCAGGTAGTCGGTCGGCTTGCCGCGCGCCTGGTTCTTCTTGACCGCGCGCCCGACCGAGCCTTCGCCCCAGTTGTACGAGGCGAGGGCGAGGAACCAGTCGTCACCGTGCATCGCGTAGATGCGCTGCAGGTAGTCGAGTGCCGCTCGCGTCGACTTGACGGGATCGCGGCGGTTGTCGACCCACCAGTTCTGGTGCAGGTTGTACTGCTTGCCGGTCGACGGAATGAACTGCCAGAGCCCTGCGGCCTGCGCCGACGACACCGCAACCGGGTTCATCGCGCTCTCGACGAACGGCAGCAGCGCGAGTTCGGTCGGCATGCCGCGCTTCTCGAGTTCCTCGACGATGTGGAACAGGTAGCGTCCGCCCCGCTGAACATCCGCTGCAGGTACTCGGGCTTGCGACAGGTAGAAACGCTCTTTCTCGGCGACCAGCGGTGTGTCGAGCGGCGGCATCGCGAAGCCGGCCCGGATGCGCGCCCACAGGTCACCGTATTCGACCGCTGCCGGGCCGCCCGCCTTCTGCGCAGTGGTCGGAGCGGCCGCAACGCTCTGCGGCTTCGCAGGCGAACTCGGCGCGCCGGGCATCCGCCAGCGCGATCGCCTTCGGACGCCGGCCGGTACGGGAAGCGCCGCGCGGGTCGACGGCACCTCGCCGGAGGCGCTGCGCGCATCCGCATGCTCGGAGGCGTCCGGCTGTGCCGGACCGATGCTGGCAGCAACCCGCAAAGGCTGCGACCGACGATATCAGCAGCACCGCCCGTGCGATCCGGCGGTCGACCAAGGCGTGAAATCGCTGCAACGGATTCCCCTAAAACTCTGATTCGTACAGAAGAAGTATGCGTCAAAACACGTTCTTCCAGGCGCGAATCGCGGCGAAGGCCTCGGCCGGGCTCGCGGGTGCGTGCCCCAGCCGCTGGCGGCGGAGGCCTGCAGTCCGGGCAGGTGCGGTGCGCAGGAACGGGTTGGTGCCGCGTTCGATGCCGACCGTGCTCGGCACCGTCGGCAGATCCTGCGCGCGCATGCGCGTCGCCTCGTCGAGGCGCAGCGCGCACCTCGGCGGAATCGGGCTCCGCCGCGGCGGCGAAGCGCAGGTTGGAGAGCGTGTACTCGTGCGCGCAGTACACCAGCGTGTCGTCGGGCAGCGCCGACAGGCGCCCGAGCGACTCGAGCATCTGCGCCGGGCGTGCCTTCGAACAGGCGGCCGCAGCCGCCCGCGAACAGCGTGTCGCCGCAGAACAGCACCGGACGGGGGTCGTTGCCGATGGCGCCGGGCGAAGTAGGCGATGTGCCCGCGCGTGTGGCCGGGAACGTCGATGACGTCGAGGCGCAGACCGATGCCGGGCAGTTCGACCGAGTCGCCGTCCGCGAGCAGATGGTCGACGCCCGTCGATCGCCTCGGCGCCGGGGCCGAACACCACCGGCCGGTGTCGCTCGCGCAGCGCCATCACCCCACCGACGTGATCCGGATGATGATGCGTCAGTACAATCGCGGTCAGTCGCAGGCCGCCGGCGGCAAGAGCCGCCTCGACCGGGGCGGCGTCACCGGGATCGACGACGGCAGCCGAGCGACCGTCCGCCGAGCGGATCAGCCAGATGTAGTTGTCCGTGAACGCCGGAATCGCACCGATCAGCGGGTGCGCCGGCGCAGAGAAACGCCAGGATGTCTGCAAGGGATTTCATCCGCTTCATGAAACGACGATTATAGGGTCCGGCGATCGCGCCTGATCGACTGGCTCGACGTCGCCGCCAGGCAGGTATCTGCTCGCCTGGGAGCAGGCGCAGTTCGACGCGGCGGTTGCCGACGTGTTCGGGTTCTACGCGCTGCAGTGCGGGCTGCCCCGGATCGACTGCCTGCGGACGAACCGGATGCGCAGCCGCATCCACGCGCGCTTCCTCGACGACGTCGCCGATACGGGCGGAACCGACGATTCGACCGTCGACACCGTGCGCGTGGCCCATTTCGAGGAACTGCCCTTCGCGACCCAGTCGCTCGACCTGGTGGTCCTGCCGCACGTGCTCGAGTTCGCGCCACGACCCGCATCAGGTGCTGCGCGAAGTCGACCGTGTGCTGCGCCCGGAAGGCCGGCTGTACGTGTCCGGGCTGAATCCGGTCAGCCTGTGGGGCGCCCGGCAGGCTGATCGCGCACGGCGTCGTGCCGCCGTTCCTGCCCCGCGAGGGTCAGTTCATCGCGCGTGCCGCGTCTGCGCGACTGGGTGAAGCTGCTTGGCTTCGATCTCGACCGCACGCGCTACGGCTGCTACCGTCCGCCGTGCCGCACGCCAGGCCTGGCTGGAGCGGACCGCGTTCATGGAGCGCGCCGGCGACCGCTGGTGGCCGATCTGCGGTGCCGCTCTACTTCGTGGCCGCGGTCAAGCGCGTGCGGGCGATGCGCCTGATCGGGCCGGCCTGGAAGACACGCGCGGCCGCGCGCCGGCAGGCGGCCGCGGCGCCGCTCAGCGTAGCCGAGCGGGACGCGGCCGTCGAGCGTCGAGCGCGGCTCAGCCCGCGCTCGTACATGTAGTCGCGCGACAGCGGCAGCGGACTGAGCGCGCCGGACGGTCGCCGCCGCGGGTTTCACCGCCAGCAGCTGGTAGATGTTGATCCAGCCGTGCGCGAAGGCGTGCGCGCAGCCGGCGAGGTAGATGCGCCAGATCCGCGCGCGCCGGGTCGCCGGCCAGCGCCTCCAGCGCGCTGATGTTGCCGCTCGAAGGCGTCCGACCAGAACCACAGTGTTCTTCGCGTAGTGGCGGCGCAGCGACTCGGCGTCGGTGAGCTCGAGGCCCGCCGCGCGACAGCTCGCGGATCGCGAGCGATACGTGCGGCAGTTCGCCGTCCGGGAACACGTAGCGGTCGATGAATTCGCCCGCGCCCGAGCCCGACCGATGCGGCTGTCGGGGTCGCTCGACGTGATGCCGTGGTTCAGCGTGACGCCGCCCGGCTTGAGCAGGCGGGCGACCGTGTCGAAGTAGCCGCCGAGGTTCTTCAGGCCGACGTGCTCGAACATGCCGATCGACGAGATCCGGTCGAAGCCGCCCTCGCCGGGCACGTCGCGGTAGTCCTGCAGGCGGATCTCGACCCGGTCCTGCAGACCTGCCGCGGCGCACGCGCTCGCTGGCCAGCTCGTACTGGTTCGTTGGACAGCGTGATGCCGACGGCGCGCACGCCGTAGTGGCTGCGCGGCGTGGATCGCCAGCGCGCCCCAGCCGCAGCCGATGTCGAGCAGGCGCTGTCCCGGGGCCAGCTGCAGCTTGCGGCAGATGTGATCGAGCTTCGCGACCTGCGCGGTCGCGAGGTCCTCGTCGCCGTTCTCGAAGTACGCGCACGAGTAGACCATGTGCGGGTCGAGCCACAGCGGCGTAGAACTCGTTCGACACGTCGTAGTGGTACTCGATCGCCTTGCGGTCGCTGCCCCGCGTGTGGCGCGTGAACCAGTTCGGCAGGGCGCCGAGCCCGCCCCGGCGGTCCTGGTCGCGCGCGCAAGCGCTTCGGCGATCGCCGATGACCCTGCGGATCGGACCGTCGACGTCGAAGTCGCCCTCGACGTAGCCGTCGCCGAGCGCGGCCATCGACGGCTTCAGGAAATGCCTGGCGGCCGCCGGTGTCCTTGAGCCTGCAGCCTGACTTCGGGCGATTGGTCCGAGCGTCGACGTCGTGCGCCGTTCCACAGCTGCGACGCGCAGCGGCAGGTTCGAGCGCTGCGCCCGCAAGGCTCTCGAGGTGCTGGACGAGCTGGCGATCGAGCATCGATCATTCCGGTATCTGCGTGAGTACTCGGGCGCGAAGGCGAGCCATGGAAAGGCTCCGCGTCGCGCAAGTCACGCCGGCGACGACGGAACCCATGGACGACGTCGTCGAAATCTACACCGATGGCGCCTGCAAGGGCAACCCCGGGCCCGGGCGGCTGGGGCGCGCTGTTGCGCTGCGGCCGCACGAGAAGGAACTGTTCGGCGGCGAGCCGGCCGACCACCAACAACCGGATGGAACTGATCGCGGTGATCCGGGCGCTTCAGGCGCTGACGCGGCCCAGCGCCGTGCGCGTGCACACCGATTCCCAGTACGTGCAGAAGGGCATCAGCGAGTGGCTGCCCGACTGGAAGGCGCGCGGCTGGAAGACCGCCGACCGCAAGCCGGTGAAGAACGCCGACCTGTGGCGCGAGCTGGACGCGCTGGCCGCGCGCGCACGCAGGTGCGGTGGCACTGGGTGCGCGGCCACGCCGGGCCATCCGGAGAACGAGCGCGCCGACGCGCTCGCCAACCGGGGGTGCGCCGGCGGGCGCTGAAGTCAGCGGTGCGCGGCGGAGGAAGCCGCGCCAGCCGCTGCGACCCCGTCCGAGCAGCATCCCGCGTGCCGGGTTCGGCGAAGCACCAGCGCAGGTAACCCTTCGCCTTCGGGGCCGAACGCGGAGCCCGGCGCGAGGCCGAGCCGCTGTTCGCCGCGCACCAGTGCCTTGGCGAGCGCCAGGCTGTCCCGCTGCCCCTCGACCCGGAAGAACGCGTACATCGCGCCTTCGGGTTCGACCGTCTGCGACGCCCGGGGATCGTCGCGCAAGCGCGGACACCAGCACGTCGCGCCGCGTGCCGCAGGCCGCTCGACGAACTCGCGCACCACCGGCTCGCCGTCGCGCAGCGCGACGATCGCCGGCATGCTGCACGAAGCCCGGCGCGCACGAGGTGTTGAACTCGATCAGCTTGCCCAGGTCGTCGAGCAGCGTCGGGCGGAACGACCATCCAGCCCAGGCGCCAGCCGGTCATCTGCCAGGACTTCGAGAACGTGTTGGCGACGATCAGCCGGTCGGTCGGCGATCGGCGAAATCGAGGATCGAAGGCGCCTGGAAGCTGCCGTCGAACACCAGCCGTTCGTACGCCTCGTCCGAGACGATCCAGGTGCCGGTCCGGCGGCAATGTTCGAGCAGGGCGCGCATCTGGTCGGGCGGCATCACCCATCCGGTCGGGTTGCCGGGCGAGTTGACGATCACCGCCCGGGTGTCCGGCGTGATGCGCCGCCAGCAGGCGGTCGAGATCCAGCTGCCAGCGCCGCGCCGCTGGATCGACGTGCAGCGGCACGCGCTCGACCTCGGCGCCGAGGATCCGTGGGATCTCCGTCACGTTCGGCCACAGGGGAACCACCGCGACGACCCGGTCGCCCGGCGACAGCAGCAGCTGCGCGGCGAGCATCAGTGCGTTGACGCCGGCACTGGTGACGGCGATCCGGTCGACCGGAACCGGCGGGTGCGAGCCGGCTGATGTAGGCCGACAATTCCGCGCGCAGACGGCGCGATCCCGAGGTTGTGGGTGTAGAAGGTGTCGCCGGCGATCAGGGCGTCCGCCGCGGCCTGCGCGGATGAACGCGGGCGTGACCTGGTCGGGTTCGCCGAACCAGAAGGTCGAGGATGCCGTCGAGGCCGAGTCCGGCGTTGGCGACTTCGCGGATGCGCGAGCCGGCAAGGTCGTGGATCGCGGCACGGGCGATCGGGCCTGCGGCGGGGCCGCCGGGGATGGAGCGCGCAAGGGGGCTGGTGTCGTTCATCGGGATTCCGGAGTGCCCCGCGGGACCGTTCGGCGCCGGTACACGAGGTGCGGCGGACTGGCAGGCCGAGGGGGTGACGGGCTGTCGATCGGCGGGGCCATCGCTATGCTAGATTGGCCGAAACTGGGATTGTGAATGAAAAAGTTCGTCGTATCCGTCGTGGCATTGGCCGGGCTCGCCGGCGTCGCCTGGTGGGGCTACCACAGGCAGCGCGTGGCGCCGACTCCGGCGCTCGAGATCTCGGCCAGCGACGGCAAGCGCGGAGGGCGTCCGAGTCGGCCGCGAAAGGTTCCGCTGCCGGGGCTGGTGCCGGTGCGGGGGCAGGTCCGGGGGCGGCGGCGGGTCCGGCTGCCGGCAGGGGGCCTGGCGGGGCCGCGGGGCCTGGGGGGCCCGGCGGGTCCGCGCGGACCGGTCGGCGTCGAGGCGGCACGGTCGGGCAGGCGGCGCTGGCCGACGAGATCCAGGCGGTCGGCACGCTGCGCGCCAACGAGTCGGTGATCATGCGGCCCGAGATCGCCGGTCGGATCGTCGCAGATCGATTTCGACGGACGGCGCGCGGGTGCACCAGCGGCGCGCTGCTGGTCGTCGCTCGACGCGTCGGTGCTCGCTGCCGAGGCCGAGCAGACGCGCGCCGAGCTCGGTCTGGCGCAGGCCAGCTTACGAGCGCACCGAGGACCTCGCGCGAGCGCAACTTCGTCAGCGGCAGCGCGCGCGACCAGGCCGCGGCCAACCTGAAGGTGCCAGGAAGCCCGCCTGAAGCTGGCCGAGGCGCAGCTCGCCAAGAGCTCGCATCCGGGCGCCGTTCACCGGCGTGCTCGGGCTGCGCAACGTCAGCGCTGGCGACTTCGTCAAGGATGGCGCCGAGCTGGTCACGCTCGAGGACGTCTCGCAGCATGAAGGTCGACCTGCGGCTGCCCGAGCGCTTTCTCGGGCAGCTGCGGCCGCGGCCAGCCGATCGAGATGAGTTCGATGCGTTCCCGGGCCGCGACTTCGTGGCCACGCTCGATGCGATCGACGCCCAGGTCGACGCGAACGGGCGCTCGGTGCTGGCACGGGGCCGGCTGCCGAACGCCGACGGCGTGCTGCGCACCGGCATGTTCGCGAAGGCGCGCGATCGCTGATCGAGAAGCCGCACGACGCGGTGGTGATTCCCGAGGAGGCGATGTTTCCGGTCGGCGCGGACCAGTTCGTCTACGGATCGACGACGGCAAGGCGATGCGCGTGCAGGTTCGCACCGGCATCGCGGCGCGACGGCAAGGTCGAGATCGTCGACGGGGTCGAGCCGGTGAGTCGGTCGTCACCGCCGGTCAGCCCGAAGCTCAGCGCGACGGGCCCGAGGTGCGGGTGGTCGAGCACGGCCGCGCTCGGGCAGCCGCGCCCGCGGCCGCGACGTCCGGGCAGCCAGCGGAGGCGACCATGGTGTCTCGGACATCTGCATCCGCCGACCGGTCTTCGCGACCGTGCTGTCGCTGATCGTCGTGCTGCTCGGCCTGGTGTCGTACTCGCGGCTGCGGTGCGCGAGTACCCGAAGATCGACGAGCCGTCGGTCACGGTCGACGACCAGCTACCTCGGCGCGTCCGCCGACATCATCGAGACGCAGGTCACCAAGCCGCTCGAGGACTCGATCGCCGGCATCGAGGGCGTCGACGTGCTCACGTCGATCTCGCGCCCCGAGCAGCAGCCAGATCACGGTGCGCTTCCGGCTCGACCGCGATCCGGACGGCGCGGCGGCCGACGTGCGCGACCGCGTCGCGCGGGTGCGCGCGCGCCTGCCGCAGGAGTCGACGAACCGGTGATCGCGAAGGTCGAGGCCGACGCCAATCCGATCATCTGGCTGGCGTTCTCCAGCGACGCGCTGTCGCCGCTGGAGGTGTCGGACATCGCCAACCGCTTCGTCAAGCCGCGGCTGCAGACACTGCCGGGCGCGGCCGACGTGCGCATCTTCGGCGAGCGCAGGTACTCGATGCGCATCTGGCTCGATCCCGACCGGCTGGCCGGATTCAGCCTGACGCCGAGCGACGTCGAGGACGCGCTGCGGCGGCAGAACGTCGAGGTGCCGTCCGGGCGCATCGAGAGCCGGCAGCGCGAGTTCACGGTGGTCTCGCAGACCGACCTGCAGCGCGTGTCCGGAGTTCGAGAACGTGGTCGTGCGCACCGTCAACGGCTATCCGGTGCGCATCAGCGACGTCGGCGCGGGTCGGTGGTCGCGCCGCAGGACGAGCGCACCATCGTGCGCTTCAACGGCCGACCCGCGATCTCGCTCGGGCGTGATCAAGCAGGCGACCGCCAATCCGCTGACGCTGGCGCAGGCGCTGAAGGCGGAACTGCCGCGCCTGCGCGCGGAACTGCCCGCAGGCGTGTCGGTGAACATCGCCAACGACACCACGCTGTTCATCGAACGCTCGATCCAGTCGGTGTACACGACGATCACCGAGGCGGTCGTGCTGGTCGCGCTGGTGATCTTCCTGTTCCTCGGCACGCTGCGCGCGAGCGTCATTCCGCTGGTCACGATTCCGGTGTGCCTGATCGGCGCCGGCGACGCTGATGCTGGTGGCGGGCTTCTCGCGTCAACACGCTGACGCTGCTCGCGCTGGTGCTCGCGATCGGCCTGGTGGTCGACGACTGCGATCGTCGTGCTCGAGAACATCTATCGCCACGTCGAGGACGGCATGGAGCCGATCGCAGGCGGCCTTCCGCGGCGTGCGCGAAGTCGGCTTCGCGGTCGTCGCGATGACGCTGACGCTGGCGGCGGTGTACGCGCCGGTCGCCTTCACCACCGGGCGCACCGGGCGGCTGTTCGTCGAGTTCGCGCTCACGCTGGCCGGTGCCGTGCTGGTGTCGGGCTTCGTCGCGCTGACGCTGTCGCCGATGATGTGCTCGCGCCTGCTGCGTCACGCGCCGCAGCCGGGCGCGCTTCGTGCGCGCGGATCGACCGGGCGGTCGGCGCGCTGACGCGCGGCTACGCCGCCGGGCTGCAGGCCGACGCTGCGCACCGCGCTGGCTGGTGGTGCTGGTCGGTCTGGCGGTCGCCGGCGCCAGCGTGCTGCTGTTCAACGGCATGAAGCGCGAACTCGCGCCGATCGAGGATCGCGCCACGATCGTCGCGCATCTTCAACGGCCCCGACGGCGCGTCGATCGACTACACGCTAGTCGCTACGCGCAGGAGATCGAGCGCCTGGCGCAATCGGTGCCCGAGGTCGACCGCGTGTTCGTCGTCACCGGCAGCCCGACCGTGACCCAGGGCATCGCCTTCTTCCGGCTGGTCGACTGGGCGCGAGCGCAGCGCGCAAGGTGCCGCAGATCGTCGCGCGAACTGCAGCCGAAGCTGCTCGGCATACCGGGCGTGCTGGCGTTCGCGGTGGCGCCGGCATCGCTCGGGCAGTCGCCGCGCGAGCGACCGATCAACTTCGTGGTGCTGACCTCCGAGTCGTACGAGGAGATGCAGCAGACGCTGCGCCCGCTGATGGCCGAGCTGCAGGCGCGATCCGGCGCCTGCAGGGCGTCGACAGCGACCTGCGGCTGAACAAGCCGGAGATCGAGGCTGCGCATCGATCGCGAGCGGGCGGCCGATGCCGGCGTCGCCGTCGACGCGATCGGGCGCGCGCTCGAGACCTGCGCTCGGTGGACGGCAGGTGACGCGCTTCAAGCGCGAGGGCGAACAGTACGACGTGATCGTGCAGTTCGAGCCGGCCAGTCGCAACACGCCCGGCAGGACATCTCGAACATCTTCGTGCGCGGCCGCAACGACACGATGGTGCCGCTGTCCAGCCTGGTGCGCATCGACGAGAGGCGTGACGCGCGCGCGAGCTCAACCACTTCGGCCAGCGCCGGGCGGTCACGATCACCGCCAACCTCGCGCCGGGCGCGTCGCTCGGCGAGGCGGTCGAGGTGCTCGAGGACCTCGCCCGCAAGCACCTGAAGCCCGGCTACGCGGTCGACTACAACGGCCAGACGCGCGAGTTCAAGCAGTCGTCGTCCGACGCTGCTGGTCACCTTCGCGCTGGCGCTGTGCGTTCATCTACCTGGTGCTGGCGGCGCAGTTCGAGAGCTTCGTCGACCCGCTGATCATCATGCTCACGGTGCCGCTGTCGATGACCGGTGCGCTGGCGCTGCTGCAGTGGACCGGCGGCACGATGAACGTCTACAGCCAGATCGGTCTGATCACGCTGGTCGGGCTGATCACCAAGCACGGCATCCTGATCGTCGAGTTCGCCAATCAGCTGCGCGACCAGGGCAAGGCGCTGGTGCCGGCGGTGATCGAGGCCGCCAGCCTGCGGCTGCGCCCGATCCTGATGACCACCGGCGCGATGGTGCTCGGCGCGGTTCCGCTGGCGCTGCGCCACCGGGGCGGGCGCCGAGAGCCGTCGGCAGATCGGCATGGTGATCGTCGGCGGCATGACGCTGGGCACGCTGCTGACGCTGTTCGTGCGTGCCGACCGTCTACACGCTGCTGGCGCGCGGCGCGCGGTCGCAGGACCCGATGCCGGAGCCCGCGCGCGGCCGCGCCCGGCCGGTGGAGTGCTCGGCTGCGGCCGGGCCCCGGGTACCCGTCGTCGCCGACGTGCCCGGCCGCCGGTTTCGCCGGCAGGGCACTGCAGGAGCCGATGCGACAGATCGTCCTCGACACCGAGACCACCGGCCTGTCCGCCGAGGACGGGCATCGGATCATCGAGATCGGCTGCCTCGAGGTGCGTCAACCGCCGGCATCACCGGCCGCTACGCTGCACCTGTACGTGAACCCCGAGCGCGACATCGACGCGGGCGCGCTCGCGGTGCACGGCATCACGCGCGAGATGCTGCAGGACAAGCCGCGCTTCGGCGACGTCGTCGACGCGCGTTCTCGAGCTTCGTCGACGACGCCGAGGTGCTGATCCACAACGCGCCGTTCGACGTCGGCTTTCTCGACGCCGAGCTGAAGCGGGTCGAGCAGCGGCGTGCCGCCGACGTGCGTGCGTCGCGGGCGTCGTCGACACGCTGGCGATGGCGCGCGAGCTGCATCCCGGCAAGCGCAATTCGCTGGACGCGCTGTGCGAGCGCTACGGCGTGTCGAACGCGCATCGCAAGCTGCACGGCGCGCTGCTCGACGCCGAATTGCTCGCCGACGTCTACCTGTCGATGACGCGCGGGCAGGACAGTCTGGAGATCGCGCTGCACCGGCGAGGCGAGTCCGCGAGCGGCGACGGCGACGATCGTGACTGGCCGCCGTCGGGTCTGGTCGTCGTGCCGGCCACGCCGACGAGATCGCGGCCCACGATGCGGCTGCTGCGGCGATCGGCAAGGACGCGCGCGGCCCGGCGCTGTGGACCCGCCTCGACGACAGCGGGCGAATCGGGTTAAGACTGCGCGCGGTGTATCCGTCGAAACTCCTGCCGTCGCAGGAAGATGAAAGAACCCCGTCACGCCCGCAGCATGCGGGACCGAAAGTCGCACCTGTCGCCCGACGCCGAGCGACTGGTGTCGCCGCGCTCGGCCTGTCGAATTCCGGCAGCCGCACCGAAGACCGGTTCTGGGAGCAGTCGCTGACCGAGCGCATCGAGCGGCTGCTCGACGGCACCCACCATGCAGGCCGTGCACGACGCGCTCGATCGGCTGAACCAGGCCGATTCCGAGGCCTACGGCGCGCTGATCGAGGCGGTCGAGGAGTGCTCGGAATCGCTGCGGGTCGAGATCGACGGCACCGCTGGGATTGCCTGCTGGTGTCCGCTCCGATGGTCGTCTGGACGAGGTTCCGGATCCCGTCCGGCCAACTGCCGGCCGACGCGGTGCAGACGCTGTCGGCGCACTGGCAGGCGCACGTGCTGGCGCGCGACGCCCGCCTGCGCGTGGTGCCCTACCTGTTCAGCATCGACCAGCTGCCGCACGATTTCGCCGAATTGCGGCGGATGACGCGCAAGATCGGGTCGTCGGCGATCGCCGGCACGGCGCCCCGCTTCGAGCTGAAGAGCCTGCCGGAGACCGCCGAGATGCTGGCGGACAGCCGTTTCCTCGTCGGCGTCGTGGCGGTGCCGCGTGGCCGGCCGATGTTCCGGTGGCAGGAGTTCGAGTCGAACGATCATGCCAGCCGGGTGCAGTGCCTCGAGCGCTGGATCGAGCAGGGCAGGCCGAATCTCGAGCCGCTGCTGGCGGGCTGCGGCTTCGAGTGCCTGCTGCCCGACGCCTACCACATCAATCTGCGCGAGTCCGATCGCCGGGTGCGCCCGTACGCGATCCGCGCCGCGGTGCACTTCCTCACGCATGCGTTGTCGGTGGAGCCGTCCGAGCTGCAGGCGGCGGTCGCCGCGTTCGGCACCGATCGCATCGACGAATACCGGATCGGTCTGTCGGCGTCCGACTCCGAGCGAGGTCGCCCAGGGGGTCGTCTGGCCGCTGCTCGGTGCCGAGTCCGAGGCCGACGAGCCTTCGCCGCTGCAGGTCATTCGCGACACGCTGCGGGAAGCCGGAGTGTCCGAGATCAAGGTCTGGGCCGAGGTCAACGAGCCCGATTTCTGCGAGGACTGTGGCGCGCCGCTGTATCCGAACGGCAAGGGCGAGATCGTCCACACCGAGATGCCGGACGACGTCGAGCCCGAGGCCAGCCACTTCCACTGACGACGCGACGGTCGGCCCCGAGCCGTCAGGGCGCCGTCTGCATTCGGCGCCGCGCGTCCGCGATCCGCTGCTCGAGGTACGCACCGTAGAAGTCGGGTGATTGGTATCCCACCAGCCGCTCGGCCAGTTCCTCGTCGCCCCCCAGGAAGACCACGGTCGGCACGGCCCGGATTCCGAGGCGGCGGGCGAGCGCCGCCGGCGACTCGGCCGTCCTGATCGGCGCGAGCGCCGCCGGATCGCCTGCCTCCGGATTCGGATCGCCTGCGGATTGCCGGTCTGCCTTGCGGCCCGCCGGCGGCGGCGTGCCTGCTTGCCTTTCTGCCGATTGCCGGGTTCCCGGTCGGTCGCTCCGCCGGTCGCGAAGGGGCGGTGGTCCGCGACGTCGAACTCCACGACCATCACGCCCTGAGCGCGGGCGTCTCGCGCAAGGTGCACGAGCTGATCGCGTCGGATCGCCTCGCACCAGGGGCAGCCATCACGGCTGAACAGTGCCACCACAGGTGTCCGTTCGCGTCCGGCCCGATCGAGCAGGTCGGTCAGCGAGCTGGGGGTCTGCAGATGACCGGTGGCGGCGGCGCGCATCGCTACGCCATCCGTTGCGGTGCCTGCAGCCCGCGGCTGCTGCGCAACGAACACACCGGCAGCGCCGGCGGCAAGCACGGCGACCGTGCGCGCAAGGCAGCGGCGTTGCATCTTGTCTAGGGACATACCCGTACACAGGGGAGTATTGGCGGGTAATCGCGTTGACGATATGCGCACATGCTCATATGCTGAATCGAACAAGGTTAGAAGATACATGGGGAACGGCGCGGTGGACGAACTCGGTCGCGTATTCGAGACGGTGTCTCGGTACTTCTCGCTCCTTGCGGAGCCGATGCGGATCCGCATCCTGCACACGATCTGCAACCAGGAGCGTACGGTGTCGGAGATCGTGGCGGAGACGGGCGCCACACAGACCAACATCTCCCGCCATCTCGGCACCATGTATCGCTCGGGCGTGCTCACCCGGCGCAAGGAAGGCAGCTTCATCTACTACGGCGTTGCCGACCAGGCCCTCACCGAGATCTGCCGTACGGTCTGCGTGCACATCGCCGGCCAGCTCGACGGCGACCGCAGCGAGCACGCAAACCTGATCGATCTCGCCCGCGATCTGCAGTCCGTCGACGAGGCTCGCCGCCAGAGCGAGGCTGCATCGTCGTCGGGATCCTGAGTCCCCGCCGACGTTGCGCACGCGCGAAGTCAAACGAGGTTTTTCGATGGACACGAAGAACGTTCTGCCGGGGCGAATCCGCAAGGCGCCCGAAGACACTGCCACGCCGGAGTTGCTGGCGAAGGCGCGGACCGCGCGCCGCGCCTTCATGGGCAAGGCGCTGGCGATGGGGGCGGGTGCCGCAGCGGCGGGTGGCGCTCGCGCCCAGTCGGGCACTGGCGACCCCGCCATCCTGAACCTGCCCGCGCATACGAAATCGCTCGGCCAGCCGGTGGCGGCCCGCGGCTACGGGCTGCCCTCGCAGTGGGAGAAGAACCTGCAGCGCCGCGAGAGCCCCGGATTGACGCGGGTCGCCGCGGCGTCGGTCAGCTTCACGCCGCTGCAGGGCCTGTTCGGCATCATCACCCCCAACGGCCTGCACTTCGAGCGCCATCACCAGGGCTGGTTCGACATCGATCCCAGCCAGCACCGCCTGATGGTGATGGGACTCGTGCGCGAGCCGCGCGTGTTCACGATGGACGACCTGATGCGCCTGCCTTCGGTGTCGCGCATCCACTTCATCGAATGCGGTGCCAACACGGGAATGGAATGGGCGAACGTGGCCGTTCCGACGGTGCAGTACTCGCACGGCATGTTGTCCTGCTGCGAATACACCGGTGTGCTGCTGTCGACGCTGCTGGACATGTGCGGTGTCGACCGCACGCGCGGCAAGTTCGTGCTGGCCGAGGGCGCGGACGGATCGTCGATGACGCGCACGATCTCGATCGAATCGGCGATGGACGACGTGATGGTCGCCTGGGCGATGAACGGCGAGATGCTGCGTCCCGAGAACGGCTATCCGCTGCGCCTCGTCGTGCCGGGGGTGCAGGGCGTGTCCTGGGTCAAGTACCTGCGCCGGCTGGAAGTGGGTGACCAGCCCTTCTACACGAAGGACGAGGTCGTTCACTACGTGGACCTGATGCCGGACGGCACGCACCGCCAGTTCACGTCCGTGCAGGAGGTGAAGTCGGTGATCACCAGCCCGTCGGGCGGGCAGGTGCTGCTCGACCGCGGCTACTACAACGTGACCGGGCTGGCCTGGTCCGGGCGCGGGCGCATCAAGCGGGTCGACGTGTCGGTCGATGGCGGGCGCAACTGGCGCACCGCGCGGCTCGAGAGCCCGGTGCTGCCCAAGGCGCTGACCCGGTTCGGCATCGACTGGGTCTGGGACGGCTCGCCGGCAGTGCTGCAGAGCCGGGCGATCGACGACACCGGGCATGTCCAGCCGAAGATCAACCAGCTGCGCGCGGTGCGCGGCACGCGCTCGATCTATCACAACAACGCGATCCAGTCGTGGAAGGTTTCGGAGTCCGGGGAGGTGTTCAATGTCCAGGTCTATTGAACACCGGCGTCGCGACGCGGCTTCGCCGACGCGGATCCTGGCCTGGTGCCTGGCCGGGGCGGCGATCGCCGCCGCCGCCGCCGCGCCGGCCGCGGCGCAGCGTGCCCCCGAGCGTCAGGCCGTGGCCGCCGGGCCGAAGCCCTGGGCGGCGGTCGGTCGCCCGGCGACGCGCGACGAGATCGCCGCCTGGGACATCGACGTGCGGGCCGACTTCAAGGGGCTGCCGCCCGGGTCGGGCTCGGTTGCGAAAGGCCAGGATGTCTGGGAGGAGAAGTGCGCGTCGTGCCACGGCACCTTCGGTGAATCCACCGAGGTGTTCACGCCGATCGTCGGCGGCACGACCAAGGACGACATCGTGACCGGGCGCGTGGCGAACCTGAAGCGCGCCGACTATCCGCAGCGCACGACGATCATGAAGTTGTCCCACGTGTCGACGCTGTGGGACTACATCAACCGTGCGATGCCCTGGAATGCGCCCAAGTCGCTGACGGTCGAGGAGGTGTACGCGACGACCGCCTACATCCTGCACCTGGCCGACATCCTGCCGGCGGACTTCGTGCTGTCCGACCGCAACATCGCCGAGGCGCAGCAGCGCCTGCCCAACCGCAACGGCAAAGTCGTCTACCAGGAGATGTGGAAGGTGGCCGGCAAGCCGGACGTGCAAGGCTCGGCCTGCATGAAGGACTGCGCGACCGACATCCGACGTGCGTTCGACCCTGCCGGACTTCGCGCGCAATGCCCACGGCAACCTCGCGGAGCAGAACCGCGTGATCGGCCCATCGCGCGGCGCCGACACCACCCGACCGGCCGGCGCCGATTCGGTCAAGCTCGCGACCTCGGCGTCGGCGCGCGCCGCGGTCACGCAGGTCGCGGTCGGCAAAGGCACCGCGCTGAAGCCGCCATTCGAGATCGCCAAGGATGCCGCCTGCCTGGCGTGCCATTCGGTCGACCGCAAGCTCGTCGGGCCGTCGTTCCGGCAGGTCGCGCAGAAGTACAAGGGCGACAAGGACGCGATGGAACTGCTCGCGCTGAAGGTGCGCAACGGCGGGCAGGGCGCATGGGGGTCGGTGCCGATGCCGGCGAATCCCCAGTTGAAGGAGGAGGATCTGCGCGCGCTGGTCAAGTGGATCCTCGAGGGATCATGACGGCGGCGGGGCGGTCCTGCGTGGGCCCCCGCTGCCCGGGCCGATACATGACTCTGCTGCATCACACGGTTTTCAATTCTTTGGGAGAGATCGCATGAATACGAATCGACGTCGAGCCCTTCGGGCCGCAGGTGGTGCCGGCCTTCTGCGGGCGGCACAGGTGAGGTGGCATCGCCAGCCTCCTGCGGGCGGCTCGGGGGGGTGGCATCTATTCCGGGCTCACCGCCCTCGGCCTGTTGCAGGCCGGAGAGGCCGTCGCTCAGCAGTACAACCCGGCCGTGTTCCAGACGAAGTCGATCGCCGACACGCTGAAGGCGATGGGTGTGTCCAGCACCAGCGAGTCGAAGGACGTTTCGATCGTGTCGCCCGACATCGCCGAGAACGGTGCCGTGGTGCCGGTGGGCGTCAAGAGCAACCTGCCCAAGACCGAGTTCATCGCGCTGCTGGTCGAGAAGAACCCGAACGCGCTGGCCGGTGCCTACACGCTGCTCGAGGGCGCCGAGGCCGAGGTCAACATGCGCATCAAGATGGGCCAGAGCTCCGACGTCTTTGCGCTGGTGAAGGCGGACGGCAAGTTCTACATGACCAGGAAAGAGATCAAGGTCACGCTCGGCGGCTGCGGCGGCTGATCTCCGACACGGACGCAACCGACGAACGCATTCAAGGAGTCGAAGCATGGCTGACCCGATGAAAATCCGTGCCACCGTCAAGGACGGCGTGGCCGACGTGCGTGTGCTGATGGCGCACGAGATGGAGACCGGCCAGCGCAAGGACGCGAGCGGCAACCTGATTCCCGCCTGGCACATCACCGAGGTGACCGCCTCGCTGAACGGCAAGCCGGTGCTGGTCGTGCACTGGGGCCCGGCGATCTCGAAGAACCCGTACCTGCAGTTCAAGATCAAGGGCGCGAAGGCAGGCGACAAGATCGCGCGTGAGCTGGGTCGACAACAAGGGCGACAAGCGCACCGACGAGGCGACCGTCGAGCTGAGCATCGTCGGGCGGCACGCGCAGGCCGGAGGCGATGGGATGGGCGGGGCGAGGAGCCCGGCGGATTCGACGTTCCGGCAGACGATGCCGGATCAGGCACGACAGGAGGAAGACCGATGCTGCGCAGACGAGCGCCGGCACGCGCGCTCGCGGCGGCGCTGACGTTCGGCCTGGCTGCGGCATGGCCGGCGATCGCGCAGCAGGGCGAGCACACAGGCCGAGATCGAGCGCTACCGCGCAGATGCTGCAGGACGGCAACCCTGCCGAGCTGATCGTGGCGAAGGGCGAGGGTCTGTGGAAGGCGAAGCGCGGCCCGAAGCACGCCATCGCTGGAGCAGTGCGACCTCGGCAAGGGACCGGGCGTCGTCAAGGGTGCCTACGCCGAGATGCCGCGCTACTTCGCGGACGCCGACCAGGTGATGGATTTCGAGGCGCGTCTCGTGCACTGCATGGTGACGCTGCAGGGCATGAGCCGCGAGGAGGTGATCAGGCGGCCGTTCTCGTCGGAGGGCCAGTCGGCGACCGACCTCGAGGCGCTCGTCGCGTACGTCGTCGAGGAGTCGCGCGGCGTGCGGTGAACCTGCCGCAGAAGCACCCGAAGGAGGTCGCCTCCTACAAGCGCGGCGAGAAGATCTTCTATTTCCGCGGCGGCCCGTTCGATTTCTCGTGCGCGACCTGCCACTCGATCGACGACCAGCGCATCCGGCTGCAGGACCTGCCCAACCTGACCAAGCCCGAGCAGGCGCAGCGCGCCTTCACGACCTGGCCCGCGTACCGCGTGTCGCAGGGCGCGCTGCGCACGATGCAGTGGCGCATGTACGACTGCTTCCGGCAGCAGCGCTTTCCCGAGCTGAAGTACGACCTCGCAGGCCGTCGATCGACCTGATCACCTTCCTGGGCGTGACCGCGACGGCGGCGGCAAGATGGATTCGCCCGCGATCAAGCGCTGAGGCGGCGCAGGGGAACGACGATGAAAGCGAAAAGCGATCCTCGCGCGATTGCGGCATCGGGCAGCTCGTCGCGGGCTGCGCGCTGTTCACGGGCGGCGGTCCGTCCGACGCCGAGGTCGCGGACGTGTTGAAGGCCTCGTTCGACGCGCGCGGCGTCGCGAAGCTCGACCGCCTCGACCAGAGCGAACTGCAGACGAGCTGCACCGAGCACGCGCGCGGCGAATTGCCCAAACGGCTGCGCGAGCGGCTCGAGAAGAGCGCGCTCGACGGCGTGCGCTACCCGGCGACGGCAAGCGTTTCTCGGCGACTGGAAGCGAGGGCGAGAGCATCGCCCAGAGCGGCCGCGGCCTGCAGTTCAGCGATGCGCCGAGCGACCGTCAAGCGGCGGCAACTGCTACGCCTGTCACCAGCTGACGCAAGGCCGAACTGTCGTTCGGCAACATCGGTCCGTCGCTGCACCACTACGGCAAGCTGCGCGGCAACAGCCGAGGCGATCCTGAAGTACACCTGGGCGAAGGTCTGGAACGCGCACGCGTTCAACGCCTGCTCGCAGATGCCGCGCTTCGGCGACGCCGGCATCCTGACCGAGCAGCAGATCAGGCGACGTGATGGCGCTGCTGCTCGACCCGAATCGCCGGTCAACCAGCTGACGCGGCTGCCGCACGACGATTGAACCGCTCGCGAAGTTCCTGCCACATGCTGGCCGATCGGCCTGCGGCCGGCGCGAGCCTGCAGCTGCTCGGCGGCCGGCGTCGGCCCCACCGCGCATCGCGCCGCGCGAGGCGCTGCCGGCGCCATGTACGACGCTGCCGCGCTTCGGCAACGTCAGCCTGCTGCACTTCACCGACTGCCACGCGCAGCTGCTGCCGATCCACTTCCGCGAGCCCAGCGTCAACCTCGGCGTCGGCGAGGCGCGCTCGGCAAGGCGCCGCACCTGGTCGGCGAGCACCTGCTCAAGGCACTTCGGCATCCGCGCCGGGTACTGCCGAGGCGCACGCCTTCACCTATCTCGACTTCGAGCGCGCCGCGCGCACCTACGGCAAGGTGGGCGGGCTTCGCGCATCTGGCGACGCTGGTCAAGCGCATGCAGGCGTCGCGTCCCGGCGCGCTGCTGCTCGACGGCGGCGACACCTGGCAGGGCTCGGCGACCGCGCTGTGGACCGACGCGTCAGGACATGGTCGACGCCTGCAAGCTGCTCGGCGTGGACGTGATGACCGCGCACTGGGAGTTCACGCTCGGCGCGAAGCGGGTGCAGGAGATCATCGAGCAAGGACTTCAAGGGCAGCATCGAGTTCGTCGCCCAGAACGTCAAGACCACCGATTTCGAGGATCCGGTGTTCGCGTCGCACGTGATGCGCGACGATCAACGGCGTGCCGGTGGCGATCATCGGCCAGGCTTTCCCGTACACGCCGATCGCCAACCCGCGCTACATGGTGCCCGACTGGACCTTCGGCATCCAGGACGACCGCATGCAGAAGATCGTCGACGAGGTGCGCGCGCAAGGGCGCGCAGGTGGTCGTGGTGCTGTCGCACAACGGCATGGACGTCGACCTGAAGATGGCCTCGCGCGTGACCGGCATCGACGCGATCCTCGGCGGACACACGCACGACGGCGTGCCGCAGCCCGTGATCGTGCACAATGCGACGGGCGCGCACGCTGGTGACCAACGCCGGCTCCAACGGCAAGTTCCTCGGCGTGCTCGATTTCGACGTCAGCGGCGGGCAGGGTCGCCGACTTCCGCTATCGGCTGCTGCCGGTGTTCTCGAACCTGCTGCCGGCCGATCCGGCAGATGCAGGCGCTGATCGACCGCGTGCGCGCGCCGTTCAAGGCGCAAGCTCGACGAGCCGCTCGCGGTCACCGAGGGGCTGCTGTATCGGCGCGGCAACTTCAACGGCAGCTTCGACCAGCTGATCCTCGACGCGCTGATGGAGGTCAAGGGCGCGCAGATCGCGTTCTCGCCCGGGTTCCGCTGGGGCACCAGCGTGCTGCCCGGGTCAGGCGATCACGCGCGAACTGCTGATGGACCAGACCGCGATCACCTATCCGCAGCACGACGCGTGAACGGACATGACCGGCGAGATGATCAAGACCATTCTCGAGGACGTCTGCGACAACCTGTTCAACCCCGATCCGTACTACCAGCAGGGCGGCGACATGGTGCGCGTGGGCGGACTGACCTACGCCTGCGATCCGAACGCGAGCATGGGCAGCCGGATCAGCGACATGCGCCTGGGCGGCACGGCCGATCGACGCGGGCAAGACGTACAAGGTCGCCGGCTGGGCGCCGGTCGCCGAGGGCGCCGCGGGCGAGCCGATCTGGGACGTGGTCGAGACCTGGCTGAAGGCGAAGAAGACGGTCGCGCGCGCGCAAGCTCGAACCAGCCGCGGCTGATCGGCATGCAGGGCAATCCGGGCATGCCGGATCACGGCGTGTAATGGGCACGCGCAGTGGGTGGTGGGCCGAAGTCGAATTCAAATATTCAATTGGCGCTCGGCGTGGCGCCGCGCAGGTCGATATCCGGAAGGGGATGGTCATGACGGTTCGAAGGCTTCAGTGCACCCGCATCGCGGGCGCAATCGCGATCTCGGCATCGGTGCTGGGCGCAGCCCCGGTGTCGGCGGCCGAGGCGCTGGTCACCGTGCGCCAGCTGGCGCCCGAGACCGCGCTGAAGGCGGCGCGCGCGGCGATCGAGCGATGCCGCGCGAATGGTCACCAGGTCGGCGTCGCGGTCGTCGACCGTGCCGGTGTGCCGCAAGTCGTGCTGCGCGACCGTTTCGGCGGTGCCCACACAGTGCGCTTCGCAATCGACAAGGCCTGGACCG
This sequence comes from uncultured beta proteobacterium, assembly GCA_963849015.1. Classification (GTDB taxonomy): domain Bacteria; phylum Pseudomonadota; class Gammaproteobacteria; order Burkholderiales; family Burkholderiaceae_E; genus Quisquiliibacterium. The sequence continues at coordinate 88,375 of CAWKFK010000006.1, forward strand.
CGGCCTCGTTCCGCACCACCACGACGGCCCTCGCGGCCGACACCCAGGCCGGCAAGCCATCGAGCGGCATGCGCAGCATGCCGCGCGTGGCGGCGTTCGGCGGCGGCATGCCGATCGAGGCGCAGGGCGCGGTGGTCGGTGCGATCGGCGTGTCGGGAGCGCCCGGCGGCGACGCCGACGACGACTGCGCGAGGGCGGGCATCGCTGCGATCCAGGCCGACATCGAGCTCTGACGATGTTCGGCGGGATCCACGGATCCGCGAACGGCGGCGCCGACGCCGCGAAGGGCGGGCCGCCCGGGGGCTGCGCCCGGCATCCGCGCCTGCGCGTGCTGCTGTGGTTGGGCTGGTTCTTGGTCGCGATGCTGGTTGCGCTGTTCTTCGGTCACGGTTGGGCCGCCGAGTTCGAGCCGGTGGGCGTGCGTGTCGAGGCGCGCAAGCTGACCGCGCGCGCCTGGTTCGTGCAGGGCGACCTTGGCATGGTGTCCCGCGCGAACGAGGGTTTCAACTCGAACGCCGCCTTCGTCGTCACCGACGAGGGTGTGGTCGTCTTCGACACGCTCGGCACGCCGGCGCTGGGTGCCGAGCTGCTGCGCGTGATCGGGCGCGTCACCGATCGTCCCATCCGGCACGTGGTGATCAGCCACTACCATGCCGATCACTTCTACGGCCTGCAGGCTTTCGCCGCGACTGGCGCCGACATCTGGGCGCATCGTCTTGCGGCCGGCTATCTCGCGACGGAAGCGCCGGCCGCGCGCCTGGCCGAGCGCCGCGAGTCGCTCGCGCCCTGGGTCAACGAGCTGACCCGGGTGGTTCCGCCGACCCGGCTGATCGACGGCGAGACCGCCTTCCGGCTCGGCGGCGTGACGTTCCGGCTGGTGCCCGCCGGACCGGCCCACACGCCCGAGGACCTGATGATGCTGGTCGAGGAGGAGGGCGTGCTGTTCGCCGGCGACCTGGTCTTCGCAGGTCGCATCCCGTTCGTGGGCGACGCCGACAGCCGTGCCTGGCTCGAAGCGCTCGACCGCCTCGATCGGCGCAGCCCGCGCATCGTCGTCGGCGGGCACGGACCGGCCTCGTTCGACGCGCACCGCGATCTGACGCTGACGCGCGACTACCTGCGCTTCCTGCGGCGCGAGATGGCGGCGGCGGTGGAGGAGATGCTGTCGTTCGACGAGGCCTATGCGCGCGTCGACTGGTCGCGCTTCCGCGGCATTCCGGCGTTCGACGCCGCCAACCGGCGCAATGCCTACAATACGTTCCTTTCGATGGAACGCGAGGCGCTCGGTGCGAAGTGAGCCGCCCGCACCGGCAGTGCCTTTGGAGGTGCCGATGAAGCGGATTCTCGCAGCGACCGATTTCTCCGCGGACGCCCAGTTCGCAGTCGACCGGGCGGCCCAGCTCGCGCGCGCCTGGGGTGCCGAGCTCGACCTGCTGCACGTGCCTGCCCAGGGTTCGTGGCCGCAGGGCAGTGGCGTATTGAGCCGGTTCTTCGGCGGGGGAAACCTCGAGTCGCTCGAGGACGACCAGCGCAGGATGGCGGCAATGGCGGCCGCGGTCTCGCGCCGCTTCCGGGTGAAGGCCGCGGTTCACGTCGTGCCGGGGCGGGCCGCGCAGGAGATCGCCGCGTTCGCGACCGCGCGCGAGTCCGATCTCGTGGTGCTGGCTGTGCGCGGTGAAGGTCGCACACGGGTGGGGGCCGTCGGCGGCACGGCGCTCAAGGTGCTGTGGCAGTCGCTGGTGCCGGTGCTGCTGGTGCGCACGCCGACCGAGACGGCCTATCGCAGCGTGCTGGTTGCAACCGACCTGTCCGACCGATCGAGCGAGGCCTGCCGCAGGGTCGCGGCACTCTGGCCGAAGGCCGGTCTCACGCTGGTCCACGCATTTCGCGGCGAGCACGAGACGACGCTCGAGCTGTCGGGCGCGCGGCCGGCGGTGCTGCGCGAGTATCGTGCCGAATGCGCCGAGCAGGCGGCGGAAGGGCTCGAAGGGTTCTGGCGCGCGGTGCGTGGCGACAGCCGGCGCCGCGCTGCGGAGTATCTGGTGCATGCGCACCCGGTGCCGGGCGTGCTGAAGGCGGCGTCCGAACTGCGCCCAGACCTGGTGGTGATGGGCAAGCACACCGGCCCGCACTGGGAGGAGCGCGTTCTCGGCAGCGTCACGCAGAATCTGGTGCAGCAGCTGAAGGTCGATTCGCTGATCCTGCCCTGAAGGGCAGGGCGTTGATTCCGGTCAATGCCGCAGCTGTCGGGCTGCGGCATCATCGCCGCTCTTGACAGCCTGGACGAGGCAATGGACCCGCAGGTGATGGACGTGCTGCGCGAGGTGATCGACCCCGAGACCGGTGTCGACATCGTCGCGATGGGGCTGGTCTACGGCGCGAAGCGCGACGATCGCAGTGTGCGCGTGCAGCTGACGATGACGTCGGCGGCATGCCCGATGGGCGAGGAAATCGTCGAGGAGGCCGAGGCAAGGCTCGCGGGAGCGTTCCATCAGCTCGACGACATCCGGGTCGAACTGGTCTGGGATCCCCCCTGGACACCGGAGCGGATGAGCCCGGAGGCACGCGAGTTCTTCGGCTGGGACGACGAGTGAGCCTGCGCCTCGGCCGTGTGCCGTTGCTGGTCGGCGGACTGCTGTCGCTGGTGGCGGGCGTCTCCGGCGGCCTGCTGCGGGCTGGTGTCCCGATCCCGGTGATCAGCGTCGATCACGTCGCGCTGCACGCGGCGCTGCTGATCGGTGGCTTCTTCGGCACGGTGATCTCTCTCGAGCGCGCAGCCGCCCATGGGCACCGCATGTCGTTCGCGGCCCCGCTCTGCGCGGTGGCCGCGAGTCTCACGCTGGTGGCGAGCGGGCCGCCGGTCCTCGCGCTGCTGCTGCTGCTGACGGCGGGGCTGGCGCTCACCGCCACCACGTGGCAACTGCACAGGCGCCAGCCGCAACTACATTCGCTGGTGCTGCTGGCCGGCGCGGCGTGTTTCCCGGCCGGAACTGCCGCCTGGCTGGCAAGCGGCGGGCCCGATCCCGCGCTCGGGCTCTGGATCGATTTCCTCGTGCTGACGATCGCCGGCGAGCGCCTCGAATTGTCGCGCCTGCGACGCCCCTCTCCGGGCGCGCGCCGCTGGTTCGTCGTCATCGCAACGGCGTGCGTCGCCGGCGCGATCGCCTGGACCATGGACGTGCGTGTCGGCGCGACCCTGGTCGGGCTGTCCTACCTTGCGCTGGGGGTCTGGCTGCTGCGCAACGACATCGCGCTGCGCACGGCCAGGGTGGCCGGACTGACCGGGTTCATCGGTCGCACCTTGCTTGCCGGCCACGTCTGGCTCGGGATCTCCGGGCTGCTGATGGCGGCGTGGGGTGCGGCCGCGTCGGCCGGCCTGACGAGCGGGCCGATGCCCGGGCTGCGCGATGCGGCGCTGCATGCCGTGCTGCTGGGCTTCGTGATGTCGATGGTGATCGCCCATGCGCCGATCATCTTCCCGGTGCTGCTGGGCGTGCGGATGCGCTATCACGCGGGCGCGATCGTGCCGGTGGCGCTCCTGCATGCGTCACTCGTGCTGCGGATCGCGGGCGACCTCGGAGGAGAACCCGGATGGCGTACAGCAGGGGCGGCCGGCAACGCCATTGCCTTGGCCGCGTTCCTGGTTTCGACGGCGGTTTCGGTGGCGCTCGGCCGCGGCCGCGGCGCCCGCTGATCTCAGCCGTGCAGCGCGCGGTACTTCGCGAGCAGCTGCTCGGGGGTCTCCTTGTGGCGCGGATCGGGATCGATGCACGCCGCCGGGCAGACGAGCTGGCACTGCGGTTCCTCTTCGGCGCCGACGCACTCGGTGCAGCGCGCGGGGTCGATGATGTAGGTGGGATCGTCCGCCGCGATCGCCTCGTTCGGGCAGACCGGCCGGCAGGCGTCGCAGGCGGTGCAGTTGTCGTTGATGATCAGGGCCATGAGACTGCTTCCAAGGACGTGGGCACCGGACGAATGGTGCACGGAACAAACGCGAATCTTGCGCCATCCCCGGAAGGGGCGCATTGCGCTTTGACATTGAACGGCGGAATGCCGCGCAACACAATGCGCGGTCGCGCATCCGGCGCCGTGCGCGGCACGGATGTCCTCTTGTGACGGAGAACGGGATTGATGACGCAGGCAGCCGAACCGCGGCGGGACCCGGAAAGCATTTCGATGGCGATCGCCGGCTCGGGCGGCGCGGGGGTGATGACCGCGGGCACGATGCTGCTGGACGCGGCGGCGCGCGCCGGCCTGTACGGCATCATGGTGCGCACCAGCGGTCCGCAGATCCGTGGCGGTGAGGCGGCCGCGCTGTTGCGCTTCTCGCCGCACCCGGTCTTCAACCTGGACGACCGCTTCGATTACCTGATCGCGGTCGACTGGTTGAACCTGCAGCGATTCGCCGACGAGATCCCGCTCGATGCGGGCAGCATCGTGATCGGCGACCCTGCCGAGGGCGCGATGCCCGATGCCTTCGTGCAGGCAGGCGCGGGCTTCGCGCCGCTGCAGTTCAAGGCGCTGGCCAAGTCGATCAAAGGCAGCTGGCCGAACATGATCGCGCTCGGACTCGCCGCGGGCCTGCTGGGGCTGCCCGAGGATGCGGTCGCCCCGGTGATCGAGGCCTCGCTGAAGAAGAAGGAATCCCTGCCGCCCAGTCTGGCCGCCGCCGCAGCCGGCCGCGGCGCCGCCGATGCGATCGAGCGTCGGCCGGCGCTGGCGCGCGCGGGCAGCGGCGCGGGCCGCTGGCTGCTGACCGGCAACGAGGCCGCGGGTTTCGGCGCGCTGCGTGGCGGCGTGCGCTTCGTCGCGGCTTATCCGATCACTCCGGCCACCGAACTGCTCGAATGGCTCGCGCCTGCGCTGCCCAAGGTCGGCGGCGTCCTGGTGCAGGCCGAGGACGAACTCGCGTCGATCAACATGGCGCTGGGCGCATCGTTCGGCGGCGTGCCCTCGCTGACGGCGACGTCCGGTCCGGGCCTGTCGCTGATGACCGAGGCGATCGGCCTCGCGGTCACTGCCGAGATCCCGGTCGTGATCGTCGACGTGATGCGCGGCGGACCGTCGACCGGCATCCCGGCGAAGAGCGAGCAGAGCGACATCTCGATCGCGACCAGCGGGCTGCATGGCGACGCGCCGCGCCTGGTGCTGGCGCCGAACTCGATCGCCGACTGCCTCGCGACCACGCAGTGGGCGGTGCATCTCGCCGAGACCCTGCAGGCGCCGGCCATCGTGCTGTCCGACCAGTTCCTGGGCCAGACGCGCGCGGTCGTCGACCGGCCGCGGGTCGAGTCCTTCACGACAGGGCGCCTGACCGCCGCGGCCGACACCGAGGGCTATCTGCGCTACGCCGACACCGCGTCGGGCGTGTCGCCGATGGCGATCCCCGGCACGCGCGGGGTCGCCTACACCGCCGACGGGCTCGAGCACAACGAGCGCGGCATCCCGTCGAGCCAGGCCGCCGATCACCGCAGGCAGCTCGACAAGCGCCTGCGCAAGCTTGCGTCGGCCGGCTACGGCGCGCGCTGGGCCGACATCGAAGGCGACGGCGACCTGGTGGTCGTGACGCTGGGCTCGGCGACCGGCCCGGTGCGCGAGGGCATCGAGCGCGCGGCCGCCGACGGTGTGCGCGCCCGGCTGGTGTCGGTGCGCGTGGTGGCACCGGCGTTGCCGGCGTCCTTCGACGCGGCGCTGGCCGGCGCGCGCCGCGTGCTCGTCGTCGAGCAGAATCACGGCGCGCAGTTCCATCGCTACCTGCGCGCCCAGTACGACCTGCCGGGCGAGGTGCGCAGCTTCTGCCATCCCGGTCCTCTGCCGATCCGCCCGGCCGAGGTGCATCGCACGATCGTCGAATGGAGCCGAGCATGAGCAGCCGCCCCGAAGCCGTGATGCAGCGCGTGAGCGCGGCCGATTTCAAGTCCGATTACAAGCCGGTCTGGTGCCCGGGCTGCGGCGACTTCACCGTGCTGAGCTCGATCACCAAGGCCCTGGCGGCGCTGGAACTGGAGCCGCGCAACGTCGGTGTGGTCTCGGGCATCGGATGTTCCTCCCGGATTCCGGCCTACACGACGGCATACGGGTTCCACGGCGTCCACGGGCGTGCGCTGGCGGCCGGCACGGGGCTGAAGATCGCGCGCCCCGACCTGACCGTGCTGGTCACGGGCGGCGACGGCGACGGCTACTCGATCGGCGGAAATCACTTCATGCACGCCTGCCGGCGCAACGTCGACATGACCTACATCGTGATGGACAACCATGTGTACGGCATGACGAAGGGGCAGCCCTCGCCGACCACGGAACCCGACTGGGATTCGAAGCTGTCCCCCGGCGGCACCGGGCTGAAGGTGTTCCACCCGCTGGTGGTGGCGCTTGCCGCAGGGGCGAACTTCATCGCCCGGGCGTTCTCGGGCGATCCGAACCGGACGGCCGACATCGTCGCGCAGGCGATCCGCAATCCCGGCTTCTCGTTCGTCGAGATCCTGTCGCCCTGCGTCACGTTCCGCCCCGAGCAGCGCGAGTGGCGCAACATCGTTCGCCCGTCGCCGGTCGAGGCGACCGACGATCCGGTGACGGCGACGCGGCGCATCATGACCGACGACGGCTTCAACATCGGCGTGCTGTATCGCGGGGACCGCGCGCCCTACGCGCCGCCGATCGGAGACCCCAGCCACGCGCTGGTCGACATCGAGAAAGGCTTCGCACTATGACGAGCACCGATCCGAAGCACCATCCAGCAGGCAACGGCGCCTCCGGCCGGGCGCACGATCGATCGGCACGGGCCGCGACCGCTGCGCCGATGTTCGAGAACATCGAAGAGATGATGGCCAACGCCTATGCGCTCGAATCCGAGGCCGCCGAGCGTTACGCCGAGTTCGCCGAACTGATGGACGCGCACAACAACCGCGAGGTCGCCGAACTGTTCCGCAAGATGGCGCGCATCGAGAACCTGCACGCACAGCAGATCCGCGACCGGATGGGGTGGCATGCCGGCGCGCCCACGCCGCGCGTGCCCTGGCGCTGGGAGGGGATGGAAGGGCCCGAGACCGGCGACCACTCCGAGCTGCACTACCTGATGACGCCGTATCACGCGCTGCAGGTGGCCCGCATCAACGAGGAGCGCGCGCGGCGCTTCTATGCGGAGCTGCTGAGGCGCGCGCCTGAGGGCGAACTGCGCGCGGCGGCCGTCGAGATGGAAGAGGAGGAGGCGGAGCACGTCCGGCTGATCGACGAGTGGATCGCGCGCACGCCCGCGCCGGAAGAGGGCTGGGACGTCGACCTCGATCCGCCGAACGTCACGGACTGAGACGGTCCGGCGGTTTCGCGGGCACGCGGGCGCGCGACGATGCCTTGACCCCTGGCGAGATCCCGGCGGGCCGCGAGGTTGATCCGGGTCAATGCTTGTGTCCGGGGTCGGACACACAATGGGGCCCATCCGGCCCTGTGCCCGACGGAAGCTCAAGATGTCCCAGTTGTTGCGTATCGAATCGCCGGCGTCGCTGCCGGCCCCGCAGGGCCTGCCGGTTCTGCGCCTCGGGTTCAGGCCCTTCTATCTGCTGGCGGCGCTGCACGCGGTGCTGATCGTCCCGCTGTGGGTCCTGATGCATCGCGGTGTGGCCGCGACGCCGGCGGGTTTCCCACCGTCGCTCTGGCATGCGCACGAGATGGTGTACGGGTTCGCGTTCGCGGTCGTCACCGGCTTCCTGTTCACAGCCGTGCGCAACTGGACCGGCAAACCGACGCCCACTGGCTGGCGGCTGGCCGCCGTTGCGTCGCTCTGGCTGCTGGCGCGCGCCTGCTTCCTGATCGGCTTCGCCCGTGCGGGCCTGATCGTCGAGATGGCGTTTCTGCTGTGCGTGGCGGCGGGCCTGCTGGTGCCCCTGGTGCGGGCCGGCAACCGGCGCAACTATTTCGTCGGGTTTCTGCCGCTCGTGCTGCTGCTGGCCGACGCGGCCATGTACGGCGCGCTGTTCGTGGACGGCTTCCCGGTGTCGGCCGATGTGCTGCTGCGCCTCGCGCTGTACCTGATCGTGCTGCTCACCGGCGTCATCGGCGGACGGGTGATCCCGATGTTCACACTGAACTCGGTTCGCGGCCTCAAACAGTTCAAGGATCCGCGGCTCGACCGCGCGGCGATCGGTGCCACCGCCGTGGCGCTGGCCTGCGACGTCGCCGGCGTCGACGGGGCGGCGATGGTGACGGTGGCATCGCTTGCCGCCGCGCTGCAGGCAGTGCGGCTGTGGGGATGGCGCCCGCTCGCCACGTCCGGCAATCCTCTGGTCTGGATCCTGCACGTGTCGTACGCGTGGACCGTGGTCGGCCTGCTGCTGCTCGCGCTGGCGGCGGGCGGATGGGTGGCGCGACCGCTGGCGCTGCACGCCTTCGGGCTGGGGCTGATCGGCGGGCTGATCATCGGCATGGTCACGCGCACGGCGTTGGGCCACACCGGCCGCATGCTGGTCGCCGGGCGCTCCGAGACCGCGATGTTCGCGCTGGTGCCGCTGGCGGCGGCGCTTCGCGTGTTCGGTCCGCTGGCGGCCCCCGATGCCTACATGAACTGGATCGCGCTGGCCTCGGTGCCGTGGTCGCTCGCCTTCGCGCTGTACCTGGTCGTGTACACGCCCAGGCTGTGCTCGACGCGGGTGGATGGCCGCGAAGGTTAGGCAGGCTCCCGCTGCGCTCTGGCATCATCGGGTCTCTTCGACAACGACAACAGGAGACTCGAACCGTGTTCCACGAACTGCGCATCTACCACTGCTGCCCGGGGCGCCTGCCCGACCTGAACCGCCGCTTCGAGAACATCACGCTGAAGCTGTGGGACAAGCACGGCATCCGCCAGACCGGCTTCTGGACCGTCTACATCGGCGAGAACAACCAGCAGCTGATCTACCTGCTCGAATGGAAGGATCTGGCCGAGCGCGAGGCGAAGTGGGCGGCGTTCGCGTCCGACCCCGAATGGCTCGCCGCACGTGCGGAGACCGAAAAGAACGGTCCGCTGATCACGCATTTCAGCAACCAGATCCTGGCGCCGACGGCGTACTCGAAGATCCGCTGACGCGGCGTGCCGGTCGGGGGCCGGAATCCCGGCCCGCCCGGCCTGCCGCTCATGCGGCCTGCGCATAAGCACCTCGGTTCGCAACGGGGTGCTTCCTCCGCCCGCGGCCATCGAACCTACGATGCCGCGATGAACTTCCAGCAGCTTCGCATCGTCCGGGAAACCGCCCGCCGGAACTTCAACCTGACCGAAGTGGCCAATGCGCTGTACACGTCGCAGTCGGGCGTGAGCAAGCACATCAAGGATCTCGAGGACGAGCTCGGGGTCGAGCTGTTCGTGCGGCGGGGAAAGCGCCTGCTCGGCACGACGGAGCCGGGCCGCGAAGTGCTCGCGCTGGTCGAGCGCGTGCTGCTCGACGCGAAGAACATGCGCCAGCTGGCCGACCAGTTCGCCAACCGCGAAACAGGGAGCCTGGTGATCGCCACCACGCACACGCAGGCGCGCTATTCGCTGCCCGGGGTCGTTCGCGCCTTCAAGGCCGAGTTCCCGAAGGTGCACCTCGAACTGCACCAGGCCAATCCGCGGCAGATCGTCGCGATGCTGCAGACCGGTGAGGCCGACATCGGCATCGCCACCGAGGCGCTGGCCGCCGAGCGCGACCTCGCCTCGTTCCCCTTCTACACCTGGCGGCATGCCGCGGTGGTGCCCGAAGGGCATCCGCTGGCCGCACTGAGCCCGGTCCGGCTGACGGATCTGGCCGAGCATCCGATCATCACGTATCACCACGACTACGCAGGGCGCGCGCGCATCGACGCCGCATTCGCCGCAGCCGGCCTGGCGCCCGACATCGTGATGGCAGCCCTCGACACGGACGTGATCAAGACCTATGTCGGCGTCGGACTGGGCGTCGGCATCATCGCGTCGAACGGCTATGTGGACGGACGCGAGCACGGCCTCGTGCGGGTGGATCTGGGCGACCTGTTCCCGCCCAACACCACGCGTATTGCCGTGCGCAGGGGGCATTACCTGCGCGGTTTCGCGTACCGGTTCATCGCTCTGTGCTCGGCCGCGCTCGACGAGGCCACGGTGCGCGCGGCCGTCTCGCCCAGCCGCGACGCCGAGCTGGGATGAGGCGGATCGGTGCCGGGAGTCGGCGATGATCGGTCTGCCGCGGAGCCTCGGCCGTTTGCCCGACTCGGCGCCCGGGCCATTGGCCCGAGCCAGCGCTATGGCGGCCGGCCTGCTATCGTTAGCAGAAATCACTGGTTGGGCCGGCGCCAGGGCGTGCATAGACTGCCTGCAGTCCATCGAACCGCAGCCGCACGAGGCGCCGAACCATGAAACGCGACCTGTTCATCATGAGCGAAGAAGTCCTCGACATCCTGTACCGCGCGGCGAACCGCCGCCTGGGCACCGACATCGCGTACGCCGGCGCGATCACGCCGAAGGAGGCGCATCGCCTGCTCGAGCTCGGCGCAGCGAAACTGGTCGACGTGCGCACGCGCGCCGAGTGGGAATACGTCGGGCGGGTGGCCGACAGCACGCTGATCGAATGGCGTGCGTATGGCGCGAAGGATCCGAACCCGGACTTCATCGAGCAGCTGCGCGCGGTGGCCAAGCCCACCGACGTGGTGATGTTCCTGTGCCGCAGCGGCGTGCGTTCGCACAACGCGGGCCAGAAAGCTGCGGCCGCTGGGTTCACGACCGCACTGAACATTCTCGAGGGCTTCGAGGGCGACCTGGACGAGGACCAGAGGCGCGGGCGCGTCGGCGGCTGGCGCGCGGCGGGCCTTCCCTGGATCCAGTCCTGAGGTCTGCTCGCGCGGTCGCCTCGCGCGCGCGAGGGCGGCGCGAGACGCGGCGCGCGAATCAGGCGGCCACTGCCTTTGCTGCGGCCGGCTCCTGCCCGGCGTCGGCCAGCGCCGCGATCGCCTCGTAGACCGGACCGATCAGCATCAGCGCCGGCCCGTCGCCGAGCTGGTCCGCTGCGGTGTGCAACGCGCTCAATCGCGCGGGCAGGATGCGACGGTGCGCCAACGACGCGTTTTCGACCAGCACCGCGGGGGTTGTTGCCGGCAGTCCCGCCGCGATCAATCCTGCGGCGATGCGCGACGCCTGACGGCCGGCCATGTACAGCACCACGGTGTCGGCTGCCCGTGCGGGCGTCGCCCAGTCGTGGCCGGACTCGCCTTCGCCGACGCGCGGCGTCAGGAACACCACGCTGCGGCTGACTCCGCGCTCGGTCAGCGACTGCAGCAGGTCGGCGCTGGCCGCGAACGCGGCGCTGACGCCGGGCACCACCTCGACGGCGATGCCGGCGGCACGCAGCGCGTCGATCTCCTCCTGGGCGCGGCCGAACAGCATCGGGTCGCCGCCCTTGAGGCGGACCACGACGGAGTGGTTCCGCGCGGCGTCGACCAGCCGCTTGTCGATGAAGCGCTGCGCGGTCGACAGCCGGCCGCAACGCTTGCCGACCGGAACGAGCTCGGCGCGCGTCGCAAGCGCCAGCACGTCGGGGTGAACGAGCGCGTCGTGGAACACGACATCGGCGCGCTCGAGCAGGCGCGCGGCCCGCAGGGTCAGCAGGTCGGGTGCGCCCGCGCCCGAACCGACGAGGTACACGCGGCCTGCGTCCGCGACTCGTGCCTCGCCACCGGCTGCGGTGCGGTCGGTGATCTTCATGCCGCAACGCCCGTCGGTTCGTGCGCGCCCGCGCCCGCCGCTGTGGCAGGTACCGTGACTGCCGCGACCGTCCGGTTGCTGAATTCGTCGATGCGGTATTCCGGCGCGGTGATGCGCGCTCGTACCGCCGACACGATGCGCCCGTCAAGCGACATCCAGCACTCCGGCGCCGGCCCGTGCGGTGCCGGCATTCGATGCGGCGTCGCCAGCCGCGGCGGCACCCGTACCGGCTGACGCACCGGCAGCCGCGCGGCGCGCGAACAGCGGACCGCGGTCGGTCGACGCCTGGTAGACCTCGGTGAAGTCGGCGAGCGCAGCGACGCACTGGTCGGCGCGCTGGTCGTCGCGCAGCGCGAAGCTGTCGAAGCCGACCCGTGCGTAGAAGAAGATCTGGTCGCGCAGCACGTCGCCGAGCGCGCGCAGCTCGCCCGCGTAGCCGAGCCGCTGGCGCAGCTGCCGTGCGATCGAGTAGCCGCGCCCGTCGGTGAAGTGGGGGAAGCGGATCGCGATCAGCGCCAGCTTCGCCAGATCGTCGCGCAGCGGGACGGGGTCGTCGGCCGGTCCGAGGATCACGCCCACCGGCGTGCCGCGCGCCAACCAGGTGTCGCGGTACTCGCGCCAGGCGTCGAGCGGCAGCAGGACCTTCGCAGCCGGCGCCAGCGACGAGGCGTCGCCGTCGAACACGGTCCAGTCGTCGGCGCGCGCGCCGTGGCAGTCAATCAGCGTGGGCATAGACGGCCTCCTTGAACGGTGCGATGCCGGTGCGCTGCACGACATCGACGAAGCGTTCCGCTTCGGAGTCGCGCAGATCGAGATAGGTGGCGATGAGCTTCTCGACGACGTCGGGGATTTCGTCGCGGGCGAAGGACGGGCCGATGATCTTGCCGATCGCCGCCTGGTTGCCCTGGCGGCCGCCGATCGTGACCTGGTACCACTCCTCTCCGGCCTTGTCGACGCCGAGGATGCCGATGTGGCCGACGTGATGGTGCCCGCAGGCATTGATGCAGCCGGAGATGTTCAGGTCGAGCTCGCCGATGTCGTGCAAGTAGTCGAGGTCGTCGAAACGGCGTTGCACCGCTTCGGCCACCGGGATCGACGCCGCGTTCGCCAGCGAGCAGAAGTCGCCACCCGGGCAGCAGATGATGTTGGTCGAGCAGCCCCAGGTTGGGCGTGGCCAGCCCGAGCGGCACCAGCCGGCCCCATAGTTCGAAGAGGTCGCGCTGCTCGACGTCGGCGAGCACCAGGTTCTGCTCGTGCGTCACGCGCAGACCGCCAAAGCTGAAGCGGTCGGCCAGGTCCGCGATTGCATCCATCTGGTCGGCGGTGGCATCGCCCGGCGGCACGCCGGTCTTCTTCAGCGACAGCGTGACCGCCGCGTAACCCGACACGCGGTGCGGCGCGACATTGCGCTCCACCCAGCGCGGAAGGCGCGCACGCTGCGGCGACGGTCCTCGAAGTCCTCGTCGACCGCAGGCCGCGTGGCGTAGGCAGGACGCGTGAAGCGGGACGCCACCCGCGCAACTTCCCGCTCGGTGAGGGTGCCCGGCCCGCCCGCGATCGCTGCCCATTCGTCCTCGACCTGGCGGGCGAACTCGCTCGGGCCGAGTTCCTTGACCAGGATCTTGATGCGCGCCTTGTACTTGTTGTCCCGGCGGCCGAAGCGGTTGTAGACGCGCAGCACCGCGTCCAGGTAGGTCAGCAGGTGCGGCCAGGCGATGAAGTCGCGGATCACGTGGCCGATCATCGGCGTGCGGCCCAGACCGCCGCCGACGATGATGCGGAAGCCCACCTGGCCCGACGCGTCGCGCACCGCCTGAATGCCGATGTCGTGCACCAGCACCGCGGCGCGGTCGTTCTCGGCGCCGTTCACCGCGATCTTGAACTTGCGCGGCAGGAACGCGAACTCGGGATGGAAGGTGGACCACTGGCGGATCAGCTCGGTCCACACCAGCGGATCGACGATCTCGTCGGGCGCCACGCCGGCGAACTGATCGGTGGTGGTGTTGCGGATGCAGTTGCCGCTGGTCTGGATCGCGTGCATCTGCACCTTGGCGAGTTCGGCCAGGATTTCGGGCACGTCCTCGAGAGCCGGCCAGTTGAACTGGATGTTCTGGCGGGTGCTGAAGTGTCCGTAGCCGCGGTCGTACTCGCGCGCGATGTGCGCCAGCGTGCGCAGCTGGCGGGCGCTCAGCAGGCCGTAGGGGATCGCCACGCGCAGCATCGGCGCGTGCTTCTGAACGTAGAGCCCGTTCTGCAGCCGCAGCGGGCGGAAATCGTCCTCGCTCAGCCGGCCGGCGAGGAAGCGCTGCGTCTGGTCGCGAAACTGCCGGACGCGCTCGTCGACCATGCGCTGGTCGACTTCATCGTAGATGTACATGCTGCAGCGAACCGTTCCGTTGGGCGGGCACACCCGGCGAAGGGGCGACCGTCGTTGAGGGAACCGTATGCTGCGTTGGGCCTGCGGCGAAAGGAACCAATGAAATCCGGATTGGATATTCCGGATTCGGGAAAGGGGCCGGGCGCCGCTCTGGTCACACCCCCTTGAACTGCGGCACCCGCTTCTCCATGAACGCCCGCGCCCCTTCGCGGTAGTCCTCGCTGCCGAAGCACGCGGCCACGGCCGCGTCCACCGATGCCGGGTCGCGCTGGTCGGGGTCGCGCAGCAGGTCGTTGACCGCCAGTTTGAGGGCCTTCAAGGTGAGCGGCGCGTTCACGGCGGTCAGCTCGGTCCACTTCGCGACCGTCGCGTCGAGCTCGGCCGGCGTCGCGACCTGCGTCACGAAGCCCATGCGCAGCGCGTCCTGCGCGCCGAAGATGCGTGCCGAGAAGAAGATGTCGTAGGTGCTCTGCACGCCGATCAGCGACACGAAGCGACGCACGCCGATCGCGCCGTAGCCCAGTCCGAGCCTTGCGGCCGGCATCCGGAAGCGGGCGTCGTCCGAGCAGATGCGCAGGTCGCAGCCCGCGGCCAGACCGAGGCCGCCGCCCATGCAGATGCCGCGGATCTTCGCGATCACCGGCTTGTTCGCTTTCGCGGGCGCCTGGTAGGCGGCGTCGACCGCGGCGTTGTAGCGCGCCTGCGAGTCCGGGTCGCTGCGGTTGGATTCGAACTGCGAGATGTCGGCGCCGGACACGAAGGCCTTGTCGCCGTCGCCTTCGAGCACGATCAGGCGGATCGCCGGATCGGCGTCCATCTCGGCGATCGCGCCGGGCAGGCCGGCCCACATGTCGAAGCTCATCGCGTTGAACTTCGCCGGGTTGGAGAAGGCGATGGTGCCGATGGGGCCGTCGCGGCGGACGATCAGACGGGGCGCGGGGGTGGTCACTGGCGGGTCTCCGGAAAGTGGGGCGTCGAACGCGTGAAGGCGTCGAGCGTGACGTCGGGGCCGTCGCGATGTCAAGGCGTCGGCTGGCGTCGGCAGGCGCAGGCGATCCCCGCAGGACCTCGTTTCGGCTTCGTTTCGGCTGTAGCCCGTTGGTGGAATAGCCAGTAGACTCGTGTGGGCATTACTTCGCTTTTCGGCCCATCGGATTCCGTTGTCGAACCGAGGAGAAACGTCGATGCAGGGCGAGAAAGACTCCGGATCCGGCATCGCGCGTGCCGCCGATGCGGGGAGCACGCGATGAGCCCGGGCTGGATGCGGGCGCTGCACCTTCTCGTCGAGCACGCCAACCGTGTCGTGCTGTGGGTGGCGGGTTTCGCCATGGTCGCGATGGCCGTTCACGTGTCGATGGACGCGTTCGGCAAGTACCTTCTGAGCCTGCCGATTCCGGCCACGCTGGAAGTCGTTGCGTTCTATTACATGCCGGCGGTGGCGGTTCTGCCGATCGCACATGTCGAACGCAGGAACGGGCATGTCGCGCTGGAGATGGTCTTCGACGCCTTCCCGAAGCGGGTCCAGCGCCTGGTGCTGGTCTTCGACGGTCTGTTGATGATCGCGTTCATCGGACTTCTCACTTTTCTCGCGGGCCGCGAGGCGGTGCGCAAATTCGAGATCGGCGAGTACATGTTCGGCGAATACCCGCTGATCATCTGGCCCGGGCGGTTCGTGTTCACGGTCGGACTGGCTTTCTTCTGCCTGGTCGTGGTCGTGAAGGTGCTCGACCTGGCGCTTGCGATTGCCGGGCGCCGTGACTCCGCGCCCGAGGGCCCGGCATGAACCTGACGGTCGGTTTCATGGGCCTGGGGGCCCTGGTGCTGCTGATGGTTCTGCGGGTGCCCCTGGGTGTCGCGATGGGGCTGGTGTCGTTTTCCGGCATCACGGTGATGCTGGGCGTGCGTTCCGCGCTGGGCGTGTTCACGAGCGGGCCCTTCGAGTTCGTCGCGAGCTGGTCCCTCAGCTCGATCCCGATGTTCATCCTGATGGGCTACGTGTGCTACTACTCCGGCATCACCGACAGCCTCTTCATGGTCGTCAAGCGCGGGCTGCAGCGCCTGCAAGGGGGCCTCGGGATCGCCGCGATCGGGGGGGCTGCAGCCTTTTCTTCGGTCTGCGGCTCCAGCCTTGCGACTGCGGCCGCGATGGGGCGCATCGCGGTCCCGGAGATGGTGCGCAACGGCTACAACCCGGCCTTCGCGGGCGCGCTGGTCGCGGCAGGGGGCACGCTCGGCACGATGATTCCGCCGAGCATCATCATGATCATCTACGGCATCTTCGCCGAGGTGTCGATCAGCAAGCTGTTCATCGCCGGGATCCTGCCCGGCATCCTGTCGGCCTTCATGTTTTCGCTCGCGATCTGGATTCGCGTGCGCCTGAAGCCGGAACTCGTGCAGTACCAGCCGGAGGCCGCCGATCTCGGCGATTCGCCGCCGCCTCTGGACGAGGCACGTCTGCGCGACGTGCTGCCGATCGTGGTGCTGTTCGTCACCATCATGGGCGGGCTCTTCGTCGGTCTGTTCTCGGCCGCCGAGGCCGGCGCGGCTGGCGCCTTCATTTCGCTGCTGATCGCATCGGGCCGAAAGCGCTTCACGCGCGAGAGCTTCGGCCACGCGGTGCGCGAGTCGCTGGAGACCACGGCCTCGACCTTCCTGATCGGCATCGGCGCGATCCTGTTCACGCGTTTCATGGCGCTGTCGGGGGTGCCGGACTACATGTCGGGCGTGGTCGTCGGCGCGACCAGCGACCCGGTCGTGTTCGTGATCGGCGTGTCGGTGATCTATCTGATTCTGGGCTGTTTCATCGACCCGATCGGCATCATGCTGCTGACGCTGCCGCTGCTGCTGCCGATCATGCAGAAGATGCAGATCGACCTGATCTGGATGGGCATCCTGATCGTCAAGTACCTGGAACTCGGCGATGATCACGCCGCCGGTTGGCATGAACCTCTTCGTCATCAAGTCGATGATGCCCAACACGTCGCTCGAGAAGATCATCCAGCAAGTCGTCTGGTTCATCGTGACCGACATCGTCACGATGTCGATTCTGATCGCTTTCCCGGCGATCTCCACGACGCTGCCGTCGCTGCTCAAGTAGGCGCGCCGCGCCGCAGCGAAGGCCCATCGACATGCCGGCGGAGCCGGAGGTTCGTTCGCTGACGCATCACCCAAAGGAGACACCAACATGCAAAACCGTATCTGGAAGAAGGTGGCAGTTGCCGCAGCCGGCCTGCTGATCGGCGCCACCGCGCTGGCACAGCCCAAGGAGATCAAGCTCAACTCCTGGCTCGGCCCGAACCACCCGATCAACACCGGCGGCTACAACCCGTTCATCAAGGCCGTGGAGGCGGACACTGGCGGCGCACTGAAATTCAGGCTGTTCCTGAGCGGCTCTCTGCTCGACAGCCGGGGCACCTTGCCCGGTGTGCGCGACGGGGTCGTCGACGGCGGCTTCATCGTGCTGTCCTTTCACCCGGCGGAGTTCCCGCACGCGACCACCTTCACCGATCTGTCGATGGTCGGCACCGAATCGCTGTCGGCTGCCGCCGCGGTCACCGAGACCGTGCTGCTGCACTGTCCGGCCTGCCTGGCCGACGCGAAGAAGCAGAACTCGATCTTCTTCGGCGCCTATGCGACGACGGCCTACAACATCATGTCCCGTGCGCCGGTGAGGTCGCTCGACGACCTGAAAGGCAAGAAGGTGCGCTCGTTCGGCGGCGCGATCGATCGCTGGCTGCGCGACGTCGGTGCCGTCGCCGTGAACGTCGACGCGACGATGGCCTACGAAGGGATGTCGAAGAACACGCTCGATGCCGTGATGCTGCCGGTGGCCGATCTCGGGGCCTACAACCTGTGGGACGTGGCGCCGTACGTCACGCTGCTGAACGTCGGCTCGTTCAAGGCCAACACGACGGTCGGTTTCAACCGTGATTTCTGGCGCGGACTGACGCTCGAGCAGCGCAAGATCTTCCTGAAGCACGCGCCGATCATGGCGCTTGGTCCGTGCCTGGACTACATCAAGAACGACGCTGCGGTGATTCCGCAGGCCAAGGCCAAGAACGTGACGCTTTTGCCCCCGACCGACGCAATGAAGCAGCAGCTCGCGGCGTTCTTCGAGAAGGACAAGGCCGCGATCAACGAGGCCGCAATCAAGCGAGGCGTCAAGGACCCGAACGCGATCGTGAACAAGTACGTGGAGATGCTCGCGAAGTACGACAAGCTGTTCCAGGGCAAGGAGAACAACCCTGCGGCGCTCTACGAGATACTGTACCGGGAGGTCTATTCGAAGCTGGACCCGGCCAAGTTCGGCCTCGACTGAGCCTGCCTGCGCTGCGGCGCGAAGCGATCGCATTGGGTCGATCGCTTCGCGCGTGGCCTATGGATTCGATCGGAATGGCGCGCATCGACACACCACGGGACGGGGGAGCAGATGGATACGGGACTGAAAGGACGCATCGCGCTGGTGACCGGCGCGAGCAAGGGGATCGGGCTTGCCTGCATGCGCGTGCTCGCCAGAGAAGGCGCACGCGTGGTCGGCGTCTCACGCAGCGAGGAGAACCTCGCGCAGGCACGCGCGGTGCTGAATGCCGAAGGACTCGACTTCACGCCGATCGCGGCCGACCTCGGCGATGCGGATGCTGCCGCGGCGATGGTCCGGCGCGTGGAGGCGGAGGTCGGCCCGATCGACGTGCTGGTGAACTCGGCCGGCGCGGCGCGCCGTTACGCGCCGGCGGAGCTGAGCCCCGCCGCGTTCCGCCAGGCGATGGACGCCAAGTACTTCACCTACGTGTACGTGACCGAGCCGGTGATCAAGCGGATGGCGTCGCGCAAGCGCGGCAGCATCGTGAACATCGTCGGGCAGGGCGGCCGCATGGCTGGAGTGATGCACATCGCCGGGGGCGCGGCGAACTCGGCGCTGATGCTGAACACGGTCGGGCTGGCGCGCGCCTTCGCCGGCGACGGCGTGCGCTGCAACGCGATCAACCCGGGCCTGACCCGCACCAGTCGTGTCGACGAGGGGCTGGAGGCCGCGTCGCGCGCGACCGGCCGGCCGAAGCAGGAGCTGCTTGCCGAGGAGACGGCGCGCATCCCGATGGGTCGCATGGCAGAGCCCGAGGAAGTCGCCGAGGTGGCGCTGTTTCTCGCGTCCGATCGGGCGAGCTACGTGTCGGGGGCGATCATCCCGATGGATGGCGTATCGGCACCGGTGATCTGAGTGGCCGTGTTCGGCGGCGAGCGGTAGCGGGGCCATCCCGAGCGCGCAGATGCAGGCCTCGATGCCGTGTCCCTGCGAGAGCGGCAAGCCGTACGCGCGCTGCTGCGGGCGCTGGCACGCCGGCGAAGCGGCGCCGACGGCCGAGGCACTGATGCGCTCGCGCTATGCCGCCTACGCGCTGCGCCTGCAGGACTATCTGCTCGCGACCTGGCATCCGGCGACGCGCCCCGCGGACCTCGGAGACGCCGACGCGGACCGCACGAAGTGGATCGGGCTGCAGGTCAGGCGCGCCGAGAAGCTTCCGGTCGACGATCGCGGGCGCGAGTGTGCGTTCGTCGAGTTCGTGGCCCGCTACCGGATCGCGAGCCGCGGATACAGGCTGCATGAACGCAGCCGGTTCGTGCGTGAGGACGGTCGTTGGTTCTACGTGTCAGCGGAATCGGAGCCCGACGGCCGGTAGTGGCGATCGAGGCATGACCGTGCGGGGTCGTTGTAGATTCCAGCCACAACACAAGGAACCCTGACCGATGGAACACCTGACCGTCACCCCCAGCCGCCACGACTTCGGCGACCTGCACGCCGCGATGCGGCAGGTACGTCGACGCCGACCTCCTCGCCGGCGTCTCGTCCGCCGTGCTGGTCGGGCGCGACCTCGTCGACCTGCACTGCGCCGGCTGGGCCGACCGCGAGAGCCACGAGCCGCTGCGCAGCGACCACCTGTTCCGCGCGTTCTCCAACACCAAGCTGATCACGTCGTGCGCTGCGCTGCTGCTGGTCGAGGAGGGCCGGCTGGAGCTGGACGACCCGGTCGAGCGCTTCCTTCCGCAGCTGGCCAATCGCCGCGTGCTCAGGCCCGGCGCCACCGCCATCGACGACACCGAGCCGGCGCGCGCGCCGATCACGATGCGCCAGCTGCTGACCCACAGCGCCGGCCTGAGCTACGGGCTGTTCGATCCGGGCACGCCGATGTTCAAGGCCTACAACGCGCGCAAGGTGCGCCGCCCGACGGCACGCTCGCCGACATGATGGACGCGCTCGCCGGACTGCCGCTCTCCTTTCACCCGGGCACCGCCTGGGAGTATTCGGTGGCCACCGACGTGCTGTCGCGTCTGGTCGAGGTGCTGAGCGGCCAGCGCTTCGACGCGTTCCTCAGGCGCGCATTCTCGACCCGCTGGGCATGATCGACACCGGCTTCGTCGTGCCGCCCGGGAAGCGCGACCGGTTCGTCGCCTATTACGCCGGTGCGGACGCGCTCGATCCGATGAAGCCGGGCCTCACGCGCACCGACGACGCGCCGTACCCCGGCGCCTACCTGAAGCCGTTGCCGCGGCTGTCGGGCGGCGGCGGCTTGGTCACCACGCTGCCCGACATGGTGGCGCTGATCCGCAGCCTGCTGCCCGGCGGGCCGATGCTGCTGAAGCCCGAGACGATCGTGCCGATGATGACCAACCACCTGCCGCCGGGCCAGTGCATCGACTTCCTCGGACGCGGGCAGATGCCGGGCAAGGGCTTCGGACTGGCCGGCGCGGTGACGTTGAAGCCGTCGTCGATCGATCCGCCGGATTCGACGGGCGAGTTGCAGTGGGGCGGCATCGCCGGCACGCACTGGTGGATCTCGCCGAAGCGCAATCTCGCGGGCCTGGTGATGGCGCAGCGGCAACTGGCGTTCTGGCATCCGTTCTCGTTCGAGCTGAAGCGGCAGGTGTACCGGGCGGTTGCGTAGTCGGGCCGATGGGTGCTCGTTTGTCGCGACATGGCACGGAGAGGCTGTATTTCGATTTGCCGGGTGTCAGGTTTATGCTCGATCCGTCGCGCATCTTCGGCAGAGGATGTCTGGCGCTCTGACAAGGTGTTGCAGAATCCGGGGCACGAGCGCGCATCCGGCTCATCTGCGGTGCGCGGAACGAGGGTACCCCTGTGCGTCGTCACAAGGTCGCCCGACGAGGAGTCCATTCCCGCCTCTTCCGAGCCGGGGCTAAACGGAGACTTATCCGATGAGCTGGCAACCGGAAATCGACGAGCTGCGCCGCCGCCAGGAGCTGGCCAAGCGCATGGGTGGCGCGGACAAGGTCAAGCGACAGCACGACGGCGGCAAACTGACCGTGCGCGAGCGGATCGACCGCCTGCTCGACGGCGGCAGCTTCCACGAGATCGGCAGCGTCGCGGGCAAGGCGGTCTACGACGACGACGGCAATCTGCTCGACTTCAATGCGAGCAACACGATCATCGGCCGCGGCCTCATCGACGGTCGGCCCGTCGTGCTGCAGGGTGACGACTTCACCGTGCGCGGCGGCGCGGCCGACGCCGCGATCTGGGCCAAGTCGGTGATGGCCGAGCAGATGGCCAACGAGCTTCGCCTGCCCATCGTACGGCTGGTCGATGGCACCGGCGGCGGTGGTTCGGTCAAGTCGCTGGAGATCGACAAGCGCACCTATGTCTCGCAGATGTTCGGTTGGCAGTTCGCGACCGAAAACATGGGCATCGTGCCGGTGGTCGGGCTCGCGCTCGGCTCCACGGCCGGCCTCGGCGCCGCGCGGGTCGCGGCCAGCCACTATTCGATGATCGTCAAGGGCACGGCGCAGATGTTCATCGCCGGACCACCCCTCGTGGCGCGCGTCGGCCCCAGGCTCGACAAGGAAGAGCTCGGCGGCAGCCAGATCCACTCCCGCAACGGCGCGGTCGACGACGAGGTCGCCTCCGAGGAGGAGGCCTTCGAACGCACCCGCCGGTTCCTCTCGTACCTGCCCACGTCTGTCTACGAGCTGCCCCCGCGCGGGCCGCAGGCCGATGACCCGAAGCGCCGCGACGACTGGCTCATCGGCGCGATCCCGCGCGACCGCCGCAAGGTCTACAAAGCGCGCGAGATCATCGAATCGGTGTTCGACCAGGGCAGCTTCTTCGAGATCGGCAAGATGTACGGCCGGTCCACCATCGCCGGGCTGGCACGGCTCGACGGCTGGCCGGTGGCGGTGCTCGGCAGCGACCCGTACCACTACGGCGGCGCGTGGACGGCAGACAGTGCCATCAAGGCCACCCGCCTGGTCGACCTCGCGCAGACCTTCCACCTGCCCGTCGTGCAGCTCGCCGACATCCCAGGCTTCCTGATCGGGCTGGAGTCCGAGCAGGCTGCGACCATCCGCCGGGGCGTCACCGCGCTGGCGGCGCTGCACCAGGCCAGCGTTCCGATGTGCTCGATCATCCTGCGCAAGGCGTTCGGCGTGGCGGGCGCGGCCCAGGCCAACGACCGCAAGCTGCACTACCGCTACGCCTGGCCCTCGGGCGACTGGGGTTCGCTGCCGCTGGAAGGCGGCATCGAGGCGGCCTACCGCGCCGAGCTCGACCAGGCAGAGGACCGCGCCGCGCTGCTTGCCGAGATCGAGACGCGGCTGAACAAATTCCGCTCGCCTTTCCGCAGCGCGGAGGTGTTCCTGATCGAGGAGATCATCGATCCGCGCGACACCCGCGCGCTGCTGTGCGAATTCGCGAACCTCGCAGCGCCGCTGCGCACGCCGGGTCAGGCGCGTTTCTGGATGCGCCCGTGATGTCGAACACCCCCAGCGAAGCGCCCGCGGCCGACGTGGCTGCTGCCGCAACGAGCTCTTCGCAGGGCAAGGCCCCGCTGCTGGACGTGCGCGGTGTGAGCGTCCATTTTCTCACCCAGGCGGGCGAGGTTCAGGTCACACAGGATGTGTCCTTCAGCCTGCAGCCAGGCGAGCGGGTCGGCGTCGTGGGCGAGAGCGGCTGCGGCAAGACCGTCACCGGCTTGTCGCTGCTCGGCCTGCTGCCGAAGCCGCCGCGCGCGCGCATCACCGGCCAGATCCTGTTCGAGGGGCGCGACCTGCTCACGCTGGGCAGCCGCGAGATGCGCGCGATCCGCGGGCGCAGCATCAGCATGATCTTCCAGGAGCCGATGAGCGCGCTCGACCCGGTGTTCACGATCGGCGAGCAGATCGGCGAGACCATCCGCGCGCACTTCCCGGTAAGCCGGCGCGAGGCGCACGAGCGCGCGATCGAGGCGCTGGCGCGCGTGGGTATCCCGCTGCCGGCCAGGCGTGTCGACGAGTATCCGCACCAGCTCTCGGGCGGCATGCGCCAGCGCGCGATGATCGCGATCGCGCTGGCCTGCGAGCCGGCGCTGCTGGTGGCCGACGAGCCGACCACCGCGCTCGACGTGACGGTGCAGGCGCAGATCATCGAGCTGCTGCGCTCCATCAGCGAGAAGACCGGCACCGCTCTGCTGTTCATCACGCACGACCTGGGCGTAGTCGCCGAGGCCTGCGAGCGCATGATCACGATGTACGCCGGCCAGGTGGTCGAGGACGGCCCCACCGACACCGTGCTGGAGCGGCCGCTGCATCCGTACAGCTCGGGCCTGCTGCGCTCCATCCCGCGGCTGAGCGAGCGCAAGACCGCGCTGCCTTCCATCCGCGGCCGGGTGCCATCGCCCACCGACATGCCCGCGGGCTGCCGGTTCGCGCCGCGCTGCGCGCATGCGGCGCCGCAGTGCCAGAAGCAGCAGCGTCTCGACGGCCCGGCAAGTCACCGCGTGCGCTGCGCGCGCTACTCCGAACTCGAACTTCCCGGAGCGGTGTACGCATGAGCGAGATCACCGGCATGATCCCCGATCCCGGCGCCCAGGGCGGCGCGGGCCCGCTGGTCGAGTGCCGGGACCTCGAGATCCACTTCCGCACCGGCTCGGGCCACGAGACCGTGAAGGCGGTGGACGGCGTGAGCCTGGCGGTTCGCCCCGGCGAGACCTTCGGCGTCATCGGCGAGTCCGGCTCCGGCAAGTCCACGCTGGGGCGGGCGCTGGTCTGCCTGGCCAGGCCCACCGGCGGGCAGCTGCTGCACGACGGCAAGGATCCGTACGTGATGCCTGGCGCGCGCCTTCAAGGCGCATCGACGCGACTACCAGATCATCTTCCAGGATCCGAACGCGGCGCTCGACCCACGCATGTCCATCCTGCGCAGCGTGCGTGAGCCGCTCGACATCCTCGGCGATCTCGACGAGGACGAGCGCAACCGGCGCGCGCTGGACGCCATCGACCGGGTGGGGTTGCGCGCCGAGTTCGCCAGCCGGTATCCGCACGAGCTGTCCGGCGGCCAGAAGCAGCGGGTGAACATCGCGCGCGCGTTGACGGTGCGCCCGCGCATGATGGTCTGCGACGAGGTGGTCGCGGCGCTCGACGTCTCGATCCAGGCCGACATCCTGAACCTGTTCGCCGACCTGCAGCGCGAGTTCGGCCTGACCTACGTGTTCATCACGCACGACCTCGGCGTGGTGACGCACGTGTCCGACCGGGTCGCGGTGATGTACCTCGGCCGGTTCATGGAACTGGGGCAGGCGGAGGAGATCTCCGAGCGGCCGCTGCATCCGTACACCCGGGCGCTGCTGTCGTCCGAGCCGGTGCCGCTGCCGTCGGCCATGCGCACCGACCGGCGCATCATCCTAGAGGGGGAAATCCCGAGCCCGGTGTCACCGCCTTCCGGATGCAGGTTCCGCACGCGCTGCCGCTACGCGGCCGACGAATGCGCAAGCCGCGCGCCCGATTGGCGCGAGATCGAACCCCGTCGATGGGTGGCCTGCCATTTCGTAGAGGAGATCGCAGCCCGTGAGGCGAAGTGACCGCGGCACACGTCGTGCACGCGGATGAAGCCGTCGTGACGGGTCGGTTCCCGCGCGCGACGCAGACAACGACCTGAACGTCGAGGAGACAAGATGAACAAGCACGAGATCCAGGACAACACTCCTGTGCGCATCGATGGCCCGGTCATGGGCCGGCGCCAGGCCATGGCTGCCATCGCGGCCGCCGCCGCCGCCGCCGGCATGCCCGGCGCCGCGATGGCGCAGGGCGCGCCGCGCAAGGGTGGGGTGCTGAAGGTGGCATCGCCCACCAACCCGTCTTCGCTCGATCCGGCGACCGGCCGCTCGGGCTACGACCACGTGCAGCTGTACACGATGTTCGACACGCTGTTCGAGTGGGACTACGCGTCGTTGTCGGCCAAGCCCGGCCTGGTCAAGACCTGGAAATTCCCCGATCCGAAGACGCTGGTGATGGACCTCGAGGCGGGCGTGACCTTCCACGACGGCGCGCCGCTGGACGCCGCTGCGGTCAAGTTCAACCTGGAGCGCTGCAGGAACGACCAACGCTCGAACCTGAAGGCCGACGTCGCGTCCATCGATTCGGTCGAGGTCACCGGTCCGCTGCAGGTCACGGTCAAGCTCAAGCAGCCGGACACCGCGCTGCCGTTGATCCTGTCCGATCGCGCCGGCATGATGTTCTCGCCGAAGGCCCTGCAGGCGATGCAGGGGGCCGAGTCCGACCGCAAGCCGGTCGGCGCGGGGGCCTGGAAATTCGTCAGCTGGACCGACAACGAGAAGGTCGTCGTCGCGCGCAACGACAAGTACTGGCGCAAGGGCATGCCACTGCTCGACGGCATCGAGTTCTCTCTCATTCCGGAGGTGAACACCGGCCTGCGCTCGGTCATCGCCGGCCAGAACCAGTTCGCGCACGCGCTGTCTCCGCAGCAAAAGCCGGTGATCGACCGCGCCAAGGGCCTGCGCTCGATGGCCACGCCGACGCTGTTCGTGCACCTGTTCTTCCTCAACTACGGCCGCGCGCCGCTGAACGACGCCAAGGTGCGCCGAGCGATGAACTTCGCGATCGACCGCGAGGCCTTCAACAAGGCCTCGCAGGCGGGCATCGGCGAGCCGGCGAACACTCTGCTGCCGAAGGCGCACTGGGCGTACGATGCGTCGCTCGAGAACGTCTACAAGTACGATCCGGAGTATTCGCGCAAGCTGCTCGCCGAGGCAGGCCATCCGAACGGAATCGAGCTGAGTGTCATCGGTTGGAACGACCAGCGCGCGGTGCAGCGCCAGGAGATCCTGATCGAGCAGATGGGCAAGGCGGGCTTTCGGCTGAAGGTGTCGCAGTACGCGGTGGCGGACGCGACCGCGCAGTTCTTCGGTGCCGACAAGAAGGGCGACGTCTACCTCGCCGCCTGGACGGGCCGTCCGGACCCGAGCCTTACGACGCAGCTGATGTTCGCGAAGGAGTCCTACTTCAACGCGGGCAAGACCGACCCGGCACCAGGGCGCGCCGAAGCGCAGCTCGAGACTTCTGCCGTCGAGGCGATCGCGGATCGCAAGAAAGCGTTCTCGAAGCTGCAGAAGATCGTCGCCGACCACTCGCTGTTCGTGCCGATCGTGGTGCAGTACGACCTGCAGGCGCTGACGGACAAGGTCGAGGGCTACCAGCACAACCTGCTAGGCAAGCCGAAGTTCGAGAGGGTCTGGCTGAAGGGCTGATCCATCGACCGGCCGGGCGGTTTCCACCGCCCGGCCCCCAGCGGAGGTCTGGTTGGACAATCGAAGAGTACGGCTCATCGGCCGGAGAATCCTGCAGACTGCGCCCGTGGTGGTGCTGGCCACGTTCGTGGTCTTCGGTCTGATGCACCTGGTGCCGGGCGACCCGGCAGTGACGCTGGCCGGCGAGTACGCCACGGCCCAGCGCATCGAGGAAATCCGCAAGATGTACGGCTTCGACCAGCCGTTCCTGATGCAGTACTGGACCTGGTTGAGCAACGCGCTGCAGGGCGACCTGTCGCGTTCGCTGCAGTCCACCTCCGAGGTGTCGGCGCTGATCGCGCACCGATTCCCGAACACGCTGCTGGTGGTGGTGCTGGCGCTGCTGCTGTCGATGGCGGTGGGCGTGCCGCTGGGCATCCTGGCGGCCACGAAGTCCGGCACCCGGCTCGACGGAGCGATCACCTCGATCACCTCGCTCGGCGTCGCGCTGCCGAACTTCTGGCTCGCAATGATCCTGGTGGCGACCTTTGCGCTGACCTTCGGCTGGTTCCCGGCCACCGGCGCGGCGCCGCTGTCGAAGGGCGTCGGCACCGCGCTGTCGCACGCCGTGCTGCCCGCGATCGCGCTTGCCGCCGGCGGCATCGCCGAGGTCACCCGCCAACTGCGCTCGGCGCTGCTCGAGGTGCTGTCGTCTCAGTATGTGCGCACGTTGCACGCCAAGGGGCTGTCGCCGCTGGCCATCCTCTGGAAGCACGGGCTGAAGAACGTCAGCGTCAACCTGCTGACGGTGTTCGGTCTTCTGGTCAACCGGATGCTCGGGGCCACGGTCGTCATCGAGGCGGTGTTTGCGATTCCCGGCATGGGCAGCCTCGTGGTGGCTGCCGCGGTCGCGAAGGACTTCCCGGTGGTGCAGGGCGTGGTGCTGACGATGGTGATCGTGGTCGTGCTGACGAACTTCGTGATCGACATGCTTTACACGCTGCTCGATCCGCGCGTCGGCCGGGAGTGATGCAATGGAAGCGACAGTGAAACAAAGAAGCAACCTCCTGGCGCCGCTGCTCCGCCTCATGCGCTGGCTGCGCCGGGACATGCGCGCCACGCTGAGCCTGGGCTTCCTGGTGTTCCTGGTGCTGGTTGCGGTGTTCGCGCCGGCGATCGCGCCGCATTCGCCCACCGACCAGAACCTCGACAACATGCTGCTGGCGCCGAGCGCGGAGCACCTGCTGGGCACCGACGACCTCGGCCGTGACGTGCTCAGCCGCCTGATCCATGGCGCGCCGGCCACGCTGTACGCAAGCTTCCTCGCGGTGTCGATCGCCTGCCTGATCGGGGTGCCGATCGGCCTGCTGGCGGGCTTTCTCGGGGGCTGGGTCGACGACGCGATCAGCCGCGCGGTGGACACTCTGCTGTCGTTCCCGGCCATCGTGCTCGCCATCGGGGTGACCGGCGCGCTCGGCATCGGCCTGACAAACGGCATGATCTCGATCGGCATCGTGTTCTCGCCGCTGCTGGCGCGGCTGGTGCGGGCGCAGACGCTGATCGTCAAGCAGGAGCTGTACGTGGACGCGTCGCGATGCTTCGGAGCGAGCAACTTGCGCATCATCCTGCACCACATCGTGCCGAACGCGATCCAGCCGGTGATCGTGCAGATCACGCTGCTGCTGGCCGCGGCGCTGCTGGCCGAGGCGAGCCTGAGCTTCCTGGGGCTGGGGGTTCAGCCGCCCCATCCGAGCTGGGGGTCGATGCTGGCGCGCGCGTACAACTACCTGGAGATCGCGCCGGAGCAGATGTACGCGCCGGGCTTCGCGATCCTGCTCACCGCGCTGTCGTTCAACGCGCTGGGCGAATCGCTGCGGGTGGCGCTTGATCCGACGATGAAGCATCGGTAGCCCCCGGCCCCTGCGGGCCGGGAACGAAGGCAGCGCGCAATGCGCAGCGCGCCGCCAATCCATGGAGAAATGCACGATGACGAACCCCGCCGTGATGACGCCTAGCCAGCTGTTCGCCGACATGGTCGCCCAGGGCGACGTGGTGATCGACCGCTTCGACGCCTGGGTGGACGCGCAGCCGGACAAGATCTTCATCGACTACGGCGAGGACGACCTGCGGCTGAGCTTCGCCGAGTTCGCTCGCCAGGCCGACGCGGTTGCCGCGGGGCTGGTGGGGCTCGGCGCGGTCCCCGGCGATCGGGTCAGCGTGATGACCCGCAACTCGCTGGTCGCCACGCTGGTGATGTTCGCCTGCTGGCGGATCGGCTGCATCTACGCGCCGGTGAACTTCAACTACAAGGGCAAGCTGCTCAGCTACCAGCTGAACGACACCGCGCCGAGCGTCTTCGTGGTAGGGGCCGACTGTGCGCAGGCGGTGCACGAGGTGCTGGCCGAGACTTCCATCGGGGCGCTGGTGCTGCACCGGCCGCGCGCAAGCGATCACGATTTCGGACAGGGCGAGGTGCCCGCGGGCTTCGGCGCCGGCCGGCGCGTTGCCGACCTCGCCGACGTGTTGCGTCAAGGCGGCAGCGCCCCGAAGCTGCAGCGCGCCTACTCCGACATCGCGAACATCATCTACACGTCGGGCACGACCGGGCCGGCGAAGGGCGTGCTGCAGAGTTTTCGGTGGATGAACCAGTACGCGTATGTGATGCGCAACCTCAACGCGAACGACGACGTCGTCTACTGCGACCTGCCGCTCTATCACGTCGGCGGCGCCCACTTCCTGATCGCGCGTGCAGCCTGGAGCGGCAACACCGTCGGCCTGTGGGACAAGTTCAGCGCCAACACCTTCTGGGACCGGATCAGGCGCACCGGCTGCTCCACCGGTGTGCTGGTCGACGTGATGATGCCGTGGCTGATGAGCGCGCAGCCGCGCAGCGACGACCGCGAGAACACTCTGAACAAGATCCACATGCAGCCGCTGCCGATGAACCACCACGCGGTGGCGAAGCGCTTCGGCATCGACTTCGTCACCTGCGGCTTCGGCCAGACCGAGGCCGGCATGGGCTGCGCAGCGCTCATCGACGAGTGGGGCGACGAGCTCGGCACGCCGGAGGATCTGTGGCGCGGCCCGGACAAGGAGACGGTCCGCGCGACCATGGCCCGATTCGGCTTGCCGGTGATCCCGGGCGACACGCAGCTCGCCAAAGGGTTCATGGGTCTGCCCTCGCCGCTGCTCGAGGGCTCGGTGCTCGATCCGCAGGACAACCAGTGCGCCGACGACGAGGTCGGCCAGCTCTCGTTTCGGCCGCGCTTCCCCAACCTGATCCTGGAGGAGTACTTCAAGAAGCCCGAGGCCACGATCAGGACGATGCGCAACTGCTGGTTCCACACCGGCGACGCCTGCTATCGCGGCAAGGACGGCTACTGGTACTTCGTCGATCGCATGGGCGGCTTCTTCCGGGTGCGGGGCGAGAACATCTCGTCGTACCAGGTCGAGGATCTGATCAACGGCCACCCGAAGGTGCGTGCCAGCGCCGCGGTGCCGGTGCCGGCCGACGTCGGCGACGAGGAGGACGTCGCGGTTTTCGTCGAGCTGAAGGAGGGCGAGACGATGAGCGACGGCGAGCTGCGCGACCATGCGCGCGACGTGATGCCGAAGTACATGGTGCCCAAGCACATCCGCTTCGTTGCCGCGCTGCCGCTGACCCCGACCAACAAGGTCGAAAAGTACAAGCTGAAGCAGCAGCTGATGGCCGAGCTCGGTAAGACGCCGCGCCTCGGCGCCTGAGGCGCCGTCGGGGACAGGACACCAGGATGACCACGAACCGCCTGCAACTGACCGTCTACACCGACTACAAGAGCCCGTACGCGTACGTGGCGAAGAACGCGACCAAGGCGCTCGCGGTGGAGTACCCGGTCGACCTGAACTGGCTGCCCTATACGCTGCGCATTGCCGAGTATCTCGACGCGGTCGACGAGCGCAGCGCGCACAACTGGCGCAAGGTGAAGTATGCGTACATGGACGCGCGCCGGCTCGCGAACCGGCAAGGCCTGGTGCTGAAGGGTCCAAAGCGCATCTACAACGGGTCGCTTGCCAGCATGGGCATGCTGTACGCGAAGCGCGCCGGCATCTTCGATGCGTACCACGATCTCACGTTCGAGCGCTTCTGGAAGCACGACCTCGACGTCGACTCGATGGACGAGATGACCGCGCACGTCGCCCGACTCGGCGGCTCGCCCGACGACTACGCACGCTATGTCGACGGCGCCGGCGAGGCCGAGCACCGTGCGATCGTCGCGGCCGCCGAGACGCAGGGCGTGTTCGGCGTGCCGATGGTGGTGCTCGGCGGCGAGCTCTTCTGGGGCGGCGACCGCATCGACGCGGTCAGGCGGGCGATCGAACTGCGGCTGAGGTCGGGCGCCGCCACGGCTCCGGCCTCCGACCCCGTGTAGCATCGACCGCAGCAACAACAACGAGGACGGCACATGGACTTCGATCTGGTGATCCGCGGCGGCGACCTCGCCGACGGGACGGGCGCGCCGCTGCGTCGTGCCGACGTCGCCGTGCGCCAGGGCGTGATCGCCGAAGTGGGCGAAGTGCGCGGCCGCGGCCGCGAGGAGATCGACGCGCGCGGACTGCTCGTCACGCCGGGTTTCGTCGACGTGCACACCCACTACGACGGCCAGGTTGCCTGGGACAGCAGATTGCAGCCCTCCAGCTGGCACGGCGTCACGACCGCGGTGATGGGCAACTGCGGCGTCGGCTTCGCCCCGGTGCGTGCGAGCGACCGCGATCGCCTGATCGAACTGATGGAAGGCATCGAGGACATCCCCGGCACCGCGCTGCACGTCGGTCTCGACTGGCGCTGGGAGAGCTTTCGCGAATACCTCGACGCGATCGACGCCCGCCCGTACGACATCGACGTCGCCGCCCAGCTTCCGCACGGCGCGCTGCGCATGTACGTGATGGGCGAGCGTGCCGCGCGGCTCGAGCCCGCGACGCCCGAGGACATCGCCGCGATGCGGCGCCTGGCCGCCGAAGCAGTGCGTGCCGGTGCGATCGGCTTCTCGACCTCGCGCTCGATCAACCACAAGTCGATCAAAGGCGACCCGACACCGACGCTGCGCGCCACCGAGGCCGAACTGACCGGCATCGCGATGGGGTTGTCCGACGCTGGCAAGGGCGTGCTGCAGTTCATCTCCGACTTCGACGTGCCATCGCTGGACGAGGAGTTCGCGATGCTGCGCCGGGTGGTCGCCGCATCGGGCCGGCCGATGTCGTTCACGCTGCTGCAGCGTCACTCGGCCTCTGGCGACTGGCGCCGGCTGCTCGACCTGGTGCGCGAGGCCGTGAACGACGGCCAGCAGATCCGCGCGCAGGTCGCGCCGCGTCCGGTCGGCGTTCTGCTCGGGCTGCAGGGCAGCCGCAACCCGTTCACGACCTGTCCGTCATACCGCGAGATCGCCGCTCTGCCGCTGACCGAGCGTGTCGCACGGCTGCGCACGCCCGAGCTGCGGGCGCGTCTGCTGAGCGAGATCGCGCAGTCGCCGAAGGATGCACTCACCCAGCGTTTGACCTCCTTCGACCGGATCTTCCCGTTGGGCGATCCGCCGAACTACGAGCCGTCGCGCGAGCAGTCGCTGGCCGCGATCGCTCAGCGCGAAGGACGGTCTGCCGCCGAGGTCGCCTACGAACTGATCCTGGGCGACGGGGGCCGCGCCTTCCTGCTCGCGCCGTTCGCGAACTACGCCGACAACAACCTGGACGCGTGCCACGACATGCTCGCCGACGAGAACACGGTGGTCGGTCTGGGCGACGGCGGCGCGCACGTCGGCGTGATCTCCGACGCCAGCTTCCCCACCTACCTGCTGACGCACTGGGGCCGCGACCGTCCATGCGGACGTTTCGACGTCTCCTGGCTGGTGAAGCGCCAGTCGCTGGACACCGCGCGCACCGTGGGCCTGTTCGATCGCGGCGTGGTTGCGCCGGGCTACAAGGCCGATCTCAACGTGATCGACTTCGACCGGTTGTCGGTCGCGCAGCCGGTGATTGCCCACGATCTGCCCGCGGGCGGGCGGCGCCTGCTGCAGCGGGCGCGCGGCTACGTGGCGACGGTGGTGTCGGGCGTGCCGGTGTATCGGGAGGGTGAGGCGACCGATGCGCTGCCCGGGCGGCTGGTGCGCGGGCCGCGGGGGGTGCCGCTGCACTGAGCGATGCGGCTTCGTTCCGCTTCGGCATTCCCCGAATCCCCGATGGAAAAGACGATGACAGAACCCTGGTTCGCTTCAGCCACCGAGCTCGCGCAGGCGATCCGTGACCGGCGTCTGAAGTCCGCGGAGGTGCTGGAGATGTACCTCGAACGCGTCGAGCGCCTGAACCCGGCGATCAACGCCATCGTCGTGCTCGATCGCGAAGGAGCGCGCAAACGTGCCGCGCTGGCCGACGAGGCGCTGGCCCGTGGCGAAGTCTGGGGCCCGCTGCATGGCGTGCCGATGACGATCAAGGAGTCGCACGACCGCGTCGGCATGCCGTCCACCTGGGGCTTTCCGGACAAGCGCGACAACCTGCCGGCGCAGGACAGCGTCGCGGTGCAGCGGCTCGAGCGCGCCGGCGCGGTGATCTTCGGCAAGACCAACGTGCCGGTCGCGCTCGCCGACTTCCAGAGCTACAACGAAATCTACGGCACCACCCGCAACCCGTGGGACCCGAACAAGGTGCCCGGCGGCTCGTCGGGCGGCGCGGCGGCCGCGATCGCCGCCGGTCTGACGGGGCTGGAGTTGGGCAGCGACATCGGCGGCTCGATCCGCAACCCCGCGCACTACTGCGGCGTGTTCGGGCACAAGCCGACTTGGGGCCTGCTGTCGCCACGTGGGCACGACCTGGGCGCCTTGCGGCCGATCGACATCGCGGTGATCGGCCCGATCGCGCGCAGTGCCGCCGATCTGGCCCTGGCCGTCGAGGTGCTGGCCGGCCCCGACGAGCTGGACGCGGCTGGCGTCGCGGCGACCCTCGAGGCGCTGGCCAAACCGGTGTCGGAGCTGCGCATCGCAGTGTGGGCCGACGACCCGCGTGCCCCGGTATCCGCGGAAGTGGCGGCGCGCGTGCGCGCCGTCGGTGCGGCGCTGGCGGGCGAGGGCGCCGAGGTCGACGAGGCCGCGCGTCCCGGCTTCGACCCGGCGCACAGTCACGATACCTACCAGGCGCTGCTGCAGTCCGCGCTGTCGGTGTCGCTCACGGACGAGCAGTTCCGCCGCAACGCCGCCAAAGCCGACTCGCTGGATCCCGGCGACGACAGCCGCCTTGCGCACCTGCTGCGCTTCCAGACCATGCGCCACCGCGACTGGGTGGCCGCCGACGAGGCGCGCACCGCCTTGCGCTGGGCCTGGCACCGCTTCTTCCAGCGGTACGATGCGATCCTGATGCCGGTGATGCCCACCACCGCGTTCGAGCACGACCACCGGCCGATGAGCCAGCGCCACGTCGTGGTCGATGGCCGTCCGATGCCGTATTTCGACTGTTTGTTCTGGGCCGGGCTGGCGGGCGTGGCGTACCTGCCGTCGACGGTGATTCCGACCGGTCCCGGCACGGACGGGATGCCGATCGGCGTGCAGATCGTCGGTCCGGCATACGGTGACCTGAAGACGATCGGGATCGCTGCATGGTTGGAGTCGGTGGGATTCGGTTGCCGGCGACCGCCCGGATTCGATTGAACTCGATCATCGGCATCGAGCACTCGAGCCGTGATCCGGGCGGCGTGGCCGGCCGGCGCGCGGCTCAGGGGGTGGCCGAGTCCGCGGCCGGTGGCGCGAACCGCGGCTGCACGGCGAGCAACTGCTCGTCGGTGGTCGCGACCAGCCACCGCTTTGCCTTTTCGACGATGTGCCGGTTGTGGTCCTTGAACGGACCCATCGAGACCACGCTCTTCCAGGTGACCGGGCCGGCGCGGCTGGTCTTGTTCGAGGGCGCCCCGACCAGCAGGCAGTAGGGGCCGAGCGGCATCGAAACGAAGGGCATGCCGGGGCGGGCGCGCATCCGCCAGTCGATGAAGGGCGACTCGCTCAAAAGCAGCGGCTGCGGCAGGCCGTGGAACACGGTGAAGTCGTAGAGCGCGAGCTGCGCGCGCAGGCCGACGTACATGCGGCGGATGTCGCGCGCCACCTCGGCACGGATCTCGTCGTCGAACATCGGTTCCAGCGCATACCGCGCCTGGGCGCTGGTCACATCGGGCTGATACGCGCAGATCAGGCCCAGCTCGATGCAGTCCTGTGCCGCGCGCTGGACCTCGGCGGGCGGCCCGGCGTCCTCGGGCCGGCCCAGCTGTGCGGCGCGCAGGAAGCGGGCGAGACCGGCCTCGTGCACTGCGGGTGCGGCGCGGTAGGGTTCCGCGTCGGCATCTGCCTCGAGCGAGATGTACACGTGCTGCTCGGCGGCGAATCGGGCCTTCTTGCTTTCGTCGAAGCCGATTTCACCGCTGGCGCAATCCAGCCAGCGGGTGCCGATGCGCCCGTGCTCCCAGAGCCAGTTCTTCAGGATGGGACGCAGCGGGTGATGCGATTCGTGGTCGGTCAATGGGGCCTCCGGGAAACCCCAGTATGCCATCGGGTCGTTCGATGCCTCGCGCGCTTGTGCGGCGGTCGGCGTCTCGCACATACTGGCCGCGGCCGAAGCGAACGACGCATCGTCGACCCACGCACGCCGGACCGGGAGCAGCGATGAGCGAGACGAAATTCCAGACCTTGCAGGTCAACGGGATCAGCATGCGCGTGGCCGAGCAGGGCAGCGGCCCCCTCGTGCTGTTCTGTCACGGCTGGCCCGAGTCCTGGTACTCGTGGCGGCACCAGCTGGCCGCGGTGGCGGCGGCCGGCTACCGCGCGGTGGCGCCCGACATGCGCGGCTACGGCAGCACCGACGCACCGCTGGAAGTCGAGAAGTACACGATGCTGCACCTGGTCGGCGACATGGTCGAACTGGTGCAGGCGCTGGGCGCGCGGCAGGCAGTGATCGTCGGCCACGACTGGGGCGCGCCGGTGGCGTGGAACAGCGCGATGCTGCGCCCCGATCTGTTCCGCGCGGTGGTCGGCATGAGCGTGCCCTACGCCCCGCCCAGCCGCGTGGACTTCCTGTCCGCTCTCGAGAAGCTAGGCATCCACGATTTCTACATCCAGTATTTCCAGACCCCGGGGGTCGCAGAAGCCGAGTTCGAGCGCGATGTCGAGGCATCGGTGCGGCGGATCCAGTTCAGCGCCTCGGGCGATGCGCCCGACCGCGTCAACATCGGCATGGTCGATCGCAGCATCGGCTACCTCGGCCGCACCATCGACCCCGAGACGCTGCCTGCCTGGCTGAGTGCGGAAGACGTCGCGTACTACGCCGGCGAGTTCAAGCGCGCGGGCTTCCGCGGCGGGCTCAACTGGTACCGCAACCTGACGCGGTCCTGGGAGCTGATGGCGCCCTGGCGCGGCTGCGTGATCGGGCAGCCGTCGATGTTCATCGCCGGCTCTCGCGATGGCGTGCTGAAGTTTCCGGCGTCGAAGAAGCAGATCGACGACTACCCGAAGACGCTGCCGGGCTTGCGAGGCTGCCACATCCTGGAAGGGGCCGGGCACTGGGTGCAGCGGGAGAAGGCGGCTGAAGTGAGCGAGCTGCTGCTGGGTTTCCTGAAGACCCTGTAGCCGGCGGCCGGCGAGAGAACCCGGATCGCAGTCAACAAAACAGATCGATGGAGGAGAACCCAGTGGCACTCAGAACAGCCAAGCAGTACCTCGACAGCCTGCGCGACGGTCGCGTCGTCTATTACGCCGGCGAGCGCGTCAGGGACGTGGTCGACCATCCGCATTTCGGCCTGCGCGCGCAGGCGAACTCCTGCCAGTACGGGCGCGGCCCGGACGAGGACGCCGCGACGCTTGCGCTGCGCACCGTGAAACTCGCGGACGGCGAGGCGATCCACCGCTGGCACGTGCCGCCGCAGACGCGCGAGGAACTGCTGAAGTTCGTCGAGATGGAGGAGGACATGCCGGGCGACGCGCACGGCGCGATGACCGCAGGCCTGTCGGGGCTGCGGATCCTGTCGCGCAAGATGGATGCGAAGCACGGCACCTCGTACACGCCGCGCATCGACGCCTACGCCGACTGGTATGCGCGCAACGACCTGCACGGCGCGTTCGCGATGACCGACGCCAAGGGCGACCGCTCGAAGCCGCCATCGGGACAGGCCGACCCGGACCTGTGGG
This sequence comes from uncultured beta proteobacterium, assembly GCA_963849015.1. Lineage (GTDB taxonomy): Bacteria > Pseudomonadota > Gammaproteobacteria > Burkholderiales > Burkholderiaceae_E > Quisquiliibacterium. Next base: position 125,119 of record CAWKFK010000006.1, read on the forward strand.
TGAGGGTGGTCGAGCGCCGCAAGGATGGCATCGTGATCCGCGGTGCGAAGACCTCGGTGACTTCGGCGGCACTGTCCAACGAACTGCTGGTGCTGCCCACCCATGGCATGGGCCCCGCCGATGCCGACTGGTCGGTGGCCTGCGCGGTGCCGGCCAATGCGCCGGGCGTCGTGATGATCTCGAATTACGCCGGGGCACCGTGGGGCGAGCGCTTCCGCTTCGACAAGCCGGTGAATCACAGCACCTTCCATCACGACGCGACCGTGATCTTCAACGACGTGTTCGTGCCGAACGAGCGCGTGTTCATGGACGGCGAGTTCGAGTACACGCGCGAGCTGCTCGGCTACTTCACGACGCTGCACCGCACCGGCGTGCTGGTCAGGGAGCCGCGCGACACGAAGAAGCTGATCGGCGCGGCGCAGCTGATGGCGCGCTACAACGGACTGGAGAGCGTCGGAGCGATCCGCAGCACGATCGCCGAGATGATCGAGACCGCGCAGCTGCTGGACGCGCTGCGCTACACCGCGCTGAACCGCGTGCAGGTGGTCGAGGGCATCTGCGTGCCCGACGCGGTGGCCTGCAACCTCGCGGGGCTGACCGTGACCGGCCGGCGCGACGCCTATCTCACCTTCCTGTGCGAACTGTGCGGCGGGCCGGTGCTGACCGCACCTTCGGGGCTGGATCTGGAGAACCCCGAGACGGCGGCGATGGTGAAGAAGTACTACGTCGGCAAGGAAGGCGTCGGCGCCGAGGAACGCCTGAGGTTGGTGAAGTACATCTACGACCTGTGCGCGTCGGACGCGTCCGGCTGGACGCGCGCGTCCGGCGTCACCGCGGCCGGTTCACCGGGCGCCCGGCGCGTGGCCGTGGGGCGCGGGTTCGACCTCGAGGGCTGCGTCAAGAGCGTGCTCGAGGACCTGTGCTGAGGTTCGCGGCCACTCTGCTCGTGTTGCTGCCGCTGGCGGGGTCGCTGCTGCTGCTCCTTGCCTCTCGTACGCGTGCCGGCAGCATCACGGCAACGAGAGGTCAGTCGAGGTAGAACCCCACGGTCCAGAGCACACCAGCGGTGCCGAACACGATGATCTCGGTCGCGAACTGCTTGTGGCTCCAGCCGATCGCCGGCAGGATCACCGGCGCGATGCCGGAGGAATTGAAGGGGATCTTCTCGTCGTACGGCGGCTTGTAGCCATGCAGCAGGCCGACGACGAACTTGACGTGAGCCTGCGGCCAGCTGCTGGACGGATACCAGCGCTTGCCGAAGTAGGCCAGCTGGGAGGGCTGATCGAACGAGTTGCGAAACGCAGCGGCTCCCAGCAGCCACTCGTCTTGCCGCTGGTACTCGATGTTGATCAGGTTCTGTCGATTGTTGTGATCCGGGTCATGGTCGAAGTGCCTGGTATAGAGACTGGTCTGAACCAGCCAGCGATGCTGCCTGGGTCTGGGCGCATCCTGCTCAGGCGCGGGAGACGCTGCGCTCTGGCGGGGCTCGGCCGGCAAGTCGCCGGCCCAGACCTGCGTCTTGCGCCAGTCACCTGGTGACAGTGTGCCTGCAGGCTCTGCCGGCTGGGTGAACCCGGTGATCGGCAGTGCGATCAGCAGCGTTCCAATGGCAATTCGCCGCATGTCAAAGAAGTGGTAAACAATTCATCGGCGCACCTGCCGGGGTCGACTTGCCCGCCTGGATCTTTCAACATCCTCGGTACCTGTCGGCCGGCGGGGTGGATCCTGCGATCCGTCCGGCAGTTTCCTATCGCTTTGCTCGTGCGACCACCTGACGCGCCCGCTCGACCACAGGCACGTCCAGCATCTTCCCCTTGTACGCCACCGCTCCTTTGCCCTCGGCCAGCGCCTGTTCGTAGGTCGCCACGATCTCCGCCGCCTCTCTGGCTTCGGCCTGCGACACGCCGAACACCTCGTTCAGCACCGCGATCTGCTTCGGGTGGATCGCCAGCGCGCCGGTGAAGCCGGCGTCGCGTGCCGCGCCGGCCATCGCGCCGAACAGGGCGAGGTCCGAGAACTCGCCGATCGAGCCGGCGATGCCCCAGGCCGCAAGACCGTGCGCGCGCGCGGCGATCGCCAGCGAGTAGCCGGGCAGGCGCATCGCCTCCAGCGTCGGGCGCACGCCCAGCAAGGTCGCGTAGTCCTCGGTGCCGAAGGCCATCGCCGCGACGCGCGCGTGGCTGCAGGCGAGGTCGCCGGCGCGATGGATCGCCATCGGCGATTCGAGCAGCAGCACCAGCGACGTGCTTCCGGTCTCGACCTCGTGCGCGGCCTCGCAGGCGAGCAGCCAGTCGGCGACGGTGGCGATCTGCCGCGGGTCCTCGGCCTTCGGCAGGATGATGCCGGCGATCGGTGCCTGCACGGCCGCGTCGAGGTCGGCCTGCAGCAGCGCGGCGTCGTTGTTCACGCGCACGAACACCGGCAGGCCGTGGGCGGCGATGCGGCGCACGGCGTCGCCCAGGGCATCCCGCGCCTGCTGCTTCATCGCCGGCGCGATCGAGTCCTCGAGGTCGACGATGATGGCGTCGGCACCGCGGGTGTGGGCCTTGTCGATGAACTGCGGCGAGGTGGCCGGCACGAACATCAGCGAGCGAAGGGTCTGGGCCTGGTGGCGGTTCATGTGCGGATCACTCCGGAAGCGGCGAGTTGCCGGATCTGTTCTTCGCTGAGGCCGGCGTCGCGCAGCACCTCGCGCGTATGTTCGCCGAGTTCGGGGGCGGCGCGCGCGAGCACACCGGGTGTCTCGGACAGCCGCGGGATCACCGCGTGCATCGGCACGCGGCCCAGTTCGCGGTCGGGCGCGTCGACCAGCACGCCGCGCTCGACCACGTGCGGGTCGGTGACGATCTGGCCGATGTCGTAGACCGGGCCGACGGTGACTTCCTCGCGCCGGAAGAACGCGAGATTGTCGTCCAGGCTGCGCGCGGCGACGAAATCGCCGATCATCGCATCGAGCTCGTCCATGTGCCCGAGCCGGTCGGCGTTGGTGCGAAAGCGCGGGTCGGCGATCAGGTCGTCGCGGCCGATCGCGCGGAACAGGCGTTCGGTCATGCCCTGGGTGGACGCGGACAGCGCGACCCACTGATCGTCGCTGGTGCGGTAGACGTTGCGGGGCGCGGCGATCGAGGTGCGGTTGCCGGTGCGCGACGGCACCTGGCCGGTGACGCGGTACGCGGCGGCGTCGGGGCCGATGATCGACAGCAGCGGCTCGAGCAGCGACAGATCGACGACCTGGCCGCGGCCGCCGCGCACTTCCACGTTGCGCACCGCGGCGGCCACCGCGAAGGCCCCGTAGAGGCCCGCCACCATGTCGGCCAGTGCCATGTTGGGCATCATCGGCGGGTTGCCGGGCATGCCGTTCTTCGCCGCGAAGCCCGACATCGCCTCGACCAGGCTGCCGAAGCCGGGCTGCTGGTGGTATGGGCCGGTCTGGCCCCAGCCGGTCAGGCGCACGACGACCAGCCGAGGGTTGAGTGCGAACAGCACGTCGGGGCCGAAGCCCATCTTCTCGAGCGTGCCCGGACGGAAGCTCTCGATCAGCACCTGCGCAGCGGGGATCAGCCTGCGCAACACGTCCTTGCCGGCCGCGGGGCGCAGGTCGATCGCCAGGCTCTTCTTGTTGCGCGCGTAGACCTTCCACCAGACGGCGACGCCCTGCGGATGCGCGGCGCTGTGCTCGCGCCAGTGGCGCAGCGTGTCGCCGGCCTCCGCATCCTCGATCTTGATCACTTCGGCGCCGTAGTCCGCCAGCTGCAGCGACAGCATGTTGCCGGCGACCAGACGCGACAGGTCGAGCACGCGCAGGCCGGTGAGCGGGCCTTCGCGATCGCGGTTGAACTCGGCGCAGGGCAGTCGGAACGCGCTCATCGGAACCGTCCGGTCAGGCGATGCCGGCCGGCGGGCGCGGCAGATGGGGAAGTGGAGCCGTCGTTTGCACCCCGGCGACGCCGGGGTGCGGGTCTCGAGTGCGTTCCCGGCGGGGCCGCGGCGCGGATCTCGACGCGAAGGCGATCGGTCCGGCGCAGCCGGAACCGGCGGCGTGTGTCGACCCGTACGGGAACGATCAGGACACGACGACCGCGACCGTCTGTCCTTCGGTGATCGCCTCGCCTTCGGCGACGTCGATCGACTCGATGCGACCGCCGTTGTCGCAGCTGACCGGGATCTCCATCTTCATCGATTCGATCAGCATGATCTCCTCGCCGGCGTCGACGGTGTCACCGGCCTTCTTCAGCAGTTTCCAGACGGAACCCGAAACCTCGGAACAGACTTTGATCGTTGCCATGTGAACGTGTCTCCTTTCAAGGGGTAATCCTAGCAGGACGGGCGTTCCGTGCAGCGCGACGAGCCGTGGAAGGGCGCTGGCGGCTGCCGCGCGACCATAGGCAGCGGGCACGCCGAACCGAAGTTGCTCTCTTCGAAAATTTCGTCCCAATCCGCCACGTGGTCGGCCCATTTGCCGATCCGAACCGGGCGGGTGGGACACGTGCCGCCGTGAGAGGGTGTCAGCGGAGGCCGAGCGGACCTCCGGCCCGGTCGGAGCGACCTGTTTGGCCGCCGACCGCCGGGCGATGTGATCTCGGTCGACGGGGAGAGAGTTCCGTGCCGATGAAGATCCGTGAGATCCTCGAGCTTCTCGAAAGAGACGGATGGGTGCTGGTCGCAATTCGTGGAAGCCATCGGCAGTTCAGGCACCCCTGGAAGCCCGGTCGAGTGACGGTACCTGGCAAGCCGGGCGACGACGTTGCGATCGGTACCCAGCTGAGCATCCTGAAACAGGCTGGCCTGAAAGGGTGATGACATGGTGCGCTATGCAATCGTGATCGAGAAAGCCGGCGATAACTTTTCTGCCTATGTGCCCGATCTTCCGGGTTGCGTTTCCACGGGCCGCAGCGTCGCCGAGGTCGAAGCCAGCATCAGGGATGCGATCGCGTTTCATCTCGACGGTCTTCGAGAGGACGGTGCGGCGATCCCGAGCCCGACGAGCCGGGTCGACTACGTCGAGGTTTCCGCGTAGCCGTCAGGCGGAACTCGTCAGATCCAGCGCGAGGAACATCGCCTCCGGCAGCGGGTTGAAGACGTACGGCTCGATCGGCCGGAAGCCCATCGCCGTGTAGAGCCGCACGGCCGCGGACATGCTGGGGAGCGTGTCGAGGCAGATGCGGCGATAGCCCGCGGCGCGCGCCTCGGCGCAGATCCGTTCGGCCAGGCGGCGTCCGAGCTGCGCGCCGCGCGCCGAGGGCCGAAGGTACAGCCGCTTCATCTCGCAGACCGCGTCGTCGATCGGCCGCATCGCCACGCAGCCCACGGCCGCGCCGTCCTGCCACGCCAGCAACAGGCGCCCGGCCGGTGGCGCGTACTTGCCGGGCAGCTCGGCCAGCTCGGCGTCGAAGTCCTGGAAGCACAGATCGAAGCCGAGGCTCCCGGCATACTCGAGGAACAGTTCGCGCACGGCGGGCAGGTCGCGCGGGAACTCGGCGGCGCCGATCCGGATCACTGCCCGCTCCCGGCCAGCGCCGCTGCCACCCGCTGCATCACCGCCGCGTCGATGCGCCGGTCGCTGTCCACCCGCAGCACCTGGTCGGCCTCGTTCGGCAGCACCACGTCGTCGCGCGCGAACTGGCTCTCGAGGACCGCGAGGTCCGCGTCGGATGGGTCTTCACCGTGCACGCTGCGTTCCGCGACGCGGGCGCGCAACGTGTGCGGCGAGGCGCGCAGGTCGACGATCGCCGCCGGCGCGCCGAGGTCGCGCGCCAGCCGCACGAAGCGCGAGCGCCGGGTGCGCGCGAGAAACGTGGCATCGACGATCACCGTGAAGCCGGCGCCGGTCACCTCCCGCACGAGATCCGCGAGCCGGTCGTAGGTGGCTTCGTCCGCGGCGGCGCCGTACATCGCCGTATTCGCGGCACTGTGGTCGTCGGCGCGCAGGCCGTGCAGGCGCTTGCGTTCGACATCCGAACGCAGCCGTACCGCGCCGATCGCCTCGGCCAGAAGGCCGCTGGCCAGCGTCTTGCCCGATCCGGACAGCCCGTGCATCAGGACGAGGCAGGCAGGGGCGGGCGTTGCGATTCGCTCGGCCAGCGCCAGGTAGTCGCGGCACTGCGTGTCGGCGCGGATCGCGTCGTCGGCCGCGCTGGTCCGTGCGCCCGTTGCTGCCCACTGCCCGGCAGCGGCGCCCGAGGATGCCTCCCGCAACTGTGCCGCCCGGATCGCCGCCACCTTCGCGCGCACCATCGCGCGGTATGCAAGGTAGTACGACAGCAGCCGCAGTCCGGCGTGGTCGCCGGTCGTGTCCAGCCAGGCGTTCAACAAGCGCGCCGCCAGCCCGTCGAGGCCGCGATGCCGCAGGTCCATCGCCAGGAACGCGATTTCGCAGATCACGTCGGTCCAGCGGAAGCTTTCGTTGAACTCGATCGCGTCGAACACGGTCGGCTGCCCGTCGATCTGGGCGATGTTGCCCAGGTGCAGATCGCCGTGGCATTCGACGACGAAGCCGGCCGCGGCCCGGGCATCGATCTGTGCCGCCATCGCGGCATGCCGGTCGGCCTCGCGGGTCGCAAGGCGCTCGAGCCGCGCCTGGTCGTCGGCGTCGCGCAGCAGTCGGCGCAGCGTCGTGAAGTTCTCCTGCGCGATCGCGTGCACGTGGGCGGCGCTGCCGAACCGCATCGCATGAGGGTCGGCTGGCGGCGGCGCGCCGCCGGGCGCCGGCGCGCGGGCCGGGGGCGCAGCGGGTGTGCCGGTCGCGGCGCGCAGCTGGAGGTGGAACGCGGCCAGCGTGTCCGCGAGCGCGTCGATCATCGTGGCGGTGATCGCATTGCGCCCGGCCAGGCGATCCCACTGCTGTTCCGGATCGAAGGCGAGCATGCGTACGGCGTGGTCCAGCACCGGGCCGTCGCCGCCGAGGCGCGGCGCATCGATCGTGCCGGTGACGGGGAGGGTGCCAAGGTACAGCGCCGGGGCCAGCCGCCGGTTCAGGCGCAGTTCCTCGTCGCAATAGAAGCGCCGCTTCGCGAGCGTGGTGAAGTCGGCGAAGCCGAGGTCGACGGCCTTTTTCAGCTTGTACGCGAAGCCGCCGGCGACGAGGACGAAGGACAGGTGGGTCTCGAAGAACGCGACCGGGCCCGACGCTTCGAGCGCATGCCGCAGCGCCCCTGCCATGCGCGCCTGTTCGGTGCGGGACAGCTCGACGCTCATCGCGCTGCCCGGCGCAGGGCCGGCCGGGCGGCGCGCGAAATCGCGCGCGCCCCGGCGCCCGGCGATGTCGGCAAGGCCACGCCGGCCACCGGCTTCACTCCACCGGCAGGAACCCTTCGACCGACAGATAGCGCTCGCCGGTGTCGTAGTTGAAGCCCAGCACGGTGCTGCCCGGCGCGATGTCGGGCAGCTTCTGCGCGATCGCTGCCAGCGTGGCGCCGGACGAGATGCCGACCAGCATGCCTTCCTCGCGGGCGCTGCGGCGCGCCATCTCGCGGGCGGCCTCGGCGTCGACCTGGATCACGCCGTCGAGCAGCTGGGTGTGCAGATTCTTCGGAATGAACCCGGCGCCGATGCCCTGGATCGGGTGCGGCGAGGGCTTGCCGCCGGAGATCACCGGCGATGCGGCCGGCTCGACCGCGAACACCTTCAGCTTCGGGAACTTCTGCTTCAGCGCCTGCGCGCATCCGGTCAGGTGGCCGCCGGTGCCCACGCCCGTGATCATCACGTCCAGGCCGTCGGGGAAGTCGGCGATGATCTCCTGCGCCGTGGTGCGCACGTGCACGTCGATGTTGGCCGGGTTCTCGAACTGCTGCGGGATCCAGGCGCCCGCAGTCTCGGCTGCGAGTTCCTGCGCGCGGGCGATGGCGCCCGACATGCCTTTCTCGCGCGGCGTCAGTGCGAAGCTGGCCCCGTAGGCGAGCATCAGGCGGCGGCGCTCGACCGACATGCTGTCGGGCATCACCAGCACCAGTTTGTAGCCCTTGACCGCGGCGACCAGCGCGAGGCCGATGCCGGTGTTGCCCGAGGTGGGCTCGATGATCGTGCCGCCCGGCTTGCAGCTTGCCGCTGCGTTCGGCGTCTTCGACCATCGACAGGGCGATGCGGTCCTTGATCGAGCCGCCGGGGTTGCCGCGCTCCGACTTGATCCAGACGCTGTGGGTGGCGCCGAACAGGCGGTTGATGCGGACGTGCGGCGTGCCGCCGATCGTGTCGAGTATGGAATTGGCTTTCATGGTTGCTCCAGTCTGCGGCCGGGAACGCGCACCGGCCAGTGCATGCACGTGGTGCATGAGCTTATGAAGAAGGCCCGGCCTCGGCAGCCGGCCGCGCGGCGCCGATCGCCGCCGCGGCGTGCCGGCTCGGGGCTCGGCCGTTCAGTTCTTCCTCGAAGGCGCAGTGTACGGCGTGACCAGCTCGGCGCGCAGGCGGTAGCCGGCGCGCGCCATGTTGGTGTCCGAGGTGGCGGTCTCCATCGTGCCGTGGATCCACACGGTGTCCATCGCGCGCATGTTCTTCAGCGGCTTGACGCTGAAGACGTGGATCACCTGGTTCTGCGGCGGCGGCGGCGTGTGGATGCAGGCGCCGAAGTACGGGACCAGCAGGAACTCGGAGATCTCGTCGCGGTCGCGCTCCAGCGGCACCACGAAGCCGGGGATGCGCACGCGGGTGCCATTGAGCGACGCTTCGATCGGTGCTTTATCCCACAGCTCGCGCACCTTGGCGAGCGCGGCGTCGGCGCGCGGGTCGCCGTCCTGCAGGCGTGCCAGGTCGAGGCCGCGGAACGCGTCGGCGGGGTTCCAGCCTTCCGGGATCAGGTTGTCCCAGTTGATTTCCTTGAAGGCCGCGGGCCTCGCCGTCTTCGCGTCTGCCGGCAGGCGATCGCCGACCTTGTAGCCGGGGGTTCCCGATGACTGCGCGAGGGCCGGCGCGGCAGGCAGGGTCACGAGGCCGCAGGCGAAGCTGCCGATCGCGGTGGCCAGCGCGACGCGCAGGCCCGCTCGACGGGCGAATCCCGATGTCTTCATGGATGTCTCTCAGGGGAATCGACGAACGCCACGCGCGTTCGTCGTCGGTCGTGGTTGCGATTCGGCTGGCACTCGGACGTGTTCGCGGGCATTGCGACCTCTACAGTCTCGGCGTCAGTCCGTCGGCCAGCGACAGCCGGTACGCACGATACCCCGGAATCAGGCAGGCGAGCAGGCTGGCGGCGGCCACCGCGGCCAGCCAGCGCAGCTCGCCCGTCGACAGGCCGCGCAGTGCGATGTCGATGCCCAGCTGCGCCTGAACGATCGGTGCGGCCGCTGCGCTGGCGGCATACAGCAGTGCCAGGCCGAGCAGCAGCCCGCCGGCGGTGACCAGCAGGCCCTCGATCGTCAGCAGCCCGAACACCTGCCACGGCGAGGCACCGACGGCGCGCAGCACGGCGAGTTCGCGCCGCCGCTCGTTCAGTCCGGCGAGAATCACCGCGACCAGTCCGGCCAGGCCGACCACGACGACCATCGACGAGATTGCGAGCAGGGTGGCCTCGGCCACCGACACGACGCTCCACAATTCGTCGAGCGCGACGCCGGGCAGGATCGCCATCAGCGCCTCGTCCCGGTAGGCGTCGACGCTGCGCTGTACGCGGAACACGGCGGCGCGGTTGTGCAGACCGACCATCGCCGCGCTGATCGCCTTCGGCTCGAGGTTGAACTTGCGCACCATGTCCGCGGGGATGGCGAGCCCCGGCACGGGAGCGCCGCCCTGCCAGCCGAGGTGGATCGCCTCGATCGCCTGCAGGCCGACGTGGACGGTGCGGTCGATCGGCGTGCCGGTGCGCGCGAGGATGCCGGTCACCGTGAATGGCTTGTCGTCGTGGCCGGCGATCACGAACTCGCCGCTGCCGTGCTCCAGCGAAATCGTCTGGCCGACGCGATAGCCCAGGCGCTGTGCGACTTCGGCGCCAAGCACCGCGTCGAACAGTCCCTCGAAGCGCTTGCCCGCGCTGAAGCGCAGCTGCGTTCCGCGCGCGTGTTTCACGTGATCGAAATAGTCGGGGGTGGTCCCCAGCACCGGGAAGCCGCGGTGGCTGTCACCCAGCGAAAGCGGAACGGCCCACGCGACCATCGGCATCGCGCGCAGGTCGGTGAAGCTCTGCCAGCGCATCGACCCGCCGGCAGAGCCGATCCGGAACACCGAGTTCAGCAGCAGCTGCACCGGCGAGGTCCGCGCGCCGACGATCAGGTCGGTGCCCGATACCGAATGTGCGAAGCCGTCGCGTGCGTCGTGGCGCAGACGCTCGACGCCGAGCAGCAATGCGACGCTGAGCGCGATCGACAGCACCACCAGGCCCAGCGTGGTGCGGCGGTTCCACGCGCTGCGTGCGGCGATGGTGGTGAGCGAGACCATTTCAGGCAGGCGCCGTCGCGGCCCGGTTGATCGCGGCGAGATCGAGCTCGCGATCCAGAAGCCGGGCGAGCGCGCGGTCGTGGCTGGCGAAGATCAGCGTGGTGCCGCGCGCCGCGCACTCGCCCAGCAGCAGTTCAAGGAATGCCTGCTGGCGCGGCGCATCGAGCGCCGACGTCGGTTCGTCGGCGAGGATCAGCTCGGGGCCGCCGATCAGCGCCCGCGCCATCGCAGACCCGCTGCTGCTGGCCGACGCTCAGGCGCGCCGCGGGGCGGGTCCAATGCTCGCGTGCCAGATCGAGTTGCCGCAGAAGCCGTCCGGCTTCCTCGACGGGGGTGCTGCCCGACGCCAGCACGCGCTGGCGGCGCCGCGGCGAGAAGCGGCAGGCCAGGAGCACGTTGTCGAGCACCGGCAGGTAGGGGATCAGGTTGAACTGTTGGAAGATCACGCCGATGTGGTCGGCGCGCATGCGGTCGCGCGCGGTGCCGCCCATCGCAGTGGTGTCCCGACCGGTCAGCACGACGCGCCCGCGTTCGGGGCGAAGTACCAGTCCGATCACGCCGAGCAGCGTGCTCTTGCCGCTGCCGCTCGGCCCGTGCAGGAACACGCGCTCGCCGCGCCGGACCTCGAGTGCGTCGACGCGCAGGCAGGGGCCATCGGCACCGGGCCAGGTGTACGAGAGATCGTCGATGCGCAGGCTGGCTTCGGACGTCGGGTCCATTGGCATCTCGGGTATCGGGCTCACCGGGTCGCCGGGTCGTCGGCGGGCGTCACCAGCGCACGATGCGCTGCGAGCGCGTCAGACGGGAGGCCGACTGGGCGCGGGGGCCGGCGACCTCGGCGTCGATCCTCAGCAGTCCGCGGAACGCGTCGAACAGGCGGACTTCGACCTGACGCAGCTGGGCCGGATGCGCGCACTCGAACACCCAGCGGGCCTCGAGGTCGGCGTGCTCCGACGGTCCGGTCGATCCGGATCCGGCGCGGTCCGCGGTCGATGGTTTCGCGCCGGCGGCCGCCGACGGAATGCCCTCCGCGGCGAACAGGCCCGGCTCGACGACCGGCGAGGCGGCCTCGAAGCGCTTCTGCAGGCAGGCCGCGGCCGCCGACGGCACGAACAGCGTCTCGCCGCGCCGCAACCGTTGCGCCATCTCGCGCAACTGCGCATTCTGCCGGTCGTTACTGGGCGCATGTTCGAAGCCGACCAGCGACTCCAGCGGCGTCTCGAGTTCCAGGGTCAGAGTCGGCCCATCCACTGCGACGGTCAGCCGCGCGGCGCCATGCTGATGGCCAGGGCCGGCCGTTGCCGGGCCGGCAAGACCTGCGACGAGCGTCAGGAACGCGAACACCGCGGTGCGGGCTGTCCGGTCGATGCAGTTGCGGGCGGCGTTGCGGGCGGCGTTGCGGACGGCCGTGCGCCGGCTGGCGACGCGGCCTCGGCAGAAATCACGGGCACTTTTCGCTTGGCTGGACATGTCGGACGCAGGGTCGAGGACGGGCGAGGGCTCGGGGGGATGGAAGGGTAGCGGCACGCAGGAGTCCACGCAACCGAGTTGCAGATCGCCGGCTGTGTGTCGGTGCTCCAGCCCTGCCCTGACGTGACTGTCAGCGCACGCTGACCTCGACGCGCCTGTTCGCCGGTTCGGGTGTTTCGTCGGGTGTCGGCACGAGCGGTTCGTGCTCGCCGCGGGTGTCGATCTCGAGAGCGGTGAACGACAGGCCGGCCGCTGCGATCAGCCGGCTCACGGTGCGTGCGCGCTCCAGTCCGAGCGCGCGGTTGAACGCGTGGCTGCCGACGGTGTCGGTATGACCGACGACGGTGATCTCGGGCGCGGGGAAACTGCGCAGCAGTGTGAACAGCTCGTTCAGGCGTGCCAGTGAATCGGGGGTCAACTGCCTGCTGTTGGAGACGAAGTTCAGCGTGAAGGAGGCGGGGCGCGGCGGACGCGCGGCGATCGCGGCGGCAAAGGCCTCTTGCGCCCCCGCGGGCACGCTGTCACGCGAACCGGAGGACGACCCGTCGAGCGCCACCCACTGACCGGCACGGTCCAGCCGTTTCATGCCGCGCGCGGTCTGGACCTCGACGACGCCGACCTTGCCGTCGTCGTCCCGTTCGAGCACCAGGTACGAACGCACCGCGCATCCCTGCAGAGCCAGTGCGAGCCCCAGCCCGGCGCAGATCCCGAGAGCCGGCCGGCGGCCGGGCGCGGTCCCACACTGTGTCACGGGCCGCTGGTCACTGGCGGGACAGCGTACGCGAACCCGGTGTCACGGGTTTGCGGCTCATTCCGTGACCTTCACCATGAAGTGGGTTCCGCGGATGCCGACCGTGCTGGTCGGCGTGCGGATCACCGTCGATTCGGGCCGCAGCCGGGTGATGACGCCCGACACGAAATCGAGCGTGCCGCGCAGCAGGGTTGCCGTCAGTCCCAGTTGGCCTTCGGCCGGCGCATAGCGGAAATCGTCGATGCGGAACTCGGACCCCGGCCCGAACGAGATGCGGGTGCCGTCCTTCAGCGTGGCGCCGAGCGATCCGTCCGTGCCGGTGCGCAGCACCGCGCCCGTGCGGATCGGCGTGCCGACCTCCGCGCGGGTGACCGTGTCCCCCTGCACGACGTACGCTTCGCCGGTCACCGACTTCACGTGGCCGATGACGGCTTCGGCCGCGGCGCGGGACGCATCGACCGGCGCCGTGCCGGCAGGCGTTGCCGAGGCGAGCGATGCCGGCGAACCGGGCTGGGCCCACGCAGGGCAGTGCACGAGCGCGGCGGTGATGACTGGCGCGGCGGCCAGAAGGGTGTGGCGTGGAGTCACGACGGCCTCGACCCGGGTGCGGAACGTCCTATTGTATGTGCGCAGGGCGCGCGGCTGACGCCCCGCTCAGCGCGCGCGGCCGGACGGCAGACCTGGCCCGAACAACCGCTCTGCCTGAAGCGAAAGGCCGCTGGCGACACTCCCGAAGCTGTCGCCGTGCACGATGCGGGCGGACGGAAAGTGCCGGCTCAGCCAGGCCTGTACGGTGGGCGAGCGCGCCGTGCCGCCGGTCACGAAGATCGCGTCCGCAGCGACGGCGGCCTGGGTCAGGGCCTCCTGCATCAGCGCCAGGAAGCGCGCCAGGATGCCTGCGGCGGCCTGCTCGAGGTCGTCTCGGACGATTTCGCGCGCCAGCCCCGGCTCGATCCGGTCGAGCGCGGCCAGCAGCCGCTCCTGGTCGCTGAGGCCGATCTTGGCCCGCTCGGAGGCGTCGACCAGCCAGTGAGTTCCGCGCAGCCGCTGCAGGTCGAGCAGGCGCTCGACCGGACGCGGGTCGACGGCCTCCCGGCGCAACTGGTCCAGCGCGCGCTCGGCGCCATGAAAGCGCCGCTGCGCTGCGACGTCGTTGATCGTGATCGCGTCGCGCAGAAGCGGATGGGGCATCGGAAGGCCGCTGCGCAAGGTGTCGTCCTTGCCGAAAAGCGGCATCAGCGTGCGCCAGGCGAGCGCGATGTCGACGTCGATGCCGCCGAATCGGTCGCCGCTCGAGCCGAGCAGATCGCCGGTCCGATCTGCCAGGAGCGCGCGCTGCGGACCCAGCCGGATCACCGAGCAGTCGGTGGTGCCGCCGCCGGCGTCGAGCACCAGCACGATCGTTTCCTTCGCCAGCGTACGCTCGAAGTCCAGAGCGGCGGCCACCGGCTCGAACTGGAAAGCCGTGTCACGAAAGCCGGCCGTGCGCGCCGCCCGCTCCAGAAGGCCGATCGCCTGCGCGTCGGCGTCCCGCTGGCGGGTCCGCTGGAAATGCACGGGTCGGCCCATCACCACCTGCGTGACGTCGATGCCGCTGCGCGTGGTCGCGGCATTGCGCATGTGGCCGAGGATGCGCGCGACCACATCCTCGAACGTCTGCAGGTGCGCCGCGGAGATGTCGGCGCCGAGGAAGGACTTGGGCGAGCGCACGTAGAAACCGGTCGGGTCGTCCAGGTACATGCGCAGCGCCTGGCGGCCGAAGCCGACCTCGGCGCCGCCGCGCAGCGCGTCGCCCAGGGTCTGCTCGGCGGCCTCGCTGGCGGCCTGTGCCGCTGCTTCGCGCCGCAGCGCGGCGCGCACGATCTGCTCGAGTTCCGCGTCGTTCAGTGCCCGAGTGACCGCGCCGCCGGCGCGGCGCTCGGCACGCGCGGCGGCAGCCTGCTCCTGGCGCGCCTGGGCCACGCGTGCGGCGACCCGCTCTTCGCGCGGCTCGTCGACCGGTTCGTGGTTGCGCGCGACGTACAGCGCCGACGGCAGGTACGGACTGTCGTCCTCGATCGGCAGCAGCCGGGGGACGCCATCCTCGGCGATGGCGAGGACCGAATTCGAGGTGCCGAAGTCGAGTCCGGCGGGGCGATGTCGCATCGGGCTCGCGGCGCGCAGGCGCGGCGTGGGGGGAAAAGGGGCGCGAGTATATCGCCGCGCGCGGTTCGTCGTGCCCGCTCGTCGTGCCTGCCCGTCCCGCCTGTCGCTGCCGCGCCCGCCGATGACCACACAGCCGCTGCGATCGCGAGGTGCGTGCTATCTTTTCGTCGCACCATCGAGTGCGCCGCCCAACGTGCAGCAGGTGTTGCGGTCGGTGCGCGTGGGCTCGCCCGACGAATTCAACGGTTCACGGGATGTCGATGAAGCGATCGGCGATCTACAGCGCTTCGAAGCCGCATCGAGTCTCTCCGCCAGGCGGGGAGAATGCCGCGCATGTCGCCGCAGCGACCGGGCCCGGGGCGCGTCCGTCGGCTGTCGTTCAGCCTGCCTCGCCGCCGTCCGCGCCCGTTCGCCGACTCCGCAACCTGCTCGCTTTCCGGTCGCCGCGCCTGCGTGCCGCCTTGTGGCTGCTTGCTGCGGCCCTGCCCGGTGTGCTGACCGCCCTCTGGTTTGCGGCGCCGCGTGCGACCGTGCCGACCCAGAAGGACATCGACACGGCCGTCGGGCGCAGCCTGCAGACGCTCACGCTGCCGTCGCAGGCCGCGCGCGCCTACGAAATGATCAGCCCTTCGGTGGTGCGGGTGCGCGGGCTCCCGCCCGAGGCGTCTGCCGGGTCGGACGCGGCGGGGGCGCCAGGGCGCGACGGCAAAGGCAGCGCTGCCGGCAAGGGGAGCAGCGACCGGCAGGCCGGTGCGCGCGGCAAGGGCGGCGCCCCCGGCAATGATCCGCGCCGGCGTGGTGAAGGCGCGGACGGCGACGAGACGGTGGGCACCGGCGTGGTCATCGTCGACACCGGTGTGATCCTGACGAACCTGCACGTGGTCGAGCACGCGGCGCGCATCGGCATCGTGTTCGCCGACGGCACCGAATCCGATGCCTCGATCGTCGCCTTGCATCCCGAGCACGACCTCGCCGTGTTGCAGGCGAAGACGATTCCCGACGACCTGATCGCGGCGACGCTGCGTTCGACCGGCGACCTGATGGTCGGGGACCTGGTGGTGGCGGTGGGGTTTCCGTTCGGCATCGGGCCGTCGGCTTCGTCGGGCGTGGTGTCGGGCCTGAAGCGCGAGTACCAGTCGGCCGAGGGACGGCGCCTGCTGACCAACCTGATCCAGTTCGATGCGGCCGCGAACCCAGGCAATTCGGGCGGCCCGCTGGTCACCGCCGAGGGCGAAGTGGTCGGCATCGTCACCGGCATCCTCAGTCCCGGACCGCAGCGCGGCTTCATCGGCATCGGCTTCGCGGTGCCGATCGAGAATGCCGCGTCGGCCGTGGGGACGCCACCGTTCTGAGTCACCGCGGCGGCAATGCCGCCGCAGCCCGAATCGAAAGGACCGATCGAATGGACCCGTCGTCGCCCAAGCCTGCGGACATCGCACCGCTGATGGAGCGTGTGCTGTACGAGGTGAAGAAGGTGGTGGTCGGCCAGGACCACTTCCTCGAGCGCATGCTGGTGGCGATCCTCGCGCAGGGTCACCTGCTGGTCGAGGGGGTGCCGGGACTGGCCAAGACCCTGACCGTCAAGACCCTGGCCGACGTGATCCACGGCAGCTTCCGGCGCATCCAGTTCACGCCCGACCTGGTGCCGGCGGACCTGGTCGGCACGCGCATCTACAACCAGAAGACCGGCGAGTTCGCGACCGCGCTCGGACCGGTGTTCGCGAACCTGCTGCTGGCCGACGAGATCAACCGTGCGCCCGCCAAGGTGCAGAGCGCGCTGCTCGAGGTGATGCAGGAGCGGCAGGTGACGATCGCCGGCGAGACCCATCACCTGGAGGAGCCTTTCCTGGTGATGGCGACGCAGAATCCGATCGAGACCGAGGGCACGTATCCGCTGCCCGAGGCGCAGGTCGACCGGTTCATGATGAAGGTGCTGGTCGGCTATCCGAAGGAAGAGGAAGAGTTCGTCATCGTGCAGCGGGTGACGGGACCGAAGCCGTCGGTGTCGGCGGTGGCGACGACCGCGCAGCTGGTCGAATTGCAGCGCCAGTGCCGCACCGGCTTCGTCGATCCGTCGCTGGTGCAGTACGCCGTGCGGCTGGTGTCGGTGACGCGCGAGCCTGCGCGCCACGGCCTGCCCGAGCTCGCGCGGCTGCTGAGCTTCGGCGCGAGCCCGCGCGCCTCGATCCACCTGATCGAGGCGGGCCGAGCGCTCGCCTTCCTGCGCGGACGCGACTACGTGCTGCCCCAGGACGTCTGCGACGTCGCGCCCGACGTGCTGCGCCACCGGCTGGTGCTGTCCTACGAGGCCTTGTCGGACGGGGTCGACGCCGACGCGCTGGTGCAGCGCGTGCTGAGGCACGTGCCGCTGCCCGAGCAGCCGCTGCAGGGCCATGTCCGCGTCGCCTGAGCCGTACAACGTGTCCGTTGCGGGCCGGACGGCGGCGGGCTCGACGATCCGGAACGACGGGCCCCGCGGCGACGCACCCGGGCCGGTGCGTGATCCCGCCGCCTGGCTGCGCCGCCTCGAGTGGACCGTGGTGCGCCGCCTCGACGGTCTGCTGCAGGGCGACTACCGCACGCTGTTCCGCGGCTTCGGGCTCGACCTCGCAGACCTGCGCGAGTACCAGTACAACGACGACGTGCGCCACATCGACTGGAACGCGACAGCCCGGCTGCAGACGCCCTACGTCCGCGAGTTCACCGAGGACCGGGAGGTGACGGCCTGGTTCCTGCTGGACCTGAGCCCGTCGGTCGATTTCGGCTCGGGGGAGCGCAGCAAGCGCACGGTGTCGATCGAGTTCACCGGCACGCTGGCGCGTGTGCTGATGCGGCACGGCAACCGCGTCGGTGCGTTGCTCTACGGCGATGCGGTCGAGGAGGTGCTGCCGGCCCGCGCCGGCCGCCGGCACCTGCTGCAACTGCTCGGCCGCATGCTGGCGCGGCCGCAGCGCGCGCAGTCGGCGCCGACCGACCTGGGTGACTTCCTGGCGCATGCCGCGACGCTGGTGCGGCGGCGCTCGCTGGTGTTCGTCGTGTCGGACTTCGTCAGCACGCCGGGCTGGGAAAAAGCGCTGGCGCGGCTGGCGATGCGCCACGAGGTGATCGCGGTCCGGCTGGTCGATCCGCTCGAACGCGAACTGCCGGACCTCGGACTCGTGCCGATGCGCGATGCCGAGAGCGGCGAGACGGTGTTCGTCGACACGCACGACGCTGGCTTTCGGCGCCGCTTCGAGGCGCTGTCGGCCGAGCGCGAGGCGGCCTTGATGTCGGCGCTGGGCGCCGCCGGGGTCGACGCGCTCGAGCTCGATACGGCGGGCGATGTCGCCGACGCGATCGTGCGCTTCGTCGGCCTGCGCCGTCGCTTCGCGCAGCGAGGCGGCGGAGCGGTCGCGGGCGGCGCGACTGCGGCTGCGGCTGCGGTGGCACCCGGCGGTTTCGCGGCCGGCGGCGCGGCCCCGCGCATGACGGAGGGCGTCGGATGAAATTCCTCTGGCCCGAGATGCTGTGGCTGGGGCTGCTGCTGCCGGTGCTGGTGGCGGCCTACGTGTGGCTGCTGCGGCGGCGCAAGCGCGGCGCGCTGCGCATCGCCGACCTTGGCCTCGTGAAGCAGGCGATGGGGACGGGCGGGCGCTGGCGCAGGCACCTGCCGCCCGCGCTGTTCCTGCTGGCGCTGGCCGCGCTGCTGGTGGCGGCGGCGCGGCCGACCGCGATCATCACGCTGCCGTCGATGAACGAGACGATCGTGCTCGCGATGGACGTGTCGGGCAGCATGCGCGCCAAGGACGTCGAGCCCGACCGGATCACCGCCGCGCAGAACGCCGCGCGCGCTTTCGTCGAACTGCAGCGCCCGAGCACGCGCATCGCGCTGGTCACGTTCGCCGGCACGGCATCGCTGGTGCAGCCGCCCACGCAGTCGCGCGAAGACGTGCTGGCCGCGATCGACCGCTTCAAGCTGCAGCGTGCCACCGCGACCGGCAGCGGTCTGCTGGTCGCGCTGCAGGCCTTGTTCCCGGACCTGGAATTCGAGCTGCATTCGTTCAACCCGCGCCGCCCGGCGGCGCGTGAGCAGGACCGGTCGGCGCCGATCGGCGAAGCCGGGCGCGGCGCGAAGCCGCCGCCGAAGCCGGTCGAGCCGGGCTCGTACGCGTCGGCGGCGATCATCCTGCTGAGCGACGGTGCCCGCACCACCGGTCCCGATCCGCTGGAGGCGGCGCGCATGGTGGCCGAGCGCGGCGTGCGCGTCTACACGGTCGGCTTCGGCACGCCCAACGGCGAGATCATCGGCGCCGAAGGCTGGTCGATGCGGGTGCGGCTCGACGAGGAGGCGCTGAAGGGCATCGCCGAGATCACGCGCGGCGAATACTTCTATGCCGGCACCGCCGAAGACCTGAAGAAGGTCTACGAGACGCTGAACGCAAAGCTCGTGTTCGAGAAACGCGACATGGAGGTGAGCGCCCTGTTCGCGGCGGGTGCGGCGCTTCTGCTGGTGCTGTCGGGCGTGCTGTCGGTGCTTTGGTTCGGCCGGGTGCTGTAGCCGCCGGCGGCCGGCGCTGTTCGCCGCTCGTCGCTGCTCGCCCTTCGCCGCCGCTCGTTCTTCGCCGCCGCTCGCCGCTCGCCGCTCGCCGTTCGCCGTTCGCCGCCGCTCGCCGCTACTCGCCGTGCGTCGCGCGCCCGCGCAGCGCCTTGATGCGCCCGCGCTGAACTTTCTCGTCGACGCGCCGCAGCTGCGAGCCGCGCGTCGGCCGGGTCGGCACGCGCGCACGGCGGATGATCGAGGCCTCGTCGATCAGCGCCTGCAGGCGCTGCATCGCTTCCGTGCGGTTCTGTTCCTGGCTGCGGTGCTGCTGCGCTTTGATCACGATCACGCCGTCGCCGGTGATGCGCGCATCGTGCAGCCCGTGCAGGCGCAGCTTGACGAAGTCCGGCAGCGACGAGGCGGCGATGTCGAAACGCAGGTGGATCGCGCTCGACACCTTGTTCACGTTCTGGCCGCCCGCGCCCTGCGCGCGCACGGCCGTGATCTCCACCTCTGCCGGTTCGACCGGGAAGCGGCTGCCGTTGCGCAGGGCGGTCATCAGGCCGGTTTCAGCGTCGGCGGCAGCCGGCCGATGCCCTTGCCGGCATCGACGCGCAGCAGTTGTCCAGTGGTCTTCGGGCTGTCGAGCAGCCAGACGATCGTGTGCGCGATGTCGTCCGGGGTCATCACTTCCTCGAGCGCGGCCTGCGACTTGTAGGTGTCGCGCACCGCGTCGTAGGTGCTGCCGAAGCCGGCCTGCAGCCAGCCGCCCTCGATGAAGCCGGGCAGCACCGCATTGACGCGCACGTCCGGGCCGAGCGCCTTCGCCAGCCCGATGGTCAGCGTGTTCAGCGCGCCCTTCGAAGACGCATAGCCGATCGACGAGCCGAGGCCGTCCTGCGACGCGATCGACGAAACGTTGACGACCGCGCCGCGCGCGGCGCGCAGCGCCGTCTCGCAGGCGCGCACCATCTGGAACCCTCCGATCACGTTGACCGCGTAGATCGCCTGGAAGTCCTCGGCGGAGATCCCGGAGAGGTTGCGGATCTGCACGAAGCGCGTCGTGCCGGCGTTGTTGACCAGCCAGTCGATCCGCCCCCACTTCTTCACTGCCGCATCGGCCAGCGCGCGGCAGTCGGCATCCTCGGCGACGTTGGCGGCGACGACGATCGCATCGCCGCCGGCCGCGCGGCACTGCGCGGCGACCTTGTCGGCGGCCTCGCGGCTGCGGCTGCAGTTGACGACGACCGAGCCGCCGCGCTTCGCGATCGCCAGCGCGGTGGATGCGCCGATGCCCGACGACGAGCCGGTGACGATGGCGACCTTGCCTTTCAAGTCCATGGTTGTGTCTCCGTTGTTCTGGTGGTCTGGTGGTGGCGAATGCTACCCCGACGGGACGCGCGCGCCGGAGCGGGCATCCGGAACGAAGCCCGTCGCGGCGACGGCGCAGTGACGGTGGGCGCAGCCGGCGCGCCGCTCAGCGATCCAGGATCTGGCTCAGGAACTGCCGGCTGCGCTCGTTCTGCGGATTGCTGAAGAACGCCTCCGGGGTGTTCTGCTCGACGATCTCGCCGTTGTCCATGAAGATCACCCGATCGGCGACGGCGCGCGCGAAGCCCATCTCGTGGGTCACGCACAGCATCGTCATGCCTTCGCGCGCCAGGTCGATCATCGTGTCGAGGACCTCCTTGACCATCTCGGGGTCGAGCGCGGAAGTGGGCTCGTCGAACAGCATGATCGACGGATTCATGCACAGCGCGCGGGCGATCGCGACCCGCTGCTGCTGTCCGCCGGACAGTTGGCCGGGGTACTTGGGCGCCTGCTCGGCGATGCGCACGCGCTCGAGAAAGCGTCGCGCGGTCGCCTCGGCCTCGGCGCGCGGCTGCTTGCGGACCCAGATCGGTGCCAGCGTGCAATTGTCGAGCACAGTCAGGTGCGGGAACAGGTTGAAGTGCTGGAACACCATGCCGACGTTGGAGCGCACGGTGTCGATGTTCTTCAGGTTGTCGGTCAGCTCGACGCCCCCGACGACGATGCTTCCCTGCTGGTGCTGCTCGAGCCGGTTGATGCAGCGGATCAGCGTCGATTTGCCCGAGCCCGACGGGCCGCAGACGACGATGCGCTCGCCCTTGCCCACGTCGAGGTCGATGTTCTTCAGCACATGGAAGTCGCCGTACCACTTGTTCAGGCCGCGGATGCGGATCGCGGGCTGCGCGCTGGCGCCGGAGGCGGAGGCGGGGGTGGAGGCGGGCTCGGCCATCGTCGGTTCCGTCGAAAGGGGGCGCGCGATCAGCGGCGCTCGCCGCGCGCGAGTTCGCGTTCCAGCCACTGGCTGTACTTGGACATCGCGAAGCAGAAGATCCAGTAGACCAGGATCGAGAACAGAAAGGCTTCGATGAAGTACTTCTTCCAGGCGAAGTCGGTCTCGACCGATTTCTTCACCGCGTAGGCGAAGTCGTAGATCGCGATGATCACGACCAGCGATGTGTCCTTGAACAGCGAGATGAAGCTGTTGACGATCGCCGGGATCGAGATCTTCAGCGCCTGCGGCATCACGATCAGGCCGGTGGACTTCCAGTACGGCAGGCCGAGCGCTTCGGCCGCTTCGTACTGGCCTTTGGGCACGGCCTGCAGGCCTCCGCGCACCGCCTCCGCGAGGTAGGCGGCGACGAACAGGATGATCGCGATCTGCGCCCGCAGCAGCTGGTCGATGCGCAGGCCCTCGGGCACGAACAGCGCGAACATCACCGACGCCATGAACAGCACCGTGATCAGCGGAACGCCCCGCACGACCTCGATGTAGATCACCGAAAAGGCGCGCACGATCGGCAGCTTCGAGCGCCGGCCGAGCGCCAGCAGGATGCCGAGCGGGAATGCGAACGCGATGCCGAAGATCGCCAGGATCAGTGTCACCGGCAGGCCGCCCCATTGCTCGCTGCGCACCGGCGGCAGGCCGAGGCCACCCGACATCAGCCAGAACGTCGTCGAGGTGCCGGCGATCCAGATCAGGATCAGCCACTTGTTCCAGAACACGCGCAGTGCCGACACGACCAGCAGTGCGCACAGCAGCACCACGGCGACGGCGGGGCGCCACTGCTGCTCGAACGGGTAGACGCCGAACAGCATGAAGCGGAACTTCTCGCGAACCACCGTCCAGCACGCTCCCTGGCCGCGCACCGCGTCGCACTGCGCGACGCCGCCGGCGCCCCACGACGCGTCGACGAACACCCAGCCGATCACTTTGGGCGCGATCCAGGCGAGCAGGGCCAGCGTGACGATCGTCAGCGCCGAGTTCAGCGGCGTCGAGAACAGGTTGGCCCGCAGCCAGGCGCGAGCGCCGCTGCTGCCGGGCGGCGGCAGGGCGATGGCAAGGGGGCGGGCGTCGGCCATTCAGCGCTCCACCAGCCGGACGCGGTTGTTGTACCAGTTCATGAACAGCGAGATCAGCAGGCTGATCGTCAGGTACACCGCCATCAGGATGGCGATCGCCTCGATCGCCTGGCCGGTCTGGTTCATCGTGGTGTTGGCCACCGCGACCAGGTCCGGGTAGCCGATCGCGACCGCCAGAGACGAGTTCTTCGCCAGGTTCAGGTACTGGCTGGTCATCGGCGGGATGATCACGCGCAGCGCCTGCGGCAGCGTGACCAGCCGAAGGCGCTGGCCGGGACTCAGGCCGAGCGCCATCGCGGCCTCGGTCTGGCCGCGATCGACCGCCAGGATCCCGGCGCGAACGACCTCGGCGATGAAGGCGGCGGTGTAGGTCGACAGCCCGATCAGCAGGGCCATGAATTCGGGCGACACGACACGGCCGCCCTGGAAGTCGAATCCCTCGAGCACCGGCACCTCGAGCTGGGTCGGCGCTCCGTATGCGAACCAGGCCGCGAGCGGCAGCCCGAGGACCAGGGCGAGCGAGGGTAGTCCGGTTGGCCAGCGGATGCCGGTCGCCGCCTGGTGCCGTGCCGCGATCCGGCCCCAGACGATGCTCAGGACGGCGCCGGCCAGCAGTGCCCAGCCGCAGGCGGCCCAGGCCGCATGCGCTGCCGGCCACGCGAAGCGGAAGCCGCGCTGGCTGACGAACAGCCAGCCGCCGACTTCGATCGCCTCGCGCACCCCCGGCAGCAGCTCCGTGAACAGGCCGTACCAGACGAACAGCTGCAGCAGCAGCGGCACGTTGCGCATCACCTCGACGTAGCCGGATGCCAGCTTCGCGATCAGCCAGTTCGACGACAGCCGCGCGATGCCGAACAGCGTGCCGATGACGGTGGCGAAGAACACCCCCAGCGCCGCGACCACCAGCGTGTTGAGCATGCCGACCGCGAAGGCGCGGCCGTACGAGTCCGACGCCTCGAAGTCGATGTGCTTCTCGGCGATCTCGAATCCGGCTTCCTTCGTCAGGAAGCCGAATCCGACCTGGATCTGCCGGGTCGACAGGTTGTGCAGCGTGTTCGACACCAGGTACCAGCCGACGCCGACGACGGCCGCCAGTAGCAGCAGCTGGTACAGGATGCCGCGCAGCCGTTCGCTGCCGAACACGGTCGATACCCCGGAAGATCAGCGTTGCCGCGTGCTCAGCGCAACGGCGGCGCGTACATCAGGCCGTCGTCCTTCCACTGGGCGTTCTGGCCGCGCTCCAGGCCCAGCGGATCGATGTTGCGACTGTACATCTCGCCGTAGTTGCCGACCGCCTTGATCACGCGCACCAGCCAGTCGTTGTCCAGGCCCAGGCCCTTGCCGACGTCGCCCGAGGTGCCGACCAGCCGCTGGATCGGCGGATCCTTGCTCTCGCCCTTCAGCTTGTCGACGTTGGCCGACGTGACGCCGTACTCCTCGGCCTCGATGATCCCGTTCAGGACCCAGCGCACGATCGTGAAGAACTCCCAGTCGCCGCGGCGGATCATCGGGCCCAGCGGCTCCTTCGAGATCGCCTCCGGCAGCACCACGTAGTCGTCCTTGTTCGGTGCCTTCAGGCGCGTGGCGGCCAGCCCCGAGCGGTCGGTGGTGTACGCATCGCAACGGCCGGCGAAGAACGCCTGCTCGATCTGGTTCAGCTCCGAGATGACCACCGGCTTGAAGCTCATCTTCTTGGTGCGGAAGTAGTCGCTGAGGTTGAGCTCGGTGGTGGTGCCGGGCTGCACGCAGATCGTGGCGCCGTTCAGTTGCGAGGCTTTGGTGATCTTGCTCGCCTTCTTCACCATGAAGCCCTGGCCGTCGTAGAACAGCGTGCCCGCGAACACGGCGCCCAGCGTCGAGTCGCGCGACGAAGTCCAGGTCGTGTTGCGCGACAGCATGTCGACCTCGCCCGACTGCAGCGCGGTGAAGCGGTTCTGGGCGTTGGTCGGGACGTACTGGACCTTGTTCGGATCGCCCAGGATCGCAGTGGCGACGGCACGGCAGAAGTCGGCATCGATGCCGGTCCACTTGCCCTGGCTGTCCGGCGCGGAGAAGCCGAGCAGACCGGTGTTGACGCCGCAGCGCAGCGCGCCCTTCTGTTTGATGGAATCCAGCGTCGGACCGGCCGAGGCGCTCTGCGGGGCGATTGCCGGCAGCGCGATCGCGGCGGCAATTGCGAGTGACTTGATCCAAGGGGTCTTCATCTGCGGGTTCTCCTCTGCTCGAGCAGTAGTGGCGTCGGACGGCGCTTTCGAGTGGCGGCCAACACGCGCTTAGCAGCACGTATCGTGCCTGTCGCGGGGCGTGTCGCAACGAATGCACCGGTATGTTTGTCGCGGACGAAATCCTACGCCACCCGGAGCGGCCTCAGGTGATCGTCCGACCGTCGCAGGGGGGCGCCGGCGTCTCGAATCCCCGGTGCCGCCTACGCGACTCAGGGTTTTCCGCAGTGCGCGTTTTCCGACACGAAACCCCGGCGCGCGAGCCTATCCGCGCCAGCCCGGAACGCGCCAGTCGCGCGCCAGCGCGAGCAGCCGCAGGCCGGCCGTCGTCAGGATGCAGGCGGCGAGTGCGACGCCCTCGGGCGCCTGCGCCAGGTCCAGTGCGATGAAGACCCAGGCGCCCGCGAACGAGCAGACCGCGTAGGGCCGGTGGTCGCGGAAGATCGCGGGCACCTCGTTGCACAGGATGTCGCGCAGCACTCCGCCGAACACGCCGGTGACGACACCCATCAGCGCCGCGACGATCATCGGCTGGCCCAGCGAAAGCGCCTGGCTGGTGCCGGCCGCACCAAACAGGCCCAGCCCCAGCGCATCGGGCACACGCATCGCGCGTTCGGTGAAGTCGATGTGCGAGGCGCGCAGAAGCGGCAGACCCACCACGCACAGTCCCAGCACCAGCCACAGGTAGCCGGAGTGTTCGACCCAGAAGAACGGCCGCTGGTCCAGCAGGATGTCGCGCAGGGTTCCGCCGCCGAACGCCGCGGTGAAGGCGACGGCGGCGATGCCGACGATGTCCATGCGCTTGCGGGCCGCTTCGATGAAGCCGGACAGTGCGAACGCCAGCGTCGCCGCCACCTCGATCAGGGTCAGGATGACTTCGGGTTCTCTCATGATTGGGGGACAATAGCGGAAGTCCCGCACCTCCGCGCCCGACGGGCGCCTGCCAGACCATGAGTCACGCCGCTGAAGATTCCCCGCACACCGCCGCCGACCCGGCGGCTTCGGCCTCCGGCCTGCCGGCTCTCGTGACGCCGCCGCCCGTCGTCGAGGTCGACGTCGCGGTGGTCGGCGCCGGCCCCGCCGGACTGTCGCTGGCGACCTCGCTGGGCGACGCCGGGCTGTCCGTGCTGCTCGTCGAGCGCCAGGAGCGCGCGGCGCTGTCCGAGCCCGCGCCGGACGGCCGCGAGATCGCGCTCACCCATCGCGGGGCAGACATGTTGCGGCGGCTCGGCATCTGGCAGCGGTTCCCCGAGGCCGAGATCTCGCCGCTGCGCCAGGCGCAGGTGACCAACGGCACCTCCGCGTTCGCGCTGCGTTTCGATCCCGGAGGCTCGGGCAGGTCCGAGCTGGGCTACCTGGTGTCCAACCACGTGATCCGCAAGGCGGCTTTCGAGGCTGCGCTCGAGCGGCAGGGCGTGTCGCTGATCGACGGCGTGGCCGTGTCCGACGTGCGCACCTCGGATGCCCATGGCGAGGTGCTGCTCGCCGACGGCAGGAAGGTGCGCGCCCGGCTGGTCGTGGCCGCCGACAGCCGCTTTTCCGAGGCGCGCCGGCGCATGGGCATCGGTGCCGATATGCTCGACTTCGGTCGGGTCGTGATCGTCTGCCGTGTCTCGCACACTGGTCCGCACGACGGTGTCGCCCACGAGTGCTTCCTGTACGGCGGCACACTGGCGATCCTGCCGCTCAACGGCCAGTGCGTGTCGGCCGTGATCACCGTGCCGGCCGACCAGGCCGGCACGCTGCTGTCGATGCCGCCCGACGAATTCGGCGCGCTGGTGCGCGATCGTTTCGCTGCGCGGCTGGGCGACATGGCACTGGTCGGCGAGCGGCATGCGTATCCGCTGGTGGCGGTGTACGCCCATCGGTTCACCGCCCGCCGCTTCGCGCTGCTGGGCGATGCGGCGGTCGGCATGCACCCCGTCACCGCGCACGGCTTCAACTTCGGCCTCTACGGCGTCGATGCGCTGACGCGTGCGATCGAATCGGCGCGCCGCGCCGGCGCCGACATCGGTGGCTCGCGTGTCCTCGACGCCTATCAGTCCGAGCATCGCCGCGTGACGCTGCCCACCTATCTGGGCACCAACGCGATCGTGAAACT
Organism: uncultured beta proteobacterium; assembly: GCA_963849015.1. Taxonomy (GTDB): domain Bacteria; phylum Pseudomonadota; class Gammaproteobacteria; order Burkholderiales; family Burkholderiaceae_E; genus Quisquiliibacterium. The sequence goes on from CAWKFK010000006.1 coordinate 152,082, forward strand.
GTTCACCGACGATCGCGCGCCTGCCCGGCTGGTGCGCGGCGCGGTGCTGCGCGTGGCCGACCGCCTCGCGCCGGTCAAAGCCGGCATCACCCGGCAGCTGACCGGAATGCTGCGCGCCTCCTGAGTTTCCCGATCGGATCCCGATGCTCTCGTTCCTGCCCCCCTTGCTGCGCGCGCTGATCGCGGCCGCGCTGCTGGTGATCAACACGCTGTTCTGGTGCTCGTTCCTGTTCCTGTTCGCGCTGATCCGCCTGCTGCTGCCGTTCAAGGCGGCGCGCCACGTGCTCGATCCGATCCTGAACTGGATCGCCAACCGCTGGGTGACCGGCAACAGCGGCTGGATGCGGCTGACGCAGCCCACGGTCTGGGACGTGCAGGGCGCCGACCAGTTCGAGTACCGCGGCTGGTACATGGTGAACTGCAACCATCAGAGCTGGGTCGACATCTTCGTGCTGCAACACGTGTTCAACGGCCGCATTCCGCTGCTGAAGTTCTTCCTGAAGCAGCAGCTGATCTGGGTGCCGGTGATGGGCCTCGCCTGGTGGGCGCTCGACTTCCCGTTCATGCGCCGGCACTCCGACCAGGTGCTGCGCAAGCACCCGGAGAAGCGGCTCGAGGATCTCGAGGCCACCCGCCGCGCCTGCGAGAAGTTCGCACTGGTGCCGACCAGCGTGATGAACTTCGTCGAAGGCACGCGCTTCACGCCGGCCAAGCACGCGGCGCAGAAGTCGCCGTACCGCCACCTGCTCAAGCCGAAGGCCGGCGGCCTCGCGCTGGCGCTGCACGCGCTGGGGCATCGCTTCGACTCGCTGATCGACGTGACGATCGTCTATCCCGACGGGACGCCGACGTTCTGGCATTTCCTGCGCGGCGACCTGAAGCAGGTCGTGGTGCGTGTCGAGCGCCATCCGATCCCGGCCGAGTTCAGCGAAAGCGACTACATGGGCGACTCCAAGGTGCGCAAGCAGGTGCAGCGCTGGCTGCACGAGATGTGGCAGCGCAAGGACGACCGGATCGAGGAAGTCCTCTCCGGCATGCGCTGAACGCGACGATGCCGCGCCTGACCGCCACCTACCGGGTCCGCTGTCCCGACGCCGAGATCGGCCCGATCGCGCGCGCGCTCGCCCTCGAGCAGAGCGTCGAGGCACCCGACGAGGCGGTCACCGATCCCTGGGTGCGCGAGAACGTGCTCGGTCGCGTCGACGCGATCCGTCGCATCGGGGACGGCGTGCACGAAGTCGACCTCGGCCTGGCGCTGGCCACCACGGGACTCGACTGCGCGCAGACGGTCAACATGCTGTTCGGCAACAGCTCGCTGCACCCGCACGTCGAACTGCTCGACGTCGCGTTTCCGGACGCGCTGCTGGGCGCGCTGCGCGGTCCGCGCTTCGGCCTGGACGGCATCCGCGCCCGCCTGGGCGCGCAGGGCAGGGCGCTGACCTGTTCGGCGCTCAAGCCGCAGGGCCTGCCGATCGCGGAACTGGCGCGCCTGTGCGAGACGATGGCGCTGGCCGGCGTCGACGTGATCAAGGATGACCACGGCCTGGCCGACCAGGCGTATGCACCCTTCGCCGAACGGGTCGCGGCCTGTCAGCGGGCGGTCGAACGCGCCGCCCGCGTGACCGGGCGCGTGTCCGTCTACGCACCGAGCCTGGTGGGTGCGCCGAAGGCGCTGGCGCGGCAATGCGCCGTGGTCCGCGACGAAGGGGTCGGCATGGTGCTGCTTGCGCCGGCGCTGATCGGCCTGCCGGTGTTCCACGAGCTGGTCGACGAGGCGCTGGACGTGCCGGTGCTGGCGCATCCGGCCTTCGGCGGCGCGACGCGGATCGCACCGCCGCTGCTGATCGGGCGGCTGTTCCGCTTGCTGGGAGCCGATGCCGTGATCTTTCCCAGTTACGGCGGTCGCTTCTCTTATTCGCCGGAGATGTGCGCGGCGATCGCAGATGCCGCGCGCGCGCCCTGGAGCGGGGTGCGCGCGGCGGTGCCCGTGCCTGCCGGCGGCATGACGGTCGAGCGCGTTCCCGAACTGCTCGGCTTCTACGGAACCGACGTGATGCTGCTGATTGGCGGCTCGCTGCTGCTGGCGGGCGATCGGCTGCTCGAGCGCGCGCGTGCCTTCGTGGCCGCCGCCGGCGCGTGCGGCAGGGCCAACGCCACCGCCGCCGCCACGACCACCACCGGCGCGTGTGTCGCGACCGGCGCCACCGCTGCCCCGAGGGAGGTCCCGCGATGAGCGATGGAGAATCCGGCGCGCCGTATCCGGCGCACGTGCGGCCCGAGCTCGAGCCTGGTCGCTGGCGCGATGTCGATGTCATGTCCTACAAGGACGAGGGCAGCGCGCCCTTCCGCGACGTCAGCCGGCAGGTGCTGTTCGACGATGCCCGCCTCGGATGCCAGTGGCGCTACTTCGAGGTGCAGCCCGGCGGGCACTCGACCCTCGAACGCCACGAGCACGTGCACGCGGTGATGATCCTGCGCGGCGCCGGCCGATGCCTGGTCGGCGACACCGTGGCCGACGTCGGCGAGCACGACCTGGTGCACATCCCGCCGATGACCTGGCACCAGTTCCGCGCCGCCCGCGACCGGCCGCTCGGCTTCCTGTGCATGGTCAACGCCGAGCGCGACCGCCCGCAGCTGCCGGGTGCCGACGATCTCGAGGCGCTGCGGGCGAACCCCGAAATCGCCGAATTCCTCGCGTCCTGACCGCCCGCCTCCGTGACCGCCGGTGAGGTCGTCTTCCGCGCCCGTGCGCTGCGCAAGGTCTACCGCAGCGGCGCGGTCGAGATCGAAGCCCTGAGAGGCATCGACCTCGAGGTGCGCGCGGGCGAGTTCATCGTGCTGCTGGGCCCTTCGGGAAGCGGCAAGTCCACCCTGCTCAACATCCTCGGCGGGCTCGACAATCCCAGCACCGGCGAGCTGCGCTGGCGCGACCACGACCTGGTCGCAGCCGACGAGCGCGAGCTCACGCGCTTCCGCCGCGAGCACGTCGGCTTCGTGTTCCAGTTCTACAACCTGATCGCCAGCCTGACGGCGCGCGAGAACGTCGCCCTGGTCACCGACCTGAGCGCAGCGGGGCCATGACGCCGGAAGAGGCCCTCGACCGGGTCGGCCTGAGCCCCGGCTCGACCACTTCCCCGCGCAGTTGTCCGGGGGCGAGCAGCAGCGCGTCGCGATCGCGCGTGCGATCGCCAAGCGTCCCGACGTGCTGTTGTGCGACGAGCCGACCGGTGCGCTCGACTATCGCGACCGGCAAGATCGTGCTCGAGGTCATCGCGCGCATCAATGCCGAGCTCGGCACGACCACGATCGTGATCACGCACAACGCGGCGATCGCGGGCATGGCCGATCGCGTGCTTCGCCTGGCCGACGGCCGGCTGGTCGCGGACGAGGCGAACCCGCAGAAGCGCACGCCCGCGGAGCTGTCCTGGTGAGGGGCCGTGGCGACGGCACCGGCTTCGAGGCCCGGCGAGTGAGGCCAGCCCGTGAAGGCACTCGACCGCAAGCTGCTGCGCGATCTTGGTCCCTGCGCACGCAGGCGATCACGATCGCGCTGGTGGTCGCCGCCGGCATCGGCGGCTTCATCGGCTCGCTGTCACGCACGACTCCCTGATCGACGCGCGCGACCGCTACTACGCCGAGGCCCGCTTCGCCGACGTGTTCGCGCCGTCAAGCGCGCACCGCAGGCGCTGGTCGCGCAGCTCGCCGAACTGTCCGGCGTCGCCGAGGTGCAGTCGCGGCTGGTCTTCGATGCCCAGCTTGCGCTGCCCGACGTCCGCCAGCCGCTGGCGGGGCGCCTGATCGGATCGTCGAGCGACGAACTCGTCAACGGCATCAATCGCGTCACTCTGCGCCGGGGGCAGTGGCCGGCGCCGGGCACGAACCAGGCGCTGGTGAACCAGGCGTTCGCGAAGGCGCGCGGCCTCGCGCCGGGGGATACGCTGACCGTGCTGTTGAACGGCCGGCTGCAGCGGCTGGTCATCGCGGGCATCGCGCTGTCGCCGGAATACGTCTACGCCGCCAGCGACGCGCTGCTCGCCGACGACCGGTCCTTCGCCGTGCTGTGGATCGACCGCGACCTGCTGGAGGCGGCCTTCGATATGCAGGGGGCGTTCAACAGCGTGGTCTTCAGGTTGCGCTCCGGCGCGTCGGTCGACGCCGCGATCGACGGGATCGATCGCACGCTGGCCGGGCACGGGTCGCGCGGCGCGTTCGCGCGCGCCGAGCAGTCGTCGATCCATCCTGAGCGGCGAGATCCAGCAGCAGCGCGCGTTCGGGATCGTGCTGCCGTCGGTGTTCCTGGCGGTGGCGGTGTTCATCCTGAACGTGGTGATCGGCCGGCAGATCGGCACCCAGCGCGATCAGATCGCCGCGCTCAAGGCGCTCGGCTACGAGGATCGCTGGATCGGCGCGCATTACCTGAAGCTGTCGGGGGCGATGGTGGCGCCGGCGTGGTCCTCGGCATCGGCCTGGGCGCATGGCTCGGCCGCACGATGACGCGGCTGTACACGGAGTTCTTCCACTTCCCGGTGTTCGACTTCCGCATCGAGCCCGCGACGGTGCTGACCGCTTCGCTGGTCTGCATCGCGGTCGCCCTGGGGGCCGCCTGGCTGGCGGTGCGGTCGGTCGTCTCACTGCGACCGGCCGAAGCGATGCGCCCGCCTGCGCCGCCGACCTACCGGGCGATGCTGCTCGAGCGGATGGGATTCGGCGCGCGCTTGGGCCCGGCGCTCAAGATGGTGGTGCGCAGTGTCGAACGGCGTCCCAGGCGCGCGCTGCTGACCGTGTTCGGCATCGCCAGTGCGGTCGCGATCCTGATCGCCGGCACCTGGTGGCGCGACGCCATCGATCACCTGCTCGAGATCCAGTTCGCGGCCGCGCAACCGGGCGATCTCTACCTGGTGCTCACCGACGCGCGCGAGGCGCGTGTGGCCCGCGAACTCGCGCGGCTGCCAGGCGTGGTGCGCAGCGAGGCGTCGCGCAGCGCGGCGGTGCGTGTGCACGCCGGTCACATCGCGCGCCGCTCCGCGGCGCAGGGGCTGGCGCCGGATGCGCAGCTGCGCCGGCTCGTCGACGATCGTTACGTCGCGCAGGCGCTGCCGCCGCGGGACTGCTGATGACCGACCGGCTGGCCGAGGTGCTGGGGGTTCGGCCGGGCGACACGGTGCGCATCGAGTTGCTGGAGGGCGATGGCCGCACGCGCGACATGACGGTGGCGGGGCTGGTGCACGAGCCGATGGGACTCGGGGTCTACATGGATGCCGCCGCGCTCGACGACTTCCGGGCGAGCACGGCCTCGTCAACGGCGCGGCGGTGCGCACCGATGGGCGTGATCCGGCGGCGTTGTACGACGCGCTGCGGGCAATGCCGCACGTGGCCGGCGTGTTCGTGAAGTCGGCGCTGCTGACCTACACGCGCGAGACGACGGCGCGCAACATCCTGGTCTTCACCGCGATCCTGACGGTGTTCGCCGCGGCGATCGCCGTCGGCGTGGTGTACAACAGCGCACGCATCGCGCTGGCCGAGCGGGCATGGGAGCTGGCTACGCTGAGGGTGCTCGGCATGACGCGGCGCGAGGTGTCGGCGATCCTGCTCGGCGAACTGGCGGCCGAGCTGCTGCTGGCGATCCCGCTCGGTTTCGCCGGCGGCTGGCTGCTTGCCGACCTGCTGGTGAGTTCCACGAACACCGACCAGTTTCGCATCCCGGTGGTGATCCTGCCGCGGACCTACGCCTTCGCCGCGCTGGTCACGCTCGCCGCCGGCGGCATCAGCGCCTGGGTGGTTCAGCGCCGCCTCGGCGCGCTCGACATGGTCGGTGTCCTGAAGACGCGAGAGTGAGGATGGACCGGACTCGACGAAGCTGGATCCTTGGTGCGGTTGCGCTCGCCGCGCTTTGTGCCGCACTCGCGTGGGCGTTCGCGCCACGCCCGGTGCGTGTGGAAGTGCATCCGGTGGCGCGCGGGCTGTTCGAGGAGACCGTCGACGAAGAGGGCGTGATGCGCGTGCGCGAGCGCTACGTCGTGGCCGCGCCGGTTGCCGGGCGCCTGGACCGGATCGCGCTGGACGTGGGTGACGCGGTGCAGGCGGGCGACGTGGTGGCCGTGCTGCGGCCGTCGCCGCCGAGCCTGCAGGACGCGCGCACGGTGAGCCTGCTGCGCGAACGGGTCGGCGCTGCCCAGGCGGGAAAGGCGCGCTCGGACGCCAATGTCGCGCGTGCGCAGGCCGCGCTCGCGCAGGCGCGGCTCGAAGCCGAGCGGGCGGAGAAGCTGGCCGGGCAGGGCTTCGCGTCGAAGGGCAGCGTCGACGAGGCGCGCTCGCTGCTGGAGCAGCGTGCGCAGGAGCATCGTGCGGCGGTCCACGAGCAGGACGCGCTCGGCCACGAACTGGCGATGGCCCGTGCGGCCCTCGCCCAGGGCGAGTCGCCCGCGTCCTCGACCCGTTCGGTGCGGGTCGAAGTGCGCGCGCCCGAGCGGGGGCGGGTGCTGAAGGTGGTCCAGGAGAGCGAAGCGCCGGTGGCGGCCGGAGCGCCTCTGATCGAGATCGGCGATCCCGAGTCGATCGAGGCGGAAGTCGACGTGCTGTCGCAGGATGCCGTGCGCATCGCGCCCGGGATGTCCGCGCGCATGCGCGTGTCCCCGGCCGCGCCGGAATTCGCCGGCATCGTCCGTCGCGTCGAGCCGACCGCGCGCACCAAGGTTTCGGCGCTCGGCGTCGAGGAGCAGCGCGTCCACGTGATCGTCGATGCGCAGTCGCCCGGCGTGCAGGTCGGCGATGCCTACCGGATCGACGCCAGCATCGTCGTGCTGGCGCGCGACACGGTGCTGCTCGCGCCGGTCGGTGCGCTGTTTCGCGACGGCGACGGCTGGGCGGTGTTCGTCGCGTCGGATGGGCGCGCGAAGCGGCGCCGGGTCGAGCTCGGCGGGCGCAACCAGCGGGTCGCCTGGGTCACGGACGGGCTGTCCGAAGCCGATCGCGTGATCGTCTACCCGTCGGACGCGGTGCGCGACGGCGTGCGTGTCGCCGCGCGCTGAGCCTCGTCCTGTCAGTTCGGCGGCGCGATGGATCCGGCGGGCTGCCCGCGGGATCTAGTCGAGCTGGATGTTCTCGCGCCGGATCACCTCGCCCCACGCGGTGGTCTCGCTGCGGATGCGCGCGGCGAAGTCCTGCGGCGAGGTGAGTTCGACAGTGCCCTGCATCTGCAGCGCCTTCATCGCATTGGGGTCGTCACGCACCGAGCGGATCGTCTCGTACAGCGTCTGAACGATCGGCGCCGGGGTTTTCGCCGGCACCAGGATGCCGAGCCAGAACGACACGTCGAAGCCGGCGAATCCCACTTCGGCCAGTGCCGGCACGTCGGGCAGGTCGGGCCAGCGCTTCTCGGTGGTCACGGCCAGCGCCTTCAGCTTGCCGGAGCGCAAATCGGGATCGTCACCGGCGTGTCCAGCTGCGTGTCGACCTCCTTGCCGAGCAGACCGATCTGCGCTGCCACGCCGCCTTTGTAGGGGACGTGGTTCGCCTTGAAGCCCGCGCGGTTGCTGATCATCTCGAACGTCAGGTGGGCGAGGTTGCCGGGGCCGCCGGAGCTGTACGAGATCTGGCCGGGTTTCGACTTCGCGAGCGCGACCAGGTCGGCGACGGTGTTCACCGAGGCGGTGCGCTCGTTGGCCGGATTCACCGTCCAGATGAACGGCGCCGAAACCACCATCGTCACGGGCGTGAAGTCGCGCTCCGGAAGGTAGGTGATCTTCTTGTAGATCTGGTGGTTGGCCGTCATGCTGCTGGAGTTGGTGGCCAGGATCGTGTAGCCGTCGGCCGGCGCGCGCGCCGCCTCGCTGACGCCCAGCACGCCGTTGGCGCCGGGCCGGTTCTCGACCAGCACCGGCTGGCCGAGCTTGACGCGCATGTGCTCGGCGATCACGCGAGCGATCGAGTCGGTCGAGCTGCCGGCGGGGAACCCGACGATGATGCGGATCGGTTTCGTCGGCCACGCCTGGGCGTTCACCTGGGCGGCGCTGCCGGCGGCGACCAGTGCGATGGCGGCTGAGATCAGGGCGCGGCGCGGCGCCCGCACGGTGCTTGTCATCGTCGAGTCTCCTGTCGTTTTCATCGATTCTGCAGTGCGAAACACCGGACCATTCTAAGCGATCGACTTCCCTCGATCGCGCGGGCGTGAAGCGGGCATCATCCGGGGTACACGACAACATTTGGGGACGAAGATGGGCAACTTCATTCGACTGAGACAGATCGCCCTGGTCGCGCCGCGACTGGCGCCGACGGTGGACGCGATGCGCGCGGTGTTCGGGCTCGAGCCGTGCTTCCGCGACGAGGCGGTGGGCAAGTACGGGCTGGAGAACGCGCTGTACGTGTTCGGCTCGTCGTTCCTGGAGATCGTCGCGCCGACCCGCGAAGGCACGGCCGCGGGCCGGTTCCTCGAGCGGTACGACGGCCTCGGCGGTTACATGGCGATCTTCGACACCAGCGGCTACGAACCGTACCGCGACAACGCCGCGCGACTCGGCGTTCAGATCGTCAACACGCTCGACTACGAAGGCTTCCACGGCGTGCAACTGCATCCGCGCCAATGCCGCGCGGCGATGCTCGAGTTCGACCGCACCGACGGCAACGAGTCGCTCGACGGTCACTACCATCCGGCCGGACCGGATTGGCTCGCCGGCCGTCGCGCCGACCGGGCAGCGGCGATCAGCGCGATCGAGGTGTCTTCGCCCGATCCGCAGGGACTGGCGAAGAACTGGGCGGCCTTGTCGATGCTGCCGCTGGCGGCCGCCCCCGACGGCACGCCGGTGCTGCGCCCCGATCTCACCGAGATCAGGTTCGTGCGGGCAGCCCAGGATCGGCCGGAGCTGCTCAGCGCGATGCACGTCACGGTCGACGACGACGCGCGTGTGCGCGGCGCTGCCTCTGCGGCCGGCCTGACCGTGGTCGGCTCGGGCTTCATGTTCTGCGGTGTCCGCATCGAGCCCCACAAGGCAGGCAGCGCGTGACCCTCGCCGCGACACGGAAATAGGCACACGGCGCACATAGCAGCGGGGCGCGCGGCATAATCGGCGCCCGTCGACCATTCGAGGAGCCGCCGTGAAAGCATTCGTCGTCACCGAGCAGGGCCCGCGCATCGCGGACGTCGCGCAGCCGCGCCCCAAGGCCAGCGAGATTCTGGTGCGTGTGCGCGCCTGCGGCCTGAACCGTGCCGACCTGGGCATGGCGGCCGGCCACAGGCACGGCGCGGCCGGCGGGCCCGGCGCGGTGCTCGGGCTGGAGTTCGCCGGCGAGGTGGTGGAGACCGGTGCCGAGGTGACGGGTTTCAAACCGGGCGACCGCGTGATGGCGTCGGGCGCCGCTGCCTATGCCGAGTACGCCGTCGCCGACTGGGGGCGGGTGATGCCGATCCCTGCCGGCATGTCCTTCGTGCAGGCCGCGACGCTGCCGGTGGCGCTTCAGACCATGCACGACGCCGTCGTCACGCACGGTCAGGCCGGTGCGGGCAGTGCCGTGATGATCCAGGGCGCCAGTTCCGGCGTCGGGCTGATGGCGATGCAGATCGCGAAGGCGCGCGGCGCGCGGCTGGTGGTCGGCTCGTCGACCAGTCCGCAGCGGCGCACGCGTCTGGGCGAATTCGGCGCCGACCTCGCGGTCGATTCCTCCGACCCCGGCTGGGTCGATGAGGTCCTGAAGGCCACCGACGGTGCCGGTGTCGACCTGATCGTCGACCAGGTGTCGGGCGGCGTGATGAACCAGAACATGAAGGCGACGCGCATCCTGGGCCGCATCGTCAACGTCGGCCGCCTCGGCGGCACGCGCGGCGAGTTCGACTTCGATCTGCACGCGCTGCGCCGGATCAGCTACATCGGCGTCACGTTCCGCACCCGCTCGATCGACGAGGTGCGCGAGATCAACCGGCGCATGCGTGCCGACCTGTGGCCGATGGTCGAGGCCGGCAAGCTGTCGCTGCCGATCGACCGCAGCTTCCCGCTCGACGCCGCCGCGCAGGCGCTCGAGCACATGCGGGCGAACCAGCACTTCGGCAAGATCGCGTTGGAGATGTGATCCCGCCACGAGGCGGTGCCGCGCAAGCGGCCCGCAGCCGTGTCGACCGCGCCGGGTCTCGTCGGCTCAGCCGCCGGACAGGCTCTTCGAATCCTCGCCGGTCTCGGCGTCGAGGTGCGCGACACAGTCCAGCAGGCTGACCACCCAGGGCTCGCTGGCGGTGACGATCGTCACCGAGGTGTTGCCGATCCGCTCGGGGGCGGCACGCCCTCGGGCAGGCGCAGCCGCCGGTTCAGCAGCGAGCGGATCACCAGGCCGTGGGTGACCACGATCAGGTCGCCCGACAGGGCCGCCCGCAGTCGCGCGATCATCTCCAGCGCCAGGTCGACCCGCGCGTGGAACACCGGCATCGATTCGCCGCCGGGCGGTGCGTCCTCCATCGCGATCGCGTCGAAGCCGAGCACGTCGTAGGGTTTGCCGCGCAGCTCGCCGAAGTTGCGTTCCTGCAGAAGCTCGGTGGACTCGACCGGCACACCGCTGGCCTCGGAGATCGCGCGCGCGGTGAGGGCGGCACGCGGCAGGTCGCTGCTGAGGATCGCGGCAGGCTTGCGTTCGGCCAGGCGCTTCGCGACCGCACGCGCCTGCGCGGTGCCGCGTTCGCTCAGGCCGGTCGCGGGCGGCTGCAACACGCGCGCGACGTTCAGCGGCGTTTCACCGTGTCTGACGAGGATGATCGACATCGCTTGGGGCTTCCGGGGAATTCGGGAGCGCAAGCGTAGCACCGCCACCGCCGCACCGCGCGCGACTGCCCGGCCCCATCTCGCCGGGCACGTTGCCTCCACTCGCCGCGAGTGCTGCTGCGGGCTTGCGTCGGGCGGCTGCCCTGCGCCCGCTCCTGCGTCGCCTCAGGCGGTGCGTTGCCGACTGCGCCGCCGGCTGGCGATGCCGACGAGCCCGATTCCCAGCAGCGCAAGCGTGGCCGGCTCAGGGATGCTTCCCCCGATCGGGGGCGCAATGGTCGAGAACTGGATGATCGAGAACGCGCCGTGCGGATCGAAGTACGCAGCGGCTGCGTCGGGCCCGCGCAGGAAGTCGGTCACGGCGTCGAGGCTGGGGCCGTCCCCGGTGTGCGCCTCCTGCATCTCGACCGCGAGAGCGTTGTGCCCGAGATAGCCGGGATTGGCGTTCGAGAACATCTGGCTGTACGCCTGTCCGAGTCCGGCTGCAGCGTAAGCGCCGCTGGTGAACATCACGATGTCCCACCGGTCGTCCTTGTCACGTTCGGTGATCCCGAGGACGAGCGCACCCGTCGCCTGGAAGCCGACGGTGTGCGTCAGCTGGAAGGCTCCCGACGGCTGCAGGGTGACGGGCGACAGCGACACGTTGTCCTGGGCCCCGCCGCGCGCGTAGAGCACGAGGTGGGTGACCGGATAGCCATTGGGCGCGTTCAGCCAGAAATCGTAGGTGAGGGCTTCGGCAGCGGCAGGACGCCCGCCGATCAGTGCAGTCAGGGCCGCAAGCGCGGCAAGGGCTCGACGGATGTTCATGGACATTCTCCCTTTGGACCCTGTTGGACGGCGACGCTCTCGGTCGACAGCGACGTTCGAGGTTCACGTCGAGAGGCACGCAAGATTCGCGCCCACGACGTGATCCCAGAGGGGGAGTTGCACCCTGTGCGGATCCCGCCGGTGCGAACTCAGTGTCCGGTGTAAGGAATTCCGACGCTGCGCAGGGTTCGGGTGCCGCCGGACGGCCGAGCTCGTGGAGCCGCGCGACGGCTTACGCGGAAGTCAATGTCCTGGAGGTGCGCGCATCTTCCGCGATGCCGGCCAGCGCGATCTGAATGCCGTCGCCGCAGTGACTCTGCCGGAGCTGCCGTGCCTCTTCGATCAGCGCTATCGACCGTGCGCCGAGCCGGGCTCGGTGTTTGTGCGCCAGGCTCTCGGTCAGGTTGAACAGCCGGGCGTTGAGGGTGCGGCGCGCGACCTCGGTCAGCTGCGTCGCCGCGCCGTCGGCGTCGCACTGCAGCAGCCGGGACATCGCGTCGTTGGCGAGCTGGTTCACGCGCTGGTGCTCGGCCTCGACGATGGCTGCGTACTCTCCCACGCTGCGAACGGCACCGGCCAGCAGATCGCGGCGATCCCGAGCATGCGCTGCAGCCGGGGATCGTCCGGATCGCGATCGACGGCGAACTGCGGCGAGGTCGTCAGCCGCTCCAGATCTCTGCTCTGCAAGCCGCGATCCACGCCCAGGAACACCAGCATCATCGTCGTCTGGTGATCGAATACCCGCGCGCCGGGGCCGCGCCGATAGGCCTTCGCGAGCGCGTTCTCCGCCTCTGCGGCGTCGCCGACGTAGAACGCCAGCGCGCCGAGCCGCTGCAGGCGCGCCAGGTTCGTCGGCGTGGCCTGCACCGATCGGCGCAGTGCCCGCAGCGCGTCGCCAAGCGCACCTTCCTCGAAGTGGATGTGCGCCAGCAGGTCGCAGGCATCGGCATACGAGCTCGCCTCGCTCACCAGGGTCTCGAGGTTGGCCTTCGCCTGGGTAATGTCGTTCTTCAGGTATGCCAGCTGCGCGAGGCCGAACCTGGCCCACGGCGCCGCCTTGCGCGTGCCGCCAGGTCGTAGAACCGGCGCGCATCGTCGAGACGGTTCAGATGCAGGCAGAGTTCGGCGCCGACGCGCGCGGCCTGCGGCCAGTGCCCGTCCAGCTTGCGCACGATGCTGGCGCACTGCGCCAGCGCCGCCTCGTACTCGCCGGCCTCCATCTTTTGGTACACGGGCAGCAACGCGCGCTTTCTGGACAAGGCCTTCTGCAGCCGGTCCGCCAGGGTCGATGGCTTGAAGGGTTTGAGCAGATAGTCGTCGGGCGCGTTCTCGACCACTTCGGCGACCTTGTCGTAGGTGGCCTCGCCGGTGACCATGAAGAACACGGTGCGGTAGGGGATCGTCCGCGCGACGGATCGTCCCGGGTGTCGTGTGTCATAGGTCGTCGATGAATGCGGCAGAATGTGGCCGAACAGGCGGCGCCGTCCGACGCCGTGCGCCAGCGTCTGCCGGGGCGGCGGGCGCGCTGCCCAAGTTTCGATCGTCGACAATACTGGGGACAGACCGATGCAGGACACGAACGACCGGAGTGCGGCCGCGGGCACCGCGGGGCAGGATGCGAACCGCTACGACATGATCATCGTCGGCGCGGGCTTCGCCGGCATGTACATGCTGCACCGCGCGCGCGGCGATGGGCCTGACGGCGCGCGTCTTCGAGGCCGGCACCGACGTCGGCGGCACCTGGTACTGGAACCGCTATCCCGGCGCCCGCTGCGACGTCGAGAGCCTGGAGTACTCGTACTCGTTCTCGGAGGAGCTGCAGCAGGAGTGGAAGTGGACCGAGCGCTTCGCCGCCGCAGCCCGAGATCCTGACGCTACGCCGCAGCACGTCGCCGACCGGTTCGACCTGCGCCGCGACATCCGCTTCGACACCCGCGTCGACGGCCGCGCACTACGACGAAGGCGCGGCGCGCTGGACGCGTTCGCACCGACACCGGCGATCGAGGCCGACCGGCACAGTTCGTGGTCATGGCCACCGGCTGCCTGTCGTCGACGAACATGCCCGACTTCAAGGGTCTCGACGAGCTTCGAGGGTCGGCACCTACCACACCGGCCAGTGGCCGCACGAGGAGGTCGACTTCACCGGCAAGCGTGTCGGCGTGATCGGCACCGGTTCGTCGGCGATCCAGACGCATCCCGATCATCGCGGAGCAGGCGAAGGAGCTGTTCGTGTTCCAGCGCACGCCGAACTACTCGGTCCCGGCGCACAACGCGCCGCTCGATCCCGAGTACGAGGCGCAGATCAAGGCCGACTACGCCGAGCTTCCGGCGCGCAACCGCCAGATGCATGGCAGGCTTCGGCTCGAACAATCCGCGCAACGAGAGATCCGTGCTTCGAGGCCGACGACGAGGAGCGCGAGCCAGGCCTTCGAGGCGCGCTGGGCAACGCGGCGGGCTCGGCTTCCAGGGCGCCTTCGGCGACCTGATGCTGAACGAGGAGGCCAACGAGGTCGCCGCCGAGTTCGTGCGCGCGCAAGATCCGCGCGATCGTCGAGGACCCGGAGACTGGCCGAGAAGCTGTCGCCGCGCCAGGTCGATCGGCTGCAAGCGGATCTGCGTCGACACCGGCTACTACGAGACCTTCAACCGGCCCAACGTGCACCTGGTCGACATCAGCCGAGGCGCCGATCGAGGAGATCACGCCGACCGGGCTGCGCACCGGCGGCAAGGACTACGAGCTCGACTGCGATCGTCTTCGCCACCGGCTTCGACGCGATGACCGGCACGCTGCTGAAGATGGACATCCGCGGCCGCGGCGGCCTGACGCTGCGCGAGAAATGGGAGCGCCGGTCCGCGCACCTACCTGGGCCTGGGCGTGCTCGGGCTTTCCGAACATGTTCATCATCACCGGCCCCGGCAGCCCGTCGGTGCTGACCAACATGATCGTGTCGATCGAGCAGCACGTCGACTGGATCTCGGACTGCGTCGACTACCTGCGCACCGCACGGCAAGCGCTCGATCGAGGCGACGGCGAAGGCCGAGGTCGAGTGGGTCGGGCACGTCAACGCGGTGGCCGACTCGACGCTCTACCCGACCTGCAACTCCTGGTACCTGGGCGCCAACGTGCCCGGCAAGCCGCGGGTGTTCATGCCGCTGCTCGGCTTCCCGCCCTACGTCGAGAAGTGCAACGAGGTGAAGGCCCGCGGCTACGAGGGGTTCGCGCTCGAGTCGTGAGCGCGGTCAGGCCCAGGTCAGGCGATCCGCACCAGCCGCCGCCCGAAGTTCGAGCCCTGGAACAGCCCGATGAAGGCTTCGGGCAATTTCTCGAAACCCTCGACGATGTCCTCCCGGTACTTCAGGCGGCCGGCATGGATCCAATCGGTGAGTCTGGCCCACGCCTCCGGGTACTGCCGCACGTGGTCGAACGCGACCAGGCCGCGCATCGTCAGCCTCTGGCCGATGAACGCGCGCGTGTTGCGCAGGCCCGGAGTGTCCTCGAGCGGGCGGTTGTAGTCCGCCATCTGGCCGCAGACGACGATGCGGCCGCCGCGCTTCATCAGCGGCAGCACGCTGTCGATCATCGCGTTGCCGACGCTGTCGAACAGCACGTCGACGCCCTCCGGACACGCGGCGGCGACCGCGGCGGTCATGTCGTGCACGCGGCGGTGGTCGATCGCGCCGGCGAAGCCCAGCGTCCCGGTCAGCCAGGCGCATTTGTCGGCGCCGCCGGCCACGCCCACGACGCGTGCGCCCTGGATCATCGCGATCTGTCCGGCGGCCGACCCGACCGCGCCCGCCGCCGACGTGACCAGAACGGTCTCGCCGGCCTTCGGCGCGCCGATCTCGAGCATGCCGAAGTACGCCGTCAGGCCGGGGATGCCGAGCACGCCGATCGCGGTCGACGGCGACAGGCCGTTGTCCGGAACGACGCGGATGCCGCGCCCGTCGGACACGGCGTAGTCCTGCCAGCCGAATGCGGCCGCGACCCAGTCGCCGGCCTCGAACTTCGGATGCGTGGATGCCTCGACCGTGCCGACCGTGGCGGCCTGGATCACTTCGCCCAGAGCCAGCGGCTGCGCGTAGGTCTGGCGATCGTCGAGGCGTCCGCGCGTGCCCGGATCGACCGAGACGAAGCGGTTGCGCACCAGCAGCTGTCCGGGTCCCGGCTGCGGCACCTCGGCGTGTTCGAGGCGAAAGTCGTCGGCGCGCGGCAGCCCGTCGGGCCGGCGCGCCAGCACGAAGCGGCGGTTCACCGCGGCGGTCGCGCTCACAGCATGCTCGCGTCGGTCGGCAGGCCCATCAGCACCCGGCCCGCCAGCTCCCAGCTCGGCGGCGCGATCATCATGTGCTGCGTGGCGGCGTACGCGTCGCGAAAGCGGCGCTGCAGCGGATGCGACGAGAACAGCACGGTGCCGCCACCCAGTTCGTACATGCGCCGCACCACGTCGGCCGAACTGCGGGTGGCGTGGGTCGCCGCCAGCCGCAGCGCCGCGCGGTCCTCGAGCGCCATCGGGTCGCCGCGCTGCGCCTTGTGCCAGGCCTCGCCGATCGCCTCGTAGTAGAAGGCGCGCGCCGATCGCAGCACCGCCTCGGCCTGCGCCAGCTCGCCCTGGGCGCCGGCACGCTCGGCGAGCGTGCGCTTCGAGCCCTGCGGCTTCTTCGCGCCGGCCAGCTCGACCAGATCGTCGATCGCCGCGCGTGCGTTGCCCAGCGCCACCGCGGCGATGCCCAGCGCGAGCAGTCCGAACGCGGGGAACGCGTACAGCGGACCGCGCTCGCGCGGCTTGTCCGAGACCAGCGAGTAGGTGAATCCCTTCGGCACGCGGATGTCGCGCACCTCGACGTCGCCGCTGCCGGTGCCGTTCAGGCCGGCCACGTGCCAGGTGTCGATCAGGGTTGCCTGCCCGGCGGGGAACACCATCATGCGCGCGTCCGGCGCGCCGTTCGGCAACAGGCGCGGTTTGCCGTCCTCCATCACGACCGAGATGCCCTTCATCCAGCGGCAGTTGTCGCCGCCGCTCAGCCAGGGCCAGCGTCCGCTCAGGCGATAGGCGTCGCCTTCGTCGACGGCGCGCCCGTTCGGCGTGTTCGATCCGCAGGTCATCACCAGCGGGTCGCCGTAGATCTCGCGCGCGGCCGCCGGCTCGAGGTAGGCGCCCGACATGCCCGAGGTCGCGCCGATCATCACGTTCCAGCCGGCCGATGCGTCGGACCGGCCGACCGCCTCGATCGTGCCCATGATCGAAGCCGGGTCGAGTTCGAGCCCGCCGATGCTGCGCGGCACGGCCATGCGGAAGAAGCCGGCGCGCGCGAACTTCTGCGCGAGGTCGGCGGGAAGGCGACGCGCGCGTTCGATCTCATCGGCGCGGCTGCGCACTTCCGGGTGCAGCGCCCGGGCGGCTTCGACGGTTTCCATCACGGCTCCTGTGGCGGGTCTGCGGCGAATGTATCCGAAGCGTAGCGCGGCGGCAGTCCGGATTGACCCGCGGCCGGTCGTCCGGCCAGGGGGTGGTAGCGTTGTACGCTGAACCCTCGACAACCCGGCGACCCGCGCATGGCATCCGACTCGCGTTCCAAAGTTTCGATTCGTTCGGCCCGTTCCCCGTTCTCCGGGACGCGGCGCACGCTGCTGCGCGCCGCGGCCCTTGCCTGGCCGGCGACCGCGCTGCCGGCCGTCGCGCGCCGCTTCGGACGCCTGATCGTGATCGGCGGCAACGAGGATCGCCTGCAGGACCGCGTGATCCTGCGCCGTTTCGTCGCGATGTGCGGCGGCCCCGACGCCCGCATCAGGTTGATCACGGCGGCCAGCGAGGATCCGCAGGGCGCCTGGCGCGGCTACGAGCCGGTGTTCCGCGACATCGGCGTGCAACACGTCGAGCTGCTGCCGATGTTCGACCGTGCGGCCGCCGGCGATCCGGCGGTGATCAGCGCGATCCTCGCGGCGGACGGCCTGTTCATCAGCGGCGGCGACCAGAACCGGCTGATGCAGATCCTGTGGGAGAGCGACGCTGCGCGCGCGATCCACATCGCCTTCCACGTCAACGGTTGCTGCATCGGCGGCACCAGCGCGGGCGCGGCGGTGATGTCGCGGCACATGCTCGCGCAGGGGCAGGCGCTGCCGCTGCCGCAGAAGGACGCGGCCAGCGTCGACATCGGACTCGGCCTGGTGTCGAAGGCGATCATCGACCAGCACTTCTCCGAGCGCCGCCGCCTCGGCCGGCTGCTGTCGGCGATGGCGCAGCGGCCGGACCTGATCGGGGTCGGCATCGACGAGGACACCGCGCTGGTGATCGAGCGCGGCCAGGCAGTCGAGGTCTTCGGTCAGGGCGCGGTCACGATCGTCGACGGCCGGCGCATGCAGTCGAACTTCGACGAGATCGAGTCCGAGGAGCGGATCGAGCTGATCGGCGTGCAGCTCCACCTGCTGCCGGCCGGTCATCGCTACGCCGCGACACCGGCGGCGCGGGGCACCCGCAGGCTGTCGCCGGCGCTCGCCGAGGCGGTGGCGATGCTCGTCGAACCCGGACCGCTGCGCGGCTGACGCTGCCTCAGGCGGGTCCGGATTGCTGGCGCAGGCTCGGCAGGCCGATGCCGGTCGCGTCGAAACCGCCGTCGACCGCCAGCGTCTGGCCGTTCACGTAGCTGGCCGCGTCGCTGCACAGGAACCAGACGCCCGAGGCGATCTCGTCCTCGGTGCCGTACCGGTTCAGCGGAATCGCGTCGTGATAGTCGGCACGGATGTCCGGCGTGTGCACCTGCTTGGCCATCGCCGTGTCGACGGGGCCGGGGGCGATGGCGTTGACGCGGATGCCGTGATTGCCCAGTTCCGCGGCCTGCTGCTTGGTGAGGTGGATCAGGCCGGCCTTGCTGGTGCCGTAGGCGACCCGCAGCAGGCTGGCGCGCAGCCCGGAGATCGACGCGATGTTGACGATGCTGCCGCCGCCGCCGCGCAGCATCACCGGCGCGCACGCCTGGGTGCAGAGGAATGGGCCGGTGAGATTCACCGCGATCACCCGCTCCCACTCCTCGGCCGAGGTCTGCAGCAGCGGCTTGAAGACCGCGATTCCGGCGTTGTTGACCAGCGCGTCGATGCGGCCGAAGCGCTGGTCGAGCCGCCGGACCGCCGCGTCGACCTGGGCGGCGAAGGCCACGTCGCATTCGAGCGCGAGGGTGCGGTCGGGGGCGTCCAGCGACGTGACGGCATCTGCCAGCGCGGGGGCGTCGATGTCGAGCAGGCCGACGCGCCATCCTTCGGCGAGGAAGCGGCGCGCGACGGCCAGACCGATGCCGCGGGCGGCACCGGTCACCAGCGCAACCGGGGCAAGTGAGCCGGGAGTGTCTGCGTTCATCGGTCGATTATAGGGAGTCGGCAGCCGCCGGAGCGGCCGGGCCGACCGGGCCGACCGGGCCGATCGGCCCGCCGATCGATGCCGGCCGCCGGCCGATGCCGGTCGCTGGCGGCATTCCGGTTTCCCCGGCTGCGAGCATCTTTTTGTACAGTACGGCCATGCCCGATCCCCAATCGCCGCGTCTGCTGTCGCCCGCGCACGTCGCACTCATCGCAAAGGGCGTGTCGGTGATCGCCGCCTCGCACGACCTCGCAAACCGCCCCAGCATCATGCGTGCGGTCGGCAGTTCGATCACGCCGGACGGCCGCTCGATCACGGTGTTCATGTCGCGCCCGCAGGCGCGCCAGCTGCTCGCCGACGTCGCTTCGACCGGGCACATCGCGGTCGTGTTCAGCCAGCCCAGCTCGCATCGCAGCGTCCAGGTCAAGGGCGTGCGCGCGTCGATCCGCGAGGGCGGGCCCGAGGATCTGCCGGTGCTGCATCGCTACCTGAAGTCGATGGAGCGCGAACTGGCCCTGATCTCGCTCGGACCGGAGTTCGCCCGCACGATGCTGTCGCATCGGGTCGAGGATCTGGTCGCGATCACGTTCGAGCCCGTGGCCGCGTTCGATCAGACGCCGGGACCGAAGGCCGGGGCTCAGCTCGAACCGATCGCGCAGGGTCCTTCGCGACCGGAGGCCGGGTGAGCATCGCGCTGGGCGAGATCCGAGCCTGCCTGGAAGGGGCGGTTCCGGCGGTGATCGCGACCTGTCACGCCGACGGAACGCCGAACGTCGCCTATGTGTCGCAGGTGTTCTACGTCGACGAGCGCCACGTCGCGATCTCGTTCCAGTTCTTCAACAAGACCAGACAGAACATCCTGTCGAACCCGTACGCGACGGTGCTGCTGCTGCATCCGCACACGGGCGCGTTCCACCGGCTGGAGATCCGCTACCTGAGCACCCGGACCTCGGGCCCCGTGTTCGAGAGCATGAAGGCGCAGCTGGCCGGCATCGCATCCCACACCGGCATGGCGGGGGTGTTCAAGCTGCTCGGCGCCGACGTCTACGAGGTGCGCTCGATCGAGCGGCTCGAAGGCGAGCGTCTGCCCGCGCCCGAGCCGCGCAGCGGCCTGCTCGGCGCGGTCAGGCGCGCGAGCGAGCGCCTCGCGCGCTGCCTCGGCGTGGACGAGCTGCTGAACGCCGCACTGGCGGCGCTCACCGATCACCTCGGGATCACCCATGCGATGGTGCTGATGCTCGACCCTCAGACCCAGCGGCTCTACACCGTGGCCAGCTGCGGCTATGCGACCTCCGGGGTCGGGTCCGAGATCGAGATGGGCGAGGGCGTGATCGGGGTCGCGGCGCGCGAGCGCACCCCGGTGCGGATCATGCACATGACCAATGCCTACCTCTACAGCGTTGCGGTGCGCCGTGCGATGCGCGCCGATGCGCCGGGGCTGCCGCTGGGCACGAACATCCCGTACCCCGGGCTTCCCGAACCGCACAGCCAGATGGCCGTGCCGATCCTGTCGGCCGGGCGGCTGCTCGGCGTGATCTTCGTCGAGAGCCCGCGCGAGCTGCAGTTCGACTTCGAGGACGAGGACGTGCTGGTGACGATCGCCGGTCACCTGGGCGCGGCGATGGACCTGATGCAATCCAGCGCCGATGCCGTCGAGCACGCTGCGCAGGCCCCCTCGCAGCCCCCGAAGGCGGCAGGAGCGGCGCTCGAGGTGCGTCACTACGCGGCCAATCGCAGCGTGTTCATCAACGAGGCCTACCTGATCAAGGGCGTCGCGGGCGCGATCTTCTGGAAGCTGGTGAACGATTTCGTTCGCCTCGGCCGCACCGACTTCACCAATCGCGAACTTCGCCTGGATCCGGGCATCGGTCTGCCCGACATCGCGGACAACCTCGAGGCGCGCCTCGTGCTGCTGCAGAGGCGGCTGGTGGAGCACGGCCCGGACATCCGCATCGAGAAGACCGGGCGCGGCCAGTTCCGGCTGCTGGTGCAGCGCCCGGTGCAACTCGTCGACGTGCCCGCCTGAGCGGGCCGGACGGCCGGTCTTCCCCCGGCGCGCCTCCCAGCCGATCGCTCGGCCGATCGCTCAACCCACCAGGCCGGGGACCGGCGGCAGCCCCAGGCTGCGGGTCAGTTTCGCCCAATCGGACGTCGACAGGTGCGGCCGGACGATGTCCATCGCAGCGTCGAAGACGGGCGCGGGTGCGTTCTTCCGCATGTCGCCCATCACCATCGCGCGCTCGGCCGGCGTCATCGAGGGAATCATCCAGCGAATCGTCCGCATCATCTCCTCCGGCGGAATCGAGGCAACCAGTTCGTCGTGGATGACCATCAGCTCCGCGTCGGTGTAGCGCGACCACAGGACCGCGTTGTGCGCCGTCTCCTCGACGTGCATGTGCTCGAAGTTGTGCGCGACGAAGAGCGACAGCCGGCGATAGAGTGCCAGTGCCATCGTGCTGCGCTGCGCCGGGTCGGCCGCGGGGAGCGCGCTGGCGGCGCTGCCGATCCGCTCGATCTCGAGCAGGTGCTCCTGGTGGTCGTGCGCGACCGCGTCGCTCGCGCCGCGCGCGCGCGCCTCGATCGCCGGATGCACGAACGTCTCCTCGTGCCGCACGTGCGAGGCACAGACATCCATCAGCGCCGTGACGCGCTGCACGGTCGCGGCGACGTTGTCGGCGTCGTCACCGTCCATGCGGCCCAGGGCCAAAAGCGCGTCGGCCATCTGCGCACGCAGCGCCT
This sequence comes from uncultured beta proteobacterium, assembly GCA_963849015.1. Classification (GTDB taxonomy): domain Bacteria; phylum Pseudomonadota; class Gammaproteobacteria; order Burkholderiales; family Burkholderiaceae_E; genus Quisquiliibacterium. Next base: position 173,716 of record CAWKFK010000006.1, read on the forward strand.
TGTGGATCAGCGCGTACATGTCCATGCGCGGCGGCACGTGGCCGGACTGCATGGAATGGTTCGACTGGCTGGCCGACACGGCGTTCAGTTCGTTGGCATCGATCTTCATGGTCTTCCTCTCGCTCTCTGGATGGGGACAACCGGCCCCGGTGGGTTCGATGGCCCTGCCGCGCGATGCGGCCGGTACCATGGAGAGGAAGTCTAGGAATCGCCGTCCGCGGCCGTTCCTAAAAAGTGCTTACCGACTTGCTAAAAGATTCTTAAGCCCGGAAAGATCCGGGGAGGACCAGTCGTGAGAGCGGCATCCGGTCGACCGACGACACAAGGGAGGGTGGTCCAGTGAGTGTGCTGACGAAACTGGCGCTGGGCATGATGGGGCGCCTGCGTCCCGTGCCGGCGCAGGGCGACGCGCCTGCGTCGATCGTGCTGCCCGCGCCGTCGAAGACCGGCGGCATGGCGCTTCTCGAGGCGCTCGGGGCGCGGCAATCGATGCGCGAGTTCTCCGGCACGGAACTGCCGCTGCCGCTGCTGTCGGGGCTGCTGTGGGCGGCCTGGGGAATCAACCGCCCGGAGGGAGGACGCACGGCGCCGTCGGCGCTCGATGCCCAGGAGATCGACGTCTTCGTCGCGCTTGCCCAGGGTGCCTACCTCTACGATCCGCGCAATCACGCGCTGCGCCTGGTCGCCGGCAGCGACGTGCGGCGCGTCACCGGCTATCAGGATTTCGTCGACGAGGCGCCGCTGGATCTCGTCTACGTCGCCGATCACGCGCGCATGCGGATGGTGCCGGCTGCCGAGCGCGAACGGTTTGCCTGGGCTGCGGCCGGCGCCGTGGCGCAGAACGCCTATCTGTTCTGCGCCGCGCACGGGCTGGCCACGGTGCTGCGCGCCTGGATCGACCGCAACGCGATCGCCGAGGCGCTGGGTCTCAGCCACGACCAGCAGGTGCTGATGTCGCAGACCGTCGGGTTTCCGAAAGCAGGGGCTTAGTGCTGCGATGCGCATCGACGACATCCGGGAACGACTGCGCGCCAACGGCGCCGGCCCGATTCATCAGGAACACGTGCTGCGCCAATGGGTGCAGGCGCAGCGTCTGGACGGCGGTCCGCGCCGGCCCGAGGGCTTCCTGCCGCTCGCGCTGCGCCGGGCGCTGCCGAGCCTCGGCGACGAATTCGCATCGCTCGGCAGTCTGCGCTCGGAGCACCCCGGGGCCGACGGATCGGCGCGATTGCTCGTCGATCTCGCCGACGGCCAGACGGTCGAGAGCGTGCTGCTGCCGCGCGACGGGGTCTGCGTGTCGACGCAGGTCGGCTGCGCGGTCGGCTGCCAGTTCTGCATGACCGGGCGCTCGGGTCTGCTGCGCCAGCTCGGCAGCGCCGAGATCGTCGCCCAGGTGGTGCTGGCCCGCGCGATGCGCCCGGTCCGCAAAGTGGTGTTCATGGGCATGGGCGAGCCGGCGCACAACCTGGACAACGTCCTCGATGCGATCGACCTGCTCGGCACCGCGGGCGGAATCGGCCACAAGAACCTGGTGTTCTCGACGGTCGGAGACCGGCGCGTATTCGAGCGGCTGCCGCTGGGCCGGGTCCGGCCGGCGCTTGCGCTGTCGCTGCACACGACGCGTCCGGACCTGCGGGCGCGGCTGCTGCCGCGTGCCCCGCGCATCGACCCGGCCGAACTCGTCGAAGAAGGGCAGCGTTACGCGCGCGCCACCGGCTACCCGATCCAGTACCAGTGGACGCTGCTGGAGGGGATCAACGACACCGACGAGGAACTCGACGGCATCGTGCGGCTGCTGTCCGGGCACTACGCGGTGATGAACATGATCCCGTACAACGAGGTGCCCGGCCTCGCGTTCCGGCGGCCGTCCTGGGAGCGCGCCGCCGAGATCGCGCGATCGCTGCATCGGCGCGGCATCCTGACCAAGCTGCGCCGCTCGGCGGGGCAGGACGTCGAAGGCGGCTGCGGCCAGTTGCGGGCGCGCGCCGCGCAGCATGCATCGGCCGGCGCGCCGATCCGGATCGCGCCGCGCGCCACGCAGGTCCCGGCCGCGGACCCGGCGCGCTCGTCCTGACTCTTTCCGCGCCCGAGGCGTGCGTCAGGGGCGCATCGAGAACGAAACCCGTCCGGGCGTGAGCGCCCCTTGCGCCAGGCGCGCGAAGTCGCACAGCAGCGAGCGCGTCTTGCGCGGATCGATGATCTCCTCGACCCAGAACGTCTCGGCCGAGCGGAACGGCGAGCGCAGCGCGTTCAGCCGCTCCTCGATCTCCTCGAGCTTGGCCTTCGGGTCGTCGGCCGCGTCGATCTCGGCGCGATAGGCCGCCTCGATGCCGCCTTCCAGCGGCAGCGATCCCCAGTACGCCGACAGCCACGCATAGCGCAGCGACAGGCGTGCGCCGGGCTGATGCGCGGCGCCCGCGACGCCGAAGGCGTTGCGGACGATCATCGTGCACCACGGCACGGTGGTCTGGTTCATCGCCGCCATCGCGCGCACGCCGTGGCGGATGGTGGCGGTCTTCTCGGCCTCGAGGCCGATCAGGAAGCCGGGGCAGTCCATGCAGGTAGACGACCGGCAGGTGGAAGGTCTCGGCCAGGTCGACGAAGCGCACGACCTTCTGGCAGGTGTCCGCGTTCCAGGAGCCGCCGTAGTGATAGGGATCGCTCGCCATGAGCACCACCGGCATGCCGTCGAGCCGCGCCAGGCCGGTGATGATCGAGCGCCCGAAGTTGCGGCCCATCTCGAAGAACGAGCCCTTGTCGACCACCGACTCGACGATCGGGCGCATCTTGTAGACCTTGCGGCGGTCGCGCGGGATCGCGCTCGATCAGGAACTCGTCGCGCACGATCCGGGTCGTCGTCCGACTGCGTCACCGGCGGCAGGCTGTGCACCGAGGGCGGCAGGTAGGACAGGAAGCGGCGCGCGCACTCGAAGGCTTCCTCCTCGGTGTCGACGGCGTCGTCGACGGCGCCGGCGCGGCGTCTGGATCTCCCAGCCGCCCAGTTCCTGCTTGGTCAAGGGCTCGCCCAGCCGCGCCACCACCGGCGGGCCGGCGACGAACATCGCCGAACGTCTTCGTCATCACCGAGTAGTGGCTCGCCGCCAGCCGCGCGGCACCGAGGCCCGCCACCGAGCCGAGGCCCAGGCCGACGACCGGCACCTGGCCCAGGTTCGCGGTCATGTAGTAGAAGCCGCGCGTGCCGCCGATCCCGCCCGGCAGGTTGACGCGCCCTTGGTCTCGATCGTCTTCACCGAGCCGCCGCCGCCCGAGCCCTCGATGATGCGGATGATCGGCAGGCGGAACTCGTGCGGCCATCTCCTCGGCCATCACGGTCTTGGCGCTGATCGACGCGTCGGCCGAGCCGCCGCGCACGGTGAAGTCGTCGCCGACGACCACGACCGGGCGGCCGTCGACGCGGCCGCGGCCGAACACGCAGTTGGCCGGCGTGAGCGATCTTGAGCTCGCCCTTGGCGTCGTACTCGCCATGCCGGCAGATCGAGCCGACCTCGTGGAAGCTGCCGGCGTCGAGCAGTCCGTCGATGCGCTCGCGCACCGTCAGGCGCCCGCCGTCGTGCTGGCGCTTGACCTTGTCGGCGCCGCCCATTTCGCGGGCGAAGGCCTGCGCTGCCGCAGTTCGTCCAGTTCGGGCTGCCAGCTCATTCGGTGTCTCCTCGATGCGATTCGTGGTCGTCGTAGATCGGCAAGTCTGCCATAGCGTGCGGGACGGGTTGCCATGGGTGGAACTCGCGCCAAGCGGACGGGAGGCTGTACGGAACGACGGTTTCAGTCATCCAAATCCGCGCCCGGCACCGCCGCGGCGCGCTGCGAGCGCGAACGGCACGATGCACAGTGCGATCCAGCCAACCCCGACCAGCGCCCCGGCGATCACGTCGCTCGGGTGGTGCGCGCCGAGCACGACACGGCTGGCAGCGACCAGCGCGATCATCGTCACGGCCAGGGCAATCACCGCGGCACGCAGCGCGGGCGCGGCGGACCGTTGCAGCACCAGCACCACCACCACCCCATACAGCAGGGTGGCGTTGGCGACGTGGCCGCTTGGAAACGCGAAGTCGGTGGGCAGGTCCGGCATCAGGCTCATGCCCGGGCGCGCACGCTGCAGCGTGTGCTTGAGCAGGTGGTTGAGCGCGGACCCGCCCAGCACCGTGACGAGCATCTGCAGGGCGCCGCGCCGGTCGCGGCGCGCGAACATCAGCAGCGCCGCAAAGATCGTCGCAGCCGCGATCACGCGCGGCTTGTGCAGCAGCGAGACCAGGCCCATCAGCCCGTGCGGCGGCGACGGACGAGCTGCCAGCCACGAACCGATGCGATGGTCGAGCGCGGCGACCGGGCCGGCGTGCGTCACGTCCCAGGCCAGCACGGCGACGAGCAGTGCTGCGACGGCGAAGACACCCGCGGCGCGCGCCACGGCTGCGTTGGGCTCGGGCGGCATGCGCGGGGCCTCTAGGCGCGTTTGCGCGATTCGACCCAGCCCAGGTACAGGCCGCTGCCGACGATGATCGACGCGCCGATCCAGGTGTAGACGCTGGGCAGCTGATCGAACACCAGATAGCCGAAGATGCTCGCGCCGACCAGCTGGAAATACTGGAAGGGCGACATGATGTTGGCCGGGGCATTGCCCATCGCGGTCGCGACGCAGAAGTGCCCGAGGCCCCCGAAGACGCCCAGGCCGAGCAACATCGCGATGTCGATCGCGCGCACCGGCGTGGTCCAGAAGAACGGCACGATGAACGACATCAGGAAGCTGCCGACCATCGCGCTGTAGACCGCCGAGGTCTGCGCCGAGTCCGTGCCGGCGACGCGCCGGGTCAGCACCTGGTAGGTGGCGTAGAAAGTCGAACTCGCCAGGATCATCAGCGACGCCCACTGGAACACTTCCGTGCCGGGCCGCACCACGATCAGCACGCCGATGAAGCCGGCGATCGCCACGAACATCCGGTTGCGGTCGATCCGCTCGCCCAGCATCGGCACCGCGAGCAGCGTGACGATGATCGGCGACAGGAAGCCGATGGCAGTCGCCTCGGCCAGGCCGATGAAAGCGAGCGCGGAGAAGTACAGCGTGGTCGAGCACAGCTGCAGCACCGAGCGCGAAAACTGCGTGCCGAGCTGCTTCGAACGCAGGATTCCCAGGCCGCCGCGCGGCAGGAACAGCGCCATGATGAACACGAAGTGCCCCAGCGTGCGCGCCCATACGATCTGGATCGAATGGAAGTTGGCGCTCAGGACCTTCACCAGCGTGTTCATGCATGAGAACAGGGCGACCGCAGTGAGCATGAACAGGATGCCGCGGCCGACGCGGCTGGCGGGATACTGGTGCAAGTCAGGTTCCGAATCGCGGCAGGGCCTTCGTCGCCTTCAGATGCAGCGAGGTCTGGAACATGAACAGGCTGGACTTCATCGTCTCCCCGGGGTCTCGTGGTCTCGATCGGCGTGTCGCGCTGACGCGCCGTGCCGACTGCGCGCCGGCAACGATAGCGGAAACCCGCGGTGCCGGGAAATCCCGGGTTGTCGGGTGCGTGCCGACGTGAACCGCGGGCCGGCGAGGACGGGCTCGATGCCGCTTCCGGTCTGGCAGGGCCTGGCGGTTAGACTTTCGTCCTTCCTCTTTCCCTCCGCTTCGAGGCACCCGATCATGACGACAGACGATCGCCGCGCGCGTTTTCGCGCCGTGCTGGCCGGCAGCCAGTGCATCCATCCGGCTTCGGTGTTCGACGCATTGTCCGCGCGCATCGCCGAGGACCTCGGCTATGAACTCGGCATGTTCGCCGGCTCGGTGGCGTCGCTGGTGGTGCTCGGCGCCCCCGACATCGCACTGATCACGCTCGGCGAGTTCGCCGAGCAGGCGCGTCGCATCTGCCGCGCCGGCTCGATTCCGCTGATGGTCGATGCCGACCACGGCTACGGAAACGCGCTCGGCGTGATGCGCACGGTCCAGGAGATGGAGACGGCCGGGGTGGCCGCGCTGACGATCGAGGACACGGACCTGCCGCAACCCTACGGCAAGGGCGGCACGCAGCTGACTTCGATCGACGAGGGCGTCGGAAAGATGAAGGCCGCGCTCGCCGCCCGTCGCGATCCCGGCCTGGTCATCCTCGGCCGGACCAGCGCGATTTCGGTGACCGGCGTCGACGACACGATCGCCCGGCTGCGCGCCTACGAGGCCTGCGGCGTGGACGCGCTGTTCATCGTCGGCATGAAATCGCGCGAGCAGCTCGAGGCGGTGTCCGCGGCCACGCGCCTGCCGCTGGTGCTGGGGGGCGTGCCCGCCGAACTGAGCGACAACGCCTACCTGGCCAGTCAGCGCGTGCGTATCTGCCTGCAGGGCCACCAGCCGTTCATGGCAGCGGTCGGCGCGGTGCACGCCAGCATGAAAGCGCTGCGCGAGGGTGTGGCGCCGGGCAAGCTGCCGAACATACCGTCGCCCGACCTGGTGAAGCAAGCCAGCCGCGAGGCCGACTACGCGGCCTGGGCGAAGGACTTCCTGGGCGGCGGCGGACGCTGAGAGCATGGTTCCGCGCATCGGACGTTCGGTCGATGCGGGTGGGCGATAGCCCTTGCAGGAGACCCGGAGCAACATCCCGGTGGCGGGCCACCAAGCGGTCCCTCAAGGTGATATCATGCTATCAATTCATCATGAATCCGGGGCTGCCATGGCTCAGTTGATCGTGCGCGATCTCGACGAGGATCTCAAGGCGCGCCTGAAGCAGCGCGCGGCGGCGCACGGCCACAGCATGGAAGAAGAGGTCCGGCAGATCCTGCGCGGCGCGGTCTGCGTCGACATTCCGGTGGCAGGGCTTGGTTCCCGGATCGCGGCCCGGTTCGCCCGCAAGGGCCTGCCGCATCCGCTGCCCGAGCTTCGCGGCCAACCCGCGACGCCAGCGCGATTCGATTCGTGATCATCCTCGACACGAACGTGATCTCGGAGCTGATGCGCGGTGCTCCCGATCCTCGCGTCATCGATTGGGTCGACGTCCAGCCTTCGGAATCGGTCTGGATCACGAGCATCACCGTGCTCGAAGCGCGGCTGGGCCTCGCGCTGCTGCCTGCGGGCCGGCGCCGACAAGGCCTCGAGCTTGCGTTCGACGCATTGATCGCGAGCGACCTCGCCTATCGCGTTCTGCCGTTCGACTCCGCCGCGGCGGAACATGCCGCAGTCTTGGCCGCCAAGCGTCACGAGTCCGGGCGGCAGGTGGATTTGCGCGACACGCAGATTGCAGGCATCGCGCTGTCCAGGCGTGCCTCGATCGCCACGCGCAACGTACGGCACTTCGCGGATCTTGCGGTCGAGGTGATCGATCCCTGGGGCTGAGCGCTCGCGCAATCAGCGTTCGAACGGACGCGCCGGCAGCCGCCACCACAGCAGCACCGCCAGCGCGACGCCGCCCAGAGAGAGCGGCATCAGCAGCCGCCAGCCGCGGTTCGCCGTGCGCAGCACGCGCGCTTCGGTGACCCAGATCGTCTCGCAGGCGCCGTTGCCGCGGTCCGTGCGCACGGTGCTGGTGCCGCGCCGGAACTCGCGCCCCTGATCGTGCGCGTACTCGGCCAGATAGCCGCGGATGCTGATCTGGTCGCCCGGGCGCACGTCGCGCAGCGTGCGCACCAGGTGCGGCTGCGACGCCAGCAGGTGGTTGTTGGACAGGGCGTCCGGATCGAACTGGCGCCAGGTGTCGTTCGAGTCGGTGCCGGCGTTGCAGGTGAACACCTCGCTCCAGAACCGCATCGCGCGGTACGCGTCGTTGCGCAGGTTCGGGCCCCAGATCACGCACAGGTCCGCGACGTTGAGGTGGTCGTTCCAGTCCTTGCGGTGGAGAACGTCCCACCAGGCAGAAGTGTCGTGGCGGCTGACGACGAGACCGTGGATCTCGTACTCGTGCAGAGGTTGGACCGTGTAACGGACCTTGCCCGCCGTCGCCTCGAAAGCCGGCTTGCGCACCTCGGACTGCAGGGGCTCCGACAGCAGGTGCGGCAGCAGCTGGCGCCGGTCGGGCAAGCGGTCGCGCATCGCCAGCGATGCGGCCATCGCGAACAGGCTGGCGGCGAGCACGAGACCGGGCAGGCGGTGAAGCATGGCGAACCCGCAAGGCAGGCAGGCAGGGAGGGAGGGCGCGGCGTATGGCTGCCGCGGACTGCCGTCGATGTTGCCCGCGGGACACCGGCCGCGTCAGTCGCGCGCCGCCGGCCGTTGCATGCCGGCGGCCGAATGGCGCGCCGCCCTCTAGTTTTTGACCTCGACCGCGTACACCTTCTGCGCGATCACCCATTTGCCGCCGATCTTCAGCAGGCTCAGGTAGTCGTTGAAGTAGCGCGGCGGGATCTGGCACTTGACCTTGACGAAGGCCGTGGTCGGCCCGGACTGGTCCAGAAGCAGGATCGCGTCGTCGCGTGCCAGGTCCTTCGACTTGGCCGACGGGCGCTCGCGCACCGCCTTCAGCCAGGCGTCGCGGGGCAGCACGGTCAGCTTGCCGTCCTGCTCCCAGGTCAGCGCGCTGGTCTCGTGGAAGACGCTGGCGAGCTTGTCTGCGTCGCCCTCGTAGAGGCCGTCGAAATAGGTCTGGATCGTCTGCTCGATTGCACTGCGTTCGTTCGTGTTCATTGCCGTCTCCTCTTGGTTGTGCTCAGCGGGGCTGCCGGCGCAGCTCGTCCTCGACGAACTCCATGCGGTCCTTGCCCCAGAAGATTTCGTCGCCGACCAGAAAGCTGGGCACGCCGAACACGCCGCGCGCCACGCCGCGGTCGGTGCTGTCGATCAGCGCCTGGCGGATCGCAGGGCTTTCTGAGAGCGCTTCGAATTCGGCGGGGTCGACCCCGAGCGACTGCACGATCGGCCGCATCCCGGCGTATTCGGCGATCGAAGCGTCGTCGCGCTCCCAGTAGGCGGCGAACACGGCCTCGACGAACCCCATCTCCACGCCCCATCTTCGCATCGCCAGCGCGCCGCGCAGGACCCGGCTGGACTTGATCGGGAACACGGTCGGAAACCGGAACGGCAGGCCGTACTTCTCGGCCCAGCGCGCCAGGTCGCGCTTGCGGTTCGCCAGCTTGGCCGGAGGCTCTTCGAGAACGACATAATCGTTCTGGCGGAAGATGTGGCCGAGGTTGTACGGGTGCAGCACCAGTTCGGCACCGGTGCGCTCCAGCACCGGCGCGACCAGCTTCAGCGCGAAGTACGTGTTGGTGCTGCCGATGTCCCAGTAGAGTTCGAGTTGTCGTCGTGCGCTGCTCATTGGGCTTCACCCTTCGGGCCTGACGTCGGAGTCTAGCCGGAAGGCGTGCGCGGCGTGCGGCGGAGCCCGTGATTGCGGGAAATCAATGACGTCGCAGCGCGGCAGGATCGAAATACCTTGCTCGACCATCAGATCGGACCCGGGCCGATCCAACAGGAGGACGCAATGAAATCGAACACAGGTGCCGCCGTCGCCAGGAGTCGTGCGCCGGGCCGCAGACTGCAGCTGATGATGAACACGCGGAACGATCCTTACCAGGCGCGGGGAAAGCTGCATTCCCCGACGGTGTGCCCGGTCTGCGCACTGGTGTTCAGCAAGGGACGCTGGCAGCAGGCCGATGCGCCGGCCGACGCGCCGCGCGCGATCTGCCCGGCCTGCCACCGCATCCGCGACAAGGAGGCGGCCGGATACGTGACGATCGACGGACCGTTCGCCTACGAGCATCGCGCCGAGATCCTGCGCACGGCGCGCAACTTCGCGGAACGGATGAGCGCCGAGCATCCGCTGCAGCGGATCATGTCGGTCGACGAAGGCGGGGACAAGGTCGTGATCACCACCACCGACCTGCACCTGGCGCAGGGCATCGGCCGGGCGCTGCATCACGCGTTCCACGGCAGGCTCGAATTCGCGTACACCGAGAGCGACTACCGGTTGCGCGTGCACTGGACCTGCTGAGGAGTCTGCGTGAACCGCCAATGGATCTACGCCCGCCGTCCCGAGGGCGCCGTCACCACCGACATCTTCGAGCTGAACCTGCACGACCTTCCGCAGCCGGCGCCCGGCGAGGCGCTCGTGCGCGTGAAGATCATCTCGGTCGACCCGGCAAACCGCGCCTGGATGCAGGGCCGCACGTACCGGCCGCAGCTGCAGCCGGGTGAGGTGATGGGCGGTTTCGGCCTGGGCGAGGTGATCGCGTCGAATACGCCGGAGCTGAAACCGGGCGACCTGGTCGACGGCGACTTCGGCTGGCGCGACTACCTGACCGTGCGCCCCGACCAGGTCACGAAACGCGACGCCCGCCATGCGCCGGAGCACCTGATCGGGGTCCTCGGGATCACCGGCCTGACCGCCTACTTCGGACTGTTCGACGTGGCCAGGCCGATCGCCGGCGAAACGGTGCTGGTGTCGGGCGCGGCCGGCGCAGTCGGTTCGATCGCCGGGCAGCTGGCGCGGATCGCCGGCTGCCGCGTGATCGGCGTCACCGGCGGACGGACGAAGTGTGACTGGATCACGCAGGAACTCGGCTTCGACGGTGCCATCGACTACAAGGCCGGCGACGTGAAGGGCGCGCTGAAGGCCCTGTGTCCCGAGGGCGTCGACGTGTACTTCGACAACACCGGCGGCGAGGCGCTCGACGCCGCGCTCGCCCGCATGAACGTCGGCGGGCGCATCGCCTGCTGCGGCAACGTCTCGCAGTACGACCGCGGCACGACCGCTGGCGGGCCTCCCGGAGTCCCGGGCCTGCTGGTCACCAAGCGCATTCGCATGGAAGGCTTCATCGTCACCGACCACTTTGCTCGTCGCCATCAGGCCGAGCGCGCGCTCGCGGGCTGGCTGCGCGATGGCCGACTGAAGGCGCCGGTGGATGTCGTCGAAGGTTTCGACAAGGTGCCGCAAGCCCTCGTCGACCTGCTGCACGGGCGCAACCGCGGCAAGATGATGATCCGGATCGCCTAGGCGTGGCAGGGCGCGACCGGATCGCATCCGGACGCGCCCTGCCAGCCTATCGCATCACCCCGCCATCCACGCTCATCGCGTGCCCCGTCACGTAGCTTGCTTCGCCCGAGCACAGCCACAGCACGGCATCCGCGATCTCGGACGCGTCGGCGACGCGGCCCATCGGCACCTGCCCTTCGACGAACGCGCGGAACTTCTCGTTCGCATCCAGCCCCGGGTCGATCATCTCGGAATGCGTCCAGCCGGGACACACGGCGTTGACCCGCAGGCCGCGCTTCGCGTACTCGAAGGCCGCCGATTTCGTCAGGGCGATGACGCCGTGCTTCGAGACCGCGTACGGGGCGTGCCCGATGTCGCTGCGCGTCAGTCCGTAGACGGACGATGTGTTGACGATGGCGCCGCCGCCGTTCGCGAGCATCGCGGGGATCTCGTGCTTCATCGACAGCCAGACGCCCGTCAGATTCGTCGCCAGCACCGCGTCCCAGTTCTCCTTGCTGTGGTCGGCGGTGCGCTTCGTCGTCTCGCCCCCGATGCCGGCATTGTTGAACGCACAATCCAGCCGCCCGTAGCGAGCGAGCGTGGCGGCGACCATCGCCGCGACGCTGGCGGGGTCGGCGACGTCGGTGCGCACGAACATCGCCTCGCCCGACGCCTTCCTGATCTCCTCGACGACGGCGTCGCCCTGCGTCTGCCGCCTGGCGGCAACGACGACGCTGGCGCCTTCGCGTGCGAACCGGATCGCGGCCTCACGGCCGATGCCCGACGTCGCACCGGTCACGATCACTACCTTCCCGTCGAATCGACGCTGCATGGTGCCCCCCTCGTGGTGTCGCCTACCGCCCGACCCGTCCGGGTCAGCGCGTCCTCCAGGCGGGCGCGCGCTTCTCGACGAAGGCGCGGATGCCTTCGCGCGATTCCTCGGTTGCGGCGATCGTGCAGAAACTCTCGACCACGCTGCCGATGTCGCGCCGGTAGTCCTGGTCGTTGAAGCGCATGAACGCGGCGTGGCCCAGCCTCATCACGGTCGGCGGTTTGTCGGCGAACATGCGCGCCATGCGGCGCGCTTCGTCCAGCACCTGGCCGTCGGGAACGACGCGGCTGACCAGCCCGAGTTCCGCGGCCTCGCGGGCCGGAAACGCACGGCCCGAAAACAGGATCTCGTAGGCGCGGTGCCGCCCGACGATGCGCGGCAGGTGGATGAAGTGGATTGCCGGGATCATGCCGACGTCGATCTCGGGGTATCCGAAGGTCGAGCTCTCGCCGGCGACGATCACGTTCGACTGGATGCACAGCGTCATGCCGCCGGCGCGCGCCGCACCGTCGACGGCGGCGATGCAGGGCTTGCCCAGGTTGTAGTGCACGTCGGCCAGTTCGATGTAGAGCTTCTCGAGGAACTTGTGCACCGCCAGCCCGGATTCGCCCTGCAGGATGCTCAGGTCGAGCCCGGCGCAGAACCTGCGGGGCAGGGCGCTGCACAGGATCACCGCGCGCACGTCGTCGTCGGCACTGGCGCGTTTCAACGCAGCGAGGATCTCGTCGATCATCGCGACGCTCAGCGCATTGACCGGCGCGCTGTCCATCGTGATCTCGGCCACGTGGTCGGCGACTTCGTAGCGGATCCTGGTCATCGGCGTTCTCCGGTTGGATGGAATCCCCGGAATGTAAGCGATTCCCGGCGCGGGTCTAGGCGCGGATCCGTTCCATCTTCGGGTCGTACCAGGCACCGAGCTGCGCGGTCGCCGGCAACCGGTTGCCAGCGACCTCGATCTCGAACGCGGTTGCCGCGATCCGCTCGGCAGTGAGCGGTGCCTCCATGTGCACGTAGCCCATGCCAAGAGAGGCGCCGATGCGGTGGCCGTACATGCCCGACGTCACCGAGCCGACGATGCGTCCATCGGCCAGGATCGGCTCCTCGTGATGGAGGAGCGGGCGGTCGTCGGCCAGTTTCAGCTGCAGCAGGCGCTTGCGCGGGGCGGGGACCCCGTGCGAAGCGATCAGCGATTCTCGCTGTTGGATCAGCGCTTCGCGCCCGATGAAGCCGCCCGGCTTGTCCCAGGCGCAGGTGAAGGCGAGGCCGGCCTCGAGCGGCGTGTCCTCCACCCCGACATCGTGTCCCCAGTGACGGTAGCCCTTCTCGGTGCGGCAGGCATTCATCGCGTGGAATCCGGCCGGCCTCAGGCCGAAGCTTTCGCCGGCAGCGACGATGCGGTCGTACACGTGCAGCGCGAACTCGGCCGGGACGTACAGCTCCCAGCCCAGTTCGCCGACGTAGGTGATGCGGCTGGCGCGCACGAGCGCGTAGCCGATCTCGATCTCGCGCGAGGCACCGAACGGGAACGCGTCGTTGCCGAGATCCTCGCCGCAGAGAGCCGCGAGCAGTTCGCGCGAGCGCGGGCCCATCAGTCCGAGCATCGGCAGGCCGGAGGTGATGTCGGTGACGCTGCAATGCGCTGCCGGGGGGATGTGCTCGCGCAGGTGGGCAAGATCGCGATGGTGAGAGCCGACCGAGGTGACTACCAGGTATTCGTTCGCCGACAATCGGGTGACCGTCAGGTCCGCCTCGATGCCGCCCTTCGCGTTCAGCCATTGCGTGTAGACGACACGACCTGCCGCCACGTCCATGTCGGCGGTCGAGATCCGGTTCAGGACCGCGCAGGCATCGCGGCCCTGCACCAGGAACTTCGCCATCGACGACTGGTCGAACAGCGCGACCGCGTCGCGCACGGCGCGGCACTCCGCGGCCGCATTGTCGAACCAGTTCTGCCGGCCATAGCTGTATTCGTAGCGCGGCGCTCCGTGCGCGCGCTGCGCCGCGCTCGCGAACCAGTTGGGGCGCTCCCAGCCGCACAGCTCGCCCATGCAGGCACCGGCGGCGACCAGGCGGTCGTGGAAGGGGGAATGGCGCGCGCCGCGCGCGGTCTGCGCCTGGCGGAACGGCCAGTGCATCGCGTACAGCAGCCCGAGGCTCTCGACCGTTCGGTCCTTCAGGTAGGCGCGTGTCCCCTGGAAGGGAGCCATACGGCGCACCTCCATGCCGGGCAGGTCGGCAGGCACCTGCCGGTCGCGGATCCACTGCGCCAGCACCTTGCCCGCGCCTCCAGACGACTGGATGCCGATCGAATTGAAACCGCAGGCCACGAACAGGTCGCGCACCTCGGCCGTCTCGCCCAGCAGGTAACGATCGTCGGGCGTGAAGCTTTCGGGGCCGTTGAACCAGGTGCCGATGCCGGTACGGCCCAGGGCGGGCAGGCGTGTGACCGCCTTCTCGAGAACGGGCATGAAGTGGTCGACGTCGTCGGGCAGCGCATCGAAGCAGAAGTCGCGCGGAATGCCCTCGAGCCCCCACGGCTTGGCGATGGGCTCGAACGCGCCGATCAGCAGCTTGCCCGCGTCTTCCTTGTAGTAGGCCCACTCGTCGGGCACGCGCAAAGTCGGCAGGTCGCGCGGCAGGCCGGCGATCGCCTCTGTGACGACGTAGAAATGCTCGGCTGCCTGCAGGGCCAGCCGCATGCCGACGCGGCGCGCCAGCCAGTGCGACCACATGCCGGCGGCAAGGACCACCGTTCCGGCGCGCAATTCGAAGGACTCGCGGGCGCCCCCGGCCGCAGCGCCGGGGTCCCCGGCGGATGCCGGCACGCCGCCGCGCCCCGCGGTCGCGAGCGTCGCGCGCACGCCGGTCGCCCGGCCGTTCTCGACGATGATGTCGTCGACCTCGACACCCTCGAAAATCCGGACGCCCCTCATTCGCGCGCCCTTGGCCAGCGCCAGCGTCGTGTCGACCGGGTTGGTCTGTCCGTCGCCCGGCAGCCAGATCCCGCCGACGACGTCGCGGTGCTCGATCAGCGGATAGCGCCCCTTGATCTCGCCCGGGGTCAGCACCTCGACCTCGACGCCGAAAGCGCGCGCCATCGAAGCGCCACGCTTGAATTCCTCGAAGCGCTCCGCATTGAGCGCCACACCGATCGAACCGTTCTGCCGGAAGCCGGTCGCCTGTCCCGTCTCGGCTTCGAGTGAACGGAACAGCTCAGAGGTGTATTTGGCGAGTTCGGTCAGGGTGCGTGTTGCCCGCAGCTGCGGCACCAGGCCCGCGGCATGCCAGGTCGTGCCGCAGGTCAGCTGCCTGCGTTCCAGCAGGACGACGTCGGTGATCCCCAGCCGTGCAAGGTGATAGGCGATCGAGCAGCCGATGATGCCGCCGCCGATGACGACGACGTCCGCGCGCGCAGGCAGTGGCGGGTTCATTGCTCCCGATTCTAGGGGTCTGGCTCGTGCTCGAATGACGCTTTGCGCCGCCGGTTTGACGATTCGTGCCACAGGCCCGACGATGTGGTTCATGCTCGATGACCTTCGCGTCGAACCCCTGCTGCGCAGTCCGGTCGGGTTCCTGGTGATCCCGCAGTTCGCGGTGATCGCGCTGGCCTGCGCGATCGAACCGCTGCGGATCGCCAATCGTTACCTCGGCGCACCGTATCGCTGGCGGCTGCTCTCGCTCGACGGCAATGCGGTCGTCGACGACAACGGCATTCCGATCCAGCCGCACGCGTCGCTCGACGATGCCGGACCCCTCGGCACGTTGATCATCTGCGCGGACATCCAGCCGGAACGCCACTACACCCGCGACATGCGTCGAGTGCTGCATCGCCTGGATTCGCAGGGCGCGACTCTCGGCGCGCTCGACACTGGCTGCTTCCTGCTGGCGCGTGCCGGCCTGCTGGATGGCGCGCGCGTCACGATGCACTGGGAGGTGATCGGTGCTTTCCGCGAGCGCTTTCCGTCGATCACGGTGGCGCAGACGTTGTACGAGGTCGGCGACCGCAGGCTGACCTGCGCGGGCGGCACGGCGGCGCTCGACATGATGCTCAATGCGATCGCGATCGACCACGGCGCCACGCTCGCCAACCGGGTCGCGGAGCACTGCATGCACGAGCGCATCCGCAGCGGCAGCGCGGGTCAGCGGATGGTCGTGGCGGCGCGCAGCGGGATCCATCACCCGGCCCTGACGCGGGCGCTGCATCTGCTGGAGGAGACGCTCGATCGCGCGATCGGGGTGGCGGAGCTCGCCGGTCATGTGCAGGTCTCCTCGCGGCAGCTGCTGCGGCTCTTCAGCGAGCACCTCGGGGAGGGACCCGCGCGTCTGCACCGTCGGCTGCGCCTCGACCACGCGCGAATGCTTCTGCGCAACTCGAGCCTCAGCATCGCCGCGATCTCGGTCGCCACGGGGTTCGAATCCGCCGCGCACTTCTCGCGCGTCTATCGACAGCAATATGGCCGGGCCCCCGGATCGGAGCGTCAGCGCGCCAGCGTGGCCAGGCCGCTGCAACGCGACGCATTCGAATGACGGCGCGCCCCCGGCACGGTCTTGCGAGGCCATGCCGGGAGCCGCGCGGCGGTACGCGTCGATCCGGTGTTCGGTTCGGCAGACGCGCGTGGCGCTTTTGCGCAAGCGGCTGGCGCTTTCGGGCAAGTCATCCGCAGGCACCCGCCGTATGTTCCGGATCAGGCCCAGGGAGGAGCGCATGTCACACCCCACAGAAGATTCGACGACACGAGCGCCAATGCGCATCTTCGTGGCGCGCCGGATCCACACGATGGACGAGACCCTGCCCGAAGCCACTGCGGTGGGTGTCGTCGGCGACCGGATCGTCGCGGTCGGCGATCTGGCGTCGATGGCGGTCTGGCGCGAAGGCCGCGAGGTGATCGTCGACGAGCGCTTCCGCGACAAGGTTCTGATGCCTGGGTTGATCGACAACCACATCCATCCGTTCCTCGGCGCATTCCTGACGCCGATGGAGCTGATCGCTCCGGAGCCCTGGCGGCGCGAGGATGGGAGCATCGTCCCCGCGGCTCGCACGCCGCAGGAGTATCGGCGGCTTCTCGAAGCCCGGCTCGCGGCGCGGACCGACAAGGACGACTGGTTCATCAGCTTCGGCTACCAGCCTGCGCTGCACGGCCGTTGGGGCCGCGCCGAACTGGACGCGCTGTGCCCGGACCGGCCGGTGATTCTGTGGCAGCGTTCGTTCCACGAGACCTACGTCAACACGCGGGGCCTCGAGAAGCTCGGGCTGACGCGCGAGGCGGTCGGCGCGCATCCGCAGGTGGACTGGGACGACGGGCACTTCTACGAAACCGGCAACAAGCTCGTCGTCGCGCGCCTGCGCTCGTACCTGCTGCGTCCGCAGTGGTATGAAAAGGGCCTCGGGATCACCGCCGCGCTGATGCAGCAGGGCGGAATAACGACTGCCGGCGACATGCTGTTCGGCGGTATCGATCCCGCGTACGAGCTCGCCGCGCTCGACGCGGTGCTCGAGCGCGGCAGCCTGCCGATGCGGGTGGTCAACGTCTGCGACGGACGCAGCTTCGGCAACCGCGCCGCCGGCGTGCCGTTCGGCGCGCCCGATGCGCCGATCGACTTCGAGGCCGGGCTGGAGGCGATCGAGGCGATCCGGCAGCAGCCGCATCCGCGGGTCTGGTACGCCAAGGCCGTGAAGCTGTTCGCCGACGGCGCGATGTTTTCGCAGCTGATGCAGATGCGCCCGCCCGGTTACACCGACGGTCATCGGGGCGAGTGGCTGATGAGCCCGGAGGTTCTCGACGAAGGCGTGCGCACCTTCTGGAACGCCGGTTACACGATACACGTGCACGTGAACGGCGACGCCGGAATGGACGCGGTGCTCGCCGCACTCGAGCGCGCCCAGGCCGAGCGGCCGCGCTTCGATCACCGGTTTCACGTGCATCACGTCGGCTTCCACAGCGCGGCGCAGACGATGCGGCTGGCCGCGCTCGGGGCGCACGCAAGCGTCAATCCCTACTACATTCACGCGCTTTCCGACGACTACTCGCTGCTCGGGCTCGGGCCGGAGCGGGCCGCGCAGCTGGTGCGCTGCGGTTCGATGACGCGCGCGGGCATGCGCGTGTCGTTCCACTCCGATTTCATGATGGCGCCGACCGAGCCGCTGCTGCTGGCCTGGTGCGCGGCCAACCGGATCACGCACGGCGGCAACGTCGTGTCGCCCGGCGAGCGACTCACGCTGATGCAGGCGCTGCGCGGCGTCACGATCGATGCCGCCTGGGCTCTGGGGCTGGAACAGGAGATCGGGTCGATCGTGGCGGGCAAGAAGGCGGACTTCGTGGTGCTGGAGGACGATCCGTTCGAGCTCGGCGTCGAGCGTCTGAAGGACGTCCGGATCAGTGGCACCGTATTCGAGGGCACGCCGCACCTGCTGAGCACACCCGTTGCCAGCCTGCACGCGAGCGCGATGCCCGCGGGGGCGGCCTCGGCCGCCACGCAGGCAGAGCGGGCGCCGGTCGGATGCACGGCACGACCGCCCGGCCCGAACCGGCTGGCCATGAGGGGCGTCGGCCGCGTGGCGCGGCGCGTCCTGCGCGGCCCTACCAGTACCGTGCGGTTCGCGCCGGATGCTGCGGCCCCTCAGGAGACCGCTGCGACGTGATCCGCCAGTGGGCGGGCTGGGTGCGCGAGGCGTTTCTGCAGATCGATTCCGCGCGGTCGGGCATCGCCGAATCCGTCGACCGCCCCTGACAACGTCGGCCAACAGCCATCAACCGGAGCACACCCATGAATCTCCCGTCTCCTGGCGCGCTGCGCCTTGCCGTCGCGGCTGTTGGCCTCGCCGCCACCCTCGCCGCCCTCGCACCATCAGCGTTCGCCCAGGGCTCGTCGAACACACTGGTGATCGGGATGGGGGCTGTGCCCCGCCACCTGAACTCGGCGGTGCAGTCGGGCGTGGCCACCGGCATGCCGGCCGCGCAGATCTTCGCGAGCCCGCTGCGTTTCGACAAGGACTGGACGCCACAGCCCTACCTGGCCGAGAGCTGGGCCTTCCAGGACGACGGCAAGTCGCTGTTGTTGAAGCTGGTGCCCAACGCCACCTTCCACGACGGCAAGCCGGTCACGTCCGAGGACGTGGCCTTCTCGATCATGACGATCAAGGCCAACCATCCGTTCCAGTCGATGTTCGCGCCGGTCGAGCGTGTCGACACGCCGTCGCCGACGATTGCGATCATCCGTCTGAAGTCGCCGAATCCGGCGATCCTGCTGGCTTTGTCGCCGCCGTTTTGTCCGATCATCCCGAAGCACGTGTACGGCGACGGGCAGGACCTCAAGACGCATCCGCGCAACCTTGCTCCGGTGGGTTCGGGGCCCTACAAGCTGGTCGAGTTCAAGCCGCGTGAGGCGATCGTGCTCGAGAGGCACGCGGGCTACTTCATCAAGGACCGGCCGAAGTTCGATCGCGTGATCTTCCGGATCATCCAGGACACGGCCGCGCAGGCGATCGCGCTGGAGCGCGGCGAGGTGGACCTGCTGCCCGGCTCGATGACGTTGTCGCAGGTCACCCAGTTGTCGAAGGTGCCCGACGTCGTCATCTCGCGCAAGGGCGGCGAGGCGATCGGTCCGCTGGGCTGGCTCGCGTTCAACCTGAAGAAGAAGCCCTTCGACGACCAGCGCGTGCGCCAGGCGATCGCCTACGCGATCGACCGCGAGTTCATCGTCAAGCAGCTGCACAAGGGCATCACGCAGGTGGCCACCGGCCCGATCGCGCCGGGCTCGCCGTTCTACACGGACAAGGTCGAGCCTTACAAGCTGAACCTCGATAAGGCGAAGCAACTGCTCGACGCAGCGGGACTGAAGCCGAACGCGCAGGGCGTGCGCTTCTCGATGGCGATCGACTACCTCCCGAACACGCCCGACAATTCGCAGACGATCGCCGAGTACCTGCGGCCGCAATTGAAGAAGATCGGCATCGACACGACCGTCCGGGCCTCGCCGGATTTCCCGACCTGGGCACGCCGCGTGTCGACCTACGATTTCGACGCGACCATGGATGGCGCGTTCAACTACGGCGATCCGGTGATCGGCGTGCACCGCACCTGGCTGTCCACGAACATCAAGCCCGGCGTGATCTGGTCGAACACCCAGAACTACGTGAACCCGAAGGTCGACGATCTGCTCGCGCAGGCCACCGTCGAACGTGATGTCGAGAAGCGCAGGAAGCTGTATGCCGAGTTCCAGCGCATTGTCGTCGACGATGCGCCGGTGACTTTCACGCACGTCTGGGCGCAGGGCTTCGCCGCGCGCAAAGACCTCGTCGACGTGCCGCTTTCGATCTGGGCGCCGATGTCGCCGTACGATACGATCTCGCGCAAGAAGCCGTAGCGCGAAGACGCTGCGCGCCCCGGCGCGTGCCGGGGCGGCTGGATGCTAGCCCGGTCCCGGCGGCTGCCGACCCGGTGACGCGTGGCCCTCGTTTCGTCAGCGCGAGGCGAGCCCGAGCTTCCCGGCAAAGCGCCGCATGCCGCCCAGCCAGCGATCGTAGCCCTGCGCCTTGCGCTGGAAGTACTCCAGCACCTGCGGGTGAGGCAGGATCAGAAACGACTCGGCGTCCATGCCAGTGACCACGCATTCGGCCAGCTCTTCCGCGGTGATGATGCCGTCGGCTTTCGCCGCCGACGAACCAGGCCGACCCTGCACCATCGGCGTGTCGACCGCCTGCGGGCACAGCACCGACACGCGCACGCCATGGTCGCCGTGGCGGATCGACAGGTATTCGCCGAGGGCGATCGCAGCGTGCTTGGTCACCGCATAGGTCGCCGACGGCAGCGAGGTGATGAGGCCGGCCGCCGACGCCGTGGTCAGCAGGTAGCCTTCGCCGCGTGCACGCATTCCCGGCACCACGGCCCGGGCGGCATAGACGTGCGCCATCACGTGCACCTGCCAGTTCAGGTCCCACTCCGCATCCGGCGCCTCCTCGGTGCCGTCGCGGATCAGTCCGGCGTTCGAACAGAACACGTCGACCTGGCCGAAGCGCGATTCGGCGGCGGCCACCAGCTTGCGCACGTCGGCTTCGACGCCGACGTCGCACGGCACCGCCTGCGCCTGCACGGCGGGCCGCGTCGCGCCGTCGCCCGCCTGCAGCGAAGCGGCCAGGGCATCCAGAGCCGCCGCCTGTCGCGGCAGATCGGCAAGGACCAGCCCGCGCGGCCGTTCGGACGCGAAGCGCAGCGCGAGCGCGCGCCCGATGCCGCTGGCCGCGCCGGTGATCACGATCGTTCGATTCTCGAGTTTCATGGTGCGCCGGTCCCCGTCGTTGTAGTCCGGTCGATTGTATCCAGCGGGCCGGGATGGTCCGGCGGGCAGGCGTCGGGGCTGCGCGCTTCGCGGGCAGGTGTGGACGACGCGCATGCCTGCGCCGTCGCGGCACCAGTTGGTTCGCACTGGTGGTGCCGGGTCTCTCACCGGTTAACATCCGCCTTCGGTCACCCGGACTGACCGCGACCGCCGGCAACGACCGGCCCGACGCCGGCACCGGACCGGCCCAAGACAATGGAGGAACGAACCATGGCAATTTCCCGCAGGAATTACCTTCAGGGGGCCGCAGGTCTGGCCGCATCGGGCATCGTCGGCCGCTCGGTGATCGGGACGGCGCACGGACAGACACCGCTGGCGGGTCTGCCGTCGACGATGATCTGGAGCACGTACGACGTCGGCTCGACCGGTTACGTCGAGGCGTCCGCCATCGCCGAAGCGTTCGGCAAGCAGTACGGATCGCGCGTGCGGCTGCAGCCCTCGGGCAGTGCGATCGGCCGCATCAAGCCGCTGCTCGATGGGCGGGTGTCGCACGCCTGGCTGGCCAACGAGCTCTATTTCGCCATGGAGGGGCTCTACGAGTACTGCGCGCCGGACATCGGCCCGCAAAGCCTGCGCACGCTGCTGGGCCGGGTGAACTCGTTCTCGATCGCCGCCACCAGGACCAGCGGCATCCGCGCCCCGAAGGACCTGAAGGGCAAGAAGTTCGCGATCGCTCGCGCCAACAGTTCGGTCAACGTCAAGGTCGAACCGATCCTGGCGTTTGCGGGCCTGACCTGGAAGGATCTGGACCTGGTCGAGTTCCCCAGCTATGGCGCCACCCTGAAGGCGGTCGTCGAAGGCAAGGCCGATTGCGTCGGCGTCGCGCCGGCAGCCGCAACGCTGCGCGAGCTCGAGGCCAGCCCGCACGGTATCGGCTGGGTCGAGCTCGATCCGTCGAACAAGGAGGGCTGGGCCCGCGTCAACAAGGTCGTGCCCTTCGTCGAGCCGTTCCGCGAGTCGATCGGTGCCGGTCTGTCCGAGGCCGCTCCGGTCTGGATGATGGGCTATCGCTACCCGATGATCACGGTGCCCGCGTCCGCGAAAGAGGCCGAGGTCTACGCGATGACCAAGGCCGTCGCCGAGACCTTCGACCTGTACAAGGCCGCGAACCCGATCATGCCGCGCTGGAACGTGCAGAAAGCCGGCACGCCGCCGATGGACGCCGCCTTTCACGAGGGCGCGATCCGCTACCTGAAGGAGATCGGTGTCTGGAAGCCCGAGCATCAGGAGTGGCAGAGCGGCATGCTCAAGCGTCACGCCGCGCTGCAGGCCGCCTGGAAGGACCTGATGGCGAAGGATCCGGCGGCCAAGACGATGGAGCCGGCCGCTCTGCAGAAGGTGTGGGAGCCTCGTCGCGCGGACGTGCTGAAGTCGCTCTGACGCCCGAGGTGCACTCGATGGCGACATCCGCCCAGGCGTCCGAAGAAGTCGCTGCCGTCCAGGTCGAAGACCCCGAGGCGCGTTCCGTGCGCCTCGCGGGCCCCGCCTTCTGGGCGGCGTTCGTGCTCACGGCGATCGGGCTTGTGCTCACCGTGAACCAGATGTTCAGCCTGGCGATCGGCGGCTTTCGGCCGGTGAGCACCGCCTACTACTACCTGATCATCGGGCTGTTCGGCGGACTCGGGTTCCTGGCGTTCCCGGCGCGCAAGGGGCAGGTGTCGGTGCGCTGGTTCGACTGGCTGCTGCTCGTCCTCGCGCTCGCCGCGTCCGTCTGGATGGCGAGCCGCGCGCAGATGATCATCGATCGCGGCTGGAATCTCGATGCGCCGATCGGAGCCACCCTGGTGGCCGGGCTCTTCGTGCTGCTGGCACTGGAGGCAGTCCGGCGCACGGGTGAGACGATCCTGTTCGTCGTATGCCTGATCTTCGCGTGTTACCCGCTCTATGCCGACCACATGCCCGGATTCCTCTGGGGCGTGCAACTCGATCTCGGGCAGACGGTGCGCGAGCACGTGTACGGCCTCGAGAGCATCATCGGCATTCCGGTGCAGGTCGTGTCGGACACGCTGATCGGGTTCATCGTGTTCGGGGTCGTGCTCGCCAATACCGGCGGCAGTTCCTTCTTCATGGGGTTCGCGTCGTCGCTGATGGGCACGACGCGCGGCGGGCCGGCGAAGGTCGCGATCGTCTCCTCGGGGCTGTTCGGCATGCTGTCGGGCAGTCCCACGTCGAACGTGCTGACCACCGGCACGCTGACCATACCGACGATGAAGCGCTGCGGTTACGACCCCACCTACGCCGGCGCGGTCGAGGCTTGCGCTTCGACGGGTGGCAGCCTGATGCCGCCGGTGATGGGCGCGGCGGCGTTCATCATGGCGAGCTTCCTGAACGTCCCCTATGCGGAGGTGGTGACCGCCGCGTTCCTGCCGGCGATCCTGTTCTATCTCGCGCTGATGGTGCAGTCGGACCTGTACGCGGCGCGCCGCGGGCTTCGAGGGGTCCCGGCGTCCGAGGTTCCGCGTTTCCTGCCGACCGTGCTCGGCGGCTGGTACTACATCGTCGCGCTCGTCGGTCTGACCTTGCTGCTGCTGGTCTGGCGCGTCGAGGGCGAGGCGCCGTTCTGGGTGTCGCTGTTCCTGCTCGGGATCGCAGTGCTGCGTCGTCGCACGACCGGCTTCGATGCCCGCGCGTTCGCACAGCTCGTCGTCGACGTCGGCCAGGCGGTCGCCCAGCTGGTCTGCCTGATCGCGGGCATCGGGCTGATCGTCGGATCGATGTCGGTGACCGGGGTTGCGAACTCGTTCTCGCGTGAACTGGTGCAGGTCGCCGGCTCCAACCTGGGCCTGCTGCTGGCCGCCGGCGCGCTGACGAGCTTCATCCTGGGGATGGGGATGACGGCGTCGGCCTGTTACATCTTTCTGGCGATCGTGCTGGCACCGGCCCTGATCCAGGTCGGCATCGACCCGATGGCGGCGCATCTGTACATCTTCTACTGGGGCATCGTGTCGTTCATCACTCCGCCGGTGGCTTTGGCTGCGATTGCCGCCGCGTCGATCGCGAAGGCCGATGCGATGCGTGTCGGGTTCATGTCCCTGCGGATCGGCAGCGTGTTGCTGCTGCTGCCCGTGCTGTTCGTGCTGCAGCCCGCGCTGATCCTGAAAGGGCCGCTGCCGCTGATCGTGCAGGCGGCCGTCACCGCCACGCTGGCAGTGGTGCTGCTGGCCGCAGCGTTCGAGGGCTACTTGTGGCGGCTCGGCGTGCTTCCGGTGTGGTCGCGCGTCGCGCTCGGGGTCGCGGGGCTGCTGCTGTTCGTTCCCGAGGGCTACACCGACATCCTCGGCGCGGTGCTGGCGATCTGCGTGGTCGTGGTCCTCAAGCTGGGCGCATCCGCCCGCCCCGGAGCCGTGTAGCCGTATCGTTCCGGATCGGCGCAGAAAAAAACGGGCCACCGCGCGGGTGGCCCGGAGTGAATCGTACCGGGTCGACGTGGCCGGCACGGCGCGCTTCGCGCCACGACGGAAAGGTCCGTCGCGGCTGCCTGTCGAGCGCGCCTGAACCTGGCTCTTCAGCCGGCGCGTGTGCGCCTGTGTGCGCCGGAGCTGGCCACGGCGCCGTCGGTGATCGCCAATGCGACCAGGCCGACGACGAACCTCGATAGGCGATTGGACATTGGATCACCTCCTTTCGACGGAAACGGCACATGCCGCACGCGTAGCCTAGCAAATGCGCGGGCCGGGCGATTGACGCGCGGCGCGATCGGGGCCTAGATTCGACCGGCCCGGCGCTACCCCGCAGTGCAGTCGGGGGCCGAGGTCCTGGAGGAGTCGAATCGATGAACGAACCCCGCAACGAGACGTCGCCGCAGCCCGAGCGCGACTACCAGCGCCACCTCGAGGAGGGGCGCTTCATGCTTCAGCGCAGCCGCTCGAGCGGGCGCTTCGTGTTCTATCCGCGCGTGGCCGAACCGCTCACCGGAGCCACGGATCTCGAATGGGTCGAGGTCTCGGGCCGCGGCACGGTGTACGCGACGACGGTGATGCGCCAGCGTGATCCGGCCGCGAACTACAACGTCGCATTGATCGACCTCGCCGAGGGGGTGCGCATGATGAGCCGTGTCGAAGGCGTTGCGCCCGAGGCCGTTCGCATCGGCATGGCGGTGCAGGCGCGCATCGCGCGCGACGAGCAGGGGGCGATCGTCGTCTTCGACGCGGTTTCTTCCCAGGGATCGAGTGTCCAGGGCGCAGGGGGTGCGGCATGAGCGATCGTTTCCCGCGCGGCGAGGCCGCGATCGTCGCCGCCGCCACCTACGGCATCGGCGAATGCCCCGGCCTCGATTCGATCGACATGGCGGTGCATGCGAGCGTGCGCGCGCTGAAGGCGGCGCGGCTGACGCCGAAAGACGTCGACGGCCTGTTCGTGTGCCTGCCTTCGGATTTCCTGTCCGGCCTGTCGCTTGCCGAGTACCTGGGCATCCGTCCCAAGTTCACCGACAACAACCGCACCGGCGGTTCGGCTTTCCTGACCCACGTGTACTGGGCGGCGCTCGCGCTGGCGGCGGGCCACTGCGAGGTGGCGCTGATCGCCTACGGCAGCAACCAGCGCAGCGGTGCCGGCAAGCTGGTCAGCGCGCAGAAGCAGCCGTGGTTCGAGGCGCGCTACAAGCCTGTGATGCCGGTCTCGGCCTACGCGCTGGCGGCGTCGCGTCACATGCACCAGTTCGGCACCACGCGCGAGCAGTTGGCCGAGGTCGCGGTGGCGGCGCGTGGTTGGGCGCAGAAGAATCCGGACGCGTTCATGCGCGATCCGTTGAATGTGCAGGACGTGCTGGGTGCACGCATGGTCGCCGATCCGCTCGGCGTGCGCGACTGCTGCCTGGTCACCGACGGCGCCGCGGCGATCGTGCTGACGCGCGCCGAGCGCGCGCCGGACCACTGCGCGCGCCCGGTCCACGTGCTCGGCTGCGCTGCGGCGACCACGCACAGCAGCATCGTCGCGATGCCCGACCTGACGGTGACCGCGGCGGCCGAATCGGGCGCGCGTGCCTTCGCCCAGTCGGGCTATGGTCCGCGCGACATCGACGTGGTCGAGCTCTACGACGCGTTCACGATCAACACGATCCTGTTCCTCGAGGACCTCGGCTTCTGCCCGAAAGGCGAGGGCGGCCGCTTCGTGTCGGGCGGGCGCATCGCGCCCGGCGGCGAACTGCCGGTGAACACCAACGGCGGCGGGCTGTCGTGCGTGCATCCTGGCATGTACGGGCTGTTCACGCTGGTCGAGGCCACCCAGCAGCTGATGGGACAGGCAGGCGAGCGGCAGATCCCGGCCGCGAAGCTCGCGCTGGCGCACGGCAACGGCGGCACGCTGTCGAGTCAGGTGACGACGATCCTCGGCACCGCGGAGACTCTGGGTTGAAGGTAACGGACGACGGGACGGATGTACGCTGGTCCGGGAAGACAGCACAAGGGAGACGATCGATGGCCGGAACGATGAGGACAGGGCGCCGCGGAGCCCTGAATGCGGCAGTGGCGCTGCCGCTGCTTGCAGCGATGCGGGGCGCGCTCGCGCAGACCCAGGGGTGGCCCGACCGGCCGATCAGGATCGTGCTCGGCTACCCGCCGGGAGGGGCTGCGGACGGAACCGCACGCCCACTGGAGCCGAAGCTGCAGTCGCTGCTGGGGCAGCCGCTGCTGTTCGACTACCGACCCGGCGCCGGCGCGACGATCGCAGCAGCGTTCACCGCGAAGGCGGCCCCCGACGGGTACACGCTGCACTTCATCGATTCGGGCCCGATGACGATCCTGCCCAACGGCAAGCGCCTGCCCTACGACCCGTTCGAGAGCTTCACTCCGATCGGCATGGTCTGCGCCGGCGGCACGCTGCTGGTCGCGCATCCTTCGGTCTCCGCGAAAAACGTTCAGGAACTGATCGCGCTGGCCAAAGCGAGCCCCGGAGCCCTCAGCTACGGCACTTCGGGTGTCGGTGGTGCCGGTCACCTGGCGGCCGAACTCTTCCAGTCGATGACCGGAACGCGGATGACGCACGTGCCGTACAAGGGCGGCAGCCAGGCGGTTGCGGATCTCGCGGGCGGCCAGGTGCCATTGCTGTTCTCGTCGATGGGCACCGCGATCCCGTTCGTGCAGTCCGGCAAGATCAAGGCCCTGGGGGTCACGTCGTTGTCGCGCGCGTCCGGCCTGCCCGACGTGCCAACCGTTGCCGAGCAGGGCCTGGCGGGGTTCGAGGCGAGCGTCTGGTTCGCGATGGTGGGGCCGGCGAAGCTGCCCGCCGAGATCGTCGCGAAGGTGAATGCCGCATTGAGTGCGGCCTTGGCCGAGAAGGGCGTCCAGGACGCGATCCGCAAGCAGGGCTACGAGCCGGTCCCGGGCAGTCCGGCCGATATGGCCAGGCAGATCCGGATCGACTACGACAAGTGGGGGAAGGTCATCCGCGACGCGAACATCAGTTTCGCCTGAAGATGAACCCGCACGGGCGCGTCCCTCCGATATCGGGCTAGACTCGCCCATCCCGACTTCGCCCATAGAGGAGACATCACATGACGAAGAAACCGGTTCTTGCCGCGCTTGCTGCGGCGCTGATCTGCGGCACGGCTGCCGCGCAGGACGCGAAGCTGCCGGCCTCGCTCACCGTGACCGCCTACGAAACCGGCTCGAACGGCTTCAACCAGGCGGTGGCCGTCGGCGGCATGCTGAAGAAGGTGTTCAACACCGACCTGCGCGTGCTGCCGGCCGGTAACGACGTCGCGCGCCTCGCGCCGTTGAAGGCGGGCCGCGCGCACGCTTCGGCGATGGGCATCGGCACCTACTTCGCGCAGGAGGGTGTGCTCGAATTCGCCACCAGGGAATGGGGCCCGCAGCCGCTGCAGCTGATGCTTTCGTCGTCGACCTGCAACGGCCAGTCGCTGGGTGCGGCCGCGGACTCGGGCGTGAAGACCGCCGCCGACATGAAGGGCAAGCGCGCGGGGGTGGTCGTCGGTTCGCCGGCGGTCAACCAGAGCATCGCCGCGCTGATCGCATTCGGCGGCTGGACCGGCAACGAGGTCAAGCTGGTCGAGTTCGCATCGTACGGCGCGATGATGAAGGGCGTGGTCAACAACGAGATCGACCTGTTCTTCGCGTCCACCATCTCGGGCCTGTCCAAGGAGATCGAGAGCTCGCCGCGCGGCATCAGCTGGGTGCCGATGCCGGCGTCGGACAAGGCCGGCTGGGCGCGGCTGCAGAAGATCGCCCCGTACTTCTATCCGCACAAGGCGAGCTGCGGCGCGGGCTTCGCCAAGGGTCAAGTGATCGAGACCTCGGTCTATCCGTACCCGATCTTCATGGCCTACGGCACGCAGGACGCCAACCTGATCTACGCGCTCACCAGCGCGATGATCAAGCACTACGACGACTACAAGGACAGCGTCCCGGGTGTCGACGGGCTGGAGGCCAAGCGCCAGAACCTGACCTGGACGATTCCGTATCACGCCGGAGCGGTGCGTGCGCTGACCGAGGCCAAGGTCTGGACCCCCGAGGCGCAGAAGCACAACGAGGGCCTGCTGAAGCGCCAGCAGGTACTCGGTGACGCGTGGAAGGACTTCA
Organism: uncultured beta proteobacterium; assembly: GCA_963849015.1. Classification (GTDB taxonomy): domain Bacteria; phylum Pseudomonadota; class Gammaproteobacteria; order Burkholderiales; family Burkholderiaceae_E; genus Quisquiliibacterium. The sequence continues at coordinate 202,317 of CAWKFK010000006.1, forward strand.
TGAAGGGCAGCACGCCCGACGATCGCGAGCAGTTCAAGGCCGCGTGGATGAAGGTGCGTGCCGCCGCGCTGACCAAGGCCGGCATGGAAGTGCTGTTCCAGTAGCGGCCTTGCTTTCGGTCCTGCAGGCGGCCGGCATGTGCGCCTGCAAATGAGAGGGCCGTGAGATGACACACGTGATGAGCGTGCCGCCGTTCGATGCGGCCCGGCTCGGCGCCTGGCTCGAGGCGCAGTTGCCGAATTTTCGCCGCCTGCGCTCGGCGCGACGCCTGATCGGCGGCAACTCCAATCCGATCTGGCGGATCGATGCGGACAGCGGACGCTACGTGCTGCGCACGCAGCCCGCGGGGGTGCTGCTGAAGTCGGCGCACGCGCTCGATCGCGAGTACCGGGTGATGTCGGCGCTGGCCGGCAGCCCGGTGCCGGTGCCGCGCCTGCACCTGCTGTGCAGCGACCCCGACGTGATCGGCGTGCAGTTCTACCTGATGGATTTCGTCGACGGCGAGGTCCATCGCGACATGCGCTTGCGCTCGCTCGCGCCCGCACTGCGCGGCGCGGTGTACGAGGCCGCGATCGACGTGCTCGCGGCGATCCATCGCAGCGACGTCGATGCGCTCGGCCTGCGCGACTTCGGCCGCGCCGGCAACTACTTCGAGCGGCAGCTGCACCGCTGGACGCAGCAGTACCGCACCGCGACCCCCGAGGGGATCCCGGCGGTCGACCGCCTGCTCGACGCCCTTGCGGTCACGCCCCTGCCGGCCGAGGTTCCAGCGGTGCTGCTGCACGGCGACTCGCGCCTCGACAACCTGATGTACGTGCCGGGGACGGCACGGGTGGCCGCGGTGGTCGACTGGGAGCTGTCCACACTGGGCCATCCGCTCGCCGACCTCGGCCAGTTCCTCGCCGTGCAGGATCTGCCGCCGGATTACCTGCTGCCCGGGCTCGCCGGCGTCGACCGCGGCGCGGCCGGCATTCCCGGGCAGGACGCGCTCGCGGCACGGTACTTCGCCGCGGCCGGTCTCGACGGCGGCACCGACCTGCGCTTCTGCAAGGCGTTCGCGATGTTCCGGCAGGCCGCGATGGCCGCCGGGCTGCTGCGCCGGGCCCGCGACGGCACGGCGGTGACCGAGCAGGCGCTGGACTTCGGCCGCACGGCGCACGTGTTCGCCGAGGTCGGTCTGCGCGCCCTCGCGTAGCGGGGTCGCGATCGGTTGGCCGGTATTACGTGCCCGGGCTTCACGCAGCGAAGGAGGAACCATGACGACAACGACGAATGCCGGCGACCGTCCGATTTCCGCGGACCGCTTGCGCAGCCTCGTGCAGCCGCCCGAGACCCGTGCGATCGAGGCGCTGCGTCGCGGCGACCTCGATACCGTGCGTTCGCTGCTGCCGGAGATGGCGCGCGGCCAGGCGGGACTCGAGGCGCTGTCCTTGCACACGCTGGCGCGCAAGATCGGCAAGCTGCGCCAGGACCTCGGCGAGGCGCATGCACACGAGGCGTTACGCCGCATCGGTGCGCGGCTGATGTCGACTTGGGCCGAACAGGTGCGGCGCGGCGACGTGCGCGGCGCGGTGGTAGACCTGATCGCGGTCTTCAAGCATCAGGGGGCGGGGCGGGTGGCGCCGCCGACCGAAACCGCCGATGCCGTGATCCTCGATCTGGCGCCCTGCGGCAGCGGCGGCCAGGTCGACCGCCAGAAGCTGCCCCAGCGTCATCCGGCCTGGTACGGCGACTGGAGCGACGGCGTCAACAGCTTCTGCCAGGGGTGCAAGGCGAACCAGTCGGCGCTCAACGAGGCAGTGGGCACGCCTTTCTGGACCACCGAGAAGCAGCCCGATGGCGGCTGCCGGATGCGGTTCGCCAAGCTCGGCTGTGCGGGGCAGGAGATGTTCGGCGCGGCCGAGCGCGAGGAACTCGTGCGCACCCGCGTGCAGCGCGCCGAGCACCGGCTCGCGCAAGGGCGGACCGATCTCGAGGAACTGCTCGACGGCCAGCGCAAGGACTGGATGCCCTGGCACGACTTCGGCATCGTCTGGCTCGAGTTCTTCTATGCGACCGCGCTGGAGATCGGCGGCGCGGACTATCTCGACGAGACGCTGGCGCAGACCTACGAACCGGCGTTCCACGCCGGCTTCCCGCGTTACGCGTCGCTGAGCGACGAGGAACTGGTCGCCGATGTCGCCCGCACCTGGAACTACCACATGGCCGATTTCACGGTGCACGAGGAGGCCGACCGCTTCGAATTCCGCCTCGATCCCTGCGGCAGCGGCGGCCGGCTGTTTCGCGGCCAGGTCTGGCGCGACATGTTCCACTATGGCGAGCCGCTCGCGCCGCTGATGCCGGATGCGCATCCGATCAACTTCGGCCGTCGGGACGCCCCGGCGTACTGCACGCACTGCGCGGCGTCGAACCGCGCGCAGCTGAAGGGCGCGGGAGATGGGGCGACGCCGCTGTTCTTCGTGATCGACGGGCACGCGCAGATGCGTCCCGGCCAGCCGTGCCGCCAGTACACCTATCGCAAGGGCACGCCCGCGACGCGGGTCGCTCCGGCACTGTTCGAGCAGATCGGCCTCGCGCCACCACAGGAGTCCTCCACATCATGACGCATACGTCCACCCGGGCCGCCCATGCGCCGCCCGACGATCCGTTCGGGCTGTCCGGCAAGGTCGCGCTCGTCACCGGTTCGAGCAAGGGCATCGGCCGCGCCACCGCGCGCGTGCTGGCGCAGGCCGGCGCGCACGTGGTGATCAGCAGCCGCAAGGCAGGAGGAGTGCGAACGCGTCGCCTCGGAGCTGCGCGCCGAGGGCCTGTCCGCCGAAGCGCTGGCCTGCCACATCGGCCGCATGGAGGACATCGCCCGCATGGCGGCGCATCTGCGCGAGCATCACGGCGGGCTCGACGTCCTGGTCAACAACGCAGTGCTGAGCCCGTGGCGCACGATCGACGATACCGACCCGGGTCTGTTCGCGAAGACCGTCGACGTCGACCTGCGCGGCTACTGGTACATGTCGGTCGAAGCGGCGAAGCTGATGGCGCCGCGCGGCGGCGGCAGCATCGTCAACATCTCGTCGCTGGCGGCGCTTCACCCCGAACGCATGCTGGGGCTGTACTCGACACTGAAGACCGCGCTGATCGGCATGAGCCGCGCGTTCGCTCAGGAGTACGGCGCGGCAGGCGTCCGCGTGAACACGATCCTGCCCGGCCTGATCAGAACGCAGCTCGCCGACGCGTTCGACGAGGACACGCAGAAGCGCGCGATCGCCAAGATGCCGCTCGGGCGCCTCGGCCTGCCCGAGGAGATCGGGTACGCGGTGCGCTACCTGAGCTCACCCGCCGGCGCCTTCGTCACTGGTGCGAGCCTGGTGATCGACGGCGGGATGTCGATCGGCGCGCTCTGATCCCGACGCATTTCCCGGGGCGGCGTGCGCCGGGGCAAACGTCGCACCGCCAGACCGACCTCGACCGGTGCGGGCCGCCTGCACGCTATGATCGCTTCGGTAAACCGGGGGAGCCGACATGACCGATCTCTTCGACAATCCGATGGGACTGATGGGCTTCGAGTTCGTCGAGTTCGCCGCCCCGTCGCCGGGCGTGCTCGAGCCGATCTTCGAGAAGCTGGGCTTCACCCAGGTGGCGCGGCACCGCTCCAAGCAGGTGCTGCTGTACCGGCAGGGCGACATCAACTTCATCGTCAACAACGAGCCGAAGAGCCTGGCCGCGTACTTCGCGGCCGAGCACGGACCGTCGGCCTGCGGCATGGCCTTCCGCGTGCGGGATTCGCATCGCGCCTACGCGCGCGCGCTCGAGCTCGGCGCCCAGCCGATCGAGATTCCGACCGGCCCGATGGAGCTGCGCCTGCCGGCGATCAGGGGCATCGGCGGCGCGCCGCTGTACCTGATCGACCGCTTCGAGGACGGCAAGTCGATCTACGACATCGACTTCGAGTTCCTCGACGGCGTGGAGCGCCATCCCGTCGGGCACGGGCTGAAGATCATCGATCACCTGACCCACAACGTGTACCGCGGCCGGATGTCGTTCTGGGCGAACTTCTACGAGAAGCTGTTCAACTTCCGCGAGATCCGCTACTTCGACATCAAGGGCGAGCACACGGGCCTGACGTCCAAGGCGATGACCGCCCCCGACGGCCTGATCCGCATTCCGCTGAACGAGGAGTCGTCGCGTGGCGCGGGGCAGATCGAAGAATTCCTGATGCAGTACAACGGCGAGGGCATCCAGCACGTCGCGCTGCTCACCGACGATCTCGTCGCGACGGTGGACCGGCTGCAGATGGCGGGCGTGCCGCTGATGAGCGCGCCCAACGATGTCTACTACGAGATGCTCGAGGAGCGCCTGCCCGGGCACGGCGTGAACGTGCCCGAGCTGCAGACGCGCGGCATCCTGCTCGACGGTTCGACGCAAGGAGGCACGCCGCGGCTGCTGCTGCAGATCTTCTCGCAGACGCTGCTCGGGCCGGTGTTCTTCGAATTCATCGAGCGGCGCGCCGACGAGGGCTTCGGCGAGGGCAACTTCAAGGCGCTGTTCGAATCGATGGAACGCGACCAGATCCGGCGCGGGGCGATCCAGATCGAAGTCTGAATGCACGTTCGCGACGGACCAGTCCACGGCATGCGCAGTCGGGCGCACGCGGGCCGCATCGCGGCCCGGCGGCAGGCGATGCTACGCGGTCATTGCCCCTTGTTCGGCCCCATGTACCCGAACAGATAGCCGGCGACCTTGCGCATCTGGATCTCTTCGGAGCCCTCGGTGATCCGGTAGCGGCGGTGGTGGCGGTAGATGTGCTCGAAGGGCTTGTGCCGCGAGTAGCCGATGCCGCCGTGCACCTGCATCGCGCGGTCGGCCGCCTCGCAGACCAGGCGGTTGGCCCAGTAGTTGCACATCGACACCTTGTCCGACAGCTTCTTCTCCACCTCGGGGTGCGGCATCTGGTCCATCTCCCAGGCCGTCTTGCGGATCAGCAGGCGCAGCATCTCGCACTGCGTGGCCAGCTCGACCAGCGGGAACTGGATGCCCTGGTTGCGCGCCAGCGTCCTCGCCGAAGGGCTTGCGCTCGCGCGCGTACTTCACGCTCTCGTTGACGCAGAAGGTCGCCGCGCCCAGCGAGCTGGCCGCCTGCCGGATGCGGTTCTCGTGCACGAAGGCCTGCGCCACCGCCAGGCCGTTGCCTTCGCTGCCGAAGATCGCGTCGTCGGGCACCCAGACGTTGGTGAAGCTCGACGCGCGGGTGGTCGGTCGGCATGTTGAAGGTCCACAGGTACTCTTCGATCTTCACGCCCGGGGTTTCGGTCGGCACCAGGAACGCGGTGATGCCCTTCGCGTCGCCGTCCTTGCCGCTGGTGCGCGCGAACACCGAGCAGTGCGTGGCCACGTGCATGCCGGTGGTCCACATCTTCTCGCCGTCGATGCGCCAGCCGGACGACGCCGTTGCGGGTCTCGCGCACCGCGCGGGTCTCCATGTGCGTCGCGTCCGAGCCGTGGTTCGGTTCGGTCAGGCCGAAGGTGACGCGCACCTTGAACTCCAGCGAGCCCTTGATGAACTTCTCCTTCTGCGCCGGCGAGCCGAAGTCGCGCAGCATCACGATGAACGGGAAGTTGCCGACGATCGAGTGCTCGTTCTGCAGGTCGTTGAACAGGCCCAGGCCCTGCGAGGCGAGGTGATCGCGGATCACCGACATCCACAGGTTGCCGCCGTCCTGGCCGCCGTATTCCTTCGGCAGCGAGAAGCGCCAGAAGCCGGCCTTGTCGGCGCGGCTCTTCGCTTCGCGCAGCAAGGCCTCCCATTCCGGGCGCGGCAGGCCGCCGTTGTCGAAGTCGGTGCGGGCCCATTCGCGGCGGTGGTCGAAGAAGCGCTCGTTGTCGTCCTGCGCCTGCAGCGGCTTGATCTCGGCGTCGATGAAGGCGTCGAGCCTGGCCAGATAGTCGACCAGTTCCTTGGGAAGATTGAAGTCCATTCTTGTCTCACTCCTGTTGTGATCGGGGTCTTGCTTGGGATTCGGCCATGCGCGATTCGAGTTCGCGCCGGTAGCTGGCATAGGTGGGCTGGTCGATCGCCATCTTGGCGAGCGTCGTCGCCCAGAGGTGATCGGCAAGGCCCGGTGTGTCCAGACCGATGCCGCCGGCGCGGATGCGCTCCGACAGTTCGGCCTCCAGGTCGGGCAGGGCGCCGTCGTGCCCGAGCAGCGCGACCAGACGATTGCGGGCTTCGGCGGCGGCACCCGGGCCGAGCCGCATCTCGCGAGCGACCAGATCGACCGCATTGGCGGCGACGCGCGCCTGGAACACGAGCTCGGGCGGCAGGCGCGGCATCAGCGTGTCGCGCAGCAGGCGTGCGACTGCGTCGAGGATGTCTTCACCGCGAGGCTGGTCCAGCATCTCAGTTCCTTGCCGCGATCACGCGCAGCAGGTCGAGTTCGCTCTCGGACACCCGCCGCGCGATCATCGCGCGTTCTACGGACGGATCGCGGCCGCTGTCGAACCACTCGAACATGCCCGCGCAGCCAATCGCCCAGCGCAGACTGCCGAGCCCCTCCCAGAAGCGCACGCGTTCGGGATCGACCCGCTCGCCGGACGCAGCTTCGTAGGCGCGGAACAGTTCCTCGCGCGGATCCGAGGCCGCCCACCGGGCGGTCGATCTCGCCAAAGCGCCAGGGCGGCAGGCAGATCCAGGCCAGGTCCTCGGCCGGATCGCCGAGGTGCGCGACCTCCCAGTCGAGGACGGCGCGCACGCCCTCGGCGCCGACGATCAGGTTGCCGTTGCGGAAGTCGCCGTGCACCAGTTGCCGTCGCCGCGGTTCGTCGGGGGCGTTGGCACGCAGCCAGTGCAGGCCGACGTCGATCACGGCGCTGGGACGCTTCTGCTGCTCGTAGCGCTGCTGCATGCGGTCCAGCACGGATGCCGGCGTCTTCACCGGCAGCGCGGGCAGGCGCGCCGTGTCGACACGGTGGATCGCGGCCAGGATCTCGCCGAACTGCGCGGTCAGCCGCGGCCTGACATCGGCGAACGCGGCGTCGCGCAGGATCTTGCGCGGGATCGTCTCGCCGTCGATGCGGGTCATCAGGAAGCCGTCGCCGAGCCCGTCCGGCGGGACCAGCGTGTGCACCACGGTCGGCACCGGTGCGCCGCTGTCGGCCAGCGCACGGATCAGGTCGGCTTCGGTCTCCAGCGACAGGGACTCGACGCTGCGCAGGCCGCCCGGGGAGCGGCGCAGGATCAGCGGGTGGCACACCTTAATCACGGCCGTGCCGCCGCCGCTGCCCGCGTGTGTCGGCGGATCGACGCTGCCGACAGCACCATCACCGCCGTCGCCGACGGCGTCGAACGACCAGGTCTCCAGAGTCGCACCGGCGGACAGCCGCCGCAGCCCCTCGATGCGTCGGGCGCCCGGCACGATGCGGACGATCAGGCCGGATAGCGCCTGCCGGAAAGCCTCCGCGACGCCACTCATCGCGGGCTCCGGCGCCATACCCGGCGCACGATCGCGCGCTTCATCGCCCACCGCCTGCGCCATCGCCTCTCCTCGTCGAACGCGCTGGCGCGCATTCGCCTTGCTCAGCTCACCAGACCTTCTTCGCGCGCCTTGATCTGCAGCGCCAGGAACTTCGAGTAGATGCGGCACTGGGCCAGGCTGCCCGCCGTGAACCACAGGCCCGGTTGCGGCGTCGGGCGCCACATGTTGCGCAGTTCGCCGCCGTCGTCCAGGCCCCAGACCTGGCCCACGCGATCGGCGACCGCGTCGCCGAGGCTGGCGCGCACCACCTCCTGCTGGTTGGCGAAGCCGGTGGCCGTCACCACCAGGTCGGCGGGCAGCACGGTGCCATCCTTCGAGGCGCAATCCGGAGCCGACGAAGCGGTCGATCGTGTCGTACTGGATCAGGCCGATCTTGCCGTCGGCGATCAGGTCCGAGCAGCCGACGTTGAAGTAGTACCCGCCGCCGCGGCGCAGGTACATCATCTGGAAGCCGGTCTCGTCCTCGCCGTCGGTGAGGCGAAAGCCCCGTGCCGCGAGGCCTTCGCGAAGCGGCCGATCGGCCTCGCGCGACAGTGCGGTGGTCAGCTGGTACGAGCGCTTCAGCACCGGATAGGGCATCGCGGTGGCGAGCAGGTCGCAGTCGTCGGTCGGATTGCCTTCGGCGTACAGCGAGTAGACACGCTGCGCCTCGCGGATGCTGACGATGTGCGTCGGGCTGCGCTGGATCATCGTGACCGTCGGCGCCGCTCGCCTGCAGGTCCTGCGCGACGTCGTGCGCGCTGTTGCCGGTGCCCACCACGAGCGCGCGTTTGCCCTTCCATGCCGAGCCGTCGGTGTAGGCGCCCGAGTGCATCACCGCACCCTTGAAGTCGTCCAGCCCCGGCAGATCGGGCGCGAGCGGGATCGCGCTGACGCCGGTGCCGAAGACGATGTGCCGCGGACGCATCGTGCGTTGCGATCCGTCGGCCTTGCGCAGCGACACCTCCCAGTGCCCGGCGCGCTCGTCGTAGCGCCCGCCGATCAGCTCGGTGCCGCTCCAGCAGTTGAGATCGAGGCTGTCGATGTAGGACTCGAACCAGTTCGCCAGCTTGTCCTTCGGGATGAACACCGGCCAGGTCGACGGAAAGGGCATGTAGGGCAGGTGGTTGACGTGCACCTCGTTGTGCAGCGTCAGCGAGTGGTAGCGCGAACGCCAGTTGTCGCCGACACGCGCCTCGCGGTCGATGATCAGCGTGTCGACGTTCAGCTGCTTCAGGCGCGCCGCGATCGACGAGCCCGGCCTGACCCGCACCCACCACCAGCACTGCCGGATCCCGGTCGGCGTAGGCGCGCGCGCGATTGCGCTTGTCCATCCAGTTCTCGCCGCCGAATTCGCGCGCGTAGTAGTCCTTGCCCTGCGAGCCGCGCGTGTTCGAGTACTCCTCGAAGCCGTGCAGCGACTGCAGGCTGGTCATCAGGATCCAGGCGCGCACGCCACCCGGCCCGCTCGCATCGGGGATCAGACGCAGCACTGCGAGACCCGAGCCGAACGAAGTGGAGAATTCCGCGATCGCCTCGACGACGTCGGCGCCCGCGCGCATCACCGCGCGCGGCGGGATCCGTCCGGACGCGATGCGGAAGCCTTTCGGCTGGAAACTTCCCAGGGCCTCGTGCAGCAGGGTCTCGACCGCCGCGCGGCCTGAGACGGTGCGGATCTCCCAGGTGACCGCCAGCAGGTCGCGCCAGTGTCCGTCGTCGGTGAACAGGGCGGCGGCGGCGGTGGCGTCGCGGCGCGTCAGCGCGTCGTCGAACGCAAGAAGCCAGGCGGCCGCAGCGGCCGCGGGGTTCTGCAGGGCGGGGGCATTCGATGCGGCAGCTGCATGATGTGCGGCGGCTGCAGTATTCATCAGTTGAAATCTCCGGGCGGAAAGTTGGCGTGCGCGAGCACTGCAGCGCATGAGTTCGCGGGCATTCTATCCCGTGGCTTCGGCCACGCGCGAGTCTCCGCCCGAGTTGCGAGAGTTGAAATATCCGCCCGAAGCCGGCGGGCTTCGAGCGGGCGTGGCGTTCGGCGTAAGCGCCGATGCGCCCCTCAATCGATCACCGATGAGCCCCTCAATCGACCTTGGCGCCGGATGCCTTGACCACCGGCCCCCAGCGGCGCACTTCGCCCTGGATCATCGCGGCCATCTGCTCCGGCGTCCCGCCGACGATCTCGTAGCCGAGATCGCTCATGCGCTTGATGAAGTCCGGCGCGCGCGTGGCCTTCTGGCCCTCCGCGTTCATGCGGTCGATGATCTCTCTCGGTGTGCCCGCGGGCATCGCCAGTCCGAACCAGGCGACCGACTCGTAGCCGGGGAATCCCGATTCGATCATCGTAGGCAGGTCGGGAAGGCTGGCGGCACGCTTCGGTCCGGTGGTTGCGAGCGCGCGCAGCCGGCCGGCACGGATGTGTCCGATCGCTGACGGGATGTTGTCGAACATCAACTGCACCTGCCCGCCGATCAGGTCGGTGACTGCCGGCGCGCTGCCCTTGTACGGCACGTGCGTCAGGTCGAGGTTGAGCATGTGCTTGAACATCTCGCCGGACATGTGGATCGTGGAGCCGCTGCCGCTCGACGCGTAGCTGAGCTTGCCCGGCTGCGCCCTGATCAGCGCGACGAGTTCGCTCACCGAATTGGCCTTGACCTCCGGGTTGACGACCAGCACGTTGGCGAACGATCCCAGCACGATGATCGGTGCCAGATCCTTGTTCGGATCGTAGTTCAGCTTCGAGTACAGGAACGGTGTGATGCCGTGCAGGCTGCTCGGCGACATCAGCATCGTGTAGCCGTCGGGCGCGGCGCGCGCGGCCATCTCCGAACCGATGTTGCCGCCGGCTCCAGGCCGGTTGTCGACGGTGACGGGCTGGCCGATCGACTTGCTGATTTCGGCCGCCGCAGCCCGGGCGATGATGTCGGTGGCGCCGCCGGCCGCATAGGGGACGATCAGGCGGATCGGCTTGCTGGGGTACGCCTGCGCGAGAACGCCGTCGGGCGCTGCGAGTGCTGCGGCCATGGTCGCGACCATGGCCAGTCGGGCGAACATCTTCATGGAATGCTGTCTCCTTGCTTCTGTCTTGGATCCGCGCTGCAGGTCGCACGCGGACGCGCCGGGGATCCCGGCGCGGCGCACGCCTCCAGCATGTCGCTGGGCGAGCTCGCTGCTCGCGGTCGAGTATAGGCGCGGACCGCTGCGCTTGCGCTCGGCCTTCAGTCGACGCTGTCCGCGGGGCGCTTGCGCCGGTGCGCGAACCACGCCAGCAGCGCGAGTCCGCTGGCGAACATCGCCAAGGTCCTGGGCTCGGGGACTTGCGCGACGGTATCGGGAAGCACCGCGCGCTCTGCGAAGTCGCCGAGGACCGAGACGTTGCCGCAGACGTAGGGCACCATCACCACATAGCGCTTGCCGTCGGCATCGGTCGCCTCGTACAGATCGGCGCGTTCGACGTGCCCGGGCTTGAAGTTCACACGAGTGTTGAAGCACATGGTGTTGCCGAACGCCATGTCGAACGACTGGCCGTCGAACGAGCGGCGGCCGCTGACGGTCGTGATGCCCGCACGGCTGATCTCCACCTGATCGCTGACGAGCTTCTTCTCGACCATCGCCTCGAACTTGCGCACGGCGGACTCGGGGACCCTGGCGGCGAGCAGGGCCTGGGCGACGTTGCCCTGGTACGGTGTGCGCCCGGGCACGCCCCACGCACAGCCTCGGCGAAGGGTCAGAGGCGACGGGTTGTCGGCTTTGCGCAGGTCGTCCTCGGTGAGATCGTCGCCGTCGTAGCTCTCGCCGACCGGCACCTGCAGCCGTTCCGGCGCGGACCGGGCGATCGTGGTCGTCTGCCTGCCCGTCCGGGTGTCGCGGTTCGCGGTGTCCCACAGGTGCGTGAAGGCTGCGTGTGCCGAGACGATCGCCATGACGACGCCGGCAAGGATCACCAGTGCACCCCTGCGTCTGCTGATCTCGGCGATCCGCGCGTTCGACAGGTTCAGCTCCTTGCCGTCGCGCGACAGGGTCCCCTCCCGGCCGCAGGCATCGTCCAGGCAGCGGTAGCGAAGCACCGGATGGAGAACGCTCAGCATCCGGTCGGCGAGCCGACGGTGCACACGCTTCACCATCCCGCCACACTGCGGGCAGGGATGGATGCGACGGTCACGGTTCAGCATGCCCATGGCAGTCGCCGAGTCGTGGGATCGGCGGCGACTCTTGCGCAGAAGGGGCACGTCGGAGCAAATCCTCCGCGTGGGCGATATCGAGAAGTTCGCATTCACTGGACGACAAAGGCGGGCGCAGCCCGCGTACCTGCTTGTTATCGGCAGGGAATCGTCGATCCGTGAATCGGTCGGACGCCGTTCGTCCGACCGCCGTCGCGATCCGTCAGTCGGCGGACGCGGTCTGCAGCACCGGCATGGCCTGCCGGCCGAGGACCAGGGTCCAGTAGACGCGGAAGCGGTCGTTCGGGCGATCGCTCACCACGCGCGCGAGGCCGAACTCGGAGAAGCGCGCGTCGAGCAGGTTTCGGCAGTGGCCTTCGGAACGCAGCCACCCTCCAACCGCATCCTGAAGGGTGCGGTGGCCCGCAGCCAGGTTCTCGCCGATGGTCCGCCAGCGATAGCCCGCTGCATCGGCGCGCTGCGCGACGCGGCGGCCGTCGCGCCCGACGTGATCGAAGAAGGCCTGCTCGGCCATGGCGCGCGAGTGCTGCTCGGCAGCGGCTGCCAGCTGCGCATTCCAGACCAGAGTCGGCCGGCTTGGCACCGCCCCCGCCCCCGCCCCCGCCTCCTCGCGCTGGACGCTGGCGCGCACGGATCCGCCGCACGCCGCAACCTGACGCCGCACCTCGTTGATCAGTTGCGCGGCATCCTCGGGCTGCGGCTCGACCGCCGCGGCCTGAAAGCTGCAGATAAACCCGACGGCAGCCACGGCAAGTGCCGCGCGCCGGCGATTGGAGTCATTGCGCACGAGTCGCTCCCGCCGCCCGCCTTCGGCAGCCGAGTGTCCTAACCGGTCATTGGACGGATTATCACCGCGGAACCCGACTTTTTCCACCTTTCGCCCGGACGGACGAGGAATCGGCGGCGACGGCCGGTCGCCGTCGACTCCCGGGCGAGGCGTGCCGTCCGCAGCAGGGCACGCGCCTCAGTGCGGGGCAGTGCCGCTGGCCGGCAACGCGTAGCGCGTCTCGAGCAGCCCCGTCAGGCCGAACTGCTCGAGCAACGCCCGCAGGCGCAACGCCGCCGCACGGTTGTGCCGGCCGGTGTGGCGCGCGATGATGAGTTCGTTCTTCATGCTGTGCTCCCAGCCCACCAGCTCGGTGACCGTCACTTGGTAGCCCCGCGCCTCGAGGTACAGGCAGCGCATCACGTTGGTGATCTGGCTGCCCAGTTCGCGGGTGTGCAGTGGGTGCCGCCACAGTTCGGCCAAGGGTGTTCGCGACAGCGACAGCGCTTTGTCCCGGTTCAGCAGACGGGCGACTTCGGCCTGGCAACAGGGGACCAGCACGATGAAGCGCGCGTGCTTCTTCAGGCCGAACGCGATCGCGTCGTCGGTTGCCGTGTCGCAGGCGTGCAGTGCCGTCACCACGTCGATGCGATCGGGCAATTCGTCCGACAGCGCGGATTCGGCGACGCTCAGGTTCAGGAACGACATCCGCTCGAATCCGAACCGGGCGGCGAGCTCGCGCGAACGCTGCACCAGCTCCTGGCGCGTTTCGATGCCATACACGTGGCCGGGCGCCCGGCCCGGCGTCACCGTCTTGAAGAACAGGTCGTAGAGGATGAACCCGAGGTACGACTTGCCCGCACCGTGGTCGGCGAGCGTGATCCCGACGCCCGTGTCCGGCACCTCGAGCAGAAGGCTCTCGATGAACTGGTACAGGTGGTAGACCTGCTTGAGCTTGCGCCGCGCATCCTGGTTCAGCTTGCCGTCCCGGGTCAGGATGTGCAGTTCCTTGAGCAGCTCGACGGACTGGCCGGGCCTGATCTCGGCCGCTAGTTCACCGGGATATTGCGACCCCTTCTTGCCAGGGTTGCCGGCCCGGTGAACGGTCCGTTGCGCAGACATCATCTGCGAGCTGCGTGACGATCCCGCCTACTGTGGCTCGATCTTGGCGTCGCGGATTGCCTTGGCCCACTTGGCGGTCTCCAGGCGACTGCGCTGGGCCAGTGCCTCGGGCGTCCCGGGTTCGACCGCAAATCCGATCGGCGCGAACTTCTCCTGGACGTCCTTGGTCTGCGCCGCTGCATTGAGGGCCTGATTGAGCTTTCCGATGATCTCGGGCGGCGTGCCTGCCGGCGCGAACACCGCGAAGTAGGCGATCAGCTCGTAGTCCTTGAGCCCCAGCGCCTCGTTGACCGTCGGCAACTCGGGAATCACGGCGGAACGTTTGGTCGAGGTCACGGCCAGACCGCGGATCTTGCCCGCCTTGATCTGGGGCAGGGTGACGGCAAAGTCCGCGGTGAACATCATCACCTGGCCGCCGATGAGATCGGTCATGGCGGCAGGACCGCTCTTGTACGGCACGTTCGTCATCTGGATTCCGGCCATGCTGGCCAGCATTTCCGACGACACCAGCTGCGAAGTGCTGGCACTGGCGAACGTGACGTGTCCCGGCCTGGCCTTGGCCAGATCGACGAACTCTTTCAGCGTCTTGGCCGGCACGTCGTTGTTGATGGCCACGATCAGCGGCACCGACCCCAGGTAGGCGACGGGCGCGAACGCCGTGTCCTGATCGTACGGCAGCTTCTTCATCAGGCTCTTGAGGGCCGCGTTGGTGCTGTTCGTACCCATCAGGATCGTATAGCCGTCGGGCGCGGCCTTCGCCACCGCGTCGGCACCCAGCATGCCGTTGACGCCCGGCTTGTTCTCCACGACGACGGGCTGCCCAAGCGTCTCCGAAATCTTCGCTGCGAACGCGCGGCCGATCTGGTCGGTGGCGCTGCCCGCGGCAAAGGGCACGATGGCCTTGATCGGCTTGCTCGGATACGGCTGGGCGAGCGCCACGGAGGCGCAGAGCGCGGCACCGGACAGCACGGAAAGCCAACGGAAAGCAGGGCGCATGGAAGTCTCCGGCACGGTTTTCGAAGGGAGGAAGTTTAAGGGCAGATCTCGTTCCCCGTCGTCCACACGGCGTGCCTTCGCGTGCGCGCAGCTTCGCGCGCGCGCCCGTGAAGGCACGCAGGGGCGCTATCAGTCCAGCTTGATGCCGAGCCGCTCGGCGCTCGCGATCCAGTCCGGGGCTTCTTTCTTCCAGATCGCGCGGGACTCTTCGAGGGACGGCGGCACGTTCGGAATGCCGAAGGTCTCGTGCAGCTGCTTGATCTTGTCGGTGTTGCGGGCTTCGAGGATCGCGCCCGACATCTTCTTCAGGATGTCTTCCGGCGTTCCGGCCGGCGCGCACATCGGCATCCACCCGTTCAGGCCGAAGATCGGGTCGTTGAAGCCGAGCTCCTGGAAGGTCGGCACGTCGGGCAGCTTCGGCGAGCGACCGCCCCACGAAGCGACCGGCCGCACGGTGCCGCGCTGGATGTGCGGCAGCATCGCCTGGTAGCTGCCGAAGCCCGACGTGATTGCGCCACCGGCCACGTCAACCCACATCGGCGTTTCGCCCTTGTAGTGCACCGGTTCGATGTCGACCTTGCGGGTGCGGCCGAGCACGTCGGCGATCATGTGCGGCAGCGACGCGGGGGCGTAGGTGCCGAACGTCGCCCTGTTCTTGCGCGCGAACTCGATGAAGTCCGCGGGCGGACTTCACCGGCACCTTGTCGTGCACAGCCATCTGCAACGCGCCCGACGGGAACATCGTGACCGGGGTCAGCTCCTTGTCCGGATCGTAGGGCAGCTTGCGGTACAGCGCGCGCGCGGTCCACACCGAAGTCGAGATCGTCACCAGAAACGTGTGGCCATCGGGCGCCGCCTTCGCGACGACATCGGTGCCGATCGTGCCGCTCGCGCCGGTGCGGTTCTCGACGACCACGGGCTGGCCGAACTTGCGCGAGATGAACTCGCCGTACTGCCGCGCGAAGTTGTCGGTGAGCCCGCCGGTCGCGGTGCTGACGATGATGCGGATCGGCTTCGACGGCCAGGCCTGGCCGATCGCGAAGCGCGGGAATGCCGCGGCGGCGCCGGTCGCGGCGGCGGCACCGAGGATGCGGCGGCGGGCCGGGCGCGCCGGCGCCGAGCACGCGTCGGCGGCCGTCGCGGCGAGAGTCGTTGTATCGAGGTGGTTCATGTCGGAGGTCTCCGTCGCGTTCGAGTCGGACCGAATGATAGTCGCTGCGCAGAACGCAGGACAAAACGCGCCGACTTATGCTCCCGCCGCGCCCGACTCGTTCTGAGCGGCCAGGCGCGCCGCCATCGCCTTGCGGGTGGCCTCCGGCAGTCCGGTCGGATCGATCAGCATGCCGAACACTTTCAGGTTGTGCGTGTGCGCGAGCTGGTGCAGGTGGAAAGCGCTCTGCATCGCGATATCGCGCCCGGCCGCGTCGGCCACGCCGTTCAGCGCGAGCTTGGTCATCTTCAGTGCGAAGCGCGACTTCGTTGCGATCTTGCGGGCCATCTCGAGCGTGGCCTCCTGCAGCTCTGCGCGCGGCACCACCTTGTTCACCATGCCCAGCTGCAGCGCCTCCGCCGCCCCGATTGCTTCGCTGGTGAACAGCATCTCCTTGGCCTTGCGCATCCCGACCTCGTTGACATGGTGGAACCACTCCACGCCGCCCACGCCGAAGCTCACCACCGGGTCGGCGAACGAGGCATCGTCGCTCGCCACGATCAGGTCGCAGGGCCAGCGCGAGCATCAGCCCGCCCGCGATGCACTTGCCCTGGACCGCCGCGATCGTGGGCTTCGGGATGTTGCGCCAGCGCTCGCAGAAGCCGGTGTAGATCTCCTCCTCGCGGGCCATCTGCGCCTCGGCGCCGGCGCAGCCGAAGCCGCACATCGTTCCCACCGTGCGGTAGCGTCGCATGGCCCCCGCGCTGTCGGTCTCGGACAGGTCGTGGCCGGCCGAGAAGTGCTTGCCCTCCGCGGCGAGGACGATCACGCGGACTTCGTCGTCGTGGGCCGCGCGGTCGAACGCCTGGTTCAACTCGTACAGCAGCTGCGTGTCCTGCGCGTTGGCGCGCTCGGGGCGGTTCAGCCGGATGCGGGCGATGCCCGGCTCGGGAATTTCGTAGATCAGGGTCTCGAAGGCGGTGTCGGTCATGGGGGGGTCTCCGGGTGCGATGACATGGGGCCGGAGTCGACGGGTCGAAGGCCCAGCGATCCCCGGTGCGTGCGCGATGATTGCCTGCGGGCGGCAAGAGGGCAAGGCGGGTCGGTCCGGTCCGGTCCGGCCGGGTTTCGGGCAGGTCACCGCATGCGGTGGCGGAGGTGGTCGAGTTTCTGCATCGGCCCGACCGAACGCTCCATGAACAGCCGGAAGTGCGGGATGCCGGGGGCCGAGAACTGCATGACCCCGCGCTCGAAGTCCAGTGCCGGCGCGGTCACATGGCGCGACTGGGCGTGCCGCTTGCCTGGATAACCCCTGCCTTCAGCATGGCTTCGATCGTGACCCGCGCGAGCGCGCCCACCTGCGCGAGCAGGTCGCTCGACGCCGGGGTGATTGCGCGACCGGACCAGACGAGCCTGCCGCTTGCGACGTCGATGAACGACGAGCTCGCGCCGAGGCCTTGGGTCGCCGTCGCACCGCCGACCGGGAACGAGATCCCGATGCCGCCAATGCCGAATCCGCCGCCCCGATAGCCGCCGCCGCTGACGCCGACACCGACCTGCGTCCCGGGAGTCACCATGGTCGCACCGGTCGGCATGAGCGACATGCCGGCGAGGGCAGCAACGCCGCGCGCCCGGGCTGCAGTCATCATCTCTTCGGTGCTGTCGCCGCTCGCCCAGGGAAATCCGGGGATCGAATAGCTTCGCAAGGGGGCAATGCCTTGCGCGCCCAGCAGACTGGCCCACTGGTCTTCGCACGCTCGTCGCACTGCCTCGTCGGGCGCCCGGCAGACCACCAGCACGCGCCCGCCCTTCAACGAGCCGGCCGTGAACGTTGGATCCCTCCACTCAGCGTTCAGCTGGGTCGTCGCGCAACCGGCAGCCATCGCTGCGAGGCCGAGCGCCGCCACCAGGCGAGCCAGGGAGGTCCGGAGCGCGGTCATGATCGTACTCGGGGCAGCAAGACGCCGGCAGGTCTGGCGGATGCCTTCATCGACGCCCTTGCCGAGCTTCGGTTATTCATGTCGGACATCTCCGTCGCGTTCGAGTCGGGCGAGATGATGGTGGCATGCGTTCAACGCGCGACGAGCGTGTCCTGCGCGCCGGCGCGTCAGCCGGTCCTCAACCGGAGTTCGTCATCGAGAATCGAGGCGGACGGCTCACAAGCCGCGCAGCCATTCGAGCAGCAGGCGGTTGACGGCGTCGGGCGCCTCCTGTTGCGTCCAGTGGCCGATCCCCGGCAGCAGGTGCGCACCGCGCAACCCGGGCAGGTGCGGCGCCATGAGCGCCAGCGGATCCACCCCGGGAAGCATCTTCAGCACCAGGTCGCGGTCGCCACCGATGAACAGTGAGGGCTGGCTGATCTGCCGGTCGCGGAACCGTTGCTGCCAGGCAAAGTCGCGGGCGTGGTTGCGGTAGCGGTTCACGGGACCGCGGAACCCCGAGGCCTGGAACTCCGCGACGAAGTAGTCCTCGTCGGCCTTCGTCAGCCAGGCCGGGAACGGATCGGGGTCGGGCAGGCCGTCGAGCAGCCGGGCGCCGTGCGGCTTGTTCCTGGGCCAGGTGCCGTCGGGCGCGTCGCCGCTGATCGCGTAGTAGAACTTGCGCAGCGACGCGCGCACGTCCGCCTCGAGTTCGGCCTCGGCCACGCCTTCGTCCTGGAAGTAGACCTGGTAGAAGAACCGGCCTTTGGCGGTGAAGGCGGCGCGCACGGCGTCCAGGAAGTTCACGGCGGGCACGCCCGTCCAAGGCACCGACAGCCCGGCGACCGCGCGAACCCGGTCCGGCCGCGTCAGTGCGGTGTTCCAGACGATGGGTGCGCCCCAGTCGTGGCCCACCAGCACGGCTGTGCCGTCTGACGACAGCGCCTCGACGACGCCGGCGACGTCGCCGGTGATCCGTTCCAGGCTGTAGTCGGCCACCGCGGGCGGCTTGTCCGAGCCGCCGTAGCCGCGCACGTCGATCGCGCAGGCGGTGAAGCCGGCAGCGGCGATCGGACCGATCTGGTGGCGCCAGCTGTACCAGCTCTCGGGGAACCCGTGCACCATCAGCACGAGCGGTCCCTGGCCGGCGATGGCCGCGCGCAGCCGGATGCCGTTGGTGGGGACGTGGATCAGGCGTGGGTTCATGGCGGCTCCTCTGGCGCCACGTAGTATTCCACCGATGCCGGTGAGCCGCGACGACGCTGCCAGGCGTCACGACGACTTCAAGCCGCGCGTGCCACGTCCGAATGTGTCGAAAAACTTTGCAGCAGCCCTCGGCGAGTCAGCGAATGCACCGCATTCGCTGTGTCCCAATCGCCCGCGCGGAAGCGCCTCAACCCGAAGGTGGATTGCCCGGAAGCTGAGGAACAGCCGGGTCGATGGTTGCCCACGGCTGCCGTGATGCGCCCCAGATCTGGACAGCCGGCTTGACCCAGCTCGCGTCGTCGAGAGTGCCGGCCTTCACGAACGCCAAGCCCGGAGAGGACCCGACGTCGGAGAAGATCGGCGAGCCGCAGTTGCGGCAGAACCGGCGTAGTACCGGCATGCCGCTGCTTCCCGCGTCCTCGTAAGTGGCCAACTCACCCTCGATGCGCAATTGGTCGGCCGGAACACCAACGTTCATCGAAAATGCCGAACCGCTTTGCTTCTGGCAATGGGTGCAGTGGCAAGCCGCCACGATCGCGGGCGCGGCATCGCTCGAGTAACGAACCTTCCCGCAAAGGCATCCTCCGGATATCTTCATTGCTCCCCCCCAGTCAGAAAAGGCCGGTAGAACAGATTAGCTTAGGACTCTTGCGCTACAAGGGCTAGCAATGGCTGGGCAGCGTGCGATGGGGTGCGATCGGCCCAAGAATTCGGCGACATGCTCGACGCGAACGGCTCGAAGCCGCGTCGGTCGCGCCGTCGACGCGCGTCAGCGCATCTCGAAGAGTTCCTGGTGGAAGCGTTCTTCCGCCAGACCGTGCGCGACCAGGTCGGAGCGGATCGCCTGGCCGAAGCCGGTCGGACCGCAGAACCAGACGTCGGCCTGCCCCCAGCCGGGCACCGCGGCGCGCAGGCGCTCGCCGGTGAGCTGGCCGTCGCGCGCGTCGACGAGCAGGTGCAGTCGCACCCTTGCGGCTGCCGCGTCCTCGGCCAGCCGCTGCAGCGCGGTCTCGTCGACCTCCCGGGTGGTGTGGAAGAGGTCGATGGTGCGCCCGTCCGGAGCAACCGCCAGCGCCTTCATGCGTGCCACGAAGGGTGCTATGCCGATGCCGCCGCCGATCCAGATCTGATGCCGCGACGGACCGTCGAAGTCGAAGCGGCCATAGGGCCCCTCGACGGTCAGCGTGTCGCCCGCCTTCACCGTTGCGGCCAGCGTGCGCGTGTAGTCCCCTACTGCCTTGATGAGGAACATCAGCCTGCCGTCGCCGCGCCAGGCCGACGAGATCGTGAACGGGTGCGCGCCCTCACGACGGTCGAAGGTCACGAACGCGAACTGCCCTGCCTCGTGTCCGACCCAGCGGCTCTCCAGGCGCACCTCGACCGCGTTCACGTGCACCCCGTCCAGGTGTTCGATGCGCTCGACGATGCCGACCGCCTTGCGCTCGGATCCGATCCGGCGCAACAGGCTGATCGCAGCCGACACGCTGCCCGCCAGAATCATCAGCGCGAGGGCGGCGCCCAGCGGGGTGGTCCAGTACGCGAAGCGCATCAGCACGATCGAGTGCAGCGCCAGGGCCAGGTAGACCACCGCCAGCCAGCGGTGCGTGCGGAAGAAATGGCGGTAGGGAAACCGGCGGATCAGCGCCAGCGCGATCAGCGCCACCACAGCGTAGAAGGCGATCTCGCCAACCTGCTCCGCCAGGTGGCGCTGGTCCCGGAAGAATCGAAAGACCGCGACCGTCTCCGCGGGCTGCGGGCTGCGTGCCGGTCGTTGCAGCAGCCCCGACTGCACCAGCCACTTCGGCGCCTGCGCACACAACCAGTGCGCCACCGCCAGCACCAAGCCCGCGATGCCCAGCCACTTGTGCAGCCGATACATCTTGTCGAGGCCGTGCAGGCGGTCTTCGAGCCAGACCGGGCGCGTGGCCAGCAGCATTGCCGCACTCATCGCGCCGATCGCCAGGACCCCCGTGTACTGCACGAGCAGGCCACGCCACGCGAAGAAGCCGCTGGCTTGCGCGATGGCTGTGGCGTCTGCAAGCCACCACAGCAGTGAGAGCCCGAGCAGCAGGGCGGACAGGCTTGCCTTGATGGTGTTCATGGCGTTCGGAGCCTCTGCTGCGGTGGGGCGGTCACTCTTTGTAGTACACGATCTGGTGGCTGGTGGCGAGCAGTGCGCCGTCGCGGCCCCAGACCTCGGCCGCCTGGTCGTGATAGCCGCGGCCGAAGTGCGAGGCACGCGCGGTGCACAGCACCGGCTCGGCGCCCTGCGCGGCGAGCAGCGCCGTGTCCGCATGAAAGTAGGTGGTGATCGACACCGTGCTGGCCGGCACCCAGCGCGGGCGGCGCACGAAGATGCGCGGAAAGAATGCGTCGCAGATCGACGCCAGCGCGGCAAAGTCCAGTGGGCGGGGCGGCTCGTCGCGGATCCACACCCAGGTGACCGAGTCGGTCTCGGCGGGCGGATTCTCGTAGTCGGGCAGTCCGCCGCGCACGAAGCGCATGTCGTAGTTGCTCGTCCAGGGCGCGCGCTTCACCGTCGGCGCACGCGCCAGCGTCGACGGGGCCGGCACGTCCGGCGCGCCCGTCTCGGTGGACGACCAGGTGTCGCGCCGGGTGGCGAAGACCGCGGTCGCCGTGATCGCGACCTCGTCGCCCTGCAGGAGCGACAGCGACCAGTGCTGCGTCGACCGGTTGGTGCGCACCGGCACGGCGTCGATCCGGAAGGCACCGTCCGCGATCGGGCCGGCATAGTTCACCGTCAGCGCGATCGGATCGCCCAGTCGCGACGGATGGGTGAGCGCCGCATTGAGCACGGTCGCTGCGATGACTCCCCCGAACGGCCCGACCATGTTGGCGTACGACGGGTGGGTGTTGCCCAGCAGCGGGCCATCGGCGGAGGGTGCGAGCCGGATGGCGGCATCGAGGACGTGGGAAGATGCTCGAGTCATGGCGAATCGGTCGACGGAATCGGCAGATTCTATGTTGTCGCGCGTGTCCTTCAGCGGGCCCCGGCGCATCGATCGATGGGCACAGCACCATCGAGCCCATGTTCACCAGGGGCGGTACGGTGGCAGCGATCCCCCAGGTGATCCGGCCGGGCTGCCGCTACGGTCGGCGGCGAGTTTCAAGGCGGCCGTGACGATGATGTCGCCGTGCAGCAGAACCACGCCCGGCAGGTGCCTCAGCGCGAAGACGGTGTAGCTCATCGACCCGCCATGCGCGAGAGCACGTGCGAAAGGCGTTGCAGCAACCGCGAGAGGTTCAGTAGGCGGCTTGCAGCTGCAACCGTGTCGCCTCGGGCCCGTGCATGAAGCGTGCGGCTTCGAAGCTGGGCGGGCCCAGCCGACCGCGCGCATCACGGCTGACGGCCACTCCCTCCGTCGGCACTCCGAAGACATTAGTGTCGAGCACACCGTTGCCATTGCGGTCCTCGAAAGCCGCAACGGCGAAGCTTCCGGCCGGCACGCTTGGAAACTGGCAGACCGCCCGTCCGGCGCTCACAGGGGCCATGACCTTGGCGATCGCCGTGCGCGGGTCGGGGAATCCTTGCGGCGTCGAGAACAACGCGCAGTTCAGCGTCGCGCCGTCGGCCCTGAGCCCGGCCACGAGGACCTCGATGCCGGCATCAGCGGCCACCACCTGGCCGGCAAGCACGATCCATGCTGCGACCGCTGCGAGCCTCATGGTCGGTTGGCGCCTGGGGCCGATCGGCTGGTTTCACACAGGCGCCGCAGCCGAGCCTGCGGCCACGGGATACTGCCGGTCAGACAGAGCAAAGGGAAGACCCCGAACGACAATGCCGAGGCTAAGACTGGATCGCCGCTCCACGGGAAGTAGATCGCGATGCCGATCAGAACCGCGGCACTCAGGTGTATCCAACGGGCGACGATGCGGATGCGACTGGGCTGCATGGGCTGGCCCTCCTTCTTGCGAGGGTACACGCCGTCGTCTTGCTGGGAGCCTGCCGCCGGCTTATCCCTGAACGCCATTGTTTGGGCATCGCACGCCATCGCTGGCCCCTGCCGCCATGTGGCAGGGTCAGGCGAAGTAGCACCGGCCCCCCTGCTCGACGCGATGCGCGAGTTCCGGGTGGACGATCGCACATCCCGGCGTGTGCCCGGCGTGAACTATCCTGGCCGGTGGCATCTTCACGTGCGGCGACACGACCGGTCAGGCTTCCCCCGCCAAAACAACTTCGGCGCCCGAGGGCGCCGTCAAGTCTTCAATTTGCAAGGATGTTTCTGGTGGACGGCACAGGGTTCGAACCTGTGACCCCTGCCGTGTGAAGGCAGTGCTCTACCGCTGAGCTAGCCGTCCGAATGCGGGCAGTCCGAGAGTATACACGACCCCCGAACCCTGTCAGGCTATGGTCCGGCGCCGCGTGACGAGCAGGGCACGCGCGCCGGCTGCGCGACCGCCCCTCGGGCCAGAACCCGGTCAGACTGCCCCGCCGTGCTGGGGATTTCCCCCGGATCCGCACGCTTCGCCACGCGCCTTGCGCGAGATCAATTCTCGCCCGCCACCGAGCCTGTTAGATTGCCGAACTGACCGGCCGTTTCGAGCCGACCCCCGCCCAGCCCCAGCCATTCCGGAGACCCCAACGTGAAGATCGAGAACATCCTGGCAGCCCTGCCCGAGCAGGAGGTATCCATCGACGTGCTTCTCGAGAAATACGCCAAGGGCGACGAGAAGACGGCGGGCGATATCCGCGCCAGGGTGGCGCGCGCGCTGGCCTCGATCGAGACCGACTATGCGCGTTGGGAGAAGGAGTTCCGCTGGGCGATGGAGAACGGCTTCGTCCCCGCCGGACGGATCAATTCGGCAGCCGGCACCGAGCTCAAGGCGACGCTGATCAACTGCTTCGTGCAGCCGATCGGCGACGCGGTCTGGGGTTACGACGAAGAGGGGACGCCGGGCATCTACGCGGCACTGCAGGAGGCCGCCGAGACGATGCGCCGCGGCGGCGGCGTTGGCTACGACTTCTCGTCGATCCGGCCGCGCGGTGCCTATGTGAAGGGCACGCATTCGCGGGCATCCGGGCCGATCTCGTACATGCGGGTCTTCGACAAGAGCTGCGAGACGCTGGAGTCGGCGGGTGCCCGGCGCGGTGCGCAGATGGGGGTGCTGCGCGTCGATCACCCGGACATCGAGGAGTTCGTGCACGCCAAGCGCGACGGCTCCCTGTCCAATTTCAACATGTCGGTCGCGGTCACCGACGCGTTCATGGAAGCCGTCGACGCGGACCGCGACTTCGATCTGGTGCACTCGGTGTCACCCTTCGACGCCGAGGGCGCGCGCCGCCGCGACGACGGCCAGTGGGTGTACCGCACGATCCGGGCGCGGGCGCTGTGGGACCAGGTGATGAAGTCGACGTACAACCACGCCGAGCCGGGCGTGATCTTCATCGACAAGGTCAACCGCGACAACAACCTGTCCTATTGCGAGGACATCCGCGCGTCGAACCCGTGCGGCGAGCAGATGCTGCCGGCCTACGGCTGCTGCGACCTGGGTTGCCTGAACCTGACCTGCTACGTCGACGACCCGTTCGGCGACGCGCCCGCGTTCGACTTCGAGCGCATGCGCCGTGCGACCGTGCTGGCGGTACGCGCGCTCGACAACGTGCTCGACCTGACGCTGTGGCCGCTGCCCGCGCAGGAGCGCGAGGCGCGCGAGAAACGCCGCATCGGCCTGGGCTTCACGGGGCTGGGCAACGCGCTGACGATGCTGAAGCTGCGCTACGACACGCCCGAGGCGCGCAGCATGGCCGAGCGCATCGCCGAGGTGATGCGCGACACGGCCTACGAGGCCTCGGTGGCGCTGGCGCGCGAGAAGGGCGCCTTCGAACTGTTCGACGCCGACAAGTACCTGGCCGAGCCGCACGCGGCCGCGCGCCTGCCGGATGCGCTGAAGGGCCAGATCCGCAAGCACGGCATCCGCAACTCGCACCTGCTGTCGATCGCGCCGACGGGCACGATCTCGATCGCCTTCGCCGGCAACTCGTCGGGCGGCATCGAGCCGGCGTTCTCGTGGACCTACACGCGCAAGAAGCGCATGCCCGACGGCAGCCGGCGCGAGTACGCGGTCGAAGACTTCGCCTACCGCCTGTACCGCCACCTCGGCGGCAACGTGAACGCGCTGCCCGAGTATTTCGTGTCGGCGATGCAGATCAACGCGCTCGATCACATGCGGATGAGCGCGGCAGTGCAGCCGTACGTCGATTCGGCGATCAGCAAGACGGTCAACGTCGCCGAAGACTATCCTTACGAGGAGTTCAAGGCGCTGTACCTCGAAGCCTGGCGTGCCGGGCTGAAGGGCATCACCACGTATCGTCCGAATTCGGTGATCGGCTCGGTGCTCAGCACCGCGCCGGTCGTCACCCCGGCGGCGCCGAACGACCTGCCGCAGGACGACCCCAACCGCCGCCTGCGCCTGGAGAAGGTGCCGCAGCCGGCGCTGGCTTCGCTGCGCTGGCCGGGCCGTCCGACGCTGCCCGCGGGCAACCTCTCCTGGTCGTACATGGTCGAGCCGGTGGACGGGCGCTCGCAGTTCGCGATCTTCATCGGACAGACCGACGAGCTGTTCCAGCGCCGCGACGGCTCGATGGATTCGCGCAGCGTGCCGTTCGAGACCTGGGTCAACGGCAACGAGCAGCCTCGCGGCCTGGGCGCGATCGCCAAGGCGCTGTCGATGGACATGCGCTCGAACGACCGCGCATGGCTGCGGCTGAAGCTCGATTCGCTTGCCAAGACCCGCGACGAGCAGCCGCTGCAGATGCCGTTCCCGCCCGCCGGCGACCTGCGCTGGCGCCCGGGCATCGTCGCAGCGTTCGCCGACATCGTGCGGTATCGCTGCGAGGAGCTCGGCATGTTCGACACGATCGACGAGCAGCCCACGCCGATGATCGACGCGATGATCTTCGCGGCCGAGCCGAAGTCCGGTCCGCTGGGCACGCTTTCCTGGACCTCGGACGTCGTCAACCCGGCCACCGGCGACGATTTCGTTCTGGGCGTGAAGGAGCTCCAGCTGCCCGACGGGACGCGGCGCCCGTATTCCATCTGGCTGGCCGGCGACTATCCGCGCGTGCTCGACGGGCTGTGCAAGCTGCTGTCGCTGGACATGCGCGTGGTCGACGTCAACTGGATCGGCCTGAAGCTGCGCAAGCTGCTCAGCTTCGGCGAACTGAACGGCTCGTTCTGGGCGCAGGTGCCGGACGAGCAGCGCCAGCAGGTCTGGCCCAGCACGGTCGCCTACATGGCGGCGCTGATCCTGAACCGCTACAAGGTGCTGGGGCTGATGGATGCCGACGGGCGCGCGATCGGTGGTGCGGGGGCGCTCGCGATTCCCGACGGCCGGTCGAGCTCGCCGCAGCCGGCGTCGAACGTGATCGCCGGCATGGCCTGTCCGTCATGCGGTGCGCACGCGTACATCAAGCGCGACGGCTGCATGTTCTGCACCGCGTGCGGGCACCAGGGGGAGTGCGGCTGACGGGGCGCTTCAGGCCTTGCCGTGTTCGTCCCGGACGCGAGCCCGGTCGATGACGCCGGCGGCGGTGCGGGGCAGCGCGGGCACGAAGGCGACGTGCTTGGGTTTCTTGAAGCGCGCGATCCGCGCGCCGACGAATTCGATCAGTTCGGCGGCGGGTGGCGCGGCGGCGCCGGACCGGCAGACGCAGACGGCCTTCACCGCTTCGCCCCACTCGGCGTCCGGAACACCGATCACGACGACTTCGGCGACCGCCGGATGTTCCAGGATCACGCGCTCGACCTCGGCCGGGTAGACGTTCTCGCCGCCCGGCTTGATCAGTTCCTTCGCTGGCGAGCGTCCGGCATACCAGAGGTATCCGTCGGCATCCAGACGACCCATGTCGCCGGTGTGATGCCAGCCCCCGCGGAAGGTCTGCCGGTTGTCCTCGTCCAGGTTCCAGTAGCCCTTGAAGACGGTCGGTCCGCGCACGACGATTTCGCCGGTCTGCCCCGCGGGCAGCGGCCGGTCGGCGTCGTCGAAGATCGCGACCTCGGTCATCAGGGCCGGGCGACCCGCGGCGCCCGGCCGCTCGGCGAACGGTGCCAGCGTGGCCATGCCCGACACCTCGGTCTGTCCGTAGCCTGACCAGAAGGCGGCGCCCGGGCAGGCCGCGTGGAAGCGGGCGATCGTCTCGGGCGTGTCCAGGCCGCTGACGGCGCGCAGGCTGGAGAGGTCCGCGCCGGCGGCCTGGTCCAGGATCGAACCCAGCATCGGCGCGAACTCCGAGAACACGGTGACGCGATGCTCGGCGATCTGGCGCGCGGCTGCGGCCGGGTCGAAGCGCTGCGACAGCACGGTCGTGCCGCCCGCCTGCAGCACGGCAAGGAACAGGCCGAGGCCGGAGACATGGAACAGGGGCAGCATGCCGAGGTTCGTGTCGTCGGGGCCGAGCTGCCACTGCTGGATCAGCTGGACGTTCGCGGCCAGCAATCCGCCGTGCGAGAGCAGCGCCCCGCGCGGATTGCCGCCGACCGCCGCCGTGTGCACGATCACGAAGCCGTCGTCCGACGCGACGTCGGTCGGCGGGGCTGCGCCGGTCGCCTCAAGCAGCGACTGGTACGGCGTGAAACCCTCCTCGACAGCATCGAACCCGTAGCAGGCGGCGATCGAGCCGCACTGCGCGCGCAGCGACGCGACCGCTGCCTGGTATTGCGGGTCGGCGAACACGATCTTCGGAGCGGTGTCCCGGATCACGTGGGCGATCTCGTCGCCGCTCAGGCGCCAGTTGACCGGCACGACGATCGCCCCGAGGCGGGCGGCCGCGCCGTACGTGTCCAGGTACTCGAGCCGGTTCTGAGCCAGCACGCAGAGCCGGTCGCCGCGCATCAGCCCGGCCTGGTGCAGGCCGGCGGCCAGCCGCTCGGCGCGATCGCGGTACTGCGCATGGGTCACCCGCTGGCCGTCGAAGACGAAGGCGCTGCGCGCACCGTGCATGAGCGCATTGCGCTCGATGATGGTCTGGATCGTGAAGTCCCTGAGTCCCATGGCTGTTCTCCGATTGGTTCGCGGGCGGTTCGCCGGCATGTCCGCGCGGCCCCGGGACGCCCGCGCTGCCGGCGGCATGCGAGGCTTGACGCCGATCGAATCCCGCTGATAATTCAACCGCAGAGTAACCAATACGACGACGAAGTCAACATCAGGCAGGAGATCGACATGACGGTGGGCACGCAACAGGCCGAAGCCTCGGCGCAGACGGGGGCCGCGTTCCTGTCCCAGGAGGAGACGATGACCCGGGACGCGGCACGTCGGATCGCGCAGGAGGTGATCGCGCCGACCGCAGCCGAGCGCGACCGTACCAGCGCATGGCCCCACAGGGAGCTCGAGGCTCTGGGAGAACTCGGGTTCATGGGCATGCTGGTGCCGGAGGCGTACGGCGGCACGCACGCGGGCTTCATGTCCTATTGCCTGGCGCTGGAGGAGATCTCGGCGGCGGACTGCGGCGTCGGCACGATCTTTCACGTGCACAACTCCGCGCTCTATTCGCTGGCGCTCTTCGGCACCGAGGCGCAGAAGCGCCGCTACCTGCCGGCGGCCGCCAGCGGAAAGCAGATCGGTGCCTGGCTGCTGACCGAACCGCACGCGGGATCCGACACCGCGGCGCTGCGGACGTCCGCGCGGCGCGACGGCGACGTCTTCGTGCTCAACGGCACCAAGCAGTTCATCTCCAACGGCAGCGAGGCGGGCGTGGCGATGGCGCTCGCGGTCACCGATCCGTCGGCCGGCCGGCGTGGCTTCACCGCGTTCGTGCTCGATCCGAAGGATCCGGCCTACAAGGTGCTGCGGGTGGAGAGCAAGCTCGGCCAGCACACCGCGCACACCGCGCAGATCCAGCTCGACGATCTGCGCGTTCCGCTCGACAACGTCCTTGGCGAAGTCGGCGGCGGCTATCGGGTGGCGATGTCGTTGCTGTCGGATGGCAGGATCGCGATCGCCGCGCAGGCCGTCGGGGTGGCGCAGGCGGCGGTCGACGCGGCGGTGCGGTACGCGCACGAGCGCGAGGCCTACGGCGCGCCGATCATCAAGCTGCAGGCGGTCGCGTTCAAGCTTGCCGAGATGGCGACCCAGGTCGAGGCCGCCCGCCAGCTCTACCGGCACGCGGCCCGCATGCTCGCCGCAGGTCTGCCTTGCAGCAAGGAGGCGGCGATGGCGAAGCTGTTCGCCTCCGAGATGGCCGAGCGGGTCTGCTCGGATGCGCTGCAGGTGCACGGCGGCTATGGCTACCTGAACGACTTCCCGGTCGAGCGCTATTGCCGGGACGTGCGGGTCTGCAAGATCTACGAGGGCACCAGCGACATCCAGAAGCTGATCATCTCGCGAAGCTTCTAGACTCCGAGAGGTCTTCGCGTTTCAAGGGAGAGTTCGATGTCGCGGCGGGGTCGCCGGGCTTCGGCCTGGAGCAATGTGGTCATCAGTCGCGACGAGCAGTTCGTGCTCAAGCGCAACGCCCTGCTGCGCGAGGCGGCCGCCGCCTTCTCGGCCCGCGGCTATCACAACACGTCCCTCGACGACGTGGCAGCTGCGCTCGGGGTCACGAAGGCGGCGCTCTATCACTACGTGCGCAGCAAGCAGGAGATCCTGTTCGAGTGCCACATGATGTCGCTGGACATCGGCGACGAGGCGATGAAGTACGCGCGCACGCACGGCCGCAACGGTCTGGACAAGCTGACGATGCTGGCGCGCCGCTACATCGAACTGATCACGGGCGAGATGGGCCGGCTCGCGGTGCTGGCCGAGTACCACGCGCTCGACAGCGAGAGCAAGGCGGTGATCGGCGCGCGGCGCGACAAATGGGAGAAGGACATGCGCGAGATGGTCGCCGAGGGCATCGCCGACGGCAGCATTCGCGCGGTCGACGCGAAGCTCGCGGTGTTCTTCTTCATGGGCGCGGTGAACTGGATGACACGCTGGTTCCGTCCCGACGGAAGCTCCAGCGGTGCGGACATCGCAGCCGCCTTTTCCGAGATGCTGAGCGAGGCCGTGAAGGCACGCGACTGATCTGCGCGGCGCCCGTCGCGCCTTCACGATGTTGCGCCGTCTGGCCGGTCGCGTTCGCGCGCTTCGGGGCCCCGGGTTCGTTCCTGCTTGACATCGATTCTACCGGCCGGTTACTAATGCAACTTAATAATCAAATCATTGGACTCGCCGCCACGCGGTCAGGCGCGAACAGCGCCCAGCCGCCGGCCAGGCGCGACGGGTCCAGGGGAGACAGGTCGGTGAAGCTGCGTCGGCAACCCGTTCCAGTGAGGTGCGCATGACCACGGTGCGTATCGACAGCCCGCAGTCTCCCGAGCGGGCCGCAGCCGAGACCGCAGCCAGGCCCGTGATGCTCGCGGCCCGCGACGTGCGCATGGCGTTCGGCGGCGTGGTCGCGCTGAACGACGTCTCGGTCGAGGTCCACGACGACGAACTGCTCGCGGTCATCGGACCCAACGGCGCCGGCAAGACCTCGCTGATGAACTGCCTGAGCGGCTTCTATCGCCCGCAGCAGCGGCAGCATCGACTTCCATGGGCGCAGACGTCGACCGGGCATGCGGTGCACGAGATCGCCCGATCCGGGTGTGGCGCGCACGTTCCAGGGCACGCACATCTTCTCCGGGCATGACCGTGATCGAGAACATCATGGTCGGCCGGCACATGCACATGCGCATCTCGGTGCTGCAGTCCTTCGTGCTACTTCCCCTGGGCGCAACGCGAGGAAGCGCGGCACCGCGAGGTCGTCGAGGAAATCATCGAGTTGCTCGAGATCGAGATCGATCCGCCATCAGCCGGTCGGCACCCTCGGATACGGCCTGCGCAAGCGCGTCGACCTCGGCCGCGCGCTCGCGCAGGAACCCGAAGGTGCTGCTGATGGACGAGCCGATGGCCGGGCATGAACACCGAGGAAAAGGAGGACCTGGCGCGCTTCATCCTCGACGTACGCGAGGCGCGCGGCATCTGCCGGTCGTGCTCGTCGAGCACGACATGGGCGTCGTCATGGACCTCGCCGACCGCATCTCGTGCTCGACTTCGGCAAGCGTGATCGCGATCGGCACGCCGGCGCAGGTGCAGCGCGATCCGGCTGGTCATGAAGGCTTACCTGGGCGAAGAGTGAGCGCTGAGCCGCTGCACCGATGAAAACACTGCCGCAGCACCTGCTCGACGCGGGCCACGCGCAGAGCCTGACGCGGCTGTCGCAGCGGCACAAGTACCGCGGCATCTGGCGCGAGTTCACGTTCGGCGAGGTGCTCGAGCACGTCCGCGATCTGGCGCTTGGCCTGCAACGAGGTCGGCGTCGCGCGCGGCGAGACGGTCGCGATCATCGGCGAGAACGAGCCCGAGCATTTCTGGGTCGAGTACGCCGCGCACTCGCTCGGCGCGCAAGGTCGTGTCGCTGTATCCCGACCTGACCGCCGACGAGATCCAGTACCTGCTCGACGACAGCGAGGCGGTCTACCTCGTTGCGCCAGGACCAGGAGCAGGTCGACAAGGCGCTGGCCGATGCTGGCAGCGTCGCCGGCGCTGCGCCGGTCGATCTACTGGGACGACACCGGCATGTGGTCGTACCGGCAGCCGATGCGCTGAGGCCGTTCGACGCGGTGCAGAAGCGCGGGCACGCGGCGCCACGAGCGCGAGCCGCGCGCTGTTCGACCGAACTGGTCGAAGCCGGCCAGCCCGACGACATCGCCGTGCTGTCCTACACGTCGGGCACGACCGGCCAGCCCAAGGGCGTGATCCTCACGCACCGCTACCTGATCGACAACGCCCATCGCCTGATCAACGGCACCGGCCGTGACGCCGGGCATGGAGTACCTGACCTACATCGCGCCGGCCTGGGCCACCGAGCAGTTGTTCGGCGATCACGCATCGGGTCTGCCGGTGCCGTTGGTGGTCAACTTCCCGGAAGGGCCGGAGCAGGTTCTGGCAGAACATCCGCGAGCTCGCGGTCGAGGCGATGGTGTTCGCGCCCCGGCAGTGGGAAAGCCTGGCGTCGACGATCCAGGCCAGGATGCTCGACGCCGGGCCCGTGGCGCCGCAGGATCTACGACTGGGGCATCGACGATCGGACGCAAGGTGCAACGTCGCCCGACTCGACGGCAAGCCGGTGCCGTCGGTGGCCCGCCTGCTGCTTCCGCTGGCCGAGGCGCTGGTGCTGCGGCCGCTGCGCGACCAGCTCGGCCTGACGCGGCTGAAGGTCGCGATGTGCGGCGGATCGACGATGGCGCCCGACGTCTTCCGGCTGTTTCACGCGATCGGCGTGCCGCTGCGCAACATCTACGGCTCGACCGAGATCGGCATCCTGACGATGCACCAGGGCGAACGCTACGACCTCGAGACCGTCGGCCACTGGCTCGAGGCGCACCCCGAGAGCGGGCCGCCGCTGGAGTGGAAGGTCTACCGAGCGAAGGCGAGCTGCTGGTACGCGGCGGCATCGTTCTTCCAGGGCTACTACGCGCAAGCCCGACAAGACCGCCGAGCGCGTGCAGGACGGCTGGTACCGCACCGGCGACGCGGTCTCCATCACCGACGTCGGGCGAGCTGGTCTTCCTCGAGCGCATCGACGACCTGCGCCAGCTGCGCGCCGGCGAGCGCTTTCCGCCGCAGTTCATCGAGACGCGGCTGCGCTTCAGTCCGTTCATCAAGGACATCATGACGCTGGGCGACGCGACGCGCGACTACATCGGCGCGCTGATCAACATCGACATGGGCGTGGTCTCGCGCTGGGCCGAGGAACGCAACCTCGGCTTCTCGACGTTCACCGACCTGTCGCAGAAGCCCGAGGTCGCCGAGCTGATCCGCGAGCGAGATCGCAGCGCGTCAACGGCTTCCTGCCCGAGGCATGCGCGGGTCCGCCGCTTCGCCAACTTCCCGAAGGAGCTCGATCCGGACGAGGGCGAGCTGACCCGCACGCGCAAGCTGCGGCGCGAGTTCCTCGAGCAGCGCTACGCGGCGCTGATCGACGGCGCTCTACGACGGCCGCAGCGAGGTTGCGCATCGATATCCCGGTCACCTACCAGGACGGCCGCAAGGGCGACGCTCAGCGGCCGACGTGCTGCGTCCACGACGTGGCACGGTACGCCGCAGGCGATGCGCGCCGCAACCCGACGCCGAAGAGAGGCCTGAGCGATGATCGACTTCCTGAACTACGTGATCAACGGCGCGCTGGTCGGCCTGCTCTACGCGCTGATCGCGATGGGCTTCGTCGTCATCTACCGCGCCTCGAAGGTGTTCAACTTCGCGCAGGGCGAGCTCGTCGTGTTCGGCGGCTTCATCGTCTGGTGGCTGGTCGTCAGCATCGGCCTGCCGCTGTCGTCGGCACTGCCGCTGGCCTTCGTGGTCGGCCGCGCTGTTCGGGCTGCTGATCGAGCGCATCTTCTTCTCCCGGCTGGTCGGCGAGTCGGTGTTCGCGATGGTGATGGTGACGATCGGCCTGCTGATCCTGATCCGCGGCCTGGTGCTGCTGGTCTTCGGACCGCAGGTCGCGTCCGTTTCCGATCGTGTTTCCGTTGCAGCCGGTGATCATCGGCGACATCTTCATCCCGCGCTCGCTGCTGTATCGGCGGCCTGATCACGATCGTCGTCGGCTTCGGGCTGTCGTGGTTCTTCAACAGGACGCGCGCCGGGCTGCAAGATGACCGCGGTCGCCGAGGATCATCAGGTCGCGATGTCGCTCGGCATCTCGGTGCGAGCGCTCGATCGCGTTCGCCTGGGTGCTCGGCGCGGTGCTGTCGACGCTCGGCGCGGTCATCTACCTGAGCGGCAAGTCGCTGAACTTCCTGGCGTCGGACATCGGCTTCGCCGCGCTGCCGGTGGCGCTGCTCGCCGGACTCGAGTCGATCGCCGGGCTGCTGCTCGCGGGCATCATCGTCGGCGTCGTGCAGGGGCTCGCGATCGCGTATCTCGACCCGATGGTCGGCGGCGCGGTCGGCTCGGTCCTGCCGTTCGTCATCATGCTGGGCATCCTGTTCATCCGGCCGACCGGCATGTTCGGCTGGAAGACGATCGAGAGGGTTTGAGCGATGGATCCGGCAGGCGTTTTCGCAACCAGCTACGCAGCGCGACCAGGCGCTGGTCCGCACCCGCAAGCAGCGGCTCGCGCTCGGCGCTGTTTCTGGCCTTCCTGCTGCTGCTGCCGCTGGCTGCTCGGGCCGCGGCTGCGTCGCGATGGCGCACGCGTGATGCTGATCACCGCGATCGTCGTCGTCGGGCTGCAGATCAACACCGGCTACGCCGGCCAGGTGAACCTCGGACAGGCCGCGTTCATGGGCGTCGGCGCGTACACGACCGGCGTGTTCGCGACCAAGCTGGCCTGCCGTTCTGGCTGACGATCCCGCTCGGCGGGTGTCGCCGCGGCGCTGTTCGGCTTCATCTTCGGACTGTCCGCGGTGCGCATCAAGGGCTTCTACCTCGCGCTGACGACGATCGCCGCGCAGTTCCTGTTCCACTTCCTCGTGCTGAACCTGCCGATGCAGCTGGCTGGGCGGCTCGAACGGCCTGACCATCGAGCCGGCGCACGTTCTTCGGCAGGCGCTTCGCCGACGACGCGTCGATCTACTATCTGTGCCTGGCGTTCGCGCTCGATCATGATCTTCGGCGCCTACGGCATCGCCCGCAGCCGCCACGGCCGCGCGTTCGTCGCGGTGCGCGACGACGACGTCGCCTCCGGGATGATGGGCATCGACGTCGTGCGCACGAAGGCGACTGCGTTCCTGGTCGGCGCGTTCTACGCGGGCATCGGCGGCGGGCTGTGGGCCTACTTACGTCCGCTTCGTCGCGGTCGACCAGTTCACGCTGCTCAACTCGATCTGGTTCATCGCGATGATCATCGTCGGCGGCATGGGCTCGATCACCGGCGCGCTGATCGGCGTGTTCGTGATCAAGACTGGTGCAGGAGGGCGTTCACGTCGCTCGGCCCTACGATCGTCGACGATGTTCCCGTTCCTTGGCGGCGACGTGGTGTTCGCGGCGATGAACGTGTTTCTCGGCGGAGTCATCGCGGCCTTCCTGATCTTCGAGCCGCGCGGCCTGATGCATCGCTGGAATATCGTGAAGCGGTCGTACCGGCTCTGGCCGTTCCCGTACTGAGGCTGGCCCGAGCGCACGAAGTCGCCGGCGTTTCGACGGTTCCGCTGATACAAGGAGAGAGACACCGATGAGCACGTCGAGAGAGAAGCGCACTGGGTGTCATGGCGGCGCGGCAGCCGTCGCGCACGGCGGGCGTCGCGCTGCCGGCTCCGGCGCTTCGCGCAGACGATCTACAACATTGCCGTCGATGGCCGACTTCACCGGTCCGTACGCCGACATCATGAAGGACGCTGGTCGGCGGCCGCTGGGCCGTGTCTGAACTGGTGGAACGAGGAAGTCGGCAAGGGGATCGGCGTCCGGATCAACATGAAGGACTACGACACCCGTTACGACACCGCGCAGACCTCCAGCCTGTGGCCGGGCATCAAGTCCGAGCTCAAGCCGATCGCGGCGCTCGGCGCTGGGCGGTCCCGACGTCGGCCGCGCTGCAGCAGCGCCTGCCCGACGACAAGATCCCGATGATCATGGCGACCGCGGGCTACGGCTTCGCGTGGCGGCCGAGTCCCTGGATCTTCAACCCGCGCGCCACCTACGCGCACGAGGCGGCGTGCGTTCTATCGACTGGTACCGGCAGCAGAAGCGGCATCAGCGGGCCGCTGAAGATCGCCATCATCTCGTCGGAGGCGTCGCCGGCCTACGTCGACATCCACAAGGGCGCTGGAGAAGTTCGCCGCCGAGAACAAGGACAAGGCTCGAAGTCGTCGAGACCGTCTACACCGAGGTGCAGCCGACCGATCTGACCGACCCAGGTCAACCGGGTGGTGCGCAAGGGCGCGCAGGTGATCCATGATCCAGACCAACACGGCCGCGGTCGTCGCGACCAAGCGCGCGCTGCAGGCGCTGGGCGCGCAAGGACATCCCGATCCTGATGAGCTCGCACAACGGCTTGCCTGCCTCGGGCAAGGCCGATCGGCGGCCTCGCAGCAGCTGGAGGGCGACTACGAGGTCTACGGCATGGCGATCCCGACCGACGACAGACACCGACGCCCAGCGACTTCTACGACATGCTGGTGGCGAAGTACAAGCTCAGCCGGCGGCTGGTACGTCGATGACCATGATGGGCATGAACCAGATGCTCTGTCACGGTGCGCGTCGATCGAGGCTGCGGTGCAAGGAGGTCGGGCGCCGACAAGCGTCACCGGCGAGGCGGTGCGCAACACGATGTTGAAGCAACACGATCACCAGCGAAGCAGACCTTCGGCGTGCTGCCCGAACCTGAAGTTCACGCAACGATGCGCCGTTCCCGGTGACGGGCCTGACGGTCAACATCGCGCACGGTGAAGGAGGGCAAGTACACGTGATCGCCGCGCAGAACGTGCCGGTGCCGATCGTCAACAAGTGGTGAGCATCGCGCAGGTCGGACGGAGCGCGCAGCGCTCCGGGCCGACGGTACGTCATCGCATGCTGGAGCTCAACGTGCTAGTGCTGAACAACGTCGAGGTGATCTACAGCGACGTCATCCTCGCGGTGAAGGGCATTTCGCTCGAGGTGCCCGACGGCAATGCGTGACGCTGCTTGGCGGCAACGGGGCCGGCAAGAGCACGACGCTCAAGTCGATCTCGAACCTCATCCGCACCGAGGACGGCAAGGTGTCACGTCGGGGACGATCGAGTTCGATGGCGCGCGGATCGACGGTGCCGAGACCGGCAGGCATCGTGCGCGCGGGCTGGTGCACATCATGGAGGGCCGTCGGGTGCTGCGGCACCTGACGGTCGAGCAGAACCTGATCGTCGGCGGCCACATGGAGGCCTCGGGCGCCGGCGGTGCGCCGGCGGCTCGACGAGGTCTACACGCGCATCCCGCGACTCGCCGCGCTGAAGGCCCGCACCGCCGGCTACCTGTCCGGCGGCGAGCAGCAGATGCTGGTGATCGGCCGCGCGCTGATGTCCAACCCGAAGCTGATCATGATCGACGAGCCGTCGCTGGGGCTGGCGCCGATGATCGTCGACGAGGTGTTCGAGCTGCTCGGCTCGCTGAAGCGCGGCGGGCATGACGCTGCTGATCGTCGAGCAGAACACGCGCGTCGCGCTCGACGTCGCCGACTACGGTTACGTGATGGAGAACGGTCGCATCGTGCTGGAAGGCGCCGCCGCCGACCTGAAGTCGAACGAGGACGTGCGCGAGTTCTATCTGGGCCTGAACCTCGAAGGCGAGCGCAAGAGCTACCGCGAGGTCAAGCACTACCGGCGCCGGAAGCGCTGGCTGGGCTGAACCGTACGGCGGCTCTGTCGCGATTGCTCAGCGGCCCGAGGAAGCGCGGCTTGCGCTTCTCCTCGAAGGCCGCCAGCCCTTCCTTGCAGGTCGTGGCTGTGCGCGTGCACTTCGCTTGCCAGCAGCTCGAGCCTGAGCGCGGTCTCCGATGGGCTGTTCGAGCCCGTCGTCGACCAGCGCCTTCATGCGGCGCAGCACCAGCGAGCTCTTCGGCATCGGAGCTTGGCGACGAGGCGCTCGGCGGCGGCGATCAGATCGGCGTCGTCGACGACCTCGTTGACGAGGCCTGCCTCGACCAGACGTCTGCGCCGGCACGAACTCGCCGGTATACAGCAGGTACTTCGCGCGCGTCGGTCCGATCTTCCGCGGCAGTCGCACCGAACTGCCGCCGCCCGGCGAGCAGGCCGAAGTTGGCGTGCGCGTCTCCGAGCTTCGCCGAGCGCGCGGCGATGACCAGGTCGCAGCACAGCACCAGTTCGAGGCCGCCGGCCAGCGCCAGGCCGTTGACCGCTGCGATCACCGGCCTCGGGAACTTCTCCAGCCGCGCCATCATCGCGAGCACCGCTGTCGAGGAACGCGGCGGCCGCTGCCTCGTCGCCGTGCGCGGTCTCGCGCACGTACTTCAGGTCGGCGCCCGGCGCAGAACGCGCGGCCGGTGCCGGTCAGCACGACGGCGCGGACCGCCGGATCGTCGCGCGCCAGGTCGAGGGCGCGGTCGATTCCGGTCACGATCTCGGGCGTGATCGAGTTCAGCGCGGCCGGCCGGTTCAGCGTGATCCAGATCGCGCCGGCGCGGGACTGCGTCAGGATGACCGGCTCGCTGGTCGTGTTGGGGCTCATCGCATTCTCCTGTTGTACGGCGCCAGGAGCGGCCGGATCGGTTGAATTGACTGCAGAGTTACTTGCCTGTTCGGATGGTAAGGCAATAGACTCGATTCGACACCCGAGCGGTCGCGGCAGACCGCGCCGATGCATCCTGGCGAACACGAGGAGGAGACCGATGAGCACCACCGTCCCGAGCGCCGGCGCGCATGACGCCGGCGAGGCAATTCTGGTGCGGACACGCGACCAGGCCGTCTTGACCCTGCGGCTGAACCGCCCCAAGGCCGGAAACTCGCTGTCGCTGCCGATGATCGCGGCGCTGCAATCGGCGCTCGACGAGGCGGCGGCCGACGACGGCATCCATGTCGTGGTGCTCGAGGGCACCGGCGGGCGCGTTTTCTGCGCAGGCCACGACCTCGGCGAAGTGCTCGAGAGCAACAGCCCGGCGTTCTCCAAGGAGATGGCGTCGCGCTGCAGCCGGATGATGCAGACGATCGTCAACAACCCCAAGCCGGTGATCGCCAAGGTGCGGGGCGTGGCGACCGCGGCGGGTGCGCAGCTGGTCGCGAGCTGCGATCTCGCGTTCTCCGCCGCCAGTGCCCGCTTCGCGACGCCGGGCGTCAACATCGGCCTGTGGTGCCTGACGCCGATGGTCGCGCTGAGCCGGGCGGTGGCACGCAAGCACGCGATGCAGATGCTGCTGACCGGGCGCCTGTTCGATGCACAGCACGCCTTCCGTATCGGGCTCGTCAACGAGGTGGTTCCCGACGAGGACCTCGATCGCACGGTGGCGGAGGTCGCGCACGAAATTGCCGGCAAGTCGCCTTTCACGGTGGCGCTCGGCAAGCAGTCGTTCTATCGCCAGCTCGACCTGGGGCTGGGCGACGCCTACGAGTACGCCTCCGAGCTCGTGGTGCGCAACATGCTCGCCGAGGACGCGGTCGAGGGCATCTCCGCGTTCATCGAAAAGAGGAAACCGGTATGGAAGGGGCGCTGAACCTGCCGCTCTCGGGACTGCGCGTCGTCAGCCTCGCCGAGCAGTACCCGGGGCCGTACGCGACGCTGCTGCTGGCCGACCTCGGCGCCGAGGTGGTCCTGGTGGAGCGGCCCGCGGGCGGCGATCCGGCGCGACAGTTCCCGCCGTTCCACGCGGCGCTGAACCGCAACAAGCGCTCGGTGACCGTCGACCTGAAGACCGACGAGGGGCGCGTGCGCTTGCGCGCGCTGATCCGGCCGCCGATGTCCTGATGGAGGGGTTCCGGCCGGGCACGATGGCCCGCCTCGGCTTCGGTTAGGAGGAAGTGTCGGCCTGAATCCGCGTCTCGTCCACGTGTCGATCTCGGGCTTCGGCCAGGACGGTCCGTATCGCGACAGTCCCGCCCACGACCTCTCGTACCAGGCGATCGCCGGTCTGCTGTTCTCGCAAGCGCGCGCCGGCGTGCCGCAGCCTGCCGGCGACCTCGCGATCGGCGACCTGTCTTCGGCGATGTTCGCGACGGTCGGGCGGCTGGCGGCGTTGCATGAGCGGGCGCGCACCGGCCGCGGGCGCCACGTGGACGTGTCGATGACCGACGGGCTGGTGTCGTGGATGTCGGTGATGGTCGGTCCGGTGATGAACGGCGCGCGCCGGTCGACATCGCGGCCGAGCCGGCCTACGGTGCCTTCCGCTGCGCCGACGGTCGCCTTGCTGACGCTTTCGATCGCGCACGAGGACTGGTTCTGGCGGCCGCTGTGCACGCTGCTCGACATGGACGATGTCGCCGGTCTCGGCAGGCGCAGCGGGTTGCGCAGGACGAGGCCGCGCTGCGCGCAGCATCGCCGGCGGCATTGCGCAGCGCACCACGCGCCACCTGGGCAGAGCGCCTGGACGCGGCTGCGATCGCCTGGGGACCGGTGCACGATCTCGACGAGGTGGTGGCAGATCCTCACTTCCGCGCGCGCGGGATGTTCCGGGAGGTGGCCGACGGCGGGCGGCACGCAGCCGGCTCCACGTCGCGCAGCCGCTGGTCTTCGACGGCGATCACCCAGGGCCGTTGCGCGGCGTGCCCGCCCTCGGCGAAGGGAATGGCGAGCTGCTCGGACCGGGCAGACAAGGCTGATTCTCGCCAAGGCGCCGGGAAGGCGTCGGCGAGGCCTCGCGCAGGTGTCGATGGGCGTAGGTGGAGCGTCGATCGGGTTTCGACGGGGCGTCGGAGCGATTTTGGAGTCGCACCTCCGAACCCAGGATTCATGTAATTGACCGAAGAGTAAATTCGCGCTCGTGCGGAGGTCCGTACGAGCCTCCGGAAACCGCAGCAGCGAGGATTCGACATGGAAGACGTCTACGTGGTCGGCGTCGGCATGACGCCGTTCGGACAGCTGGCGGACGTCAGCATCAAGGACATGACGCGGCAGGCCGTCGAGGCGGCGCTCGCCGACGCCGGGGTCGGCGGCCGATGCGCTGCAGGCGGCGTACTTCGCCAATGCCTCGCAAGGGCCACATGGAAGGCCAGCAGATGATCCGCGGCCAGATCGCGCTGCGCGCGATGGGCATCGGCGGCATTCCGGTCGTCAACGTCGAGAACGCCTGCGCCAGCGGCAGCACCGCGTTCTACCTGGCGGTCAACTTCGTGCGCGCCGGGCGAGGGCGACGTTCGCGCTGGCGGTCGGCGCCGAAAAGATGTACTCGCGCGACCGCGACCTGATGTTCTCGGTGTTCGACAGCGCCTGGGACGTGCGCGAAGCCGACGCCATCCGCGAGCGCCTGCTGCGAGCTCGGCGAGGGCGTCGAGGTGCCGCCGGGCACGACGTCGACCAAGCCCTACAGCGTGTTCATGGACGTGTACGCGGCGTTCGCCCGGCACCACATGAAGCGCTTCGGGACGACCCAGCGCCAGCTCGCCGCGGTGGCCGCCAAGAACCATCGCGCATTCGCGTGCACAACCCGCTGTCGCAGTACCGCGATGTCGTACACGGTCGACGAGGTGCTGGCGGCGCCGCCGATCACCTATCCGCTGACGCTGCCGATGTGCTCGCCGATCTCGGACGGTGCGGCCGCCACGGTCGTGTGCACCGAGGCCGGGCTGCGCAGGCTCGGCATCGACCGAAAGCGCGCGATCCGCGTGCTGGCATCGGTGCTGCAGACGGGCAGCGACCGCGATCCGTCCGAGCTCGACAAGCACTGCACCGTGCTGGCGGCGAAGCGCGCTTACGAGAAGGCCGGCATCGGACCGTCCGACGTCTCGGTCGCGGAGGTGCACGACGCCACTGCGATGGGCGAGATCATCCAGGTCGAGAACCTCGGCTTCTGCGCCTTCGGCGACGGCGGCCCGCTCGGCCGAGCGCGGCGACACCACGATCGGCGGGCGCATCCCGGTGAACCCGTCGGGCGGGCTCGAGTCCAAAGGGCATCCGGTCGGCGCCACCGGTCTCGGCCAGGTCCACGAACTGGTCACGCAATTGCGCGGCGAGGCCGGGGCGCGACAGGTCGCGGGCGCGCGGATCGCGCTCGCCGAGAACGGCGGCGGCCTGCAGGGCATCGAGGAAGCCGTGGCCTGCGTCACCATCCTCGGCCGTTGACGCGGCCGCAGTCGGGAGAAAGCATGAAGACGGAAGGAAAGATCGCGATCGTGACCGGGGCCGCCTCCGGTCTCGGCTACGCGAGCGCGTGCGCGCTGGCCGCGGGCGGCGCGTCGATCGTCGCCATCGACCTCGACGAGGGGCGGATGGCCCGCCTGCGCGACGCAATCCCGCCGGACCGGCTGCTGATCCGTGCCGCGAGCGTCGCCGACGACAAGCAGCGTTGCCGATGCGATCGAAGCGGCGGTCGCGCGCTTCGGCGCGATCCACATCGCGGTCAACTGCGCGGGCGTGGCCGATGCCGCGAAGACGGTGTCCAAGGGGGAGCCTTTTCCGCTGGCCACCTGGGACAAGGTGATCGCGGTGAACCTGACCGGCACCTTCAACGTGATCCGGCTGGCGGCGGCGCGCATGGTCGGCAACGAGCCGAACGCCGACGGCGAGCGCGGCGTGATCGTCAACACCTCGTCGGGCGCGGCCTCGCAGGGGCAGGTCGGGCAGGCGGCGTACAGCGCCAGCAAGGCGGGCGTGATGGGGCTGACGCTGCCGGTCGCGCGCGACCTCGCGCCCTACGGCATCCGGGTGGTCAGCATCGCGCCCGGTCTGTTCGACACGGCGATGGTCGCCGGCATGCCGGAGAACGTCTCGCGCTCGATCATCGAGCGGATGGTGCTGTTCCCCGGCCGGATGGGGCGCGCCGACGAATTCGCCAGCCTGGTCCGCACGATCGTGGAGAACGCCTACTTCAACGCCACGACCATCAGCCTCGACGCCGGCGCGCGGATGAGCGCGCGCTGATCGCCCGATCGACCTCATCGGTCGCCGTCGCGCGACCTCGAGGATGGATCCATCCGCCTGAAGGCCCGCCACAGCGCGAGATCGTAGGCGATCTTCAGCAGGCCGCAGAGGGCAAGGGGTGCGGCCAGCAGCCCCGCGGAGAACATCGCGCCGCCCAGGGTCGGGCTGATCGCAGCCGCCAGGCTGCGCGGCACCGAGGTGAAGCTGGCCGCAGCAGGGCGCTCCGGCGGCGTGACAACGGCCATCACGAAGGCCGATCGCGTCGGGACGTCCATCTGCGACAGTGCGCTGCGCACGAACAGC
Organism: uncultured beta proteobacterium; assembly: GCA_963849015.1. Taxonomy (GTDB): domain Bacteria; phylum Pseudomonadota; class Gammaproteobacteria; order Burkholderiales; family Burkholderiaceae_E; genus Quisquiliibacterium. Next base: position 244,937 of record CAWKFK010000006.1, read on the forward strand.
AGCGCGAGGGCCAACGGTAATGTGGGCGCAAAGGCCGCTGCGATCAGGCACAGGTTCGCAGGAATGTGCGTGAACACCATCGTGTTCAGCAGGCCGATCCGTGCGGCGACCCTGGGGGCGAGCCACTGCGACACCGTGGTCAGCAGTCCGGCCCAGAAGAAGAACATGCCGGCAGTGGCGACGGACACGCCGAACCGTGTGGACAGCCACAGGGCCAGCAACGCATTGATCACCAGTCCTCCCGCGAACGCGTCGACGCTGAACAGTGCTGCCAGTCGCAGCACGGTGGGTCGCGACGCGCCGAGGGGCGCGCTGCGCGGCTGCGGCGTCCCGGTCGAGCCGTCGCTCAGGCTGCGATGCAGCAGCCAGGCCACGAGACCGATGCCGCCGTACAGCACGAACATCACGCGCATCGACGCCAGATTCTGCATCCCGAGGTGGTTCACCAGCCACGCGGGCACCCCCGCCAGCAACGCACCGCACGCGCCCGCCAGTGAGCCGACGATGGTGTAGCGCGCAAACGCGCGCGTGCGTGCCTCGCCGTCGAACATCACGGCCAGGCGCGCATGCTCCAGCGGCAGGAACACGCTGACATCCCCGGCGCTGGGGTTCAGTGTTCCGACGAACGCGACGACGAGCAACAGCCAGAAAGTGTCCGCCATCCCGAACGCAAGGCCGGTGGCCGCCATCAGCAGCGAGGCCGCCTGCAACAGCCGCTGTGCCGGCCAGCGATGTCCCAAGGCCCCCAGCGCGAGTGTCGCCAGAGCCGACCCGAACAGGGTGCCGGTGCTGATCACGCCCACGGCCCAGACGTCGTGGCCCAGGGCCAGCAGGTACACCGGCATCAGCACGGCCACGTAGCCGTCCGCGAGCGATCGAAGCCCGCGTGCCAGGAGCAGGCGGCGCATTGCGCGGTCGGTGTCGTCGCCCGCCACTCAGGTTCCCGGCGGCTTCAGCGGTGGCTTCGATTGCCGGATCGGAGCGCCGGCGCAATGCGCATAGAGCGCGTCGTAGACCACCATTCCCTGCGCCAGCATTTCGTGGTCGTCCGGGAAGTTCAGGGACAGGCCGCGTGACAGGGCCAGCAGCCCGGCCGCCTCCTCGGCGGCCTCGGCCATCACGCGATCGGCCGGCACGTACAGGAACTCGGGCGCGGGATCGATGAAGCGGGCTACCAGCCAGGGGCAGGCGATGCGGTCGATCTTCGGGCGTTCGCGGGTGATCCATTTCATGACGAGCTCCGGTGCTGGGGATTGGCGAGTTCGTTCTCGAAGCTGACGCGCAGGCCCTCGAAGACGCCGGCCGCGGCCAGTGCCAGCTGGTCGTCGTCCGCGATCGCCTCGAGCATTCCGGCCAGGACCCGTTCGACACCGGCCGCTTCCGGCGGCCGCACGCCGCCGGCATCCAGGGCATGAACGAGCGTACCCAGGCGCAGTTCATTCACCTGCACTATGTAACCTATGCGACATCAAATGGATCTGCAACAAATCTGCTCGTGTCGAACGTCCGGCAGGGGCGCAGCCGCGGACTGGAGACATGGACCAAGCACTCGGGCGCAGCCTATAGTTCACGCAGCACGGTCGGCGCCAAGGGCGGCGCAGGGCTGGCATGCTGCGCATCTGCCGGTCCCGAAGCCCCCTGTCGTCACGATGTGCCCGTCAAACCCTCGATCGAAGGACCCGACATGAGCATTGAGAATCGTCTGAAAGACCTCGGCCTCGAACTGCCGCCGGCCCCGAAGCCGGTCGGCACCTACGTCGGCGGGGTGCTGGTCGGCAACCTGCTGTTCATGTCGGGCTGCGGCCCGCGGCGCCCGGACGGCACGGCGATCACCGGCAAGCTCGGCGCCGGTCTGTCGATCGAGCAGGGCTACGACGCGGCTCGGGTCGTCGGGCTGAACATGCTGGCAAACGTCCGCTCGGTGCTGGGCTCGCTCGATCGCGTCGATCGCGTCGTGAAGGTGCTGGGCATGGTCAATTGCGCACCCGACTTCAACGACATGCCGAAGGTGATCAACGGGTTCTCGGACCTGTTCGTCGAACTGCTGGGGCCGGAGCGCGGCCGCGGTGCACGCTCGGCCGTGGGCATGGCGGCACTGCCGGGGCAGATCGCAGTCGAGGTGGAGATGGTGTTGCAGGTGTCGTAGCGCGCAGGAGCCGTCGATACCGCCTTGCGGAACAGCAGGTGCGGAAAGCGCCGGATCGGACGAGACTGGCCAGGGCCAACCATACCGAACCAGGAGGAGCACCATGACCGCGTTCGACCCTTTCGCCGGCCGCGCCGTCCGCCGCGGCGAGAATCTGGAACCCGCCTTCGTTCACGACGACCAGGTGGCGCTCGCAAAGCGCAAGCTGGACGACTACGTCGCACGCAAGGGCAGGAGGCCGAACGTTCTCGTCTTCCTGATGGACGACGTGGGCTGGGGCGACTTCGGCTGCTACGGCGGCGGCGTCGCGGTGGGTGCCCCGACACCCAATTTCGACCGCCTCGCAGCGCAGGGACTGCGGCTCACGTCCTGCTACTCGGAGCCGACGTGCACGCCGTCGCGGGCGACGCTGCTCACCGGGCGGCTCCCGATGCGCCACGGCCTGCAGCGTCCGCCGATGTACGGCGAGCCCGGCGGGCTTCAGGGCGAGGTGACGGTCGCGGAGCTGCTGTCGGACGCGGGCTACGTCACGCAGGCGGTCGGCAAGTGGCACGTCGGCGAGAACTCGGCCTCGCAGCCGCAGAACGTCGGCTTCGACGACTTCTACGGGTTTCTGTCGGTGTCGGACATGTACACCGAGTGGCGCGATCCGCACTTCTTTCCCGAGATCGTGTATTCGGCGGCGCGCACCGAGTGGATCCGAGAACATGCCGTTCAACCGCTGCTTCGTTCACGCCAAGCGCGGCGCCGAGCCGGTGAACGTCGAGGAGGTGACGATCCCGGTGCTCTCGCAGCTCGACGACAAGTGGTGCCGGTACTCGTCGGACTTCATCCGCGACAGGGCCGGAAAGCAGGAGCCCTGGCTGCTCTACCACTGCACGCGTGGAGCCCACTTCGACAACTACCCGCACGAATCCTTCCTGGCGTCGTCGCCCGCGAAGCATCCGTACAAGGACACGCTGATCGAGCTCGACGACATCGTCAGGCGCCTGGTCGACGTTTTGCGCGAGACCGGCCAGGCCGAGGACACGCTGATCTTCATCTCGTCGGACAACGGCCCGCACATGGAGACCTGGCCGGATGCCGCGTTCACGCCGTTTCGCTGCTCGAAGGGATCGACCTGGGAGGGCGGTGTGCGCGTTCCCGGCATCCTGGTGTGGCCCGGCATGATCGAGGCCGGGCAGGCGAGCGACGGCCTGTTCAACTTCAGCGACCTGATGCCGACGCTGCTGGCGCTGGCGGGCGCGTCCGAGCGTCTGCCGACGGATCGCTACATCGACGGGGTCGATCAGTCTTCTTTCCTGCTCTCGCCGGGCGGCGACTCCAACCGCAAGTACCACCACTACTGGCTGCTGAAGAACTACTCGGCGATCCGATGCGGCGAGTACAAGATGATGCTGCGCTCGACCAGCGACGACGACTCGGGCGCCGCGGGGCCGGGCGGCTTCACGGGCGTGCTGCAGCAGTACACCTACCCGAAGCTCTACAACCTGTACCTCGATCCCAAGGAGTCGCACAACTACCTGACGCGCAAGCTCTCTTACATGGAGGCCTTCCAGCTGGGCATACGCCAGCACCTGGGCACGTTCCGCAAGTACCCGCCGAAGGTCACGATGGGACTCGCCGCGACGGATCCGCGCGACCGGTGACGCTGGCGATCAGTCGGGGCGGATGTTCCGCTCCTTGACCACGCGCGCCCACTTCTCCATGTCGGCGCGGATGAAGCGTTCGAAGTCGGCGGCGCTGCCTCCGACGGCCATCGCACCGGCCGTCGTGAATTTTTCCCTCACTTCGGGAAGATTCAGCGCGGCGTTCACCTCGCTGTTCAGGCGCTCGACGATCTCCTTCGGGGTTCCGGCCGGCGCGAGCAGGCCGAACCATGCGTAGGCGTCGACCTGCGCGAAGCCCGCTTCGGCAAAGGTCGGCGTGTCCGGCAATTGGGGAACCCGCTCGCGCGACACGACGGCGAGCGCACGCAGCCGCCCGCTCCTCACATGAGGTAGCGGGGTGCCCATCGCGTTCATGCAGGCGCCAACCTGCCCGCCGAGCAGGTCGTTCACCGCCGGTGCGTCGCCCTTGTAGGGCACGTGCATCAGCGGTGCGCTGCCCGACCAGGCGAGCAGTTCCATCGCGAGGTGGGGCCCGCTGCCGTTGCCGGGCGAGCAGACCGTCGCCTGCTTCGGGTCGCTCCTGGCGAGGTCGAGGTAGTCCCTGACGGTCTTCGCCGGCGAGGCGGCGGGCACCGACAGCAGGATCGGCACGATCACCGTCTGCACCACCGGAGCGAAGTCCTTCATCGAGTCGTAGGGCAGCTTGTCGTACAGCGCCGGGTTCACGGTGAACGGCGCCGCGACCCAGAACAGCGTATAGCCGTCGGGCGCTGCGCGTGCCACGAGCTCGGTGGCGATTCGCGTGTTGGCGCCAGGGCGATTTTCCACCAGCACCGGCTGGCCGAGCCTGGCCTGCAGCACCTGACCCACGATTCGCGCGGTGACGTCGTTCGCCCCGCCCGGCGCATAGGGGGAGACCAGCCGGATCGGTTTGGAAGGCCAGGGCTGGGCGTAGGCGCAGGACGCGACCAGTGTCAGAGCAGTCAGCAGGGCACGTAGGGCGGTGATCATGCGGCGACCTTTCATCGAGGGCATCCAGGGAATGCGAACGTTCCGAACGCGGGCGGTCCGCACCTGAAGGTTCCGATCCTGATCTGCGCCTCGCCCCGAGGTCAAGCGCCGGTCCGCTGTGCGGGAGCCGTTCCCGGCCTCGCAGGATCGGCCGCGGGCGGCGCGTGGACTAGAATTCCACTCCATGAGCGACAAGATTCCGGGTGTGCGCACGCGCTTCGCCCCCAGCCCCACCGGCTTTCTGCATATCGGCGGCGCGCGCACCGCGCTGTATTCGTGGGCGTTCGCGCGCCATCACGGCGGCACCTTCATCCTGCGCATCGAGGACACCGACGTCGAGCGCTCCACGCCCGAGGCGCTGCAGGCGATCCTGGACGGCATGGCCTGGCTGGACCTGGCCCACGACGAGGGTCCGTACTACCAGATGCGGCGGATGGACCGCTACCGCGAGGTGATCGCGCAGATGCTGCAGCAGGGCACCGCGTATCGCTGCTACTGCTCGCGTGAGGAGCTCGACGCGATGCGTGCCGAGCAGGAGGCGCGCGGCCTGAAGCCCCGCTACGACGGGCGCTGGCGCCCCGAGCCCGGCAAGACGCTGCCGGCGCCGCCTGCGGGCGTCGATCCGGTGGTGCGGTTTCGCAATCCGCTGGACGGCAGCGTGGTATGGGACGACCTGATCAAGGGGCCGATCGAGTTCGCCAACACCGAGCTCGACGACCTGATCATCGCGCGCTCCGACGGCACGCCGACCTACAACTTCTGCGTGGTCGTCGACGACCGGGACATGCGCATCACGCACGTGATCCGCGGCGACGACCACGTCAACAACACGCCGCGCCAGATCAACATCCTGCAGGCGCTCGGCGCGCCGCTGCCGCGCTACGGGCACGTGCCGATGATCCACGGTCCGGACGGACAGAAGCTCTCGAAGCGTCACGGCGCAGTGTCGGTGATGCAGTACGACGAAGACGGCTACCTGCCCGAGGCGGTCAACAACTACCTTGCGCGCCTGGGCTGGAGCCACGGCGACGACGAGGTGTTCAGCCGCGAGCAGTTCGTCGATTGGTTCGACGGCGCCCACGTGTCGCGCTCGCCGGCGCGCTTCGACTTCGAGAAGCTCGGCTGGCTGAACAACCACTATCTGAAGGCTGCCGACAACGCGCGGCTGGCCGCGCTGGTGGCGCCGCGCCTGGTGGCGCGCGGCGTCGGGGCCGAGTCGCCGGGCCACGCCTACGTCGACCTTGCCGCGGTGTGCGGACTGCTGAAGGATCGTGCCGTCACCCTGAACGAGATCGCCGACCTGGCGGTGATGTTCTACGTCGAGCCGCATCCGCACGCCGACGGCCTGAGCGAGCACCTGAAGCCCGAGGCCCGGCCGGCGCTGCGCGCCTTCGCCGACGCGTGCGGCTCGATCGACTGGACGCGCGAGCAGATCGCGGCGCTGGTCAAGAGCACGGTCGCAGCGCACAAGTTGAAGATGCCGCAGTTCGGCATGCCGATGCGCGTGCTGGTGTTCGGCCGGACCCAGACGCCTGCGCTCGAGGCGGTGCTGGCGCTGATGCCGCGCGATCTGGTCAGGCATCGCATCGCCGGCGGCCTGGCGCACGCGTTGTGACTAGGCTGCGAGTGATCTCGCGGGAGGCAACCATGAAACCGCTTCGCTTTGCGCTGATGGCGCTGGCTCTTGCTGCCCCGGCCGTGTCCGCGAACCCGTTCGCCAAGGGCGACCCGGTCGAGGGGCGCAAGCTGCACGACAAGGCCTGTATCAGCTGCCACGACAGCATGTTTGGGGCGGGCAAAGGCCTGAAGATCTATGATGCCGATCACCGCAAGATCCGGCACTCGTTCCAGCTGCGCCAGCGGATCGAATTCTGCGCGACGCAGAACAAGGCCGGCTGGTTCGACGAAGAGGTCGAGCACGTGTCGCGCTGGCTCAACGACGAGTTCTACCGCTTCACGAGGTAGCGCGGCTGGCTCGGCGGGCGGATCCGCCACCACGGCGGGCGGATCCGCCGCCGGGTCAAATACAATCCAGGGCTCATCGGGCCCGGCGGAGCGGCGCGTCGCCGCTCCGATCGTGTGCCCTTATTCGTCGAGAGTCCCATGTCCGGAAACAGCATCGGCCACAGTTTCGTCGTGACCACCTTCGGCGAGTCGCACGGGCCGGCCATCGGCTGCGTGGTCGACGGCTGCCCGCCGGGGCTCGCGCTGTCCGAAACCGACATCCAGCCCGAGCTCGACCGGCGCCGTCCCGGCACGTCGCGTCACGTGACCCAGCGACAGGAGGCCGACCGCGTCGAGATCCTGTCGGGCGTGTTCGAGGGCCGCACCACCGGCACGCCGATCGCGCTGCTGATCCGCAACGAAGACGCGCGCAGCAAGGACTATGGCAACATCGCCGCGACGTTCCGGCCCGGACATGCCGACTACACCTACTGGCACAAGTACGGCATCCGCGACTATCGGGGCGGCGGCCGCTCGTCCGCGCGACTGACCGCACCCGTCGTGGCGGCCGGAGCGATTGCGCGCAAGTGGTTGCACGAAGAGTACGGCACCGTGATCCGCGGCTGCATGTCGCAACTGGGCGAGATCGAGATCCCGTTCACCAGTTGGGACGAGGTCCCCGACAACGCATTCTTCGCTCCGGACGCGGCGGTGGTCCCGCGCCTCGAGGCAGTACATGGACGCGCTGCGCCGCGCGGGCGACTCCTGCGGCGCGCGGATCGACGGTGGTGGCCGACGGCGTGCCGGTCGGCCTGGGCGAGCCGCTGTTCGACAAGCTCGACGCCGACATCGCCCACGCGATGATGGGCATCAATGCGGTCAAGGGCGTCGAGATCGGCGCCGGGTTCGCCTGTGTCGCGCAGAAGGGCAGCGAGCACGGCGACGAAATCACTGCCCGAGGGCTTCGCGACGAACCACGCCGGCGGCGTGCTCGGCGGCATCTCCACCGGCCAGCCGATCACCGTGTCGATCGCGATCAAGCCCACCTCCAGCATCCGCACGCCGCGCCGCTCGATCGATCGCGGGGCGCGCCGACCGTGGTCGAGACCCACGGTCGCCACGACCCCTGCGTCGGGCATCCGCGCCACGCCGATCGCCGAGGCGATGCTGGCGCTGGTGCTGATCGATCATGCGCTGCGCCATCGCGCGCAGAACGCCGACGTCCGGGTCGGCGACGCCGCGCGTGTCGGGGCCGGCGCGCTGAGCGATCGTCCGGCGGTGCCCGTGCGCACCCTGTCCCCGAAGGGGGCGTCAAGGCGCTGTTCTTCTCGTACTTCGCGATGGTCGGGGCGTTCTCGCCCTACCTTTCCTGTACTTCGCCGCGATCGGCCTCAGCATCACGCAGATCGGCGTTCTGATGGCGATGCCGCAGGTCGTGCGCATCTTCGGACCGCCGTTCTGGGGAGGCTGGCCGACCGGCTCGATCGCCGGCTGCTGCTGCTGCGCGATCAGTGCCGTCGCCGCGGTGATCTGGCCGTGCGCGATCTGGTGGGCCGGCGGGCACTACTTGCGGCTGGTGCTGGTGCTGGTGGCGCTGTTCTTCGCGACCTCCGCGCAGTCGCCGCTCGGCCGAGTCGATGGCGCTGTCCGTCGCCGGCGGCGACGCGGGCCGCTACGGGCGCATGCGCCTGTGGGGCTCGATCGGCTTCATCGTCGCGGTCGCGCTCATCGGCCCGCTGCTCGATCGGCTCGGCGTGGCGCTGCCTGCCGGCAGTGCTGCTGGCGCTGCTGCGTGCTGCTGTGCTCGCGGTGGCCTGGTGCGTGCCCGAGGCGGCGCGGCGCAGCGACGCGGGGCGCGCCCGGTGGGCGCAGCTGCGCGAACCGGTGCTCGCGCGCCTTCTTCGCTCGTGCTTCCTGATGCTGTTCGCGCACGCGGCGCTGTACTCGTTCTATTCGCTGCATCTCGACCTGCGGCTGCTCGAAGACCGCGATCGGCCTGGTCTGGACCCTCGGCGTGCTGGCCGAGATCGTGCTGTTTCGGGTGCAGCGACCGGCTGTTCGAGCGGTTCGGCGCGTTGCCGCTGCTGTCGCTTCAGCCTGCGGCTGCGGCCGTGCGCTTCGCGCTGATCGGCTGGGGCGGTGCGCGCCTGGGCTGATCGTGCTCACGCAGCTGATGCATGCGGTCACCTTCGGCATGCATCACAGCGCGGTGATGGCGCTGCTGCACCGGTGGTTCGAGCCTGCGCAGCAGGGGCGTGCGCAGGCGCTGTACGCGGTCACTCGGCTACGGGCTGGGCGGCTCGCTGGGCGGCTCGCCGCCAGCTGGCTGTGGGACGCGGTCGGCCCGCCGCTGCGTTCTACGGCGCGGCGTTTGCGTCGGCGCTCGGCCTCGCGGCGGTGGAACTGTGTCGTCGTATGGAATACGCTCGGATCGACGGCGGTGGCGCCCCGGGATTGGCCGGGCCGGGCCGGTCGCAGATCGCTTCTGGAGTTCGACGATGATTTCGCGTTCCCGTTCTTCCATGTATACCTTTTCCCGGGGCGGCGCGCCCGGCTTGCGCGACGAAGCCTGTCCGGGCGACGGCGTGCGCCCTGATGTGCGTCGCACGGCGCGCTCGCTGGCCGGCGGTCTCGCGGGTCTCGTCCTGGCCGCCACGCTCGGGTTGGGCCTCGCCGGATGCCAGTCGGTGCAGACCACCAAGGGCGGCGTCGTCGGCGTCGATCGCACGCAACGGATGTCCCCGCTGGTGTCGGAAGCCCAGTTGCGCGAAGGCGCGGAGCAGGCCTATCGCGAGGAGATCGGCAAGGAGCGCCAGAAGGGCGCCGTGAACAGCGATGCCGCGCCTGACGCAGCGCGTGCGTGCGATCGCGGCACGCCTGACCCCGGTGACCGGCGCATTCCGGCCCGACGCGCCGGCCTGGCCCTGGGAGGTCAATGTGATCCGCTCGGACGCAGGTCAACGCCTGGTGCATGCCGGGCGGCAAGATCGCGGTCTACACCGGCCTGATCACCAAGCTGAACCTGTCCGACGACGAGATCGCGGCGGTGATGGGGCACGAGATCGCGCATGCGCTGCGCGAGCACGCCCGCGAGCGGGCCTCCGAACAGGTCACCACCGGCATCGTGCTGCAGGGCGGGGCGGCTGTGCTGGGCGCGGGCCAGCTGGGGGTCGACATGGCGCAGCTTGCCTACAAGGTGACGTTCGGTCTGCCCAACAGCCGGCTGCACGAGACCGAGGCCGACCGGCTCGGCGTCGAGCTGGCGGCGCGCGCCGGCTACGATCCGCGCGCAGCGATCACGCTGTGGAAGAAGATGGCGGCCGACGGCGGCAAGTCGCCGGAGTGGCTCAGCACGCACCCGTCGGCCGACACACGCATCCGCGACCTCGAGGTCTACGCCGCGCGCGTCGTGCCGCTGTACGAGCAGGCACGGCGCAGGCGTTAGGACAAGCCTGGGGCGCCGGCCGGCAGGGGACGGATCCGCACCAACGGACGGAGCCCGGTGCTTGCGCCGTGGCGTGGTTTCGCTGCGGCGCAGCGTGGCATAATGAAAAGCTGTCGAATATCCAGAATCCCGCAGCTCGCGCTGCGGCAGCCATCATGTCGCTCGTTCCCCGCACGCTGTACGACAAACTTTGGGATGCCCATCTGGTGGCGTCCGAAGAGGGTGGCAGCAGCCTGATCTACATCGACCGTCACCTCGTCCACGAGGTCACCAGCCCGCAGGCGTTCGAGGGACTGCGCATTGCCGGGCGCAAACCCTGGCGCACCTCGTCCGTGGTGGCGACGGCCGATCACAACACGCCCACCACCGGCTGGGAGCGCGGCATCGACGGCATCGACGACCTGACCTCGCGTGAGCAGGTCGTCACGCTCGACCGCAACATCCGCGAGTTCTCGATCGGCACCTACTTCCCGTTCCTCGACAAGCGTCAGGGCATCGTGCACGTGATCGGGCCGGAGCAGGGCGCGACCTTGCCGGGCATGACCGTCGTCTGCGGCGACTCGCACACCAGCACCCACGGTGCTTTCGGCGTGCCTCGCGTTCGGCATCGGCACTTCCGAGGTCGAGCACGTGCTGGCCACGCAGTGCCTGGTCGCCCACAAGATGAAGAACATGCTGGTCGAGGTCGACGGACAACTGCCTCGCGGTGTCACGGCGAAGGACGTCGTGCTCGCCGTGATCGGCCGGATCGGCACCGCCGGCGGCACCGGCCATGCGATCGAATTCGCCGGCTCGGCGATCCGCAGCCTGTCGATGGAAGGCCGCATGACGATCTGCAATATGGCGATCGAGGCCGGTGCACGCTCGGGCATGGTCGCCGTCGACGACGTCACCATCGATTACCTGAAGGGCCGTCCGCTGGCGCCAACCGGCGCCGACTGGGACCGTGCGGTCGCCTACTGGCGCACCCTTCGCACCGATCCCGGTGCTCGTTTCGACCTGGTCATCCGCATCGACGCATCGACGCTCAAGCCGCACGTCACCTGGGGGACGTCGCCCGAGATGGTCGTCGCGATCGACGAGCGCGTGCCCGATCCCGACAAGGAAAAGGATCCGGTGCGTCGCGAGGGCATGGAGCGCGCACTGAAATACATGGGCCTGGTGCCGAACACGCCGATCGAGAAGATCCGCATCGACAAGGTCTTCATCGGTTCGTGCACCAACTCGCGCATCGAGGATCTGCGCGCCGCCGCGGCGGTCGTCAAGGGGCGGCGCAAGGCCGACAGCGTGAAGCTCGCGATGGTCGTGCCCGGGTCGGGGCAGGTCAAGTTGCAGGCCGAGGCCGAGGGTCTGGACCGGATCTTCCGCGACGCCGGCTTCGAATGGCGCGAGCCCGGCTGCTCGATGTGCCTGGCGATGAACGCCGACAAACTCGAGCCCGGCGAGCGCTGCGCGTCCACCTCGAACCGCAACTTCGAAGGTCGGCAGGGCACCGGCGGTCGCACCCACCTGGTCAGCCCGGCGATGGCCGCTGCCGCGGGTGTCGCGGGCCATTTCGTCGACGTTCGCAAGTGAGCGAAAAGGAGCATCTCATGAAGAAAGTTCTGGTGTCCCTGGTCACCGTTCTGTTCGGTTTCACGCTGGCGGGCTGCAATACGATGGCCGGCATCGGCAAGGATGTCGAGCGCGCAGGCGAGGCGGTGCAGTCCGCGGCCAAGAAATAGGTCTGTTTTTTCCGGAGTGGTCCGCGTCCGAGTGCCGCGCACCGAAATCACTATGCAGAAGCTGACGGTTCATCGCGGTCTGGTGGCGCCCCTCGACAGGGCCAACGTCGATACCGACGCCATCATCCCGAAGCAGTTCCTGAAGTCGATCAAGCGGACCGGCTTCGGCCCCAACCTGTTCGACGAATGGCGCTACCTGGACCGGGGCGAGCCCGGCATCGACAACAGCCGCCGGCCGCTGAATCCGGACTTCGCGCTGAACCAGCCGCGCTACAAGGGCGCCTCGATCCTGCTGGCGCGCAAGAACTTCGGCTGCGGTTCGTCGCGCGAGCACGCGCCGTGGGCGCTCGAGGACTACGGCTTCCGCGCCATCGTCGCGCCGTCGTACGCCGACATCTTCTACAACAACTGCTTCAAGAACGGCCTGCTGCCGATCGTGCTGCCGGAGGCGGCGGTCGACCGCCTGTTCCATGAAGTGAACGCCTTCCCGGGGTTCGAGCTGATCGTCGATCTGCCGGCGCAGCAGGTCGTCAGCGCCGACGGATCGCTCGTCTATCCCTTCGAGGTGGACGCGTTCCGCAAGTATTGCCTCGTCAACGGTCTGGACGAGATCGGCCTGACGCTGCAGAAGGCCGACCAGATTCGCGACTACGAAGCGCGTCGCCTGGCCGAGCAGCCCTGGCTGACCAAGACGCTGGCCGGCTGACCCGGGGCAGGATGGATCGAACGACTCCAGCCTGGCCCGGGTCAGGCTGGAGTCGGTCTTTTTGGGCGGCGCGAATGCTCCCCGCCGCATGCGGTCCCCGCGGCCGCGCTCTCGGTTTTTCAGGTTCTGACAGGGAAACGACATGAAGATTGCTGTTCTTCCAGGCGACGGCATCGGGCCGGAGATCACCGCACAGGCGCTTCGTGTGCTGCAGGCCCTCGCCAGCGATGGCTTGCGCATCGAGACCGAGACCGCGGCGGTGGGCGGCGCCGGCGTCGATGCGGCGGGAGACCCGCTGCCCGACGCGACGCTGAAGCTGTGCGAGCAGTCGGACGCGATCCTGTTCGGGGCGGTCGGCGGTCCGAAGTACGACACGCTGCCCCGGCCGCAGCGCCCGGAACAGGGCCTGCTGAGGCTGCGCAAGCACTTCGACCTGTTCGCCAACTTGCGCCCGGCCATCGTCTATCCCGAGCTTGCCCACGCTTCGTCGCTGAAGCCTGAGGTGGTTGCCGGGCTCGACCTGCTGATCCTGCGCGAACTGACCGGCGACATCTACTTCGGGCAGCCGCGTGGCGTGCGCGTCAACGAGAACGGCGAGCGCGAGGGCTTCGACACGATGCGCTACACCGAGAGCGAGATCCGCCGCATCGCGCACTCGGCGTTCCAGGCCGCGCGCAAGCGGTCGCGCAAGGTCTGCTCGGTGGACAAGGCCAACGTGCTGGAAACCACCCAGTTCTGGCGGGACGTCGTCACCGAAGTGCACAAGGAGTACGCCGACATCGAGTTGTCGCACATGTACGTCGACAACGCGGCCATGCAGCTCGTGCGCAACCCGCGCCAGTTCGACGTGATCGTCACCGGCAACATGTTCGGCGACATCCTGTCCGACGAGGCCTCGATGCTCACCGGCTCGATCGGCATGCTGCCGTCGGCGTCGCTGAACGCGCGCAATTTCGGCATGTACGAGCCGATCCACGGCTCGGCACCGGACATCGCCGGCAGGAATCTGGCGAATCCGCTGGCCACGATCCTGTCGCTCGCGATGCTGCTGCGCTACTCACTCGAACAGGAAGCCGCTGCGGTGCGCGTCGAGCAGGCGGTGCGCAAGGTGCTGGCACAGGGCTATCGCACGGCGGACATCGCCGAGGCGGGCAAGCAGACGGTCGGGACGGTCGCGATGGGCGACGCGGTGTTGGCCGCGCTTTGATGGGCTGAATCACGCGGCCCGTGCCGGCGCGCGCGCTGCGCGTCACCGGGCGGGGCCGTCACGGAGAACGGACATGATGAAGGTGGGATTCGTCGGATGGCGCGGGATGGTCGGTTCCGTGCTGATGCAGCGGATGCGCGAGGAAAACGACTTCGCGCTGATCGAGCCGGTGTTCTTCAGCACCTCCAACGTCGGCGGCACGGCGCCGCTGGGCGGCGAGAAGCTGCTCGACGCCAATGCGGTCGACGCGCTGAAGAAAATGGACGCCATCGTCACCTGCCAGGGTGGCGACTACACCTCCGAGGTGTTCCCGAAGCTGCGCGCGGCCGGGTGGAACGGCTACTGGATCGACGCCGCATCGACGCTGCGCATGAAGGACGATGCGGTCATCATCCTCGATCCGATCAACCTGAACGTGATCGAGGACGCGCTGTCGCGGGGCGCGCGCAACTACATCGGCGGCAATTGCACGGTCAGCCTGATGATGATGGGCCTGGGCGGGCTGTTCCGCGAGGGCCTGATCGAGTGGATCACCGCGATGACGTACCAGGCCGCGTCGGGGGCCGGGGCGCAGAACATGCGCGAGCTGCTTGCGCAGATGGGAGCGGCGCACGCATCGGTGAGCGGTCTGCTGGCCGATCCGGGCTCGGCGATCCTGGACATCGATCGAAAGGTCGCCGAGACCATGCGCTCGCCGTCGTTTCCGGCCGAGAATTTCGGTGTTCCGCTGGCCGGCAGCCTGATCCCCTGGATCGACAAGGATCTGGGCGACGGCACCTCGCGCGAGGAGTGGAAGGGCGACGCGGAGTGCAACAAGATCCTCGGTCTGCCTGCCCAGGGAGCCGGCCACATCCCGGTCGAGAGCATCTGCGTGCGGATCGGCGCGATGCGTTGCCACAGCCAGGCACTGACCATCAAATTGAAGCGCGACGTGCCGATCGACGAGATCGAGTCGATCGTGGCGGGCGGCAACGCCTGGGTTCGGGTGGTCCCGAACAACAAGGAGGCCAGCGTTCGCGGTCTGACGCCGACGGCCGTTACCGGCACGCTCGAGGTACCGGTCGGGCGGCTCAGGAAGCTTTCCGTCGGCTCGACCTACCTCAGCGCATTCACCGTCGGCGACCAGCTGCTGTGGGGCGCGGCCGAACCTTTGCGCCGGATGCTGCGGATTCTGGTCGACTGAACACCGACCGGCGCCAGGCCGCCGCCGCCAGTCGGAAACCACTGGATCCGTTGGGTAATAGCATCGGCAATGCTCGTATTCCGTATGAGCTTGCCTCGGTAAGTTGCTGATGTTAGGCTCAAAATACCTATTAATCTGCCCCGGGGATTAGAGTGGCTGCCTGGAAGAAACCCATATCAACTACTGCTTCCAAACCGCGTTCCAAGCGCATTGCAGCTGCCGTCGCACTCGCCCTGATGTCGGGTGGAGTGGGTTCGGCCTGGGCTGCCGGTCTTGGCCGGCTCACTGTCCAGTCGGCGCTCGGTCAGCCATTGCGCGCCGAGGTCGAAGTCACCGCGCTGTCGCGTGAAGAGGCTGCGTCGCTGAATGCGCGACTGGCCTCCTCCGATGCCTTTCGCCAGGCCGGGCTGGAGTTCAACGCCGCGCTGACCAATCTTCGGTTTGCGATCGATCGCCGCAACGATGGCCGCACCTTCGTGCGCATCACCTCGGTACAGCCGATCAACGAGCCTTTCGTCGATCTGTTGGTCGAGTTGAACTGGGCGACCGGCAAGTTCGTCCGTGAATACACCTTCCTGCTCGATCCGCCCGAGTTGCGTACCGGGCGCGATGTGGTCGAAGGCGGCAGTGTCCAGCAGGCGCCCGTCGTGCCGCCCGCGGTGTCGTCGGTGCGCCCCGCGCAAGGGGCGGCTGCGTCGCCTGCGGCGACGGATGGTGCTGCTGCGCCGGCCGCGGCCAGACCGGCCCGTTCCGAACCGGCGCCTCAGACCGAAGCGGCGGCGCGTGGCCGTCGCGCCGAGGCGCGGGCCGCAGGGGCTTCAGCGGCTGCAGCGGCTGCGGCAGCGGATTCCACAGCTGCCGGGTCGGGCGTGCCGGTACGGTCGGGAGACACCCTCGCAGGGGTCGCCGCGCGCAACCGACCGCAGGGCGTCTCGCTCGATCAGGCAATGATCGCCATCTACGAAGCGAATCCGTCGGCCTTCGTCGGCAATGTGAATCGCCTGCGTGCCGGGACCGTGCTCAGCATCCCCGACCAGTCTGCGATGGCCGCCGTCGATCCCGCCAAAGCCCGCGAACAGATCCGCGTGCAGAGCGCCGACTACAGCGCCTATGTCGCCCGGCTCTCCAGTCGCGTTCGCACTGTCGACAGTGCGAGAGCGGGGCAGTCGGCGGCCGGAGCCATCGGCGCGAAGGTCGAAGACAAGGGCGGCGCGGGTGCCGCGTCGGACCAGCTCAAGCTGTCGCGCGCCGGCGAGGCTGCCGGGGCCGCTGCCGGGGTTGCAACCGGCTCGGTGAGTTCTCGCGCGGCGGCCGAGAACGAGGTCGCGCGCACCGCGGCTCTGCGCGAGGCGCAATCGCGCGTCGGCGAGCTCGAAAAGAACGTCGCCGACCTGCAGCGTCTGGTCGAGCTGAAGAACAAGCAGTTGGCCGACCTGCAGAGACTGGTCGAGGATAGCGCCAAGGCCGGAAAGTCTTCCGCCGGCGCGATTGCCAAGCCGGAGGTTGCAGTTGCCCCGGTGCCGGCGGCGCCTGCGCCGGAAGCAGCCAAGGTCGACGCAGCGCCGAAGCCCGAGGCGGCACCGGCGCCAGTCGCGGAAGCGGCCAAGGCCGAAGCACCGGCGGCGCCCGTCGCCGAGGCGGCGAAGGAGGAAGCACCGAAGGCGGAGGCACCCGCCGAGACACCCAAGGCGGCCGCGTCCGTACCAGCGCCTGTGGCAGAAACCAGTTTCGTCGACGACCTGTTCGGCAATCCGCTGATGCTGCCGGGAATCGGTGCGATCCTGGCGCTCGGCGCCGGCTATGGCTGGTACGCGATGCGCCGGCGCAAGAAGGTCGAGAAATTCGAGGACAGCCTGATCGCTGCCGACGGGTTCGCGACGAACTCGCTGTTCGGCTCGACCGGCGGGCAGACCGTCGACACCAGCAACAGCGCGTTCGCCTCGAGCACCAAGGATAGCGGCGTCGATGTCCACTCGACCGAGGTCGATCCGATCGCCGAGGCCGAGGTCTACATTGCCTACGGCCGCGAGGCGCAGGCCGAGGAGATCCTGAAGGAAGCCCTCAAGCGCCAGCCCGAGCGGCAGGCGATCCGCGCGAAGCTGCTCGAGATCTACTCGGGTCGCAAGGACGTGGCCGCGTTCGGCGCGGTGGCTGCGGAGATGTACGAGATGACGGGCGGCCAGAACGAGGAGTGGCCGAAGATCGTCACCCAGGGCCTCTCGCTCGACCCGAACAACCCGCTGTTCACCGGGCAAGGCGTGTCGGCTCCGGCAACTTTCGCCCCGAGCGCCCCCGAGGCGCCCGAGCCCGATGCGCGAGCTGCGCTCGCAGCCGATCCGATGGGCACCGATGACGCGGTTGCCGACGCACCGGCCGAGATGCCTGCGCTCGAGATTCCGTCGCTCGACATGCCTGCGATCGACGAGTCGCGCTCCTTCGCCGAGACCCGGCCGCTGTCCCCCGAGGCGAGCAAGAAGGCCGAGGCCGAAGATGCGATCTCGTCGCTCGACTTCGATCTGGGCATCGACACGACGGTCGGCAAGGCGGGCGAGCGGCTCGCAGTCGACCGTCCGGCCGAAAGCGAGCTCGAGAAGGCCATCGAAGGCCGTTTCGAGCTGCCCAGCCTCGATCTGCCGCCTGCCGAGGAGGCCAAGCGCGCCAAGGAACAAGATGCGGTTGTCGGGTTCGACGATCTGGACATCGACCTTCCTGCGCTCGAAGGCTTGAGCCAGACCGCGATGCCGAAGGCGCCCGCTTCGGGGGCTGGCCAGACGGCGACCCTCGAAGTGCCGGCGTTGGATCTGTCGTCGATCGGCCTCGATCTCGAGCCCGCGCCGGCTGCGGCTTCGGGCGACGGGATGAAGTGGCAGGAGATGGCCACCAAGCTCGACCTGGCTTCCGCGTACGAGGAGATCGGCGACAAGGAAGGTGCGCGCGAGCTCCTGGAAGAGGTGGTGCGTGGCGGCGACACCGAGCAGCAGAAGCAGGCCCGCTCGATGCTGGCCAAGATCATCTGAGCGCTTCCTCGATGGGGCTGAACGGGGAAGCGCTGCTTCCCCGTTTTGTTTGACATGAGCGACGTCGTCCCCGCCGTGGCCGCGCGTTATGCGCTGCGCGTGGCATACGACGGCAGCGGATTTCCGGGCTGGCAGACCCAGCCTTCGCGCGCGGCGGTCCAGGACGTGCTGGAGGCCGCGCTCGCCAGCGTCGCCGGCGAGCCGATCGCGACGGTCTGCGCGGGGCGAACCGACGCCGGCGTCCACGGGCTGCAGCAGGTGGTGCATTTCGACACGCGTGTCGCTCGGCCGGACTCGGCCTGGATTCGCGGCGTGAATACGCGGCTGCCCGAGCAGGTTGCTGTGCAGTCGGTGCGCTTGGTCGACGACGGTTTCCACGCTCGATTCGGAGCGCTGCGCCGAAGCTACGTCTATCTGATCCATCGCGGCGCGCAGCGTCACCCGCTGCACGCGCAGCGCAACGGCTGGGTGTTCAGGCCGCTCGACGTCGAGCGGATGCGCGCCGCGGCAATGGGGCTCACCGGTGAGCACGACTTCTCCGCGTTCCGCTCCTCGCAGTGCCAGGCCCGTTCCCCGGTGCGCACACTCGAGCGCCTGGTGCTGCGCGAGCAGGGTGCCACGCTGGTGATCGAACTGCAGGCCAACGCGTTCCTGCATCACATGGTGCGCAACATCGTCGGCGCGCTGGTGTGGGTCGGGCTCGGCAGGCGTCCGCCCGACTGGATCGGAGAACTGCTGTCCGGCCGCGACCGCTCGCTGGGTGCGCCGACCTTCTCGCCTTGCGGTCTGTACCTGAACGGGGTGGAATACCCTGAGCGCTACGGGATCGACTCCTGGCCCCCGACCATGCCGCCGATCTGATACCTTGACGGCATGAGAACCCGAGTCAAGTTCTGCGGTCTGGTGCGTCCCGAGGATGTCGATGCCGCGGTAGCGATCGGCGCCGATGCGATCGGGTTCGTGTTCTTCTCCCGTAGTCCGCGCTTCATCGACGTCGAGACGGCGCGCATGCTCAGGCGGCGGCTGCCATCCTACGTCTGCGCGGTCGGCCTGTTCGTCAACGAGGCGGCCGACAGTGTCCGCCGCATCGCCGGACAGGTCGGGATCGACCTGCTGCAGTTCCACGGCGACGAAACGCCGGTCCAGTGCACCGCGGCGGCCATGCTGGACGAGGCGGCGGGCAGCAGTCGGCCCTATTGGCGCGCTGTTCGCATGGGCGGGCCGGGCGATTTGCTAGAATCCGAGAGTCTTTTCGGCGAGGCTGAGGCGTTTCTGCTGGATACCCTGAGCGACAACTACGGAGGCAGCGGCAAGCGCTTCGACTGGTCGTGGGTCCCCGAGCTTCGCGCCCGGCCCGTGGTGCTGTCGGGAGGGCTGACGGTGCAAACCGTGGGGCAGGGCATCGCCCGCGTCAGGCCGATGGCGGTCGACGTCTCCAGCGGCATCCAGGGCCCCAACCCTCGTCAGAAAGATGCCGAAAAGATGGAACTCTTCATGGCCGAGGTCATCGCAGCCGACGCCCGCGCCGGCAGCCTTCGCTCGGCGATGAACCACCGCGCCAACCTCCGCTCCAATCCCTGATGAAACCCTACGATCTTCCAGACGCCCGCGGACATTTCGGACCGTACGGCGGTATATTCGTCGCCGAGACGCTCGTGCACGCGCTCGACGAACTGCGCCTGGCCTACGCCCGCTACAAGGACGATCCCGAGTTCGTCGCCGAGTATCGTGACGAACTCGAGCACTTCGTCGGCCGGCCGAGCCCCGATCTACCACGCCCGGCGCTGGTCGGCGCAGATGCTCGGCGGCGCGCAGATCTACTTCAAGCGCGAGGACCTGAACCACACCGGCGCGCACAAGATCAACAACACGATCGGGCAGGCACTGCTGGCCAGGCGCATGGGCAAGCAGCGCGTCATCGCCGAGACCGGCGCCGGCCAGCACGGCGTCGCAACGTGCGACGGTCGCCGCGCGTTACGGCATGAAGTGCGTCGTCTACATGGGGTCCGAGGACGTCAAGCGCCAGGCGCAGAACGTCTACCGGATGAAGCTGCTCGGCGCCGAAGGTCGTGCCGGTCGAGTCGGGGTCGAAGACCCTGAAGGACGCGCTGAACGAAGCGATGCGCGACTGGGTCACGCAATGTCGAGGACACCTTCTACATCATCGGTACCGTCGCCGGTCCGCATCCGTACCCGATGATGGTCCGCGACTTCCAGTCCGTGATCGGTGACGAGTGCAAGGTGCAGATGCCGACGATGACAGGCCGCCAGCCCGACTACGTCGTCGCCTGCGTCGGCGGCGGCTCGAATGCGGTCGGTATTTTCTACCCGTACTCGACGTTGCCGGGCGTGCGCCTGATCGGCGTCGAGGCTGGCGGCGACGGTATCGGCACCGGCCGCCATTCCGCATCGTTGACGGCCGGATCGCCTGGTGTCCTTCATGGCAATCGAACCTACCTGATCCAGAACGAGGACGGCCAGATCATGGACACGCATTCGGTCTCGGCCGGTCTCGATTATCCGGGCGTCGGTCCTGAGCATGCGTGGTTGAAGGACTACCGGTCGCGCGGAGTACGTGGTGATCGACGATGACGAAGCGCTCGCAGCCTTTCATACCTGCTGCCGCATCGAAGGCATCATCCCGGCGCTGGAGTCGAGCCACGCGCTGGCCTACGCTGCGAAACTCGCTTCGAACTTGTCATCGGACAAGATCGTCCTCGTCAATCTGTCGGGTCGCGGCGACAAGGACATGCACACGGTCGCCTTGCGTGCCGGAAAGGAACTGTAGACCGATGGCCTCCCGGATCGATACGGTGCTCAAGGCGCTGCGCGAGAAGAACCGTCGTGCATTGATTCCCTATGTGACGACGGGATATCCCGCGCCGTCACTCACGCTCGATGTCATGCATGCGCTCGTCGGCGGCGGCGCCGACATCATCGAGCTCGGCGTCCCGTTCTCGGATCCGATGGCCGACGGCCCCGTGATCCAGCGATCGAACGACGCCGCGATTGCCGCCGGCATCGGGCTGAAGGATGTGCTGGAGAGCGTCGCGCGTTTCCGGGCGAGTGACGTCACGACACCGATCGTGCTGATGGGTTACTGCAATCCGTCGAACGCATGGGTCTGAGTCGCTTCGCGGAGCGTGCGGCTGCGGCGGGCGTCGATGGCGTTTTGCTGGTGGACAGTCCGCCGGAGGAGTCGGGCGACTTCGTGCGCGAAATGGACGCGCATGGTCTGGATCCGATCTTCCTGCTCGCGCCCACCTCTCGCGATGAGCGCATTCGCGCGCTGGCGAAGGTCGCGCGCGGCTATGTCTACTACGTTTCACTCAAGGGCGTGACCGGATCGGCGGCGATCGATACCGATGAAGTTGCCCGGCAGGTGCCTCGAATCCGCGCGTTGACGGGCCTGCCCGTCGGCGTCGGCTTCGGCATCCGGGACGGCGAGACCGCCGCCAGGGTCGCTGCCTTCGCCGATGCGGTGGTGGTCGGCACGCGGCTCATCCAGGTGCTCGACGAAGGGCCGAAGGAAACGGCCGCCGCGCGCGCGAAGTCCTTCGTCGCTTCGCTGCGTGCCGCGATCGACGCCGCGACGCCCGATGAGCCGATGCCTTCGAACCAGGAAGCGGCCGGATCGACGGGATCAATACCGGTTGGCAATGCACCCGTCACGAACGGAGTATCGAGATGAGTTGGTTCGAGAAGATTCTTCCGCCGCGCATCAAGCGCAGCGAAGGCAAGGGAAAGTCCGTTCCCGAAGGGCTGTGGATCAAATGCCCGTCTTGCGATGCAGTGCTCTACTCGACCGACCTGGAGAACAATCTCAGTGTCTGTCCGAAATGCAGCCATCACCTTCGCATCAAGGCGCGCGAGCGGATCAATCGCCTGCTCGACGTCGATCCCCGCGACGAAATTGCCGGCTCGATCGTGCCGCGCGATCCACTCAAGTTCAAGGACAGCCGGAAGTATCCGGACCGTGTTGCCGAGGCGACGGCCGCATCGGCGAGAACGAGGCGCGATCGTCGTTGGGCGGTGCCATCCGGACGCTGCCCGTCGTCGTCGCGTGTTTCGAATTCGAGTTCATGGGCGGCTCGATGGGGTCGGTCGTCGGAGAGCGCTTCGCCCGCGGCGTCGATGCGGCGATCGAGCGCAGGGCTGCCTTCATCTCGATTTCGGCCTCGGGCGGTGCGAGGATGCAGGAGGGGCTGCTTTCGCTGCTTCAGATGGCCAAGACGACGGCATCGCTGACGCGTCTCGCAGATGCCCGCATCCCGTATCATCTCGGTGCTCACCGATCCGACGATGGGCGGGGTGTCGGCGAGCTTCTGTTTTCTGGGCGACGTCGTGATCGCCGAACCTGGAGCGCTCGTCGGGTTTGCGGGACCCAGGGTCATCGAGCAGACGATGCAGCAGAAGCTTCCCGATGGCTTTCAGCGCGCCGAATTCCTGCTCGAGAAAGGTGCGATCGACATGATCGTTCATCGCCGCGACATGCGGGACGAGATCGCGGGCCTGATCGCACTGCTGATGAAACAGCCGGTGCTGGCGGAAATCGTCTGATGCGGGACGCTGTCCATGGCGGTGCGCGGGAGTCCGTGCCGATTCGTCCACTGTCTTGACCGAAACACCCGTGTCACCCGATCCGGTCTCGCTGGACGACTGGCTCTTGCGGATCGGCGAGCTCCACCCCGGCTGATCGAACTCGGCCTCGAGCGTGTCGCGGCGGTCTCCGAGCGCTTGAACATACGACCCGCTCGGGTCGTGTTTCACGGTTGCCGGAACCAATGGCAAGGGCTCGACCTGCGCAATGCTCGAATCGATCCTGATCGCATCGGGATACCGGGTGGGCTGCTACACATCGCCGCACCTGATCCATTTCAACGAGCGAGCCCGGATCGGTGGCGTGCCGGCTGACGATGAGTCGCTGGTCAGGCATCTCGGGCCGGTCGAGACGGCGCGCCGAGCCACTGGTGATATGGCGTTGACATGGTTCGAGTTCACGACGCTGGCGATCCTCTCGCTGTTCGCGGAGGCGGCACTGGATGTCGCGATCCTCGAAGTCGGCCTCGGTGGCCGGCTCGATGCGGTGAATCTCATCGACGCGGATTGCGCGATCGTGACCTCGATCGACATCGATCACAAGGACTGGCTGGGTGACACCCGCGAGGCGATCGGTTTCGAAAAGGCGCATGTGATCCGCGCAGGTCGCCCGGCCATTTGTGCTGATCCCTCACCGCCGCAAAGCGTGATCTCCCACGCCTGGGCGATCGGTGCGGATCTGCGCCTTTTCGGTCGAGACTTCAACTATTCGGGTGATCGGCAGCAATGGTCATGGGGCGGTCGCGGCGCAGCGGCGCAACAGTCTCGCCTATCCGGCACTACGTGGCGCAAATCAGTTGCTCAATGCATCGGGCGTGCTCGCGGCGCTAGAAGCGCTCCGCGATCGTCTTCCGGTGATTGCTCAGGCGGTTCGAGAAGGCCTCGCACGCGTGAGCTTGCCTGGGCGCTTCCAGATCGTGCCGGGACGACCCGTCGTGGTGCTCGACGTCGCGCACAATCCGCATGCGGCCGCCCATCTCGCCCGCAATCTCGACAACATGAGTTTCATCCCGGCACGTGGGCCGTGTTCGGCACGATGGCCGACAAGGACATCGCGGCTATCGTGCGGCACCTGGACAAGCGCATCGACCACTGGCTGCTGGTGGAGCTGCCCGGTGCGCGCGCGGCACGGGCCGACGAACTGGTGGCGCGGCTGGATGAAGCAGGGGTTCGCGCCGGTCCCGAGCGCCTGATCGAGACGCACGCGTCGCCGAGTTCGGCCCTGCAGAGCGCGCTCGGGCGCGCCGACACGAATGATAGAATCGTCGTCTTCGGTTCGTTCCTGATGGTGGCGGACGTGCTCGCTTCGCGGCGTGCCGCGGCCTCCGCCCGAACCCCCTCGTGAACGGCGCCTCAGCGCCATTCGAAGCCGCTCTGAACGTCCGCTGACATTTCCCGATGGCATCGCGAAGATCTTCCGCCAAGGCCGGCGGCGTACTCGATCCGGCATTGCCGCAGAAGAAGCGCGCACGCCGCCGCCTGGTCGGGGCGCTTGCGGTCTGCGCGGCCGCGGCGGTCGTTCTGCCTCTGGTGCTCGACTCCGAGCCGCGTCAGGTGCGCCCCGACCTGCAGGTGCAGATTCCCTCGCGCGACACCCCGCTGAACGAACGCCTGCCGGAGCCTCCTCGCGGCGGCGGGTTCGAACCTCCGCGAGCGCTCGACGGCGCATCCGGCAGCACGACGGCGGAGCGTGCATGCCCCGCCGGACACCCAGACTGGCGCGCAGGCGCAGGATCGGACCGCTGGCTCGAGGCGCGACGCCAACGCCGGGGCGGCGGCACAGGATTCGACGTCGGCCTCGGCCGACGCCAGGACTACCGGCACGGCGGCTGCCAAACCCGAAGGGGCGAAGGCGGGCACCGAGGTGTCGAAGCTGGCCGGTGCGGCGCCCGTCGCGCCCGATGCGCGTTCCTCCGCATCCCCGGTCGCGGACACGAAAGCCGCCGAGTCGAGCTCCGTGGATGCAAAGACGGGTGGTGCAAGCACGGCTGACGGGAAGCCCGGCGACATGAATGCCACCGACGGGAAACCTGGCGACGCGAAGGTTGCCGATGCGAAGGCTGCTGAGGCAAAGGCCACCGACGGGAAGCCAGGCGAGGCGAAGGCTGCCGATGCAAAGACCGCTGAGGCAAAGGCCGCCGAGGCAAAGACCGCCGACGCCAAGCGCGGCTATCTGGTGCAGGCTGGAGCATTCTCGGCCGCCAAGGGCGCGAGCGATCAGGTCGATCGGGTTCGCAAGGCGGGCCTGAAAGCGTATACGGAGAAGGTGCAGACCGCGAACGGCGAGCGGATCCGCGTGCGGATCGGGCCGTATCCCGATCGCCAGTCCGCCGAGCGTGCTCGCGAGAGGCTGCGCGCGGTGGGACGTCGAGTCGACCCTGATCGCGCCGTGAAGAGTCGGGCGCGATGATCTGTCGGAAGCCGCGTCGCTCGCTTCGGTCACTGGCTGGGACTGGTTCGTCATCGTCGGTGCTGGCGGGATCGGTGCTGCTCGGCCTCTGGCGCGGGTTCGTGCGCACCGTGTTCGGACTGGCCGCGTGGGTGATCGCGCTGATCGGCGGCCCGCTGCTGAGCCCCGGTGCTGGTCGATCGCACCGGGATGCAGGATCATGTCTGGCTGGTGCTGCTGGCGCTGATGCTCGGGCTGCTGATCGGGACGAAACTGATCGGTTCCGCGCTGGCGCGAGCACTCGGCAAGCTGGGACTCGGCGCCGCGGATCGAGGACTGGGCGGGCTCTCGGCGCGGCGCGCGCGTTCGTCGTGATCCTGCTGGCGGCGATCGCTGCGCACCTGATGCCGCTCGACCGGAGGACATCGTGGCGCGACGCGCACACACGACCGCTGCTCGATGCCCTGGTGCACTGGGTGGAACCCTATCTCCGCCGAGCGGATGAGCGGATATCCGTCGAAACCTGAAAAGCGAGTCTGACCGATGTGTGGAATCCTCGGCGTCGTATCGCGCGACCCGGTCAACCAGCTGCTGTACGACGGACTGCTGCTGCTGCAGCATCGCGGCCAGGACGCGGCCGGCATCGCCACTGCGCATGGGCAAGAAGTTCAGCATGCACAAGGGCAACGGCCTGGTGCGCGACGTCTTCCGCACGCGCAACATGCGCTCGCTGCCGGGCACGAGCGGCATCGCCCACGTGCGCTACCCGACGGCCGGATCGGCGTCGGATTCCGAGGAAGCGCAGCCGTTCTACGTGAACGCGCCCTTCGGCATCATGCTGGCGCACAACGGCAACCTGATGAATTCGCGACCAGATCAAGGACGAGATGTTCCGGCGCGACCTGCGCCACATCAACACCGAGTCGGACTCGGAGGCGCTGCTGAACGTGCTCGCACACGAATTGCAGGCGGCGGCGCACGGGGTGCACCTCGATCCGGACGCGATCTTTCGCGCCGTCGGCTGCCTGCACCGGCAGGGTGCGCGGGCGCCTACGCCTGCGTGGCCGAGATCGCCGGCTACGGCGTCCTCGCGTTCCGCGACCCGCACGGCATCCGGCCGCTGTGCTACGGCGCGGCCGAGACCGACAGCGGCACCGAGTATCTGGTCGCTTCCGAGTCGGTCGCGCTCGAAGGCCTGGGCTTTCGGCATGGTGCGCGACGTGCGCGCCGGGCGAGGCGATCTTCATCGACCTCGACGGCAACTTCCACTCGCGCCAGTGCGCGCGAGAACCCGTCGCTCAACCCGTGCATCTTCGAGTACGTCTACTTCGCGCGGCCCGATTCGATCATCGACGGCGCGTCGGTCTACGGCGACCCGCCTGCGCATGGGCGAGTACCTCGCCGAGAAGATCACGCCGCGAGCTGCCGCTCGGCGACATCGACGTCGTGATGCCGATTCCCGGACACCTCGCGTCCGTCGGCGATGCAGACTGGCCATGAAGCTGGGCCTCGACTACCGCGAGGGTTTCCTCAAGAACCGCTACGTCGGGCGGACCTTCATCATGCCGGGGCAGGCGATGCGCAAGAAGTCGGTGCGCCAGAAGCTCAACGCGATGAGCGTCGAGTTCAAGGGCAAGAACGTGCTGCTGGTCGACGATTCGATCGTGCGCGGCACGACTTCGCGCGAGATCGTCCAGATGGCGCGCGACTCCGGCGCGAACAAGGTCTTCTTCGCGTCGGCCTCGCCGCCGGTGCGCTTCCCGAACGTCTACGGCATCGACATGCCGACCCGCAGCGAACTGATCGCCAACGGCCGCAGCGACGAGGAGATCCGCCTGGCGATCGGCGCCGACGCGCTGGTCTACCAGGACATCGACGCGATGAAGCGCTCGGTGCGCCGACCTGAATCCCGGTCTCAGCAGTTTCGAGGCCTCGTGCTTCGACGGCACGCTACGTGACCGGCGACGTCACCGAGGCCTACCTGGACCGGGTCGAGGCGGCGCGCGACGCCGCGCCGCGTTCGACCGAAGAGGAAGTGCCGAAGGCGCAGATGAATCTGCATTTTTCGGTCGGCACCGACTGAGAAAGAGCAGGGCGACGAGAACGAGCAGGAAGAACAGGACGATGGACGACCAGAACCCCGGCTACGGCTTCGAGACCCTCGCGATCCGCGAGGGCATTGCACGTACCCAGTACAACGAACACAACGAGCCCCTCTTCCTGACGTCGAGCTTCGTGTTCGACAATGCCGCGCAGGCCGCCGCGCGTTTCGCCGGCGACGAGGACGGCTTCGTCTACTCGCGTGCTCGGCAATCCGACCGTCGCGGCGTTCCAGAATCGCCTGGCCGCCCTCGAAGGGGCGCAGACCTGCGTCGCGACCGCATCGGGCATGTCGGCGATCATGGCCACCGTGATGAGTCTGACGCGCGCCGGCGATCACGTCGTCGCCGCGTTCGGACGTGTTCGGCGCGACGACGCAGCTGTTCGACATCCTCGCGCGCTTCGGCGTCGAGATCAGCTACGTGCGCCTGTCGGACGTCGACGGCTGGCGGGCTTCGGTTCGTCCGAACACCAGGCTCTTCTACCTCGAGACGCCGTCGAACCCCCTCACCGAAGTGGCCGACGTCGCGCGCGATCGCCGCAATCGCGCGGCGAACATGGCGTGCGCCTGGCGGTCGACAACTGCTTCTGCACGCCGGCACTGCAGCGGCCGCTCGATCTCGGCGCCGACATCGTCGTGCACTCGGCCACCAAGTACATCGACGGCCAGGGGCGGGTGCTCGGCGGCGCGGTGCTCGGCGAGCGCGAAGTTCGTCGACGACACGCTGGCGCCGTTCGTGCGCACCGACGGGCCCGACGCTCGTCGCCGTTCAACGCCTGGGTGCTGCTCAAGGGTCTGGAGACGCTGTCGATGCGCATGGAGCGCCAGTCGGCGAACGCGCTCGGGCTGGCCCGCTGGCTCGAGGCGCAGCCGGCGGTCGAGCGGGTGCACTATCCCGGACTGCGCTTCGCACCCGCAGCACGCGCTCGCAATGCGCCAGCAGAAGGCCGGCGGCGCCGTCGTTTCCTTCGAAGTGCGCGGCAGTGGCGGCGACACCTCCGATGCCGCGCGCCGCGAAGCCGCGTGGCGCGTGATCGACCAGTGCCGGCTGCTGTCGATCACGGCGAACCTCGGCGACATGAAGACCACGATCACGCACCCGGCGAGCACCACGCATGGTCGCGTCGGTCCGGAGGCACGCAAGGCCGCCGGCGT
This sequence comes from uncultured beta proteobacterium, assembly GCA_963849015.1. GTDB lineage: Bacteria > Pseudomonadota > Gammaproteobacteria > Burkholderiales > Burkholderiaceae_E > Quisquiliibacterium. Next base: position 273,174 of record CAWKFK010000006.1, read on the forward strand.
CGGCGAAGGGCTGATTCGCATCGCCGTCGGCGCCGAGGACCTGGACGACCTGTGCGGAGACCTCTCGCGCGGCCTGGGTTGAGCCCCGTCGGCGACTGTGGCGCCTGCGGTCAGATGTCGTTCGGTCAGATGTCGTTCGGTCAGATGTAGCCGCGGATCGGCATACGCTGCACGGCCACCGCGATTGCGAGCCGGTGCTGCTCCGTCGGGTCGATCAGGAAGCGCGCCATCGGCACGACGACCGCGTCCTCGTAGTCGGCATGTGCGTCGTAGCGGGTCGACAATTCCTGCAACTCGGCAGCGTCCACCGCTTCGGCCTTGCCGCGCGCGAGCTTTCGCAGTCGCGGCTCGATGCGCCCCCACAGCGCCTCCATTTCCTCGTGCTCGCGCTTCAGCCGTGCCGCGATGGCTTTCACCGTCTCGTGCTCCTGGGCATCGGGCGCGCACTTGTCCAGCATTGGCCACAGAATGCGTTCCTCCTCGCGGTGGTGTCCGATCACCGTGCTCTCGAAGAACTGAGCCACGTCGTTTGCAGCTTTGGCTGCCTGGGCTTGATCGCCGCGCGCCAGCATGGCCGGGATCTGCCGCATCAGGTCGACGTTCTCCCGGATGCGGGCGTGGCAGCCGGTGAACAGGGCCAGGGGATCCTGCTCGTGGCCGCCCGATGATTCACTGGCATGGGGGTGGTCGGCTGGGGACATGGTTGGGACTCCGACTGGTGAACGATGACGCAGTGTCGGGTGCGGCAGGCGGTCAGGCATTGACATCGCTCAATGGAAATCGCGGCTGCGCGGATGCAGTCGCCCGAGCAGTGCCGAATGGTCGACGACCCGGCGCGCCACCAGATGCGTCACCCGGCCGCCGGAGAACTCGTCGCGCTGCCAGATGCCATAGACGGTCATCAGCTGGGCTGCGAGCACCTCCTTGCGGTAGCGCTCGAGCAGGTCGGGCCAGATGATGATGTTGACCGCGCCGGTCTCGTCCTCGAGCGTCACGAAGATCGTGCCTTTCGCCGTTTCTGGCCGCTGCCGATGGGTGACGAGCCCGCTGGCGCGCGCCAGCCGACCGTTCGGGTAGTCGCGCAGGATGGCAGCCGGTTGCACGCCGAAGCGCTCCAGGTGCGGGCGCAGCAGCAGCAGCGGATGGCGCCCCATCGGCACTCCCAGGTAGGTGTAGTCGGCCACCGTCTCCTCACCCTCGGTGGGCGGCGCGAGCAGCACAGGATCTTCGTCGAAGCGGGCCTCTGCCAGCAGTGCCGGCATCGGCGTCACCGCGGCAGCCTCCCAGTAGGCCGAGGCGCGGTGGCCGGCCAGCGCCTGCAGCGCACCGGCACCGGCCAGCACCTGCAGGCTGTGCCGGTCGAGCGCCGCGCAGCGGGCCAGGTCCTCGATGCTGTCGAAGGCGAAGCCGTCAGTTTCGCGGCGGATGCCGCGCTCGGCCATCCGTTGCGCGCGCGTCGCGACGATCCGTTCGGCCGCCGCGCTCGACAGTCCCTGACACCCGGTTCAGCCCGAGCCGCACCACGGGCTGTGGGCGATGGTCGATGCCGGTGACGGGATCGATGCGCGGCGCGACGAAGGCGCCGCGCCACGCCCCGGGCGCATCCTCCGCCCTCGGCGCATCTTCTTCGAGCGTCGATTCGAGCTCGCTCACCAGCACGTCGACGCCGCGCACCTCGATGCCGTGCGCGCGCGCATCGCGCACCAGTTGGGCCGGCGCATAGAAGCCCATCGGTTGGCTGTTCAGCAGCGCGGCCAGGAAGGCGGCTGGCTCGTGGCACTTGATCCAGCTGCTGACGTAGACGAGCAGCGCGAAACTGGCCGCATGCGACTCCGGAAAACCGTATTCGCCGAAGCCCTGGATCTGCCGGAAGATCGACTCGGCGAATTCGCGCTCGTAGCCACGCGCGAGCATGCCGTCGATGAGCCGGCCGTGGAATTTCTCGCAGCCCGCCTTTACGGCGCCAGGCGGCCATCGCGCGTCGCAATGCGTCGGCCTCGCCGGGCGTGAAGCCGGCAGCCAGCATCGCGATCTGCATCACCTGCTCCTGGAAGATCGGCACGCCGAGTGTGCGGGCCAGCGCCGGCTTGATTTCCTCGCGCGGATAGACCACGGGCTCGAGCCCCTGGCGGCGGCGCAGGTAGGGATGGACCATGCCGCCCTGGATGGGGCCAGGACGCACGATCGCGACTTCGATCACCAGATCGTAGAAGCAGCGCGGCCGCAGCCGCGGCAGCATGCTCATCTGCGCGCGCGACTCGATCTGGAACACGCCGACCGTGTCGCCGGACGAGATCATGTCGTAGGTGGCGGGGTCCTCGGCAGGGATTTGCTGGATCAGGAACGGTCGCGCGACGCCGTCCGGCCCCAGCCCCGCGCGATTGCCGGTGCGCCGTTCGGTGATGAATTCGAGCGCGCGCCGGATCGCGCTCAGCATGCCCAGCGCCAGCACGTCGACTTTCAGCAGCCCGAGCGCATCGAGATCGTCCTTGTCCCACTGGATCACGGTGCGATCATCCATCGCCGCGTTCTCGACCGGTACCAGCCGTGTGAGCTTGTCGCGCGCGATGACGAAGCCGCCGGTGTGCTGCGACAGGTGGCGCGGAAAGCCCATCAGCGTGTTGGTCATCTCGACCCAGTGCTGCACCTGCGTGGACCCGGGGTCGAAGCCGGACTCGGACAGACGCTCGCCGCTCATGCGCCGGCCGTCCCACCACTGGTGCGATTTCGAGACCTGGTCGAGCCGTTGCGCGTCGATGCCGAGCGCGCGGCCGACATCCCGCAACGCGGATCGCGGCCGGTAGCTGGCGACTGTCGCCGTCAGCGCCGCGCGCTCACGCCCGTACTTGCGATAGATGTACTGGATCACCTCCTCGCGGCGCTGGTGCTCGAAGTCGACGTCGATGTCGGGCGGCTCGTTGCGCTCGCGCGAGATGAAGCGCTCGAACAGCACGCTCATGCGGGATGGGTCGACCTCGGTGATGCCCAGGCAATAGCAGACCGCCGAGTTCGCCGCCGAGCCGCGACCCTGGCACAGGATGCCGTTGTCGCGCGCGAAGTCGACGAGATCGGCGACCGTGAGGAAGTAGGGCTCGTAGCGCAACTCGGCGATCAGCGCGAGCTCATGCTCGATCTGCGCGCGCACCGTGTCGGGCAGCCCGTTCGGGTAACGCATCGGCACGCGGCGGTAGGTGAGGTTGCGCAGCCAGCTCGTGGGGGTCTCGCCATCGGGGACGATCTCCTCCGGGTACTCGTAGCGCAGCTCGTCGAGCGAGAAGCTGCAGTGCGACGCGACCTCGAGCGTCTCCTCGAGCAGCGCGGCCGGATAGATCTGGCCCAGCCGCAGTCGGCTGCGCAGGTGCTGCTCGGCATTGGGGGCGATGGCCATGCCCAGTTCGCTGACCGGGGTACGCAGCCGGATGCCGGTGAGCACGTCCTGCATGCTCTTGCGCGAGCGCACGTGGAAGTGCACGTCGCCGGCCGCGACCAGCGGCGCGCCGCTGCGCTTCGACACGGCCCGCAAGACTTCGAGCACTAGCGCATCGGCGCCCCGGGTCAGAAGCGCGGCCGCGACCCAGAAGCGGCGCCCGAAGCGCTCGCGCAGCCGGCCAGCCTGCCGGGTGACGCGATCGACGAGATCCGGCGCGCCGGGTGAGCCGAGGTCGGGCACGAGCAGCGCTACGCAGTCGTCGACACCTTCGGTCAGGTCTTCGGGCAACAGCCGATAGCTGCCCTTGTCGGCGCGCCGTCGCGCCGTGCTGATCAGCTCCGACAGGTTGCCGTAGCCGTTGCGGTTGCAAGCCAGCAGCACCAGTCGAGCCCCATCCCCTGGCCAGAGCTCGCGCAGCGAGAACTCCGCGCCGACGATCAGTGGCAGCTTGGCGGTGCGTGCCGCCAGATGAGCGCGCACCACGCCGGCCAGCGAGCACTCGTCGGTGATGGCCAGCGCCGCGTAGCCGAGCTCGTGCGCGCGCTCGACCAGTTCCTCGGGGTGGGACGCGCCGCGCAGGAACGAGAAGTTGCTGACGCAGTGCAGCTCGGCATAGGGGTACAGCATGGCGGCGGCCCTATGCGTGGACGGCCATCCGGTCGAGCGGACTGGTCACCGTGCCGGCTGCGATCTTCAGCACGTGCGTGTGGATCATCGTGGTGCTGACGTCGCTGTGGCCGAGCAGTTCCTGCGCCGTGCGGATATGTGCGCACTGCCTGCGCATCTGGCTCATCCAGGGCAGATCCTGATCGAGCAGGCGCGTCGACTGCAGGGCAGGGCGTGGCCGCACGGCTGGCGAGTGGAGAGGGTTTAAAATACTGTTCATATATACAGTATCCGATGGATCCCCTTGGACTCGCAAGTCGGCCCGTCGGTCTAGGTCGAGCAGGCGGTCGGATCGCCACCTCGTGGATCGCGGCGCAGAACTGGAGGCAGGAGGCGGTGAAATACCATCGCCCCGGGTAGGCTTATCCTCGACTGTCGAAATACAAGTTGGGCGTCATTTCAACCTCGAGGGGTGGGTCATGAAGTCCGAAGAGTCGGCGATCCGGGAGGTGCTTGAAGAGTGGGCTCGCGCCACGAGGGAAGGTCGGCAAGACGATGTTCTTGCGAATCATCTGGACGACTTGGTGATCTTCGATGTCCTGCCGCCGATGAAGTACGAGTCTGCTGCGGCGTACCGAGAAAGTTGGGATGGCTGGCAACCGGATGCTCAGGGCGAGATGCGGTTCGAGCTGGAAGGCTTGTCGATCACTGCTGGAGATGAAGTCGGCTTTGCTTTCGGTCTGCTTCAATGTGGAGGAACACTGCCAGGCGGAAAGACTTTTCGCGACACAGTGCGAGTTACGTTCTGCTTGCGCAAGCAGAGCGGGAGATGGAAGGTCGCGCACCAGCACGTATCAAAGCCGTACGGGCAAGGTTGAGGGGTGTACGCACGTGACGCCCAACGATTCGATCGAGCGGACATGCCCCGGCAAGCCGGGTCATGTCCGCTCATGCCAGACGTAAGCCCTCAGAGACGCCACTGATCGCTGTAGTTGCATGAACTACGGCATTGCCGTATGCTGCGCCGGTGCGGACGGTTGCAGAAACTCCGATTTTCGTGAAGTACGCAGCTGACGTGTGGTCGGAAAGCGGGCGCACGGAGTTCATTTCGTGGATCGCAGCGAATCCCGAGAGTGGCGATGTGATCCCGGGCAGCGGCGGATGCAGAAAGGTCCGATGGTCTGTGGGTGGCGCTGGCAAGCGCGGGGGAGCCCGGGTCGTCTACTTTCTGGAGCGCGAACACACGATCTGGCTTCTCATCGTCTACAAGAAGGCCAAGTTCGACAACCTGCCTACCGAGTTTCTGTCCGAGTTGAAGAAGGGAGTTGAAGATGCCCTCTGATCTTGCCAAGTTTCAGAACGATCTTCTGGAGTCCGTCAAACAGATGCGTCGCGGACAGGCCGCCAGAGTGACGAAGGTTTCTGTCCCGGCCGCGGCTGAAGCCAGAGCGCGGGTCGGCCTCTCGCAGCAAGAGTTCGCGGGCCTCTTGGGGGTTTCCGCGCGCACGCTGCAAGACTGGGAGCAGGGCCGTCGGGAACCCACTGGTGCAGCAAAGACCCTGCTTCGTGTTGCCGTGTCACACCCGGAAGTACTCCGCGACTTGCAGAGCTGACGGCTAACATGCCGTTCAACCGGACACGCCACGGCAAGTCACCCTGGCCGCGAGGCGCCTTGGTTGATCATGTGCCCTGCGGCCATGGCGTCCTGCCGCGTCGTGCCGGTTAACTCAACGCTCAAGCTGACCCGCTACGGCAGGCACTGTAAGCCCGGCCTGAGCCAGTCGAACTATCGTCTCAGCCCGGGCTTACAGCGCCTGCCTCCGCGGGCAGCTCAGCTCGAACGTTAGGCGTCACATGCGCGCTCGTCGGAAGCGTCGGCAATGCTTGCTCGGTCTTCTCGCTGCCATCATGCTCACCGGCTGCGCCGCCACCACGTCGCTCACCCTCACGCCATCGCCTCAGGCACCTGTATGCCAACGCAGCCCGCAGCGCGTCAACGCTGTCGTCCTCTGGGGGACCCAGTGGCGAGTCGACCAGAAGGACGTCGCCGACCGCGAGGTTGCCGCCCGCACCGGCATCGAACGCTTCTTTCGCGAGTCTGGGTGCTTTGCCGGCGCCGAGGTCCAGCGGCTCACTTCCTCGCCGCCGCCGGAGGTACAAGCCACTGCGGTTGTTCAGCCTTCGCAGTCAGACCTCATCCTCGTAGTTCTCGTACGCGAACTCGGCCCCGTACTCAAACTGGGTTCCCCTGGCGCACTGGTCGAAGGTGGAACCGAAGTTGTGCTGGAGGTCTCTGCCTACGAGCCTGGAACAACAATCCCTGGCCGAGCGTTCTCGGTGCACTGGCGAAACGGTGGTCCGGGCGTAGTCAAAGGCGTGGCCTCCCTGCCAGCTGACATCCAGTCCGCGCTCCAGGCAAGCTTGCAGCCGGAACCAAGGTGACGCCTAACCCCTCGGTCGAGCGGACCCGCACCAACACCCAGGCGCCAGATATCGTATCCCATGCGATACAATGCCGTTCATGGTCGAAGTCCGTCAGACAGCCGTCTACTCTGAGTGGTTTGCTGGCCTTCGTGATCGCCAGGCCAAGGTACGCATCGATATCCGCATCCGTCGGTTGTCCTTGGGGAATCCGGGAGACGTCAGGCCCGTCGGAGACGGCATTTCGGAACTTCGCATCGACCACGGTCCTGGTTATCGCGTGTACTACCTGCAGAAGGGAAACGAGTTCATCCCCCCTGCTCGCCGGCGGCGACAAGTCTTCGCAAGACCGAGACATTCGAGATGCCAGGGCGTTGGCAAGCAACTTCTAGGAGCAAGGCATGGCCAAGACTGTCACCACTGTCTGGGATCCGGCGGAACACCTCGAAACCGAGGCAGACATGGTTGCCTACCTGGAGGCGGCCCTCGAAGAGAGTGACCCCGCCCTCATCGCAGCGGCGCTCGGCGATATCGCTCGAGCCAAAGGAATGACCCAAGTCGCTCGTGAGGCCGGCCTCGGCAGAGAGAGCCTGTACAAGGCTCTCTCTCCTGACGGCAACCCAGAGTTCGCCACCATCATGAAGGTGGTCGCTGCTTTGGGGCTTCGATTGCACGCTGCGCCTGCAGGCGCCAAGAGCGCGGTCTAACCCATCGTTCGAACGGACGCACAACAACAGGCCGCGCTACACGGCGCGACTATTGTCCGTTCCGCGCGGCCTGCTGCTGCGCGCCGCTCAGCTCAAACGTTAGACCGCACAGGTACCGAGCTTGGCGGATGTGGCGGCCTGAAGTCAGCCAGTGCCACGGGTAGTATCATCCTCCTGTGAACACCGCCGTGAAGCTTCTGGAGGCGATGCGCCGATCGCCGCTCGACTGGTCACTCGGCGATCTACAGGCAGTCGCCCGGTCACGCAGCATGAGTTGGCGCCACAAGGGCGGCAGCCACTGCATCTTCGTGCGCGCAGACGGTCGCACGCTGTCCGTGCCTGCCAGGCGCCCAATCAAGCCGGTGTACATCCGCATGTTCCTGAGCCTCGTCGACGGAGAATGACATGGCACGAACGCCCGAATACCCCTTCGAAGTCCGTCCCCTCACTGCCGAGGAAGGGGGCGGCTACCTCATCTCGTTCCCTGACTTCGCGGACTGTGTCTCCGATGGGGACACCGTGGACGAGGCCATCGAGAACGGTCGCCTCGCGCTCAAGGAAACCATCGCTGCTCTGCGCGAAGCCGGACACCCGGTCCCGGAACCCACAGCCGCAACCACGGCCTCGGGCAGGTTTGTTGCACGGGTTCCGAAAAGCGTCCACGCCAAGCTGTCGTCCCGTGCCAGAGCAGAAGGCGTGTCCTTGAACACGCTGGTCGTCAGCCTGTTGTCGGAAGGTCTGGGCAAGAAGTCGGCGCACGCATAGCAGACGTCGCGGTGCGGTCTAACACGACGCTTCGCTCAGCTCCAAGGTTAGACCGCATGAACACCGCCGCACCGGATTTTAGCTTCGTTGAGTCGCTGTCGACCGAGCAGCGCGAACTCTGGGCCCAAGCCTGCCGGCTCTGGGAGCAGTCGCGCATCGGCGACCGCGCTGGCATTCGGGCGGCCATTCATCCACGGTACGTAGGTTGGGACATGTCCACCGACCTGCCACACGAAAAGGACGCCGCTGTGGCTTCGGTCACCGAGAACGCCCCGGCGCTGAAGGGGTATGAGTTGTTCCCACACAGCGTGCAGATCTATGACAACGTGGTGGGGGTGGTCCATTACGCCTACCGTGCGACGGTCGATCCGCATGGAACTGCACTGCTCGCCGTCACCGGCAAATGGACGGAGGTATATCTCAGGCAGAGGAACGAATGGACAATGATCTCCGTCAGTGGTGTCCCGAAGCCCTCGCCGCATGAACACTCGCCGAGCTCAGCCCCTCCGGTCTAACAGGTCGTTCTACTGGCGATCTTGTCGGAGCATATTCCCGGCGGATCAATATTGAGCACCGGATCGCCGACGAAGTGTTCACCGAGGAGCGCTGTGTACGCGGCTGATCGCCTGCTCACGTTGGACGCCGCTCGCACAGCCCGGGCTCGTCTGCTGACTCGGGTCTCCGGCGTCACGATGCTCGGGCTGAGCGCCTACCTCGCGCTGGCGAGGCGCGAGGTCTAGCCGCTCCTCCCGCGGGCGCGTTCGTCGTTTGTCATGAATTCACGTCAGCGCCTTGGAGGTAACAATGATGCTGAGCAAGCTGAAGACTCTGGCAGCGTTCATCGCTCTCTGTGCGGCAGCAGCTGCCGCGCGATCGCAAGAGCAAGTCACGTTCGATCCCGCCAATTCCGAACTTTTCCCGTCGATCTCGGGAACGATTCGGGCAACGTTTCAGAAGGGTTCAGGAGAAGTGTTGCGAAAGGCGGCGGTCGTGATACTGCATGGCGCCGGCGGCGTCGACGGTCGAGGTCAGTATTACGCCACTCAGCTGAACGCAGCGGGAATCTCCACTCTGGAGATCACGATGTTTGCTCCAGGCCAGCGATCCGGTCCCAGTCAAAACCGCATGGCGTATGCCTTTTCGGCCCTACGGTATCTGCAAGGTCGGCCGGACATTGCCCCGGATAGAATCGGTGTACTCGGCTTCTCTTCTGGTGGACAATTGGCTGTCAAGACAGCCATCCCTTCGATAGCCAGCGCGTTCATAAAGGATCAACCCGCGTTCGCTGCGCACGCGGCCAATTATCCGGTCTGTTGGGCATGGGCTGAGGAGGAGGCCGCGAAGCCTTCCGAGTTCTACTTCCCGTTCTGGAAGACCGGGCTATCAGGACGCCCAATCCTTCTCCAGTCAGGCGGGAAGGACGACTACGAGGAGCCCGACAGCTGCCAGCGCTTTCTTCAGTGGCTGCCCGAGGAGCAACGAAAGTCCATCGACTTGCGCTACTACCCAAGCGCGACCCATGGCTGGGATTCGCAGCGAGGTTCGTTCAATTTCTTCGAGAGGTTGGCCTGCAAGGGCCGTGGCTGCAACGTAACCGTAGTTGCTGACCCGTCGGTCGCCGAGCAGTCTTCACGTGCGGTCGTAGAACACTTCTCGAGACACTTGGCAGCACCGCGCCAATGAGCGCCCGGGCGACGTAGATTTGATTTCACAGAGGGGAAACTACAGAACAGCCAAACTCCATTGATCGGCGATCTTCGTTCTGTAGTTGACTTATTTACTCGGCGCTGAAGTCATTGCGCGACAAGTCATCAAATTGGAGGTCGTATGTCGTCGAAGGGCTGCAGAACTAACCTCGAATGGCAGACATCAAGATAATCGAGATAACTCTCCGAGCAGAACGTTAATGGCAGGCCCGGCCAGGTGTGCTGGTTGTCTTACGCCCTGGCGGGCCTGCCGTTGGAGACTGTTTGACTTTACATTATGCCGCACCGTCACGGGTAATCCCCCGGAAATCCGAGCTCTTGCCATGCGCCAGAACAACTGCCCTGCTGATCGCCCTCGCCGCCGCATCGCTCTTCCATTCGGGGGCACTCGCGGACGACAGCATGCGTCCGCGCGACGGTAAGCGCTGGTGGCTTGGCGAGGTGCGCCAGGACTTCTGGGGTGGCCCTTGCGAGGTGAAGACAGCGTCCAGGCCGGGCGAGTACAAGCGCGAGATCAAGTGCAAGGATGGGGTCGGCGCCACGTGGCGCGGCGAGTGGAAGACGGAGTTCCGCGATGGACCCTGCTTGATCAAGCAGGAAGCCAAGCGCGATGAGTTCAAGGAGGAGATCAAGTGCGAGGGGCGCAAGTAGGCAACCGGTGATCGACCATGTCCTTCCTGGCCTTCCTCTTCGCAGCCGTCGTCCTTGCAGTCACCCCGGGTCCCGGAATTGCCTATGTCGTCGCTCGTACGGTCGCTGGCGGTCGTCCAGAGGGTTTGGCCTCGTGCTTCGGCACCGGAATCGGCGGAATGTTCCACGTTCTCGCGGCGGCGCTCGGTCTGTCGTTGATCGTTGCGCAGTCCGCCGTGGCCTTCGACGTCGTCAAGTACGTCGGCGCCGCCTACTTGATCTATCTGGGCATCCGCCTGCTTCTGCGCAAGGACCAGCCGTTCCCGGTCGAGCCGCTCGCCTCTCGAGGTGTGCGGCGCGCCCTGTTCGAGGGAATCGTTGTCGAGGCATTGAACGTCAAGACAGCGCTCTTCTTCCTGGCATTTCTGCCGCAGTTCGTCTCGCCGGTCGAACCAGTGGTTCCACAACTGGTTCTGCTCGGAAGCGTCTGCGTCGCGCTCAACACGCTGGTCGACGTCATGGCTGTGTTCGCGGCTGATCGTCTGCTCACGTCGGACGCCGCCCGCACAGCCCGGGCTCGACTGCTGACCCGGGTTTCCGGCGTCACGATGCTCGGGCTGGGCGCCTATCTGGCGCTGGCGCGGCGCGAGGTCTAGCCGCTCCTCCCGACAAGGTGGAACTTCGTGCGCGGGATGTGTAGACTTCCACACAAGGAGTCACACATGGCCACGAATCTCGCAATCGATCCGGACCTTCTCGAGCGAGCGCTTCGAGTCAGTGGCGAACGCACGAAGAAGGCGGCTGTAACCAGAGCCCTCCAGGAGTTCATCGCTCGTCGAGAGCAGCAACGCATAGCCGATCTTCTGGGCACGCTCGATTGGGATGAGTCGTTCGACTACAAGGTTGAGCGGTCACGCCGCAAATGACCCTTCTGGTGGACACGAGTGTCTGGTCTCTGGCTCTGCGCCGCGACGCGGAAGCTGCCGAACCGGAGGTCCAGCACCTCAAGGACGCCCTGTTCGGTTCAGAGGTCGTGGTTACAACAGGCCTTGTTCTCCAGGAATTGTTGCAGGGATTCTCAGGCCCCAAGGCGCAAGCTCGAATCGTCGAACGGTTTGCTGCGCTTCCGCTGGTTCAGCCCGATCGGGACGATCACATTTCTGCATCGGCCTTGCGCATTTCCTGTCGTCAGGCCGGTGTGCAGATCGGTACCATCGATGCACTGCTCGCTCAGCTTTGCATCCGGCACGACTTGGTGCTCCTCACCACGGACAAGGATTTCACGCATGCTGCAAAGCACTGCCCGCTTCGTGTGTGGTCAGCGGCGGCACGAGCGAAGCGGTGACGCCTGACTCGAAGGTTGGTCGTCACGACACCGCACAAGCACATTCGTTCGATCGAATCCACCTGCTCAACTGCCAGGTTCCACGATCGGACATCAACCAGGAGTTGCGAATGAGCGCGTACGTGATCTTCGACGTCGAGATCCGCGACCTATCCAGGTATCAGGAATTCATGAAGGGGGTCAAGCCGGCACTCGCTGCTGCCGGCGCTCGCTACCTCGCTCGCGGCGGTGCACACAAGGTGTACGAAGGCGATTGGCAGCCACGGCGGATCGTGGTCTTGGAGTTTCCGTCGGTCGCTGCCTGGGAGGCGTTCTACACCGGTCCCGTCTACCAGGGCCTGAAGTCGATTCGCGACGAATGCAGTTCCGCGAGGCTGGTGGCAGTGGAAGGCTTCGAAGCCTAGGTTGCGCCAGCCGAATGTCCGAGTACGACTGGCGTGTCTACCGCCTCGACGACAACGGCAACCGGTTCGCGGTCGGCGACTACCAGGACCGGCAGACCGCCGAGGCGGTCGCCGCCGCGTACGCCGCGAAGGGGCACAAGCAGGCGTATTGGGTCGAGCCGGTGACGCGCCCGGGGACGGCGGACGCCAGTCGAGCCTGAGCGGCGCGCCGAACGGATCGGTCGTCGGCGGCGACGAAACCGGTCCGACTCATTTCGCCCCGGCGGTCCCCGTTTTCGACACCGCCACCTCCGGCGCAGCGCTTGCAGTGGTCGCCATCGCAGGGGCCACCGCAGGCCAGCCGATGCTGGGCGCATGGCCGCGAAAATTCTCCAGCCACCAGCGCCAGTCGTCCTGGACCAGCGAGAACGGCGAGGGGTGACGGAGCTCGCGTGCGGCCCAGATCGGCCAGTGCGGATTGGCCAGGGCAGGGCGGCCGAGCATCACGAGGTCGATGAGTTGTTCGCGGATCACGCGGTCGGCTTCCTGCGGCACGCCCAGGTTCCAGCTGGTCGCCACCGGAATGCCCACTTCCCTGCGCACGCGGTTCGCGCGCTCGATCATGAAGGCGGGCCGGTTCATCGGCGGGTCGACCATCTCATCGGTGTTGAAACCCAGCGACAGGTCCGCGAGGTCCAGCCCGTGGTCCTTCATCGTCCGGATCGCCGTGACCGCGTCTTCGAACTGAATGCCCCGCGGGTGCAGATCGTCGCAACCCAGCCGCATGGTGAGCGGGTATTTCTCGGGCCAAACGGCGCGCACGGCGTCCAGCGCTTCGACGAGAAAGCGGGCGCGGTTGGCAACGCTTCCGCCGTACCGGTCGGTGCGCTGGTTGGCCAGCGGCGAAAAGAAGCTGGCGCCCAGGTAGCCGTGCGCGTAGTGCATCTCCAGCCACCGATAGCCCGCGTCCAGAGCGCGCACCGCCGCGTCGGCGTACGCCTTGTGCAGCGCCTTGATCTCGTCGACGGTCAACGCATGGACCGGGTAGATGTGGCCGCCGCCGCCATAGGGGATGGGCGACGGCGCGACGCAGGTCCACCCGTCGGGATGGTCCGGCGGTAGCTGCTTCTTTGTGCGATCGGCGTTGGTGCCGCGGTGCGGTGGGAGCTCGCTGCCCTTGCGCCCGGTGTGGCCGAGCTGGATCGCCGGCACGGCTCCCATGCGCGCGATGATCGCCGTCACGCGGGCATGGCCCTCGATCTGGTCGTCGTCCCATATGCCGGCGCACGAGGTGGTGGTCCGGCCGTCCGGGGTGATGGCCATCTGCTCGCCGAAGACCAGCGCGAAGCCGCCGGCGGCGCGCGCGCCGAGATAGCTCACGTGATAGTCGTCGAGCTTGCCGTCGACCGAGTTGTACATGGTCATCGGCGACATCACGATGCGGTTGCGAAGGGTCACGCCCTTGAGGGTGTAGGGGCTGAAAAGATCTGGCACGAAGGTCCTTCCGGGTCTTTTGTAGGGCTGGGCAGCCGGCGGCCGCGCTCGGCGCCACGTTACAATGGGCCGCGCGGTGGGTGTCTGTGTCGCCGCGCGATCCGGCCTAGGCGCGGCCCGGCGAGAGTCGGTGCGGGCCGCTCCGGGTCGGAACCCAACCAACGCCCTCCGGATTCTCCAGGATGCGCTCCAAGAAACTTTTTCTGCACAAGGCGGTCGGCGCTTTGGTGTTCCTGATCGCGGGCTTCGCTGCGTCGTCGGCCAGTGTCGCGGCCGACGATCACGTCCACAATTCGCTCGCACCAGCCCGGCCCGCGCTCGGCTACTCTGCCACCGGCAAGCCCGATCGGCTCGACTTCATCACCTTCGACTTCCGGGCGTGGCTGCGGCGGGACGGCCTATGGCACGTCGAGGGCGACGTCACCCATCGCGGGGGCTTGTTCTGCGCCGACTACGAGATGGGCGTGCGCTTCGGCGTCGGAAGCCCCGGCTGCACCAACGTCGAATGGATCAGTGAAGTGCGCTACGTCACCTCGCGCAAGCAGTGCAACGACGCGGCGATCCGGCACATGGGCGGAGACATCGAGCCGGAACTGGGATCCCGATTCGACACCATCACCTGCGCCGAACGCGTGCTCAGGTGCAACGGCAATTGCCAGGAAGCCGGGCCAGGGCTGTTCCGCCGCGACGATCCGCGCCCGCCGGACCGCTAACGCTTTCTCACCCGTCGCGATGTCCTCCAGTCAGAGCTGCCTCGGTTTTCACCGGTGCGGTCGCACCGGACCGCGCCGAAGTCCATGGCGATCGACAGCTGGCTGATCTATCTGCTGGCGGCCGTCGGGCTTTCGCTGTCGCCCGGACCTAACGGGCTGCTTGCCCTGACGCACGGGGCTCTTCATGGTCCGCGCAAGGCGCTGTACACCGTGGTCGGAGGAGCACTCGGCTTCATCACCGTCATCGCCCTTTCGATGTTCGGCATCGGTGCGCTGCTCGAGACGTCGCTGGTGTGGCTGACGGTGATGAAGTGGGTGGGCGGTGCCTACCTGATCTGGCTCGGCATTCAGGTCTGGCGCTCGCCGCCGATCGGCATCGCGATCCGCAGCTCTGCGCCGCCCCGATCCGGCTGGTCGCTGTTCCAGCAGGGGGCGCTGTCCGCGCTGACCAATCCCAAGGGCCTTCTGTTCTTCGCCGCCTTTTTGCCGCAGTTCATCGACCCCGCGCGCAGTCTCGTCGTGCAGTTCCTCGTCATGGCCGGAACGTTCGCGGCAATCGAAATTGCGACCGAAATGTTCATCGCCGGCATGGCGCATCGCATCAGCCCCTGGCTGCGGCGCGTCGGGCGGCGTTTCAACCAGGCGTGCGGCGGCGTGTTCGTGGCGATCGGGGTCGCGCTGCCGCTTCGCGGTTGAGCCGAGGCGGCAGCGGCGTAAACTGCGTCCGCATGGACGACAGGCGAGCAGAACACCCGCTTGGAGGATGGCAGTCATGGCCTCTGATCCGCGACTTTCGATTCGGCAACTGCAGGTGCGGGCGGTCAATGTGCCGATGTCGCGCCCTTTGCAGACCAGCAGCGGAACGATTGCCATCGCTCCGTTCGCCCTGATCGACCTCCATACCGAAGAGGGGGTCACCGGGTCCGCCTGCCTCTTCTGCTACACGCCGCTGGCGCTCGAGCCCGTCGTGCGGCTCATTGCCAACCTCGAGCCGGGCCTGGCGGGCGCCTTCGTCTCGCCGTTCGATCTCGATCGGAAGCTGCAAGGCCAGTTCCGGCTGCTGGGCTCGAAGGGGGTTGCCGGCATGGCACTGGCCGGCATCGACATGGCGGCCTGGGATGCGCTCTCGAAAGCGCAAGGTCTTCCGCTTGCGAGGATGCTGGGGGGCGATCTGCGGCGAATCCCTTCCTACAACAGCTGCGGTCTGGGCATGATCGGTCCCGCGCGTGCGGCCGCCGAGGCTCAGGAACTGGTGGCGCCGGGATTCCGGGCGATCAAGGTTCGGCTCGGCTATCCCGACCTGGCGACCGATGTTGCGGTCGTCCGTGCGGTGAAGCGCGCGATCGGTGACGACGTGCTGTTGATGTCCGACTACAACCAGGGCCTGAGCGTGGCAGAGGCGATCAGGCGAATCCGGGCGCTGGACGACGAGGGGCTGTACTGGATCGAGGAACCGACGCTGGCGGACGACTACGCGGGCTACGCGCGGATACGCGCCAAGGCCCGGACGTCCATCCAGATGGGGGAAAACTGGTGGGGGCCACACGAGATGGCGAGATGCGCGGCGGCGGATGCCTGCGACCTGGGCATGCCGGACGCGATGAAGATCGGCGGAGTCACCGGCTGGCTGCGTGCCGCAGCGATTGCCGATGCCGTCGGCATGCCGATTTCGAGCCACCTGTTTCCCGAGATCAGTGCGCATCTGCTGGCGGCGTCTCCAACGTGCCATTGGCTCGAGTACGTCGACTGGGCCGCGCCGATCCTGCAGGAACCGATGAGAATCGAAGGCGGGCACGCGACCGCTCCGGACGTTCCGGGCAGCGGCATCGCCTGGGACGAGGCGAGCGTGCGGCGCTACCTCGTGCAGTAAGCCGTCCGGGCGTTCGGCAGACGCTTTCCCGCGACGGCCATTCCGGATCCGCTCGAATGGCTTCGCCGAGTTGGTGGGACTGGGCCGGGCGTGGATCCACCGGGAAGGGAGGTCGACATGAACGCAAGATTCGAGACGCCGCGTGCGTGGTGGCCGTCGAGGCGCCGCATGCTCGCGGCTATGGCAGCGCTGGGCACGCTCGCGCTGCCGCTGCGCTCGCGTGCCGCGGCGCTGGCCACACCGGCGCTGACCGAAGGGCCGTTCTATCCCGAGCGCTTCTCCGACGTGGAGACACCATCGCTGGTGCTCGGCCCGAGCGACTGGAGCGCAACAGCTGCGGCTCGAAGGGCGGGTGACGGATGTCGATGGCGCCCAAGTGCCGGGCGCGAGGGTCGAGATCTGGCAGTGCGACGCCCTCGGGCACTACCACCACTCGCGCGACAGCAAGCCGCGCGACCGGGACCCGTCGTTCGCCGGCTTCGGCTGGGTAGTGACCGACACCCATGCTGGCTACGCCTTCGACACGATCCGGCCAGTGCCGTATCCGGGCCGCACGCCGCACATCCACCTGGCCGTGTCGGTCGCGGGGCGCCGGCGTCTGGTGACGCAGATCTTCATCGAAGGCGACCCCGGCAACGCGGGCGACTTCCTCTATCGGAGCATTCCGGCGTCGGCCCGGGCGCGGCTTACGATGCGCGTGTACCCTGCGGGGGGCAACGCGCTTGCGGGGCGCTTCGATGTCGTGCTGCCCGTGTGACGCGCCGACGCGGACCAAGGCATTGGCTGCGAAGAGATCGTGACAAGATTACGGGCTTGCCTCGAGGCTGAAGACGGGGGACGGCAATGATCGGCATCCAGGGGTTGGATCACCTCGTGCTTCGCGTCGTCGATCTGGACCGGATGCTGCGCTTCTATTGCGATGCACTGGGCTGCACGGTCGAGCGGCGCCAGGAATCGCTGGGCCTGATACAACTGCGCGCGGGCAGTGCGCTGATCGATCTGGTGCCGATCGACGGCAGACTCGGGGCGGCGGGGGGCGCCGCGCCCGGCAGGGAGGGACGCAACCTCGACCACTTCTGCCTTCGAGTGAATCCGTTCGACGCGCAGGCCATACGCGGACATCTCGAGGCGCGCGGGGTCTCGGTCGGTCCCGTGGTGTCGCGCTACGGCGCCGAAGGTCAGGGACCTTCGGTCTACGTGACCGACCCGGAGGGTAACGTCGTGGAACTCAAGGGGCCGCCCGATGCTTAGGCGTTCCGTGTCGTTCGTGGTCGTCTCGGCAAGAGGGCAGCAGGCAAGGCTGCTCGGGTACATCGACTAAAAGGGGCATGTTGCATCCGGATGCGTTCATTCACCTGCCGAGCCTGCGCGACCTGCTGACTCCGCCGGAGCGATCCGAGCTTCGGGTGACGCCGGAAGTGATGGCGTTCTGGGACGAGCGCGCCCGCGCGCTCGGGCGCCCGCCGGACTGGCGACTGACCGACCGGCAGATCGAGGACTCCCGTCGCGCGTTGCTGGGCGAGCTCGACCCCGCTCGCGACGTGTGGGTCTTCTCCTACGGATCCCTGATGTGGGATCCGGGGTTCCACTTCGCGGAAGTTCGCCTCGCCGACCTGGACGGCTTCCAGCGCCGCTTCTCGTTTCGCAGCTCGGTCGGGCGCGGTTCGCCCGATAATCCCGCGCTGATGCTGTCGCTGGAGCACTGCGCGGGGCAATGCACGGGGCTGGCCTTTCGCATCCCCGGCAGCATCGCCGATGTCGAGACCGCGATCGTCTGGCGCCGCGAGATGGTGCGAGGCAGCTATCGCCCGCTCCTTCGACGGGTCGGTACGCCACAGGGTGAGGTGATGTCGCTGGTGTTCGGTCCCAATCAGGAGCACGACGATTACGTGGGCGAACTGCCGCTGGGCGAAACCGCACGGATCATCGCGAGCGCCTCTGGAGTGCTGGGCAGCAACCGGCAGTACCTGGAGCAGCTGGCCGCGCAGCTCGAGGGTTTGCGGATCGACGACCCGTACGTCACGGATCTGCTCGCGCGGGTCAGAACACTCGATCGCTAGGAGAGTTCCGATGACACGCATCCGCCCGGTCCGCTTCGCCCACGTGGTCTACCGCACGCGTCGCTTCGACGAAATGCTGGACTGGTACCGCACCGTGTTCGACGCGAGGATCCAGCATCGGAACCCCGCGCTGGCCTTCCTGACGTACGACGACGAGCATCATCGCTTCGCGTTCGCCAACCTCTCGGTCTTGCAGCCGGATGCGAATGACGATGGACGGCGCGGCGCGATCGGTGTCGACCACGTCGCGTACACCTACGCATCGTTGCCGGATCTGCTCGAGCACTATGCGCAACTGAAGGCGGAGGGCATCAGGCCGTACTGGTGCATTCATCACGGCATCACCGTGTCGATGTATTACGCCGATCCGGACGGCAACCAGATGGAGTTCCAGGTCGAGTGCTTCGAATCGAAGGACGAGGCCAACGCGTTCATGGCGGGGCCCCAGTTCGCGGCGAATCCGATCGGGGTCGAGTTCGATCCGGACGTCTGGCTGAATCACGTGCGCGCCGGATCGCCGCCCTCGGAGTTCCTGGTGCGTCGAACGCACCTGCCGGTGTCGCCGGTGCGACGGGCAGTCGCAAGGCCTGGATAGTCCCGGTGCGGCGTTCACCCCCTTACCTGAGACGATGAGTTCCGACAACGAAGAGCGCCACGCGGCGCCTCATGCAATTCCCGGCGCCGTCGCGTCCGCTGCGGCCACGACCCCGCCGCCCGCTGCGCAACCCTCGCGCAGCACCTTGCGGATCGTGCTCGGCTTGCTGCTGTCGATGCTGGTGGCTGCGCTCGATCAGACGCTGGTCTCGGTGGCCCTGGTGTCGATCGGCCGCGAATTGCACGGCTTTTCTCTGACGCCCTGGGTGATGTCCGGCTTCCTGGTGGCCTCGACGGTGGCCACGCCGATCTACGGCAAGCTGTCGGACGTCTACGGTCGTCGGCGCCTGCTGACCATCGCGATCCTGGCGACCTGCGGTGCATCGATCCTGTGCGCGTTCGCGCAGACCATGCCGCAGCTGATCGCGGCGCGCGTGCTGCAGGGGCTGGGCAGCGGCGGCATCCTGGTGCTGGTGCAGTCGGTGGTCGCCGACGTCGCGCCCGGTCCGCAGCGCGGGCGCTATCAGGGATACCTCTCGGGGGTGTATGCGTTCGCCGCGGTTGCCGGCCCCATGCTCGGCGGCTACCTGACCTTCTACCTGTCCTGGCGCGCGATCTTCTGGCTGAATCTGCCGCTGGGCCTGATCGCGCTGCTGAGCGCGCGCCGCGTGCTGCCCGGACGCGGTGACGTCCGGCGGGAACACCGGATCGACTACCTGGGCGCGACGCTGCTGGCCGCGGGCCTGTCGTCGCTGATGATTGCCCTGACCCGGCTGGGGCAGGGGCATGGGCTGACGGAGTCGTCGACATTGCTGCTGTTCGGCGGCGCGGTCGTGCTGCTGGCGCTGACCGCGTTCCAGGAGACGCGGGCGAGCGAGCCGCTGCTGCCGCCGGCGCTGCTGCGCAACCCGATGGTGGTGCTGTGCTGCGTGATCCTCGGGCTGCAGTTCTTCGTGCTGATCGGATGCACGGTGATGATGCCGATGGCGATGCAGGCGCTCACCGGCGCCGGCGCCGACGACGTGGCGCTGCGCATGCTGCCATTGACCCTGGGCATTCCCTGCGGCGCGTTCACCGGTGGGCGCTGGCTGTACGCGAAGGCCAGCATCCGCCAGCCGGTGATCGCCGCCGGGTCGTTCGCAGCCGCCGGCGGGGCGGTGTTCGCGGTCGATCCGACGCTCACCGGCATGGCCCAGTTCCTCGGTCTGCTGGCGCTCGGCATCGGGCTTGGCCTGAGCATGGCTCCCTGCCTGGTCGCCGCGCAGAGCGCGGTGCCGCACCGCGAGGTCGGCGTGGTCACCGCCACGGTCGCGCTGTGCCGCACGCTGGGTGGCGCGGTCGGCATCGCGGTGCTGAGTTCGATCCTGTTCGCGGTGGTCGGTGCCGCCAGTGCCCGCGGCGCGGGCGCGCCTCTTTCGGCGCTGCTGGCCGAGGGGGCGAACGGTGGCGCCGTGTCGCCCGTGCTCGTGCAGGGGTTCCGGATGGCCTTCGCGGTCGCATCGGCGATGTCCCTGATCGTGGCGCTGCTCGGGTCCCGGCTGCCGAAGGGGCTGCCCGGGCACCGATGACCGGGACGCACGGGCCTTCGGCAAGCGGGACGCACTGGCCGGCGGCAAGCGGGACGCGCCGGCCGGCGGCATGCAAGACGCACTGTGCTTCGGCCTTGGGGCCGCCCGTTCGGCGTGTTCAATGGTCGGGCGGATTCCCCTCCAGCCAGGCGTTGAAGCGCGGCGCGCGCTTGTCCTTGAACGAGGCCACGCCCTCCCGCGCATCGGGATGGTGATCGCTGATCGCGGTCTTCGCCGCGATGTCGTCGAGCGAGTGCGCGAAAGACAGTTCGGCGGCGTTGTAGATCGAGCGCTTGAGCAGCCGCATCGACACCTGCGGGCCGTCGGCCAGTTCGCGGGCCAGGGCCATCGCGCTGTCGGCCAGAGCGGCGTCGTCGACGAGCTCGTGCACCAGGCCCAGCGCCAATGCCTGATCGGCTTCGACGATGCGTTTGCGCATCAGAAAGTCCATCGTGCGGGCCACGCCCATCAGCTGCACCAGCAGGTACTGGCCGCCCTCGTCGGGCAGCAGCCCGAAGCGCAGCGTGGCGCTGCCCAGCTTCGCGGAGCGCGCGGCGAGCCGGAAGTCGCAGGCAAGCGCAAGCGAGAAACCAGACTGCAGGGCGAGGCCGTTGACGGCGGCGATGCACAGTTTGTCGAGGTCGCGGATCGTCGTGTTCAGCTTCTGCGACACGAAGCGCAGCGCGTCGTAGGTGCCGATGTCGCTGTCGTGGCCGGCCGGGATCGGCGGCACCTGGCTGAGCTCGTCGCCCGTGCCGTCCTTGTAGCCCTTCAGGTCGTCGCCGGCGCAGAACGCGCGGCCGGTGCCGGTGAACACGACGACGCGCACGCGGTTGTCCATCTGAGCCTGCGTCAGCGTCTCGATCAGATTGCGCTTGATGGCAGTGCTCATGCCGTTCAAGCGTTCGGGGCGGTTGAACTGGATCCACGCGATGCCGGGATCGCGCAGGGTGACGTCGTAGCCGGTGAACGAACCTGTTTTCATGCTGTCTCCTCCTGTCGGGTGATGATGCCATCCAATGCGATTGCGCCGAGGGGTGTCGCGAATCGCGCCGACGTGGTGTGATGACGGTTCTTCGCATCCCGTGACGGCAGGACGTCCCGCCATGAACAATGCAGTCTGCTGGTTCGAGATCTACGTTCAGGACATGGTCCGCGCCCGGGCGTTCTACGAGGCCGTGTTCGGCGTGACCTTGGCACGGCTCGAGAGCAACGATGCCGAGAACGGGGGCGGAATGGAGATGTGGGCGTTCCCCGGCCAACCGGGGAACGGCGGCGCTTCCGGTGCGCTGGTGCGCATGCCCGGTTGCCCGTCCGGCGGCAACAGCGTGATCGTCTACTTCGGGTGTGCCGACTGCGCTGTCGAGGCGGCGCGGGTCGCCGCCGCCGGCGGCCGCATCGAGCGCCCCAAGTTCCCGATCGGGCACTACGGTCACATCGCGCTGGTCGTCGACCCGGACGGCAACATGATCGGGCTGCACTCGCTGCAGTAGCGGGTCGCGAGCTTCTTGCGCCCGTGCCGTACCGCTTCGCAGCCGACGCGGCGCTCGTCGTCCATCTGGCCTTCGTGCTCTTCGTCGTGCTCGGCGCCGCGTTGTCGCTGCGCTGGCGGCGGGTGCCGTGGCTGCACCTGCCGGCCGCCGCCTGGGGCGCCGTGGTCGAGTTCACCGGCAGCGGCTGTCCGCTCACCGGCCTGGAGAACCGGATGCGGATTGCCGCCGGACAGGCCGGGTACTCCGGCGGCTTCATCGAGCACTACCTGGTGCCGCTCATCTACCCGCCCGGGCTGACGCACGAGGTGCAGACGGCATTCGGCGTCGCAGTCGTGCTGGTCAATGTCGCCCTGTACGCCTGGCTCGTCCGCCGGGGCACCTGGCGCACGGCCCGCTGCTGAGACGCTGCACGCCGCGTCGATATGCCGCACACTTCGCGGCTGAAGACTCGCCGCACGCGCCGCACCCGCCACCGTACAGGCCGAGGACATCCCGTGAACATCGACCGTGTCGACCAGCTGCGCACCCTGTATCCGATGCCGAAGGAGCGCGCCCTGCGCAAGCAGCTGGCCGCGCTGGATGTGCACTGCCGCCGGTTCATCGGGCTGTCGCCCTTCGTCGTCGTCGCCAGTACGGACCGGTCCGGCGGTATGGATGCTTCGCCCCGCGGCGGGGCGCCCGGATTCGTGCGGGTGGACGACGACCGGACTCTGCTGATCCCGGATGCACCCGGCAACAACCGTCTCGACACGCTCGAGAACATCGTCGCCACGGGCCGGATCGGGCTGCTGTTCATGGTGCCCGGGGTGGACGAAACCTTGCGCGTGAACGGCAGCGCACGTCTGTCCGCGGCGCCGGATCTGCTCGCCCGCTGCGCTGACGAGAAGCGCCAGCCGAAGCTGGTCATCGTGGCGACGGTGCAGCAGGCCTATCTGCACTGCGCGAAAGCGCTGATGCGGTCGACCCTCTGGGATCCGGGCACGCGCATCGACCGTGCGCAGCTGCCGACGATGGGGGCGATGATCGCCGATCAGCTGGGCGCGGAGGGGCCGGTGGAGTCGCAGCAGGAAATGCTGGCCCGCTACGCGGCAGATCTGTAGGAGTTGCGAGATGAATGGAAGCTGTCTGTGCGGCACCGTCCGCTACGAGGCCATCGGTCTGGCCGGGCCGATCCAGCACTGCTCCTGCGGAACCTGCCGCAAGGCGCACGCTGCCGTGTTCTCGACCGGCGCGCCCGTGCGTCACGAGCATTTCCGGTGGCTGAGCGGCCAGGACAACCTGCGCTTCTACGAGTCGTCGCCCGGCAAACGCCGCTACTTCTGCTCGACCTGCGGCAGCCAGGTCTACACGCAGATCGCCGGGCGCGAAACGCTGACCTTGCGCGTCGCCACGCTCGACACCGATCCCGGCCAGGTGCCGGAACGCCACATCTGGACCTCGCAGGCCGTGCCCTGGCTGCACGACGGGCCGGACGTGGCCTCCTATCCGGAGTGGCAGCCGGGCCGTGCCTGATGGCGCCCCGTCCGGGTGATCCGGACACCCGCGCGTGCCCCTCGCTGGCCCCGGCCGCGCTTGCCCGGATCCGCTAACATCCCGAGCTTCGAACGGTTCCGGCTCGTCCGGCGCGGTGCGCGGCGGCATGCGCATGCGTCGGCAGAGTCCCCGGAACCGTCGCTCGAGAAAAGGAGTTTTCCCGATGATCCAACGCACCGGCCATCGTTATCGCGACACCGCCAGCGGCAAGACACTGGATGTCTGGTTTCCGCAGTCCAACACCCGCCGCCGCCGCGGCTGCCTCGCCGAGAAGCTCGGACTGATCCAGAGTGATTTCGTCGACGTGACGATCGCGTCGCTCGACGACCCGCCGGCGTCGACCGAAGATGCGTACCTGAGACTGCACCTGCTGTCCGAGCGCGCGGTGCTTCCCAACAAGCTGAACCTCGACGGCATCTTCGGACTGCTGAACAACGTCGCCTGGACGTCGGCCGGACCGGTGCTGCCCGCGATGGTCGACGAACTGCGCGAGCGCGCCGCTGCCGAGCATCACCAGCTGAACGTGACCTCGGTCGACAAGTTCCCGCGCATGACCGACTACGTCGTGCCGTCGGGCGTGCGCATCGCCGATGCGGACCGCGTGCGCCTCGGTGCGCACCTGGCGGAAGGCACGACGATCATGCACGAGGGCTTCGTGAACTTCAACGCCGGCACGCTGGGCGAATCGATGGTCGAGGGACGCATCGTGCAGGGCGTGATCGTCGGCCGCAAGTCGGACATCGGCGGCGGCGCGTCGATCATGGGTACGCTCTCGGGCGGCGGCAAGCACCGCACCTCGATCGGCGAGCGCTGCCTGCTGGGCGCCAATGCGGGCCTCGGCATTTCGCTGGGTGACGACTGCATCGTCGAAGCCGGCCTCTACCTGACGGCGGGCACGAAGGTGAAGCTGCCCGACGGCAGCGTGGTGGTGGCGCGCGAACTGTCCGGCCAGTCGGGCCTGCTGTATCGCCGCAACAGCCAGTCCGGGGCGGTCGAGGCGGTCACCGCCGACGGCTCGCGCTGGGGCGGGCTGAACGCCGTGCTGCACGCGAACGAGTGAACGCCGCTCGGACCGAACGAGAGAGCAAGCGCGCTCGTGCGCGACAGGGGCGCGTGCTTTCGGTAGCTCGAGTCCGCGCGTGAGCCGCGGAAAGAGGGGGGGCGCAATGAGCCTGCAGGATCGGGTCGCAATCGTCACCGGCGCCGGCTCCGGTATCGGTCGCGCGGTCGCGCAGATGATGGCGGCGCGCGGCGGCGCGGTCGCGGTGATGGACCTGGACGCGAACAGCGCCGCCGAAACGGCGCGGCTGATCGTAGCGGCGGGGGGGCGGGCTGCGAGCTATCGCGTCGACGTCAGCCGCGGCGACGAGATCGATGCCGCGGTGTCGCAGGCGGTGCGCGAACTCGGGCCGCTCGACATCATGGTGAACAACGCGGGCGTGCTCGACGGTTACTTCAACGTCGACGAGATGGACGAACAGCTGTGGCGGCGCGTGATCGACATCGACCTGACCAGCGTGTTCCTCGGCTGCAAGCGCGCGCTGCGCGAGATGCTGCCGCGCGGTCGTGGCCGCATCGTCAACATGGCCTCCGTCGCCGGGCTCAACGGCACCGGCGGCGGGGCGGCGTACATCGCGGCCAAGCACGGTGTGGTCGGGCTCACGCGCCAGATGGCGGTGACCTACGGGGCGCGTGGCATCACGGTCAACGCGGTGTGCCCGGGGGCGGTGCTGACCGGTCTGCGTCAGAACTCGCAGGAGATCCTCGGGCCCGCCGTGCCGGACATGAGCCAGCGCGGCGTCGCGGTCAGCGAGGAACAGATCCGCGCGCTGATCCCGGCCGGCGTGCGCGGTGGCGTCGACGACGTCGCGGCGGCCGTATGCTATCTCGCTTCGGACGACGCGGCCTACGTCAACGGCCACACGATGGTCGTCGACGGCGGCTGGCGCGCGAAGTGACCTACGGCCGGAACGCATCGGCGCTTGCCGGTTGATGTGACCCCGGCTCGGCCACGCCGGCGTTCTACGCCGCGATGCCGCTCGCAGGCGGACTGCGGCAACGAAGCGCTCGCGCAGTGCGGTGCGCGGCGGGCCGCCCGGCACGCGCGGGCTGTTCGCGATCCCGGTCTTCCTGGCCATCTACCTGGCGGCCACGATCGCGTGGCGCGCGCCGTGGTGGCAGGGCGCGCTCTACCTGTGCGCGAGTCTCGTCTGCTTCGCGGTCTACGCGATCGACAAGTGGGCTGCGGTCGCCGGCCGCGCCCGCGTGCCCGAGCGCACGCTGCTGGTACTCGGCCTGGCCGGCGGCTGGCCGGGCGCGCTGGCCGCGCAGCAGCTGATCCGCCACAAGTCGCGCAAGCGGCCGTTCGCAGTCGCGTTCTGGGTGACGGTGGTCGCGAACACGTTGCTGTTCGTGGTGCTGAACATGCCGCTCGGAGGCGGGGCGGGATCCGTTCTGGCGGCTGCAGCCTCCTACCTGGCGGATCCGCCGCGATAGCCGACCGCGGCCGGGGCCCGCTCCATCGGCGAAGTGCTTCGCGTGCTTGAGATCGCACCCTGAATCGCCGTGCTGCAATGCAAGGTTGCACCATGAAGGCGTCAGGGTTACCGTCCAGAACACATTGACGAGGACGATGACGCCGCGCGAGCTCGCGCGGCGACTGATCGCCTGTGAGGGCGGCTGGCGTCTCGTCGTGGTTTCGACAATAAGACGACCACATAGAGAACGATCGAGGAGGAGCAGTGAAGAAAATCTTTCGCGCAGCCGCGGCCGCTGTTGCAGTGAGCGCAGCAGTGTTTTCCCTGAGTGTTTCGGCACAGACGAAGCCGACGATCAAGCTGATCTTTACGGACCCTCTGTCCGGCCCGTTCGCTCAGGTTGGAGACGCCAACCTGAAGCAGTGGCAGTACGTCATCTCCTACATCAACGCCACCGGCGGCGCGCTGGGGCGCAAGTTCGAAATGATCCCCTTCGACAGCAAGTCGCAACCGGCCGAGGCGCTGCTGGCGCTGAAGAGCGCGACCGACCAGAACGCTCCGTTCCTCGTGCACTGCAGCGGCTCGAACATCGCGGCCGCGCTGATCGAGGCGGTCGAGAAGCACAACACCCGCAACCCGGACAACCGCATCCTGTACATCAACTGCGGCGCGGTGGCGACGGAACTCACCAACGAAAAGTGCAGCTTCTGGCACTTTCGCTTCGACCTGAACGTCGGCCCAGAAGATCGAGGTGATGGTCCGTGCGCTGCCCAAGGACATCAAGAAGGTCTACCTGCTGAACCAGGACTACCTGTTCGGGCAGTCGGTGCAGCGCGACGTCAAGACCTTCATGAAGCAGTTGCGCCCCGACGTGCAGATCGTCGGCGACGAGCTGATCCCGCTGGGCAAGATCAAGGACTTCTCGCCGTACATCACCAAGATCAAGGCTTCCGGCGCCCAGGCACTGATCTCGGGCAACTGGGGGCCGGACATCAACCTGCTGCTGAAGGCTGGCTTCGAATCCGGTACCGACCTGCGCTACTACACGCTGTATACGCACCTGGCGGGAGGTCCGACGGCCATCGGCCCGGCCGGCGACGGCAAGGTGCTGGCGGTGATGCCGTTCACCGAGAACCTCGCGCCCCAGATCAAGAACGAGACCGCGGAGCGCTTCACCAAGACCTTCCGCGACGCGAACAAGTTCGAGTTCACGTCGGCCGCGTTCCGCACCATCCTCGAGTACCTGCAGACGGCGATCAACAAGGCCGGCTCGCTCGATCCGACCAAGATCGCGTTCGCACTCGAAGGCCTGCAGCAGAAGGACTTCCTCGGCTATGACACGGTGATGCGCAAGGACGATCATCAGTTGATCCAGCCGTACATCGTCGGCAGCTTCGCGAAGGGCGTGAAGTACGACGCCGAGGGCACCGGCCTCGGCTGGCGGCCGGACTCGGTCGTGCTGGCCAAGGACCTGATGCAGCCGACGACCTGCAAGATGAAGCGGCCCGCGAAGTAATCACCGATCGCAGCTTCGCGACCCTGCTGCCGCCCGCGGCGGCAGCAGGGTGTGAGTGCGCTTGCGGCCATTTTCGGGGGGCCTGCTCTTGGAAGTCCTATTCGTATCCCTGCTGAACGGGCTCGTCTACGGCATGCTGCTGTTCATGCTGGCCAGCGGGCTCACGCTGATCTTCAGCATGATGGGCGTGCTGAATTTCGCGCACGCCAGCGCCTACATGCTGGGCGCGTACTTCGCCTACACGCTCAGTCTCTATGTCGGGTTCTGGTGGGCGCTGCTGATCGCGCCGATCCTGTGCGGTCTGGTCGGCGCGGCCATCGAGATGTACGGCCTGCGACGGGTGCACAAGAACGGGCACGTCGCCGAACTGCTGTTCACCTTCGGACTGGCGCTGATCATCGAGAAGTGCGTGCAGATGATCTGGGGCCTGCTGCCGGTGCCGTACCGGATCCCGGCCAGCCTGGACTTCGCTCTGTTCGACATCTACGGCACCCAGTTCCACGCCTACCGGGTGTTCATGCTGGCGATCTCGGCGGCGATGTTCGGCGCGATCTGGCTGGCACTGACCCGCACCCGCGTCGGCCTGATCATCCAGGCCTCGCTGACGCACCCCGAGATGGTCCGCTCGCTGGGCCACGACGTGCCGAAGGTGTTCACGCTGGTGTTCGCCAGCGGCACCGCGCTCGCCGGGCTGGCCGGCGTGATCGGCGGCAACTACCACACGACCGACCCGGCAATGGCCTTCACGATGGGGCCGATCGTCTTCGTCGTCGTGGTGTTCGGCGGCCTCGGCTCCCTGGCCGGCTGCTTCATCGCTTCGCTGCTGATGGGCCTGCTGCAGACGTTCGCGGTGGTGATCGACTACTCGACCGCCGACCTGCTGAAGCAGTTCGGCATGGTCGTGACCAGCGAGACGCCTTTCGCCGAGCTGCTGACCGTTCCCATGCCCCGCATCGGCGCGCTGCTGCCCTACATCCTGCTGGTGCTGATCCTGTTCTTCCGCCCGCGCGGCCTGATGGGGACCAGAGACACATGAACATCACGCAAGAAAAGCGCTGGTACTGGAGCGTGGCGGTGGCGATCGCCATCGTGCTGCCGTGGTTCTTCTTCAACTGGTCGACCGGCAGGCAGTCGGGCTTCGCCGTCACGATGCTGAGCGAGATCGGGGTGCTGATCATCTTCGCGCTGTCGTTCAACATGCAGTTCGGGCAGGCGGGGCTGCTGAGCTTCGGCCACGCGATCCTGTTCGGTCTGGGCGGCTACTGCACGGCGCACGCGCTGAACGGCATCAGGTCCGCGGAACTGTGGTTCCCGCTCGAGCTGGTGCCGCTGGCGGGCGGGTTCGGCGGGCTCGCGTTCGGCGTTTTGTTCGGCTATCTGGCCACGAAGCAGCGGGCCACCGCATTCGCGATGATCACGATGGGCTTGGGCGAACTCGTCACTGCCGCGGCACTGATGTTCATCGGCTTCTTCGGTGGCGAGGGCGGCGTCAGCACCGATCGCATGATCGGCGCCAGCCTGATCGGCATGGACTACGCGTCACCGGTGCAGGTGTACTACCTGATCGTGGCCTGGGGCTTCATCTCCATCTATCTGATGCGCCTGCAGACTCAGACGCCGCTCGGGCGCATGGCCAACGCGCAGCGCGACAACTTCGAGCGCACGCAGTTCGTCGGCTACGACCCGAAGCTGATCCGGTTCTACCAGTTCGTGCTGTCCGGTTTCTTCGCCGGGATCGCGGGCGGCCTGTTCGGCGTGCTGCACGAGATCGTCACGTTCGACGCGGTGGCGGCGCAGAAGTCGACCAGCGCGCTGCTGGCCAGCTACATCGGCGGCATCGGCGGGTTCTTCGGGCCGATCGTCGGCGCGATCGTCGTCGTGCTGATGCAGAGCGGCGTCAGCCTGCTCTCCAGCGCCTGGCTGCTGTACCTCGGCACGTTGTTCGTGATGATGGTGATGTTCGCCCCCGGAGGCATCACGGGCCTGCTGACGCTGCACAAGCCGATCGCCCGGATCGGCCGGCTGCGTGACCTGGTCGTGCCCTATCTCCGGATCCTGATGCCAGGCCTGGTCTGTCTGGCCGGATTCGTGCTGCTCGTCGAGCTCGCGTCGTTCACGACGATCGGTGCGTCGCAGGGCAAGGAGTTCACGATCGCGGGCCACGCGATCGACACCAGCTCGCTGCTGCCCTGGATCGCCGGGTTCGTGATCCTGATCGTCGGAGGGTTCTGGCTGCAAGGCCGAAGCCCGGGTGTTCGCGAGGGCATGGAACGTGCTGATGGAACTGGCCAAGGCCCAGGGGGAAGCGCGATGACGTCGGCACTCTCGCTCGTCGACGTGCGCAAGGACTTCGGCGAGACCAAGATCATCCGCGGCGTGAACCTCGAGATTCCGAAGGGTCAGCGGCACGCGATCATCGGTCCTAACGGCGCCGGAAAGACGACCTTGTTCAACCTGATCAGCGGACGCTTCCCGGTTACCTCCGGGACGATCTCGCTCAACGGCGATCGCATCGATCAACTGCCGCCGCACGAGATCAACCGGCGCGGCCTGTCGCGCAGCTTCCAGATCACGTCGATCTTCCCGAACATGACGGTGTTCGAGAACATCCGCTGCGGCCTGCTCTGGTCGCGCGGTTACAGATACTCGTTCTGGCACCTGCTCGGCCGCCAGAAGGCGCTGAACGAGGAAAGCGAACAGTTGCTCGAGCGGCTCAACCTGCGGCAACGGCGCGATCTGACCGCAGGTCTGCTGTCGTATGCCGAGCAGCGTGCGCTCGAGATCGGCATCACGATCGCCGGCGGCGCCGAGGTGATCCTGCTCGACGAGCCCACCGCGGGGATGAGTCACAGCGAAACCGAGTACGCGGTGAACCTGATCCGCACGGTCAGCGAGGGCAAGACTCTGGTGATGGTCGAACACGACATGAGCGTGGTCTTCGGGCTGGCCGACGCGGTTTCGGTGGTGGTCTACGGCGAAGTGATCGCCAGCGACGTGCCGGAGAAGATCCGCGGCAACAAGGCCGTGCAGGAAGCCTACTTGGGTACCGAGGCCGCATGATGCTCGAGATAAGCGACCTGCACGCCTACTACGGCAAGAGCCACATCCTCCAGGGCGTCGACCTGAAAGTCTCCGAGGGCGAGATCGTCAGCCTGCTCGGGCGCAACGGAGTCGGGCGGTCTACCACCTGCAAGGCGATCATGGGGCTGGTGGCGCCGCACGGCACCATCACATTCAAGGGCAAGACGATCTCCGGGCTGCGGCCCGAGCAGATCGCGCGCACCGGCATCGGCTACGTGCCCGAGGACCGGCAGATCTTCCCGACGCTGACGGTGCAGCAGAACCTCGAGCTCGGCATGAAGCAGGCCGGCAAGTTCGGCCGCTGGAGTTTCGAAGACGTCTACAAGATGTTCCCGAACCTCGACGCCCGCCGGCACAACCATGCCGGGGTGCTGTCGGGCGGCGAGCAGCAGATGCTGACGATGTGCCGCACGCTGATGGGCGACCCCGATCTGGTGATCATCGACGAGCCCACCGAGGGCCTGGCGCCCAAGCTGGTCGAACAGGTCGGCGACCTGCTCGACGAGATCTCGCGCCGCGGCGTGGCGATCCTGCTGGTCGAGCAGAAGCTGACGATCGCGCTGCGCATCTCCAAGCGCCTGTACGTGATGGGCCACGGCCGCATCGTGTTCGAGGGCGACACCGCTTCGCTCAACGCGAACACGTCGGTGCGCAAGGAATGGCTGGAGGTGTGACCGCATGGCAGGGGATGCCCGCTTCGAGGCGCGACTGACGCGACGGGGCGGGCGATGACGCTGCCGGCGGAGCCGCGCGAGCACCTTCCCTCGGCGGGCGAGTTCCTGCTCTGGCCGCCGGGTATCCAGTCCTGGGGCTATCGCATCGTCGACCGCCTGTTCGCGTCGCGTCCCGTGCGCGCGACCGGGCGCGCGCGCGTGCTGCAGCGCGGACCGGAGCTGGACCTTCGCTACCGGGTGGCGCAGCGCGAGTACTCTCTGACCGACTTCATGCAGCGCAACCACAGCGCCGGTCTGCTGGTGCTGCGCGACGGACAGGTGGTCTTCGAGCGCTACGGACTGGGCCTGCGCGAAGCCGACCGCTGGAGCACGATGTCGATGATCAAGTCGGTGACGTCGGTGCTGCTGGGCATCGCCGTGCAGGACGGCGCGATCGCCAGTCTCGACGATGCGGTGACGGGCTACCTGCCGGCTGGGCTTCGCCGGGCAGCGCATCTGGATCGACCGCGAGACGCGGCAGATCGTCGCGATGCTGTCGGCGTGGCCGCAGCCGCCGTACGTGACCCAAGCGTATCCCGACTTCTCCGCCGAGACGCTCAGCCTGCTGGCGGCGCTTCGCGACAGCGCCGCCAGCTGATCGCTGCGGCGTCAGTCCTTTGCCGACGGGAAGTTCGGCGCGCGCTTCTCGCGCACCGCGGCCACGCCCTCGGGCGCGTCGGGGCCCATGAAGCACAGCATCTCCATCGCCAGCGAGCTCTCGAACACCGGGCGCGCCATGTTCATCCAGCCGTTCAGCGAGCGCTTGGTCAGGCGGATCGCTTGCTGGCTGCCGGTTGCCAGCTTGTTGGCGACCTCCATCGCCTTGTCCATCAGCTGCGCGCGCGGCACGCTGACGCTCACCAGGCCGATGCGCTCGGCTTCCTTGCCGGAGACGAAGTCGGCGGTCAGCAGGTAGTACTTCGCCTTGGCCATGCCGCACATCAGCGGCCAGCAGATCGCGGCGTGGTCGCCGGCGGCCACGCCGAGCTTCACGTGTCCGTCGGTGATCTTGGCCTCTTCGGCCATGATGCTGATGTCGGCCAGGATCGCGACCGCGAGGCCCGCGCCGACCGCGACGCCGTTGATCGCCGAGATGATCGGCTTGTCGCAGGCCATCATGTTGTAGACGATGTCCGAGGCTTCGCTCATCACGGTCGCGACCTTGTCGGCGTTGCCCACCATCTCCGAGATCCAGCTGAGATCGCCGCCGGCCGAGAAGGCCTTGTCGCCGGCGCCGGTCACGACCGCGACGCGCGTCTTCGGATCGTCGTTGACCACGCCCCAGATCTTGGTAAGTTCCCAGTGCAGGCGGGCGTTCGTGGCATTCATCACCTCGGGCCGGTTCAGCGTGATCAGCAGCACGCCGTGCGGCAGGTGGTCGAACTTCAGGAACTGAAAGTCGGTGTAGTTCATGTCGGGGTCCTTTCGGTCGGGGATGAGAGCAGAATAAGCTCTCGAATCTACGGGATTCAGGCCATGGCTTCCACCCGCATTCCAGCCGCCGGCAGTGTTCCTGCCGGCAGTGCTCCCGCCGAGAGGGCTCTCCGCCGCGACGGCTTCGGCGGGCACTGCTCCCCGCACGAGAGCGTTCGACTGGATCCCTCCGCCCGAGCTGGTCGCCGGATCCGTGATGAGCGCGTTCCTGCGCCACGCCGGGATGGCCGATTTCGAGCAGCTGAGCGCGCGCGCCGACGCCGATCCCGGCTGGCTGATGGAGCAGGTGCTGGCCTTCTGCGATTTCCGCTTCTATCGGCCGTACGAGCGGATGCTCGACACGTCGCAAGGCATCGAGTGGGCGCGCTGGTGCGTCGGCGGCACCACCAGCATCGTGCTGAACTGCATCGACCGGCACCGGGGCACCGCGGCCTGGGATCGCGACTTCCTGGTCTGGGAAGGCGAAGACCCGGCCGCGCGCCGCACGCTCACCTACCGTGCCTTCGACGCCGAGGTGTGCCGGCTCGCGGGGGCGCTGTCCGCGCTCGGCGTGGGGCAGGGCGACCGGGTCGCGCTATACCTGCCCAACCTGCCCGAGACCTTCGTCGCGTTCTTCGCGGTGCTGAAGATCGGTGCGGTCGTGATGCCGCTCTTTTCGGGCTTCGGCCCGCAGCCCCTTGCGGCGCGTCTCAACGACGGCGAGGCGAAGGTGGTGCTGACCGCCGACGGCACCTGGCGGCGCGGCATCGCGGCGCCGATGAAGTCGGTGCTCGACGAGGCGCTGGCGTCCGCGCCGAGCGTGACGGGCGTGCTGGTCGCGCGGCACCTCGGCGATGCGGTGGCGTGCCCGATGACACCCGGGCGCGACCACGACTGGGCGGCGTCGGTGGCGCGGCAGGCACCCGAACTGGCGACCGTCGAGATGGCTGCGGAGGCGCCCGCGGTGCTGCTGTACACCTCGGGCACGACCGGCAAGCCCAAGGGTTGCATCTGGACCCACGTCAGCTTTCTGGGCTCGATGGTCACGCGCGACGTGCACATCTGCGGGGACTTCCGCGGCAGCGACCGCTTCTTCTTCCTGAGCGACATGGGCTGGATGGTCGGCGCGATGTGCGCGTGCATCCCGAGTTATTTCGGCGGCAGCCTGCTCGTCGCCGAGGGCACGCCCGACTATCCGGACACCGGCCGGTTCTGGCGGCTGGTGCAGGAGCACCGCGTCACCTATCTCGGCGTGTCGCCGACACTGGTGCGCGGGCTGATGCGATACGGCGACGAGGAGGTCGAGCACTACGACCTGTCGTCGCTGCGCATCACCTGCTCGGGCGGCGAGGCCTGGACCGAGGCGCCGTGGCGCTGGTTCTTCGAGCACGTCTGCAAGCGGCGTCTGCCGATCGTGAACCTGGTCGGCGGCACCGAGGTGGGCGGCTGCAACTACGTCGGCACGATGCTGCATCCGATGCGGCCCGGATCGTTCGGTGCCCGGGGCCTCGGTGCCGGCGTCGACATCGTCGACGAGGCGGGGCGGCCGGTGGCAGCCGGGCAGGTCGGCGAGCTCGTGCTGCGCAATCCGAACATCGGCTTCACCAAGAGCCTGTGGCGCGACGACGAGCGTTACCTGGACAGCTACTGGCGCACGATTCCCGGTGTGTGGGTGCACGGCGACTTCGCGATGCGCGACGAGGACGGCCTGTACTACGTGCTGGGCCGAAGCGACGACACGATCAAGGTTTCGGGCAAGCGGACCGGGCCGTCGGAGATCGAGACGCTGCTGACGGCCACCGGCAAGGTGGTGGAGGCCGCGGTGGTCGGACTGCCAGACGAGGTCAGGGGCTCTGCGATCGTCTGCGTCTGCGTGCCGATGCCGGGTGTCGCCGCCGACGCGGCACTCGAGGCCGAGCTCTCGAACGCCGTGGTTCGCGGCATGGGCGCCTCGTACCGGCCGCGCCAGGTTCTGCTCGTCGGCGACCTGCCGAAGACGCGCAACATGAAGATCATGCGCCGGGTCGTGCGCGCGGTGCTGCAGGGCCAGGACGCCGGCGACTTGTCGTCGCTGGTCAACCCGGAAGCGGTCGCCGAGTTGCGGGCGAGGCGGGACGTCTGAAAACGAAATCCGCCAGCCGAGCCCTTGTTCGGGCCCGGCCGGCGGATGATCGATGTCGCAACCGGATTCGGTTGCGACGTGCGACGATCACTTCGGCAGGATCACCCGGTCGATCGCGTGGATCACCCCGTTCGTTGCCAGCACGTCGGTGGCGACGATACGCGCGGCGCGCCCGTTCTGGTCGATCACGGACAGCGACGCATCCACGGTCAGCGTCTGACCCTGCAAGGTCTGTACCGGTGTGCCGATCGGAACCTCGGCCTTCAGCACGCGCCCGTTCAGCACGTGATAGGTGAGCACGTTGGTCAGCAAGGCCTTGTCGCCGAACACCTGATCCTTGGTGAGGCCGAGTTCGGCGAGCAGCGCTGCGAACGCTGCGTTGGTCGGCGCGAAGACGGTGAACGGGCCCGGCGCGGACAACGCGTCTTGCAGACCGGCAGCAACGACCGCTTCGACCAGCAGGCTGAAGTCCGGCAGAGCCTGGGCCGTCTGTACCAGGTTGCGGTTCGCCGGCAGGATCACCCTGTCGATCACGTGGATCACGCCGTTGCTCGCCCTCACGTCGGTGGCGGTGATCCCCGAAGTGCGGTTGCGGCCGTCGGTGATCACGAGATTGGACCCAATGGCGTCGATCTTGAAGATCCCGCCCTGCAGGGTCGTGATCGCCTTGCCGGCGGGCACGGCTGCCTTATCGACCGCACCCGAAAGGGTGTGATAGGTCAGCACCGAGGTGAGCAGGGCCTTGTCGGCGAGCAGTTGCGCCTTGGAGATCCCGAGCTCGATCAGCAGCGAAGCGAATGCGTCGTTCGTCGGTGCGAACACCGTAAACGGCCCGGGTCCCGACAGCGTCGCGCCGAGATCCGCCGCGGTGACGGCTTCGACGAGGATGCTGAACCTCGGGTCGGCCGCGGCAGTCTCGACGATGTTCGGAAGGGGCGGGGGATCGTCGTCGCTGCCGCAGGCTGCGGTCACGGCGACGGCCGAGGCGAGGAGCAGGGTTCTGAACCAGTGGCGCATGGGAATTCCTGGAAGTGGTGGACGACGGGCACGCGATTGCCGGACGGGGCTTGTGAACGCGCGGTCGAAATATGCACTTCAAAGTTCCCTGAGTCAACTATAGGGTCATATCGTGACCCGCAAGTCATTTCCACTCCTCGCGAGGTTCTGCCGGCGGGATCTCCCGCTGCGCCCCGCTTGCCTGCACACTGCTCGGCGCGACCCTATGCCTGCGCCAAGCGCGCGCGCAATTCGGTCTTCAGGACCTTCCCGTAGCTGTTCTTCGGCAGTTCGTCGATGCGCAGGTACTGCTTCGGTCGCTTGAAGCGGGCGATGTTCTCCAGGCAGAGCGCGTCGAGATCCTGGTCCCGGACGGCGCGGCCCGGTCTGGGGACCACGAAGGCGACCACTTCCTCCCCCCAGTCCGCGTGGTGGCGTCCGACGACCGACACCTCCAGCACGTCGGGGTGCTGCAGCAACACCTCCTCGACTTCCCGCGGATAGATGTTGCTGCCTCCCGAGATGATCACGTCCTTGGATCGGTCCTTCAGCGTGAGAAAGCCGTCGTCATCGAAGGCTCCCATGTCGCCGGTCCACAGCCAGCCGTCGCGCAGCGCCTTCGCGGTCGCGTCCGGATTGTTCCAGTAGCCGGTCATCGTCACGTCCGAGCGGCAGATGATCTCGCCGATCTCGCCGGCCGGCAGGTCGCGTCCGCCCTCGTCGACGATGCGCACCTCGACGCCCGTGCGGGCGACGCCCACCGAGGCAAGGCGCTGTTCGTGTCGCGGATGCCCGCTGTCGACGTGCAGGGCCTTGGACAGATAGGTGATCGTGTTCGGCGTTTCACCCTGTCCGTAGCCCTGCCAGAGCCGGGGACCGAAGGCGGCCAGCGCGCTCTTCAGGTTCTCCAGGTACATCGGCGCCCCACCGTAGAACATCGTCCGGATTCGGTCCACGCGCGCGTTGCGCACGGCCGGGTGGTTCACGAGCCGGGTCATCATCGTCGGCGCGGTGAAGAACGTGGTGTTGGCGTAGCGATCGAGCAGGCCGAACAGTTCGTCTGGATCGAAGCCCTGGCTGGCCGGGATCACCTGGTGCGAGCCTTTGGCGATGTGCGGCAGCGAGTACAGCCCCGACGCGTGCGACAGCGGAGCCGCGTGGATCATGCAGTCGCCGGTCCCGACGGCGTCGACGTCGGCGTAGTAGCGCAGCGTCATCGCCAGCAGCGAGCCGTGAGTCAGCGTGGCGCCCTTGGGCCGGCCGGTGGTCCCGCTGGTGTAGAACAGCCATGCCGGATCCGCGGGTGCGGCGGACTGCATCGCGATCGGTTCGGCGCCGGCCAGTGCGCGATACTCGGCGCTCTCGGAATCGACGATGCGCGTGCGAGCGTCGCCGCCGCCGCCGCGAAGCTCGTCCGACAAGGGGCCGGTCAGATCGGGCGTGGCGAAGCAGCACTTCACGCCGCAGTTGTCCAGGATGTAGGCGAATTCCTTCGGATGCAGCTTGGCGTTCATCGGCACGATGCAAAGTCCGGCGTGCCATGCCGCCCACATCAGCTCGACGTATTCGGGGGAGTTCTTCATCGCCATCGCGATCCGGTCGCCCGGCACGATGCCGGCAAGGCTGCGCAGTCCGCCGGCGAGCCGGGCGGCCCGCTCCTGCAATCCGCGGTAGCGGTGTACGAGCGCATCGCCGAAGGAAAGCGCGGGCGCGTCCGGGAAGCAGCGGGCCGTGCCGTGGAGGAATGTGGCAATGTTCATCGCGTCGCCTCAGCGGCCTTGGAACCGCGCTTCGCGCCGTTCGCGGAAAGCGGTCGTGCCCTCGGCCAGGTCCTCGGTCAGGCCCACGTCGTGGAACGAACGCGACTCGAGGCGCAGCGCCTCGTCCATGTGCATGCCGACCGAGCGCTTGATCACTTCCTTGGCGAAGCGGTGCGACAGCGGCGAGCGCGAAGCGAGCATCTGCGCGTAGTCCAGGGTGGTTGCCAGCAGTTGGTCCTGCGGCACGACCCGGTTGACGAGGCCGATGCGATAGGCGTGTTCGGCGTTCACTCGCTCGCCCGACAGGATGATCTCCATCGCGTGCCCCATGCCGACGATCTGCGGCAGGCGGATCAGGCCGCCGTCGCAGGCGTGGAAGCCCCACTTCGCGTCCTGCAGCGCGAACTCGGCGTTGGGTGAACAGAAACGAAGGTCGCAGGCCAGCGCCAGTTCGAAGCCGCCCGAGATCGCGAAGCCGTTCACCGCGGCGACGATCGGCTTGAAGATGTCCATGTTCCTCGTGATGCCGCCGAAGCCCGGTCCGTTTGTGAAGCGGCGGCGGAACTCGGGCGCCGGGCGGCGCGCGAAGTCCATCGTGTAGGTCTTGAGGTCGGCACCCGCGCAGAACGCCTTGTCTCCGGCGCCGGTGATCACCGCGACATAAGCCTCGTCGTCCTCGTCGAATGCGCGCCATGCCTCGACCAGCCGGTCGTTGGCCTCGAAGTCGAGGGAGTTCATCTTCTCGGGGCGTTCGATCGTGATCAGGCGCACGCGGTCGTGCTTCTCGTATTTGATGTCGCTCATGGTTGCTCGCTGATGGTGAACACGGTGTCGACGTGCCGCCCGAACGATCGGGCCGGAGTGACCGTACTATCCGGCTACGGCGTGCCCTACGCAATCATCGGGTTCAACGAAGTTCCAGCAAACAAATCCTGACGGAGACACACATGCGGTTCGTATCCCTCTTCCCGCGCGCGCTGCGCGGCCTGCTCGTCGGCGCGGCACTCACTGCCAGCGGTCTCGCCAGCGCCCAGTTCCCCAGCAAGCCGATCACGATCATCGTGCCGGCGGCACCCGGCGGCATCCTCGACCAGATGAGCCGTCTCGTCGCGAGCGAGCTGACGAAGCTCGTCAACCAGCCGGTGCTGGTCGACAACAAGGCGGGCGCCAATCAGATCATCGGCATGCAGGCGCTGGTGCGCTCCGAGCCGGACGGCCACACGCTGGTGATGGGCAGCATCGGCCCCAATGCCGCCCACTACAGCCTCTATCCGAAGCTGTCCTACGCGCCGAGCGACTTCGCTCCGATCGCGCACGTGGTGTCGATGCCGAACGTGCTGCTGGTCAATCCGGCCGTGCCGGCGAACACGATCCCCGAGCTGGTCGCGCTGGCCAAGGCGAAGCCGACCAGCCTGACGCTCGGATCGTCGGGCACTGCGACATCGGGACATCTGGCGGCCGAGATGCTCGAGGCGCGCGCCGGCATCGACCTGCTGCACGTTCCGTACAAGGGATCGACGCCGGCGATGACCGACCTGATCGGCGGGCAGGTGCAGGTGATGGTCGACAACCTGATCACCGCACTGCCGCAGGCGAAGGCGGGCAAGGTCAAGGCACTGGCTGTCACGAGCGCGCAGCGGGTTCCCGAACTGCCGGACGTGCCGACGATCGCCGAATCCGGCTACCCGGGCTTCGAGGTGACGGTCTGGATCGGGCTGCTGGCACCGGCGAAGACGCCCGCGCCGGTCGTGAACACGCTGCACACCGAGATCGCGAAGGTGCTCGCGATGCCGCACGTGAAGAAGCGGATCACCGACATCGGCGGCTGGACGATGGTGATGAGTCCGGCGCAGTTCGGCGACTTCATCCGCGGCGAGATCGACAAGTGGGCGGTGGTGGTGAAGCAGGCCAACATCAAGGTTGAATGAACCCGCGTGTGACGAGCGTGCGCGCCGGAATCCTGCGGCGCGGCTCCGGTCGATGAGGAGATGACGATGTCCGAACTCTGGCGATGGTCGGCAGTCGCGCTGGCCGACGGTATCCGCGACGGCGCGGTGCGCAGCCGCGAAGCGGTCGCGTCCTGCCTCGAGCGCGTGCGCTCGGTGAATCCGGCGCTGAATGCGCTGGTCGAGGTGCACGAGGCCCAGGCGCTGGCGGCAGCGGACGCCGCCGATGCAGCGGTGCGCCGCGGCGACGTGCTCGGACCGCTGCACGGCGTGCCGGTGACGGTGAAGGTGAACGTCGACCAGGCCGGCTGCGCGACGACCAACGGGGTCGTCGCCTTCAAGGACCTGATCGCGAAGGAGGACAGCCCGGTGGTCGCGAACCTGCGGCGGGCGGGGGCGGTGATCATCGGGCGCACCAACACGCCTGCCTTCTCCTTCCGCTGGTTCACCGAGAACGCGCTGCACGGGCGCACGCTGAACCCGTGGTCGAAAGCGCACACCCCGGGCGGATCGAGCGGCGGCGCATCCGCCGCGGTCGCCGCCGGCATGGGGCCGATCGCCCATGGCAACGACCTGGCCGGATCGGTCCGCTTCCCGGCGTATTGCACCGGCGTCGTCGGCCTGCGGCCGTCCTTTGGTCGCGTGCCGGCGTTCATGCCGTCGGCGGTGGAGGAGCGCCCGCTGTCGACGCAGCTGATGTCGGTCCAGGGGCCGCTCGCGCGCACCGTCGGCGACGTGCGCCTGGCACTGGCGGCGATGAGCGCGGCCGATGCCCGCGATCCGTGGTGGGTGCCCGCGCCTCTGCAAGGACCGGCGCCGGCGCGACCGGTGCGGGTTGCCATGTCGGTGAACTGTCACGGCACGCCCGCCGACGCGCAGGTGGTCGCGGCGGTGCGGCGCGCCGCCGGTTGGTTGTCCGACGCGGGGTTCGCCGTCGAGGAAGTCGAGCCGCCCAGCCTGGCCGAGGCGGCCGAACTGTGGGACACGCTGGTGCACGGCGAAGCGCGTTATTTCATGCAGGACGTGATCGAGCGCCTCGGCGACGAGGGCATCCGCCGGGCCTTCGGATTCATGATCGCGAACACTCCGAAGCTGGATGCGCAGGGACACATGCGCGCGCTGGCCAGGCGCAGCACGCTGGTGCGTCGCTGGCAGCTGTTCATGGAGGACCATCCGCTGGTGCTGTGCCCGATGTCCGGCGAGCCGCCGTTCCCGTGGGGGCTCGACACCGACAGCGCGGACACGATGGCGCGCGTGGCGCGCGCGCAGGAGTCACAGTTCGCGGTGCCCCTGCTCGGTCTGCCGGCGGTGTCGGTGCCGACCGGCATGGCGGGCCCGGTGCCGATGGGGGTGCAGATCATCGGCCGGCGCTTCCGCGAGGACATGGTGCTGGACGCGGCCGAGGTGATCGAGGCGCGTCACCCGCCGACGACGCCGATCGACCCGAGGTTCTGAGCGTCGTTCGGACGGGGCGCGGGTCCCGTGGGGCGCGCGCCGGTTGTACTCAGCCGCGGCGCGCTTCCGGCAGGAAGCGCACGCCGCGGCGCGCAAGCCCGCCGCCGACGCCGACCGGTGTTCCGTCGGCGCGCCAGCACGCGGCGCCTTCCATGTCGCCGTTGTCGTGGAAGCGGACCGCGCACATGCCGCCGCCGACGTTGGGCACGCGCAGCACGTCGTGGCCGCGGGCCCGCAGCGCGTCGGCGACGCTGTCGGGGATCTGCGGTTCGATCTCGAGCGCGAAGCCCTGGGTCCAGACGCGCGGCGCCTCGACCGCTTCCTGCACGCTCATCCGGTGGTCGATCAGGTTCAGCACCGCCTGCAGCACCGACGGAAAGATGCGCAGGCCGCCCGGCAGGCCGAGTGCGAAGCGCGGCCGCCCCTGCTCGAGCACGATGAGCGGTGCCATCGACGAGGTGACGCGCTTGCCGGGGGACAGCGAGTTCGCCAGCCCCGGCCGCGGATCGAAGACGTGCAGGTAGTTGTTCGGGATCATCCCGGTGCCCGGCACCATGTAGCGCGCGCCGAACAGCGAGTTGATCGTCTGGGTCGCGCTGACGATCCGGCCGTCGCGGTCGGCGACTGTCAGGTGGGTCGTATGCGCACCTTCGCCGGGGGCGACTCCCGCGGACCACGCCTGCGCGCGCGCCATGTCGATCGCGGCGCGGCGCTGCCCGGCGTATTCCCGCGACAGCAGCTTCGCGACCGGCACCGGCACGAAATCGGGATCCGCGGTCGCGGCGGCGCGGTCGGCGAAGGCGATCTTCAGCGCCTCGGCGAGCAGGTGCACCGAGTCGGCGGTGCCGAAGCCGTGGGCAGCGACGTCGAAGCCTTCGAGGATGCTCAGCATCTGGCCGATGTGCAGCGGGCCGGAGCAGGGCGGTGGCGGGCCGACGATCTCGAAACCGCGATAGTCGCAGCGCAGCGGCTCGAGATCGTGCGTGCGGTAGCGGCGCAGGTCGTCGACGCCCAGGTAGGCGTCGTGGCGGGCCATGTCGTCGGCCAGCGCCGAGCCGAGGGCGCCTGCGTAGAGCGCGGCGGGGCCTTCGCGCACGACCAGCCGGAGCGTGTCGGCATAGGCCGCGTTGACGACGCGCGTGCCCACCGCGAGCGGCTGGCCACCCGGCATGAAGACCCGTGCGATCTCGGGGTCGAGCGCCAGGTCGGCGGCGCACTCGGACACGCAGTCGGCGAGATAGTCCGTCGCGAAGAACCCGCGTTCGGCATGGCGGATCGCCGGCTCGACGACATCGGCCAGCGGCAGGCTGCCGTAACGCGCGAGCAGTTCGCCCCAGGCCATCAGGTTGCCCGGCGTGGCGACCGCCGTGCGGCCGACGCTGTTGCGGCGTCCGACCGCATCGAGCGAGCCGGGAGGCGCCGCAGGGTCGGGCGCGAACGTGGTCGGCCCGACCGCCTGCGGGCAGTTGCCCTGGCCCTCGAGAACGGTGTGCCGGCCGTCGGGCAGCCGCAGGTGGGCGAAGCCGCCACCCAGGATGCCGACCATCATCGGCTCGACGACCGAGAGCGCGAACAGCGAGGCGACCGCGGCGTCGACCGCGTTGCCGCCAGCGGACAGCATCTCGGCGCCGGCCGCGGAGGCCAGCGGGTGGTTCGTCACCACCATGCCGCGACTGCCCGTGGCGGGTCTCTTCTCGGTGTCGAACGGTGCGGCCGCCCGCTGTCGCCATGCGCTCATCGGTCTTGTCTCCTCGGGATCGACGTGATCGGTTCGCCGTTGCCGGCGGCTCGTCGTCGCTGGAGGATAGCGCGGGCCGCAGGCGCCTGCGTGGCGCGCCGCCGGTGCGCTCGCCCCGAGGGGCCCGCGAAGAGGCATCATTCCGAGACGACGGCGTTCCAGGGAGACCATCGATGAGCCAGAACCAGGCGGTACAGGAGTCGGCCCCCTTCCATCCGCCAGCCGATCTGCGCTGGCTGCGGCAGACGACGGAAGACGCGCTCGATCCCGAGCTGCCGGTCGTCGATGCCCATCACCACCTGTTCGACCGGCCGACATGGCGGTATTGCAGCGAGGATCTGCTGACCGATCTGGCCGGCGGACACCGGGTCGTCGCGACGGTGTACGTGGAGTGCCGGGAAGGCTATCGCAGCGAAGGTCCGGAGCACCTGCGTCCGGTCGGCGAGACCGAGGCGGTGGAGCGGATCGCTTCGCAGATCGCGCGTGATCCATCGGCGCCGCGGGTGTGCGCGGCGATCGTAGGCCACGCCGACCTGACGCGGGGGGCCGCGGTCGACGAGGTGCTGGACGCGCATCTGCGGCAGTCGCCGGCGCGCTTTCGCGGCATACGCCAGACCGCCTCGGCCGACGCCGATCCGGCCTACGCGCGGGTCGGTGCGCGGCCCCCTCTCGGGCTGCTGCGCCAGGCTGAATTTCGCGAGGGTTTCGCGCGGCTTGCGCCCCGCGGTCTGAGCTTCGACGCATGGCTGTACCACCCGCAGCTGCCCGATCTCGTCGATCTCGCGCGTGCTTTCCCGGGCACGGCGATCGTGCTGAACCACGTCGGCGGACCGCTCGGGCTCGGCCGCTACGCCGGCCGCCGCGACGAGGTGTTCGCTGCGTGGCGGGCTTCGATCGTCGATCTGGCCGCATGTCCGAACGTCGTTGCCAAGCTCGGCGGTCTCGGCATGCGCCTGTGCGGATTCGGCTTCCACGAGGCGGCGCGTCCGCCCTCGTCCGAGGAGCTGGCCAGCGCGTGGCGACCGTTTGTCGAAGCCTGTATCGAGGCCTTCGGCGCCGACCGCTGCATGTTCGAGAGCAACTTCCCGGTCGACCAGTTGTCCTGCGACTACGTGGTGCTCTGGAACGCGTTCAAAAGGATCGCTGCGGGCTGCAGCGCCGAGCAGAAGGCGGACCTGTTTTCGCGCACGGCGACGCGTGTCTATCGCCTGTGAGGCGAGCGATCCGCCTGTTCGCGGCGACCCCGGCGAGCGGCGGGCCGTCGGACCGCGCTGCGGAACCGGCTTCAGCGCTTTCACCGCCGTCCTCGACGCGACGTTAGACTGATTCCTCCAGGAGGAGACCGAACATGACTGCAACGACCTCGGCCAGCCGCACGACGGCGCTTCGCGTCACGCCCTGTTCACCCGCGGTCGGCGCGCTGATCGAAGGTGTCGATCTGTCGCGGCCGATTGCCGGCGAGCACATGCGGGCGATGCGCGCTGCGCTTCGGGATCACGGCGTGATCTTCATCCGTGACCAGAAGCTGTCGCCGGAGCAGCACATCGCGTTCGCGCAGCGCTGGGGCGAGATCAACATCAACCGATTCTTTGCCGCCGTGCCGGGGCACCCCGAGATCGCCGAGGTGCGCAAGGAGCCCGAACAGGTCGACAACATCGGTGGCGGCTGGCACACCGACCACAGTTACGACCT
Source organism: uncultured beta proteobacterium (assembly GCA_963849015.1). Classification (GTDB taxonomy): domain Bacteria; phylum Pseudomonadota; class Gammaproteobacteria; order Burkholderiales; family Burkholderiaceae_E; genus Quisquiliibacterium. The sequence goes on from CAWKFK010000006.1 coordinate 317,401, forward strand.
GGTCCCCGCGATGGGGTCGATCCTGCTGGCGCGCGAGGTTCCGCCGACGGGCGGCGACACGTTGTTCGCGAGCATGTCGAAGGCCTTCGATGCGTTGTCCGAAGGCATGAAGCAGACCTTGCGTTCGCTCGAGGCCGTGCATTCGAGCCGGCACGTGTTCGGCGCCGGCACCGGTTACGCCACGCGGTCCGACATCGGGGCGCGCGTCGGCAACGCCGACAAGGCGACCCAGGACGTCGTCCATCGCGTCGTGATCCGGCACCCGGACTCGGGCCGCGAGGTGCTGTTCGTCAACCCGGCGTTCACCGTGCGTTTCGAGGGCTGGACCCAGCAGGAAAGCGCGCCGCTGCTGCAGTTCCTCTACCAGCATGCCTCCCGGCCCGAGTTCAGCTGCCGCTTCCAGTGGGCGGAAGGCTCGATCGCCTTCTGGGACAACCGTGCGACCTGGCACTACGCGGCCAACGACTATCACGGCGCGCGCCGCCTGATGCACCGGATCACCGTCGAAGGCACGCCGATCGAGGGCAGCCGGTTGCCCGGCTGACCTCGTCCGCCAGCGCATGCCAGGCTAGAAGTTGTAGCGCACCTGCGCGCCGAGGACCCAGGTATAGCTCTTGTACTCGCCCACGAGGTTCCCGGCGCTCGCGCTGGTCAGGTTGCTGGGGCCGTCGTCGATCCAGATGTAGGCGAAGCCGGTGTCGATGGCGAGGTTGGGACTCGCGCGCCACTGGGCGCCGATCGAAGCCCAGATCTTGTCGCTGTCGGGCAGCCGTGGGGTGCGGTAGGCGTCCTGCACCGGGGTCGTGTCGTAGGCCGTACCGAACCGCAGCGTCCACTGCTCGTCCACCCGATAGTTCGCACCCAGCCCGACCCGCCAGCTGTCCTTGAAGGCGAGGTTGACCGAACTGATCGGCTGTCCGGTGGGGCGCGTGATCGCCAGTTGCTGGATCGAGTCCCACCCGGTCCACGTGTAGTCGGCGAGCACCTGCCAGCGCGCATTCACGTCGTGCGCGATCGCCAGCGAGAACGTGGCGGGCAGTTTCACCTTGGCCTGCGCCGGCCCGTCCGGAACCACGGCGCCGAGCTGCGCGGGCCGGTCGGCGAAGGTGACGTCGCCCTCGATGTCGTGCTTGATCTCCGAGCGATAGCTGGCACCGATCCGCGTGCTCGGGGACGCCTGGAACATCGCGCCGACGTTCCATCCCCACGCCGTGCTGTCGCCTTCGACCTTGGCCACACCCTCGCGGCCCGCCCCGACGCCGGGGATGGACAGGGATGCGGCGAGCAGGCTGTACGGCGTGGCGTTCGTGAACGTCGCGCTCATCCGTTGCAGGCTGACGCCGCCGCCCAGCGAGAGCTGGTCGTTGACTTTCCACGCGATGCTGGGGTTGATCGTGAGCGCCTCCACCGACGATTCGATCCCGTGGAAGCGCCCCTGCCAGCCGGAATCCCACTCGGTGCTCAGTCCGAACGGCGAGTTCAGGCTGATGCCGAGCCACAGCTTGTCGGGCTGGAGTTCCCAGGACAGGTAGCCGGCCGGCACTGCGGCGACGCCGCCCGCATCGCCGCCATTGCCGCCGCCCGGCGACTGCAACGGGGGCACCGTGGACGCGCCGCTGTTGGAGAACTTCGCGCTGGGCGCCACCAGCGACAACGCGCCGACGACCTGACGGCCGCGGACTCGCGTCATACCGGCCGGGTTGAAGTAGATCGTGCCTGCGTCCTCGGCGGACGCCGCCGCGCCCGCGAACGCGTTGCCGATGCCGCTGGCGTTCTGCTCCATCAGCGCGAACCCGGCAGCCGATGCGCCGTTGCCCAGTGCGCCGAGGGCCAGGCCGACGGCGATGGAAACGGTCGAACGGTTCAACATGATCGAACGCACGGTAACCCCTTTCCTCTTCTTGGTTGACGTTGAATTCGCGTACTACAGGGAGTTTGCGCTCGGCGATGCCGGTGTCAATCGCCCGTTGCGCGCAGGGCACGCTCGGGCGCGGGGACGGATACCGTTCAATCGTCGTCCGGCGAATTTGCCCACCAGCGCGCCGGTGCGAGGCGCTTGCCACGGCCGAACCAGCGGTCGACCCAGAGCGACAGTCGACGTCCGCGCGTGCCGGCGATCCAGCGCCACAGCCGCGCCCGGCGGGTGGCGAAGTCGCGGTTGTACGGACACACGCGGATGCAGATCGCGCAGTCGGTGTTTTGCTGCGCCCAGTAGCCGAAACATTTCTCGGCGTCGATCGTCCACTTGATCACGCCGCGGATGTACGAAGGTCCCGGGGGCGGCGGCCCGGCCGGTCCCGACGGGATCGCCTTGACCGGGCAGCCGTCGGCGCAGGCGCGGCACTGCTCGCAGAACGCCTTCACGCCGAACGAAACCGGCACATCGTGCGTCAGCGGCAGGTCGGTGAAGATCTTGCCCAGCCGCACGCGCGGCCCGAACCGCTTCGTGATCAGCAGGCCGAGGCGGCCGTACTCGCCCAGGCCGGCCTTGACGGCCAGCGGCACCGCCAGCGCCGAATCGTTGGCGCTGGCGATCGCTTCGTATCCGAGGTTGCGCAGGTATTGCGTGACCGAAAGCAGCGTCATCGTGTCCTGCGAGTAGCCCAGGCCGGTCGCGGCGCCGGACAGCGCGGAAGGCACCGTGCCCAGCAGCGCGCGATCCATCGGCATCACGATCACGATCACGTGCGACAGCTGCTCGGGTATGTCGACCGGGCGTTCGATGCCGCTCATGTCGCTCATCTTCGCCGTGTACATCCAGCGCTCGTCGCGTGCGGTGATGCCGACGTCGCCGGCGCCGAACGCGCGCGCGACCCGCTTGATCTCGCGCGCCGCGGCCTCGGGCGATGCGAACTCGTACCGGTCCTTCGCGCACGGAAGCTGCTGCGTGTACGGGTCCGAGAATCCTTCGCGACGGTCGTCGCTGCGACGCGCCTCGGTGAACAGGTCGCTGACGTGCCAGGCCGCGTTGCGCAGCGCGTAGTCGCGCTGCGTGAATCCGTCCGCCTTGCGCCACCCGGCGAGCGGTTCGCGATAGGTGCGGTAGAAACGCTCGGTCTTCGCGGTCCGGATCGCGGGATCGTGGAAGGAACGCCGGTAGATGTCGTTGCGCTGGGCGAAGCGCTCGAATTCGGAGGTGATCTCGAATCCCGCGGCGCGGTCGGAGTCGCTGGGGTCGGTGTTCATGGGGCCGAGATTAACCCGCGCCCGGGGCCAAGTGCACGGGCCGTCGTCCCGGCGCCGCGCACGGGCCCGGTCCGGTGGAGCGATTGCGCTCAGTGAAGCAGGCCTGCCGTGCGTCGGCTGGAATCCCGGTCGTTCGCCGTGCGTTCCGATTCGTGCCCGATGCGACGTCCGGGGCGGATTGCTGCAGTTGCACCAGAGTCGGGATCGCGCCGGCCGATCGCCCGTAGAGCGGCGATTCGCGCGCCTTCCGTTGGACATTTGCGCATCGTGGAAACGCGAACCGAGAAAAACCTCCAATCGCGACCCCGAATAATGTTGCAACTGCGTTATGCTCCTCCTCCGGTGCTTCGTGAAGGCCGACCAACGGCGGCGATTCGCGATGTTGTTGCGGTAGTTGAAACATGCTTTGAAGCCTGACGCACGATGATTGCTTCACTGTTCTGGATCGCAGACCCGGCCGGGCACCTTCGGGTGGCCCCCGGTGGCGGCGCCGGAGGACAGGCCGACGAGGATGCGATCCGCGACGTGATCGTGAGGCGACGACTTGCCTGGAACGCACGCGATGCCGCGGCTTACGGGCAGCTGCTCACCGAGGACGCCGACATCGTCAGCGCGACGGGACGCTCGGCCGAGGGCAAGGAGTCGATCCTTCGCCTGCTGGCCGAGCAGCACGCAGGCCCGTACCTCGGCGTCACGATCACCAACACCGACGTCACCAAGATCAAGTTCGTGCGCGCCGATGCGGCGATTGCCGATGCCGATTTCCAGCTCGACGGCATGACCGCGCCTGACGGCAGCCCGTTGCCGCCGCTGTGCGGGGTGCTGAGCTTCGTTCTGTGCAAGCGCGAAGGGCGCTGGCTGATCTCCTCGATCCGGGGCATGCCGAACGAGCCGTTCCCCGTCACTGCCGCCGGCACCGGCACCGGCTGTTCCGGCCACTGACCGGGCCATTGACCCGGCCGCGGGCCGTGCTGCCATGGGACGCAACATCGAGATCAAGGCGCGGCTCGACGACTTCGACGCGGTGCTCGCGCGTGCCCGCGCACTGGCCGACTCCGGGCCGCACGAGCTTCTCCAGGACGACACCTTCTTCCGTTGCCCCGACGGCAGACTGAAGCTCCGTGCCTTCTCGGCGAGCGAGGGCGAACTGATCTTCTATCGGCGAGCCGACGAAGCCGGGCCGCGCGAATCCTTCTACCTGATCTCGAAAACGCTCGAACCGGATAGCCTGCGCGGCGTTCTCGCGGCCGCGTGGGGGGAGGCGGGGCGGGTGCGCAAGCACCGCACGCTGTTCCTGGCGGGGCGCACCCGCATCCACCTCGACCGGGTCGAGGAACTCGGCGAATTCCTCGAACTCGAGGTCGTGTTGTCCGCGAACGAGCCGGCGGAGCGGGGCCAGGCCGAGGCGCGGCACCTGCTGACGCTGCTCGGCATCGGAGACGACGCGCTGGTGGATCGCGCGTACGTCGACCTGCTCGCCGCCCGACGCGACGGCGCAACGGCAGCCGCAGGCGTGGCGCTGCGCCGGTTCGAGGCTGCCGATACCGAGGCCGTCGTCGAGCTATGGCGGCGTTGCGGCCTGATCCGGCCCTGGAACGACCCCCACCGCGACATCGCGCGCAAGCTGCGCGTGCAGCCGGAACTGTTCCTGGTGGCGCAGGACGCCTCGGGCGTCATAGGGTCCGTGATGGCAGGGTATGACGGCCATCGCGGCTGGGTGAACTACCTCGCCGTCTGTCCGGGCCGACAGGGCAGGGGGCTCGGCGCCTCGCTGATGCGCCGCGTCGAAGACGAACTGCTGGCCCGTGGCTGCCCCAAGCTGAACCTGCAGATCCGCACCTCGAATGCGGCGGTGCGTGCGTTCTACGAGTCGATCGGGTACACGGTCGACGATGCGCTCAGCATGGGCAAGCGCCTGATCCCCGACGCACCACCGCCGGCCGACGCGCGACAATAGCCGCCGCACGGCCGGCGCGACCGCCGTGCGCTGGCGCAGCGCGCGGATCCGCCGCGCGCACGGCATGACGACACGACGGAGACGACCGATGACCAAACCCCCGACGATCGAGCGCTGGCACCGCATGCTCGAAACCCGCAATTTCGCCGAGCTCGACGCGATGCTCTCCGACGACGTGGTGTTCGAGTCGCCGGTCGTGCACACGCCGCAGGCCGGCAAGGCGATCACGTCGAAGTACCTGAATGCCGCGTTCCGGGTGCTGAACAACGAGCACTTCCACTATCGCAACGAATGGTTCGGCGAGCGCTCGGCCGTGCTCGAGTTCGCCACCACGCTCGACGGCATCTTCGTCAACGGCGTGGACATCGTGGAGTGGGACGACGCGGGCCGGATCACGCGCTTCAAGGTGATGGTGCGCCCGCTGAAGGCGATCAACATGCTGCACCAGATGATGGGGCGCTTGCTGCAGTCCGCCACCTGAACTGCCGGCCTGCCGGCGTTGACGCCTTCGTCGGCGCGCAACGATACTGAAACGACAGAATCCGCGTTCCGCTGGTCGGAACTCACTACAAAGGGAGACACCGTGGAATCAGGGGACCGGAAGCTCGGCTTCATCGGACTGGGCGTGATGGGCGAACCGATGTGCCGCAACCTTGCGCTGAAGTCCGGTGCGACCGTGACCGGACTGGACCGCATGCGCGAACCGATGCAGCGGCTCGGCGCCAGCGGCGTTCGGGCCGGTGCCGACGTCGCCGACGTGATGCGCGGCGCCTCGGTCGTGTTCCTGTCGCTGCCGTCCGGCGAAGCGGTTGCCGAGCTCGCGCGCTCGAAAGGCGGCTTGCTCGAGCATGTGACGGCCGGGCAGATCGTCGTCGACCTCAGCACCTCGCCGGTCGAGCTGACCCGCGAGCTGGCCCGCGAGTTCGGCCAGCGCGGCGCGACTCTGGTCGACGCGCCGGTCGCGCGCACCCGCGCCGCCGCGGAGTCGGGCACGCTGGCGGTGATGGTCGGCGCCGAGGCCGATGTGTTCGAGCGCGTGCGCCCGCTGATCGCCTGCTTCGCGACCGACATCGCGTTGTGCGGGCCGGTCGGATGCGGGCAGGTGGTCAAGATCATGAACAACATGGTGCTGTTCGAGACCGTCGTGGCGCTCGCCGAGGCCAAGGCGATCGGCGAGCGTGCCGGCGTCGACCCCGGCCTGCTGTTCGCGACTCTCGCCAGCGGCTCGGCCGACAGCTTCGCGCTTCGGAATCACGGCATGAAGGCGATGCTGCCGGGCGACTTCCCTCTGCGGGCGTTCTCGGTCGAATACGCGCGCAAGGACCTGCGCTACGCGCTCGACCTGGCGAAGGCGACCGGTGTCGACGCGCGCGGCGCGCGCAACGTCGACGACTGGTTCGCCAAGGCGATCGACGCCGGCCTGGGCGATCAGTACCATCCGGTGATCAGCCGCCTGATCGGCGGCTGACGAGCCGTTTCCGCCGCGCCCCGGCACAGTTGGCGCCCGCCGCGCCTGCCTGGGGCGGTCGCATGCCCCGCGCGTGTGGCCCGGCTTCCTGCCACCTTCGACGTTTCGACGAGTCATCGATGAGCCTGCCCCAGTACGAGGTCTTCGCGATCCGCTACGCCACGCACCAGCGGATGCGCAGCGACAATTTCATTTTCCGGGATGCGCACGACGGGCCGATGCCCATCGACTTCTTCGTGTGGGTGCTGCGTTCGCCCGAGCGCACGATCCTGGTCGACACCGGTTTCAACGAGGCGGCTGCGACCGCCCGCCAGCGCAAGCTGCTGCGCCATCCCGTCGACGGCCTGAAGGCGGTGGGTGTCGATGCGGCGTCGGTGCGCGACGTGGTGCTCACGCACCTGCACTACGACCACGCCGGCAACATCGGCGCGTTCCCGGCCGCGACCTTCCACGTGCAGGAGGCCGAGGTCAATTACGCGACCGGCCGGTGCATGTGTCACGAGCCGATGCGCCACGCGTATTCGGTCGACGACGTCGTCGACGTGGTGCGCAACGTCTATGCCGACCGCGTCAGCTTTCACGACGGCGATGCGACGATCGCGCCGGGGGTCGAGCTGCTGCTGATCGGCGGCCACACGATGGGCCTGCAGTCGGTGCGCGTCCACACGAAGCGCGGCTGGGTGGTGCTGGCGTCGGACGCCAGCCACTACTACGAGAACATGGAGCAGAAGCCGTTCCCGATCGTCTACAACGTCGCGGCGATGCTCGACGGTCATCGCCGCCTGCGCGCGCTCGCCGATTCGGCCGACCACGTGGTGCCCGGGCACGATCCGCAGGTGCTCGTCCGCTATCCGCGTCTGCCGGGTGACGAGGTCGGCATCGCCTGCCTGCACGAGCCGCCGAAGGCGTCCGGCTGAGAACCCGTGAGGCTCAGCCGCGCGGCCGGGGGCGCCTGCGATGCTGGCGCTGAAGCTGCTGCTCGTCCCGTCGTTCCTCGCGCTGATCACGCTGGTCGGCAGGCGCTGGGGGCCGTCGGTCTCCGGCTGGCTGGCGGGGTTTCCGTTCGTCGCCGGCCCGATCCTGCTGCTGGTCGCGATCGAGCGCGGCGCGGCATTCGCCGCCACCTCGGCATCGGCTGCGCTCGGCGCTGTCGTCGCGTCGCTGGCGTACATGCTGGCGTATGCCTGGACCAGCCGGCGTCGGCCCTGGCCCATCGCCTGCCTGGCCGGGCTGCTGGCCTGGTTCGTCGCGGCCGGGCTGCTGCGCCTGATGCTGGTGCTGCTTCCCTGGGACCCCTGGCCGAGCCTGGTCGTCGCGCTGCTGGGCCTGCGCTGGATCGTGCCGCGGTTTCCGCCGGCGCAGCAGGTCACCATCGGCGCGCATCTGCCGACCTACGAATTGCCGGTGCGCATGGCCGCCGGCGCGCTGCTGACGGTGATCGTGACGGGCGTGTCGGTGCACATCGGACCGGCCTGGAGCGGGCTGGTCACGATCTTCCCCGTGCTGAGCATGGTGCTGGCGGTGTTCTCGCACCGCGCGCACGGAGCCGGTTACGTCGGCGCCATGCTGCGCTCGATGGCCGTCGGCCTGTGGGGCCTGCTCGTATTCTGCTTCGCGCTCGCGCTGCTGTTGCCGCGCCTGCCGATGGCCTGGAGCTTCGTGGTCGCCACTGCGCTGGCGATCGCCGCACAGCTCGCCGTGCGACGGCGTTGAGGTGCGCTTCGACATTCAACAGGAGAACATGATGGCCCGTACCACGACCGAGGAATTCGACGCGACGCTGACCGGCGAGCAGCGCGCGATGATCGCGCGCGCCAGAGAGTTCGCCCTTCGGGTGGTGGCCCCGGCGGCCGAGGACTGGGAGGAACGCGCGCACTACCCGATCGACGCGATGCGCGCGGCCTGCGCCGAGGGCCTCGCCGCGATCGAAGTGCCGCGCAGCCACGGCGGTCTGGGCATGCCGTTCTCGGTGCGCCTGCGGGTCGCAGAGGAGTTCGCCCGGCACGACTTCGCGTTCGGATTCGTGCTGATCAACCACCACAACGCGATGGCGCGTATCGCCGAGTCCGGATCGCCCGCGGCGGTCGATCGCTATCTGGCACGCATGATGCGCGGCGAAATCATCGGCGCGTCCGCGCTGTCCGAGCCCGGCGCCGGCAGCGACTTCGCCGAGATCGCTTGCCGGGCGACGCGCGACGGCGGTGGCTGGGTGCTGAATGGCGCCAAGCGCTGGATCGCCAGCGCCCGGGTCGGCGAGGTCTTCATCACGTATGCGCAGACCGAGCCCGGCACTCGCGGCCCCGGCATCGGCTGCTACTTGGTCGACGCGACGCGTCCCGGGTTCACGCGCGAGGAGCCCCAGCGCATGTCCGGGATCCGCGCGGCGGGCATCGGCGGCTACGCGCTCGACGGTTACCGTGTGGTGCCGGGCGACGAGCTCGAGGGGCCCGGTGTCGCCTTCAAGGCGGCGCTGCGTTCGGTGAACAAGGCGCGCGTGTACATCGCGGCGATGGCGGCCGGGATCATCGAAGCCAGCCTGGCACGCGCGGTCGGCTACGGCCAGGATCGCCGGACCTTCGGGCGGCCCCTGGTCGAACACCAGGGCGTGAAGTGGTCGCTGGCCGATGTCGCGACGACGCTCGAAGCCCTGCGCGGGCTGGTGTATCGCGGGGCCGCGATGATCGATCGCGGCGAGGACGCGCAGCTGGCAGCGGCGATGGCGAAGAAGTACTGCGGCGATCACACGATCGCCGCCGTAGCGAAGTGCGTGCAGGCGATGGGCGCCATCGGCATGACCAGCGACGCGGGGCTGCCGCGGCAGATGGCCGCGGCCAAGGCCGTCTGCTACGCGGACGGCACGACCGAGATCATGAACGAACGGATCGGCGCGTTCCTCGGGCAGTACGCGGCACCGCGCTGAAGCGTCGGGCGTCGAGGTTGCTGCGCTTCGGCGTGTGGTCGAGCGGGGCGGCCGCGCCGACGTTCGCGTCCGGCGGAGGCGTGTCACGGCGCATCGTGCCGCGTCGACGATCAAGCAGTCTCTGACGGATCGAAGTCGATTTCGATGCGCGCCCGGTTCGGGTCGTCGAAGAACAGCTGCCAGGTGCCGTAGCCGGGCAGCTTGCGCAGCTCGTGCGGGATGCCGCGGCTCTTCAGGCGCGCGACGGTGTCGGCCAGACCGGAGCCGCTGAACGCCATGTGGTCGATCACCCCCTTGACCAGGGACTCGCGCGGCTTGCCGGCGACCACGTGCAGGATCGCATCGCCGGTGCCCTCCGCGTAGAGCCAGGCGCCGGGAAAGGCGAACGGCGGCCGCGGCCCTGGCGTGAGGCCGAGGAAATCGCGGTAGAAGGCCAGGGTCGTGTCGAGGTCGTCGGTCAGGATCGTGAAGTGGTTCATTCCGGTCACGCGCATCGCAGGCCTCCTTGGTGTCATCCGTTACCATCGCTCGATGACCTGGATCCTCGCATACGCGGCCGCCGGCGCGTTCGTCGGCTTTCTGGCCGGGCTGCTCGGCATCGGCGGCGGCATGACCCTGGTGCCCGTGCTGTCGGGCCTCTATTCGGCGCAGGGGCTCGCGACCGATCACGTCGTGCACATGGCGCTGGCCACCGCGATGGCCTCGGTGATGTTCACCTCCAGTTCCAGCGTGTTCGCCCACCATCGGATGGGCGCGGTCGACTGGAGCGTGTTCCGCCGTATGGCGCCGGGCATGGTCGTGGGCGCGCTGGGCTCGACGCTGGCCTCCGGCTGGCTGCCGCAGCGTGCGCTGGCGCTGGCCTTCGCCGCGATCGTGTACGCCGGCGCCACGCAGATGCTGCTGAATCGCAAGCCCTCCCAGGCGCGAAGCCTGCCGGCGCCGGGACCGATGTTCGCGATCGGCCTGGCGATCGGCATGATCTGCGGCCTGGTGTCCGCGGGCGGCGCCTTTCTGACCGTGCCCTTCATGCTGTTCTGCGGTGTCGGCATGCACCGCGCGATCGGCACCGGTGCGGCGGTGGGGATTCCGGTCGCCGTGGTCGGCACGGTCGGCTACGTTCTGGCCGGGCTGGCGGTGCCCGGGCTGCCGGCGTACACGCTCGGTTTCGTCTATCTGCCGGCGCTTGCCGTGGTGGTGGCGGTCAGCGTGCTGCTGGCGCCGGTCGGCGCGCGCTTCGCGCACCGCATGCCGGTCGTAACGCTCAAGCGCGTGTTCGCGCTGCTGCTGTTCATCCTGGCAACGAAGATGGCGGTGACGTACTGGTGATGGGGCGGATTGGCGGTGCGATTGCGCGGGGCTGGTGGACCGTCTCCGAGGCTGCCCGCTACGCGCCGCGCTCGCTCCAGATCCCGGCCCGCACCCCTGCCGCGGTGAACGCGCCATAGGCCGTGATGCCGACGGCGACGGCCAGGAAGTAGCCGTCCAGACCCATGCCGACGACGTTGGCGAGCACCCAGCCGCCACCCACTGCCAGCGTGAGGCGCGCGATGCCGGCCAGCATCGGCCAGCGCATGCGGCGCGCGCCCATCGACGCGAAGTAGAGCGCCATGCCCAGGCCGAAGCCGCCGAACGCCGGGCCGATCCAGGACAGCGCGCGCGCCGCGATCTCGATCACTGCCGCGTCGCTGGTGAAGGCCGAGGCGAAAGCGACGGGTGCGAGCCCGACGGCAGCGCCGATCGCGCCGGTGAACGCGAAGGCGGCCAGGCCGCCGGTCCACGCCGTGCGTCGCGCGGTGTGCCAGTCGCCTGCGCCCGAGGCACGGCCGACCAGCGCGGTCAGCGCCGACCCGACGCCGAAGGCCAGCGGGATCATCAGGAACTCGAGGCGCGCCGAGATGCCGTAGGCCGCCACCGCGGCCGTGCCGTGGCTCTTGATCTGCGCCGTCACCAGGATCGTGGTCAGGTTCGCGAGCGCGGCCAGCACGCACGCGAGCAAGCCGACCGACAGGATCGCCTTGAACAACGCGCCCGACCACGCGATGCGCAGGGTCGGCACGAAGCCCGCGCCGCCGCGCAGCACGACGATGCCCATCGCAATCGCACTGGCCCAGAACACCAGCGCGAAGGCCGCGCCGATGCCGGCCAGGCCGAGGCCCAGCGGCTCGGCCAGCAGCCACGAGCAGAACGGGATCGCCAGCCAGGTCACGACCAGCACGCGCGCGGCCAGCGCATGTCGTCCGCCGCCACGCAGCACCGAAGCCAGCGTGTTGGTGAACCACGCCGGCACCGCACCCGCTCCGAAGGTCAGCATCGCGTAGACCGCCGCGTGTCGCGCCACCTCCGGGCCCGCGATGGCGCCCAGCAGCGGAATCGGGAACGCGGCCAGCGCGATCGCGAACAGCAGGCCGGCGATCGCCGCGACGGCCATCGCGTGCATCACCAGCGCGGAGGCCTCGTCGCGGCGGCCGGCGCCGAGCGCGCGCGCGATTGCCGACACGACGCCGCCGCCCATGGCGCCCGCCGACATCTGGTTCATCAGCAGCGAGAACGGCAGCACGACCGCCCAGCCGGCCAGTGCCGCGGTGCCCTGACGCGCCGCCAGCCAGGTCTCGAACAGCTGCGCGCCGCCTTGCAGAAGCGACAGCAGCATCGTCGGGGCTGCGAGCGCGGAGATGCGCTGCATCAGCACCGATATGGGTGCGGGCGCAGCCGGAGCGCTCGGAGGTGCGGCGGAGGGGGCAGAGGGCTGGACGGTCATGGGAGCGCGGAATCGTTCGATGTGACGCCGGAACACCCGCGCATCGATGCGGCGGCCGGTCCCTGTTGCGGTCGATCATAATGGGCATTCACGATCGATGCCGGCGGAGTGTCCGTGGGCGCACGCGGCGCGCGTTGGCTGCGGCGCGCGGCGGGCCTGCTGTTCGGCGCGCTCGGCGTGCGTCTGGCACTGAGCGAGGCGGCGTGAGGTCGGCCGCTCGAGCCAGTCGGCCGCCGGAATCGTTCCAGTGCCGGCATCGGCCGGACGCCGGCACCGTTCATCCGCGTGGAGCCGTCCGCGCACTTTCGAGGAGACAAAGAAGATGACCACCAAGGGATTCGTCGTGACCCACGCGCGGGACGCGCAGTTCCAGAAGGGCCTGCGCGCCTTCTTCGAGTACCGCGATCTGATGATCGAGCAGGCCACCGAGGGCCGCGTGATCGCGCACGTGATCCGCGCCGCACCGGGCGGCGAGTTCGTCGGCAAGCCGCATGTCCACGACACCCAGTTCCAGCTCGCCTACATTCTGAAGGGCTGGGTCGAGTTCGAGTACGAGGGGCAGGGCAAAGTCCGGCTCGAGCAGGGCTCCTGCGTCTATCAGCCGCCGATGATCCGGCATCGCGAGGTCGGCCACAGCGACGACGTCGAGATCCTCGAAATCGTGATGCCGGCCGACTTCCGCACGGAAGAGGTCGATCGCGTCGACTGACGCGGCGACGATGAGCGCAGACCGCGGGCCGGCGCGCGTCGTCATCGTGGGCGGCGGGCCGGCCGGCCTGATGGCGGCCGATCGCATCTCCGGTGCCTCGGTCGATCGCATCTCCGGTGCGTCGGTCGATCGCATCTCCGGTGCGTCGGCCGATCGGATCGACGGCGCACCGGGCCAGCGGATCCGCGTCGATGTCTACGACGCGATGCCTTCGGTCGGGCGCAAGTTCCTGCTGGCCGGCAAGGGCGGCCTGAACATCACGCATTCCGAGCCCTTCGACCGGTTCCGCACGCGCTACGGCCCGGCGCAGGCGCGGCTGCGCCCGTGGCTCGAGTCCTTCGGTCCGCAAGCCTTGCGCGACTGGGTGCACGCGCTCGGCGTGTCGACCTTCGTCGGCTCTTCCGGGCGGGTGTTCCCCGACGAGATGAAGGCGGCGCCTCTGCTGCGCGCGTGGCTGCACCGGCTGCGCGCGGCCGGAGTGACGTTCCACATGCGGCATCGCTGGACAGGGTGGACGCCGCAGGGCGAGTTGTCCTTCGACACGCCCGGAGGGCCGTGTGCGGAGCGTGCCGACGCGCTGGTGCTGGCGCTGGGCGGTGGCAGCTGGCCGCGGCTCGGATCCGACGGTGCCTGGGTGCCGGTGCTGCGCGCGCGCGGCGTCGCGGTCGCCGGGCTCGAGCCGGCGAACTGCGGTTTCGATGTCGGCTGGTCGACACACTTCTCGCAGCGTTTCGCCGGCCATCCGGTGAAGGCCGTCGTGATGTCGACGGCCGAGGACGACGCGGCAAGCGACCGACGGCAGGGCGAGTTCGTCGTCACCGCAACCGGCATCGAAGGCAGCCTCGTCTACGCCTTCTCTGCCGTGTTGCGCGACCGGATCCGGGCGGAGGGTTCGGCCCGAATCGTTCTCGACCTTGCGCCGGGGCGCTCGCCGGACGCACTGAGCGCGGCGCTGTCCCGGCCGCGCGGCAGGCAGTCGATCGGCCGCTTCCTGCGTGCGGCGACCGGACTCGACGGGGTCAAGGCCGGCCTGCTGCACGAGCTGCTGCCGCGCGACGCGTTCGCCGACCCGCGCCGGCTGGCCGCGGCGATCAAGGCCCTGCCGCTGGTGCTGCTCGCGGCGCGCCCCCTGGCCGAGGCGATCAGCAGCGCCGGCGGGGTGAGCTTCGACGCGATCGACGAGCACGGCATGTTGCGCGATCTGCCGGGCGTGTTCTGCGCCGGCGAGATGCTTGACTGGGAGGCGCCGACCGGCGGGTACCTGTTGACCGCGTGCATGGCGAGCGGCCGTGCGGCCGGCGACGCGGTTCTCGACTGGTTGAAGAGGTCCGGCGGCACCTCGGCGCGCGCGGGGGAACCTTCGCCGCAATGCGATAATCCGGCTGCGATATGAGCACGACCACAGATCCCTCGACGATGCCGGGCGCCGACGAAGCCGTCGCCCGCACGCGCGCGTGGCTCGAGCGCGCGGTGATCGGGCTCAACCTGTGCCCGTTCGCGAAGCCCGCCCATGTCCACGACCGCATCCGCTACGCGGTCAGCGACGCGACCGCCGAGGAAGCGCTGCTGGCCGACCTCGAGGCCGAGTTGCGCCTGCTGCAGGCGGCCGATCCGTCGCTGGTCGAGACGACGCTGCTGATCCACCCCCACGTGCTCGGCGACTTCCTCGAATTCAACGATTTTCTCGATCCGGCCGAGGGGCTGTTGGAGCAACTCGACCTCGTCGGCGAGATCCAGGTCGCCACGTTCCATCCTCGGTTCCAGTTCGGCGACGCGCCCGAGGGGGCGATCGAGAACTGCACCAACCGCGCGCCCTACCCGACGCTGCATCTGCTGCGCGAGGCGAGCATCGAGCGCGCCGTCGCCGGTCTCGACGATCCGGACGAAATCTACCGCCGCAACATCCGCACCCTGCAGCGGCTCGGCCCCGAGGGCTGGCGCCGCCTCTGGACCGAATCGTGAGCACCGTCCCCTGGCCGTATCCGGCGCATGTCGCGCACCGCGGCGCGGGCCGGCTCGCCCCCGAGAACACGCTGGCGGCGATGCGTGTCGGCGCGGCTCACGGCTATCGGATGTTCGAATTCGACGTGAAGCTGTCGGGCGATGGATCCCTGGTGCTGATGCACGATGCGCTGGTGGATCGGACGACGTCCGGAACCGGACGCATTGCATCGATGTCGATGGCCGATCTCGCCCGGCTCGATGCGGGCAGCTGGCATTCGGCCCGGTACGCGGGCGAGGGCGTGCCCACGCTCGGGCGCGTCGCGGCCTGGCTGCTCGCGAATCGTCTCTTCGCCAATATCGAGATCAAGCCGTGCCCGGGCCGCGAGGTCGAGACGGGCGCGGCCGTCGCGCTCGAAGCGAGTCTGCTGTGGAAGAACGCGCAGGCGGCGCCATTGCTGTCGTCCTTTTCCGAGGCGGCGCTGGACGCTGCCCGTCGGGTCGCCCCCGCGCTGCCGAGGGCTTTGCTGCTGCACACGCTTCCCGCCGACTGGGTACGGCGCTGCGCCGAACTGGGTTGTGTCGCGCTCGACGCGAACCACGAGGTGCTCGACGCCGAAGTGATTGCGGCGGCCCACCGCGCCGGGCTCAAGGTGCTCTGCTACACGGTCAACGATGCGGCGCGTGCAAGTGCGCTGTTCGACCTGGGGCTGGACGGCCTGATCACCGATAATGTCGACGGAATCGCGCCGGATTGAGGATATTCGCGGCCGTGTCCGCGCTCATTGCGGTACATCAATGTTCGGATGGATGCGGCCTTCTATGATTCGTGCCGCAGCCGGCAGGTTTTCTTTGGAGTGGATATGGCAATGGATCAAGGCGAGCTTCAGGCGCTCGAGCGTGCGCTGCACGCGCGTGTGCGGGTGTTGCGTGGCGAGGTGTCCGAGAAGCTCGGCGAGGCTGCCGACGATGCGGGTGGGATGAACGCGGGCGGCGACTTCGGGGACCAGTCGTTCTCGGCCGGAGAGAGCTCGCTGGATCTGGCCGAGGCGCAGCGTGACATTTCCGAACTCCAGGCGATCGACGCGGCGCTTGCGTCCATCGCCGAGGGGTCGTATGGCAACTGCGCCGAGTGCGGCGTTGAGATCCCGCCGGAGCGGTTGAGAGTTCAGCCGCTCGCGCTGCGGTGCGTTGCATGCCAGGAAGGCATGGAGCGCCGGCGGGGCGAGCGTCATTCGTCGATTTGAAGGAGTGTTGAGTAATGTCCCATCTGCATGCAGTCGTATGGCTCGATCATCGTGAAGCGCGGGTGATCGATTTCTCTGTCGATGACGTTCACAAGACCCTGGTCCGGCATCACGGCGGGCATCGTCAGGTGCACCATCGCGCCGGGGTCGTGGGCAACGGCCATTCGCCCGAGGACGTGAAGTTCTTCCACGAAGTGATCGCGGCGGTCGGCGATGCGAGCGAAGTGCTCGTCACCGGGCCCGGCCAGGCGAAGATCGCCTTCCGCCATCACATCGATTCGCACGACAAGGACTTCGCCAAGCGTGTCGTCGGTGTCGAGTCGCTGGATCATCCGGGGGACGGCGAACTTCTCAACTACGCGCGGAAGTACTTCCACAAGGTCGATCAGATGATCGGCAGCGCGGGCGCAATGCCCTCGCAGTAGGTCCCGGGGCGGGCGGGGGAAGGGCGGTCATCCGAACTTCCCCTGGACGAACCAGCCTTGACGGCTGTCGGCATCCGGCAGCCGCTCCCGATAGATCCAGAGCAGCATGTCGGATTCGTCCGCGGCGATGAAATAGTCGCGCTGGATCAGCCTGCAATCCCACCAGCCGCTTTCGATGCGTTCCGGACCTGCCAGCAGGGTCAGCGGACCGTGCCAGTACGGCCGGTTGTTGCGTTCGCTGAGCGCGATCGGCCGGGACAGCAGCCACAGCGGGCGCGGCAGGGCTCCCGCCACCGGTGGCCGGGTGTGTTCGTCGGTGCGCCCCGCATGCGCACGCGCCGTCCCGATCGGCTGGTCGTGGTCGACCGCCAGGGTCTTCCAGGCGATCTCGGGGCGGTGATCGGCGACCAGCAGCAGCTTGCGCACGTGCTCCGGGCCGAGCCGCGCCTGCAGGCGCTCGATCAGCCGGTTCAGGTCCTCGCGGGTCTGGGCTGGAGAGGGGAACAGCGCGTGGTTGTCGCCGGCCAGGGGCACCACCTCGTCGCAGCGCAGGCGCAGCGTGTGCACCGCGGCACGCAGGCTGGCCGACGACAGGCGCTCCCGCAGCAGCGAGGTGATCCGCGTCGCATCGCGTGTCGCGTCGCTCAGCCGCAGGCTCAGGCCGGTGGGCGGGCCCTCGTCGTGCTCGCCCAGCAGGTCGATGCGCCGGACAGCAGCTTGGCGCGCCGCCAGCCAGCCGGTCAGCTCGAGGATCAGGCGCCTGGCCGCGAACAGCAGTGCTTCGGCGCTCTCGACCTGCGCGAGCAGCTCGAGACTGCTCTCGAAGCGCTCCGGGGCCTGGAACCAGCGGCGCGGCTCCGGCTGCCGCCCGAACGCATGGTCCAGATCGATCAGAAGTTCCTTGCCGAAGCGGCGTGCCAGTCCCGCGCGGGGCAGCCGCATCAGTTCGCCGATCGTCCTGACGCCGATCGACTCGAGTGTCGGCAGGTGCGGCTGGGCATTCGGCAGCAGAAGGACCGGCATCGACACGAGCAGCGCGTCGAGCTGTTCTTCTTCGCAGGCGCGAAGCCCGTCGCGATGCAGGGCGAGCAGCCATGCACCGGAAGGGGTGGGTGCACAGGCCATCCTGGCGGCGAATCCGAGCTCCGTCAGCCCGCTTCGGATGCGGGACAACAGGGCATCGAGACCGCCGAAAAGGGTCAGGCTGGGGGCGATCTCCAGCAGCACCCCCGCGGGAGGACGTCCGTGCGCAAGGCCCGCTGTGTTGCCGCGGGTGGCCGCCGAGCTCGGCTGCAGGCTGACCGACGGGGTGAACTGCCCGGCCCAGCAGGCGACCTGCCGCAGGGCCCGATCCTCACGCGCCGGATCGCGTTCGAGCAGGTGAAGCGCCGGGGCCAGCGCAAGGGCCGTGGCCCGCTTGATGCCGGGATGCACCCCGAGCGTCTGTGCAGACGGGCTGGACAGCAGGATGTGCCGATGTTCGCAGACGGCCAGTGGCGCGATGCCGTTCGGCGACGCCGGTCCCGAGGGGGGCGCCGCGCCGTCCGGCAATGTGCGTCCGTCCGACGACGCCGGCCCGGCGGATCCGTCCAGTGCCGCTTCGCTGCCGCGCAGGAATATCTCGATCGGCAGGAACGGGAGGCACAAGGCAAGCCACAGCGGTTTCACGCATTCAGTTCAGGGAGGACGTGGATGTCTTCTCGTAACGCGCATGGATCGTGCTCATTGGCCGGGTGGCCGGCAGATCGTGGGGGGCGTTACGGGAACGGATCCGGATGCTGGTGACCGGCTGCGGCAGATCGATCAGCATGGGGCTGGTCAGCACCGGGCCGCGTCGCTTCAGGATCTGCACCGACAGCTGCTGGTCGGGCTTGGCTGCAGCAGCAGGCGCAAAGGTGCCGGCGAGGGCTCGAACTGTGCTGCGAGCGTGCGGAACAGGAATACCGGTCCGTGCGCCCCCTGGGCTGCCAGCTGCAGTCGGCGCAGGTGTTCCGGGCGCGTCTCTGTCCTGAGGCAGCCAGGCCAGCAGTGCGCCGAAGCTGGCGCTCTTCAGCGTCTGCTCGACCGCCCAGAGCCGGTCGGCCGCATTGGGCGGCCTGCACGATCAGCAGATAGTCGAGGTCGATGCCGAAGCCGGCGAGCGCGGGCGCATAGGGAGATCAGCGGCGGCGCCAGCAGGATCACGACTTTGCGCTCGCGGGTGAGCTGGCGCAGCAGCGGGACGAGCAGGCGCAGTTCGCCGATGCCCGGACTCGCGGCCGATCAGTTCGGTGAGCATGCCGATGGGCCAGCCTGCGCCGGGCAGTTCGGCATCGAGCACGGGAAACCCGCTCGACAGCGCCGCGGTGCTGGTCGTGACCCGAGTCTGGTTGGCCCGCCAGACCGCCGCGGGCAGCGCGTTTCGGGCCGGAGCCGTCGGCCGGGGGTGTCGTCCGAGCGGCAGGGGCGAAGGTATGGTGGACAGCGGCCATCATGCCCTCGCGTCACAAGGCCTTGCCGCCGCGCAGCAGGCCGACGCCGATGCCCTCGAGCGCGAAGTCGTCGCTGCGGGCATCGACCACGATGGGCTGGTAGTCCGGGTTCTCGGGCAGCAGTTCGATCGAATGGCCCCGGCGACGCAGGCGCTTGACGGTGACGTCGTCGCCGACGCGGGCGACGACGATCTGGCCGTTGCGGGCTTCCTGGGTGCGCTTGACCGCGAGCAGGTCGCCGTCGAGGATGCCGGCGTCGCGCATGCTCATGCCGCGCACCTTCAGCAGGTAGTCGGGACGCTGGTCGAAGAGGTTGGGATCGAGCGCGTAACTGGCCTCGACGTGCTCCTGGGCCAGGATCGGGCTGCCGGCAGCCACCCGGCCGACCAGCGGCAGGGTCAGCGCGATCTGTACCGCGCTGGTGAGATCGTGCGCGCTGCGCATCCGGCAGCATCTTCAGCCGGATGCCTCGCGAGGCGCCCGAGGTGAGTTCGATGACGCCCTTGCGCGCCAGCGCCTTCAGGTGTTCTTCGGCGGCGTTGGGCGAACGGAAACCCAGCTTGGCGGCGATCTCGGCGCGGGTGGGCGGGAACCCGGTGTCGGCGATGTGCTGCCTGATCAGGGCCAGGATTTCCTGCTGGCGTGCGGTGAGATCGCGCATGTCGGTATCCGTCGGAAGGGATCGGAGGGGCCGGGAACACCCGCCCGGGCACTGTTCGGGGCGGCAATCCTCGGCCGCGCATAACTGTATTTTTATACAGTTACTGTGTTTTTTTCAAGTACCTTCCGGCGAGTGCGGCGGTGACGCGTCCGTCTGCGGGAGCAGCCCGCGTTCTCGGCCTGTGGGGGATATGCAAGACGCGGAAAGTTATGGCAGAGTATTTCGACGCAAGGTCCACGATTGCGTTGTTCGCACATCGCAGGCATTCGTCTGGGATTGCATTTCACGGTTCGCTGACTCGGTTCGCCTCGAAATGCAATGATTCTGTTCGATTCGAGGATGATTCGATGTCTACCAAGATCTACGTCGGCAACCTGCCCTGGAGGGCCACCGACGCCCAACTCTCCCAACTGTTCGGCGCCCACGGCGAAGTCACCGATGCGCGGATCGTGACCGATCGCGAGACCGGCCGGTCGCGCGGATTCGGCTTCGTCACGATGTCCAATGCCGAAGCAGCCCAGAACGCGATCCGCGCGCTGAACGGCTACTCGCTCGAAGGGCGTGGCCTGGTGGTCAACGAGGCGCGTGAGCAGCAGGGCGGCGGCGGCGGCGGTGGTGGCTTCCGCCGCGGTGGCGGTGGCGGTGGCGGCGGCTACGGTGGTGGCGGCAGCGGCGGTTATGGCGGCGCCGGTGGCGGAGGTTACGGCGGCGGTGGTGGCGGTGGCGGTGGTGGAGGTTACGGCGGCGGCGGTGGCGAACGTCGCGGCGGCGGCGGCGGAGACAGCGGTGGTGGCTACGGCGGTCCGCGCCGTCCGCGCCAGTTCGGCTGATTCGTCTGCGCCGGGTTCTCCCAGCGACGCAGTGCCGGCCTTTGGCCGGCATTTTTTTTGCCCGGTTTCCCGTCCGCTCGGACGACGAGGAGTTCCCTGATGATTGCAGGTGTCATTGGTGCCGGCGTGATGGGCCTGGGGATCGTCCGCAGCCTGTTGCGCGGCGGATTCGCCACCCAGGCGCGCGACATCGACCCCGGGCGCGAGGCGCTCGCGCGAGCCGGTGGCGCCACCGTGGCCGCGTCGCCCGCCGAACTCGGCAGCCGCGCCGATGTGATCTTCATCGTGGTGCTGGATGCGGCTCAGATCGACGACGTGCTCGACGGCCCCGGGGGCCTGCTGGGCGTGCTCGGTCCCGGCAAGACGGTGCTCGTCAACAGCACGATCGCCCCTGTCGACACCGAGCGCTTCGCGGCCGGGGTGGTCGCGACCGGCGCTGCCTTCGTCGATGCGCCGATTTCCGGCGGACCGGCGCGCGCCGAGGCCGGCACGATGAGCATGATGCTCGCCGCGCCCGAGCCCGTGCTGGCCAGGATCGAACCGATGCTGCGCACGGTGTCCGACAAGCGCTTCGTGATCGGTCAGCGTCCGGGGGACGCGGCCAAGGCCAAGCTGGTCAACAACCTGATGGCCGGCATCCACCTGATCGCCGGCGCCGAGGCGATGGCACTGGCGCTGCGCCTCGGGCTCGATCCGAAGCAGATGTTCGAGCTGATCACGGTCAGCTCGGGCCAGAGCTGGATGTTCGACGACCGGATGCCGCGTGCGCTGGCCGGAGATTTCGCCCCCCGCGCGCAGGCCCACGTGCTGACCAAGGACCTGACGCTGGCAAACCAGGCGGCTGCCGACGCGGGCATCGAACTGCCGCTCGGCGCGGTGGCGCGCGACCAGTTGAGCGCCACCTGCGAGGGCGGCTGGCGCAACGAGGACGACGCGGCGGCGCTGAAGCTCTACGCGCGCCGCTTCGGGGTTCACATCCCCGGATAGATCGGGCCGCCGCCGCCTTCGGGCACCACCCAGACGATGTTCTGGGTCGGGTCCTTGATGTCGCAGGTCTTGCAGTGCACGCAGTTCTGCGCGTTGATCTGCAGCCGGTCGCGTGCCGTCGTCGTTCGTCGACGAATTCGTAGACGCCCGCCGGGCAGTAGCGCTGCTCGGGCCCGGCGTAGCTTCGCCAGGTTCACGTTCACCGGCACCGACGGCATCCTTCAGCGTCAGGTGGATCGGCTGGTTTTCCTCGTGGTTGGTGTTCGAGATGAACACCGACGACGAGCCGGTCGAAGCTGAGCTTGCCGTCGGGCTTCGGATACGCGATCGGCGTGAACTCGGACGCCGGCCGCAGGCATTCGTGGTCGGCGTGGGTGACGTGCAGGGTCCACGGGGCCTTGCCCTTGAACAGCACCTGGTCGATGCCGACCAGCAGCGTGCCCATCCACAGGCCCTTGCTCATCGCCGGCCTTGAAGTTGCGCGCGCGGTAGCAGCTCGTCGTGCAGCCAGGATTCGCGGAACGCCTGCGGATAGGCATCGAGCCGGTCCGACGGCTGCGGCCCGCGCCGAGCGCCTCGAACGCGGCCTCGGCGGCCATCATGCCGGTCTTGATCGCCGCGTGGCTTCCCTTGATGCGCGAGGCGTTCAGGAAGCCGGCGTCGCAGCCGATCAGCGCGCCACCGGGGAAGACCAGTTCGGGCAGCGCGTTGATGCCGCCGGCGGTGATCGCGCGCGCGCCGTAGGCGAGGCGCTTGCCGCCTTCGAAGAACCCGCGGATCGCCGGATGCGTCTTGTAGCGCTGGAACTCCTCGAACGGCGACAGGTACGGGTTCTGGTAGGAGAGGCCGACCACGTAGCCGACCGCGACCTTGTTGTCCTCGAGGTGGTACAGGAACGAGCCGCCGTAGGTGTCGTTGTCCAGCGGCCAGCCGGCGGTGTGGACGACGAGCCCGGGCACGTGTTTCGCGGGGTCGATCTCCCACAGTTCCTTCAGGCCGATGCCGTAGCTCTGCGGATCGCGGCCCGCGTCGAGCTCGAAGCGCGCGATCAGCTGCTTGCCGAGGTGCCCGCGCGCGCCTTCGGCGAACAGCGTGTACTTCGCGTGCAGTTCCATGCCGGGCTGGAAGTTGTCGGTCGGCTCGCCGTCGCGGCCGACGCCCATGTTGCCGGTGGCCACGCCCTTGACCGAGCCGTCGTCGTTGAACAGCACTTCGGAGGCGGCGAAGCCCGGATAGATCTCGACGCCGAGCGCCTCGGCCTGCTGCGCCGAGCCAGCGCACGACGTTGCCCAGGCTGATCACGTAGTTGCCGTGGTTCTGGAAGCAGTCGGGCAGCAGCCAGTTCGGCGACGCGTCGCGCGCCGCGTCTCGGACAGGAACATGAAGCGGTCTTCGACGACCGGCGTGTTCAGCGGCGCGCCTTCTTCCTTCCAGTCGGGAATCAGCTCGCGTGATCGCGCGCGGGTCCATCACCGCGCCCGACAGGATGTGCGCGCCGATCTCCGAGCCCTTCTCGATGCACGCACACGCCGATCTCGCTGCCGCGCTCGGCGGCCAGCTGCTTCAGACGGATCGCCGCCGACGAGACCGGCAGGGCCGCCGCCGACGATGACGACGTCGTACTCCATCGAATCGCGCTCGAATGTCCATGTCGTTTCCTTTCGGGTCGCAAACTGTCCCGATTCTCGCGGAAATGGCGTGGGCTGCGCAAACGCTCGTGCGGACGGGATGCCCTGCGCGGGCCTCGGTGCCGCACCGGCCCTCGTGCGGAAAGCATCGTGTGCGATGATCGAAGCCGCATCGATGAACTCGCTGACGGGAGTGCATCGTGACCATGAAGTTTGATCTGAGCGGCAAGATCGCCCTCGTGACCGGTGCGTCCAGCGGGCTGGGCGACCCGATTCGCGCGCGTGCTCGCGGCCAACGGCGCGCAGGTGGTGCTGGCATCGCGGCGCGTCGAGCGCCTCAAGGAACTGCGGGCCGAGATCGAGGCCGCGGGTGGCGCGGCGCACGTGGTCGCGCTCGACGTCACCGACTGGACAGCATCCGCGCGGCGATCGCGCGCGCCGAGACCGAGGCGGGGCCGATCGACATCCTGGTCAACAACTCGGGCGTGAGCACCACGCAGAGGCTGGTCGACGTCACGCCCGAGGACTACGACTTCGTGTTCGACACCAACACGCGCGGCTCGTTCTTCGTCGCGCAGGAGGTCGCCAAGCGGATGATCGCGCGCGCGCGCGGCGCCGAGCGCCTGCGCCAGGCGCGCATCATCAACATCGCGTCGATGGCCGCGCTGAAGGTGCTTTCGCAGATCGGCATCTACTGCATGAGCAAGGCCGCGGTGGTGCAGATGACCAAGGCGATGGCGCTCGAATGGGGGCGCTACGACATCAACGTCAACGCGATCTGCCCCGGGTACATCGTCACCGAGCTGAACGAGCACCACTGGGACACCGAGGCGGGACGCAAGCTGGTCAGCATGCTGCCGCGCAAGCGTCTGGGCAAGCCCGAGGATCTCGACGGTCTGATACTGCTGCTGTCCTCGGAGCACTCCAATTTCGTCAACGGCGCGGTGATCGCCGCCGACGACGGCTTCGGCATCTGACCGGCCGGGGCGACCACACCGTGTGCGAAGGTGAATCATGACGACACTCGCTCCCCTCGTGTCCCGGCTGCTGAACTTCGGTCACGCGCTCGACCACATGTTCCTGCTGATCTTCGCAACCGCCGTGGCAACGATCGCGGTCGAGTTCGGCTTCTCGCGCTGGGAGGACCTGATGCCCTACAGCGCGGGCGCGTTCCTGATGTTCGGGCTCGGTTCGGTGCCTGCCGGCCGCCTGGGCGACCTGTGGGGACGGCGCCAGATGATGCTGGTGTTCTTCTTCGGCATGGGAGTGTCGGCGATTCTCGTGGCGCTCACCACGGGCCCATGGCAGATCGCGTTCGCGTTGACCATCCTCGGCCTGTTCTCGGCGATCTATCATCCGGTCGGCATTCCGATGCTGGTGCAGCATGCCGCGCGTCCCGGGTTCACGATCGGCGTCAACGGCCTGGCGGGCAACATGGGCATCGCGCTCGCGGCGGTGGTGACCGGCTTCATCGTCAAGTACCTCGGCTGGCGCGCGGCGTTCGCCATTCCGGGTCTGGTGTCGATCGCCTGCGGCTTCCTGTTCGCGCGCGCGGCGCCGCACGAGGCCGAGCCGCCCGCGAAACGAACCACGCGGGTCGTTGCCTTGCCGCAGAACCTGATGCTGCGGGTCGTGATCGTGATGACGCTGACCGCGATCACGGGCGGCCTGCTGTTCAACTTCACCACCAACGGCAACGGGCAACTGCTGCGCGAGCGCTTCGCCGGTCTGATCGAAGACCCGGCGATGCTGGGCGCGCTGCTGGGCTTCGTCTATGCGATCGCGTCGTTCTCGCAGCTGATCGTCGGCAAGCTGATCGACCGGTATCCGCTCAAGCGCATCTACCTCGCGATCGTGCTGACGCAGATCCCGCTGTTCGCGCTGGCCTCGGTCGCCACCGGCTGGAGCCTGTTCGTGCTGCAGACCGCGTTCATGGCCGTGATCTTCGGCGCGATCCCGTTCACCGACGCGATGGTCGTGCGGTACGTCGACGACCGGATGCGTTCGCGCGTGTCCGGGGTTCGGCTGGCGGTGTCCTTCGGCATCAGCTCGCTGGCCGTCTGGGCGCTCGGGCCGGCGGTCAAGGCGGCGGGTTTCCAGACGTTGCTGCTGGCGATGGCGCTGATCGCCACCTGCACGGCGCTGTTCGTGTCGATGCTGCCCGGCGACGAGTCGATCCGCGCGGCCGCGGCCGAGGCCGATGCGTCGGGCCGGGCCGCCGCCTGAGCGCGGCGCAGGCGGCTTATCGATCCTCGTCGGACCGCTGCGGCCGTATTCCGGCCGGACCGTGGCGGTCGTATCCTGGTCAGACCGTGGCGGTCGTGTCGACCGGACAGCCGGTGCGCGCCAGCACCTCGTCCTTCGTGACGCCCGGCGCGAGTTCGAGCAGCTTCAGCCCGCCGGCGGTGACTTCGAGCACGCACAGGTCGGTGATGATCAGGTTGACCACGCCGACGCCGGTGAGCGGCAGGTTGCACTCCGGCAGGATCTTCAGGTCCTCGCTGCCGTCCTTGCTTCTTGGCGGTGTGCTCCATCAGCACGATCACGCGGCCGACGCCGGCGACCAGGTCCATCGCGCCGCCCATGCCCTTGACCATCTTGCCGGGGATCATCCAGTTGGCGAGGTCGCCGCGTCTCGCTGACCTGCATCGCGCCGAGCATGGCCAGGTTGATCTTGCCGCCGCGGATCATCGCGAACGAGTCGGCGCTGGAGAAGATCGACGAGCCGGGCAGCGTGGTCACCGTCTGCTTGCCGGCGTTGATCAGGTCGGGATCGACCTCGTCTTCGGTCGGGAACGGGCCGATGCCGAGCAGACCGTTCTCGGACTGCAGCCAGACCTCCATGCCGGCGGGCACGTGGTTGGCCACCAGCGTCGGCAGGCCGATGCCGAGGTTCACGTAGAAGCCGTCGCGCAGTTCCTGCGCCGCGCGCGCGGCCATCTGGTCACGGGTCCATGCCATGGTCGACTCTCTCTCGATACGGTTCAGCGGGGCCGCGTGGTGCGCTGCTCGATGCGCTTCTCGGGCGTCGGCGTTGTGCACGATGCGGTGCACGTAGATGCCGGGCAGGTGGATCTGGTCGGGATCGAGCTCGCCGGTGGCGACGATCATCTCGACCTCGGCGATCGTGACCTTGCCCGGCCATCGCCACGTTCGGGTTGAAGTTGCGCGCGGTGCGGCGGAACACCAGGTTGCCGGAGCGGTCGGCCATCCAGGCCTTGACCAGCGACACGTCCGGCACCAGCGAGCGCTCCATCACGTAGTTGTGGCCGTCGAATTCGCGCAGCTCCTTGCCGTCGGCGACGATCGTGCCGACCCCGGTGCGGGTGAAGAAGGCGGGGATGCCGGCGCCGCCGGCGCGCAGCTTCTCGGCCAGCGTGCCCTGCGGAGTGAACTCGAGCTCGAGTTCGCCGGACAGGTACTGGCGCTCGAACTCCTTGTTCTCGCCGACGTAGCGAGGCGATCATCTTGCGGATCTGCCGCGTCGCGAGCAGCTGGCCCAGGCCGAAGCCGTCGACGCCGGCGTTGTTCGAGATGCAGGTCAGGTCTCTTCACGCGCGGAGTCGCGCAGCGCCGCGATCAGCGCCTCGGGAATGCCGCACAGGCCGAAGCCGCCGACGGCGATCATCTGCCCGTCGCGGACCACGCCCGCCAGTGCCGCATGGGCATTCGGATACAGCTTGCTCATCTGCAACCTCGTCAGTGTTCGGTCGCCGCGGATTATACGGGGTCGACAGGGCGGCCACCCGGCCCGCAAGCGTGCATCGGCACTGCGGCGCCGCGCGGCGCTGCTACATTAGGCGCGGTGTGCCGCCCCCGGCGCGGCGCCCCAACCAGACCGATCCCCATGTCCGAACAGCCCCCTGCAGCAGCTCCTGCCGAACTCTGCCGCGTCCTCGAATCGATTCCCGGCGTGCGTGCGGTCCGCAGCGCCCACGCCTGGACCGAGGGGGACGGAACCAGAGGCTTTGCGGCCCACGTCGCCCTCGACCGCGCGGATGCGTGGGACGAAGTCCTCGGTGCCGCCGGCGCGCAGCTGCGCGAGCGGCACGCGGTCGCCCACCTGACGCTGCAGCCCGAGCCGGCACCGATCGTCGAGCTGGCGCGCCAGCTCGAGCAGGCGCGGGCCGATCGCGACGCCGCGCTGCGGCACGGGCTGGAGGCCGAGCAGCAGCGCGACCTGAACGGTGAGCTCGCCCTGCATTACGAGCGCGAGCTCGAGCAGGAGCGCATCCGGCTCGGGCGCGAGCTGAACGACGAGCTGGCCCAGCACGCAACGTCGATCCGGGCGATGGCCGCGACCTTCGAGTCGCGCCTTGCCGGACGCGAGCCGACGCTGGCACAGCTCGCCTCGTTGATGGTCGGCAACGCCGAAGCGATGCTTGCGGCGATCCGCACCGTGATCCAGCGCATCAGGCCCGAGGCCTTCGACAAGGGCGGGCTGCTGGAGGGCGTGCGCGCACTGGTCGAGGACTGGCGCCTGCGCCAGCCGGGGATCCGCTTCGAACTGCTGGTCGAACCCGCGGATGCGGGCGTGTTCGGTGTGGGTCCGGGCGAGACCGAGAGTGCCGCCTACCGCATCGTCGCCGAGGCGCTCGACAATGCGGTGGTGCATGCGCAGGCGCGCACGGTCGTCGTGTCGATGCATCGCGACGAAGCGTGGATCACGCTGCAGGTCAGCGACGACGGGCGCGGTATGCCGGCGCGCGCGCGGGCCGAAGGCGATGGCCTGCGCCACATGCGCGAGCGGGCGCACGCCTGCGGCGGCAGCGTCACCGTCGCGACCGGCGAGGCGGGCGGCGTCGAGGTGCTGGTGCGGCTTCCGTGGGCGGGTGGGACGGTATAATCAGCGTTTCACGGTTGTCCGCCATGACCAAATTCGTATTCGTCACCGGTGGTGTGGTGTCCTCCTGGGCAAGGGCATCGCCGCCGCGTCGATGGCCGCGCTGCTCGAGTCGCGGGGCCTGCGACGTCACACTGCTCAAGCTCGACCCCTACATCAACGTCGATCCGGGAACGATGAGTCCGTTCCAGCACGGCGAGGTCTTCGTCACCGAAGACGGCGCCGAGACCGACCTCGATCTCGGCCACTACGAGCGCTTCGTCAGCGCGCGCATGCGGCGCGTCAACAACTTCACCACCGGCCAGATCTACGATTCGGTGATCAAGAAGGAGCGACGCGGCGAGTATCTCGGTCGCACCGTGCAGGTGATTCCGCACATCACCAACGAGATCCAGGCCTTCATCGAGCGCGGTGCCGGCGTCGGCACGCCGGATGCGGCCGACGTCGCGATCGTCGAGATCGGCGGCACGGTCGGCGACATCGAGTCGCTGCCGTTCCTCGAGGCGGTGCGTCAGATGAGCCTGCAAGCTCGGCCGCGGCAACTACGTGCTTCGTGCACCTGACGCTGGTGCCGTTCATCGCGTCGGCCGGCGAGCTGAAGACCAAGCCGACGCAGCACTCGGTGCAGAAGCTGCGCGAGATCGGCATCCAGGCCGACATGCTGCTGTGCCGTGCCGACCGCCGCATCCCGGACGACGAGCGCGCCAAGATCTCGCTGTTCTCGAACGTGCAGCTCGACTCGGTGATCTCGGTCTGGGACGCCACCAGCATCTACAAGATTCCGCGCATGCTGCACGACCAGAAGGTCGACGCACCGCTGTGCGAGATCCTGCGGCTCGACACGCCGCCGGCCGATCTCGACGATGTGGGACCGGCTGGTCGCATGCGCTCGAGCATCCGAAGCGCGAGGTGCGCATCGCGATGGTCGGCAAGTACGTCGACCTGACCGAATCCTACAAGTCGCTTGACCGAGGCGCTGGTCCACGCCGGCATCCACACCGAGAGCCGGGTGAAGATCGAGTACATCGATTCCGAGCAGATCGAGCGCGAAGGCCCCGACGACGCTCGCCGGCTTCGACGCGATCCTGGTGCCCGGCGGTTTCGGCCGGCGTGGCGTCGAGGGCAAGATCGCCGCGATCCGTTACGCGCGCGAGAACGCGCATCCCGTACCTCGGCATCTGCCTGGGCATGCAGCTGGCGGTGATCGAGTTCGCCCGCGACGTCTGCGGACTGGCAGGCGCCAACAGCACCGAGTTCGACCCGACGACGCCGCATCCGGTGGTGGGCCTGATCACCGAGTGGCTCGACCGCGACGGCCGCATCGAGCGGCGCGACGTCGGCGTCCGACCTCGGCGGCACGATGCGCCTCGGCGCGCAGCGGTGCCCGGTCGAGCCCGGCACGCTGGCCGCCGCGATCTACGGACGACGTCGGTCAACGAGCGGCATCGCCATCGCTACGAGGTCAACAACCACTACGTCGAGCGTCTCGAGCAGGCCGGGCTGAAGGTCGTCGGCGCGCACGCCCTCCGAGGGCTTGACCGAGATCGATCGAGCTGCCGCAGTCGGGGCGCGATGCGCACCCGTGGTTCGTCGGCGTGCAGTTCCACCCCGAGTTCACGTCCACGCCGCGCGCCGGCCATCCGCTGTTCAAGTCGTACGTCGAGGCCGCAATCGCGCACCGGAGCGCGTCGCAGCGACCCGGCGGTCGCATAGGCGAAGTCGCGCGATGCAGCTGTGCGGATTCGAGGTCGGGCTCGACCGGCCCCTCTTCCTGATCGCCGGGCCGTGCGTGATCGAGTCGCGCGAGATGGCGATCGACACCGCCGGCAGGCTCGAGGAGATCACCGCGTGCGCTCGGCATGCCGTTCATCTACAAGTCGTCCTTCGACAAGGCCAATCGCAGCTCGGGCAAGTCGTTCCGCGGGCCGGGCATGGACGAGGGCCTGAAGATCCTGTCGGACGTGCGCGCGGCGATCGGCGTGCCGGTGCTCACCGACATCCACGAGGCCGACC
Organism: uncultured beta proteobacterium; assembly: GCA_963849015.1. GTDB lineage: Bacteria > Pseudomonadota > Gammaproteobacteria > Burkholderiales > Burkholderiaceae_E > Quisquiliibacterium. Next base: position 347,445 of record CAWKFK010000006.1, read on the forward strand.
AGGTCGACGCGGTCGCCGCGGTGGTCGACGTGCTGCAGACGCCGGCGTTCCTGTGCCGCCAGACCGATTTCATCCGGGCGGTCGCCGCCTGCGGCAAGCCGGTCAACATCAAGAAGGGCCAGTTCCTCGCGCCGCACGACATGAAGCAGGTGGTCGACTGAAGGCGCGTGCTGCGGCGGTCGCGGCAGGCGGCGACGGCGACACGCATCATGGTCTGCGAGCGCGGCGCCTCGTTCGGCTACAACAACCTCGTCTCGGACATGCGCTCGCTGGCGATCATGCGCGAGACCGGCTGCCCGGTCGTGTTCGACGCCACCCACTCGGTGCAGCTGCCGGGCGGGCAGGGCACGGCTTCCGGAGGCCAGCGCGAGTTCGTGCCGGTGCTGGCGCGCGCGGCGATCGCCGCCGGCGTGTCCGGGCTCTTCATGGAGACGCATCCCGATCCGGCGACGGCGATGTCCGACGGGCCCAACGCCTGGCCGCTGGATCTGATGCAGGAGCTGCTGTTCACGCTCAAGGAACTCGACGCGGTCGTCAAGCGTTCCGGGTTTCGCCGAATCGCGTCTTCTTCCCTGACGCACCTCCGACCCATCCCTGCAGGAGTCCCCATGGCCGCCTACGTCATCGCCGAAGTCAAGGTCAGCGACCCCGAGCAGTACAAGCAGTACCAGGCCTTGTCGCCCGGCGCGATCACCGCCGCCGGCGGCGAGCTTCGTCGTGCGGGGCGGACGCACGCAAGTGCTCGAGGGGGACTGGAATCCGGCGCGCATGGTCGTCGCGAAGTTTCCGACCATGGATGCCGCGCGTCGCCTTCTATGATTCGGCGCTGTACCGGGAGGCGCGGGCCAAGCGCGCAGGCGCCACCGAGCGTTTCAACATGATCGTCGTCGAGGGTGTCTGAGCACCGCGCTCGCGCCTCGTCTCGCCGTACCCCGCAGAAGAACAGACCAGCAAGCCATCCAAGTTCGGGACAGGAAAACTCAATGAGCTCCATCGTCGACATCATCGGCCGCGAGATCATCGATTCGCGCGGCAATCCCACCGTCGAGTGCGACGTGCTGCTCGAGTCCGGCGTGATGGGCCGCGCGGCGGTGCCCTCGGGCGCCTCGACCGGTTCGCGCGAGGCGATCGAGCTGCGCGACGGCGACCCGGCGCGCTACCTCGGCAAGGGCGTGCTGCAGGCGGTCGAGAACATCAACACCGAGATCTCCGAGTCGATCATGGGGCTCGACGCCACCGAGCAGGCGTATATCGACCGCACGCTGATCGAGCTCGACGGCACCGAGAACAAGGCAGCGGCTCGGCGCCAACGCGACGCTGGCGGTGTCGATGGCGGTGGCGAAGGCGGCAGCCGAGGAGTCCGGACTGCAGCTGTACCGCTACTTCGGCGGCTCGGGCGCGATGGCGCTGCCGGTGCCGATGATGAACGTGATCAACGGCGGCGCGCACGCGAACAACAACCTCGACCTGCAGGAGTTCATGATCATCCCGGTGGGCGCGCCGAGCTTCCGCGAGGCCGTGCGCTACGGCGCCGAGGTGTTCCACGCGCTGAAGAAGCTGATCCACGACCGCGACATGTCGACCGCGGTCGGCGACGAGGGCGGCTTCGCTCCGTCGCGTCGCGAACCACGAGGCGGCGATCCAGCTGATCCTGCGAGGCGATCGAGAAGGCCGGCTACGAGCCCGGCAGCCAGATCGCGCTCGGCCTCGACTGCGCCAGCTCCGAGTTCTACCGCGACGGCAAGTACCACCTCGCAGGCGAAGGTCTGGTGCTGGCGCCTGCCGACTTCGCCAACCTGCTGGCCACGTGGTGCGACAAGTATCCGATCATCTCGATCGAGGACGGCATGGCCGAGAACGACTGGGACGGCTGGAAGGTGCTGACCGACGCGCCTGGGCGACCGGGTCCAGCTGGTCGGCGACGATCTGTTCGTCACCAACACGCAGCATCCTGCAGCGCGGCATCGACGAGGGCATCGCCAACTCGATCCTGATCAAGATCAACCAGATCGGCACGCTGACCGAGACCTTCGCCGCGATCGAGCTGGCCAAGCGCTACAACTACACGTCGGTGGTGTCGCACCGCTCGGGCGAGACCGAGGACACGACGATCGCCGACATCGCCGTCGCGACCAATGCGCTGCAGATCAAGACCGGCTCGCTCAGCCGCACCGACCGCATCGCGAAGTACAACCAGCTGCTGCGGATCGAGGAAGATCTCGGCGACATTGCTGCGTATCCGGGGCGTTCCGCGTTCTACAATCTGCGCTGAACAGGAACATCGCGACCGCGATGAGGCGGCCCGCAGCATGAAGACTCTCGCGCATGAAGACGCTCGCCGTGCTGCTCGTCGGGCTGCTCGCCCTGATCCAGTATCCGCTGTGGCTGGGCAAGGGCGGCTGGCTTGCGCGTCTGGGAGCTCGACCGGCAGCTGCAGGCCCAGGCAGGCGTCAACAAGCGCCTGGCGGCGCGCAACGCGGCGCTCGACGGCGAGGTCGAAGGATCTCGCGCCAGGGCCTGCTGGCCGTCGAGGAGCGAGCCCGCTACGAGCTCGGCATGGTGCGACCCGACGAGGTCTTCGTGCAGTTCAACGCACCGCGGATGCGCACCGCGCCGGTGCCGGCCGATCCCGCTGCCGAGCAGGTCAAATCGGCCGCCGTCGCCGATCTGAAAACCGCGGCCACACGCTACTGAAGCCTGCTGGTCCGCCGCTGCGGTGTCGGGCTGACGCCGGTCCGGAACAGGCCGGCGCAGTCGACCGCGTCGAAGCTGTAGGGCTCGTTGCAGAACTCGCAGCGCACTTCGACGCTGCCCCTCTCGGCGAGGATCGCCGTCGATCTCGTCGGCGCCGAGCATCCGCAGCATCGATGCCACCTTGTCGCGCGAGCACGAGCATGCGAAACGGCAGCGCGCGCCGGTCGAAGTCGTGCAGGGCTTCCTGCCAGAACAGGCGCTTGAGCACGTCCGTCCGGCGGCAGGGACAGCAGTTCCTCCCGGGTCAGCGTGTCGGCCAGCATGCTGCATCCGGTTGCCACGCGTCGGCGATCGCCGCCACCTGCCGCACCGCCTTCGTCGGGCAGCCGTTGCAGCAGCAGGCCGGCACAGCGCGCTTTCCGTCGGCCGCCAGCCACAGACGCGTCGGCACCTGCTCGGAGCGCTGCATGTAGCGCTCGAGCACCTGCGACACGGTGCTCGCCCTCGAAGGGCACGATGCCCTGATAGGGCTGGCGGTTCGGCGATTTCGTGCGCGGGTCGAGCGTGACGACGAAACGGCCCTGGCCGTGCTGCGTTCGACCAGGGCGTGCAGGCCGGGATCGTTGAGCAGCGGCTGCTCGTCGCGCAGCTTGACGGTGGCGCGGAACGACGCCCGTCGCATCGCACTCGACGACGAACAGCGACACCGGGCCGTCGCCGTGGATCTGCAGCACCAGCGAACCGTCGAACTTCAGCGCTCGCCGCCAGCAGCAGCGCCGCGGCCGCGAGCTCGCCGAGGCGGTCGCGCACGGGCGCGCCCAGGTCGTGCCGGTTGGCGATCTCGAGCCAGCTCGCGTCGAGCGACACGATCTCGCCGCGGACCGGCGCACCGCGCAGCATGAATCGCTGCAGCGTGTCGTTCATGCGGTCCGCTCGAGTTTCTCGCTGAAGAGCTGCGCGCGCGCCGGACGTAGTCCGGCGTTCGTCGCGGCGCAGCGCCGGCAGCCTCCTCGTCGCTGAGCTGGCGCACGATCTTGCCGGGCGCGCCCATCACCACGCTGCGGTCGGGGATCACCTTGCCTTCGGTGATCAGCGCACCGGCGCCGATCAGGCATTCCTTGCCGATCTGTCGCGCCGTTGAGGATCACCGACTGGATGCCGATCAGGCTGCCATCGCCGATCGTGCAGCCGTGCAGCATCGCCTGATGCCCGACGGTGACGCCGGCGCCGACCATCAGCGCGAGGCCCGGGTCGGTGTGCAGCACGGCCGCCTTCCTGCATGTTGCTGTTCTCGCCGATCGTAGATCAGCGCGTTGTCGCCGCGCAGCGTGGCGTTGAACCAGATGCTGGAGCCGGCAGCCAGGCGCACCGTGCCGATCACTTGCGCGGAATCTGCGACCCAGGCCTTGGGGTCGATGTCGGGGGTGCGGTCCCCAAGCTTGTACTGGGCCATGGCGGGCCTCCTCTCGATGAGTCGATGCGGGATGCGGGTCAAAAACGCCACGCAGTGTAAGCGAATCCCTTCCTGGCCATCCGCCTCGGCAACCCGTCGCCGACCGGGCATCGGCGCGTCCGCACGTGACCGCTGCGGGTTTTCTATAATGGCAGGCTAACGGAGAACGATTTGTCCAGTCCGCAGTCCCCACGCGCCGGCGCGCGCCGCCGGCGAGCAGCAGGTTGCCGCCCTCGCGCAGTCAGCCGTGTTCGAGCAGCCGGTCGCCGCCCATGAGCCCCCGGCCGCCGCCTATCGAGCCCCCGGCCGCCGCCTATGAGCCGCGGCGGATCAGCCGCTCCGAATTCCACCAGGTCCGCAACCTGCGGTACCACGTCCGCGATCTGGGACGCCGCGCCGGGCCGCCCCTGCGCCGGCACGCTGGTGATGCTGCATGGCTGGATGGACGTCTCCGCGTCCTTCCAGTTCCTGGTCGACGCGCTCGGCCGGGAACTGGCGCGTGCTCGCGCCCGACTGGCGCGGCTTCGGCTGACCGACGGCCCGGCGCGGACAGCTACTGGTTTCCCGATTACCTCGCCGATCTCGACGTGCTGCTCGATGCGATCGCTCCCCGACGAGCCCGTCGACCTCGTCGCGCACAGCATGGGCGGCAACGTCGCGACCTGTACGCGGGCGTGCGTCCGCAGCGGGTGCGGCGCCTGGTCAATCTGGAGGGCGTCGGCATGCCGGCGACCGATCCGGAGCAGGCGCCCGACCGCTATGCGCGCTGGATCGACGAGGTGCGTGCCGGCGCCCGGCTGCGCGACTACGCCAGCCGCGACGAGGTTGCCGAGCGGCTGCGCCGAAACAATCCGCGGCTCGGGTCGAGATCGGGCCGTCGTTCCTCGCGCTGCACTGGGCGCACGAACGCGCCGACGGACGTTTCGAACTCGCCGGCGATCCCGACTCACAAGATCATCAATCCGATGCTGTACCGGCGTGCGACGAGGTGACGCGCCTGCTGGCGCCGCGTCACGCGCCGATGTGCTGCTGGTGTTCGCGCACAACGACGAACGCTGGCATCGCTTCGTGTCCACCGCCGAGTATCGCGACCGGATGAAGGCGCTGCGCTCGCTCGAGACCGTCACCGTCGAGGACGCCGGCCACATGCTGCATCACGACCAGCCCGAGCGGATCGCGCGGCTGGTCGAGGAGTTCATCCCGTGAGTGCGGCTGCGCGCAGGATCAACGCCGACCTGCATTGCCATTCGAGCATGTCGGACGGCACGCTGAGCCCGCGCGAGGTGGTGCGGCGCGCGCATGCCAACGGCGTGCAAGCTGCTCGCGCTCACCGACCACGACGAGCTCGACGGACTCGACGCAGCCGCCGACGAAGCGCGCGCCGCTCGGACTCGCGCTTCGTGCCGGGCGTCGAGGTGTCGGTCACCTGGGGCGGCGAGACGATCCACGTGCTCGGGCTCGGAGTCGATCCGGACCTCGCGCCGCTGGTCGACGGGCTCGCGCGCACCCGCGCCGGGCGTGACGAGCGCGCGCGCGCGAGATGGCGCAGTCAGCTCGCAGCGGTCGGCATCCCCGACGCGTGCGCGGGAGCGCTGCGCTACGTCGGCAATCCGGACCTGATCTCGCGAACGCATTTCGCGCGCCACATCGTCGACGACGCGGCGTCTGCAGCGACATCGGCGAGGTCTTCGATCGTTACCTGAGCGAAGGCAAGCCCGGTTTCGTCGCGCATCGCTGGGCGCAGCTTGCCGAGGCGATCGGCTGGATCCGCGGTGCCGGTGGCATCGCGGTGATGGCGCATCCCGGGCGCTACCGGCTCGACGAGACAGCGCTGTGGCGCGATGCTGAGCGAATTCCGCGATGCCGGCGGCGAAGGCATCGAGGTCGTCTGCGGCAGCCACACTGCCGACCAGTACGACGCGCTTTGCCGACTGCGCGCAGCAGCTTCGGGCTTCCGCGCCTCGCGTGGCTCCGATTTCCACGCCCCCGGCGAGGGTCGCGCGAACTCGGCAGCCTGCCGCTCACTGCCGGATTCAGCTCGAGCCGGTCTGGCTCGAGTGGCCCGAGGCAGGCGGAGGTGGCATGACCCAGCGCTTCACGGTCCATCCGACGCATCCGCAGGCGCGGCTGCTGCGCCAGGCGGCGCGAGGTCGCTGCGCGACGGCGGGCTGGTGGCGCTTCCGACCGATGCCTGCTACGTGCTCGCCTGCCACCTGGACGACAAGGCGGCGGTCGATCGTCTGCGTGCGGTCCGCGAGGCTCGACGACAAGCACCTGCTCACGCTGATGTGCCGCGACCTCTCCGAGCTGTCGGTCTACGCGCAGGTCGACAATCGCCAGTACCGCTTTCTGCGCGAGTGGACTCCCGGCCCCTACACCTTCGTGCTGCCGGCGACCCGCGAGGTCCCGCGCCGGCTCTGGCACCCGTCGCGCAAGACGATCGGCCTGCGCGTGCCGACAGTCGCCGGTCGCCGCCGGCCTGCTCGAGGCGCATGGCGCGCCGCTGCTCGCGACCAGCCTGATCCTGCCGGGCGACGACCGATCCGCTGCACGAACCCGACGAGATCCTCGAGCGGCTGGCACGGCGCATCGACGCGGTCGTCGATGCCGGCGGCCAGGGCTTCGCAGCCGACCACGGTGGTCGATCTCACCGGCGCCGAGCCGGTCGTCACGCGCCTGGGCTGCGGCCCGGTCGAAGGCCGCTCTGAAGGTGGATTCCGGCGAGCAGACTGACCGCGACGGCGCCCATTGACTAGAATCCGCGCCATCTCCCACGAGCCGCTAGGCGCCTCCACCATGTTTCCTGAACGTGTTGTCTCCGGCATGCGCCCGACCGGCGCGCTGCATCTCGGCCACTACCATGGCGCGCTGAAGAACTGGGTCCGCCTGCAGAGCGAGTACCCGTGCCTGTTCTTCGTCGCCGACTGGCACGCGCTGACCACGCACTACGATTCGCCCGAGGTGATCGAGCAGAACATCTGGGAGATGGTGATCGACTGGCTCGCGGCCGGACATCGATCCGAAGCAGTCGGTGCTGTTCATCCAGTCGCGCGTGCCCGAGCACGCCGAGCTGCACCTGCTGCTGTCGATGTGCACGCCGCTCGGCTGGCTCGAGCGCGTGCCCACCTACAAGGATCAGCAGGAGAAGCTCTCCGACCGCGACCTCGCCACCTACGGCTTCCTCGGCTACCCGCTGCTGCAGGCCGCCGACATCCTGATGTACCGCGCCTCCTGGGTGCCGGTCGGCGAAGACCAGGTGCCCCACATCGAACTCACGCGCGAAGTCGCGCGCCGCTTCAATCACCTGTTCGGCCGCGAGACCGGGTTCGAGGAGAAGGCGAAGGAGGCGATCAAGAAGCTCGGCAGCAAGCGCGCGCAAGCTCTACACGGAGCTGCGCACCCGCTACCAGGAGCAGGGCGACGAGCAGGCGTTGCAGCAGGCGCGCGCGCTGCTCGACGAGGCGCCAGAACCTCGGGCTCGGCCGACCGCGAGCGCCTGTTCGGCTATCTCGAGGGCACGCCGCAAGATGATCCTGTCCGAGCCACAGGCGCTGCTCACCGAGGCGTCGCGCATGCCCGGCATCGACGGGCAGAAGATGAGCAAGAGCTACGGCAACGCGATCGCGATGCGCGAGGACCCGGCATCGGTCACGAAGAAGATCCGGACGATGCCGACCGATCCGGCGCGCGTGCGGCGCACCGACGCCGGCGATCCCGAGCGCTGCCCGGTCTGGCAGCTGCACCAGGTCTACTCGGACGACGACACCGCGCCAGTGGGTCCAGAACGGCTGCCGCAGCGCCGGCATCGGCTGCCTGGACTGCAAGCAGCCGGTGATCGACGCGGTGATCGCCGAGCAGCAGCAGTTCCACGAGCGCGCGCAGCCCTACCTCGATGACCCCGACTTGCTGCGCAACATCGTCGCCGACGGCTGCGACAAGGCCCGCAAGCTCGCGCACGAGACGATGCGCGACGTGCGCGAAGTGATGGGGCTCGCCTACGGCTGACGGCGCACCGGGGCCTGCCGCCCGCTCAGCCGGACGGCAGCTCCCGAACGAGGTGCATGCGTCGCACCTCGGGCAGTGAATCCATGAAGTCCTGCAGCTTCGCGAAGGGCAGCGGCTCCGAGATGAGCGTGCCCTGCATCTGCTCGCAGTCGAAGCTGCGCAGCGCCCTCAGTCTCGGCGGCGGTCTCGACGCCTTCGGCCATCGCCTGCAGGCCGAGCTTGGCCGGCCAGCGTCGTGATCGCCTGGACGATCGCCGCGTTGCCGCGGTCGGCGGGCAGGTCGCGCACGAAGGTGTGGTCGATCTTCAGGCCGTCGACCGGCAGGTTCTTCAGGTACGACAGCGACGCGTAGCCGGTGCCGAAGTTGTCGATGATCACCTGCACGCCGAGGCGGCGCAGTTCGGCGATCAGCGCCACGGTCTTGCTCGGGTTGCTCGATGAAGGCGCTCTCGGTCAGCTCGAGGCGCAGCAGCCGCGGCGGGAACGTCGCGTTCGGCGAGCAGGCCGTTGAGCGGCGGCGAGGAAGCCTTCCTCGGCCGAGCTGCCGCGCCGAGACGTTGACCGACACCGCTGCGTCCTCGTAGCGGTCGAGTCCCAGCTGCGACCCGGTCGTCGAGCGCGCGCCGCATCGCCCACAGGCCCGATCTCGCGGATCAGGTTGTTCTGCTCGGCGACCGGCAGGAAGCGGTCTCGGGCAGCAGCAGCCCACGGGTCGGGATGGCGCCAGCGCAGCAGCGCCTCGAAGCCGACGACCCGCCGCTCGGCCGACGTCGAGAATCGGCTGGTAGTAGAGGTCGACCTCGCCGCGCTGCATCGCCAGCGGCAGCTCGCGCGGCGAGCTGCAGCTGCTCGCTGCGCTCGTCCGACATGTCGCCGGTGAAGAAGCGCACGTCGTTGCGGCCTTCGCGACTTGACCCGGTACATCGCGCTGTCGGCGCACTTGATCAGCAGCTTGCGCGTCGGTGCCGTCGTCGGGCGCGATCGCGACGCCGATGCTGGCCGACAGGAAGTACGCGCGGTTCATCAGCACGAAGGGCTTCTCGATCGCGGCGAGCACGCGGCGCGCGATGCGCTCGATCTCGTCGCGGTCGTGCAGGTGCCGGTCAGCAGCAGGATGAACTCGTCGCCGCCGATCCGCCCGGCGACGTCCTGTCGGGCGGATCGATTCGCGCAGGCGCCGCGCGACCTCGATCAGCACCTGGTCGCCGACCGAGTGGCCGAGCGTGTCGTTGATCAGCTTGTAGCGGTCGAGGTCGATGTAGAGCACGGCGCACGGCTCGTGGCTGCCAGAGCGCTGTCTCGAGCTGATGCGTCAGGATAGACGCGGTTCGGCAGGTCGGTCAGCGCATCGTGCAGCGACTGCGTGCATCAGGCGCTTCTCGGCGGTCTTGCGCTGCAGGTACAGCGACAGGTTGCGCGACAGGATCTCGGCGACCTGCGACAGGAAGCGGTCGGCGCGGAAGCTCGCCGGGCTCAGGAACAGCAGCACGCTCAGGGCACTTGCCGCTGTTCGTCGAGGATCGGCGCGAGGAACGCGGCGTGCACGCCGAGGCGCTCGGCCTGGTAGCGCTGCGCGAGCTGCGGCTCGGCCGCCGAGGTCGGCGATCCAGATCGCGCTGTCCTTCGTGCCACGCGCGCGTCTCGGCGCTGTCCTGCGAGCATCGGCAGTCTCGGGCGGCAGTTCGGAGATCATCGCGCGTGAACCCGGGTAGCCCCAGCGCTCGCGTGCGACGAACGCCGCGCGCCCGCGCAGCCGCACGAGGTGCGCGCCGCCGCGTCCAGCCCAGCACGCCGCACAGCGTGATGATGATCGCGGTGACGACGCGTTCGGGCTCGGTCTGCTCGCGCATGATCGAGGCGATGTCGCTTTCGATCTTCAGCAGCAGGCGCTGCTGCTTCTCGCGCGTGATGTCGCGTGCCGACGCCTCGGTAGCCGGCGAAGCGGCCGCTGGCGTCGAAGATCGGCGCGCCCGCTGATCGACACGAAAGTGGACGCCGCCTGCAGGGTCGACGACCGCGTACTCGAAGTTCTCGAACGGCGCCTGTGCCAGCAGGCGCGCGCGCTGCGCCTGCCAGTCGGGCTTCTCGAAAGCGAACTGGCTCGCCGGCAGATCCCAGCAGCTCGGTGCCCAGCAGGTCGCGGACCCAGTCGCCCGAGCACGGCGTCCGACACTGTCGGAGAACGAATGCCAGCGGTGCTGGCGCGTCGGTCTCCCAGACCCAGTCCGAGCTCAGGCTGCGTCAGGTCGCGGAACTTCGCTTCGCTCGCGGCGAGTTGCTGCTGCATCGCGCGCATGCCGGTGATGTCCTGCGCGACGCCGCCGAGCCGGTCGACCGTGCCCTGGGCGGTCGCGCTCGGGCGGTCGCGATGCTGCGCACCCAGATCGCGTCGCGGCCCGTCGCTCAGCGTACCGGTACTCGATCCGCGACCTCGCCGCCGTTGCGCAGAGCCCTGCGGTGCGCCTCGATCCAGCGCTGGCGGTCGTCCGGGTGGACTGCGTCAGCGAACTGCGCGCAGCGACGGCTCGCCGAGCGTCAGGCTCGACGCCGAAGAGCCGGAACGCACCGGGGCTCCAGACGAAGCGATTGTTCGTCCGATCGATGCACCCAGGTGCCGAAGGCACGCCGAGGTGTTCGGCGATGCCGTGCTGGGCCTGCAGTTCCTCGAGTCCCGCCAGGCGATCGCGCTCGATGCGCCAGGCTGCGGTCGCGCTGGCGCAGCCGCATCGCCAGCCAGCGCCGCAGCCACCGCCCAGGCCAGCGCCGACAGCAGCAGCGCCGGGCCGCCAGCCGAGGCGGCCGCTGCCGGCACCGAGCAGCAGCGGCAGCGACACGCCGGCAGCGCCGAGCGGCGGGCAGCAGGTCGCGGCGACCAGGGCTCGCCGGAGGCGCGCGGACTTCGATTCGGGCATCGGTGGAGCGGTCGTGGTGGCTGTCCGGGTTCAGGCTGGAACGGCCCTCGCCAGGCGACTCGCGTACACTCTAGCGGGTCGATCCGCCTCGGCACCGATGAACAATGTCTGCCTGCGAACGATGATAGCACCCGCCCATACGCCGCGCGCCGCCGTCCGTCTGGGTGCGCACGGTGGCTGGGCGGCGTGCCGGCCGGCGCGCCGGGTGCTCGACTTCGCCGCCGGCCGCGGGCGGCACGCGCGGCTCGCGCGGCGCACGGCGCGCGCGTGGTGGCGGCCGATCGCGACGCCGGCGCGCTGGCGGCGATCGACGCGTGCGGTGGAACGCATCGCGCGCCGACCTCGAGGCGCGGCCCTGGCCGTTCGAGCGGGCGGCGCTTCGACGCGGTGGTCTGCTGCAACTACCTGTTCCGGCCGCGGCTCGACCTGCTCTCCGCGCTGGTCGCGCCCGGAGGGCTGCTGGTCTACGAGACCTTCGCGCTCGGCAACGAGCGCTACGGCCGGCCGGCGAATCCCGACTTCCTGCTGCGCGCCGGGCGAGCTGCTCGAGCGCCGCCCGCGCGACCGGACTGCACCGTGCTCGCGTTCGAGCACGGCTTCGTCGCCCGCGCCGAAGCCCGCGATCGTGCAGCGCGTCTGCGCGATCCGGCCGCCCGCGGCGGCCGAGGATTGCGCCTGCCGGTCGGCTAGAATCGCCGTTTTCGCAGGATGACGATCATGATCAAAGGCAGCATCGTGGCGATCGTGACGCCGATGCACGAGGACGGCAGTCTCGACCTCGACGGCTACCGGCGTCTGATCGACTGGCACATCGCCGAGGGCACGGCCGCGATCGTCGCGGTCGGCACGACCGGCGAATCGCCCGACCGTCGACGTCGACGAGCACTGCGAGACTGATCCGCGTCGCGGTCGAGCAGGCGGCGGGCCGCGTGCCGGTCATCGCCGGCACCGGCGGCAACTCCACGCGCGAGGCGATCGAGCTCACCCGCTACGCGCAAGAGGTGGGCGCCGAAGGCGTCCCTGCAGGTGGTGCCGTACTACAACAAGCCGACCCAGGAAGGGCATGTACCGGCATTTCCGGGCGGTCGCCGAGGCGGTCGGACCTGCCGGTGATCCTGTACAACGTGCCCGGGCGCACGGTCGCCGACCTGTCCAACGCAACGGTGCGTCCGTCTGGCGCAGGTGCCCGGCATCATCGGCCTGAAGGACATCGACCGGCGACATCCCGCGGGTCTGCGATCTGCTGTCGCGCGTGCCCGAGGCGTTCGCGGTCTACAGCGGCAACGACGACTCCGCGCTGGCGCTGATGGCGATGGGCGGGCATGGCGTGATCTCGGTGACCGCCAACGTCGCGCCCGGCCTGATGGCGCGCATGTGCGCCGCGGCGCTTGCCGGCGACTGGCCGACGGCGCGCGAGATCAATCGCAAGCTGCTGCCGCTTGCACCTCGAACCTGTTCGTCGAGGCCAACCCGATCCCGGTCAAGTGGGCGCTGTCGCAGATGGGCCGCATCGGCCCGGCGATCCGGCTGCCGCTGACCGCCACTTTCCGCCAGCGTATCACGAAATCGTTCTCGCCGCGCTGAAGGCCGCAGGAGTGATCGGCCGATGAATCGTTTCATGTCGCGCCGCGTGTCGCGACCGCGTCGCCGCGCGCGTCGCGATGCTCGCGTGGCCTTCGCGGGCTGCTCGCTCAACGAGACCTCGACGAGGCGCAGCCGCATCGACTACAAGTCGACCAGCAAGCTGCCGCCGCTCGACGTTCCGCCCGATCTGGTCAATCCGCGCGGCGACGATCGCTACGCGATCCCGGAGCGTGCCCAGCAGAGCGCACCGTACTCCGGACTACCAGACCGCGCGCGACGACGGAGCGTCCGGCCGGCCGAGGCGCAGGTGCTGCCGCCGGCTCCGAGGGCATGCGCATCGAGCGCGCGGGTCACGCAGCGCTGGCTGGTCGTCGACCAGCCGGCCGACCGGCTGTGGCCGGTGGTGCGCGAGTTCTGGCAGGAGTCCGGATTCATCGCTGCAGACGGAGTCGCCCGAAACCGGCATCATCGAGACCGAGTGGGCCGAGAACCGCGCGAAGATCCCGCAGGACTCCATTGCGGCGCACGCTCGGCGCCGCGTGTTCGACTCGCTGTATTCGACCGGCGAGCGCGACAAGTTCCGCACGCGCCTCGAGACCGGTCGCGGGCGGCACCGAGGTCTACATCAGCCACCGCGGCATGATCGAGGTCTACACCGACGTCGCTGAAAGAGGCGACGATCTGGCAGCCGCGGCCGAGCGATCCCGATCTCGAGGCCGAGTTCCTGCGCCGGCTGATGCTCAAGCTCGGCGCCGACCAGGCCGCGCGAAGGCGCGATCGCCGCGTCGCGCCGGGCGTCGGCAGCGCCGCGCTCCGCGGCGCCGGGCCTGCGACCGGCGCAGCGCTGGTCTGCCGGCGGCGCGGCCGATGCGCTCGACGTGCGCGAGGGCTTCGACCGCGCCTGGCGCCGGATCGGTCTCGCGCTCGACCGCGGCGGCTTCACCGTCGAGGACCGTGACCGTTCGCAGGGCGTCTACTTCGTGCGCTACATCGATCCCGAGATCGAAGCGGCCAGCGGCACGAAGCCGGGCTTCTGTCGCGCGCATGTTCTCCAGCGGCTCGAAGCCGAAGACCGCGCAACGCGCAGCAGTTCCGCGTGAAGGTCAGCGCCGCGGCGAGATCACCCGCGTGACGGTGCTCGGCAAGGACGGCGAGGCGCCTGCCTCGGACGTCGACCGCAAGACCGGATCGCGCATCCTCGTCTGCTGCGCGATCAGCTGCAGTAGCCGGCAGCCGCGCGCGCGCGTTCCTGCGCGGCCGCGCGCGGCTGACGGCCGCCGGAGAGTTCGGCGCCGATGCGTTTCGCAGCCTGGGCAGCGGCAGCGAGGGCAACGCGCTGCTGGTCGAGTGCGGCGGCCGGACCGTCGCGCGGTGCGCCTGCTGATCGACTGCGGCTTCGGCATCCGCGAGCTGCAGCGCCGGCTGCAGCGCGCTCGGCCTGCAGCCGCGGCGACCTGAGCGCAGTGCTGGTCACGCACGAGCACGGCGATCACATCGGCGGCGCGCCGCGGCTCGCCGCCGCGCTCGGCATCCCCCTGTATCATGACCTCCGGCACCGCGCTCGCGGGCGGCGTGACCCGCGACGCGGCCGTGCTGCGCGCTGATCGATCCGCACCGCGGCGTTCGAGGTGGGCGGTGTGCGTGATCGAACCGGTCCCGGTGCCGCACGATGCGCGCGAGCCGGTGCAGTTCGTGATCGACGACGGGCGGCGCGCGGCTCGGCGTTCTGACCGACCTCGGGCATTCGACCGCGCACGTCGTGCGCTCGATGTCGCGGCTCGATGCGCTCGTGCTCGAGTGCAACCACGACGCGGCGCTGCTCGCGACAGCGATTATCCGGCGACGCTGAAGCGCCGCATCGCCGGGAACTACGGCCACCTGGCGAACTCGGCGTCGGCGCAGATCCTGGCGGCGATCGACCAGGCGCGTCTGCGTGTCGTCGTCGCGGCGCACCTGAGCCAGAGCAACAACCGTCCCGAACTCGCGCGCGCTGCATTGGCGGCTGCTTGGGGAAGCGCTGCGGAGGAGATCGTCGTCGCGGATCAGGAAAGCGGCTTCGACTGGATCGAGGTCCTCGGGCAGCGGATCCGCGCCCGAGGACTAGCAGGATCCGACGGTCTGCCCGGGCAGCATCAGGACGAAAAAAAGGCCGGCGACTGCCGGCCTCTTCCCGAAGACGTAGCGAAGAATTACTTCTTGGCGCCTTCGACAGCCTTGGCAGCTTCGGCCTTGGCAGCATCGACCGCGGCACCGGCGGCAGCGCCAGCAGCGGCACCGGCAGCAGCGCCAGCGGCGGCACCAGCCTCTTTGGCGGCGTCGGTCGTCGCGGCCGGGGCGGCGGCCGGAGCAGCACCGTCAGCCTTGGGCGCTTCGGCCGGGGCGGCAGCGGGAGCCGCGGCGTCGGCCTTGGGCGCCTCGGCCGGCGGCAGCGGCGGCGTGGCCTTGGCCCTCGGCGGGTGCAGCAGCAGGAGCGGCGGCCGGGGCCGGCGCTTCCTCTTTCTTGCCGCAAGCAGCAACGGCCAGGGCAATCATCGAAGCGATCAGCAGCGTCTTGTTCATGTCAGTCCTTGGTGGAATCGGGGGAGTTCAGAAAGCCAGAAAGCGGTTAGCGGTCTCAGCCTTGAGGGCGGGTCGACACTTGCGCACCAAAGTGATGCGATACATCTGACCGTACTCAGCCCAAAATTATATCAGCAAGGGGAAACCCTGTGCGGGAAATACCCTAAAGCCCGAGTGTCGTCGCTGGCAGACAGGGTGTCGATTCATCCCAGGCCTGCTGGTAGCGGCCGAGCAGCGGTTCGACTTTCGAGACGGGCTCGCCAGGACGAGTCGTCCGCGGAATCCGTCCCAGTGCGCACGGCGGGCCATGTGCTGGCTGTCGCCGATGACGATGCCTTCGTCGATGCGCAACGCCGGCGGCAGCTCCCGGCAGTCGATCCGGTCGGAGAAGTCGCGGCGCGTCCTCATCAAGCGGTGGCCGTTGCGCTGGATCCAGTTCGGCGATCCGACCAGCAGGCGCATCGAGGCGCCTCGTCGAAGTGCACCGCGCAACGCGTCCTGGCCGGCCGCGCTCTCCAGCGGCCAGCCCTCGAAGCTGCGGTCGACCAGCGTGATCGCGTGGCGACTGGCCTCCAGCACCTGGATCACCGCAGCGTCGAATTCTGCGCGGCTGTCGAAAGTGGTGAGCGTTGCGGCTCTCATGGCTGGGATCGGCGCGGCCGCCGGCGTGCGGCGGCTGTGCTGCGCTCCAGGTGGATCCAGCCCGAATCCCACCATGCGTGCAGCGTGGCGACCAGTGGCGAGTCGACGGGCGTGGCTGCGAGCGCGCCGGGCGGCAGCCGGCGTTCGTCCGCGAGGCGGATCAGCGCAGCGCGCATTCCCGGCTCGAACGACAGGCTCTCGCCGTTGACGAAGAATCTGCCGGCGCGGTAGCTGAAGCGTGTGCGCCGGTCGGCGGTGACGGAGTGATCGCCAAGGCGGGCAGCGAACGCGCCGGGCGAGAGCGGTCGCTGCGGCGCTTCGAACCAGACCGACGCTTTCGGTTCGGTCACGTAGCGGCCGACGAAGTCGTCGACCTGCGCTTTGGTCGGGCGCCAGCCCGTCAGCCAGCGCGACAGCGTCATGTGCATTGCCGTGGGGATCTGTCCCGGGTGCAGGGTAGGCGCAGCGCCGGCATCGGCGTACCGCGGGTCGGGGCCCGACGGCGTGTCGTCGGCGCAGTCGCCGAGGAACGCGCGCAGCAGCTCGTGCCGCGACGGGGCGCGGAATCCGACCGAGAAGGTCATGCAGTTGCCGACCGCGGTGCCTTCGTGCGCCCAGTCGGGCGGCAGGTACAGCATGTCGCCGGGATCGAGCAGCCACTCTTCGGTGTGCGCGAACTGCGCCAGCTGCCGCACCGGCCGGCCTTCGGCGAGCCTGCGGTCGGATGGGGCGGCGCGATGCGCCAGCGGCGCGTGCCGTGCGCCTGCAGCAGGAACACGTCGTAGGAATCCAGATGCGGACCGACCCCGCCGCCGTCGGTCGCGAAGCTGATCATCAGGTCGTCGACCCGTGCGTCGGCGACGAACCGGAAGCGCTCGATCAGCGCACGCGCCGCGTCGTGCAGCGTGTCGACGCCCTGCACCAGCAGCGTCCATTGTCGCTTCGCGGTCGACGGCAGCGTGCCGGGTTCGA
Organism: uncultured beta proteobacterium; assembly: GCA_963849015.1. Taxonomy (GTDB): domain Bacteria; phylum Pseudomonadota; class Gammaproteobacteria; order Burkholderiales; family Burkholderiaceae_E; genus Quisquiliibacterium. The sequence continues at coordinate 364,266 of CAWKFK010000006.1, forward strand.
AGGGCCCGTGCTGCAGGCGCCAGCGGCCTGCGAACGACGTGATCAGGCGAGACTCGACGTCGTCGCGTGCCGCCAGCGCGAACAGTTCATCGGTGCCGATCGGGGTTCGAAAAGCGGGGAATGCGGACCGAACCAGGAGCGGGCGGCGCTGCCAGTGCCGCCGCATGAACTGGTCTACACTGAGGCCGCCGAGCGGTGGATTCGGACTGAGCATCAATCGATTATAGGGTTCGGCGATGCAGATCAACGACGACGTGTGGGTGACGGTCCGGTACCGCCTGTTCGATGTCCTGGGCGAGCCGCTCGAGACCGGCGCGCGCGAGCTGACCTTCATGCAGGGCGGCTACGGCGCGGTGTTTCCGCTGATCGAGCAGGCGCTCGAAGGCCAGGCGGTGGGCTACGAGACCACGGTGCACCTCGAGCCCGAGGACGGCTTCGGCGACTACGACCCGGATCTGGTGCGCCTTGCACCGCGCGAGAATTTTCCCGACGATCTCGAGGTCGGCATGACCTTCGAAGGCGTGCCCGGCGCGGACGACGACGACGAGGACGACGGCCTCTACACCGTCACGGATTTCACCGACGAAGCGGTCGTTCTCGACGGCAATCACCCGCTGGCCGGGATGGCCCTGCGCTTCGAACTGAAGGTGGTCGACGTGCGGGCGGCGACGCAGGAGGAGATCGAGCACGAGCGCGAGGTCGCCAGCGAGTACGACGATCCGGATGCATCCGATGGTGGCGATGCGCTCGACGACGTCGAGCGGGCGGCAACGTCTGCACTGACCCGCCGCCCGCGAAAGGCCGTGCGCTGCGCTGAATCGCTCAGCTCGGAGCGGCCTGTCGCCTCACCACGTTGAACAGAGGTCTACGGCCGGGCGTCACGTCGATCCTGACCCAGGACGACGCGAGGGGCCAGCCGTAGCTTTCGACCCGCGTCAGGTTCTTCACCGGCTCGCCGCGGCCGTCGCGCAGCGGCTGGTTCGACTGGAACCGGTGCGTGTCGCCGTGCAGGAACAGGATCTCGCACGACGATCCGGCGGCCAGTTCGGCGAGCAGCCGCCGCAGGTCGAAGTACGCGTCGTCGGCGTCGCGTTGCGGCACCCGCGCCGACCCGAACAGGCCCGCGTCCGCCTCGAAGCCGGGGTTGGCATGCGCAGCGATCACGATGCCCGATGCGCCGATGCCGCGCGCACGAGCAAAGGCCGCCCGCAGCCAGTGCTCGTTGGCCGCGTCGCGCTCGGCGTTGTGCTGCCCGAGCCCGGCGCGCCGTTCGCGGCCGTTCTTGCTGCCGGGCAGGTTGATCGTCACGAACACGACGGATCCGGGGCCGCTCCCCACCGTCCAGCGCAGGTTCTCCGGGAACCCGTGCGCCGGCTCGATCACCGACTGCTGCTCGATGACGGTGGCCCAGGGCAGCAGAGGATTCGCGGGCAGCCGCTCGCGCGTGAAGAACAGCCTGCGCAAGGCGTCGAGCCGCTCGAGCGGGCTGAAGGCTCCGGCCAGGAGCCGCCAGCAGTCGGTCCACTCGTTGTCGCCCGGCGTTAGGATCAGCGGCTGGCGCGCGGCCGCGAGCAGTCGCTGGCGTCGACCCAGCAGATCGTCGTCGCAGGACTCGGTGCCGCTCTTGATGTCGCCGACGTGCAGGATGAAGGACACCGACGGATCGATCTCCGACAGCAGCTGGGTCAGCTGTTGCTCGTCGAGCGTGTCGTACGGCGTGTCGCCGATCAGTGCGAAGCTGAAAGGACGGGCGCGAGCGCCCGTCGCCGTCGAGGCCAGGGCCGCGCCGATCGGCCCGCGACCGCCGGCGAACAGCGACGCGGCCGCGGCAAGGCCGAGCGCGCGCAGGATGCCGCGCCGGCTCATCCTTCGAGGCGCGAGCGGAGTTCGTACAGCAGGTCGAGCGCGGCGCGTGCGCTGAGCTGGTCGGGATCGACCTCGCGCAGGCGGCGCAGCACTTCGAGACTGGCGTCATCGGCGCCGTTCGGCCGCGCTGCGACGCCCAGACCCCGCGGACCCGCGCCGTCCTGCGCCGCCGATGCGTCGCCCGCCGAGGCTTCCCCCGCCGCCGCATCGCCCGACCCGGTGGCGAACAGGTCGAGCTGCGTCGTCGTCTTCGCGCGCGCGCGCCTCGAGTGCGCTCGAGCAGCTGCCCGGCGGCGCGCACGACCGGTGCGCGGCAGCCCGGCGAGCCGGGCCACCTGCAGCCCGTAGCTGCGGCTCGCCGGACCGTCGCGCACCTCGTGCAGGAACACGATGCCGCCGCGGTGCTCGGCCGCGGCCAGGTGCAGGTTGATGGCCTGCGGATAGCGTCGCGCGAGCTGCGTGAGCTCGAAGTAGTGGGTCGCGAACAGCGTGAGCGCGCGGTTGTGCGACAGCAGACGCGCGGCGATCGCGTGGGCGAGCGCCAGCCCGTCGAAGGTCGAGGTGCCGCGGCCGATCTCGTCCATCAGCACCAGCGATCGCTCGGTGGCGGCGTTGCAGGATCGCCGCGGCCTCGGTCATCTCGACCATGAAGGTCGAGCGCCCGCCGGCCAGGTCGTCGGAGGCGCCGATGCGCGTGAAGATGCGGTCGATCGGGCCGAGCTCGCAGCTGTCCGCCGGCACGAAGCTGCCGCAGCAGGCCAGCAGCGCGATCAGCGCCACCTGGCGCATGTAGGTCGACTTGCCGCCCATGTTCGGGCCGGTGAGCAGCAGCATGCGCCGGCGGTCGTCGAGCACGCAGTCGTTGGGCACGAAGCGCTCGACGCCGGCCTCGACCACCGGGTGGCGGCCGGCGCGGATCTCGATGCCGGGCACGCGCGACGAAGCTCGGGCGCCACCCAGCCGAGCGCGCGGCGCGCTGCGCGAGGCAGGCCAGCACGTCGAGCTCGGCGACCGCGCGCCCGACGCGCTGCCAGCGCGGCGACCGACGGCGCCAGCGCGTCGAGCAGCGGCTCGTAGAGCTCGCTCTCGCGCGCCAGCGCGCGCTCGCGCGCCGACAGCGCCTTGTCCTCGAAGGCCTTGAGCTCCGGCGTGATGTAGCGCTCGGCGTTCTTCAGCGTCTGGCGGCGCCGGTAGTCGTCCGGCACGCTTGTCGGCTCTGGCCGTGCGTGACCTCGATGAAGAAGCCGTGCACGTTGTTGAACCCCACGCGCAGGTTCGCGATGCCGGTGCGCTCGCGCTCGCGCGCCTCGATCGCGGCCAGGAAGCCGTCGCAGTCGCTCGTCGATGGCGCGCAGTTCGTCGAGCGCGGCGTCGAAGCCGTCGCGGATCACGCCGCCGTCGCGCACCAGCGCGGCCGGTTCGTCGACCAGCGCGGCGACAGCAGCGCGAGTCGCATCGCGTCGGAGCGCGAGCGCGCGCGGCAGTCGCGCCGAACAGGCCGGCGTCGATCGGCTGCAGCGCGGCGGCGAGCGCCGCGCGAGCGCGTCGGCCGCGTCGCGCAGCGCGGCCAGTTCGCGCGGCCGCACCGAGCGCAGCGCGATGCGGCCGGCGATCCGCTCGAAGTCGACGGTGCCGCGCCAGCAGCCGGCGCGCACGGCCATCGGCCCGCGGAGCGCGAGTCGCCGCCGGCGACCTGCAGCGCTGCGACCGCGCTGGATGCCGCGTGCGCTGCGCCGCGGCCTGCGCGCGCAGCGGCTGCTGCAGCCAGCGCCGCAGCAGCCGACCGCCGGCGCTGGTGGCGCAGCGGTCGAGCACCGAGCAGCAGGCAGGCACCGTCGTCGCCGCGCAGCGTCTCGATGATCTCGAGGTTGCGCCGCGCCACCGGGTCGACGATCAGGTACTCGTCGCCGTGGAACACGCGCAGCGCCTGCAGGTGCGTCGGCGCCATGGCCCTGCGTGCGCGTCGACGTAGTCGAGCAGCGCGCCGAGCCGCGCCGACCGCGTCCGGCGCCTCGTCGACGCCGAAGCCGGCCAGATCGCGCGACGCCGAGCAGCTCGCGTCAGCCGGCGCTGCGCGCGCTGCGGCGTCGAACTGCCAGTCCGGGCGCGCGCGCAGCGACGACGCCGGCGGCCGCGACGCGCCGGCGTCCGCGACGCCGGCCTGCGCGCCGGCTCGACGCGACTCCGGCAGCACCAGCTCGGCCGGGCGCAGCCGGTCGAGCTCGCGCCGCGAACTGCGCGGCGCTGAATTCCGCGAGCCAGCACTCGCCGCTCGCCACCACCATCCAGGCGACGGCCCAGCCGCGCCGCTGCCCGCGGGCAGCACCGCCAGCAGCAGCCGGTCGTCGCGCTCGGGCAGCAGTTGCGCGTCGGTGATGCGTGCCCGGCGTGACGATGCGCACCACCTTGCGCTCGACCGGCCCCTTGGACGTGCGCCGGGTCGCCGATCTGCTCGCAGATCGCCACCGACTCGCCGAGCCGGACCAGCCGCGCCAGGTACTGCTCGACCGAGTGCACCGGCACGCCGGCCATCGGAATCGGCTCGCCGGCGGAGGCGCCGCGCCGGGTCAGCGTGATGCCGAGCAGGCGCGCCGCCTTCTCGGCGTCGTCGTAGAACAGCTCGTAGAAGTCGCCCATCCGGTAGAACAGCAGCGTGTGCGGGTGCTCGGCCTTGATGCGCAGGTACTGCTGCATCATCGGCGTGTGGCCGGCGAGGTCGGGGCTGGAAGATCCGCGCTGGGCCTCGCTCTTCCGGATCGATTGTCCTTGTGGTTCAGGCACTGGTCGGTCTGTGTGGTTCGGGTGTCGCTGCATTCGCAAGCATCTTACCGGCCTCGATGTCTCCCGCGATCGATACGGTGACCCGCCGCTGGTCGACGGGGGCTGTCCCGGACTGCGTCCGTACACGCTCGAACCGCGAAAGGACGGGTCGAATCGGGGCAGCTGGATCTGTCGGTACCGCACCAAGGCCGGCGCGCTCGAGCAGATCAAGCGCAGGGCTCCGGAGGGTTCTCCGCAAGACCTACGCCGAGCAGCACAGGCCGTCGGGCACTCGCATGCGGGCAAATCGTCCAGATCGTTCAACCCCGTTCGGTCGGGCGCTGCGTTCAATCACGGCATCCACACGACGAGGAGTCATCATGACCGCCAAGCCGCTCCTTCTTTCCCCGTGCCTCGCCCGCCGCCGCGCCACGCTGGCGGCGCTCGTTGCCGCGGGCATCGCGCTGGCGAGTCCGGCGGCGCAGGCCGTGGGCCGCCTGCTCGACGTGACAGTGATCGACCGCGACACCGGCCAGGTGCTGCCGGTGCACCGGCACGACGGTCGGCTGTGGATCGCCGGGCGTCCGGGCGCGCGCTACGCGATCGCGCTGCGCAACCGGCTCGGCGAAAGGCTGCTCGGCGTGGTGTCGGTGGACGGCGTCAACGCGGTGTCCGGCGAGACCGCCGCTTGGTCGCAGACCGGCTACGTGCTGTCGGCGCGGCAGCGCTATGAGATCACCGGCTGGCGAAAGAGCGACGACCAGGTCGCGGCCTTCGAGTTCACGTCGCTCGGCGACGCGTACGCAACCCGCACCGGGCGCGCGTCGAACGTCGGCGTGATCGGCGTCGCAGTGTTCCGCGAGCGCCGGGAACCGCCGGCCATCGCTGCGCGCGAGCTGCCGTCGTCGTCGTGGCCGCAGGCTGCTTCCGGTTCTGGCGCGGATGCGCGCGGCGATGGCGGCACGGCGGACCGGTCGGCGAAGGCGAGCGCGTCGGCGCAGGGGCCGGCGCCCGCGGCTCGTGCCGCCGAGGCCGGGTCCGCGCCGAGGGGCACGCAGGCCGACAGCGCCGGGGCTGCCGCCGAATCCGGTCTCGCTGCGCGCGCCCGCCGCGACGAGAAGCTCGGCACCGGACACGGCGGCCGCGAGTGGTCGTCGGTGCGGCGCACGGCGTTCGAGCGCGCCCTCGAGACGCCCGACGAGGTCGTCGCGCTGCACTACGACAGCCGCGACAACCTCGTCGCGCTCGGCGTGCTGCCGGCGCCGAGGCCGGTGCTGCCGCCGGCCCCGGACCCGTTTCCGCGCTCGGCCTCGTCGTCGTACGTGCCGGATCCGCCGGCCCGCTGATGTCCGTCGTCTGGCCCCCCGCGGGCGCCGGCGCGCCGCGCGGCGCGCACAATGCGCGGGCGATGGAGCCGACCGACGCCGACGAGGACCTGATGCTCGCCTACGCACGCGGGGACGCCGCCGCGTTCGAGCGCCTCTACGACCGGCACGCGCGCCCGCTGCACCGCTTCGTCGTCCGCTGCCTCGCCCGGCAGGCAGGCGAGGGCGTGGCCGACGAGGTGTTCCAGGAGACCTGGCTCACCGTGGCGCGGCAGGCGGCCGGTTGGCGGCCGCAGGCGCGCTTCGCGACCTGGCTGTTCACGATCGCGCGCAGCCGCGTGATCGACCAGGTGCGGCGGAACCGTGCGCAGGGCGGCGGCGCACTGGTGTCGATCGACGACGACGCGCACGCCGGTCTCGCCGACGCGCTCGCCGCGGACGCGCGGGGCGAGCCGTTGGCAGTGGTCGAGACCCGCGCGCAGGCCCGCGCCTTCGTCGCCGCCCTGGATGCGCTGCCTGCGGACCAGCGCGAGGCCTTCCTGCTGCAGGCCGAGGCTGGCCTGAGCGTCGACGAGATCGCCGCGGCCACCGGCGTGGGCGCAGAGACCGCGAAGAGCCGCCTGCGGTACGCGCGCGCGAGGTTGCGCCAGGCATTGGCCGACTGGCGCTGAGGAACGACGCCGATGAGCGACGAACGCGACACTCCCCCGCCGAGCCCGGCCCGCACACCGGCCGACGACCCGCTGCGCGCCGCCTGGCGGGCCGCCGCGCGCCTGGACGACGCGCCCGGCCCGTCGGACGCGCTGCGCGCGCGCATCCTCGCCGAGGCACGCCGGCAGATCGCCGTATCGCGCGACGACGCCGCGCCCGCGCAGCCGCCCGCGAACGCACCGCAGTGGCGGCTCGCGGCACTTGCGTCGGTCGCGACGATGGCCATCGGCGGGCTGCTCGCCTGGCGGCTGATGCACGAACCGCCGCCGGAGGTGCCCGAGGTGGCCGTCGCACCGCCGGTCGACCGCCGCGATGGGGCCGCGCCGGCCGCTCCTGCGCCGGCGGTCGCGCAACCGGCAGCCGAGCCTTCGCCCGCGGTTCGGGCGCCGACCGCCCAGGCGAAGGCGATGGCCCCAGCACCGATCGCCGAGGCCCGCCGGCCGTCGCCGGCGCCCACGGCCCCGGCTGCAGCGGCTCGCGAATCGTCTGCGTCCGCCTCGACAGCCGCCACGTCCGCACCCGCGGCCCCGGCGGCATCGGCCCAGGCGGCACCGGCAATCGTGACGTCTGCCCCGGTAGCCCAGCGCGCCGCCCGCGAGCTCGCCGCCGCGCCCGCCGTGCCCTCCGGCGATGTCTCCGCCGACGCGAGCGCCGGCGGCGCCGGACCCGGGACCGCGCAACACACGCGTGCCCCCGCGGGCGCCGCGGAGCCCCGCGCCGACACCGCCCGAAGTGCCGGGATCGCCGCGCGCCGCAGCCCCGTCGCCGAACGCGCCGACGCCGCCTTGCCGGACGCGGGCACCGCGCCCGTTGCGGCCACTGCGCTAGCTTCGGCCGACACGCTCGCGACGGCCGCCGAACGCGGCGACCTCGAAGGCCTGCGCCGTGCGCTCGCCGCCGGGGTTGCGGTCGACTCCGAGGACGCGCGCGGCCGGACTGCGCTGACCGCCGCGGTTCGCGGCGGCCAGCTCGACGCAGTGCGCCTGCTGCTGTCGCACGGCGCCGACCCGGCGCGCGCGGATCGCTCGGGGACGACGCCGATGCAGGCCGCGCGGGCGCGCGGCGACGACGGGATTGCGCAGGCGCTGCGGGCCGCCGGGGCCCGCTGACGTCAGGCAGCGCCCGGCTCGTCGATCCAGCGTCGCATCTGGCCGGACGTCGGCACCACGCGCCCCTGTGCCGTCGACACCCGCGCGAGCAGCGCCCGCCCGATAAGCCCGGTGGCGCCGGCGAGCACCACCGAGCGCTGCCGGCGGGCGGACCCGGCCGCGTGTCACAGCCTGGCCGGCAGGACACGCAAGACAAAATGGCTTTCCTCGGACAACCGGACGTTGGATGATGCTGGCGGTGACGGCGCACGCCGCCGAAGAGCACTCGTCGAGAGGGCCGATGCATCGAGAGGGCCGATGCATCGAGAGGAGAGTCCAATGCTGGCAAAAAGAATTTCGCAGAACACCTGGGCGTATCGGTCGGTGCAGTCGCTGTTTCGCCAGACCTGCAAGGCGAACGCGGACAAGGCCGCAATCGTGCACGACGGGCAGCGGATCAGCTATGCGCAGTTGCTGCAGCGCGTCGATCGCCTGACGCACGCCCTGGTCCGGGCGGGGGTCGGCAAAGGGGATGTGGTAGCGACGCTGCCGGCGCCCACGCCGGATTTCGCCGTCGCGTTCTTTGCCGTGCTGCAGGCCGGCGCCATCGTCAACCCGCTGAACCTGATGTGGGAGCGCGATGTGCTCGCCGCGGTCATGCGGCGCAACGCGCCGCGCGTGCTGGTCACGGTGGGTTCCTACAACCGGCGTGATTACCTCGAGCTGCTGCTGCAGTGCTTCGGCGCGTCGGCCTCCGGCAATGCGTCCCCGACGACGCCACGTCCCGCCCACGTCCTCGTCGCCGACGACGAGGCCGCGCTGCCCGAGGGCTTCACGCGGCTGGGCGACTTCGTCGCCGAGGCCGGCGCGCCGGATGCCGCGGCCATCGAAGCGCGTGTGCGCGACTTCGACCCGTCCGAGCGGCAGTTCATCTGCCAGACCTCCGGCAGCACGGGTCTGCCGAAGAGCGCACTCTGGAATCACCGATCGCCCCTGTCGACAGCCCATTTCCTCGCCGTCAACCTGGGGCTCACCGAAGACGACCGCTGGATCAATCTGTCGCCGTTCTTTCACAACAGCGGCATCTGCCTCTCGCTCGTGATGGGCCTGGCCTATGCGGGCAACACGGTGTACCTGTCCGATCGGTTCGACCCGGACCAGGCCGTCGAGACGATCCAGAACGAAGGGATCGAGGCCACCTTCGGCTTCGGGGCGCATTGGACGGCGATGCGCACGTCGCCCAGGTTCCAGCCCGACCGATTCGCCATCGGCAAGGCGCTGGTTGCCGGCCCGCCCAGGTTCTACCGCTTCGTCGAGGAGATGTGCCCGCCGGGCAGCGCGATCCTCAATCTTTATGCGCAGACCGAGAACGGGCCGCTGGTCACGCTCACCGAAATCGGCAACGTCGACGTCGAGCTGCGCCGCAGCAATAGCGGCCGGCCGTTGCCGGGCGTGCAGGTCAGGGTCACCGATCTGGACAGCGGCGAGGTCCTGCCCGACGGCCAGCGGGGTCGCATCTGGTACAAGAGCCCCTTCCTGTTCATGGGCTACCTGCAGGAAGACGGCAGCGTCCGGCTGCCGCTGGACGACGAAGGCTATTTCGACAGCGGCGACTGCGGCGTGATGTCGGGCGGTTACCTGACCTACACCGAGCGCCTGGGCGGGATGGTCAAGTCAGGCGGCGAGAACGTGTCGCTGGCCAAGGTTGCGGAAGCGCTGGTGGATCTGTTCCAGCACGAGTTCCACAACGTCCACGCGGTGGCGATCCCCGACCCCTACTGGGGCGACCGGGTCGTGGCCGTCGCGCGCCCGAAGGTGCCCGGCAGCATCACACTCGCCGAGCTCAAGGTGCGCTGCAAGACTGCGCTCGCCGCCTACGAGATCCCGCGCAATCTGCTGGAGTGGGATGGGCCGTGGCCGGTCTCCCCGGAAGGCAAGCTGGGCGTCAAGGAACTCACGCAGTTCGCCGCCGCACAGGTGAACGTCAGTCAGCGTTGATCCCGCGCTGCCTTCAAGTCAACAGGGGGCAACGGATGTCCTTGCGAATTCGCCCGGGTCTGGGTCACGACACGACGAACGCGCTGCGCGCAGGCCTCGTCGTCCTCGAAGCGTCGGGCGATGCGGCCCTTGTTATTGCAGCAGATGGTTCGCAGAGCACGGTGCGAGCGTCGTGCATGCCTTCACCCTCGACGATTGGCACGCCGGCTACGGCGGCGCGGCTGCGCAGGCTGGATCCCTTTCCCATCGCTCGCTTCCCGACCGTTCTTTCATCCCGTTCCGACCCCTGAAGGCGCGCCCGTGAGTATCCGAAAACTGTTCATCGCCAACCGCGGCGAAGTCGCGATCCGCATCGCCCGGGCTGCAGCCGATCTCGGCCTGCCCACGGTCGCGGCCTATTCGCAGGACGACGCGACCAGCCTGCACGTCCGTGTCGCCGACGAATCGCATCTGCTGCCGGGCCTCGGCGCGGCCGCCTATCTGAATGCCGAGGCGGTCGTGGCGGCTGCGACGGCGAGCGGCTGCGACGCCATCCACCCGGGCTATGGATTCCTCTCGGAGCGTGGCGATTTCGCGCGGCGCTGCCAGGAGGCCGGCATCGTCTTCGTCGGCCCAAGCGTTGCGCATCTCGACCTGTTCGGCGACAAGGCGCTGGCCCGCGCTGCCGCGCAGGAGGCGAGCGTGCCGGTGATGCGCGGCATCGACCACGCGGTGAGCCTGGACGAGGCGCGCGCGTTCCTCCAGTCGCTCGGCGCGGGCGGCGCGATGATCATCAAGGCGGTTGCGGGCGGCGGCGGCCGCGGCACGCGCGCGGTGACCTCTCTGGCCGATCTCGATGCGGCCTACCAGCGCTGCCGGTCCGAGGCGAGGGCGTCGTTCGGTCGCGAGGACGTGTTCGTCGAAGAGTTCATCGCGCGGGCGCGGCATGTCGAGGTGCAGATCCTCGGCGACCTGCACGGCGGCATCGCGCATCTCGGCGAGCGCGAGTGCAGCGTGCAGCGCCGCTTCCAGAAGATCGTCGAGATCGCGCCCGCGCCCGGACTCGCCGACGGCCTGCGTCGGGACATCATCGCGGCCGCGGTCCGGTTCGCGAAGAGCGTCGGTTACACGAACCTGGGCACCTTCGAATTCCTCGTCGATGTCTCGGGCCGGCCGGGGGCAGCGCCGTTCGTGTTCATCGAGGCGAACGCGCGATTGCAGGTCGAGCACACGGTGACCGAGCAGATCACTGGTGTCGATCTCGTGCAGACGCAGATCCGCCTGGCCCAGGGCGCCCGTCTCGCGGAACTGGGTCTCGACGCGCCGGACATCGCGAAACCGCGCGGCCACGCGATCCAGGTGCGCGTGAACATGGAGACGATCGGCGCCGACGGCACGGTCAGGCCCGGCGGCGGCACGCTCGCCGTCTACGAGGCGCCGAGCGGCCCCGGCGTTCGCACCGACGGCTTCGGCTACGCGGGCTACCAGACGAGCAGCGCATTCGACTCGCTGCTCGCGAAGGTCGTCGGCCATTCGCCGACGCCGGGGTTCGGCGACGCGGTGAGCCGCACGGCGCGCGCGCTCAGCGAGTTCCGGATCGAAGGCGTGCGGACCAACATCCCGTTCCTGATGAACATCCTCGCGCACGACGATTTCGTGAACGGTCGCGTGCACACGCGCTGGGTCGACGAGCAGATGGCCGCGCTCGCTGCGCCGTCTGCGTCGGCGCGGCGGCGATTCGTCGAGTCCTCGGGCACGGGGGCAGCGGGCGCAGGCGCTGCGACCGGCGCAGCAGGCCCGGCGGGTGGCGCGGCCGGGGCAGGCGGGGCGGGCGGCGGGGCGGCAGGTGCGGCCGCAGGTGGCGGCTGGGCCGGCGCCCGCGTCAAGAGCCGCGACCCGCTTGCGCTCTTCCAGCACGATGCCCAGGTCAAGGCCGAGCAGGCGGCGGCCCATGCTGCCGTCGAAGATGGCCCGAACCTCGTCGGCGACGACGGTTCGGTGGGGCTCGTGGCGCCCATCCAGGGCACGATCGTCGCGATCGACGTCGCGGTCGGCGACGAGGTCCGCGAAGGGCAGCAGGTCGCGGTCGTCGAGGCGATGAAGATGGAGCACGTCATCAGCGCCGATCGCAGCGGCATCGTGCGGCAGGTGACGATGGCCGCCGGCGACGTGGTGCGCGAGGGCTATCCGATCGTGTTCGTCGAGGAAGCCGACGTCGCGGGCGGCGTCATCCAGCAGGCTGCCGAGGTCGATCCCGACCACATCCGCGGCGACCTGCAGGAATCGATCGACCGTCACGCGCTGACGCTCGATGCCAACCGTCCCGAGGCGGTTGCCAGGCGGCACAAGATGGGCCATCGCATGCCGCGCGAGAACATCGCCGAGCTGGCCGACCCGGGTTCGTTCAAGGAGTACTGGCCGCTCCTGGTCGCGCGCCAGCACCAGCGCAATACTCTGGAGGCGCTGCGCAAGAACACACCGGCCGACGGCGTCGTGGCCGGCACCTGCTCGATCAACGGTGACATCTTCGACGACGAGCGCTCGCGCGCCATCGTCGTCCACTACGACTACACGGTGCTGGCCGGCACGCAGGGGCATCGCAACCACTACAAGCAGGACCGCATGTTCGAGCTCGCGCACCGCTTCCGGCTGCCGATCGTGCTGTTCGGCGAAGGCGGCGGCGGGCGTCCCGGCGAAGACTGGATCGGTCCCCGCACGGCGATCGACACGACGACCTTCACGACCTATTCGAAGCTGAGCGGCCTGGTGCCGCTGGTGGCCATCGTCAACGGCCGCACCTTCGCGGGCAACACCGCGCTGGTGGCGTGCAGCGACGTCATCATCGCCACCGAAGGCTCGACGCTGGGCATGGGCGGCCCGGCCATGATCGAGGGCGGGGGCCTGGGCATCTACACGCCCGAGGAAGTCGGGCCGATGTCGATGCAGGTGCCCAACGGCGTCGTCGACATCCTGGTGAAGGACGAGAAGGAGGCGGTGGCCACCGCCAGGAAGTATCTGTCGTATTTCCAGGGGCCGCTGAAGACCTGGAAGGCGCCCGACCAGCGCAAGCTGCGCCACGTCATTCCCGAGAACCGGCTGCGCCTGTACGACATGCGCGACATCGTCGAGACGCTTGCCGACGAGGGCTCGATTCTCGAACTGCGGCCGAAGTTCGGCGTCGGCATCATCACCGCGCTGATCCGCGTCGAGGGCCGGCCGATGGGCGTGGTGGCGAACAATCCGCATCACCTCGCGGGCGCGATCGATTCCGACGGCGCCGACAAGGCTGCGCACTTCATGCAGCTGTGCGACGCCTTCGACATCCCGATCCTCTCGATCATGGACTGCCCGGGCATCATGGTCGGCCCCGAACACGAACGCACGGCGCTGGTGCGGCATTGCGTTCGCCTGTTCAACACCGGCGCGAACCTCACGACGCCGTTCTTCGTCGTCGCGGTGCGCAAGGCCTATGGCTTGGGCGGGCAGGCCATGTGCGGCGCCGGCGCGCTGGTCGGCTTCTTCTCGGTGGCCTGGCCGACGGCCGAGTTCGCCGGCATGAACATCGAGGGCATGGTCAAGCTCGGCTATCGCAAGGAGCTGGCGGCGATCGCCGACCCCGAGGAGCGGCGGCGTGATTTCGACCGTCGCGTGGCTGCCGCGTACGAATCCGCCAAGGCCGTCAACGCGACGATGGGCGGCGGCATCGACGATGTCATCGACCCGGCCGAGACGCGCAGCTGGATCGCCAGCGGCCTGCGGCGCGTGCCGCCGGTCGCGCCGCGCACGGACAAGAAGTACCGGTTCATCGACACCTGGTAGCCCCGGCGCCAACCCATGCGCAAAGAGGGCACACGGAGACGGACACGCCGTTTCGACGGGCTGCCGTTCCTGCGCACCGAGATCGGCCTGTTCCTTGCACAGGAGATCGCCACGAGTGCCGTGGACGTGCTTTTCTCGGCCGCCATCGGCCCGTGCTCCAGGTTCGAGAAGTCGGCGTCGGCCTTGCGCGCCTACTCGATGATGTTGCGCAGGAACGACGGCGCGCCGACGCAGGCCGCGGGCTTCAGCGCCCGGATCGCCTCGATTTGCCGCTCGGCCTGCCCGATGCCGGCCGGGATCACCGCGCAGGCGAGCTTGCGTGCCGCGAGATCGGCCATCCAGGCGTCTGGCGTCAGGTGGCAGCCGATGGGCGGAGCGGCGTGCTACTAATACGAGCCGGCGCCCGCGACACGTTTCGCCGAGCGCCGTCCTTCGGCGACGTGCCCGGCCGCCCGTCGAAGTGCCCGCGCAGCTGCGCCGGATCCCGAGCAGAGGAGACATCATGGACAGGACCAAACGCAGGATTACGCTTTCGATCGCCGCGCTGGCGGCCGCCTCGGCGATGAGCGGCGCCTTCGCTCAGCAGCCTCAGGATCCCAAGAGCTACAAGATCGGCGCGCTGTTCGCGATGAGCGGCGGCGCGAGCTTCTACGGCACCGTGATGAGCCAGGGAATGAAGCTGGCCATCGAAGAGATCAACGCGAAGGGGGGCGTCAACGGCATCCCGCTCGAGGCGGTGATCGAGGACCACAAGTCGGGCAACGCCCAGGAGGCGGTGTCCGCGATGAACCGCCTGATCACCATCAACGGCGTCAAGCTGGTGATGACCTCGTTCAGCGCGCCGACGCAGGCGGTCGCGCCGCTTGCCGACCAGCACCGGATCTTGCTGCTAAACGGCGGCGGCGTCTCGAACAGCCTGGTCGGCGTCTCGAAATACATCTTCCACAACCGCTCGCTCGCCGCCGATCTTGGCATGGTGGCGGCTTCGCACCTGAACGGCGAGGGCATGAAGAAGCTCGCGTCGCTGCAGTGGAAGAACGACGCCGGCGACAGCGTCAACAACGCGGTCGGTCCCTACTGGAGCGGCAAGGGCGGGACCGTGGTGGCCACCGAGGCCGTCCCGCAGGGCGCGACCAACATGGACACGCAGATCGCGAAGCTGCGCGCGGCGAACCCGGACGCGATCGGCCTTTGGATGTGGACCCCCGAAACGGGCCTCGCGATCAAGCGGATCCGCGAGTTCGGCATGAAGCAGCCGGTGATCGGCGTCGAGTTCACGCAGAACGACGCGAAGATCGCCGGCCCGACCGCCGAGGGCTACCTGTACATCAGCGACTACTTCGAGCCTTCGGCCGATCAGCCGTGGTCGAAGGCCTTCGCCGACGCGTTCGAGAAGAAGTACGGAGGCAAGCCGGACTTCTACGCGGCGAACTACTACGAGGGCGTCTACATGATCGCCGAGATCCTGAAGCGCGCCCGCGCGCAGGGCGGCGAATACATGGACGCCGAGGTGTTCAAGAAGGTGCTCTATCAGAACCCTAAGTTCGACAGCGTCTACGGCGGCCAGATGACCTTCAAGCCGAACGGCGTGGCACAGAAGCGCGTCGGCCTGTTCAAGGTGGTCGACGGCAAGGGCATGTTCCAGAAGTTCGTCGAGGTTCGTTGACCGTCTGATCGGGCGACACCGGGGCTGCCGTGGATCTCCTCGCGCAACTGATCGTCAACGGCCTGGTCAACGGCAGCCACTACGCGCTGCTCGCGCTGGGTTTCGGGCTGATCTTCGGCACCACCCGGGTCACGCACTTCGCTTTCGGCCCGGTCTACGCGGTGTCCGCCTACGGCTGCTGGTTCGCGGCCGCGGCGCTGGCGGCGCCGCTGTGGCTAGCAGGGATCGCGGGCGTCGTCACCGGCGCGCTGGTCGGGGTGCTCGCCTACGTCGTCGTCTACCGGCCGTTCGAGCGCAAGGGCAGCCCGTCGTTCGTGATCCTGATCGCCTCTCTGGGCCTGTTCATCATCCTGGAGAACGCGATCGGCGTCGTCTTCGGCACCGACACCAAGGTGGTGCCGGCGTCTCCGACCGGAATCTTCCTGTGGGGACCGCTGGTGGTCACTGGCGTGCAGCTCGCGCAGGTCGCGGCGCTGCCGATCGTCGGCCTGGCGCTGTGGCTCTACCTGACCCGCACCCGCATGGGCAAGGCGGTGCTCGCGATGACCGACAACCCGGAGATGGCGCGGGTGATCGGCATCGACACGCTGCGGGTGTCGATCATCGCGTTCGCGATCGGTTCGGCGATCGCGGCGGTCCCGGCCGGTCTGATCCTCGTGAAGGACGGCGCAACCGCGCACATGGGTTTCCTCGCGGTCTTCATGGCCTTCGTCGCGGTGGTGGTCGGCGGCGTCGGCTCGCTGCGCGGCGCGGTCATCGGCGGGCTGGTGCTCGGGCTGATCGAGAGCACCGGCATGATCCGGATCCCCACCGAGTGGCAGAGCTCGGTCGCGTTCGTCGTGCTGTTCGTGGTGCTGCTGTTCCGGCCGCGTGGCCTGTTCGGCGGCCGGTAGCCCAAGGAGCTCGAGGACATGGACTACCTGCTGCACGTGCTGGTGATGGTCGCGATCTACGCGATCCTCGCCAGCTCCTTCAACCTGCTGATCGGCTACGCGGGCCTGTTTGCGCTGTCGCACGCGGCCTTCTTCGGCGTGGGCGCCTACGTGACCGCGGTGCTCGCGGCCCGGTACGGGCTGCCGTTCCCGCTGCCGCTGTTCGCAGGCATTGGGATCACCGCGGCGCTGGGCGTCGTCATCGCGCTGCCCGCGCTGAGGATCGGGGGCGACTACCTCGTCATCGTCACGCTCGCGCTGCAGGTGATCGTCACGACGATCCTGCTGAACTGGACCGGCATGACCGGCGGCACCGACGGCATCCGCGCGATCCCGCGGATTGGCGTGTTCGGCACGCAGCTCGATTCGCCGGGCAGGTTCCTCCCGATGGCGGCCTTCGCCGCCGCGGTCTGCTACGCGATCGCGTGGCGGCTCGGCGCATCGCCGTTCGGACGCGCATTGAAGGCGATGCGCGAGAACGAGGCCGCCGTGCAGGCGGTCGGCAAGAACGTCATCGCGATGAAGCTGACGGTGTTCGCGATCGCCGCGGCGCTCGCCTCGGTGGCGGGCTCGCTGTACGCGCACTACGTGACTTTCGTGTCGGCGGACACCTTCACGGTCGAGCTCACGATCTACCTGCTGACGATGGTGATCATCGGCGGCACCGGCAATCTCGCCGGCTCGCTCGTCGGGGCGGTGGTGCTGGCGGTGCTGCCCGAGGCGCTGAAGTTCATCGAGATGCCGTCCGACATCGCCGACAAGATCCGGCAGATGATGTATGGCCTGCTGCTGATCCTGATGCTGCGGCTGCGCCCGCAGGGGCTGCTGCCGGAGCGGGCATCGGCGCACCACTACAACGCGCCGCCAGACCGCCCCCCGGTGGCGACCGCGCTTGCCGGCGCGGCGCTGGAAGGGCAGGGGCTGTCGAAGCGCTTCGGCGGCATCGTCGCGGTGACCGGCTTCGACATCGAGATCGCGCCCGGGCGCATCACCGGGCTGATCGGACCGAACGGCGCGGGCAAGACCACCGCGTTCAACCTGCTCACCGGTTTCCTGCAGCCCAATGAGGGCGAGGTGCGCTACCGCGGACGCTCGTTGCGTGGGCTCAAGCCGCACCAGATCGTCTCGGCCGGCGTGGCGCGCTCGTTCCAGGACCTGAAGCTCTTCACCGGCCTCACGGTGCTCGAGAACGTGCTGGTCGCGCTGCCCGCTCAGCGCGGCGACCGGCTGCACTACGTGTACTTCGCACCGTGGGTCGTGCGCCGCGAGGAGCGCGAGAACCTCGCGCGCGCGATGTCGGTTCTGGAGTTCGTCGGGCTGGCCGACCGTGCCGGCGAACTCGCGTCGAATCTCTCGTACGCGGAGGAGAAGCTGCTGGTGGTCGCGCGCCTGCTGGCGACCGGCGCCGAGGCGCTGCTCTTCGACGAGCCACTGTCGGGCCTCGCGCCGAACGCGCTTGCGAAGGTGATGCCGATCTTCAAGCGGCTCGCCGAGTCCGGCCGCACGCTGTGCATCATCGAGCACAACCTGGATGTGATCCGGGAACTGTGCGACACGGTCGTGTTCCTCGACGAAGGGCGCAAGCTCGCGCAGGGCACCCCCGAGCAGCTGATGCAGGATCCCGAACTCTCGGAGCGCTATTTCAAATGAGCGTGTCGCTGAGCGTCACCGGGCTCGTCGCGGGCTACGGCAACAAGCGCGTGGTCGACGGCATCGACCTGACCGTGGACAAGGGCTCGATCCTGCTGCTGCTGGGTCACAACGGCGCGGGCAAGACGACCTTCGTCCGCTCGCTGTTCGGTCTGTTGCGCCCCGAGGCGGGCACCGTGCGGCTCGGCGAGCAGACGATCACCGGCCGCTCGCCGGCGCGCAACGTTGCCGACGGATTCGCCCTGGTGCCGCAGGGCCACGGTGTGTTCCCCACGCTGACGGTCGCGGACAACCTCGAACTCGGCGGCTTCGCGGTGCACGACCGCAGCATGCTGCCGGCGCGGCGCGACCATGTCTTCGGCATGTTCCCGATCCTCGCCGAGCGTCGAGCGCAGCTCGCGGGCACGATGTCCGGCGGCCAGCAACAGATGCTCGCGATCGGCATCGCGCTCATGCACGCGCCGCGCTTCCTGGTGCTCGACGAGCCGTCCATCGGGCTGGCGCCCAACCTGGTCGACAAGGTGATGCAGAGCGTCGTACAGATCAATCGCGAGATGGGCACGACGATCCTGATGGTCGAGCAGAACGTGAAGGCCAGCCTGCCGATCGCGCATCGCGCGGTGGTGTTCAAGACCGGCCGCAAGATCTACGACGGCGAGCCTGCGCCGCTTTCGGACCACAAGCGTCTGATGGAACTCTTCTGATTGCCGCTGACCGGCGGCGACGCCGGTGGGCCGGAGACATCGAATGTCGAACAACATAGTGCTGGTCGCCGGCGCGTCCGGCCTCGTCGGGTTCGCGGCCGCGCGGCACTTCCGGTCGCTGCCCGGATGGGATGTCGTCGGCGTGTCGCGCCGCCGCCCGCCGGGGCTGGACGACGTCGAGATCGTCCAGGTCGACCTCACCGACCGTGCGCGCTGCGCCGAGGTGTTCGGCGCGATGCGCGATGTCACGCACCTGATCTATGCGGCGCTCTACGAGAAGGACGAGCTGATCGCGGGTTGGCGCGATCCGGAGCAGATGCGCGTCAACGACGCCATGCTGCGCAACCTGTTCGACCCGCTGCAGGCGGCGGCGAAGGGACTGCGCCACGTCACGCTGCTGCAGGGCACGAAGGCCTATGGCGCGCACGTCGCGCCGGTCCCGGTGCCGGCCCGCGAGCGCTGGCCGCGCCATCCGCACGCCAACTTCTACTGGTTGCAGGAGGACTACCTGCGCGAGTTCCGGCGCGGCTCGGACTGGTCGATGACGATCCTGCGGCCGCAGGTGATCTTCGGCGAGTCGCTGGGCAGCGCGATGAACCCGATCCCGGCAATCGGCGTCTACGCCGCGATCCTCAAGGACGAGGGACGGCCGCTCGCTTTCCCCGGCGGCGGGCGCCGGATCTTCCAGGCGGTCGACGCGGACATGCTCGCGCGCGTCTGCGCGTGGGCGGCGACCGCGCCGCAGGCCCGCGACGAGACCTTCAACGTCAACAACGGCGAGGCCTTCGAGTGGGCCACCGTGTGGCCGGAAATCGCCGATGCGCTCGGGATGGCCGTTGGCGAACCGGCGCCGACGTCGCTGTCCGACGAGATGCCCAAGCGCCAGGCGCAGTGGAGCGGGATCCATCGCCGCCACGGTCTGCGCTCGCCGGAGTCGCTGCGCGACTTCGTCGGACTGTCGTTCCAGTACGCGGACCGAAACTTCTCGTACGGCGACACCGCGCCCGCGATGCCGACGCTGGCCAGCACGATCAAGCTGCGGCAGGCGGGGTTCCACGAGTGCGTGGACACAGGGGCGATGTTCGCGCGCTTGATCCGTCGGTTCCAGGAGTTGCGCTGGCTGCCACCCAGGGGCTGAACTGCGTGCGAGGACGCGGCTGAAGGCCGATTCGGAGATCTAACGGCCCGAGGACGCTAAGCGGCGCGTCGAGCGGCATGTCCGTTCACGACCAGCCGTCCAGCCGGCCCGGAAGCACCTGCGGAATCCGATCAGGACGGAGTCCGGCACCCCCGGCCGATGAACCGTCGATTCGGCGCGACCGCCGGTGCGCCCGTCGTGGCGCGGATGCGGAAGAATTCGTTCGAACGAACGCGGTCGTGCCGCAAGGGAGCAACGATGAAGTCCGAGGTCAGCAACAGTGCAGCGCGTCCGTGGCAGGGTATCGCCGGCACGGCGGGCAAGACGCGGGATGCCGCCGCGGAGTCCGTCTGGGGCACGGGCGATTCGCCCTGGTGGGCCTGGCAGGCCGTCCCGTTCGGTGTCGACGGCGGCGCGGCCGTCGGGGCGCGTGCCGACGACCACGGTGACCTCGACCACGCGGCGCACGAGGAAGGTGACATCTGCGCGTTGCCCGCGCTGACGCCGGACTTCGCGGGGTACGGCCGGACCGGCGCACGGCCGTGGCATCCGACCTTGGAGAGGGGCCCGGAGGGGGTCACCTTCGACTCGGCGTTGAACCTGGAGACTGTGCCGGCGGCGGGGGTGGGAGTGTCCTACGGCGACACCTTCAGGCTGCACAGCAACCCGGATTCGCAGTTTCGGGTCTACCTCGACTTCGATGGGCACACGACGACCGGCACGTCGTGGAACACCTACTGGAACACGGCGACGATCAACTCCCCGGCGTTTTCCACCAGCGACGGCTCGGCGAACTTCAGCGCGTCCGAGCTCACCGCGATACAGCAGATCTGGCAGCGCGTCGCCGAAGACTTCGCGCCGTTCAACATCGACGTGACGACCGAGGACCCGGGACTCGACGGGCTCAGCTACAGCGGCGCCGGTGACACCGCGTTCGGCATCCGCGTCGTGATCACCGACGAGGACGGCAAGAATTTCGGCGGCATCGCCTATGTGGGCAGCTTCGACTGGAACAGCGACACGCCTGCCTATGTCTACGCGAATCGGCTCTCCGACGGCGCGTCCTACATCGCCGAGGCAGCAAGCCACGAGGCGGGGCACACATTGGGCCTGTCGCACGACGGACAGGATCCCACCTCGCAGTCGCAGACCGGGTACTACTACGGCCACGGCAGCGGCGTCACCGACTGGGCGCCGATCATGGGCGTGGGCTACAACGCCAACGTGACGCAGTGGAGCAAGGGCGAGTACCTGAACTCCAACCAGAAGCAGGACGACCTGGCGATCGTCACGTCGCAGAACAGCGGCGTGTCGTACCGGCCGGACGACCACGGCAACACGTTCGCCGCCGCGGCGAGCCTTTCCGGCAGCCTCACGGACGGCAACTACAAGGTCGAGACCTACGGCTTGATCTCGCGCTCCGGGACGCTGAACGACCTGGATGTCTTCTCGTTGAACGTCGGCGGCGCCGGCACGGTCAGCCTGAGCCTGGGCGCCTGCACGCCGGTGTTCGTCTCCGGGTCGTCGGACTACAGCTACGTGCCGCTGTCGGCGACGAATCTCGACATCCGCGCCTGCCTCTACGACCTGTCGGGCAACCTGATCGCGGAGTCGAACAGCACGTCGAACCTGGGCGGCACCATCAGCGCCTCCGGGCTGGCCACGGGCACCTATTACCTGACGGTCGACGGCACGAGCTTCGGTTCGCCGTTGGCCAACCCGCCGACCGGTTATACCGACTATGGCAGCCTCGGCAACTACATGATCACAGGGACGTACACATTCGGCGCCGGCTCCGGCTCCGGCTCCGGCGGGGGCTCGACGCCCGCGGCCACGCTTGCAGCCAGCAAGGCATCGGTGTCGACAAGCGAAGGCGGTTCTTCGGAGAGGTTCACGATTTCCGCCGCCAACGCGACCGCTCCAGTCGTCGTCACCGTCGGCGGCCTCGACGCCACCGAGGGCGCGCTGCGCACCGCCACTGGCACTGCGATCGGCTCCAGTTTCACCCTCGACGCGAGCAACGGCTGGGCGCTCGAACTCGAGCTCGACGGGGTCGACGACCGCAGCGACGACGGCGACATCGGCTATGCGCTCGCGTTCTCCGCTGCCGGCATGAGCACCGTCAGCGTCGCCGCGAGCAACCGCGACGACGATCTTGCGCCGACCTCGACCGGAACCGCGGTGGGCACCTGGCGCTCGGCGCCGTCGATCACGTCGGGCAACTCGGTGTCGGCGATCGGCGGCGACGACAGCACGTCGATGGTGTTGCGCGAGGGCACGCTCTCGGGCAGCAGCAGCTACCGGCTCGACTGGATGTGGAAGTTCACGGGTGTTGCGGCCGGAGACTACGAGCTGCACCTCGACGCGACAAGTTCGCAGGAAAGTTTCGTGTTCGCGTACTCGACGAGCAGGGGGGCGTCCTGGTCTGCGCTCGGCGCGGCGTCGCGCACCTGGAGCGGCGACTTCGACGTCGGCGCGGTCGGCTCGGGCGAGTTGTGGGTCAAGGTGACCGACGCTGCCACCAGCGGCGATCGCTCGCGCAGCACGATCAGCGTGGATCTGGTCACCATCGAGATGGTGGGTTCGGCCGCCGAGAGCGTGCAGGGCATCGACTACGCCTTTTCGGCCTGAGCCGGGCTCGGGCGGCGGCGAAGCCGTTACTCTGCGAAACTATCGCAAACGGGAGGAACGCGGACAACGAAGCTGCCGGCGTCGACCACCGGGCAACGATCGACGAGGGCACCATGCAGGTTCGCGACTACCCGCTCGAGCAACGCACGATCGGCCGCGTGCTTGCCGACAAGGCACGGCGCATTCCCGACCGCACGTTTCTTCTCTGGCAAGGGCGTTCGTTCAGCTACGCCGATCTGGAGTCGACGACGAACCGCTATGCGAACGGCTTCGCAGCGCGCGGGATCGGTCACGGCGACCACGTGGCGGTGATGCTGCCGAACTGTCCCGAGTTCTTCTGGGTCGTCTGGGGGCTCGGCAAGATCGG
Source organism: uncultured beta proteobacterium (assembly GCA_963849015.1). Lineage (GTDB taxonomy): Bacteria > Pseudomonadota > Gammaproteobacteria > Burkholderiales > Burkholderiaceae_E > Quisquiliibacterium. Next base: position 386,900 of record CAWKFK010000006.1, read on the forward strand.
GGCGGTTGCGGTGCCGATCAACACCGCTGCCAAGGGCGAGATGCTGCGCTACTTCGTCGACCAGTCGGACTCGGTGTGCGTGGTCGTCGACGAAGAGTGGGCCGACCGCATCCGCGCCATCGCGCCGCGCCTGCCGAAGGTGGCGACCTACGTCGTGCACGGGTCCGATGCCGCGGACCCGCTCGTCGTCGGCGCGGCGGGCGCGCATACGCACGCGCTGGCCGAGCTCGAGTCGGCCGACGCGTCGGCGCCGCCGGTCGATCGCGTGCGTCACGACGACACGCAGCTGATCATCTACACCTCGGGCACCACCGGCCCGTCCAAGGGCGTGATGTGCCCGCATTCTCAAGGGCTCGGGGTCGGCCGCCAGATCGCCGTCGACTACGGCTACGCGGCCCGACGACGTCCTCTACACCTGCCTGCCGCTGTTTCACGCCAACGCGCTTTGGTACTCGTGCTGCGCGGCGCTGTGGGCCGACGCGGCGGTCGCGTTGTCGCCGCGCTTCTCGGCGACGAACTTCTGGAACGAGATCCGCGCGACCGGCGCGACCCAGTTCAACTCACTGGGTGCGATGACCAACATCGTCATGCAGTTGCCGCCCGGCCCGCACGAGCGCCAGCATCGTCTGCGCCAGTGCATGGTGGTGCCGATCCAGAAGGCGTTGTATGCCGAGATCCGGCAGCGCTTCGGTGTCGAGCTGACCTCGGTGTTCGCCATGTCCGAGAACTTCGCGGTGACGACCTTCGTTCCCGGCGATCGGGCCGACAAGGCCGGGTCGGCCGGCTCGCCGCGCGGCGCGTCCGAGTTGCGCATCGTCGACGACGACGGGCGCGCCGCTGCCTGCCGGCCAGGTGGGAGAGATCCGGATGCGTCCGCTGCGCCCGGGGTCGATGATGAAGGGCTACTACAAGATGCCGGAGGAGACTGCGCGCGCCTTCGTCGACGGCTGGTTCTGCACCGGCGACCGCGGCTACGTCGACGAGGACGGCTACCTGTACTTCGTCGATCGCAAGAAGGAGGCGATCCGGCGTCGCGGCGAGAACATCTCGGCCTACGAGGTCGAGATGATCCTGTCGAAGCAACCGGCCATCCTCGAAGTCGCGGCCGTGCCGGTGCCCTCGGAGATGAGCGAGGACGAGGTGATGGTGTACGTGGTGCGCAAGCCGGGCGCGACCGTGTCCCACGCCGATGTGGTCCGCTTCGCCGCCGAGCACATGAACTACTACATGGTGCCGCGCTTCGTCGAGTTCATCGACGCGCTGCCGAAGACCGCCACCGAGAAGATCGAGAAGTACAAGCTCAAGCAGCAGGCGCAGTCGCGCCGCGACAGCCTGTGGGACCGCGAGCGCGAGGGCATCGCGGTGCGGCGCTCATGACGCGCCGTGCCGCGATCCTCGGCTACGGCGCGGTCCCGGTCGGCAGCTACCAGCGCGCGCAGGGAGACGAGGCCGTTCTCGAACACGAACTGGCGACGGGCGTGGTGCTCGACGCGATGGCGATGACCGGTCTTGCGAAGGACGACATCGACGCGGTGGTGGTCGCGCACCCGGGTGACCACACCCGCCAGTGCTATTTCCACACTTTCCTGACCGCGCACCTCGGCATCCGCGCGCAGGCCACCGTGATGCAGGTGCTCGGCAACGGCATGACCGGCGGGCACGCCTTCGACCAGGCCTTGCTGCAGGTGACGTCCGGGCAGGCCGACTGCGTGCTGTCGGTCGGCGTCCATTTCGAGACCGGGGTGCCGACGGCGCGCCACCTCGATTACAGCATCCGGCTGACCGGTGACGTCGATTTCCAGTCGGTGTTCGGTGCCGTGCCGATCGCCTGGTACGCGATGGACGCGCAGCGCTACCTGCACGAGCACCGGCTGGCGCGCGCGACGCTGGCGTCGATCGCGGTGAAGAATCGCGAGCACGCGATGCGCAATCCCCTGGCCCAGTTCCGGACCCCGCTGACGATCGACGAGGTGCTGAATGCCCGACCGATCGTCGAGCCGCTGGGCCTGTACGAAGTGCCGGGACGCGCCGACGGCGCGGTGGCGTTGGTCATCGTCAGCGAGGACCTCGCCCGCGAGAGCGGCCGTCCGTACGTGCTGGTGCGGGCGCGCGGCTTCGAGCACGAGGGTCTGCACCAGATCGCCGACCGTCCCTGCGACGCGCTCGACTACGGCACGCTGCGGACGGCCTCGCGGCGCGCCCTGGACGGGGCCGGTCTCGGTCTGGCGGACATCGCCGCATTCCAGGTCTACGCGCCGTGCACGATCGTCGAGGCGCTGGGCACCGAGGCGCTCGGGCTGTTTCCGAAGGGGCAGGGGGCCGCCGCCGCGGCTGCCGGCGAGACCCGCTTCGACGCGCGCCACCCGGTCAACACCTGCGGCGGATGCCTGTCGCGAGGTCATCCGCCAGAGGTCACGCCGCTGTACGACGTGGTCGAATCGGTGACGCAGCTGCTGGGGCGCGCCGGCGAGCGGCAGGTGGCGCGGCGCGAATTCGCGATGACGATCTGCGAGCTCGGCAAGTACAACGCGGCGCTGGTGCACATCCTGGAGGCGTCGGCATGAGCGCGATTCCCGAAGTCGCGATGCCCGAAGTCGCGATGGCGGGCGACCGCCCGTTTCCGCCGCGAGTCTCGGCCTTCACGCGGCCGTTCTGGGAAGGCCTCTCCGCGGGGCGCCTGCTGACGACCCGCTGCGCCGACTGCGGCGCCCTCGGTTTTCCGCCGCGCAACCTGTGCCGCGCCTGCTGGAGCCGCACGGTCCGCTGGGTCGAACTGGCGCCGCGCGGCACGCTCTACAGCTTTACGCGCGTGCACGTGGTGCCAGGCGCGTTCCGCGGCGACGCGCCGTACGCGATCGGCATCGTCGACCTCGCCGACGCGGTCCGCCTGATGTGCCGGATGGTGGGGGATGTCGCGACGGACGATCTGGATCGGCCGGTCGAGATGGTCGTGCTGCGTTATGCGGACGGACCGCTGTTCGGCGCAAGGGTGCCCGCCAGCCGCACTGCGTGAGCCGCCTGGAACAGGCTCCGGTTACCGCCCGGCAGTACCGGCACCGTCGCCTCTATAATTGCAGGACTGTGCAACCAGTGAGGCAAGCATGAGCGAATCGATCAACCGGTCCACCAGGCTGTTCCTGAAGTCGTTCACCGCGGGCGCCGCCGTGCTGGCCGCCGGTTGCGCCAGCACCGATCCGAACAGGATTCCGGAAGACGGTTTCGAATACCAGACGCTCCCCACGCCGTGGCCGAACCAGTCCGGCGGCAAGATCGAGGTCGTCGAGTTCTTCTGGTACGGCTGCCCGTACTGCAATGCGATGGAGCCGGTGCTCAAGGCGTGGATGAGCAGGCAGGCTCCCGACGTGGTGCTGCGCCAGGTCCATCCCGGTATGTCGGCGGGCTGGCGCATGCACCAGCAGATGTACTTCACGCTCGAGGTGATGGGCAAGGTCGAAGCGCTGCACGATCGCATCTACGAGGCGCTGCATATGCAGATGGCCGACCTCGGCAAGCGCGACCTGATCGTGGATTTCGTCGCGCGCAACGGCGTCGACCGCGCGCAGTTCCTCGCGACCTTCGACTCGCCGGAAGTGCGCACCAGGATGGCCAAGGCCAACGAGATGGCCAAGGCGTTCAAGCTCGACGGCGTGCCGCTGTTCGGGGTGGCCGGGAAGTACACGACCGATACGAGCATGGCGGGCAGCCGCGAGGGAGCGCTGCGGGTGATGGACTACCTGATCGCGCGCGAGCGCGGCACCGCGCGAAAAGGCAGCTGACGATGTCACTCGCTGATCCGATCCGGCCATGACCGATTCGATTGCCCGCGCGGACTTCGGTCCGGTCACCGTTTATTTCGGCAACAAGGGCGGGAAGTATCCCGACGGCAACCAGGTCGTCGTGCGCGGCGCCGACAGTCTGGCGGTGTTCGACACGCCGCAGGTCTCGAACCTGATCGGCCCGGCGTTCGACGACGCCGACCTGGCGATCCTCGGCCACGTGCACGAGGACCACATGGCAGGCCTGCACCGCATCCCCCGGGCGGCGGTGCACGTGCACGAGCGCGACGTGGAGGCGGCGCGCAGCTGGGACGGGCTGGCTCGTCACTATGGCTACAGCGATGCCGTCCTCGAAGGCATGAAGGTCAAGCTCGCCAAAGAGTTCAGTTACGTGCCCCGTCCCGATGCGATCGCCTATCGCGACGGCGCGATCTGGGATCTCGGCGGCGTGCGCGTGCGTGCGATCCACATGCCGGGCCACACCGCGGGGCACTGCGTGCTGCTGGTCGAGCCGCACGGGATCGCGTTCATCGGCGACATCGACCTGTCGAGCTTCGGCCCGTACTACGGCGACGCGACCTCGAACCTGCGCGAGTTCCGCACTACACTGAAGCGCATCGTCGACGTGCCGGCGACGACCTGGATCACCTCCCACCACAAAGGGGTCTACACCGAGCGCGGCGCGTTCCTCGACGCGTTGCGCATCTTCAGCGCCCGGGTCGACGAGCGCGAGCAGCGGGTTCTGGACCTTCTCGCCGAGCAGCCGCGCTCGCTGGGCGAACTGGTCGCCTGCCGGGTCGTCTACAAGCCCGAGGCGAGCGATGCCTGGGTCGACGACGCGGAACGGCGCAGCATCGTGCAGCACCTCGAGGAACTCGTTGCCCAGGGGCGCGTGGCCGCGGGCGACGACGGCCGCTACCGCCTCGCCGGGGCAATGTCGGCCCGCGCGGTCTGATCCCGCCCGGCCTGTGATCCCGCCCGGCCTGAGCCAGCCCGGGCGACGACGAGGCCGTCCGCGGAACCGTGCCGCGCGAGGCCCGCGCCCCGCGCTTCAGCGCGTGCGTGCCGCCGCCAGCCAGTAGTAGGTGAGTTCGGTCACCTCGATCCGCGTGCAAAAGGGCTCGAGCGCGGCACGAATCTCCTGCGCGTGCGGAAAGTTCTTCAGCACCTCGTGCCGGCTGCCGTCGGCCAGCGTGCGCTGCTGGTGACTGTCACCGGCGGCGTCGGTGCGCGCGATCGGCGTGCTCGAGCCCGCGACGTAACGGTTGTCGACGAAGAGCAGCAGCGACCCGGGCGCGAGACAGGCGGTGAATTCGCGCAAAAAATCCGCCAGCCGCGCCCTGGGCACGTGCGACCACCAGAACATCGCATAGCCGCAGTCGAAGCGCCCCGCGCCGGGCTGCGGCGCATAGGCGTCCATCTGCGCGAAGCGCACGGGGCAGGCGTACGCTTTGCCGCGCGCGATCTCCAGCGGTGCGGGGTTGAAGTCGGTCGCCAGGATCGAGGACGCGCCGGAAGCGGCGACTTCGGTCCACCAGCCCGTGCCGCAGGCCAGTTCCAGCGCGTCGCGTCCGGCGCAGCAGGCGGCCACGCGCGCGCGCAGCACGGCCAGGTCGGCCTGCCGTTCGGGGCGATCGTAGATCGCCTCGTACTCGGCGGCACGCCGCTGGTAGTAGGCGCGCATCGGCGCGTCGCAATCGTCGGAGCGGTTCACGGGTCGAGTTTGACACGGTGCGCTGCGCTGCGGATCCGGCATTCCCCGGCATGTGCCGCGCAGGCATGGGGTGAATTGCGGATGGTTCGGGCACGGGGACTCGGTTAAGCTAGTTCCCGACCCGGCGGTGCGCTGCAGCGCCGCTCGCCCGCCGCACCCGTCCGCCGTTTCCGTCGTGCCGTCCGACTCGTTGGAGGTTCTTTCATGTCCCGTCGTCCGCGCCGCCTGCTGGCCGCGCTCGTCCTGTCCCTGTCCGCAGGCCTGCTTCACGCCGCCGAACTCGTGATCGCGCTGTCCACGCCGGTCACCTCGCTCGATCCGCACTTCCACAACCTGACGCCGAACAACGGCCTGTCCAAGCACGTGTTCGAGAACCTCGTGCACACCGACGAGACCAGAACCTGAAGCCCGGGCTGGCCGAGTCGTGGAAGGCGCTCAACGACACCACCTGGGAGGTGAAGCTGCGCAAGGGGGTGAAATGGCACGACGGCACGCCGTTCACCGCCGAGGACGTGATCGCCACCTTCAAGCGCGCGCCGAACGTGCCCAACAGCCCGGCTTCGTTCGCGATCTTCGTCAGGCCGATCGTCGAAGCGAAGGCTCAGGACCCGCACACGCTGATCGTGACGACCGCGAAGCCGCATCCCCTCTTCCCGCGCGACATGTCGGGGGTGCAGATCATCCCGAAGTCGGCTGTCGCCGCGAAGACCGAGGACTTCAATTCCGGCAGGGCGATGATCGGCACCGGGCCGTTCCGCTTCGTCGAGTACAAGCCCGGGGATCGCGTCGTGCTCGCGCGCAACGAGGCGTACTGGGGACCGAAGCCGGCCTGGGAGAAAGTCCAGTTCCGGATGATCAGCAACAGCGCGGCGCGGGTCGCGGCGCTGCTGTCGGGCGACGTGCAGATGATCGAGAACGTTCCGACCGCCGACATCGAGAAGATCAAAGCCAATCCCCAGCTCAACGTGAAGGGCGCGGTCTCCAATCGCGTGATCTACCTGCACATGGATTCCGGCCGCGAGACCAATTCGCCGTTCGTGCGCGCCAAGGACGGCCGGCCGCTCGAGGCGAATCCGCTGCGCGACCCGAGGGTGCGCCGTGCGATCTCGAAGGCGATCAACCGCGACGCGATCGTCGAACGCGTGATGGAGAAGCAGGCCGTCTCGGCTGGCCAGTTCCTGGCCGAGAGCTTTTTCGGCACCAGCAAGCGTCTGCCGCCCGAGAAGTTCGACCCCGAGGGTGCGAAGAAGCTGCTGGCCGAGGCCGGTTATCCGAACGGCTTCCAGATCACGCTGCACGCGCCGAACAACCGCTACGTCAACGACGAGAAGATCGCCCAGGCCGTCGCCCAGTTCCTGACGCGCGTCGGCATCGACACGAAGCTCGAGACGATGCCGTCGAACGTGTTCTTCTCGCGCGGATCGAAGCTCGAGTTCTCGCTGATGCTTGCCGGCTGGGGCTCAGAGACCGGCGACACCTCGTCGCCGCTGCGCGCGCTGGTCGGCACCTTCGATCCGGCGCAGGGCATGGGCGGAGCCAACCGCGGCCGCTTCTCGAACGCCGGGCTCGACGCGATGATCACCACCGCGATGACGCAGCTGGACGACACCAAGCGTGGCATGCTGCTGGCCGCCGCCAGCGAGAAGGCGATGGCCGAGCAGGGCATCGTGCCGCTGCACTACGAGGTCTCCGTCTGGGCGACGCGCAAGAATCTCAGCTACGCGGCGCGCGCGGACCAGTACACGTTCGCCCACGAGGTCAGGCCGGCGAAGTGAGCTGATCTGGCCTTGGGGGGCGTCCCGGGATGATCGTCTACGCGCTGCGGCGCTTCGCGCAGACCGCGCTGGTCCTGCTGGCCACCTCGCTGCTGGTGTTCGTCGGAATCTTCATGGTCGGCGATCCGGTCGAGATGCTGGTCAATCCGCAGGCGGACGACCTCGAAAAAGAGCGTGCCCGGATCGCGCTCGGCCTCGACCGCCCGCTGTGGAGCCAGTACGGGCTGTTCCTGCGCAACGCGCTGCAGGGCGATCTCGGCAACAGCTTCGTCTACGGCCGTTCCGCGCTCGAGGTGATACTCGAGCGGATGCCGGCGACGCTCGAGCTGGCCCTGGTCGCGATGGTGATCGCGATCGTGCTCGGCATCCCGCTCGGGCTGTACGCCGGCCTGAAGCCCGACGGTCCGGTCGCCAAGGCGATCATGTCGCTGTCGATCCTGGGCTTCTCGCTGCCGACGTTCTGGGTGGGGCTGCTGCTGATCATGCTGTTCGCGGTGCAGCTGGGGTGGCTGCCGTCGACGGGGCGCGGGCCGACGGACGAGCTGCTGGGAATCCAGGTGTCGATCCTGCACTGGGAGGGATTGCGGCACGCGCTGCTGCCGGCGCTGAACCTGGCGCTGTTCAAGCTGTCGCTGATCATCCGGCTGACGCGGGCGCAGGTGCGCGAGAACATCCTGCTCGACTACATCCGCTTCGCCCGCGCCAAAGGCCTGCCGCGCACGCGCGTGCTGGGCGTGCACCTGCTGAAGAACATCATGATCCCGCTGGTCACGGTGATCGGCCTGGAGCTCGGATCGGTGATCGCGTTCGCGATCGTCACCGAATCGATCTTCGCCTGGCCCGGCATGGGCAAGCTGGTGATCGATTCGATCTTCCAGCTCGACCGGCCGGTGGTGGTCGCCTACCTGCTGATCACGGTGTCGATGTTCATCCTGATCAACCTGGTCGTCGACGTGCTGTATTCGGTGCTGGACCCCCGGGTGCGGCTCGAATCGCGGGCGGGGTGAGCCTTGAGCGACGCCGGCCGGGACACCGTCGAGACGCCGTGGCGCCGCTTCCGGGGCGCTTTCGCCGAGTCGCGCATTGCGCTGGCCGGGCTGGCGCTGCTGGTGGCGGTGCTCGTGCTCGCGGTGTTCGCGCCCTGGATCGCGCCGCAGAACCCCTACGACCTCGGCCGCATCGACCTGATGGACGCGCGGCTTCCGCCGGGGTCCGCGGCGATGGCCGGGGATCTCGTCTACCGGCTGGGGACCGACGGGCAGGGCAGGGACATGTGGTCGGCGATCCTCTACGGGCTGCGGGTGTCGCTGACGGTCGGGGTCTCCAGCGGCGTGATCGCGCTGGCGCTCGGCGCCGCGCTGGGCGTGCTCGCCGCCTTCATCGGCGGGCGCTTCGAGCAGGTGCTGATGCGCATCGTCGACATTCAGCTCGGCTTCCCGGCGATCCTGGTCGCGCTGATCCTGATCGCGACGCTCGGCAAGGGCGTCGACAAGGTGATCATCGCGCTGGTCACCGTGCAGTGGGCCTACTACGCGCGCACCGCGCGCTCGGCCGCGCTGGTCGAGCGCCACAAGGAGTACATGGAGGCGGCGCGCGGCCTGGGCCTGTCGGCCCGGCGGGTGATGCTGCGACACCTGCTGCCGAACACGCTGCCGCCGCTGATCGTGGTCGGCACGGTGCAGATCGCGCACGCGATCGCGCTCGAAGCGACGCTGTCGTTCCTCGGGCTGGGGCTGCCCACCACCGAACCCTCGCTCGGCCTGCTGATCGCCAACGGCTACGAGTTCCTGCTGTCGGGCAAGTACTGGATCTCGGTCTATCCGGGCGTGGCCCTGCTGCTGACGATCCTGTCGATCAACCTCGTCGGCGACCAGCTGCGCGACGTGCTCAATCCGAGGCTGTCGCGATGAGCGCGCTGCTGCGGGTCGACGGCCTGGTGACCGAGTTCGCCACCCGCGACGGCGTGCTGCGCGCTGTCGACGGCGTGTCGTTCGAACTCGGGAAGGGCGAGATCCTGGGCCTGGTCGGCGAATCGGGGTCGGGCAAATCGGTGACCGGTTTCTCGATCCTCGGTCTGGTCGACGCGCCGGGGCGGATCGCCGCGGGTAGCGTCCGGTTCGACGGGCAGGAACTGGTCGGCGCCTCGGAGGCGACGCTGCAGCGGCTGCGCGGCGATCGCATCGCGATGATCTTCCAGGATCCGATGATGACCCTGAACCCGGTGCTCCGGATCGACACGCAGATGATCGAGACGGTGCGGGCGCACGAGGCGGTGTCGCAGGGCGCGGCGCGGGCGCGCTGCCGCGAGGCGCTGACGAGGGTCGGAATCGCATCGCCCGACGAGCGTCTGCAGCAGTATCCGCATCAGTTCTCCGGCGGCATGCGCCAGCGTGTCGCGATCGCCATCGCGCTGCTGTGCCGGCCCGCGCTGATCATCGCCGACGAGCCGACCACCGCGCTCGACGTGACCGTGCAGGGCCAGATCCTGCACGAGATGCAGCAGCTGGTGCGCGAGGCCGGCACCGCGCTGATCTGGATCACGCACGACCTGGCCGTGGTCGCAGGGCTCGCGGACCGGGTGGCGGTGATGTATGCCGGGCGCATCGTCGAGCAGGGTCGGGTCGCCGACGTGCTCGATGCTCCGCTGCATCCGTACACCCGTGGCCTGCTCGACTCGGTGCCGGCCAACAATCTGCCGGGCCGGCCGCTGAACCAGATCGACGGCATGACCCCGTCGCTCGCCCGGCTGCCGAGCGGCTGCGCCTTCCGCGAGCGCTGCCGGTACGAGCAGCCGCGCTGCGCGGAGCCGGTCGAGGAGGTCGTGCACGGCGGCGCGCGGGGGCGCGCGCTCGGTGCGTTGCGCCTTTCCGCTGGCGGCGCCGGTGGCGGGTGCGGCATGACCGTGCCGATGCTGCGCATCGATCGCGTGAGCAAACGCTTCTCGCGCCGCCTCGACGTCTTCGAGCGCCTTGCCGCGCGTCTGGGTGCCGGTCCCGGCCCGCAGACCGTGCATGCCGTCGACGGCGTCACGCTCGAGATCGCCGAGGGCGAGGTGCTGGGTCTGGTCGGCGAGTCGGGCTGCGGCAAGTCGACGCTGGGGCGGATCGTCTGCGGACTGCACGCGCCGACCGAAGGCGAGGTACGCCTGCGCGATGTCCCGGTGCGGATCCAGGCCGGCGTGCGGCCCGCGATCCAGATGATCTTCCAGGATCCGTTCGCGTCGCTGAACCCGCGCATGCGGGTCGGCGATGCCATCGTCGAGGCCCCGCTTGCGCACGGCCTGTTCGATCGCGGCCAGGCGCAGGACCGCGTCGCGGACCTGCTCCGGCAGGTCGGGCTCGATCCCGCTTACGCGCGGCGCTACCCGCATCAGTTCTCGGGCGGCCAGCGGGCCCGCATCGGCATCGCGCGCGCGCTGGCGCTCGAGCCCGAACTGCTGGTCTGCGACGAGGCGGTCGCGGCGCTGGACGTGTCGATCCAGGCGCAGGTGCTGAACCTGTTCATGGAGCTGCGCGCACGGCTCGGGCTGACCTACCTCTTCATCAGCCACGACCTGGGCGTCGTGCGCCACCTGTCGGATCGCGTTGCCGTGATGTATCTCGGCCGCGTGGTCGAGGTCGGACCGATGCAGCAGGTGCACGACGCGCCCAACCATCCCTACACCCGGGCGCTGCTCGCGGAGGTGCCGCGGCTCGATCGCCGCGGCCGCAGCTTCGTTCCGATCCGCGGCGAGATTCCGTCGCCGCTGGCGCCGCCGACCGGCTGCCATTTCCATCCGCGCTGCCCGCACGCCTTCGCGCGCTGCCGTGCCGAGGCGCCGCGGCTGCGCGAGGTCGAACCCGGTCACCAGGCCGCCTGCCACCTGAACGAGGAATGACATGACCGAGCGCATCGCGCAGCGTCCGATCGAACTGACCCCGCCCGACATCGCGCGCTGGCGTGCCGGCAACACCGGGGTCGACTGGGTCTGGAGCTTCGACTCCGGCCAGCCGGGGCCGCACGTGATGGTGCAGGCGCTGACCCATGGCAACGAGATCTGCGGCGCGATCGCGCTCGACTGGCTGCTGGTGCGACAGTTCCGCCCGCAAGCCGGTCGGCTGACGCTGGCGTTCGCGAACGTCGAGGCCTTCGCGCGCTGGGATCCGGCCGACCCCGACCGCAGCCGCTACGTCGACGAGGACTACAACCGCGTGTGGGGCGACGAGGCCTTGCGCGGGCCGCGGGATTCGGTCGAGCTGCGCCGGGCGCGGCAGCTGGCGCCGTTCGTCGACGCGGCCGATCTGCTGCTCGACATCCACTCGATGCACGAGCCGTGCCGTCCGATCATGGTGTGCGGCGCGGCAGGGCGCGGCGGCGAGAAGAGCGCGGCGTTCGCGCGGCGGCTCGGCGTGCCCGAGCACCTGCTGATCGACACCGGCCACCCGGCCGGACTGCGGATGATCGAACGGGGAGCCTTCGGCGATCCGCTGGATGCGCGCACGGCAATCCTGATCGAATGCGGCCAGCACTGGGAGCGCGGTGCGGCGGACGTTGCGATGGACACGATGCTACGGTTCCTGCAGCTCACCGGTGCGATGTCCGCGGACGATGCCGCACGCGCGATTGCACAGCTCGACCTGCCTCCACCGCGCACGCAACGTCTGGTCCGCGTCACCGAGGCCGTGGTCGCCCGCAGCCTGTCGTTCCGCTTCGAGCGCGACTACACCGGCCTCGAAGTGATTGCGAAGAAAGGCGACCCGATCGCCTACGACGGCGACGAGGTGATCCGTGCGCCCTACGACGACACCGTGCTGGTGATGCCGTCGATGGCGCACCTGAAGGTGGGCACGACGATGGTTCGGCTGGGGCGCATCGAGGCGGCGTGAGCGGAATCGGACCGGGTAGCGCCGCTGCGGCGCGTTCTAGGCAACGACACATATCGACTGGAGGAGCGCTCATCATGGGTGATCGCAAGAGCGGCAAGGGTGCCGACGGCAAGAACGGCAGACGGCAAGAACGGCGACGGCGGCAATGGCAAGTCGATGTCGAAGGACCGGTACTACGAGCTGCTCGAGCCGCTGCAGGTCGAACTGAACCGCCTGGCGCGCTGGGTCCAGCACAACGGCCGGCGCGTGCTGGTGATCATCGAGGGACGCGACACGGCGGGCAAGGGCGGCGTGATCAACGCGATCGCCGACTGTCTGAACCCCCGGCAGTGCCAGGTGGTCGCGCTGCCCAAGCCGAGCGAGGTCGAGCGCACGCAGTGGTACTTCCAGCGTTACGTCGAGCACCTGCCGGCGGGCGGCCAGATCGCGCTGTTCGACCGCAGCTGGTACAACCGCGCGGGCGTCGAGAAGGTGATGGGCTTTTGCAGCGACGACGAATATCGGGCGTTCCTTAAGCAGGTGCCGGTCTTCGAGAAGCTGCTGGTCGACGACGGCCTGCTGCTGTTCAAGTACTGGCTGACCGTCGACCAGGAGGAGCAGGAGAAGCGCTTCGCCGAGCGCCTCGAGGATCCGCTGAAGCGCTGGAAGCTGTCGCCGATCGACCTCAGGTCACGCGAGAGCTACCGGGAGTACGGCGAGGCGCGCGACCGCATGCTCGACGCGACGCACACCAAGCAGGCACCGTGGACGCTGGTCGACTTCAACGATCAGCGCCGCGGACGCCTGACGATGATCCGCCATCTTCTCGACCAGATTCACGATGTCGACGTGCCGGAGCAGAAGATCGAGTTCCCGCCGCTGCCCGACAAGCCCGGGAAGGAGCATTTCGCGGGGCCCCTGAAGCCGATTCCGCCGGCGTTCTGAAGTTTCGGGCATGTGGCGCAGAATGGCGCCCATGAAACCGAACAAGAGACTGCAGCCGCTGATCGAGGAAGGCCTGATCGACTCCGTGGTGCGCCAGCTGATGAGCGGCAAGGAAGCGACCGTCTACGTCGTGCGGCGTGGCGAAGAGACCCTGTGCGCGAAGGTCTACAAGGAGGCCACCCAGCGCAGCTTCCGGCAGGCGGTCGACTACACCGAGAACCGCAAGGTCCGGAACTCGCGCCAGGCCCGCGCGATGGCCAAGGGCACGCGCTTCGGCCGGCAGGCGACCGAGGCGGCCTGGCAGAGCGCCGAGGTCGATGCGCTGTACCGGCTCGCCGCCGCGGGCGTTCGTGTGCCCAGGCCCCACAACTTCTGCGACGGTGTGCTGCTGATGGACCTGGTCTGCGACGAGCACGGCGATGCCGCGCCGCGGCTGAACGACGTGGTGTTCTCGCCGGAGGAGGCGAAGGCGCATTACGAGACCCTGGTCGGCGAGGTCGTGCGCATGCTCTGCGCCGGCGTCGTCCACGGCGACCTGTCGGAGTTCAACGTGCTGCTGGCGGCGGACGGCCCGGTGATCATCGACCTTCCGCAGGCCGTGGACGCGGCCGGCAACAACCACGCCGGACGCATGCTGCTGCGCGATGTCGCCAACCTGCGCAACTTCTTCGGTCGCTTCGCCCCCGAACTTCTGCAGACCGAACACGGACACGAGGTCTGGGACCTCTATCGGCGCGGAGCTCTGCATCCCGGTGCGGCGCTCACCGGCAAGTTCGAGCACGACACCGGTCCGGTCGATCTGGGCGGCGTGATGCGCGAGATCGACGACGTCCAGGCCGAGGAGCAGGCCCGCCTGCAGCGCCTTCAGGCGGTTGGCTGAACGGGGAGCCGCCTGTCAGGCGCTGCGCTTGAGCATCGACAGCATCGGCACGAACAGCTTCGGCGCCGCGGCGACCACCTCCTCGCTGAACAGGTAGTCCGAATCGCCGTTGAAGTTGCCGATCAGGCCGCCCGCCTCGCTGATCAGCAGGCTGCCCGCCGCGACGTCCCACGGCGACAGGCCGAACTCGAAGAATGCGTCGTAGCGTCCGCAGGCCACGTAGGCCAGGTCCAGCGCGGCCGCGCCGGGCCGGCGCACTGCCGCCGCCCGCTCGGTGACGAGCTTGAGCATGGCGAGGTATTCGTCGAGGTTGTCGATCTTGCTTGTACGGAAAGCCGGTGCCGACCAGAGCCTCGTCGATCTGCGTGCGGCCGCGACACGCGGATGCGCCGGTCGTTGAGGAAGGCGCCGCGGCCCTTCGATCCGGTGAACAGCTCGTCGCGGTTCGGGTCGTAGACCACCGCCTGCGTGACGACGCCGCGCTGCATCAGCGCGATCGAGATCGCGTACTGCGGCAGGCCGTGGATGAAATTGGTGGTGCCGTCGAGCGGATCGATGATCCAGATGTTCTCCGCTTCGAGCACGTCGGCGGACGCGTCTCTGCCGGGGGTGTGGCCGGACTCCTCTGCTAAGATCGAATGGCCCGGATAGGCGGTGAGCAGCGTGTCGATGATCGCCTGTTCCGAGGCGTGATCGACCTCGGTCACGAAGTCGTTGCGTTGCTTGCGGCGACCTTGACCTGATCGAGATCGAGACTGGCGCGGTTGATGATTCGACCAGCGCGACGCGCGGCTCGAACCGCGATCGTGAGCATCGGGTGCATGACGGGGCCTTGTAGAAGCAGGCGATTTTACGGGATTGCTCTGAACAGTCTGCATCGGACCACGCCGGCAGCCCTCGGGCGCGTGCGTGTTCGTGCTGGTCGAGCCCAGTCATCCGGGCAATGTCGGCTCGGCGGCGCGCGCGATGCGCGTGATGGGCCTGACCGATCTCGTGCTGGTTGCGCCGCGCGACCGCGAGGCGGCCAGGCACCCCGACGCGCTGGCGCTGCGCCAGCGGCGCCAGCGACGTGCTGGAGCGCTGCCGCTGCGTCGCGAGCCTCGAGGACGCGCTCGCCGACGTCAGCTCGCGGTCGGCGGTGAGCGCGGCGCCGCGCGAGTTCGGCCCGCCGGCGCTCGAACCGCATGGAGCGACGGCGACGGGCGCTGGCCGAGCTGGCGGCGGACGCCGCGCACCACGTGGCCTTCGTGTTCGGCACCGAACGCACCGGCCTGTCTGATCGAGCGACGTGCTGCGCTGCCAGGCGCTGCTCAGCATTCCCGGCGCGCCCGACTACAACTCGCTGAACCTCGCGCAGGCGGTGCAGATCGTCGCATGGGCGCTGCGCAAGGCGGCCATGGCGGGGCCGGCGGGCGGCCGCCGACGGCGCCCGCATGGCCACCGGCGAACAGGTCGAGCGCCTGTTCGCTCATCTCGAGCAGGCGCTCGTCGCGGTGCGGTTTCTCGACCCCGAGCACCCGAAGAAGCTGATGCCGAGGTTGCGCCGCCTGTTCTCGCGTGCCCGCCTCGAGGTCGAGGAGGTGGAACTGCTGCGCGGCGTGTGCAAGCAGATGCTGCTTGCCGCGCAGCAGCGCTGCCGCCGCCCAAGGCGCCCGGCGAGGCGCCACGACACGAGGTCAAGGAAACACGATGAGCAGGCAACGAATTCCGGCCGTCTACATGCGGGGCGGCACCAGCAAGGGGGTGTTCTTCCACGCGCGCGATCTGCCGCACGCGATGCGCGAACGCGATGAACTGCTGCTGCGGATGCATCGGCAGCCCGGACCCGCTACGGCAAGCACACCGACGGCATGGGCGGCGCAACGTCGAGCACCAGCAAGGTGGTGATCGTCTCGCCGTCCTGGCGCGACGGCTGCGACGTCGACTACCTGTTCGGCGCCGTCTCGATCGACGCTCCGGTGATCGACTGGTCGCGGCAACTGCGGAAACCTGTCCGCGGCCGTCGGACCGTTCGCGATCGGCGAAGGGCTGGTCGCGGCAGTCGAGGGGTCGACCCGGGTGCGGATCTGGCAGGCGAACATCGGCAGGCGGCATCGATGCATTCGTTCCGGTGCGCGACGGCGAGGTGGTCGAAGCCGGCGAGTTCACCGAGGATGGAGTGCCGTTCCCATCGGCCGAGATCCGGCTCGAGTTCCTCGACCCGGCAGGCGAGGAGTCGGGCACCGGCGCGCCGCTGCTCGATGCCGCGGCAGCGGTCCGCTGCTGCCGACGGGCAGCCCCGCAGGAAGAGCTCGACGTGCCCGGCGTCGGGCGGATCACGGCAACCATGATCACGGCCGGCAATCCGACCGTGTTCGTCCGCGCGCAGTCGCTGGGCCTGACCGGCCGGGAGCTGCCCGCAGAACGTCGATCGCGAACGCAAGCTGCTCGATCGGCTCGAGGCGATCCGCGCCGCATGCGGCGGTGCGCATGGGGCTGGCGGTCTCCGCGGACGAGGCCACGCGCCTGCGGCCGGCCACGCCGAAGATGCTCTGGGTGGCGCGCCCGGCCGCCTATCGCACCAGTGCCGGCGTCGACGTGTCGGCCGAGCGCATCGACCTGCTGGCGCGCATCATGTCGATGGGCCGGCTGCATCACGCCTACACCGGCAGCCGGCTCGATCGCGCTGGCGGTTGCCGCCGCCCTGCCGGGCACGGTCGTCAGCGAGGTCGCCAGGACTCTGCCCGGGGTGCCGACGCGGATCGGCCACGTGTCGGGGATGCTGGCGGTGGGCGCCGACGTGTCGCAGCGCGACGGCCGCTGGCGCGTCGACAAGGCCGTGTTGTCGCGCAGCGCCCGCCGCCTGATGACCGGCTGGGTGCACGCACCGTCGGCAGGGCTTCGCCGGGCGGCATAGAATCGCCGACCTGATCCCACTGTTGGAGAGCGCCTTGGCCTTCGCTCGGCTGCGTGAGGACATCTCGAACGTGATGCAGAAGGATCCGGCGGCGCGCTCGTCGCTCGAGGTGCTGCTGTGTTACCCGGGCATCCACGCGCTCGCGATCCACCGGCTGTCGCAACGCGTCTGTGGAAGGCGCGGGCTTCACGACGCTGGCGCGCTGGCTGTCGCACTGGCGCGCGCTGGCTGACCGGCATCGAGATCCATCCCGGCGCGACGATCGGGCGGCGCGTCTTCATCGACCACGGCATGGGCGTCGTGATCGGCGAGACCGCCGAGGTCGGCGACGACTGCACGATCTACCAGGGGGTCACGCTCGGCGGCACGTCGCTCGAACCGCGCCAAGCGTCACCCGACGCTGGAGCGCGGCGTGGTGGTCGGCGCCGGCGCGAAGGTGCTCGGCCCCTTCACGGTCGGCGCCGGGGCGCGCATCGGCTCGAACTCGGTGCGTGATCAAGGCAGTGCCGCGCGGGAGCCACGGCGGTCGGCATCCCGGCGCGCATGATCCTCGAGGAGGACGACCAGCGTCGCGAGGAGCAGGCGGCCAGGATGGGTTTCTCGGCGTACGCGCGTCACGCAGGGGGCGGACGATCCGCTGTCGACGGCGCTGCACCGGTTGATCGACCACGTCGCCGACCCAGGACCGGCAGATCGAACGCCTGGAGGATGCGCTGCGCGGCTCGGCGGCGCAGCTCGACGAGCAAGGGCGAACCGCTCGATGCCGGCAAGCTGAACCGGATGGTCGACTGACGACCCCTGCGTCGCTCAGCCTTGTGCCCAGGCGCCGATGCGCCGCCAACCGCGGGCATCGACTTGGAGGAACCCTCCGCGGGAGCGGCTCGAGGCGCTCGCACCCGACTCGTCGGACCGGCCCGTTGCGTCGGTCGCGTGCGTCGTGTCGGCCTCCAACTCGCCGGCGAGATCCCAGTCCGGCAGCACCCACCGGATCGCCGGCGCGCCGTCGATGGCGAAGCGGTGTTCCGCCGGCCGGTGCGTGTGCCCGTGGATCAGGCGCGCCGCGCCCGCCGCGCGCATCGCCGCGACGACCGCGGCGGGATTGACGTCCATCAGGTAGCCCGCCTTGCCGCCCTTGGACTGTTCGCTGCGGGCGCGCATCTCGCGCGCGGCGCGATCCGTTCGTCCACCGGCCGTGCGCAGGAACGCCTGCTGCCACGCCGCGCTGCGGGCCAGGGCGCGGAAGCGCTGGTAGTCGACATCGTCGGTGCACAGCGCATCGCCGTGGCTCAGCAGCACGGCGTGGCCGAACAGGCGCACGAGGCACGGGTCGTCGAGCATGGTCGCGCCGCAGCGCTCGGAGAAGGCCTCGGCCGCAACGGTGCCGCTTGCCGGTGCGTCGCGCCGCACGTCGAGCAGGAAGTCGCGGTTTCCGCGCATCACGAAGAGCTTCGTCCCCGCGGCGCCCAGCTCCGCCAGCAGCGCGACCGTCCGCGCGCAGACGCCGTCGGCGTGGTCGTCGCCGATCCACGCCTCGAACAGGTCGCCGAGGATGAAGAGATGGCTGGCCGAGCGCGCCTGCCCGGCCAGTTCGGCGATGAACCAGTCCGCGGTGGCCGGATCGTGGTCGCCGAGATGCATGTCCGAGCACGAACAGCGCCGTGTCGGCGCCGTCGAGCGATATGCCCGCGGCGGCGGCGGTCGCCGTCGCTGCGATTTACTTCGCTCCGACCAGGGTGACCGAATCGATCGTCACCGGGTCGACCGGCACGTCCGAGAACGGACCCATGCGCGTGGTGCGCACGGCGCGGATCGCGTTGACCACTTCCATGCCCTTGACCACCTTGCCGAACACCGCGTAGCCGTGGCCGTCGGGCTGCGGGTGGTTCAGGTTGGCGTTGTCGACGGTGTTGATGAAGAACTGCGCGGTCGCGGAATCCGGGTTGGACGTGCGCGCCATCGCGATCCAGCCGGCGTCGTTGCGCAGACCGTTCTTCGACTCGAGCGCGATCGGCGCGCGCGTCGGCTTCTGGCCGAAGCCGCTCGCCCCCTTGTAGAAGTCGGGGGTGAATCCGCCGCCCTGGATCATGAAGTTGCCGATCACGCGATGGAAGATCGTCCCCTTGTAGAAATCGTCGCGAACGTACTGCAGGAAATTCTCGACGGTCTTGGGGGCCTTGTCCGGATACAGCTCGACGACGATCTCGCCGGCCGAGGTCTTGATCGACACCTGCGGGTTGGCCGCCGCGGCGGACTCTTCGACTGCGGACAGCGCGACCATCAGCGCACCGATCAGGGGCAACTTCTTGAACATGAACGACTCCGTGTGGTTGAAAAGTTTGCCGCAGCGGTCATGGCCGCTGCGGCGCAGAGCGCACTGCGAGCGGCGCGACCCGGTCGAGCAGCTCGCGCGTCAGCGTCAGCTTCTGCTTGCCGGTGGTGCTGCGCGGATCGAGCTCGCCTGCTTTCTGGTAGGCGCGCGCCGCCATCCGCAGGTACACGTCGCCGAGGTTCTCGTGCCCCAGCGCGTATCCCGGCAGGGCGCGCACGGCGTTCTCGAGTGCGGTGCGCGCCCGGTCGAGTTCGCCGGACGCCGCGTACATCACCGCCAGATTGTTGTAGGGCTCGGGCAGTTCGGGGAAGTCCTGCGTCATCTGCTCGAACACCTCGGCGGCGTCCTTCTTGCGGCCGGTCTCGGCCAGCGCGACGCCGTACAGGAAACGCAGCTGCGGATCGCGCGGCGCCTGCTTCAGCGCATCGTCGAGCATGCGCAGCGCGTCGTCGGGCTTGCCCTCGCGAATCAGTCGCGACGCCTGCTCGGCAATCGTCACGATGCGTCGCGGATCGGACTGCAGCGGCGTCGCGGCCGGTGCAGGCGTCGTCGCACTCTTCGGGGCCGCGACCGGAGCGGCCGCGGCAGGGCGATCGGCCGGCGCGCTCGCGGCCGGCGGCGCGGAAGCGCCCGTGGACTGGGCCAATGCATCGCTGCCGTGAACGGCCAGCGAGAAGGCCGCGAACGCACTCGCCAGCACCGCGGCGTTGCCGCGCGTCCGTGCCCGGCAGCGTCGGAAGCCCGCTGATATACTGAAAATCATCCCTCGATTCTAGCGCCTGCCGTCTGCGCGGGCGGCTTGCCGCCGCTGCGGCCGTCGGCGCCTCAGGTGCCTCCCGATGCTCCGAATCCACAACTCGCTGACCCGCCAGAAGGAAGAATTCGTCCCGATCGAACCGGGCAAGGTGCGCATGTACGTGTGCGGCATGACCGTGTACGACTACTGCCACGTCGGCCACGCGCGCGTGCTGGTCGTGTTCGATGCCGTGCAGCGCTGGCTGCGCGCGTGCGGCTTCGACGTCACCTACGTGCGCAACATCACCGACATCGACGACAAGATCATCCGCCGCGCGGTCGAGAACGGCGAGACGATCCGCGCGCTCACCGACCGGTTCATCGCCTACATGCACGAGGACGAGACGGCGCTGGGCGTGCAGCGGCCCGACCACGAGCCGCGTGCCACCGAATACGTGCCGCAGATGCTGGGGCTGATCGGTGCGCTGGAAGGCAAGGGGCTGGCCTATCGCGCCAGCGACGGCGACGTGAACTTCGCCGTCCGGCGGTTCCCGGGCTACGGCAGGCTGTCGGGCAAGTCGCTCGACGATCTGCGCGCCGGCGAGCGCGTGTCGGTTGCCGACGCGAAGCAGGATCCGCTCGACTTCGTGCTCTGGAAAGCGGCCAAGGAAGACGAGCCCGAACAGGCCAAGTGGAGCTCGCCGTTCGGCACGGGCCGCCCCGGCTGGCACATCGAGTGCTCGGCGATGGCGACCTCGCTTGCTCGGCAACACGCTCGACATCCACGGCGGCGGTGCCGACCTGCAGTTCCCGCACCACGAGAACGAGATCGCGCAGAGCGAAGGCGCGCTCGGCTGCACCTTCGTGCGCTACTGGATGCACAACGGCTTCGTGCGCGTCGACAACGAGAAGATGTCGAAGTCGCTGGGCAACTTCTTCACGATCCGCGAGGTGCTGAAGAAGTTCGACCCCGAGGTCGTGCGCCTGTTCATCCTGCGCGCGCACTACCGCAGCCCGCTGAACTATTCCGACGCCCACCTCGAGGATGCGCGCAACAGCCTGCTGAGGTTGTACAACGCGCTTGGCGAGGGTCGCTCCGATCCGGGCGCCTTCGCGTCGCTGGACCCGCAGGCGCCGGCCGTGCGCCGATTCCGCGAGGCGATGGAGGACGACTTCAACACGCCGGTGGCGCTGTCGGTGCTGTTCGACCTGGCGGGCGAACTGAACCGCGGGTCGCGATCCGGCGACCGAAACCCAGCTGCGCGCGCTCGCTGGCGTGCTCGGGCTGCTGGGCCGGGACCCGGTGCAGGTGCGGCAGAGCGGCCTGCTCGGCAGCGAGGTGACGGACGCCGCCGGCGGCTCCGATGCGGCGATCGACGAACTGATCGCGGCACGGGCCGCGGCGAAGAAGGCGAAGGACTTCGCGCAGGCCGACCGGATCCGGGCGCAGCTTCTCGCCGACGGGATCGTCCTGGAAGACACGCCCGCCGGCACGACGTGGCGGCGCGCCTGAGGGCGATCACCTTGAGCAAGCCCGATTTCTGGGATCAGGCCTGCACCGAACTGAGCAGCAGCGATCCGGTCCTCGCGCGCATCATCGGCGCCTACGGCAACGCCCATCTGACGTCCCGCGGTGACCCGTTCCTGACGCTGGCGCGCTCGATCGTCGGCCAGCAGATCTCGGTGAAGGCGGCGCAGGCCGTCTGGGACCGCGTGCTGAAGGCCGCGCGCGAATTGTCGCCCGATCGTGTCTGCCGCATGCGCGTGTCGACGCTGCGGGCCTGCGGCCTGTCCGAGCGCAAGGTCGAGTACGTGAAGGACCTGGCGTCGCGTTTTCGCTCCGGAGCGATCGACCCGGTCGGCTGGGACGCGCTCGACGACGACGCGATCATCGAGCAGCTCGTCGAGGTGCGCGGCATCGGCCGCTGGACTGCCGAGATGTTCCTGATGTTCAACCTGATGCGTCCGGACGTCTACCCGATCGACGATCTCGGGCTGCTGCGCGCGATCCAGGTGAACTACGAGGGCGAGGGCGGGTATCATCCCCTTGCGGAACCGCTGCAGGGCAAGCCCCATCGCCAGCGGGCCATCGAAATCGGTGAACGATGGCGACCCTGGCGGACGGTGGCCACCTGGTACTTGTGGCGCAGTCTGGACCCCTTGCCGACGGAATACTGATTCCGGCGCGCATTCGGTGGAGAACCGATGAAGACGACATTTCTCGAATTCGAACAGCAGATCGCAGATCTCGAGCAGAAGATCGATTCGCTGCGGTTCGTGCAGGACGACTCGGCGGTGGACATCGCCGACGAGATTCAGCGGCTGAAGTCCAAGAGCCAGGCGCTGATCAAGGACACCTACTCGAAGCTCACGCCGTGGCAGGTCGCGCTGGTGGCGCGCCATCCCCAGCGTCCCTACACGCTGGACTACGTCGCCGCGCTGTTCACCGATTTCCACGAGCTGCACGGCGACCGGCACTACGCGGACGACCTGGCCATCGTCGGCGGGCTCGCCCGGTTCAACGGCCAGCCGGTGATGGTGCTGGGCCACCAGAAAGGCCGCGACACGAAGGAGCGCGGCCTGCGCAACTTCGGCATGCCGCGGCCCGAGGGCTACCGCAAGGCGCTGCGCCTGATGAAGCTGGCCGAGAAGTTCAGCCTGCCGGTGTTCACGTTCGTCGATACGCCGGGCGCTTTCCCCGGCATCGGCGCCGAGGAGCGCGGGCAGTCCGAGGCGATCGGGCGCAACCTCTACGAGATGGCCGCGCTGCGCGTGCCGATCATCACCACGATCATCGGCGAGGGTGGATCGGGCGGCGCGCTGGCGATCGCGGTCGCCGACACCGTGCTGATGCTGCAGTACTCGGTGCTGTCGGTGATCTCGCCCGAAGGCTGCGCGGCGATCCTCTGGAAGAGCTCCGAAAAGGCGCCCGATGCGGCCGAGATCCTCGGCATCACCGCGCACCGGCTGAAGGCGCTTGGCCTGATCGACAAGATCGTCAGCGAGCCGGTCGGCGGCGCGCATCGCGATCCGACGCAGATGATGCAGTTCCTGCGCCGCGCGCTCGGCGACGCTCTGCGCCAGTTCCAGGACGTCAAGCCGGCGGACCTGGTCAAGCAGCGCCACGAGCGCATCCTGGCCTATGGAAAATTCAAGGAGATCGGCGAAGAGCGCTGATCCCGTCGTCGCCGCGCTTCGATGCCGAAGCGTGGCGCGCGCGCCCCATTCTCGTCGCGTACAGCGGCGGGCTCGATTCCTCCGTTCTGCTGCACGCCGCGGCCGATGCATTCGACCGCGGCGACCTCGTCGCGGTCCACGTGCATCACGGTCTGCAGGCGCAGGCCGACGACTGGGCGTCGCACTGCGCGGCGCAGGCGGCGGACCTGGGCGTCGCGTTTCGCTGCGAGCGCATCGCTGCGCGTCCCGCTCCTGGCGTCAGCATCGAATCCTGGGCGCGCGCGCAGCGCTACGAGACGCTTGCGCGCGTCGCCCGCGCGTGCGGCGCCGCGACGGTGTTCACCGCGCATCACGCCGACGACCAGGTCGAGACGGTGCTGATGCGGATCGCGCGCGGCACCGGCACCGACGGCTTGTCGGCGATGCATGCCGAGCGCCCGCTGCTGGGCGGGCTGCCGCAGGTTTCGCTGGTGCGCCCGCTGCTCGCGCTGCCGCGCGCCGAGCTCCACGCCTACGCGCAGCGCAATGCGCTCCGGTGGGTCGAGGATCCGAGCAACCGCGATGTGCGCCTGCTGCGCAGCGCCTTGCGCACGCGGGTGCTGCCGGCGCTGGATGCGGTGGCGCCGGCGTTCCGCGCCAACCTGCTGCGGACCGTGGCGCATGTCGCAGCGGCCGGGGAGGCGTTGCGCGAACGCGCGCGCGCCGATCTCGCGCGGGCTGCCGCGGCTGCGCCGCACGGCGTCCGCCCGGCCGATAGGGCTGGCGGACGCCCAGCCGCGGGGGCTGGCGAGGCCCGCGCGCCCGCGCGTCTCGATCGGCAGGCGCTCGTCGCGCTCGACCCCGATCGGCAGGGCGCCGTGCTGCGCGAATGGTGCCTGCAACTCGGTCTGCGCACCCCCAGCGAGGCGCGGCTGCGCGAAATGCTCCGACAGCTGGTCGACGGGCAGGGCGCATACGGCCGGGTCGAGCACGAGGAACACGCCTGGGTGCGTTATCGCGACGCGATCGAGGTCCGGCCGCTCGCCGCCGAGCCCGCGCACCTTGCGCTGGACGGCGATCGCGAAGCGGGTCCGACCCTCCTGCGCTGGCGCGGCGAGGCCTGCATTCCGCTCGCAGGCACCGGCGGAGCGCTGTGGGTGCGATCCGCTGCCGCCCTTTCGACCCGCGGCGAAGCGCCGTGCTCGTCGTCGCCCTCGCGCTCGCCCGGATTTCGCGCCGACTGGCTGCGCGCCCAGGTCCTCGAGATCGGTCCCTGCGCGCTGTCGGCGCGGCTGCAGGCTGAGCCCGGCCGGCAGCAGCCGTGACCTGAAGCAACGTCTACCAGGAGCGCGGCATCCCCGCGCCGCTGCGTGCGCGACCTGCCGGTGATCCGGGTCGGCGGCGCGATCCTGTACGCGGCCGGCCTGGGGATCGATCGTTCGCCGCACTGGCCGGCGGATCCGCAGCGGGTCGTGCTGGACTGGTGTCCCGACGACCCGTCGGATCCGCGTGCGGCGTTCTGCCCGCCTGCTCGGCTATAATTTCGGGCTTTTCTTCACCGGACACGGCCGCCGAGGCGGATCCGCGGCACGTTTGCGGCAAAAGGGGCCCGATCCAGCATGGCTCTGATCGTTCACAAGTACGGCGGCACCTCGATGGGCTCCACCGAGCGCATCAAGAACGTCGCCGCGCGCGTCGCCAAGTGGCACGCGGCCGGCCACCAGATGGTGGTCGTGCCGTCGGCGATGTCGGGCGAGACCAACCGCCTGATCGCGCTGGCGAAGGAGATCCAGCCGCAGCCCGACGCGCGCGAGCTCGACATGATCGCCTCCACCGGCGAGCAGGTGTCGGTCGGCCTGCTGGCGATGGCGCTGAAGGCGCTCGGCGTCGACGCGGTCAGCTATGCCGGCTGGCAGGTGCCGGTGCGCACCGACAGCGCGTTCACCAAGGCGCGCATCGAATCGATCGACGACCGCCGCGTGCGCGCCGATCTCGACGCCGGCCGGGTGGTCGATCATCACCGGCTTCCAGGGCATCGACGCCGACGGCAACATCACCACGCTGGGCCGCGGCGGCTCCGACACCTCGGCGGTCGCCGTCGCCGCGGCGCTGAAGGCGCGACGAGTGCCTGATCTACACCGACGTCGACGGCGTCTACACCACCGACCCGCGCGTCGTGCCCGAGGCGCGCCGGCTCGAGAAGATCACCTTCGAGGAAATGCTCGAGATGGCCAGCCTCGGCTCCAAGGTGCTGCAGATCCGCTCGGTCGAGTTCGCCGGCAAGTACAAGGTCAAGACTCGCGTGCTGTCGAGCCTGACGCCGCCCGACATGCCGCTCGACGAAGAGGCGCAGTCCGGCACCCTGATCACGTTCGAGGAAGACGAAACCATGGAACAGGCGGTCATCTCCGGGATCGCGTTCAACCGCGACGAAGCCAAGATCACCGTGATGAACGTGCCCGACCGGCCCGGCATCGCGTTCCAGATCCTCGGGCCCGGTCGCCGAGGCCAACATCGACGTCGACATGATCATCCAGAACCAGCGCGTCGAGGGCATGACCGACTTCTCGTTCACGGTGCACCGCAACGAGTACCAGAAGGCGCTGGACGTGCTGAACGCCAAGGTCAAGGATCGACATCAAGGCCGGCGCGCATCGTCGGCGACCCGAAGATCGCGAAGGTCTCGGTGGTAGGCATCGGCATGCGCTCGCACGTCGGCATCGCCAGCCTGATGTTCCGCACGCTGTCGGAAGAGGGCATCAACATCCAGATGATCTCCACCAGCGAGATCAAGATCTCGGTCGTCATCGAGGACAAGTACATGGAGCTCGCCGTGCGCGCGCTGCACAAGGCATTCGGACTGGACCAGCCGGCCTGAGTAGGGTCACGCTCCGAGCCGGCATCGACTGGACGAAAGTAATCGAAGCCCGGAGACGTGGCCGAGAGGTCGAAGGCACTCCCCTGCTAAGGGAGCATGCGGCCAAAAACTGCATCGAGGGTTCGAATCCCTCCGTCTCCGCCAGCTAACCTCCTCCGAAGCGTTCCAGCTTCGTCCGAGGAGATCCGAAATCCCCCGAAGTTTAGCCAGAACGCTATGCGAATCAATCGCTTAGCGCCTAGGACTTCTGTCCGAAGCGCTCCAGCAACGATTCGCAACTGCCGCCGCGCCGTGCGGTATCAAATGCGGTATCTGGGCACGCGAAATACGCGTGCGGTATCTGGGGGGAAAATCGTGGCACTGACGGACCTCGAAGTGCGGCGGGCGATGCCGCGCGAGCGCGCCTACAAACTGCGCGACGGTGACGGCGGCCTGTACCTGCTGGTGCAGCCGAACGGCGCCCGTTACTGGCGCCGGGACTACCAGTTCGAGGGTAAGCGCTCGACTGCGGCGATCGGCGTCTACGCGCCTGCGGGGGCCGCCACTGACAAGCCGGTGATGTCGCTGCGCGCCGCGCGTGATGCCGCTGCAGAGCATCGACGTTCGATCTCCCGCGGTATCGATCCGCTGGCACAACGGGAGGCGCAGGCCGCGCGAGCCGCACTGGAGGCGATCGAGGCGAAGAGGGCGCTGCAGGCGGAACGAGCAGCCGACCGCGAGCGGCGCAGACAGGCGACCAGGCTCAAGGCCGCCCGGGCGGCCACGGTCCAGCGCGTTGCGGACGACTGGCTCGAGACCGGCGAACCGGGTTGGACCGTCCAGCATGCGCACCAGGTCCGGCAGTCCCTGCAGGATCACGTCCATCCGAAGATCGGCCACATGCCGATCACGGACGTGGGTACTGCCGAAGTGCTGGACCTGCTCTCGGAAATGTTGAAGGCGGGCAAGATCGAGACGGCCGGTCGCGTCTACCAGAGGCTGGGTGCGATCTGGGAATACGCCATTCTCCGCAAGCTGGCCAGCGCCGATCCGATCAAACCGCTGTCCCGCGAGTTCAGCAGGCTGAAGAAGTTGGCGCGAAAGCTCAACCCGCGGCGCAATTTCGCGGCGCTCGATGAGGAGGCGCTGCCCGCATTCCTGCGGACCATGCGCGCCTACCAGGGAGACACCGTCACGAGGCTGGGATTGCGCTTGCTGGCACTCACCGTTACGCGCACGACCGAACTGCGGCTGGCGACGTGGCCGGAGTTCGATCTCGACTCGGATACCCCGACATGGGTGATTCCGGTGGATCGGATGAAGGTCAAGATCCGCGGGGACAGGCGTGCGGAGCCCCATGTCGTCCCGTTGAGTCGTCAGGCGGTCGAGGCGCTGCGCGAACTCAGGCAGGTCACCGGCGGTCGTGGCTGGGTATTCCCCCAGTCGCGCAAGCGTGATCAACCTCTGTCCGAGAATGCGATGCTCTATGCGATCTGGGGCATGGGATACAAGGACCGGATGACCGGCCACGGGTTCAGGGCCGTGGCTTCCACGTTGCTGCATGAGGCGAGCTGGCCCCACGAGGCGATCGAGGCCCAACTCGCGCATGAGAAGTCCGACGAGACTTCCGCTCGGTACAACCGTGCCGACTACCTCAAGACTCGTCGGGAAATGATGCAGGCGTATGCGGACATGCTTGACGCGATCGAAAGGACGGGAGCGAACGCGGCACCGATGCGAGGCGCGCAGATGGGCAGCGGGACGAATGCCGAACATATGACGACCGCGAGCCCGAGTGTTGCTGGCGCAGGCTAGAGGCGGCAATCGACCGGCCATCCTGCTTGACGCCCTCCGCGCCGAGTCGTGCCGATCTAATGCGGAGGCACCTGCAAGATTCCCGATGACGGGGCGCATCTCAACAGGAGGCGCAACGCCTTGGATCGGGTCCATGGAAGGCGACAGTTTCGAATCAGCGCACCCGGCGCTACACACGGTGCTGCGGGAACTCGATGAACGGGACCCGGTTGGGTTCAGCAGGTTTGGGGCGCGTGGCGCACTATCTGAAGCGGGTGTTGCCGTGCTCGCCGTCGAGGATCGCATATGTCTCGGAGCAGGTTTCATCCACGTCCGCGAGCCTGGGCGGCACCGAGACGCGGCAGGCGCTCATGTCGACGATCGAGAGTGTCCGTCGGGCGGTGAAGAGGACGGGGGCGGCCTGCGTGCCACTGATCACCGACGGCGCGGTCTGGGGAGCGAGGGCACCCTTCGAGCGGCGGCTAGTGCAGATCATCGAATCTTCGCCGTTGGCGTTGGCAGCGAGCCCGCCGAGAGCCTGCTGCGCGAGCTGGCTGAAAGGACGGGAGGCGCTGAACTGGCGCTGGAATACCAACGGGTCACCGATCCAGCCTGCCGCTGGTCCACGTCCGTGCGGAAGAGGAGAAGGACCTCACTGCTGGTCACATGCCACTACCAGTAGCCAGGGTGCTGCGGCTCGGGAGCATCGAGGATGATGTCGCTCACGTGGAGCAGAGGGTCGATCCAGTCCGCCTTGGCACGCGCCCAATCAATCCATTGCGTGAGCTCCGGCGACAGATCGCCGGTGCGGCGGGCGCGGTCTTCGACCACTGAAATGTATTCCCGAAGCTGCATCGCGCGCCTGAAACGCGCGGCCTGTCTCTGAAGTTCACCCAGCTCCCGACGTTCTGCTGCTCGGCGCTGGAGTTGTCGCTCATATTCGGCCAGAGCGAGCCGACGAGCCGCCGCAGCGCGCGCGCTTTCCGCATCCTCGGCACGAACTTTCTCCAACAGCGCCACGACTCCCGAAACAACCTCGCTCATCCGGTCGTCAAGGCTCGTGTGGGCAGTGTCGTTCCAGTTCCGTCGGTGCCAACGTCCGACCGCCGTAATGGTGAGTCGCCCCGTCGCTGCGTAGTCGAACTGTGGAATCTGTGGGTACTCGACGCGCTCTACTGTTCTCCAGGAGTTGCTATAGCGCGCCAAGGCGCGCTCCTCGCTTCGGGTTCTGGTGTGCGGGCTCCGGCTGATCTTCTCGGTGATCGACAGCGAGACCTTCGTACCCGCCGAGTCGAGGACCGTCTTTCCGTCCTTGCTGTCGACAATTACATTCATCCCGACCGCTTGTAGCGACTTGAGCAACGTGTCGGCGAGCCGCAAGGCGCGGTCCAGGTGACCTGCCCTAGGAATCTCGGACCATTGATTCCTGGGAAATGGCTCGGTTGGGAATCAATGGCTGGATGTGATGCTGCTGCTGAACTCGAGCGGGGTCAAGTAGTTCAGGCTGCTGTGCGGACGCACGGCGTTGTAGTGCCGCCGCCAGGTCTCGATCACGATGCGCGCCTCGCGCCGGGTGCGGAACCACTCCATGCTCAGGCATTCGTCGCGGAACTTGCCGTTGAAGCTCTCGTTGGTGCCGTTCTGCCACGGCTTGCCGGGGTCGATATGCGCGGTTTCGATCTTGTTCTCGGTCAGCCACTTCAGGATCGCCAGACTGACGAACTCCGGGCCATTGTCGCAGCGCAGAACGCCGGCGCGCCGTGCTCGCTCATCAGCCGGGCGAGCACCTCGATGACGCGACCCGAGCGGATCGAGCCCGCCACGTCGATCGCCAGGCACTCGCGGGTGAACTCGTCGACGACCGTCAGGCACTTGAACTGCTGGCCGTTGGCGCAGGCGTCGAAGACGAAGTCGTAGGCCCAGACGTGATTGGCCGCCCGCGGTGGCAACGGTCGCGGCCGTGACGCTCGAGATCCGCTTGCCGCGGTCGCTTGGCGGGCAACTGCAGCTTCGCCTTGCGCCACAGCCGCTCGGCGCGGCTCGGACTCATCGCGTGGCCCTCACGGCCGCAGGAAGATGCGGATGCGGCGATAGCCGTAGCGCGGATACTGTGCCGACAGCCGCTTCATCGCTTCGATCACCGGGGCGTCCGTTACGTCGCGCTGCGAAGCGTAGTTCAGTGCGGAACGTGCCACGCCGATCAGCCCGCACGCCCGTCGCTGCGAGATGCCTCGCTCGATGCAAGAATCCGACCTGGTCGCGACGAACCGGCAGGCTCACCACTTTCGGCGGTTCACCTCGCGCATCGTGTCGATCTCGAGGTCGCGCTCGGCGAGCAGCTTCTTCAGCTTGGCGTTCTCGGCCTCCAGCGCCTTCAGCTTCTTCACGTCGCTCGGCTCGAGTCCGCGCGAAGTGCTGACGCCACGAGTAGATCGTCTGCTCGCTGACCTTGTTCTTCTTGGCCACCGCGGCCACCGAGGTCTTCTCCGCTTCACGCAGGATCGCCACCATCTGCTCTTCGGTGAATCGGCTCTTTCTCATCGGCTCTTCCTTCTCGATGAAGAGCCATCTTTCCAGAAACTACTGGTCCGAGGAACTCGGGCAGGTCACAGGCTCGCACGGGTCACCTCGACATGTAGCACTTCCTTCGGCGCACTGCGCAGCCCTGCAACGTCGTCCCACCCGTCCCGCTGCTTCAGGCGCTTCTCCGCGGCGCTAACGAGCGGATGCGGGTCGGTAAGCTCCTCCGGTACATCGATCACCGGATGATCCTCTATGATCTTGGCAACCGATTTCTGGACGGCGACCTGTGCCTCCCGCTGTATCCTGGACAGCGGCTTGGTACCCGTTAGCGCGGTGGCGCCGGGTGGCAAGGCAGGGAGTGGGATCTTGCGCATGATCTTTCCCGCCTTCACCTTCGCCCAGTAACCACGGCTCGGTATCGGGATGCTCAGCTTCTTGCAGATCTTCGCCAACCCCACATCGGAGATGCCATAGCGTTGCGCTACCACCTTTACCGGATCCGCCCACACCTCCTCATAGAGCGTCTCCCGGTCGACAGGTGTCTGCGTGTCTTGCATGCCCATCCTTTCTCCTGCGTGACGCAATTGCCACTGTTCAGGATACAAGTCTCGCGCAGTGCCTGTAAGAATGCGATGTGTCCGGAGTGACCGGCAGCCGATCGTCCTATTGGGAATCTGGATCCTGGTGGGCCAAGCCGGCGCATCAGCGCCCGCCGTCATGGTGCCGGGCTGCACGGAATTCCCAGGGGGCGCGGGGCCGGACCGGCCCAGAGGCTCCGCCGCTTCTTACGTGCCACGGCCTCCGCGACGGCATACGTGTCGCACTCCTGCGGTGGCTGTTCGTGGATGTATTGCCTGTCGGTGATAATCCCCATGAGATTCCGTCGCGTCCTTCAGTTGGTCAGCGGGAATATGGTGGTGTCAGACACCGGCGACCGAATTGCTGGGCATTGTGTCGGAGCTAAGGCTCCATGGGCATCAAGCATGTAACGCGCGAGAGGCGGAACACTTATAGAACTTCGGATGCACTACACTCGCACCGCTTTAGGGGGAAATAGATGATGGCGCTTCGTACGCGTTGACTATAATTCAGCCATTCCAGTCGAAAGCGAACTCAGCTGAGCCATCCGCTGATCGCCAGTAAAAGATGTTTGCGTATCGACCCACATCGGCCATTGGAAACGTATCGGACGTTCGAAGCTGAAGAAAATTGCCTGGTTCTGGAACGTACCTACCGGCGGGGGCGCCGCTTCCACGATCAGGAAATCCAAGCAACCAATCTCCTTTCATGCACTGGTAGTTATGTTTCTCGACCATCGATTGAATCTCCGCGATCAGCGACCATTCCCTATCATCCAACTCTCGAGAATCATCGACGCAGTGAATCTCCTCGCCCGACCAATGGCCGCACATATAGCCAATATGATTGAGCGTGAATTGCAGACTAATCTCCTCCCAAGTTGAATTTCCAACAATTTCTTCGAGAGTACAGGGAGCAGGTATCGCCTCCTTGCTTAATTCCTCCACGTCGACTAACCGCATAAGGTCCGTCAAGAATTTGTCTCCACCATCGAAATCCACCCAGACTTGAAGCAGACCATCACCGAATTTCTCGCCCGTTATCTTCGTCACCTCGCATAGATCCACCTGCACAAGCGGACAGAGAGGGCGAAGTCTGCCATTTACCGGCCATGGATAATCATCAGACGTGAAGGGTAGGCCTCCGAAGAAACTTCCTTTCCGATTGAGACTATCGGGAGATGCTTCATGTAGCTCGATTTTCCATACTGGCTTTATCTCTCTCAAACGTTCAAGCGCATTTAGCGCATCACTGTCATAGTCAACTTCTCCAGATGCGGAGTTCGTTCTCGCCGCGGTCAGTAAAGAATCAATCAAGTCTCCCAACAATTTCTCACCTTCAGATTTGTCTTTCCACATTGTCAATCTCTCTCGTGAGTGATGTTTAATTTCGTCATTGATGCCAGATAGCGCAACTGGTTGTTCTCACCCAGGTCGGCGGTGCGGACAAACTTCATTGGCTCGGCATTTCCAACAAGCGTAAGACTTCAGCTTGCGCGCCAACGAGTGACGCGCCGGGGCGTGGCGTTGATTGCCTGACACCAGTCAGTCCGGGCAAGTCCTTCTTCGATCCGCCCACTGGCAATCTTGGAACCAGTTCAGCTAAATGATGCGCGACGCTGCCGCTGCCGCTTCGTACCGAGCGCGGACGGCTGTACGGTCGGCCTCGAAGTAGGTGCGAATCAGCGCTTCAACGTTCATCGCGATCGCTCGCTCTGTCGCGTTTGGGTCAGCGTTCCCAGTGGTTGGTCATAGACTCCGTCCCTTCCAATTGAGGCGGACTCCGTTGAGCGTCAAGGTATTTTCCGCCCGAGCCGTGCAGCCTTTGGCTGTCGACGCACTGCTGACGCGACCTCTGCCAGCCGCGGCTTCCTTCTTCGGGGTCAAGGCGACTAGGGCGAGCGCACGGTTGTGCAAGGGGGGAGTCGGCAAATGGCTGCGCGCATCTCAAAGCTTGCCGCGACGCGAAGCCGCGTACCCGGCGAGGCCCAGGCCGAGTAGGGCAATCGTTGCCGGTTCAGGAACGGGTGCCGGGAAGACGTCACCATCGGCTACCGCAACTGCATAAGCGTTGTCGTAGTCCCCCAAGTACGTCTGCCCGCCCGTACCAAAGTGAAAGGCCCAGACCAAGGGGTAGTCGTAGCGCGAACTCGACCAGTAGTAGGCGGTCTGCACATTCCTTAGTTCGTCTACGTGCGGAACCCCGTCCCATGCGGGGGAGACTACCTGGCTAGAGCTATTAGCGTCGTCCGGGATGACTGCGCCGATGTTGTTCAGCGTCACGTAGTACAGGCTGCCGTACTCAGACGCGGTGCCCCAGCCGACGCCTTGCTTCGCATAGCCAATGTCGCTGGTGCCGTTGTTGCTGAAGGATGGTCGGTACGTGGAGCCATTCACTGGGTCTATCGACGGCAAGCGCCAGCCTGTGATTCCGTAGAGACCGCCCCCGCTATTGAGTTGACCTATCCACGTCAGACTGCTTGCATAGGTCATCTTGCCGGTCGGATGAAAGCCGGACGATTGTGCGGTGTTGAAGTCTGCCAGCCATGTCACACCGAGGGCGTCGTCGTAGAACGCTTCGTAGCCGGGACTTGCCAGGTTCAATTCGCGGCCATGGAGGGCGGCAGTCGCGCTTTGCTGAAGTGCCAGTATCGCGAGTGCCGCGCTGCCCAGGTATGCCCTTCGTCCCACTCTTACTGCACACGCCAGTGCCGGGCCATGGGCCGGTGCCCGAGTGGCCGACGCAATCGAAACTGCCAAGCAGACCACGCGCCGCCACAAGTCCGACATTGCCTCCCCCCTGCTGTTCTTTAGTGTGTCGTGCCTCGCACGGTGCTGGGCGTTGCTGAACTCCAAAGCACGCCTAGTCAGTGTGCCTTGCCGTGTACGGCGAATGCAGAACAGTCGCTGCCGCGACCAGACTGGATGATTGTGCTGCACGCGGCGAAGTACGTCACGCTTCCGTCGCGCTCGATGCGTAGGGCGGCCCCGTCCTGGTACATCAACATGAGCGCACCATCGGGCAAACGAATCACGGCGGGGGTTTCGGCTGGCGTCATCTCGTTAGATTGGCGGGGGTTGCGGCGACTGTCGATAGGTCGGATGGCCGATGCTGGAGGGCGCACCGGGGCCCGGCGACGGCAATTGGTCGCTGCAGATTTGCACTTGGGCAAAGCTCCTGCGGCGCCATACGGGCATGGGGTCTACCGGACAAGATTGTTGACGTCGACCGCCTTCTCGAAGCCAAGGCCGGTGGCCACCTGTTGGCCGAGCCGTTCCTCGAAAGTACAGGCCATGCTGTCAAGCCTCAGGGCGTGCAGCTGGAGCAGGCTCGCCGAGTGAGCCTGGCGGCGGCTAGAGTCGGGTTCTTCTGGTCGTTCTGACGAGCATCGAAGGGCGAAATTCGCATCAATGGAATGACCATCACCAGAGGCGGACAGGATGCAAGCGGTCAGGCCTGAAAACTTGCGCTTGACGCGACCGTTGGTCCGTCGACTGCGATCGATCACGGCGGCGGCAATTCGCAGCGACCATGCGGAGCAGATCTACAACGTAGCGGGACGGATCGGGCGCTCGCGCAGTGCAACGGGCGCTGCCGTAGGGAGCCGCGTGCGAAGCGAAACAGTCCGGCGTCGAGAAGTCAGATAAGAGCGAAAGGGAGTAGTGCAGATGAGATTCCAAGGGGCCTGGATCTCCCGCCTGCAAGGCGGGGTCAAAGTAGAGTTCGCCACTTTCGACGAGACCGATCTGACCGAGGCGTCCAGCTGGACGGAAGCTCACCAGAACGTCGATGCCGGGTTTCCGGCTGGGTACGTCGACCCGGCGCGAATCGTTGCCGAAGTGGGCATGAAGCTGCTCGAGGCGCAGCCCGAGCTGCGCGCCGCGTCCGGTGAAGGGCCGATCGAGATCCGAACGCTCGAGGACTACGGGCGGCTGTGCCTCGGCATGAGCGAGTGGATTGCCACGATGGCGAGCGCGCGGGCGGCACGATCTGGCGCAAGCGGAATTGATCGGGCAGCAGACGCGGAAATGCGTTCCTGCCACAGCGAAAAGGGACGCGAACGGTGAACAAGAAGAGCACCTCGGCCCTCGACGCGAAGTCCGCGACTGCGATCGCGCGCAACGCCGAATCCACGGAAGACCAACTTGCCCTCGCGGTGAATGTTAGCGAGACCGTCGACCGCATTCTCGCGAAGCATCCGAACGTGAGCCCCGCGCTGCTCGAGAGGCTGTCGCGCAGTAGCGACAAGCCTACGCGCAGGAACGTGGCGCGCAATTCGAACACCCCGGCGGGGGTATTGGCAGAGATTGGCCAGGATCACCCGGGCGCGCTCTTCAAGAATCCAGCGTTGGCATCTATCGTTTGGTCGGACAAGACCTTCCTCGCCGGCTTCGAGCCCGCGAAGCTGAGCAACGCCTTGATGCGGAAAGACTGTCCTGAGGCGGTGATCGACTGGGTATTGAAGCACGGTAATGCATCGCACCAGGCAAGCTTGCTGTTCGGCGTAGACAGATCGCCGGATCTTGTGGCTCGGTTTCGCAAGAGCAGGCATTCGAGGATCGTGACCGCCATCCTGGCAAAGAGCGAAGAATCCTACCTCGCGTGGGCAACCGATCTTGGATTCACGATGCCTGACGAGTCGGGGATGAATGACCGAGAATCAGCTTTGTCTCTTCGAGAGCGTATTGACCATTGGGTTGCCGAGAAGACCCTTGAGATGAGCGCCTTGTGGGGCAGGCTTGTTCCTCGGCAGGGCTGCGCAGACTCGCTACAGGGCGAGTTAGTGCGAGCCCTCGGGAGAATCGCGAATGAGTACTTCAGAAATGGGATGACAAACTGGGGTGGTGGGTACTACAAGCCGCTTGCGAAGGTCATATGCGACACCTTGACCGCCGAGCCGACTTTCTCCCCATGGGTCAAGAGGATAGTTAGGGCGGACATCGATGAGGTCAAGCAGTCCGGGAGAACCGGCGAAGAAATAGCCAAGGGAAAGCAGCCAATGGAAGCGGCATTTCCCAGAAACCTCCTCTGCGGGGGCGATGTCGATAGTGCCCTTGAGCGACTTGGCGCGGTCATTGCCGTATGGTGCAGCCGCCACGCTGACCCGATTCCGTATCCCGAGGAGCCAATCGGTACTGCCTTGAATGGTCCTGCACTTGTCGTGCCATGTCCGCAATGCGGCGGGGTGGTCCGGGAAGGCGCGCAGAGGTATGCCTGTGCTGGAGTTCTCGGTGAGGTAGCGGGATGCGGCTTATCTATTCCCAAGAAAGTCGCCCGGCGGTTAATCGAAACCGGGGAGGTTGAGGCATTGCTGCGCGATCGAGTGGTCGGGCCGCTGCAGGGATTCCGTAGCATTTCCGGTCGGCCGTTTGCAGCGACGCTCAGGATCGACAAGGAGGCCAAGCTGGCGTTCGATTTCGGAGCCGATCCGCAAAACGACGCCGATGCGGCTTCGGCCGACTTCTCCAGTCAATCGGCGCTCGGTGCTTGCCCGAAGTGTGGGGCAGCCGTATTCGAGCACGGGTCGGCGTACGTCTGCCAGCAGTCGGTCGGAACGCAGCCCACTTGTGATTTCCGCCTCGGAAATGTCCTCTTTCAGAAGAAGATTGCCCCTGAGCAAATGAGCAAGCTTCTGGTCAACGGGCGGACCGAAATCCTGCGGGGGTTTGTTTCCGCGAGGACTCGGCGCAAGTTTTCCGCACGCCTCGTGCGCGACGAAGGCGGCAAGGTCCGCTTCGAGTTCGAGGCTTGAGTGCTACCGGGGGTGACCCCGTCCACCAGAACCGCGTGATGACTGACCAACCTGGGACATCAAAGAGTGCACGATCAACGCGAAAAGATTGAGGTATCCCGCATCGAAGGGCGACGCCATAGGCTGTGCGGATGCAATGCGACCACCTTGCCTGCGCAACAGCGAGCCGCCGCCAATTGACCAGTCTGCGGATCATGACTCTGAGGAACGCACCTCCTCATGGAAGGTTCCCCATCGTCGCGAACCACTGGATCGCGCCGCCGACGCTGTTGGGAAAGCTCTCTCACAGCGGAGACAAGACCACCCGGAGGAACGTCGCCCTGACCGCCAATGCCCCGAAGGAGGTGCTGGTGAGGCTCGCCCCGCAGTTTCCGGCTGACTTCTTTGGGAATCCGGCGTTCGGCTCGCTGCTACTGGAGGATCCGAACCTGCCTTTCAAGATCGGCGGGGGGTGCTGAAGTACGTCTTCAAGCGGGTCGAGTGCCCGTCATTCGTCGTCAACTTGGCCGTCGAGCCCAGCAGTGAGCAGAAGAAATTGGCCGTCGCAATGACCCCGAGACCTCCGTGCGAGCGCTGCGGCGTCTCGCCAAGGACGGGGGGTTGGTGGGCGGCGCTACGACGGCGCGCGCGGAATTGCATGTTGGTCATCCAGGCTCGTTCGACGACCTTTCCGTCATTAGAGGCGTAGCAGGTACGGTCGAGGCAAGGCTCTGGCTTGCTTGGGCAGCAGACATTTGCTATTGACCGCATATGTGCTTCTCGCAATACGATGCTTCGACGGGCCGGGCTCGACTGCATCGATCCGCAGTTCAGTACAGGCCAAGCGAGGCAGCCTCTCAGAGCATCGTCGATTGAAAACGTCCGACTGCTTGCGTGGGCGGTGTCGGTACGGTGACCCTTGTTGGACGGAACAGAATGGGCATCCACGGGTGTCCAGGTAACCGTCCGCTCAGCACCCTCTTGCCGAGCGCCAGCCGTTCAGGCAGGCACGGCCTCGGGCTGATCCGCCGAAGCCGCGGCCGTCAGCGAGATCCGCCACGGCAGCAGTTCCTCGATGCGGTTGATCGGATGATCGGCAATCCGCTCCAGCACCGCGCGCAGGTAGGCCTCGGGATCCAGCCCGTTGAGTTTTGCCGTGCCCAGCAGGCTGTAGATCGCGGCGGCACGCTCGCCGCCGGCGTCCGAGCCCGCAAACAGGTAGTTCTTGCGCCCGAGCGCCACGTCGCGGATCGAGCGCTCGGCGGCGTTGTTGTCGATCTCGATGCGGCCATCGCCGACGTAGCGCGTGAGCGCTACCCATCGCGTCAGCGCATAGCGGATCGCCACCGCCAGCGCGCTCTTGCGGGCGATCTTCGTCAGCGTGGATTCGAGCCAGGCCTTCATCTCCTCGAGCAGTGGCCCGGCCCGCGCCTGTCGCGCGTCGCGTCGTTCGTGCGGCGGCTTGCCCCGGATCTCGGCCTCGATCTCGTAGAGTTTTCCGATGCGGCGCACCGCCTCGGCAGCGACCGGCGAGCGGTCGGCCTGCTCGAGGT
Organism: uncultured beta proteobacterium; assembly: GCA_963849015.1. Classification (GTDB taxonomy): domain Bacteria; phylum Pseudomonadota; class Gammaproteobacteria; order Burkholderiales; family Burkholderiaceae_E; genus Quisquiliibacterium. The sequence continues at coordinate 424,987 of CAWKFK010000006.1, forward strand.
CGTAGAACTTCCTGCGCACGTGCGCCCAGCACGCCGCTTCCTTGATCGTGTCGTCCTCGTAGAGCCGATCGAAGCCGGCATAGCCGTCGGCCTGCAGGACGCCCCGGAAGCCCTTCAGGTGCTTTTGCGGGTACTCGCCCTTGCGGTCCGGCGTGTAGCGCAGCCACATCGCCGGCGGATCGGCCGAGCCGCTGGGCCGGTCGTCGCGCACGTAGGTCCATAGCCGTCCGGTCTTCGTCGTGCCGCGCCCAGGCTGCAGCACGTCCACCGGCGTGTCGTCGGCGTGCAGCTTCTCGGCGGCCATCACGTGCCGGCCCAGCGCCTGCTCCAGCGGCTCGAGCAGTTTCGCTGCCGAGCCCACCCAGTCGGCCAGCGTCGAGCGCTCCAGCTCCACGCCCTGGCGAGCGTAGATGCCCGACTGGCGGTACAGCGGCAGATGGTCCGCGTACTTGGACACCAGCACGTGCGCCAGCAGCCCCGGGCCGGCCAGACCTCGCGCGATCGGCCGGCTCGGCGCCGGCACCTGCACGATCCGCTCGCAGCAGGTGCAGGCCATGCGCGGGCGCACGTGGCGGATCACCTTGAAGCTGGCCGGCACGTACTCCAGCATCTCGGCGACGTCCTCGCCGATCGCCTTCATGGTGTTGCCGCACTCAGGGCAGCCGGCCTCGGGCTCATGGCGCACCGCCTCGCGCGGCAGGTGCTCGGGCAGCGGGCGGCGCACCGGTTGCTGCCGGGCGGCCTTGGCCTGCACGGGCGCGTCGGGCGCCGTGCTGGCCTGCTCCTGTTCGAGATCCTCGACGATCAACTCGAGCTGCTCGATCTGCGCGTTCAGCTTCTCCGAGCTGCGCCCGAACTGCATGCGCTTGAGGCGGGCGATCTGCAGCTTCAGGTGCTCGATCAGCGTCAGGTGCGCGCGTTCGTTGTGCCGCGCAATCTCCAACTGCGTCTCACGCTCGAGCACCAGGCGCTTGAGCGCCTCGATGTCGTCGGGCAGTTGTGCGGGCGCGGTTTGCATGTCGCCAAGTGTACGGCGACCTGATGCAGACGCGCCATGCTCACTGTCCCGAGATCCGCGCTAGACGGCCATCTGCGGCTGCCAGGTGCGCGCTGGGCGTCGCCAGTCGATGCCTTCGAGCAGCATCGACAACTGCGCCGGGCTCAGGTACACCGCGCCGCTGCCGGCCTGCGGCCAGACGAAGCGGCCGCGCTCCAGGCGCTTCAGGTACAGGTTCATCCCGTCGCCGCTCCACCACAGCAACTTCACCTGGTCGCCGCGGCGGCCGCGGAACACGAACACGTGGCCGGCGAACGGGTCCTTGTGCAGCGCCGTCTGCACCAGCGCCGCCAGCCCGTTCATGCCCTTGCGCATGTCGGTGGCTCCCGCCGCAATCCACACCCGCGTGCCCGCGGGCAGTGCGATCATCGCAGCGCCCGCACGATCGCCTCGATTTGCACAGCCGAGGCCTTCGCGCCGACGGCGATCACCGCATCGCCGATCCGGATCTCGATGCAGGCGGCCTCGATCGGCACTTCGGCAGTCGCTCGCGGATCGGCCAGAACCACGGGCAGCAGCGGCGCGAGCTTGCGGGTTTCCTTGTGCGCTCGCTCGATCCACTTGCGTACCATGTTCGGGTTCAGGCCGTGCTCCACGGCGATGCCTGAGACCGATGCGCCGGGCTGCAGGCAGCGCGTGACGATCTCGCCCTTGAACTGGCTCGTGTACCAGCGCCGACCTGCCGCATCGACCTTCGCCACGCCCGCCCGCACTGCATTCCCGATCGTCGTCAAAATTGGTGTCCGCCATCGAAGTGGTGGACGCCATCTTCGGCGCCGGGAAGACGAGGTTCAAGACGGTACTGGGCGGACGCTTACCCTGTTTCACGGTCGCGCTTCGGTTCTCCCGCAACCCTGAGAAGACGCTCGAGGCCCTGGGAGGTCTTACGAAGTTCGACGGAATTGCCGTGTTGAAGGACGCAATCGATGTTGTCGCCGAGCGGTTGCCACTCATGGGGACAGCGGGCGTGTCAACAGCGGCTACGGCGGAACAGCAGTCTGGAGCAACAAAATGAGAGCGGAAATTGAGAAAGCTATAAGAGATGTGGAATATCCAGAAGTTGCTGAAGCTTTGAGGGTATTTGCAGGCGAAGGTAAGCCATTCGCACTTCCGAAGCTTAAGCCCCAAGACAGAAGCTCGAAGAAGCAGCGCATCGCCGACTTGCTTGGAGGGATGCCGTTCACAAGTGATGCCTATCCTTGGCCAACCGGCGGAGCGGACGCACTGCACATGCAGCCGGTGGTACAGATTGACTTGAAGAACGCTGGTCAACTATTGGGTTTTGACTTTGGAGATGGTCTGCTCCAGCTTTGGAGCTTGGTTGGGAAGAGCAAGGAATCGCTGAACGTGGTCGATATGGCGTTCGACGTGGAGAACTATAGTGGCCTGCTGCTCAGAGTGATTCCTCCGCACGAGACTTCTAAGGCTCCTTCAGAATTCTTCCCCGATTTCAGTCCCTGGACGAACTTGCCGGGAACCGCATCAGATCCGGACTCAGTACTGTTCATTCAAGCAAGTGAAGCCATGTCCATTGGCTCGGTGATTAGCTGGAGACTTTCCAAGGAACTGATGTACCCGATTCCGCAATATGAAACGCACAACGTTATGCACGTTGTTCCACAGCCGGCTGAGAAATCAGAGGATGTAGATGCGACTGAACTGTTCGAAGAGTTCAGAGCCGCCGCAGTTGTTCACCTGCAATCTCCAAGAATCAACAACGGCTTCTACTTGGGCGGTGTTCCAGACTGTAGTGACGATCGAATTCGAAATCCTGCACAGTACTTCCCGTTGCTCTTGAACATTGGAGGGCAGGTAAACATCTCGGTGATATTTGACGACAAGAAATTTTTGCGACCGGAGTATGCGAATAGAAACTCAGGGACTCACGTGCATTTTCTTCGGGAGCAGTTGCTCAAGGCAGTCTATTATTATGCTGGATGATATGCGTGAGCTCGTAAGATTAACGTTGGCGTCAAGATCTACCGACCGGCGTATCTAGGATGACGATTGGATCTCATTGAAACGCTCTGATCGATTTGCGTACTCGGCGTCGAGCCACTCGCGATCGCCGACGACGCGCGCAATGCGTCTGCACAGGCTATTGCCGCAGCGGACAGTATGTGCGGTGATTCGCGAAATATCGGCTGGCTTGAGGATCCGAAGGTGACGGACGAAAGGGAACCGGATGAGGCCTACGTTTAGGCCCGGATGTGCGGTGACGCGCGAACGCTCCGCGAGCTCCTTGCGGCCGCGGCTGACCCGAACGCGATCTTTGCGGCGCGTTTTAAGGCGCAAAATCCGCTCAGCAGCGGCGCGGCGCCCCGAGCAGCCCGAAGTGCCTTCGTCTTGGAACATCGGGCGGACGCGCCGGCCCCGCCGTGCTTGGCGCTCCACCTCATTGCGCAGGTTTCGCAGCCGAAGTCTCTCTAAACGCGGCCTGGGCCGCAGGGTTGGCCTTCGGATGCCGGGTGTCACTGAGCGACGTATTGGAGCCACCGCGCAATCGGCATATTGGAGCCACCCGATGATCGGCGTAATGGAGCCAGTCGATGATCGGCATATTGGAGCCAGTGCTGGGGAGGCAGGCGGCATCTCGAACTGAACGCGGCATCGCTACGCTGCGGGCTCTTTGCCCGGAGCGCACGGCGATGGCCCGCAGGAGATTCGAGATGCGTCAGTACAGACAGGCGCTGGTGCGCATGCGTCAGGGCGACACCGACCGCGAGATCGCGCGCGCGAAGGTGATGGGTCGTCGCAAGGCGGCGCAGCTGCGCGAGCTCGCGCAGCACCACGGCTGGCTCGACCCCGAGCAGCCGCTGCCCGAGGACGCGACCCTGGCCGATGTGCTGCGCGCGCCGAAGCGGGCGGCCACTACGATCTCGAGCCTGGAGAATCGGCGCGAATTCATCGAGCGCTGGGCCGCGCAGGGCGTCTCGGGCGTGGCGATCCGCGCCGCGCTGGCGCGCGAGCAGGGCTTCACCGGCAGCTACTCGGCGGTGCGCCGGATGCTGGCGCAGATCCGCGGCGCTCCTGAAGCGGTCAGGCTTTCCGGCTTCGGCACAAAGGTCGAGCGCGCGGGTTGACGTTTGCAAAGTATCGCGACGCGGGCTGTTGATGAGCATGTCAGTCGAACGGAAATGTCGTATTGAGGGAGGTAATCGATGTTGTCGCCGAGCGGTTGCCATCTACGGGGACAGAGGGCGCGTCGGCAGCGGCTTCGGCGGAAGCGCAGTCTGGACGGGATTAGGCGTCCGGTGCCGGGCGACTAGGGGGCCATCCCTCAATTGCCTCGGACGGCCCTATGCTGACGAGCTTGGTCCGCAAGGAATTTCTCCTGTCGCCCAAATCGCTGTAGAGTCAACAGGTGCCCTTTGCATTCTGCCGGACCGCTCTGCGGTATCGGTGCGGTATCTCGCCCAGTCGCCCGCCAGAATCGGCTGAGTTGCCCACCGGGTCGACGTCTTGACAGACTCCGTCTCCGCCAATACAAGTCCTTCTAGCCTGCTTAGCGGGCCCGGAAGGCGCACAGAGCCCCGCACCACGCGGGGCTTTTTGTCATGGGCTCCTGACTGCGCCCTCGGCCCGGTGGCCCGAAAACCCGTCTCAGACGCCCGTCGTCTCAAAGCGTCCCGACTTTGCGCACCCTTGCACGGCGCTGGAGAAACGACGATGGTGAACATGTTCAACCCGCCGCGTCCGGGCCTGACCCTGCGCGATGATGTCCTGCCTGTGCTGGGCCTGACCCGTGACCGAGGCAGCCGAGCAGTTGGGTGTTTCCCGTGTGACGCTGTCTCGGGCGTAGGGCGGGACACCCTTGATCGGATGTGGCGGCGTTGGCTAAACCACAGTCTGTGTCCATTGCCGGAGTCGAACAGCACACCCCCGTCCCTGTCCCCGCTGGTCCTCGCCTGGAGGTCATGGGAAGCATTGCGCGACCCCCGTTCCAGACATCGCACTGCACGGCCAGCGCGCACTCAACGAGTCTGAGGCGCCACCACCTCGGATTCGACGACGAGGTCGAGCACGAAGACGAACGGTGAACCCCCGGCCGACGCGCCGCGATCGAAACGTTTCAGGCGCAGCACGTTGCGCACGCCAGGCTGGTGCGTGTAGCCCTCGATGGGGTCGTAGAACGGCCGCCACTCGCCGGGCGTGCCGACGACCAGGCCTTGCGCATCGTAGCGCCGCTCGCGCACCTGCAGGCACGTGCCGGCGCCGCTGATCGGCTTGGTGCAGGCAACGGTCTGCGCGGCCACTTCGAGGAAGATCCGTGTCGGCGGGCCGTAGCGCGCTTCGGGCGTCATCCGGCCCTGGAAGGACAGTGTCGCATTGGCGGCCGTGACCAGCTTCATGACGGGCTCGGCACCGGGCACCAGTTCGATCTTCGCCGGCGCGGCCAGCAGTTCCGACAGCGTCGTGTCGACCTTCATTGCCGCCGGCTCGCAAGCCATCATCGTCGAGGCCATGCGGCCGACCACGAGACGGTTGTCGCCGTCGATCTGGTAGCCGCCGAAGATGCGATTGCAGCCGCCTTCGATGTTCAGGCGGGCTTCGGCAAAGCCGAAGACGATCGGTCGCCCGGCGCCAGCCGGCAGGCCTTCGATGCGCTGGCCCTGGCCGCCGGTGGCCGACGTGAGCGTCCATCGATGCGATTCGAGCGTGCGCTGCAATCCGGCCGCGGGCGCAGCTGCAACGCGTTGGAGCACCCGCTGAGCCGGCTGCGGCCAAGAAGGCACAGCGCCGGCCTGGAGCAGCGCGAGCCGTCCCTCGCCCACCATGAACTGCTGCCCCCCGTGCTGGTTCTCGAGCGTGATCGCGTTGCCGCTCGGCTGCCAGCTGAAGCGCCCCCGCACGAGGCGTGCTGCGCTGTCGCGGCCGAGGTACAGCGTGCCGAGCTCGTACGTCTCGTCGCGATTCAGCGTGAGCCGGGTCTGGATGCCCGGGCAATCGGCGCAGGGCAAGACACCCTCGTAGACGCCGGCCCAGTCGATGCTGTTGCGGCTGCCGTGGGCGGGGTCGGCGCCCGACGGTGCGCCATCGGATGCCTGACGGTGCGTGCAGGCCGTCGAGACGAGTGCCAACGCGAGCAGGAGCAGGTGCAGGATTCTCATGAGGCTATCGGGCGAGTGACTTGCGGTTGGCGCAATCGGGCGGCAGGTTCAACGAGGAAAGAGGAACGTGACGGTGAGCCGCCCGCCCCAGCCGTGCGGGCCCCGGTCCGAGCCGCCCGCCCAGTAGCGCGCAACGGCACCCACCTGCACCAGCTGGCCTCCGATCCGCAGGATTTGAGCGACACCGGAATTGATGGGCAACGTCCACTGCCGGCTGTTCCAGTCATACGAAGTTTCGGCGTTCAGGGAGAACGTCGTTGCGGTGCGGGTCGTGTAGCTCAGGAACGGCTGGAGAAACGTCAGATTGACGTCCGTGCGGCTGCTGTCCCCGGCAAACGACCAGATGTGGTTGGCCAGCGTGCCGACCGTCCACGGGCCCTGCTGCCTGATCACGACGCCGGTCGGGCCGGCGCCCCACTTGCCCGTGGTCAGCAGGTCGTCGGTCCCGGTGGGAATGAGGAACACCGGACCCACGCCCCAGATCAGACCGCCGGCCGTGGGAGCCTTGGGCGAGAAGAAGAGGCTCTGGACGACATCGCCCATGCCGGATTGATTCCCTGCGCCCGGAAAGATGTTTTCTTGCCACGCCACGGGCACGATCGTGCGCGAGATGATGTTCCAGTCGTCGTTGAGGCTGAACGGCACCACGGGCTGGATGTTGAGCAGCGTGCGCCTGCCGTCCCTGGCACTGCCGATGTTGCGCTCGTCGTTGAACTGGAGGGGCACGCTGACGAGTGCCGCCACCGGGTTGGAGAGCTGCATGGCCAGCTCCTCGTCCGTCTCGGCGCGGGCAGGGGCGGCCAGGCTCGCCGCCACGACGATCGTCGTCAGGACCACGGTCAGCAGCGGGTTGCGCAGGCGGTCAGGTCGGGCGTGGTCGATCATCATTTCCAGTTGAAGTTGAGGGCCAGGAAGATGATCCGGGCATCGTCGAACGAACCCACCACGTCGCCGCGTCCGCCCAGTGCGACGGGCACGTTGCCGCTGACATTGCTGCGCAGGGTGCCCTGGGCCACGTAAGACACGCTCCAGCCCCAGCCGAAGTCGCTCGACTCCTGCTTCTGGCCGCCAACCGCGAAGCGCCAGGCTGCATTCGCCGGAAGGGCCAGGGAAATGCTGCCATTGTTCTGGAACCCCGAGTCGTACGCGACGCCGGCGTTGAGCAGCCATGAGTCGGACCACTTGTACTGCACCCCGCCCGCGAGATGCCAGGTGTCCTCGAACTTCAGGTCGGTGCTCAGTCCGACGGGATTGTTCGAATCGATTCCGACCGCCACCTGGCCGAACTTGGACCACTGTTGCCAGCCGACGCTGCCCAGGACGGCCCAGCGCGGGTCGACCTCGTGGTACAGGCCCGCGTTCACCCCCTGCGGCACGGTCACGCCGATGTCGGTCCTGGCGTCGAGCAGCCCCCGCGATCCGAGCAGGGCCTGAATGCCGGGCGCGAGATTGTTCCAATTCGGCTGCGTGCTGAAGTCGAGCTTGACCGGCGAGGTATAGGTGATGCCGAGGCGCGTGCCTCGGTTCAGTTCGTAGAGCAGCCCCAGGTTGGCGCCGACGCCCACAGTCGTGTCCTCGAGGGACAGGCTGCCATCGGCGCCGACGATGTTGTTCACCGCCACTGTGTTGTCGAGCTTGCCGTACATCACGTTCAGGCTCGCTCCCAGCGACAGGTTCTCGTTGATGCGGGACGCGATCGACGGCAGCACCGACACGCCGAGCAGGGTGCCTTCCTGGGCACGGTAGCGACCGACCCAGCCCGAGTCGTACTTCACCGCGGAGCCGAAGTTGCCGGTGATCGCCAGGCCCAGCTTGACGTCCGGCGACACGCTGTGCGAGTAGAACAGACCCCCGCCGGGGAACCAGCCGACCGGATTGCCGCCATCGCCGGTACCGAGCGCCGGGGTCGTACCCGGATCGACCGACAAGCGCAGATCGCCACGCAGCAGCTGCGCGCCGATCATGAGCTGGTTCCCAGCCAGACGCACCATGCCGGCAGGATTCGCCAGAACCGTCGCTGCGTCTTGCGCGCGCGCCGAGTATCCCGCCGCGGCAAGGCCGACGTCCGGCGTGCCGACCTCGTAGAGGCTGATGCCCCCGGCAATGGCGATGTTGCACGTGAGCCCGGCGACACCGAGTGCCGCAGCCACACGTATCCGGGTCGAGTTGCCAATTCTCATCGCTTCCTGAACTCTATGGACAGAGGTCCCACGCGGACCTCGCTGGGAAATGACCGGCGGGCGGAACGCGATGCCGGGACGATTCGCCGGGCCAGCACGTCGTCTGATCGTTTGCCTCCAGGCTCGACGACCATGGCCGAGTTATAGACAAGTCTTCCAGCCTAGGTAACTAGTCTTTGGTCTAGCCTTTGGTCTGCTCCGGCAGGCGCCGGGGCCGTCTTCGCGTCGACGGGCGCGACGAGCGCGCGGCGCCATAGCATGAAGACGACCGGCAGCCCGGCCAGGCCTGCCGCCACGTGCTTGAGCGTGTGGCCGCTGACGGCGCCGGTCAACTCGAAGATCTCGCGGTCGTAGTGCTCGAAGACCTTGGCCAGCACGTAGCCGGCGAACACCGCGTAGATCGCGTTGCCGTGCGTGTAGCGCGACGGGTGCAACGCCGCCAGTTGCAGCAGCACGATCACGGACCAGGCCTGCAGCACCGCGTAGGGCATCACGTTGCCGCGCCCCTGCCGCTCGGTGACGATCCAGTACACGACCGACGCGACCCCGACGAGCAGCATCGGCCCCAGCGCCAGCAGGCCGGCGCGCACGTCGACCCGATCGACGATCTGCGCTGCGATCAGGGACATGAACGAGAACGTCATCGGCAGCCGGTCCCAGAACAACGTCTCGTTGTTGGGCTCCAGGTGGTAGTAGCAGGAGCCCGCGCCGGTCAGCAGCACGCCGATCGCGAACACCAGATACGGCCAGCGTTCGCCGTGCTTCTCGAAGCAGGTGCGCGGACGCAGCACCAGGACCAGGCCGGCCAGGCCGGCAAGCGTGAACGCCAGATTCGACACCACGTCGAGAAAGTTCTCGATGCCGTAGGCCTGGCGCTTGTCGGCGAAGTCATGGTAAGCCAGCGGCTGCGGCATCGCCGGCAGAAAAAGCGCAAGCGCGATGGCCAGCAGCGTCATGCCGACCAGAAAGACGGTTCGCATGCTCATCTGTCGACACGCCCCTGTCGCCCGCGGCGCAGCTCACGGCTGCGCCGCGCGGCGGTCGGCCAGGTGCCCCCCCCGTGTCGCATCAGTCCGCGCAGAGCAGCCTGACGCGCCGCTCGGCGCGGTCGAAGTCGGCATCGGTATCGGCACCCAGCAGCGCTTCCTTGGCCTGCTGGCACGCGTTAGCCTCCTTGACCGCCGTAGCTGTCGGCTTCGCTGGCCTGTCGCAACGCGCCTCGTCCACCAGTCGCAGATTGTTGAAATTGCCGCGCTCGACAGAGACGCAGTCGCCCACCCTCATGCCGGCTTCGTCGGTCACGATCCGGATCGTCGATCTCCCGCCCAACAGGACCGTGTACTCGAATGTCGGGCGCGAGCTGGCCATGGCCCCGATGCGCCGACCCGCGGCCGCGCCACCGACGGTGCGCAACGCCCTGTTGCTTCCCGATTGGCCAGAGCCGGAAACCAGCCCGAGCGCGCCGCCGACCACGGCACCTCCCGTCTGGGCGTTGTCCGTCGGCGCCGAACCTTGCGATACCGCCGTGATGCGGCCGTAGGTCACATTCGACGACTGCGCGAGCGCGGCACCCGCCCCGCACAGCACCAGTGCCGCCGTGCATTTGATCAGGGGTCTGCGTGGAATGAACATGAACAGCTCCTTCGAGGGTTTGCGCCGGCTACCGATCGGCGGCCGGGCGATGAGCAATCGAGTACGCGACCGGATCAGGCCAGCGCCTTCCCTTTCAGGCGGGCGAACTCGTCGGCCGAGATCGTGCCTTCGTCGAGCAGGCGCTTGGCGTCGGCGATCTGGTCCGCCGGCGACTTGCCAGCCACCTGCCTGATGTAGGACTCGGCCTCGCTCTGCGACCTCTGCACGGCCGCCTGCTGTCGCCGGGCCATGCCGGGACCGCGGGCGATGACGTAGACCAGTGCCGTCAGGAACGGCAGCAGGAGCAGGCCGACGATCCACAGGGCCTTGCCGAAACCGCCGAGCTCACTGTCGCGGAACAGGTCGGCGATGACCTGGAACATCACGAACAGGTAGGCGACGAACATGAACGCCGAGAACATCGGCCACAGGAAATCCCAGAAGTTGCTCATGGACGGGTTTGCTTTCAGGGTTGGAAAAAGGTTGGCAAATCGAACTAGGACGGCTCGACGAGGACGGCCCGGCCCCGCGCCGCGGCGGCCTCGCGCTTCTCGACGGCGGCCATGTCGCGCTCCAGGAAGTAATTGACGAAGGTCCGGATCACGGAGACCGCGGCCAAGTGCCCGATTTCCTCCCAGCTCGGCGAGAAGGCCGTCGCGATGATGTCGGCGGCGAGCTGGAAGGTCAGCCCGGCCACCAGCCAGCGCGCGTATTGAACGTACCCGTGGTGGAATCGGTGACCTCCTGAGGAGCGATCGAACATCGCTCGAACGCACTCGACGAAGGCCTGTACCGTACCGAAGGCAACGACCAGCAAAGCCATCGCGTGGATGACCTGGATCGTGTGGGCGGCGATGACCATCAGCCAGTCGCTCATCAGCTTCCTCCGTTCATTGAGACCCGCGGCGCTCCAGGCGCCACCCATGGAGCTTCTGCGCAGCAGTGCCGAACTGACCCAGCTGGTACACGGCTGCGCCTGCCGGCGAGGTAGGCGAGCAGCTCGAGCATCGGCTGATAGGTCATCTCGGTGAAGAGCCTGCCGGTCTCCGGATGCCTGGCGGTGGCGATCCACTCGTCCACGATGCGCCCGAACTCCTCGGTGGTCATGCCGGCATGGGTGGCCATGACGATCTCGAGAAGCGCTTCGTCACCGCCGGCGAGCGTGCTCTTCAGATCCCCCCGGAGCAGCGAGGCGAACGGTTCCCTGGTCGTCCATTCGGGGTGCTGCGACGCAAGCGCCTTCACGCGGTCGAGCGCGAAGAACGCCTGAACCGGCGCCGGCTGCTCGCACCAGAGCGTCCCGTCGTTGTCGAAGGTGGCGATTCGTTCGGGCGCGGGGACGTAGGACGGCGAGCCTTCGTCCGTCACCTTCTCGACGAAACCGATGATGCGCTGCTTGGCCGGCCCGTCGTTCCACGACGGAAGCGGGTCGGTGGCCAGGTTCGCGTCCTCAGACCGCGACCGACCTGGCACGACGCCGGTGCGCTCGCTCTTCATTTCAACAGGCTCCCGCAAAGGACGCGCCCCACGGCTTCGGCCGATGGGGCGCGGCAAGGTCAATGCCCGCTGCCGCTGCTGGCAGATTCCAGCTCGCGCATCACCTCGTCCAGGTTGAACGCGGCGGGCTTTTGCCGCGGCGGGAACTTCACGAAGTTCTCGATCTGGGCGGCGACCACGCCCTGCATCATGTACATGATGTACGCGTGCGAGATCATCCAGTCGTAGTAGGTGTTGGAGTTCTCGTCGGCGCGCTCGAACGGGTCACGGCGTAGATGGAAGATCTTCGGGATCCGCAACTTCACGAACGGCTCCATCCAGCACGCCAGCTGCTTGGCGCGCTGTTCCATCAGCACCACTTTCCAGTCCTGCATGCGGATCGCCAGGATGTCGCCGTCGTCGCTGATGTAGAAGAAGGAATTGCGCGGGCTCTCCTTCACCTCGCCCTTCAGGTAGGGCAGCATGTTGAAGCCGTCGATATGCACCTTGAAGGTCTTCTTGCCGGCCTTGTGGCCCTTGAGCAGCTTCTCCTTGATCTCCGGCTCGCCTGCGGCAGCCAGGAAGGTCGCCAGCCAGTCCTGGTGCGAAACGATGCCATTGATCACGGTCCCGGCCTTGAAGTGGCCCGGCCAGCGCACGAAGCACGGCACGCGCCAGCCGCCTTCCCAGTTGGTGTTCTTCTCGGAGCGGAAGGGCGTGATCCCGGCATCCGGCCAGGTGTTGTAGTGCACGCCGTTGTCGGTGGAGTACATGACGATGGTGTCGTCGGCGATGCCCAGCTCGTCGAGCTTGTTCAGCATCAGGCCGATGTTCTCGTCGTGTGCGACCATGACGTCGTTGTAATCGCCCTGGCCGCTCTTGCCCTTGTGCTTTTCGGCGCAGTGGGTGCGGAAGTGCATCGCCGTGGTGTTGTACCAGAGGAAGAACGGCTTGCCCGCCTGGTGCGCCTCGTCGATGAAGCGCAGGGCGTGCGCCGTCACCTCGTCGTCGACGGTCTCCATGCGCTTGATCGTCAGCGGACCGGTGTCCACCACTGTCTGCCCCCCCTTGCCGTCGGCCTTGCAATGCAGCACGCCGCGCGGCCCGAAGCGCTTCTTGAACTCGGGGTTCTTCGGGTAGTCCGGGTCCTCGGGTTCCTCTTCGGCGTTCAGGTGGTACAGGTTGCCGAAGAACTCGTCGAAGCCGTGCATCGTCGGCAGGTGCTCGTCGCGGTCGCCGAAGTGGTTCTTGCCGAACTGGCCGGTGGTGTAGCCCAGCGGCTTGAGCAGCTCGGCGATGGTCGGGTCTTCCGCCTGCAGGCCGTTGGTGGCGCCGGGCATGCCCACCTTGGTCAGGCCGGTGCGGATCGGGTTCTGTCCGGTCATGAACGCGGCGCGGCCGGCGGTGCAGCTCTGCTGGGCGTAGTAGTCTGTGAACGCGACGCCCTCGTTGGCGACGCGGTCGATGTTGGGCGTGCGGTAGCCCATCTGCCCGCGGCTGTTGTAGCTGATGTTCCACCAGCCCACGTCGTCGCCCCAGAGGACGAGGATGTTCGGTTTCTTGGCTGTCGTCGTCATGGTCTGCTTTCCTTTCGGTGCCTACGAAAATGCCGGGTTGGCTGGACGCCGTCCGGCTCTGGAGAAGGGTGCATCGGCGTTCATCCCGCCGTCGCCTGTCGCTCGACGCCGCTGAAGGGCGAGGCCGGCGCCTTGTCGCCGTGGCAGAAGCGGAACTTCCTGCCGCTGCCGCAGGGGCAGGGCTGGTAGACGCCGCGCCGGGCGTCCTGTTCGGCGACCGTACGCATCACGTCGGCCGGCGGGCGGCCCTGTCGCAGCAGCTGCGCCATCACGTTGAAGGTGGGCCCGGCGTGGGTGAAGAACAGTTCGAGGCCGGCGCACAGGTAGTTCTGGCCCGGCTCGCCGTCGCGCGAGAGCGCAAATCGGTCCTTCGGGCAACCGCCGTTGCACCAGTTCAGGACCTTGCAGCCTCGGCACTGCGCCGTCAGCGTGTCGCGCTTGTCCCGGCCGAACTTGCGCTGCCGATCCGATGCGACGAGGTCGAGCATGTGCGTGTCGTGGATGTTGCCGAGCTTGTAGTCCGGCTCGACGAAGTGGTCGCAGCTGTACAGGTCGCCGTTGTGCTCGAGCGCCGGGCCGTAGCCGCAGGTGGGTGCGTGGATGCACAGCAGGTGGCGGCCGAAGAAGGCTTCCAGCGTGACGTCGAAGAGCTGCACGTAGACCCGGCCGACGTCATGGCGCAACCACTCCTCGAAGATGTCGATCAGGAAACGCCCGTACTGCTTGCTGCCCACCGTGCGCTCGGTCACCAGGTTGCCGGTCTGCGTGTAGAGCAGGCGCTTCTTGCCGGCCTGCTCGCTCCACCCCTTGTTGGCGATGGCGATGGTCTGCTCGGTGGCGCGCTCGACGATGGGAATGAACTGCACCCACCTGGCACCCAGCTCGTCGCGGAAGAAGCGGTAGACGGTGCGGCCGTGATCCTGGTTGGCGGCGTTCACGGTGCACAGGATGTTGAAGTCGACCTCGTGCCGGCGCAGCAAGCGCCAGCCACGCATCACAAGGTCGAAGGTGCCCTGGCCGCGGCGGTCGAGGCGGTAGGTGTCGTGCAGCTCGCGCGGTCCGTCGACGCTCAGGCCGACGAGAAAGCTCTTGTCCTTGAAGAACGCGCACCACTCGTCGTCGAGCAGCAGGCCGTTCGTCTGGAAGGTGTGCTGCACTGTCTGACCCGGCCGGCGGTATTGCTCGACGAGCTCGACCGCGCGGCGGAAGAAATCGAGCTTCATCAGCGTCGGCTCGCCGCCCTGCCATGCCACTGTCACTTGCGGCGCGCGGTGCGACTCGAGCAACTGGCGGATGTAGGCCTCGAGCGTGGCCTGCGACATGCGGTGGCTGTCGTTCGGGTACAGCGACTCCTTCGACAGGAAGAAGCAGTACGTGCAGTCGATGTTGCACGTCGATCCGCTCGGCTTGGCCAGCAGGTGAAAGCCCGGCGGGCCGTCGGTCGACATCGGCGGGCTCGGCACGCTGGTCGAGAGGGCGGTCGGCAAGGTCGGGCTCGGGGTGGACATGGAATGAGTGGGCGACGTCGGTCGGCGCAGGTTGGCTTACGCCATGCGGGTCAGCACGGCGAAGAAGGCGAACAGGCCGGCGGCGATCAGCACGCCGGTCACCGCCAGCAGCGGGGTGTGCCGTTGCTCCTCGTCGATGCCGGCGACCGCGGCGTAGCCGCCGCTCCATAGGTAACGCAGCATGCGCCGGTATTCCAGCAACGAGAACGCCGCGGCCAGCACCCCGCAGGCGATCAGCGCCAACCCGAGGTACCAGGCCGAGTCGGGAAAGCGCACGCTGTCGAACTCCGGTTTGTTCTGCAGCGAGTAGACGAACTGGAAGATGCCGAAGCCGAAGCCGATCAGCGCGATGGCGGTGCGCATGTAGGCCATCATCGTGCGCTCCACCGCGAGCCGCGTGCGCAGCCACGCGAAGTGGCTGTCGGCGGTGACGCGGACCTCGAATCGGCTCGATGCGTCGGTGGGTCGTTCGTCATTCATCCTCCAGCCTCCGCGTCGGGCTGGACGGGCCGCCGACCGCCACCACGGGGCCCCGGCCCAGCCACTCGTTCGCCGCGGCCACGGCCCGATTGAGTGCCTCACCAAGCTGCGGCGTGGCGACGAACACGTTCTCCTCTCCGATCATGCTCAGAATGCCGGTCTTCTCGAACTGGTCGCGCACGTGCGGGTCGACGCCGACAAGCATCAGTCTGCAGTCGCGCGCGCGCAGCGTCGCGCAGTACCTCTGCAGCACAGTCACGAAGGTGCTGCCGACTTCGCTCTTGCCGCGCAGGTTGATCGCGACCACGGCGCGGGTGGCCTGGCCGACCTCGGGCAGCATCTCTTCCATGTTCTTGGCCGCGGCGAAGAACAGGCTGCCGTAGACGTGCAGCAGCGTGAGCTGGTGGCTGGGCAGGCGCCTGGGTGCGGGCTGCTCGAGAGGGAAGCCCTCGGGCTGCAGCACCCACTGCGTGACGACGACCTTGTTCGACTGGCGAAAAACGTGCAGCACGATGCTGAGCGCCATGCCGAACAGCACCGCGAACTGCAGCGGAACGACCAGCGTGGCGACAAAGGTCACGCTCATGACGACCTTCGAGACCCTGCCGGTCTTCCACGCCATCACTGCCTGCGGTATTCGCAGGCCCTGGAAGCCGGCGACGATGAGCAGCGCGGCCAGTGCCGGCATCGGCACGCGTTCGACCAGCGGTGCTGCCAGCAGCACGATCGCGGCGACGAACAGTCCGACGAAGACATTGGCCCAGCGCGACTTGGCGCCGGCGCTCATGATCAGCGCGGTGCCCGAGACCGATCCGCCGGCCGGGATCCCGCCGACCAGGCTGGTCGCCACGTTGGCCGCGCCCTGGCCGAAGAAGTCGCGCGAAACATTGGGGTAGCGTCCGTCCGGGTTGGGCGTGCCCTGGCTGACGCCGGCACCCTGGACGAGGCCGATCACGGCCACCGAGAACGCAGGTAGCAGCAGCGTCGTCACCAGTGACAGGTCCGGCAGCCCGAACCGCGGCAGCGCGCGCGGAATCGACGCTACGTCGCCGACGGTGGGTACGGCGGCGAAGCTGGCGGCCGACGGCAGAGCGGGGATCGTCAGCACGGCCAGCGCCACGGCCGCCGCGGCGATGGCGATGATGAACGCGAAGCGCTGCAGCCGCTCGACCCGCAACAGCAGCACGATCAGGGCGAGCGTGGACACGCCGATGATGCTCACCCACAGGTCGATCTGGTTGATGCGCAGCAGCAGGTCCAGCGCCTTCGCGACGCGGTTCGAGAACGCGCTGGCGTAGCCGGTCAGGTCGCTCAGCTGGCCGAGGATGATGAGCACGGCGACCCCGTTCAGGAAGCCGGTCATCACCGCATTGGACACGAACCGCAAGAGAAAGCCGAGCCGGAACAGTCCCGCCAGCAGCTGGATCGCCCCCACCAGCAGCACCAGCACGATCAGCGCCTCCACCTTGCGGTCGGCCGGGAAGTCGACCAGCACGACCCCGGCGGCCACCGAGAGCGCGGCGGTGCTCGAGACGTTCATGAAGACCGAGCTGCTGAATAGCGCGCCGACGGGCACCGCGATCATCAACGTGAAGATGCCCAGCACCGGGTTGACGGTGGCCAGCAGCGCGTGGCCCATCGCCTGCGGTACGTTGACCACGGCGAAGGTCAGCGCGGCCACCAGGTCCGACGGCAGCAGCGCGCGGTCGGGCTTCAGGCGCGACATCGCCGCCTGGAGTTGTTGCGCACGAGAGGGGGCGGTCATAGGGTGGCCTTCACTGCGCCGGGGCCGACCCACCGCCTTGCGACGCGCGTGATCAGGCCGCGCAGCACCACGTAGGGCAGGAACGCGAGCACCAGCGTGATGGCGACGGCCTCGCCGGGGTGGAACGTGTCGAACTCGATGTACTGGTAGATCGCGTCCATGATCAGCCCCAGCAGCATGATGCGGGAGGTGTCGACCATCGCCTCGTTGACGCGGCCGCCGCGCTCGGCCGGGCGGGTGAGCACGGCCTGGAAGAACGGGGTTCGCCCATGCCGCGCATCCCTGATGCCGATCAGCACCGCGGCGATCGTCGCCATCGTGGGCTGGAGGAAGAAGCGGAACAGCATCGGCCCGCCGGGACGGTCGACGAGGTTCCGCCAGATGCGACCGAGGGTTTCAGGCGCGAGCCCGTACCACACGATGCCGGCGAGCACGAATGCGGCCATCGTGCCGACGACCAGTCTGGCGAAGACGATCTTGGAGCGCGGTATGGCCTCGGTCACCGTGCATGCTCCCTCTGGCTCACGGCAGCGGCACCTGCAACGCCGACCTGATCGCGGCCAGCAACTCGTCGTTGCCGAAGGGCTTGTGCAGCACCCGCACGCCGCCGGCTTCCAGCGCACGCTGCTCGACCTCGGGGTCGTCGCTGGCGGTGATGAACACCACGGGTACCGCGACGTGATCGCTGCGCAGCTGCGCCTGCACCTGCAGCCCGCTGCGGCCAGGCATGTTCAGGTCGAGCAGCGCGCAGTCGGGAACCCGCTGCGCCAGCGATGCGAGGAAGAGATCTCCGCTCGCGAAGCCGGACACCTCGTAGTCGGCGAGGCGCAGCAGACGCTCGAGCGCCGTGCGTACATGCGCTTCGTCGTCCACCAAGGCGATAAGGGTTGGTGCCATCAGGCGTGTAGCCTAATGCGTCGGGGCTCGGGGGGAACTGACCTTTGGAATAGCACGGTGCACATGCGAGCCAACGGTCGGATCCTCGGGCGTGAGGTGCTCCGACTCGCCCGAGTAGAGTTCGCAGTCATGAAGCGGCCACCCTTGGGGCCGCGTGTCCGCTCGCCGTCACGGGTTGCACCGCTGTTCTCCAGCCAGGGTAACGATCGTCCACGCCGGACGACGACGGCTGCGTACGTACGACCGGGCGCGGCCTACGTCAGTGGGTCGAGCGTCGGATCGGCGGGCGTCGCGGGGGGCTGCACGTCCGGCGCGATCGCCTCCAGGGCCACCAGGTGCATGAGCTCGGCGATCGTGCGCGCCTGCATGCGCTCCATGATGCGCGCGCGATGGAACTTGACCGTGGGCTCGACGATGCCCAGGTCGGCTGCGATCTGCTTGTTGAGCTTGCCCGCCGCGAGCCCGGCGAGCACCTCGCGCTCGCGCGCGGTCAGGCTGTCGAAGCGGCGCTGCAGCGCCGCCCTCTCGGTCTGCGCCCGGCGCGCCTGCGCGTCCTGAGCCACCGCAGCGCGGACTGCGCCGAGCAGGGTCTCGGCCGCCACCGGCTTGGTCAGGAAGTCGACCGCACCGGCCTTTACGGCCTGCACCGACATCGGGATGTCGCCGTGGCCGGTCAGGAACACGATCGGCAACGCCGGGCCGGCGTTGGACAGCCGGCGCTGCAAGGCCAGCCCGTCGAGGCCGGGCAGGTTGACGTCGAGCACCAGGCAGCCCGGCGCGCCGACGTCGTGCTGCGCGAGGAAGGCTTCGGCCGAGTCGAACACCACCGTGCGAAAGCCGTGCTCGCGCAGCAGCCGGGCCAGCGCCTTCGCCACCGCGGGGTCGTCGTCGACGAGGTGCACCGTCGGCGTGTCGCGCAGGTCGGTCATGGCGCCACGCGCGCGGGCAGGCACGCCCGGAACACCGCGCCGCCGCCCGGCGCGTTGGCAGCATCGAGCACGCCGCTGTGTGACGCGACGATGGAGCGGCAGACGGCCAAGCCGATGCCCATGCCGTCGTTCTTGGTGCTCCAGAACGGCTCGAACAGCTTGTCCGCCACCTCGGCGGGAAAGCCGGGGCCGCGATCGGCCACGCTGAGGCAGACCATGCCGGCGTCCAGCGTGGTGGCGATCGCGAGTTCGCGCTCGGCTTCGGGCAGGGCGTCCATCGAGTCGGCAGCGTTGACGATCAGGTTGAGCAGCATCTGCTGCAGCTGCACGCGGTCGCCGTCGAGCGGCGGCAGGTCGGGCGCGAGCGCCGTTACGACGCTGACCTGGCGCGCCTGCAGGTTGGTGCGTGTGAGCTCGATCGTGTCGCGCACGAGCTCGTTGACATCGAGCCGCGCGAGCAATGGCGGGCTGTGCCGGAACAGCGCGCCGAGACGGAGGATCACCGCCGCGGCACGGCGGTCCTCGGTCACGATGTCGGCGCAGATCGCGCGTAGCTCGTGCACATCGATAGGCTCGCGCTGCAGGAGCATCTGCGCCGCCTCGGCGTTGGCCTGGATCGACGTCAGCGGCTGGTTCAGCTGGTGCGCGATCGACGCCGAGAGCTGACCGAGCAGCGACACACGCGTCATGTGCTGCAGCGCGGCGTGGTCCTGCGCCGCCGCCGCCTGCGCCTGTTTGCGCTGCGTGACGTCGCTCACCACGCCGATCAGCCGCTGCGACCCGCCAGGGTCGGCGCGCCCGCGCGCCGCCTGCCAGCGCAACGTGCCGTCCGGTGCGACGATGCGGTACTCGACGTCGAAGTCCTCGCCGGACGACGACGCAGCGCGGATCGCCTCGTCGACCCGGTCGCGGTCGGGCGGGTGGATGCGATCGAGCGTGTCGGCGAAGTCGACGAGCGCGTGCGGCGTGGCGGCGGGCGCCGGCGAGTCCGCGGGCCAGGCGTCCTGTCGCGACGCCACGTCGAGTGCCCACATCGACAGCCCGGCCGCGCCGGCGGCCAGGCTCATGTGCTGCTCGCTCATGGCGAGCGCCGCCGCCGTGCGCCGGCGACGGCGCCGCTCGACGAGGAGCGCCGCGATGAACCCGGTCTGTAGCAGAACCACGGCGCTGGCGACCAGCAGCCACTGCCGGTTCGCCTCCCAGAACGTCGGCTCCCTAAAGTGCACCACCGTGCCGGGCGGGAGGGACCGCGGCTCGATGCCCCAGCGGCGGATCTGTCGCCAGTCGACTTGCATCGACATGGGCATCGCTGCCGGCAGCGCCAGCGATGCGGGCGTGGCGCCGGAAAGCAGTTCGAGCGCGGCGCCGGCACCGAGTTGCGCCATGGCCGTGTAGGTCGCCAGATACCCGCCGACGATGCCGGTGCCGATGAAGGACGGGTAAGGCGCGTAAATCGGTGCCGAGGATGCGGCAGCGATGAGCGCGATGGACTCGCGGGGCGTGAAGGCCCGACCGGCGCCGTCGAGGAAGTAACCTGGGCTGAAGACGAACGCATCGTCGGGCAGGCCGCGCAGTCGGTCTTCCAGTTCGTCGGTCGGCAGGCCGGCGAGGAACTCGACCGTGAGGCCGTGCGCGTAGCCGGCGGCTTTCGAGCGCAGGCGCCTCTCCCATTCGCGGCACCAGGAACTGGCGCCGGTGACCACGACGAGTCGCCGCCGTTGGGGATGCCAGCGCCGCGCTTGCTCGATGGTGTTGACGAAGTCATAGTCCACCGGCACGCCGACGACGTCGGCGGGCAGCGGCCCCGCCGCGGCCAGGAACTCCGGCCCGACCGACAGGTGCAGGATCGGCACCTTTGGGAAGAGCTCGGATCGGTGGCGCAGCAGGAAGCCCAGCGCCTCCTCGCCGGCGGCGATGATCACCTCCGGCATCAGGCCGGCGTACTTCTCGCGCAGCGATGCCGCGACAGCGTGCTCGTAGGCCTCGCCGCCGAAGCGCGGTCTGTCGAGGAACTCGGTGAACATCTCGACCCGCAGGTCGGGCCGCGCCGCGAAGGTCTCGCCGAAGGCTTGGTCGGCCTCGACGTTGGCCGGCAGCAGGCGGCCGTACGAGTAGAGCACCAGCACCTTGCGAGCCGTCGCAGCCCAGGCGGCCGGCGGCATCGCCATCGCCATCGCCCAGAGCAGCACGAGCGCAACCGCACAGCTCACCCCTCGGCCCGTCCACCACCGATGCCGACGCGATCGACCGCGCAAGGGCGAGCGGCCCGGCGCGCAAACGTGCGGCGTAAGCGATGCACGAAGCGGCTGCGCTGTCATCGACGGGTCAGGCGCGAGTTCCTTCGCGCCGTTGGACGGCCTGCGTTCATTCCCCCGTGGCGCTCACGGCTTGTCAGATGTCCAGCCGGGTGATGCGCGAGCCGTCGAGGCTCACGTTGGCCATCAGGCCGGAGTTGGTCATCACGAACGCGTTCACGGCCTGCGACGCGGTGGCGGTGTCGACGCGCGCAGAGGCACCCACGTTCAGGACGGACACGCTGGCGTCGACGCCAGCCTGCCAACCACGGCTGGCCTTGAATTTGGCCAGCGCGTCGGTGGTGTTGAACAGGTAGACGATGGCAACCGACTGGGCGCCGGCAAGCCAGCCGACCGACGCGGTCGTCATGCGGTAGAAGCCCGTGGTCGCGCCGCCCTCGCGCAACGCCCCCTCGCCGCTGCCGCCACCGACGATGAAGCCGGCCTGGACGAAGCTCGGGAATACGAGCACGCCACGGGCCCTGCTGACCAGTTCATTGGAGCCTTGCACCTGCCTGTAAAGGTCGCTCAGCGCCCGATCGACGCCGCTGTTGATGCTCGCGCGCCGCGCCGCGGGGTCGCTCGGAGCGCCGCTCGTCGTCGTGCAGCCCGCCAGAATGCTGCCGGCGGCGGCTGATGCGCCGGCCAGCAGAAACGTTCGCTTGTCCATCGACATCTCCTTAGGGTTGCAGTGACGCGTCGGGCGGCCTGTCTCCCAGGTTCGCATAACGCGGGTCGGGATTGTGGCACGCCCGAGCTCGGCGCGCCGACCCGGCTGCTGCGCAGGCCGAGCACGGGCAGGCGTGCCAGGGCCATGCCATCGGGCACGCTATGCTTCGCGGAGGAGGACCTCGACGATGCGCTTCCTGCTGGTGGAAGACGACCGGATGATCGGCGAAAGCCTGCGTGCCGCGCTGCGCATGGAAGGCCATGCGGTCGACTGGGTGCGCGACGCCGAGGCGGCGCAGACCACGCTGGCCAGCGAGCGCTTCGACCTGCTGTTGCTCGACCTGGGCCTGCCGCGCGGCAGCGGCATGGACGTGATGCGCGGCTTGCGCGCGCGCGGTGACGCCACGCCGGTGATCGTGCTCACCGCGCGCGACGGACCTGGCGACCGGGTCGCCGGCCTCGATGCGGGCGCCGACGACTACATCGTCAAGCCCTTCGAGCTGGACGAGCTGGGCGCGCGCATCCGCGCCGTGCTGCGCCGCCGGGTCGGCCGAGCGATGCCGCAGCTGACGCATGGTGGCATCAGCCTCGATCCGGCCACGCGCCAGGTCACGCGCGACGGCCAGCCGGTGCTGCTGTCGGCGCGCGAGTACGCGGTGCTCGAACTGCTGATGCAGCGCCCCGGCGCGGTGCTGTCGCGTGCGCAGATCGAGGACCGGCTGTACGGCTGGGGCGAGGAGATCGAGAGCAACGCGGTGTCGGTCTACGTGCACCAGCTGCGCCGCAAACTGGGCAGCGACTTCATTCGCAGCATGCGCGGCGTGGGTTACTTCCTGGCGCCGGAGAACGCGGCATGAATTCGATCCGCACGCGCTGGCTGGCGGCGGTGATGGGCCTGCTGGCGGCGGCGGCGCTGCTGGTCGGCGGCTTCACCTATCGCAACGTGCGCGCCGAGACAGAGGCCTTGTTCGACTACCAGCTGCGCCAGATGGCGCTGTCGCTGCGCGACCAGGGCGAGGTGGCCCCGGCGCAGGCCAGCGCGCTGGTCGACGAACAGCTCGACTTCGTCGTGCAGGTGTGGAGCGCCGACGGCCGCGCGATCTACGCCTCGCGCCGGCATGCGGCGCTGCCGCTGCGCGCGCAGCTCGGTTATGCCGACGTCGGCGTGCAGGGCCAGGTGTGGCGCAGCTTCAGCGTGGCCACGCCGTCGCGGGTCATCCAGGTGGCGCAGCCGCTGGCGATCCGCCGCAAGCTGGCGGCGGATGCCGCCTGGGCCAGCGTGCTGCCGCTGCTGCTGATCGCGCCGTTCATGGCGGCGGCGGCGTGGTGGCTGACGGCGCTGGCGCTGCGCCCGCTGCAGCGCGTGGCGGCGGACGTGCGCCGGCGTGACGAACAGTCGCTCGAGCCGCTGCCCGCGGCTGGGCTGCCCGACGAAGTGGCGCCGCTGGTCAGTGCGCTGAACGCACTGCTGCAGCGGCTGGGCCAGTCGCTGAACACGCAGCGCGCCTTCGTCGCCGACGCGGCGCACGAGCTGCGCTCGCCGCTGACGGCGCTGAAGCTGCAACTGCAGTTGCTCAGGCGTGCCGACAGCTCCGAGCAACGCCTTGCCGCGATCGACACGCTGGCCGCCGGCATCGACCGCGCCGCGCGCCTGGTGGAACAGTTGCTGACCCTGGCGCGCGCCGAGCCCGGCGCGGCGGCCGCAGTGTTGCAGCCGCTGGACCTGAGCGAACTGGTGCGCGAGGCGGTGGCCGACACCGTGCCGCTCGCCCTGGCGCACGGCACCGCATTCGAGCTGCTCGCCGATGCGCCGGTGTGGGTGCTGGGCGAGCGTGCCGCGTTGTCCGCGCTGGTGCGCAACCTCGCGGACAACGCAGTGCGCTATTCGCCGCCCGGCGCGCGCGTGGAACTGCGTGTCGCGGCCGATGACGACGCGGCGACGCTGCAGGTGGACGATGCCGGCCCCGGCATACCGCCGGCCGACCGCGAGCGGGTGTTCGACCGCTTCTACCGCCGGGATTCCGGCGACGAAGGCGGCACTGGCCTGGGTCTGGCCATCGTGCGCAGCGTCGCGCAGCGCCATGGCGCGACGCTGTGGCTCGACGATTCGCCGCTGGGGGGGCTGCGCGTGAGCCTGCGCATGCCGCTGGCGAAATGAGCGTCGATCGCGACGCCCGGGCCGGCCCGCGCGTGCAAGCGCCGCACCAGCGTCAGCCCCTGTTCGGCCTCTGGACGGCGGCTATGCCGGGCTTAACCCTGGCCTAATCCACGGTTAATCGGACGCTAACGACGCGGCCCTACAGTCCCCGGCATGCGGAATGTTCCGCGATTCGAGGAAGAAGGACTGCCATGAAGACCAAACCCCTGACCACCGCGCTGATCGCCGGCGGCGTGCTCGCGCTGGGCACGGCCGGCGCGTTCACCCTGAACCCCGGATGGACGACGAAGACCGACGCCCGGCCGGCTCCGGCCACCGCGGTCGAAGCCGCCAATGTCCAGGCGGCTTTTGCCAACACCGCGCCGCCGGCCGTCCCGATGACCTCTCCCGCTTCGGGCCAGATGCCCGGCTACCGCGCCATCTTCGAACAGTACGGCCCGGCCGTGGTTGGCATCACCGTCGCCGGCACGGACAAGGCCGGCGCAGAGGAGCAGGGCGGCGGGCGCGGCCAGGGTTCGGGCTTCATCATCAGCGCCGACGGCCTGATCCTGACCAACGCGCACGTGGTGCGCGGCGCCAGGGAGGTGACGGTCAAGCTCAGCGACCGCAGCGAGTATCCGGCCAAGGTGCTCGGCAGCGACCCGGTGACCGACGTCGCCGTGCTGCGCATCGATGCGAAGAACCTGCCGACCGTGCGCCTGGGCAACCCGAAGGACCTGCGCGTCGGCGACCCGGTGCTGGCCATCGGTGCGCCGTTCGGCTTCGAGCAGACGGCCACGCAGGGCATCGTCAGCGCCAAGGGCCGCTCGCTGCCCGGCGATGCGGTGGTGCCATTTATCCAGACCGACGCGGCCGTCAACCCCGGCAACTCCGGCGGCCCGCTGTTCAGCGGCAACGGTGAGGTGGTGGGCATCAACGCCCAGATCTACTCGCACACCGGCGGCTACCAGGGCCTGGCCTTCGCTATCCCGATCGATGTGGCACTGAAGGTCAAGGACCAGATCGTCGCTACCGGAAAGGCCTCCCACGGCCGCCTGGGCGTGATGGTGCAGGACCTGACCGCCCCGCTGGCCGAGTCCTTTGGCCTGAAGCGACCCGACGGGGCGCTGGTGTCGCAGGTGGCGCCGGGCAGCGCCGCCGCCGCCGCCGGCCTGAAGGCGGGCGACGTCATCACCCACGTCGATGGCGAGGCGCTGACGCGCTCGGGCGCGTTGAGCAGCGTGATCGGCTTGTCCGCGCCAGGCGAGAAGGTCAGGCTCGGCGTGTGGCGCGAGCACAAGGCGATCGAGCTCGAAGCCAGGCTCGGCGGCACGACGCCGGCCGACGAGGCGGTGGCCGATCAAGGCAGTGCCGCGCAGGGCCCGCGCCTGGGACTGGCGCTGCGCCCGCTGCAGCCTCAGGAGGGGCAGCAGGCCGGGCTGCAAGGCGGCCTTGTGGTCGAGCAGGTGAGCGGCGCGGCCGAGCGCGCCGGCATCGAAGCGGGCGACGTGCTGCTGGCCATCAACGGCAAGCCGGTGAGCTCGATCGAGCAGATCCGTGACGTGCTGAAGAGCCAGCCCAAGAGCGTTGCGCTGCTGGTGCAGCGCCAGGGCAGCCGGATCTTCGTGCCCGTGCCGCTGGGCTGAACTGCGAACGCAGGACCGTGCCTGCGCACGGTCCTGCGCAGCCCGAAAGAGGTGCCCAGATGTTCCGGTCTTTCTTCCCCAACCCGCGCCTGTTCTTCGCCTCGGTGCTCGCCTGGTCGGTGATCGCAACCGCGATCTGGTATGCCGGCGGCAATGGCTGGGGGGCGCTCGTCGGGCTCGGCGTATCGCCGGCCGATGCCGCACCAGTCATCGGCCTCGGCCACTTCGTCACGCCCGAGTTCCTCTGGTTCTACGTCTACTACGGCGTTGCAGTGGCGCTCTTCGCTGCCGTCTGGTTTCTCGCCGCCCCGCACCCCTGGCAGCGCTGGTCGATCCTCGGCTCGGCGCTGATCCTCTTCGTCACCTACTTCGGCGTGCAGATCTCCGTCGCCATCAACAACTGGCGCCGGCCGTTCTTCGACACCGTGCAGGAAGCGCTGGGCGCCAACTCGACCGTCACCCAGGCCCATCTCGTCGGCCTGCTTCTGCACTTCGCGCAGATCGCCTTCGTCGCCATCTTCGTCTTCGTCCTCACCCGGTTCTTCGTCAGCCACTGGATCTTCCGCTGGCGAACCGCGATGAACGACTACTACATTGCCCGCTGGAATCGCCTGCGGCACATCGAGGGCGCCTCACAGCGCGTCCAGGAGGACACCATGCGCTTCGCCGGCGTCATGGAAGGCCTCGGCGTCTCGGCGGTCGATGCGGTGATGACCCTGATCGCGTTCCTCCCCGTCCTCTGGGCGCTCTCGAAGTACGTCACCGAACTGCCCGTTGTCGGCGCCATCCCGGCGCCGCTCTTCGTCGCGGCCCTGGCCTGGTCGGTGTTCGGTACCGGCATCCTGGCCCTGGTCGGCATCAAGCTGCCGGGGCTCGAGTTCAGGAACCAGCGGGTCGAGGCCGCCTACAGGAAGGAGCTCGTCTACGGCGAGGATCGCGCCGATCGCGCACAGCCGCTCACCGTGCGCGAACTCTTCGGCCGTGTCCGGGAGAACTACTTCCGGCTCTACTTCCACTACATGTACTTCAACGTCTTCCGCGCGATG
Organism: uncultured beta proteobacterium; assembly: GCA_963849015.1. GTDB lineage: Bacteria > Pseudomonadota > Gammaproteobacteria > Burkholderiales > Burkholderiaceae_E > Quisquiliibacterium. The sequence goes on from CAWKFK010000006.1 coordinate 451,391, forward strand.
TACCTGCAGGCGGACAACATCTTCGTCTACCTCCTGCTGATCCCGACCATCGTCGCCGGAGCCGCCATCGGTTTCACGTTCGGCCTGCTGCAGCAGATCCTCACCGCCTTCAACCAGGTCTCCAACGCGTTCCAGTACCTGGTGAATTCCTGGCCGACGATCGTCGAACTCCTCTCCATCCACAAGCGCCTTGCGGCCTTCGAGGCGGCGATCGGAGACAAGGAGCTGCCCGACATCGACAAGGAATGGCTGGAGATCCACAACGCCGGCACGAAGCCGCCGGTGAGCATGCCCAGCACGTAGATCAGCAGAATCAGGATCGACATCGGCAGCGTGAATACATCCGGCAGATGCCGTCGACTACACTGGCGGCGCAGAGGGCCGACCGAAGTACGTGCTGCCGCATCCGTCGTTCCCCGACGTCAGGGCTGCCCGGCGCATCGCGCCAGAAGAGGAGTGACATGAACCGCCCGATTTCGATCGAGACGAGGTTCCGCCGGGGACTGGCCGCCGCGGCCTTGTTCGCGTGTGGACTGTTACCAGCACCAGCCGCGCGCGCACAGGTTGAAGGCGGCCTCTACATTGCAGAGCGCGGGGTCAGCTTCCAGCAGGCGGCCGAACACGGTCTCGCACAGAACCCCCGGAACGCGCGCTTCTTCGTGCTCGCGCTTTCGCCGTACACCGGTGCGCTCACGACGACCGCACCCGGCTCGGTCGTGGCCTTACGCGACCGGGTGACTGCCGGCGGCGGCGTGCTCCTGGTCTGTCAGCGCGACATCGACAACGGTTCAGTCGATGCCTCCAGACTGGTTCCGGCGGTCGTCGCGGTGCGCGGTTTCCCGCCCTCGGGCAGCAAGGTCATGCCCGATGGCGAGCGCTACCTTCCCGGCGAGAACCCGGCCAACCTGCCCAGGAGCAACGAGACGCTGAGGCGACTTCGAGCCGCCTGTTCCAGTTGATGGCCGGCGCGGTGCCGTCATCGGAAGCACAGGACGGTCAGCTACGAGTTGCGAGGCGCAGGCTCGCGCCACTCGGGCTCGGGTCGCCGCCGGTCCCAGCGCGTCTGCCAACTGGCCTTCTGTCCGAAGAACACCTTGCGCTGGTAATGCTCGTCCCAGTAGGGGCTCAGATCGAAGTCGATCGCCGGCAAGCCGAGGCTTGGGCCGCCCTTGGCGATGACGATCGCACTTCCCTGGAATGGAAGCGACAGGTAGCTCGAATACACCCAACCGCGGTCGCGACCGGCGATGACATCGCACCAGCGCCAGTTCGGCACGCATCCGACCACGGTCACCCGCGTTCCGGTCAGGAGCCACGTGACTGTCGGCAACGAGCGACCTGGACCGGAGCGCACGTTGACGGAGCTCGTGACGGTCGCCGTCTCGGCCGCCACGACGGGCATGGCGGCGGCGAGCGCCGCGGCGAGCATCAGATTCAGGTGCAGCTTCATGATTGTCCTGGTGTCGAATGATGGGAGTCTCTAGTTCCTAGGCGCGGCCCTGTCACCCCTGCCGATGCCATCTTCGATCCGATCGAGCACGTAGGGAAAGAAGGGGTTCGACGACATCCGGGATAGCGAATCCAGGCTGACGATCAGGATGCCCCGTTCACCCCGCGTCGCCATGGCGCCAAGGTGAACGCCGTACTCGGGCGGCGAGTCCGGCGTCATCCCATAGAGCGAATCGTTCATCGGAAACGACAGCGCCAGGTGCGAGAGCGAGAACACCTCCCTGGGGTACGTCAAGCCCAGGGGACGGATCTGCTCGGCGGTCGATCCGGCCTCGGTGACACGTTCGACGACTTCGGCGCTGTCGGGGTTGGCGTTGGAGATGACGGTCGTTCTGAACGTTCGTGGTGCATCGGGCAGGAGTCGCGCCAGCACCGTTTCGGCATTGATCGGCAGCAGCGGGCCGAACTTGGTATTTCGGTTGATGTCGAAGAGCACGAGTTCACTGCCGTTCGAAGGCAGGTTCGCATAGAGAGCGTCGACGACTGCGCGCGTGCTGACGGTGAAGTCCACCACCGACTGAAACGTGAGCACAGGCGCCAGTTCGCCCAGCCGACCCTGGCTGGCATTTCGGGATATGTCCCGCTGCAGCGCGCGCGCCACCAGCGAGCTCTGGCGCGCACCGTTGACCGGGAACGAGTTGAACTTGAACGGATTGAACTCCGGCACGACGCCCAGCCAGGCCGCTTTCGCGAAGGCCGGAAAGACGGCAGGCCAACCCATCACGCCAGCGAACCGGGCCAGGCTCGTGATGCCGATCATCGGCGCGATCAGGACGATCCTGTCGGGTCGCGCGAGCGACTTGTCGGACGCGGCTTCCAGCGCGTACTTCATCGCCAGCGCACCGCCGTTGGAGAACCCGATCAGATGCAGGGGCACCGAAGGCCCGGCAAGTCGGCGCGCCTCCCTGACCGCCAAGCGGGTCGCCGCGGTCCATTGTTCCCACTGCACGTCGGCCAGGCCCCCCGGAACCGTACCGTGGCCGGGCATGCGGATCGCCACCGCCACATATCCGGATTCCAGGTAGCGCTGCGCGATGTGGCGCAGACTGTAGGGCGAATCCGTCAGGCCGTGCAGCAGCACCACCACACCGACCGGTGCACGATCGGGCTGCATGACGTAGGAACGATTCCAGTCGCGCGCGAATTTGCCCGGATAGACCGGGCTGTCGGCGAAGTAGCGGCTGCCGGCATGCCGTGCTTGCGGCTCCAGGCGCTCGGTCACCTCGGCTCGCACTTGGGCGAAGGCCTTGTCCTCGGCCGCCACGTATCGGGACCAGTCCGACTGGTCGATCTCCTGCGCCGACAATTCGTGGGGGACGAAGGTGTGCCAGAGCTCGAGCGGCGGGCCGCGTTGTGAATCGTAGGCGCGCACGGCCAGCAAGGTCGCCAAGGCGACGGCCAGCAGCACGGCACCCCACTTCAACAATCGGACGGCCTTGGACTTCATGGCATGGGTCTCTATCGACAACACAGCCTGCGAGCAGACCAAGATCGCCGCGCGGGCTGCCAGGTTGCGGCTCTTTCGGCAGGCGTGCATTATAGGCACGGTCCCGCCGCCGTCGCGGTGGCGACGATCACTGTGGCCATCTGCGACGTCGGCGCAGCGCTCGAGCGATGTGGCTCGTCGATCCCCACTGCGAATCCTGCGACGTCATCATGATTGCCAAGAACATCTCGGATCTGTTCAAGGCCGCCGCAGTGAACTGGGTCGATGACTACGCTCAGAGCATGGGGGCGGCGTTGGCCTTCTACACGATCTTCTCGATCGCGCCGCTGCTGCTGATCGTGACCTCGATCGCCGGCCTGGTGTTCGGCAGGGATGCGGTTCATCGCGAGATCTTCACCCAGCTCCAGGGTCTGCTCGGGTCGCCCGGGGCGACGGCGGTGCAGGGCCTTCTCGAGAGCGCCGCGGACAGTTCTGCACGGAGCGCGATCGCGCCGATCTTTGGGCTGATCGTTCTTTTCATCGGCGCGACATCGGTATTCGCCGAACTGCAGGATGCGCTCGATCGGATCTGGCGCGCGCCTGTGCGGCCAAAGAGCGCGGGGCTGTGGCGTCTGCTGCGCGCGCGCGTGTTGTCCTTCGGGATGATCCTCGGCTTTGCCTTCCTGCTGATCGTCTCGCTGGCGGTGAGCGCCGGCCTGAGTGCGGTCGCCCGGTGGCTGGATCCCCTGGCCCGGGGCTGGGCAACGGTCGCAAACGCCATCGAGGTCGGCCTGGGCGTCATGCTGGCCACCGCGGTCTTTGCCATGATCTACAAGACCATGCCGCGGGTAGGCATCCACTGGAGAGACGTGTGGGTGGGAGCCGCCGTCACTTCGCTGATGTTCATCGCCGGCAAGTTCCTGATCGGCGCCTACATCGGCAGGAGCGACATCTCGTCCGGATTCGGCGCCGCGGCCTCCCTGATCGTCGTGCTGTTGTGGGTCTACTACTCGGCCCAGATATTCTTGTTTGGCGCGGAGTTCACCTGGGCCTATTCGCACAAGTACGGCTCCCGCAGGGGGCGGACATCGGAGGGGGCCGCCGACCCGCCGTCCTGACGCGCTGGGGCTGGCGCTGGTGCCGGCGACGGTTGCGCTCGCTTCTCCTGCTCCAGGATTCGCCGCGGCTCGGCGACGAGGGCAAGATGCAAGTATCTGCGTTCGAACGGAGGCAACATGAAGACGAACACGGTGGGCGCAAGCGCTCGCCGATACCCGGCGATCCTCGCCGCTGCGGCACTCGCCCTGTCGGGCGTGGCGCTTGCCCAGCAGGCCAGGACCGGCGATCCGTTCGTCGACGACGCCGAGGCGGGCTACCACTTCCGCACCTACTACTTCGACAGGGACAACCCTGACCGCTCCACGAACGAGGCCTGGGCGATCGGCGGCTGGCTGTACGGACGCACCGGCTACTGGCGCGACTTCCTCCAGCTCGGCCTGACGGGTTACTTCTCCATGCCGCTGTACGCGCCGGACGACAAGGATGGCACGACGCTGCTCGAGCCCTGGCAGAAAGGCTATGGGGTGATCGGCGAAGCCTACGCGCGGATGCGCTACGCCGGCCAGCACGTGACGCTCTACCGGCAGGAGGTGAACATGTCGGCGCCGCGGGCCAGCGGCGTGCGAGGCAACCGCTCCGACGGCACCTACGTCGGGCGGCAGGACAATCGGCTGTCGCCGCTCACCTACGAAGCGGCGATCGTCAACGGACCGATCGACGAGTCGCTGCGCTACTGGGCCGGCTACCTCTGGAACGTGAAGCCGCGCAACGACACGTCGTTCATCAGCATGGGCGCGCAGGCCGGCGCGCGGTCGTCGGACTCCGGGATGTGGATGGGCGGCCTACAGTGGCAGCCGATCAGGGACACCTGGGTGCAGGGCTGGTATCACCAGGTCCCCGACGTGATCGGCATCGCCTGGCTCGACCTCGACCACGTGAACCGGCTCTCGAAGGAGAGCTACTTCCGTGCCGGTACCCAGTACACCGACCAGCGCGCGGTGGGTTCGAACCTGCTCACCGGGTCGGACTTCTCGACCTGGAACTGGGCCGCGTACGGCGAGTACGGCTGGAAGTGGCTCACGCTCTACGGAGCGTACTCGACCACGGGCAAGGGCCAGCAGCTGCGCAACCCGTACACCAGCGGCCCGATCTACACGCAGCAGCTGATCAAGAGCTTCATCCGTGCCGGAGAGGATGCCTGGCAGATCGGCGCGTCGGTCAGCGCCGACCAGCTCGCGAACGGTCTGAGCACCTTCCTGGACTACACCGACGGCAGCGGGGCGGTCGATCCGGCGAACAGGTCCGCGCTTCCCGACGCGTACGAGTACAACGTCGGCATGGCCTGGCGCTACAGCGAGAAGGGCTCGATCTTCGACGGGTTCACCGCTCGCCTGCGGTACGGCTGGGCCTACGACGAGATGCTGTTTGGCAAGGAGAGGACGACGAATACGCGCTTCGAGATCAACTGGCTGATCCCGTTCAAGTGATCGGCAGGAATCGGGCCCGATTGGGCGTGATGCGGTCCGAGTGCGCATCGAGGACGAATTGACCGGGATTCAAGCCATGCAAGCTCTGATCGTCTTCGCCCATCCTGAACCGCGCTCCTTCAATGCCGCGTTGCGTGACACGTCACGCGAGGTGCTCGCTGGCGCCGGCTGGACTGTCCTGGAATCCGACCTCCATGCGATGAATTTCGACCCCGTCGTGAGCCGCTCGGACTTCACCACGGTCCAGAACCCGCATTACCTCAACGTTTCGCTCGAACAGCGACATGCGCTGGAACATGATGGCCTCGCCAACGACGTTCGCACCGAACTGGACAAGCTGCTTGCCGCCGACCTGCTGCTGCTGCATTTCCCGCTCTGGTGGTTCGGACTGCCTGCCATCCTGAAAGGTTGGATCGATCGGGTATTCGTCTCCGGCGGCGTCTACGGGAGGACGGCGACGTTCGAGACCGGAAAGCTGCGTGGCAAGCGCGCGATGCTCTGCGTGACCACCGGCGCGCCCGAGGGGGCGTTCGGCGCCAATTCGCTCAACGGAGAACTTCTCGATGTGCTCGCGCCTGTTCACCGGGGCGTGCTCGCCCTGACAGGCATGACCGTATTGCCCCCTTTCGCTGCCTTCGCAACGCCCTATGCGGGCCAGGAGGGCAGAGAATCGATGTTGCGCGCATGGCGCGCGCATCTCACCGAACTCGACCGGCTCGAGCCTTTGCCGATGCCGCGGATGGATATGTTTCCGGACGTCCATCGCAGTCGTGATCGTCCGCGGGCACGGTAGGTTCGCAGCCGTGCCGGCTGCGACTTGTCAGTGCCGATGCAAGACCGACCCACTGCGTCGAGGCTCATGCGCCGCCCTCGCGCCCCTCAAGGCGATCCGATCACGACTGTCGATGGGATCGCCTGACCGGACAGGTCGAACGCCACCCGCCCCTCGTCCGCACCGTAGATCACGTAGTGTGCGATCGCGCCGTTGGTGCGGCTGCCGAGGAAGTCTGCAACGTGTCCGTCGACGTAGGCCGCAACGTCGGGGTTGTCGGTCAGGTAGCGCTGGCCGTCGTAGCGATCGAAGCGCGGACCTGCGCTGCGGCCTTCCCACACACCGTAGAGGTTGTAGTGCAGGAAGAGGGTGGCCGCGTCCAGGTGCATGCCCTTCAGGTCATCCCATCGATTCTCGTAGTAGGCGGCATCGAACCACGCGTTCGGGACGAGCCCCTGGGCCGCCCCGTTCTCGAGGTAGTGTGCCGCTGCCGTGTCCAGCGTCAGACCGGGCACCAGCGACGGATTGCTCAGCAGGTAGAAGGCCGGATCGAAGAGGAACGTCCGCGACTGAGCGAACTGCGGGGTGAAGGCACGTGCGGGATTGAACAGGGTGAAGATCTGCCCGGCGAACTGCACCTGCTCCACCTGGATCAGGGAGTCGGAGCCTTCGTGGTCGGCGAGGGCGGTATCGATCGTGTCGGTGACGGTGGCGCCGCGGGTGGCGCGATCGATGGCGACTACATAGCGGCTTGCCGGTCCGCCGAAGATCGCGAGATCTGCGCCCGCGCCGCCATCGAGGAGGTCGTTGCCGCTGCCGCCCACCAGGACGTCCGTGCCGTCGAGGCCGCTCAGGACGTTGTCGAGCCGATTCCCGATCAGGCGATCGCTGCCGCCGCCGCCCACCGCGCGCTCGATCCAGGCGCCGTAGGCGATCGTCACGGTGGCCGGGTCGGTCCACGACGACTCGAAGTCCTCGCTCCAGTAGCGCAGAGGCTCGCCCAGCTCGCTGAACGCGCCGGCGTTCAGGTCGATGCGGGCGCCCTGCGAGGCGGCCTGCCAGACGATCGTGTCGCTGCCGCCTGCATCCCAGATTGTCTCGAAGCAGCGCTGGCCTTCGGCGAACACATAGGTGTCGTCGCCTGTGCGGTGGTGCATGTTGGCGCCGTAGATCCACTGGAGCGCCAGGATGTCGTACAGCATCAGGGTGGCGGGCTCGAAGTCGACCCATGACCCTGGTGCGCCGGCGTAGGCCGTGTAGCTCATCACCGACACGCCGTAGCTGTCCTCGTCCAGCGACAGCGTGTCGGCGCCCTCGTCCGGATGCTTGAGACCGACGGCATGGCCGATCTCGTGCAACAGGGTGGACCAGCCATAGGCACCCGGAACGTATCCGTCCCAGGGAGCCCGGCTGTTGAGCCACACGTCGCCGGCCTTCTCGCCCGGGCCGACCGCGTAGGTTCGCGACTGTTCCTGCGTGTCGAAGGCGGTCCAGCCGAAGCGCAGCGACCCCGACCCGTCGCCGTCGTCCGCCACTTCCACGAAGCGCACGGCCGCGACGTGCTCGAACAGTTGCAGCGCTGCGCGCACCGCATCGCGCTCGGCCGTGCCAAGCGGGGTGAAACCGCTCAGCGGCTCCTGTGTGCCGCCCGGCCCGTAGTTCGCATCCGTCCCGGACCACACGCTTCCGACGTCGGGAAAGCTGTAGGTGATCCCAGTGACGCCCGGCTCGGTCTCGCCGACCCAGTGGTAGTCGCCGAGCAAGGCATAGATCCAACGGTCTTCGATGGGAATCGTCAGGTCGGTCGGCATGTTGGCGTACGGTGTCCGGAACTGGAACGCTTCATTCGCGGTACAGCGTGATCGAGACGGTCACGCTGGCGGGATCGATCGCGAGGACGGATCGCGCTTCGCAGAAGCCGCCGCTGCAGTCGTCTTCGGGCTGCCAGTTGATCGTGTAGAAGCCCGGGTTCGTCGCGCCCGAGACCCTGAACCGGACGAGGGGGTCGGCCGACGGATCCAAGGCCGCGTTGACCATCGCCAGCTCGAACAACGGAGGCGGCCGCTTGTACGCGCCGCTGTGCGGGCGCCGTGCACGCATGCTGGTGAGCCTCGGTCCGACCGGGTCGTACACCCCGGAGATGTAGATGTCGCCGGTGCGGATCTCGAACATGTTCCCCGCCCAGTTCAGTACGTCCGTGCCGGTCGGCGCGATGCACTGGACCGTGCTGAACGGACCCTGCTGAACCCGCGAAAGAGCGGTGATGGCGGTGTACGAGAACGAGGCACAGACGTCGCGCACGCGTGCGAACGGCGTGGCACCGGCAGGCGCCACCTCGGGCCACTCGTTGCCGTAGCGGTCCACGACCGTGACCTGTACGTCGCCCGACGGATAGATGCGCAAATCGCTGAAGATGCGTGTGGCGGCGGACAACGGCGTGCCGTTCAGCTTGACCCTGTCCTGGTACACGTTGAACCCGGTGATCGTCGCGTCCTTCAGCAGCGCGTTGACCGTGGCCGCGTTGTGGCTCCATTGGACCTGACCCGCCGTCGGCGTACCCGCCAGTTGCGGCGGTTCGAGCACGTAGTAGTCGAAGATGAAGTTCTCCCAGACCGTCTCGTCGCTTTCGTTCGGATTGATGATCACCTGCTGGACGATCGAGGCCTCCACGCCCGGCGTGCCGGCTTTGCCGAAGTGCTTGACGACCACGGGTTTGCCGGGCGCGGTGTCCGCCTCGAGGGTCTGCGTCACGTCGCCGCGGATGGCCGTGCCCAGGTACGAGTGCGACTGGAGCTTCGGATACGGATACTGGCGCCCGGAGGTGGCGACCAGCATGCCGTCGACGGGGACGTCGGCGCGGATCTCGAGCGCCTGGCCCGACAGATGGTACTGCTTGAACTCGTGGCGCCATGCCGGCGCCGCAGGCGTCAGCTTGCGTTGCGTCCAGAGGTGCAAGGCCTTGTAGTCATGGGTGCCCACGACTGCGCCGAGCAGGTACTCGGTGAAGTACTTGCCGAGCGTCGTCGTGTTGCCGCGAACCAGACCCGACAGCGCCGTCAGGTCCCAGGTCTGGTCCAGCAGCATCACGTCGGCCACCAGCTTCTTGCCGGTCTTGCCCTCCAGCCAGTCGAGGAAGTCGGCCGCGGCGTAGAAGCTGCCTTCCAGCGGCGCGTCGAGCGAAGCCTTCAGGTAGTCCGAGGCCTCGCGGGCCAAATAGGTGACCCGGCTCTCGCGCGGCAGCGCTGCGAACCGCAGGCTGAACAGGGTGGCCGAAGCCTCCACGAACCAGCGGTTCATCGCGGCGCCGACGAGGGTGTAGTGCTGGTCCTGCATCACGTGCGCAAGCTCGTGCGCAGCGGTGACGCGCAGTTCGGCGGGCGTCTCGAGCCTGGCCTTGATGCGGATCGGGCCGCCGAGTCGGGAGTCGCCGGCGCCGTCGGCGATGTGCGTGACCTCGACGTCCATGCGCGTGTTCGGATGCCAGGGTACGCCGTACAGGCTGGTGCCGTCCGACCCTTGCAGCTTCAGATAGGCAGTTCGGGCGTCTTCGAGATTCCGCGCCAGTTCCTCGATGTAGTCCGGCACCTGCGCATCGGCGCCCACCTTGCCGCCGCGAGCGTGCCAGGTCGCATCGTCCACCGGGAACAGGTTCGACACCTGCCCAAAGGAGGTGCCGATCGTGTACTGGATGGAGAAGTGATCGGTCTGGAACTGGAACTTGTCGGTCTCGTCGGTCAGGTCCACGAGCTGGATCACGCGCCACTTCGACAGGTGCCCCGCCTGGAAGGTGACGCTCTTCCTTGCCGGATCGTAGATCGGCAGACCCTTGACCGAGACCCAGGCGCCCTTCACTTCATCGTAGGTCTGGGCGACGAAAGCGGTCGGCCTCACCTTGGCCGACAGCAGGCCGGTGTCGATCGGCAGCGTGACGAGAAACGGGACGACCGTGCCGCCCGGCGTGAACCCGTGCGCCGTCAGCTCGTGCTCGGCGGAGACCACGACGCCATCGGCCTCGGTGCGCCCCGGGCTGCCGGTGGCAGTGCCGGTGAACAGCACCTCGCCCTGACCGGTGCCCGGCAGAACGGCGATCTCCGCGCCCCAGGGCGTCGTCGCGATGCCGCCGGCCGCGAGATCGATCATGGGTCGCCGCAGCAGGCGCCGGTCCTCGATCAGGTCGTGGTAACCGGCGCCTCGGGCGGCGACGCCGCCGAGCGCACTGGCGCTCGCATCCGTGCCGGAGTCGGCGCCACCGCAGGCTGCAAGCGCGCCGCTCAGGAGGATGCCGGCAAGGCGTGCGGAAGTCGATCGATGACCGGGAGTCGGGCTGGCGGCTGTTCTTGTCATGGAGTTCTGCGCGGGCACCCGCAAAGGGGATCATTCCGGCCAGCCCGGTCGCCGCGTGGCGCGCGAAGAACCGAGGCTGGTCTCTAAAACCAGTCTAAGCGCGGTGGCGATCGTGGCGCTGTGCGCAATGTCAATCGCGCGTGCCGACTCGGAAATGAGGGGCGACGAACGTCGAGGACCGTGAGTCGATTTGTCGGGCTTTGCGGCTATGCCTATGATTGCACCGGGGAGTATGTCCAATCCCGAACCATCCTTCAAGGTGCATGCCGATGAGCATCCTCGATGCCGAACGTCCGGATCCCGCAGGGACGACGGACAACCTGTCCTCGCCCTCCGGGGCTGCCAATGAGGTCGGCAGCGACTCGATCGCGCCCGCGCAGGCGCAGGCTGCCGTGCGTCTGCGGGACTTCGTCGACGCGCGCGCCGCGTCCGGCACGCTGCTGGCGGGGCTGGCATCCGTTTTTGCGGCGGCCGACGTCGGCGCGATCTCGGAGCGGATCCGCGAGCTGGCCGCCGGCTACGACTGGCCGGCGATCCGGCTGGCAACGGCATCTGAACTTCCCGACGGGCTTGCCGCCTACCATGCCGGTACGCACACCATCCTGCTGTCGGCGCGTGCGCTCGCGCTGGAGGCACTCGAGCCCGGCGTCCTCGCCGACCTGTTGATCGAGGAGATCGGCCACCACCTCGATGCACTGACCGGGAACGCGGACACCCCCGGCGACGAGGGCGCGGCATTCCGCGGTCTGGTGCTGGGCGGCGCCGGCGCTCCGCCTGCCGACGGCGGTGAAGGCCTGGGCACGGCCTGGATCGACGGTGCACCGGTGTCGGTCGAGCTCGCCTCCGCCGGCGAGTCCGGCGGCTACGAAGGCAGCCAGCGGCAGCTGGCCCTCGAGGGCACGCTGGACAACGAAATCACCTTCTCCTTCGACTTCTACGGCATACCGGACCGCTTCATCATCCGCTACGACGGCAGCACGATCGTCGATACCGGCTTCGTCAGCTACGACCGCACCGACACGGTCACGATCAAGCGCGGCACGGCGAACTTCGTCGACATCATCGTGGCGACCGCCGACGAAGGGACGGCGTGGCAGTACAGCGTCCAGAGCCAGGAGGCGGGATTGCCGGACACGTCGCCGCTGCTGATCACCGCGGTCGACGGCGAGTTCGAGGACGACGACGCAGACGGCACCTTCGTGCTGACCGACGGCACGGTGACGGTCGGGCGCAAGGACGGCACCGCCGTTCTGCTCAGGATCGAAGGTGGAACGGTCGAGCTCAGCGGGGACGAGCTGAAGGTGAGCGGTGCCAGCGTCCATGCCGCGGCCGGAGGCGCCAACGACCTGATGTTCAAGGGCGGCTTCACCATGCCCTACGAGACCGGCGAAGCGGCTGATCTGAACGCGACCGACATCTACCGCATCGGCGGCCTGGACACCGGTCTGGACGGGTTCGTGATCAAGCCCGGCCAGGTGCGCTTCGACACGTCCTTCGAGATGCCGTACCAGGTCACCGGCATCGCGATCAACGGCGATGCGGTGCGCACCGACGTGCTGGTGCTGGGTGCGGGCGGGCTGGCCTTCGGTGGTCCGAGTGGCACCCTGGTGCTTCCGGTCGGCGGCGAGTACACCCTGCTCGATCTGCTGAAGGTCGAGACCACGAACCACCGGATCTCGTACGACAGTCCGAAGGACCAGATCAAGTACCAGGGCAAGTTCAGCATCGAGGCCCCGATCCGGGGCGTCGACACCAAGGTCGAGGTCGACCTGTCGGGCGAGAACTTCGTCCAGATCCAGGACGGGAAGGCGGACCTGAAGGGCAGCATCGAACTGGAGACCAAGGTCAAGCTGAGAGTCGTCACCTTCACCGGATTCCAGCTCGAGATCGACACCACCGAGGATCCGGACACGATCAAGGGGACCGGCTCGATCGAGTTCCCCTGGCGCACGACCACGCCGGAACTCGCCCTCAGCCTGGGCTTCGTGCTCGATCCGCTCGCGATCAACCTGGTCGGCTTCGAGGTCGACGACCTGAACCTGATGATGGGGCGCCCGGACGTCTACCTGCAGAAGGTGAAGCTCGAGGTGGAGAACGTGGCTCCGACGGCGACGGACCCGGTAACGGTCACCGGCGGCGTCGGCTTCACCTACGGGCCCCAGATCACGATCGGCGACGATGAGGGCGATTCGATCTTCGACATCGGCAAGGTGTACATCGCGCGCGCCGACCTCGAGGCGTCGATCAACGAGGACAGCCTTTCCGGCGAAGGCACGCTGGCCCTGATCAGCGACAGCATCATCAAGATCACCGGCGGGATCACCCTCGACTGGAAGGAAGGCTTCCTGCAGGGAGACGGCGAGATCGTCTATCTCGAAGGCCTGGGCGGCGGCGTCGCCTCCGGGCAGGGCCAGGTGAAGATCGACAGCTCCTTCAACTTCAGTTCGTACGGCGCGGCCAACGTCCGCCTGCCGGAAGTCAGCCTCCTGGGGCCGCTGCAGGGCGTGAGCCTAGGCTCGGGCACTGCGATGATGAACTTCACGAACAACGGCAACTATTCGGACGACTACATCGCCGCCTGGGGCATCCTGCCGGAGGTGCTGCCCGTGATGGCGGGCTGGGTGGTCGGCGTGCGCGTGGAGTTCGACGGCACGATCGAGCGCATCGGCATGGCCAACCTGCCGCCCGCACCCGCACCCGCGCCCCTGCTCGGGCTGGCGCTGTCCGATTCGGGCGCGCTCGACAGCGCGGCCATCGGGATCGCGGCCGCGCCGGTGACCGGCCCGTTCCGGATCACCGACGACCAGCCGTATTTCGTACTGTTCCTCGAGTGGGATGGCGATCCCGGACTCGACCCCGCGCTGGTGGTCGGTCGTCCCGACGGGTCGACCGTGCACGAGGCCGACTTCGCGGCCAACGGAATGGCCGTGGTGCCGCAGTTGAGCAGCGCCGGGACGGTCGCCGTGGCCGTCGGCCCCCGAACGGGCGAGTCCTACGTCACCCGGGGCAACTGGAGCATCTCCGCCGACAATGCCGCGACCCTCGGCACCCTGTCGACTTCGGCCATCCTGCCGGTGATCCCGGACGATGCGATCCAGGTCGACGGTGTGAACGTGGTCGATTCCGGCGTCGAGATCACCTACAGTGCCTCGAGCGACGATGCGTCGGCCCGGGCGATGCTGTTCTACGACACGGACGACCGCGGCTTCGACGGCACGCCTATCGTGTCGGACCTGGCGTCCGGCAACGGCAGGACCTTCGTGTGGGATCCGCACAAGGTCACGCCGGGCGACTACTACGTCTACGCCGCGGTGATGTCCCAGAACGGCGCGCCGGTGTTCGACTACTACGACACGCCCGTGACGGTCGACCACAGCGTCGACCTCGCGGTCTCGACGACCCTGAAGGATGCGCGCATCGACGCGGCAGGCGACTACTACATTCGCGTCACCTACGACATCGAGGTCGAGAACCGCGGCGCGCGGGCGGCCGACGGTGTCGTGGTCACCGAGACCTTCGATCTGCGCGGTTCCGACGACGATGCCGTCTATCGCTACCTGGAGATCGTCGACGGCACGTACAACAGCACGGACCTGTACCAGAAGGACAGCTTCACCCTGGACTTCGGCGAGGTTGCGGCCGGCGCAACCGAGCGTCTGACGCTGACGCTCGAACTGCCGTACTGGACCACGGTCCCGGTCGGCGGGTTCGACGTGGCGCACTACACTACGGTGGCGGGTGCGGCGTTCGACCGCGACATCGGCAACAACGCCGACGATGGACGGGTCACGTTCTACGACTCGAGAATCGAGCTGCCGGTCACGCAGTCCGTCTCGGACCTCGCCGTCGCGCTCGTCTCGAGCTCGGGCGGAGCCTTCGTGGGAGACGATGCCAGCTACACGCTCAGGATCGGCAACAGCGGTCCGGATCGGGCCGAAGCGGTGCAGCTGAACGAATACCTGGCCGGGCTGACCAACTACGACATCACCGTCGGCGGCGACCAGAAGGTGTGGAGCGCGAACACCAGCCGCCAGACGATCGACATCGGTGCGCTGGACGCCGGGGCGAGCGTCGACGTGGTCGTGTCGGGTCGTGTCTCCAGCGCCGGCGCGAGCCTCTCCAGCAGCGAGGTGGTCAGCGGCGTTGCACTCGATCCCGATCTGGGCAACAACACGCTGACCCGTTCGCGCGATGTCGGCACGGTGTCGGTGTCGGCGGCCGACATCAGCCTGAGCGGCAGCGCGAGCGACACGGTGCCCGGCATCGGCGACACCGTCACCTTCGAGCTGACGGTGACCAACAGCGGTCCCAACGTCGCTTCGTCGGTGCTCGTGAAGCTGGACCATTCGGCCGGTCTGACGCTGCAATCCGGCAGCGGCGTGCAGGGAAGCTTCGATCCGGCCACGGGTCTGTGGACGGTGGGCAACCTGAATCCCGACATCAGCCGGACCTTCACGATCACGGCCGTGGTCGACGACCTGACCGGTCTGTTCGCCTCGGCCGAGGTGGTCGGCATGGGCGAGAGCGATCCGGACTCGACACCGGACAACGGCGGGGGGACCGAGGACGACGACGTGTCGCTGCTGAGCACCTTGCCGATCCTGACCGCCACGTCGCCCGTCGACAACGAGAGCGCGGTCGGCGTCGGCAGCAACCTCGTGCTGACGTTCAACGAGGATGTCCTGGCCGTCGGCGGTCGGTATCTGTCGATCAGGAAGACGCTCGACGACGTCGTGGTGGCGACGATCGAAGTCACCGGTCCGCAGGTGACCGTGGTCGGCAACATCGTGACGGTCGATCCCACCGAGGTGCTCGAGCACGGCACCGGCTACTACGTCCTGATCGATGCCGGGGCGTTCAAGGACATTTCCGGCAACGAGAACGCCGGCATCGCGAGCAGCACGGCCTTGAGCTTCGTCACCGCCGCCGCGATCAATGCAATCGACGGCACCGCCGCCGACGACACGCTGATCAGTCTTGCCAGCGACGACCGCATCGATGGCCATGCGGGTGTGGACACCGGGGTCTACGACGGTCCCATCGGACAGTACCGCGTGGAGATCGACCGCCCGGCCAGGACCGCCACGGTCACCGATCGCCAGGCCGGACGCGACGGCCAGGACCAGCTGCACGATGTCGAGAAGCTGCGGTTCGACACGCAGACCTTCGACCTCTTCAACCTGCCACGCTCGGAAGCGCCCCAGTTCGCGCAGTCGCCGTCGTTCCTGTTCGACGCGTCGTACTACCTGTTGCGATATCCGGATCTGGTGCCGGCGTTGAATCGGCAGAACGCCGTGGATCACTATCTCGACTGGGGAGCAGCGGAGGGCCGGAGTCCCAATGTGTGGTTCGACCCGGACTACTACGCCAATCGCTGGCCCGACCTGGCGGCGGGGAACTTCGACGACGCGACCCTGTTCCTGCACTACAACCTGTACGGGGTCTGGGAAGGTCGCAGCGCGGGCCCGGCGTTCGAACAGTACGACGGCGACCGTTACCTGACCGACAACCCGGACGTGGCGGCGTACGTCGATGCCTACGTGAACGACTTCCTGGGCAGCCGCACCAACGGCGCCATCGCCCACTACGTCATCTACGGTGCCGACGAAGGCCGGCTGGCGTACGACACGGCGGGGACTCCGATCGACGTGGCCATCCTGATCGGCGTGTAAGCGGCATGACCCGGTAGCCCCGTCGTCGCGGGCCGCCCGGCGGCCACGCGCCCGGTTCAGGCGCGCACCTCCTTCAAGCCCCGCCGAAGCGGGGATGTCGCGAGTGAATGCTGATCACTGCTTGCGCCGGCGCGAAACCGCAAGACCCGCAAGGCCGAGGCCGAGAAGGGCGAGGATGCCGGGTTCGGGCACGACAGCGCTGATGCTGTAACTGAATTGGCCGCCGCTGAGCGGGGCGAGGTCGCTGGTGGTCTGCCAATCGCCGTCGACATCCAGGATGAACCCCTCTGCGGTGAGTCCTGTGACGGCCGGAAAGCCGCCCGATGTCGCCAGCCTGGGATCGGAAAAGTCGGACAGTGCCCAGCCATCGCCGGTCGATGCGTTGGTGGCCACCGAGAGAGACAAGCGGAACGGAACGTCGAACGTCACCGTGAACGGATTGGAGCGGATGATGTCGTTGATGATGAGGTCGCCATCGGTCGCCTCGCAGCGGTTGGCGATCGTTCCGGGCTGGCCGAACGCGCCGCAGTCCACACCTTGACCTTTACCGCCATTGGTCACCAGCACGCGCTCGATGCCGAGGTCGGCGGGATCCGACAGCACGCCGATCTGATGGGTGAAATTCGTCGCGCTGGTTGCGCCGGATGCGGACATCTGCCCCTGGAACGCCACGTCGACTCGCAGGCTGACGTCGCCGCTGCCGCCGGTGAGTACATACCAAGTGCGGGCGGTCGCGCCGGTGTTGGCCCCTGCCGGCTGGCCTCCGCTCGACTTCGCCTCGTTGACCGAGGTGGCGTCCAGCGCCAGTGGGTCCGCCGTGTTGACGGCGCGAGTGAATCGCGATGACGTACCCGTGTACACACTCCAGGAGCCCGGACTGTTGCCGTAGATCGGAGGCACGTTGAGGACTTCGACCCGCTGCTCCGTGTCGACGTCCCAGTAGGCCTGGAAATAGCTGATGTTGTTGCGCGGGTCCGCCGCCACGGCCAAGGCGCTGACATTGTTGTTGACCGCGTTGGATACCACCAAGGTCGGGGCGCCCAGGGGTAACGCCCGAGCCGGCACTCCAGATGCCAACAAGGCCGCCGCAAAGGCTGCCTGGGTAAGGGTTGCAAGCCTCAGTACATTCATTGCCGTGCTCCTCGGTCTGCCGACACTACGATGCCGGACTTCGCGCCGCTCGATCTGAGCAGCGCTGCCGCGCGCCTTCTTCGACCACTATGGATAGACGAGGAAGCAAGAAACATACCCCGCACGCAAGTCCTTCATTGCATTGAGTCGGCAAACTCGACGCGGCGGCGACTGCAAAAAAAATCCGACACTTCGGGCCGATGCGTCGCATCGAGCATGATCCGACACGAAGGCAGCATCAGCACCCTCACCAGGACCAGCGGGAGACGAGGCGAGGGCTTTCATTGTGGGCAGCAGCGCGGGCGAGACGCTGACCGACGTCTCGGGCGGCGAGGGCACGGACGTGCTCACCGGCATCGAGCGCCTGGAGTTCGCCGACGAGACGCTGGAACTGGTGAACCTGCCGCGCACCGGCGTCCCCGCGTATGGCGCGAATCCGGGCTTCCTTTTCGACGCGGTCTACTACCTGCTCGACAACAACGAGCTCGTGCCGACGGTTTCGCGCGAGACGGCCCTGCAGCACTACTTCGGCACCGGCGCCGAGCAGGGGCTCGACCCGAACAGCTGGTTCGACCCGGTCTACTACGCGAACCGGTGGGCGGACCTGACGCCGTTGAATCTCGACGCCTCGGTCCTGTTCATGCACTACAACCTGTACGGCGTCTGGGAGGGGCGCTCGGCGGGCCCGAAGTTCGACAAGTTCGACGGCGCCCGGTATCTGGCCGACAACCCGGACGTTGCGGCGTACGTCGACGCCTTCATCGAAGACTTCCTCGGCAGCCGCACCAACGGGGCGATCGCGCACTACGTGATCTTCGGTTCCGCCGAGCAGCGCGCAGCGTTCGATACGGCGGGAGAGTAGATCGACCTGGGGTACGTCGTCTAGGAGCCCGTCGGAGTTGGCATTCCGCGGGCCGTGCAAAGTGATCGGATGCTTCTGATGCGCATGCTGTCGTCGTGTAGTTCGGTTATGCCGCAGCCTGCGGTGTGCGTTCGACAGCGCCAAAGACCTGTTGCACACGGCTCGCAGAGCCCTGCGTCACGTCGCCAGCCTCATCGTGTGCATCCGGCGCAGGTTCCAGGCGATGCTCACCAAGTCCCACTCGCCGTTGACCGCTGCGATACCACGCAGCAGGAATTGCCTGAACCGCATCGCGTGTTTGATCACCCCGAACACCGGCTCGCTGGTCGTCTTGCGTCTGGCGTACAACGCCTTGCCTTGCGGGGTGGCCAGACGGTGGCGCAACCGCAGCATCGGATCGTCGTCCGCCAGCTCCTCGGGCGCAGGCGCAAAGCGCTCCAGCATCGGCCGATGATGCTTGTCGCGCTTCATCGCAATCAGCGCCGTGAGCTTGGCCTGCTCGCAGCGCTGCACGTTGGCGCGGCTCAGGTAGCCGGTGTCGGCCAGCAGGTGCTCTGGGCTGCCCAGTTCTTCGGGCAGCCCCTGCAGGCTGGCCAGCGCGGGCTCGATCTGCCTGACGTCGCCAGGCTGCTGCGTCACGAACGCGCCCACGATCAGCTTGGACTCCACGTCGGTGAGCGCCTGCGCGTTGTAGGCCTGCTCGAAGCCGCCGCCACTGGCCTTCATGATCCGCGACTCGTCATCGGTCAGGCTAACCTGATCGGTCTGGCGCACCCCACCGGTGGGCGGCTTCGGCGGCTTGCCCCCGGGCTTCTTGCCCGTCTTCTTCTGGCGCGCTTGGCGCTCGGCCACCTTGGCTTGGTATTCCTGCTGCTCGGCCGCCAGGCGCTCCTGGGCTCGCGCCTCGATCTCGGCTTTGGCCTGGCGAATCGCCGCCAGGCGCGTCTCGCGCCGCGCAATCTCCGCCGGCACGTCCATGCCGTCGGGCACATCGCGCCGGTCGGCCTGCTCGGCCAGGCGCAGCAACTGCTCGACCTCGGCCTGCAGCTGCGCCTCGATCCGGTTCGCGTGCCCGTAGCTCAGCGCCCGGTGCTTGCTCGCGTTCGCCTTCACCTTGGTGCCGTCCAGGCTCACGTTGCCCACCTTCAGCAGCTTCAGCGCCCGGGCCACCTGCAGGATCTGCACGAACAGGCCCTTGAGTTGTGGCAGGAACCGCTTGCGAAACGCAGCGATCGTGTCGTGGTCGGGGTGCGTATTGGCCGCGATGAACCGGAACGCCACCGAGTCGTACGTCGCCCGCTCGATGCGACGGCTCGAGAACTCACCCGTGGCATATCCGTAGAACAGCAGCGCCAGCAGCATCGCCGGCGGATACGCCGCCTCACCTCGTCCCGCGTACGCCCGGTTCAGCTCCGAAAGGTCCAACTGCTCGACCGTCTCCACGATGAACCGCGCCAAATGCTCCTCGGGCAGCCACTCCTGCACCGACGGCGGCAGCAGGTACGCCGTGTCCCGGTCGATCTGAACGAATCTGCTCATCGGAGGGCTCGCCCCATGCGCTACGCTGATGGCTCGATCTTAGCCGGCCAACGCACTACCGCGGTGGCCGATACTCCGACAGACTCCTAGCGGGCGAAGCCTGCGAGCGACGCGCGCGCGCGGGTACCTCGTTCCGGTCGTCAGTCCCGCTGCTCCCGATCTGCCTGGCGAAGCCCGTCGACCGCTTCGGGGTTCATCAGGGTCGACAGGTCACCGGGATCCTCGCCGAGCAGCGCGGCGCGGACCACGCGGCGCATCGTCTTCATGTTCCTCGTGCGCGGCAGGTCCGCGGCAAACACGATCCGCTTCGGGCGGAACGAACCGCCCAAACCGTGGACCACGGCCTCGGAAAGCTCCGCTCGCAGGCTGGCATCCGGCGCGCATCCGTTGGCCGGGATGGCCACGCACACCAGCGCGGCTCCCTTGACCGGATCCGGAACGGCGACGACGGCGGCGTCCACGACCTTGCGCGTCGCCAGCAGCAGGGCCTCGACCTCGGCTGGCCCTGTGCGCTTGCCGGCGATCTTGATCGTGTCGTCGGAGCGTCCGTAGATGAACCAGGAGCCGTCCTCGTCTCGACAGGCCCAGTCCCCGTGCACCCACATCCCGGGGATCTGGTGCCAGTAGCTGTCGAGGTAGCGCGCGGGGTCGCGCCACAGCCCGCGCGTGGTGCCGATGCTTGCCTGGCGCATCACCAATTCGCCGACCTGGCCTGGCGGCAGGCTCTTTCCGTTGGCATCCACGATGTCCGCGCCCGTGCCCGGAATCGGGCCCGAGAAACTCGCGGGTTTGATCGGGTAGAGCACGTTGGTCGCGAGCAATCCGCCGACCTCGGTGCCACCCGAGTAATTCATCAGCGGCGCGCGGCCGTCCAGGACCTTTTCGAAGATCCAGAGCCAGGAGTCGGCGTCCCATGGTTCGCCGGTCGAGGCGGCCACCCGCAGGGACGACAGATCGTGGCTCGCGCAGGGCTCGCCGCCGTGGTGCATCATCATTCGCGCCGCGGTGGGGGCGATCCCGAGGAAGCTGATCTTGTGCCGTTCGATCAGTTGCCACAAGCGGTCGACCGCAGGAAAGTCGGGCGTGCCCTCCACCAGGACGACGGTCGCGCCGGCCAGCAGCGCGGCCGTCACCTGTAGCGGCCCCACGAGCCACCCGAAGTCGGTCATCCAGAGGAGCCGGTCCTCGGGCTTCAAGTCGAAGCACAGCAGGAAATCCTCGCCCGTCTTCGCTGTCAGGCCGCAATGCGTGTGGACCGTTCCCTTCGGCCGGCCCGTGGTCCCCGACGTGTAGACGATCATCAGCGGGTGCTCGGCTGGCAATTCGCGGGCTTCGTGCCGTGGAGAGCCTGCGGCGACCAGGGCGGACCAATCGGACTCGCGCCACTGACCGGCCGGACGCCGACCCTTGGTCGCGGGGTGGTCGGCCTGGCCGGCAGGGAACTCGTCGCGCCGGGCGACGATCAGATGCCTCAAGGTCGGCACGTCTTGCGCGGCTTCCTCGGCGACGGACTTCATGTCGATTTCGCGGCCTCGCCGCAGGCAGCGATCCGCAGCGATCAGCGCAACGGCCTCGGCGTCGTTGAGCCGGGTGGCGATCGCGGCTGCGCCGAAGCCGGAGAACATCGGCAGGACGATGCAGCCGATCCGCGCCAGGGCGAGAAAGGCGACCGCGACCTCGGGCGCCATCGGAAGATAGATGCCGACTGCATCGCCCGGGGCGAACCCCAGCGACTCGAAGGCGGAGGCGAGCCGGTTGACCTGATCGGCGAGCTGCGCGTAGGAGAGCCTGCGGATGGCGCCGTCCTCGCCCTCCCAGACCAGCGCCTCGCGGCCTCCGCGCCCGGCCTGAAGGTGACGGTCGAGCAGGGTCTCGGTCATGTTCATCGTCGCGCCGACGCACCATTTCGGCCAGGCGAGTCCTTCGGATACGTCGAGGACCGATGACCAGTGCTGGCGGAAGCGGATGTCCAGGAAACGCAGCAGCGCGCTCCAGAACCACTGCTGATCCTGCCGGGCCTTGTGCTCCAACACAGGATAGTCCGCAACCCTCTCGGCCCGCATGAACGATTGCCAGTTGCTTGCGTTGCGGAAGGCCTCGCTGGGCCGCCACACGAAACCGGCCGCCGCCGAGCGATCGATCTCATACATCGCGATTCTCCATCTCGGATGTGTCGACGTCGCAGACGACGATGTCGGCGATGTGCGGACCCATGAAGCGCTTCATCTGGGTGTGAACCTCGGAAACCTGGTATCGCTCGTGGTCTGCCTCGGTGTCGAAGGTGGCGATCACGACCCAGCGGTACTGCCCGGCGCGCGAGGCGACGTTGGGCCCGAAGTGATAGTTGCGGACATACGGAAGCTCGGCGCGTACCCGGTCAGTGTAGGAATCGACCTGGGCGATGAACTCAGGGCTCGTGTCGCTGAGTTCCATCAGCACTGCGTGGAAGAACATGGAGGTGGTTCCCGGTTGGCGTGAGGTCGGGGCGCCCCGGTCCGGCGTGCCGGCCGGTGGACCAGATCCGTCCGGGGCTTGCCAGGTTCAGGCGAAGAAAGGATACTGCAAACTGAATGAACAGTCAGTCAAGAATCTGTTCCTCAGGGCATGCACCAGGCCCTTCCACCGCATGGAGAAGACGATGAAACGCTGGATGATTGCAGCCTTGACGTGCGCACCGCTCGTGTTCGGGACTGGGGCCGCACAGGCGGAGAAGGTCAAGCTCGGAGTCCTCACCGACATGAGCGGCGTGTTCGCCGATCTGTCCGGGGCCGGTTCGGTGGAGGCCGCGCGGCTGGCCATCGAGGAGTTCGGGGGCTCTCTTCTCGGCGAGAAGGTGGAACTGGTGTTCGCCGATCACCAGCACAAGCCGGAGGTGGCGCTGAGCGTCGCAAGGCAGTGGTTCGACACCGAAGGGGTCGACGTGATCCTCGACGTCCCGAACTCGGGGATCGCTCTCGGCGTCAACAGCCTGGTCAAGGAGAAGAACAAGATTGCGATCTACGCGAGTGCGGCGACCGACCGCCTCACGGAAGACTCGTGCAACGGCCACGGCCTGCACTGGACCTTCGACACCTACTCTCAGACCCAGGGCGCCGCCCAGGCGCTGATCAAGACCGGCTACGACACGTGGTTCTTCCTAGTCGCGGACTACGCGTACGGGCACAGCATGGAGAAATCCATGCGCGAAGCCGTCGTCGCCCATGGAGGCAAGATCGTGGGCGGCGTCAGGCACCCGCTGAACACGATGGATTTTTCGTCGTTCCTACTGCAGGCGCAGTCCAGCAAGGCGAAGATCGTCGCTCTGGCCAGTGGCGGAAACGACACGATCAACGCGATCAAGCAGGGCAGGGAGTTCGGCCTTCACACGACGGGCCAGAAGATGACGAGCCTGCTGACCTTCATTACCGACATCCATGCACTCGGTCTGGGTCACATGCAGGGCCTGCAGTTCGTCGTGCCGTACTACTGGGACCTCGACGATCGGTCGCGTGCATTCGCCAGGCGCTACTTCGAGCGCATGAAGAAGATGCCCGGCGAGGCGCAGTCCGGCGTCTATTCAGGCGTGCTGCACTACCTCAAGGCGGTGAAGGCGGTTGGCAGCAAGGACCCTCAGAAGGTCCTCGAGAAGATGCGTGCGACCCCGGTCGAGGACGCGTTCTCGAGAAACGGGAAGCTGCTGCCGAACGGGCGAATGGTCCACGACATGTACTTGATCGTGGTCAAGAAGCCCGAGGAGTCGAAGTACCCGTGGGACTACTACCGCGTGGTGGCGACGATCCCTGCGGACAAGGCATTCCGGCAGCTCTCCGAGAGTTCCTGCGCGCTGACGAGGAAGAACTGATCCGGCTCGCCGAACTCGCCCGGGAGCGTCGCGGCTATTGACACATGTCTGTTGTGGTGATTGAATGAACGTTCAGTCGGTTCAATGACCGGCGAACGACACCAAGGAGGAGATGCGATGAACGGTTCGAAAAGGGCGCTTGTCTCGGGCATGTCCGCGATCGCGCTGGCTGTGGCGATGTCCGCAAATGCGTGGGCTGCCAAGGAGCCCCTGAAGATCGGTGTGCCGACCGCGCTGACCGGCACCTACGCCCAGCTCGGCGACGAGGCGAAGCGCGCCGTCGAGTTCGCGGTCGACGAGGCCAACGCGGCCGGCGGCGTCGACGGCCGCAAGGTCGAGGTCCGCTTCCTCGACACCGAGGCGAAGCCGGAACTCGCCCGCCAGCAGGGCGAGAAGCTCGCGCTCGACGGCTTCAACATCCTGACCGCGACGATCGCCTCGGGCGAGGTGCTCGCCATCGGGCCGATGCTGCAGCGCTGGAACGCGATGTTCGTTGCCGACGATCAACAAGGCGAACGACATCACCGGCAAGCAGTGCCAGGCGTCGCATGTTCCGGGTGAACCGCCCCGACAATTCCGACGCCGCAGTCGTGCAGCCGTGGCTGAAGACGCGCACCGAGGGCAAGTGGGCGATCGTGGCGGCCGACATCGCCTGGGGCCGCAATTCCGGCGAGAGCTTCAAGGCGGCCGCACGTCGACGCGGCAAGACGATCGTCTCGGAGAACTATCCGGCCTTCGGCAGCAACGACTACGCCGCCCACATCCAGAAGGTCGCTCGATTCGGGCGCCGAGGGCGTGTGGGTCGCGCTGGCCGGTCGCGACGCAATCAACTTCGCACGCCAGGCCAAGCAGTTCGGGCTGTTCGACAAGGTTGACCACCGGCGGCGTGAGCTTCACGACCGACGGCACGGTCAAGGTCCTCGGCGACATCGTCAAGGGGATCAACACGATCATCAACTACAGCTCGACGCTCGACACCCCGGCGAACAAGAAGTTCGTCGCCGACTGGGCAAGGCCAAGTACCCGGGCACTGCGCCGACCAACTTCGAGGGCGAGACCTACATCGGCATGCAGGTGATCTTCCAGGCCGTGAAGAAGGCAGGCAGCGTCAAGCCGGCCGACGTCGCCAAGGCGATCTCGCGGTGGCACGTTCGAGACCATCCTCGGCACGCAGGTCATGCGCAAGGAAGACAATCAGCTGATCGGGCCGAACTACTTCGGCATGGTCGCGGATGGCTGACGGCAAGCTCCGCCCGTCGTCAAGATGACGGTGCCGGCAAATGTCGCGACGCCGCGCACCGCGACGGCAAGCTGCAAGCTCTGATCCGACGACGCCCCGATCCGCCCACACCCGGCTACGGTTCGCGGCGCCGGGCCGCGGACCGCGCCGCGATGCGATCGCCTCGGAGAGTCCTTCACGATGATCCAGATCATCAACGGTCTCGTCTACGGCAGCTTCCTGTACGTGCTGTCGGTCGGCCTCGTCCTGATCTTCGGCCTGCGCCGGGTGACGAACTTCGCGCACGGCGGCTTCTTCATGCTCGGCGCCTACGTCGCCTACGCCGCGTGCCGCCTACCTCGGCTTCTGGGTCGGGCATGGTGGTTTCGGTGATCGGCTCTCGCCTTGTTCGGCGTGCTTCTCGACCGTTTCGTGTTCAGGCCGCTCGCGAAGGAGGAGCCGATCGTCACGCTGCTGGTGACCTTCGGCCTGCTCTTCGTCCTCGAGGACGTCGTTCGCACGATCTGGGGCAAGGATTTCATCTCGGTCGCAGCGCCCGATCCTGCTCGCCGGATCGTCGTGATCTTCGGCTCTCAGTTCCCGGTCTATCGTCTGTTCGTGATCGCGGTCGCGGTGTTTGTGGCGCTCGGGCTCGCGCTGTGGCTGCGGTCCACGAGGTCGGCCTCTACGTCAGGGCCTCGAGCGTCGATCCGGTGACGACTGCGATGCAGGGCGTCGACACGGACCGGCTAAGCGCCCTGGTCGTTGCGATCGGCACCGGGCTCGCGGGCCTGTCGGGCACGATCGCCGGACCACTGCTGGCGCTGTCGCCGTCGATGGGTGGCTTACATCATCATCGATTGCTTCGTCGTCGTGGTGACCGGTGGCCTGACCAGCTTCACGGGCGCGTTCCTGGCGGCGCTGCGTCATCGGACAGTTCCACAATCTCGGACTGGTGTACGTCCCGGAGCTGGCTTCGATGATCCCGTTGCTGATCATGGTCCTGGTGCTGGGCCTGCGCCCGCAGGGGCTGGCGGGAGCGGGGAAATGGCGAAGGTAGCTTCGCAAACGAAGGCCGCCTGGCGCCCGCCTCGCGCAGCGCGGCCCGCGTCTGCGCTGTGGCGGTCGCTGGCTCGGTCGTGCTGCTCGCTCTCGTCGGCATCGGCGGTGCCGATGGTCGTCAGCTCGCAGCTCGCCCTGACGCTGATGACCCAGGCGGTGATCTACGCGATCCTCGCCACCGCGATCGGCTTCATGATCCGACAGAACGGACTCACGAGCTTCGGCCACGCCGCGTTCTTCGGACTCGCCGCCTACACGATGGCGCTGAACGGCAAGTTCGACGCGATGCCGGCCGGAGCTCGCGATCGTGCTCGCGATCGCCGCTGCCGGCGGCGCTCGCCTTCGTCGCCGGTCTCGTCATCGTCAATTGCCGGCGCTGGCGTTCTCGATGCTGACGCTTGCGGTGGCGCAGTCGCTTCCACGAGCTATTCCTGCGCTGGCGCGAACTCGCCAACGGCGACGACGGCATGAGCGTTCGGCTGCCCTCGAGGCTGTTCGGCCTGGACATCGGCGTCTTCCAGGCAGCCGCGACGATGTTCGTGATCTGCTGGGTTGCGCTGGTGCTGGTCGTCGTCGCGCTGTGGCTGCTCGCGCGCAGCCACTTCGGCCTGCTGACCGTGGCGATCCGGGAGAACGAGGAGCGCGCTCGCTACGTCGGCTACGAGACGCTGTTGCCGCGCGCCGTGGTCTTCGCCATCTCGGCAGCCGATCGGCGCACTCGCCGGCGTGTTGTTCGTGCTCTACAACGCCTTCGTCACGCCGGGCGTCCTGCACTGGAGCGCTGTCGGGCGAAGCCCTGATCATGGCGGTCATCGGCGGCACGCGGGCGGTCTGGGGGCCGGCGCTCGGCGCGGTGATCTTCTTCCTGCGTCAAGGACGCGGCCGGCGACCTCACCGAGCACTGGCCGGCGATCATCGGCGTCACCCTGATCATGGTGACTGTGATGCTGCCGCACGGCGTCAGTGGCCTGCTGTCGCGCTGGATCGCGCGTCGCGCGCCGGGGGAACGAGGATGATCGGTCTCGCACTCGAAGGCGTCGGCCTGACCCGCCGCTACGGCGGCTTCGCGCGCCCTGGACAACGTGTCGCTCGCAACTGGACGCCGGGCGAGATCCGGGGGCTGATCGGTCCGAACGGCGCCGGCAAGTCGACGCTGATGGACGCATTGTGCGGACGCGGCGGCGCCACGCCGAGCGGCGTGGTGCTTCGACGGGACGCGACATCAGCGGGCTGTCCGCTCAGGCGCGGCGTCGCGCCGGGCTTGCGCGGTCGTTCCAGAAGACCAACATCTTCGCCGACCTGAAGGTTCGGCGAGCAGGTCGCCCTCGCGGCCCGCGACGGCAGAGCACGACAACACCGACGAAGTGCTGGAGGCGCTCGGTCTGGCGGCGCTCGCCGCACCGCCGCGCCGCCGACATCGCCTACGGCGACCAGCGCCGGCTCGACCTCGCGCTGGCGCTCGTCGGCCGTCCGTCGGTCCTGCTGCTCGACGAGCCCGCGGCGGGCCTGTCGATCAGCGAATCGATCGTGCTGGCGAGCTGCTGAAGGAGCTGGCGGCGAACTGGAAGGTGACGGTCCTGCTGGTCGAGCACGACATGGAGGTGATCTTCGCCGTCTCGCGATCGCATCACCGTGCTGGATCTCGGCAAAGTGCTCGCCGAAGGGCCGTGCGACGAGATCCGCGCGCAATCCGGAGGTCGTGCGCGCCTATCTCGGGATCGAGCATCGCATGAACCTGCTCAGACTCGAGGACGTCGACGCCTACTACGGCGAGGCCCAGGATCCTCCACGGCGTTCGACCTGCAGGTCGACCGCGGCGAACGGGTCGCGATCCTCGGCCGCAACGGCGTCGGCAAGACCACGGTCGTCAACGCCTGCCTCGGTATCGCGCGCGTCCGCAACGGCAGGATCTCCTTCCGTGGCGCAGAGCCGATGGACGATCCAGCATTTCACGGCGGCGCGGTCCGGCATCGCCGTCGTGCCGCAGGGCCGCCGCATCGTGCCCGGCCTGACCGTGCGGGAGAACCTGCGCTCGGCGCCGCGGTCGACCGCAAGGGACCGTGGAAGTTCGACACCGTCTGCGAGCTGTTTCCGATCCTGCGGGAGCGCGCCGACACGCCGGGGACCGCGATGAGCGGCGGGCAGCAGCAGATGCTCGCCATCGGCCGCGCGCTGATGGCCAATCCCGAGCTGCTGATGCTCGACGAGCCGAGCGAAGGCCTCGCGCCGGTGATCGTCGACGAGCTCGGCGGCGACGCTGGTCCGGCTCGCCGAAGGGATACCAGCATCCTGCTGATCGAGCAGAACTTCAGCCTGGTGCACCGCGTCGCCGAGCGCTACTACGTGCTGTCGAAGGGCGCGGTCGTCGAGGACGGCAGCGTGCAGGGACTGTCGATGGAAAGCCTCAAGAAGCACGTCGCCGTATGAAGGCGATCGTCGTCGACGGTCACGGTCCGCCCGAGGCGGCGCGCCTGCGCGAAATCTCCGAGCCGGCACCGGGCGACGGCGAGGTTCTCGTCGACGTCCATGCGATGGGCGTGAACTTCCCCGACCTCCTGACCGTTGCGGGCCGCTACCAGAACCTGCCGGACCTGCCCTTCGTCCCGGGCAAGGAAGTCGCCGGCCGGGTAGCGGGAGTCGGGCGCGGCGTGCGCGGACTCCGGGTCGGCGACCGGGTCATGGCGCAGGTGGAGAACGGGGCTTTCGCCGAGTTGGTCGTCGTGCCGTCCGAACACTGCTTTCGGGTCCCCGAGGGCTTGTCGATGCTGAAGGCTGCCGCGATGGGACTGGCCTACCAGACCGCTTGGTTCGGACTGTTCGATCGCGGCATGCTGAAGTCCGGCGAGACGGTGCTCGTGACCGGCGCGTCGGGCGGGGTCGGAACCGCGGCGGTTCAGCTCGCCAAGGCCGCTGGGTGCCGCGTCCTGGGCGCCGTCTCCAGCGAAGAGAAGGCGGATTTCGTCCTGGGCCTCGGTGCGGACGGCATCGTCGACACCAGCCGGGGGAATCTTCGCGACTCGATCCGGGAGCAGGTGCGCGAGCAGAACCACGGCGGCGACGCGGACGTGGTCATCGAGTCGGTGGGCGGGGAGGTGTTCGACGGTTGCCTGCGGGCGCTTGCCTGGTCGGGCCGGCTGGTCGTCGTCGGTTTCGCCGGCGGCGAGATTCCGTCGATGCGCGCCAACTACCTCCTGATCAAGCACATCACCGTCGCGGGCCTGCACTGGAGCGATTACCGGGACGGGTTCCCCGAGAGAATGCGGGAAGCGCAGGCCGCCATCTTCAAGTTCTGGCGCAATGGCAGGCTGGATCCGCCGGTCACCGGCGTCTTTCCGATCGAGGACGCCGCAAAGGCCCTCGAGGCGATCGCGGGCCGGCGCGCGCGCGGAAAGATCGTGCTGGAGACCGCTCGCGGTCGCGCCGCGCGAACCGGGGGCGGGGATGCGTGATCCGGACGCTAACATGGCGACTCCGAAGACGAAGATGCCGAGACAAATGACACGAAAACCGTCCAGCCAGGTTCGCACGCCCTTCGACCCGATGGTCGTGAAGAGCCAGGTGACCGATGTTGCCCTGGTGCAGCGCAGGCGCGAGCAGATCGTGACTGCAGCGGTCGAGCTGTTCGCGACCCAGGGGTTCTATCGGACCACCATCCAGCAGATAGCGCGCAAGGCGGGCGTCAGCACCGGCCTGATTTACCAGTACGCCGAAACCAAGGAAGACGTGCTGCTGCTTGCACTGATGCACGTGATGGACCGGTACCGGCACGAACTCGAGGCGATCGACGAGGGATCCGAGCCACTGGGCAGGCTCTACGCGGCGCTCGAAACCTATTGCCGGGTGGTCGACGAGAATCGGGATGCGGCCATTCTGGCCTATCGCTCCACGATGTCCCTGCCGCTGGAGTATCGCCACTACATCAAGCAGGCGGAACTCGCCACGAACGAACTGATGGCGACCCGGGTGCGCGCCTGCATCGACGCGGGCCTGTTCAGGGAGGTCGACGTCGAGCTCGTCACGTATCAGCTGGTCATGCACGCGCATGCCTGGTCGCTGAAGTACTGGAGGCTCAGCCGGATCATCTCGTCTCGAGGACTACGTGGCTCAAGGCTTCGACCTCTTCGTTCACGCGCTGGCGACCCGCAAGGGAAGCTTGCACTACCGGCGCTTCCTCGCGACGCGCGCGCAAAAGCCCCAGCCGAAGGCGCGCGTGGCCGCGCGCTGAGAGTTCGCGAGGCGCCCGGGCGCACTCGGCAGTCGGCTTGACGCGGCGCGATTTGTCCCTCAGTATTCAGTAAACTGAATGACCATTCATTCATAAAGCGATGATAGAGCACGAATTCCAGGAATCCTCCCTGCTGGTCACGCTGGCGCGTCCGCCGGTCAACGCGATCAATCGCGAGTGGATCGAGCGCTTCGACGCGATCCTGGACGAGTTGGCGACCCGCTCCGGCGTCTCGGTGGTGGTGATCCGCTCGTCGCAGCGACTCTTTTCCGCGGGCGCCGACCTGAAGCTGATGCGCGATTGCTTCGGCGGCGAAACCGGGCTGGCCGAGATGGTCGAGACGGTGCGCCGGATGCAACGGCTCTACGACCGGATCGAGCGGCTGCCGCAGGTCACGATTGCGGTGATCGGCGGCGCTGCGTTCGGCGGTGGGCTCGAGCTGGCGCTCAGCTGCGACCTGCGGGTCGCCGCGAACGAGGCACAGGTGGGATTGCCCGAGGCGCGGCTCGGGCCTGCTGCCGGGAGCCGGCGGCACGCAGCGCCTTTCCCGGCTCTGCGGCCCGGGCGTCGCGCGACGGATCATCCTCGCGGCCGAGACCGTGTCCGGCATCGAGGCGCGTGAGCTCGGGATCGTCCAATGGGCGGTGCCGGCGGCGGCAGCTCGACGAGCTCGCCGGTCGGATTGCTGGGGGAATGTCGGACATGTCGCCCTTTGCGCTCGCGGCCTGCAAGCAGTGCCTGGCCGTGGCCGATGGCTCCGCGCAGCACGGCATGGCGGTCGAGTTGCACCACACCGGCGATTTGCTGAACAACGCCGACACGCGCGCGCGCGTGTCGGATTTCCTGAGACGAAGAGGAGGCTGAAATGCGGCTTGACGGCAAGACTGTTGTGGTGACTGGAGCGGCATCGGGCATCGGCCTTGCGACTGCCGAAGCGATGGCCCGCGCGGGAGCGGCAGTCGTCGTGGCCGACCTGTCGGTCGACAAGGGCACGCCGAGGCCGAGCGCCTTCGCGCAGGGGGCTTCGACGCCCGCTGCGAGGAGCTCGACGTTGCGTCGCCCGGATCGGTCGCGGCCTTCGCCGGGCGGGTCCTCGCGCAAGGCGAGGTCCACGTTCTCGTGAACGTCGCCGGCTGGGGCAAGGCGCAGGCGTTCATGGAGAACGATCCGGATTTCTGGGACCGGGTCGTCGACATCAACCTGATGGGCCCGATCCGCCTGGCCAAGGCGTTTCTCGGGCCGATGATCGAACGCAGGTCAGGAAAGATCGTCAATGTCGCGAGCGATGCCGGGCGCGTGGGCAGCTCCGGGGAGACGGTCTACGCGGGCGCCAAGGGCGGGCTGATCAGCTTCAGCAAGGGCCTGGCGCGCGAAGTGGCGCGCTTCTGGATCAACGTCAACTGCGTGTGCCCCGGACCCACCGAGACGCCGATGCTGATGGCGTTGCCCGAGCGGCACCGGGAGGCCTTCCTGAAGGCCATTCCGATGCATCGCTTCGGCAAGCCCTCCGACGTCGCCGACGCGATCCTGTTTCTGGCGAGCAGGCGCTCCGACTACGTCACAGGGCAGATGCTCAGCGTGTCCGGCGGCCTGACGATGGCCTGATCCCGCACCAACCATCACGAACAATCGAGCAGGAGAAACACCAATGCGAAGGACCGAGATCGCTGACTATCGGGC
This sequence comes from uncultured beta proteobacterium, assembly GCA_963849015.1. Classification (GTDB taxonomy): domain Bacteria; phylum Pseudomonadota; class Gammaproteobacteria; order Burkholderiales; family Burkholderiaceae_E; genus Quisquiliibacterium. Next base: position 483,219 of record CAWKFK010000006.1, read on the forward strand.
CGCCCACTTCAAGTGGGAGTGCGAGGGCAAGGTCGCGACGATCACGCTCAATCGACCCGAGCGGAAGAACCCGCTCACCTTCGAGTCGTACGCCGAATTGCGCGACTTCTTCGGAAAGCTGCGACACGCCAGCGACGTGAAGACGATCGTCCTGACCGGCGCCGGCGGCAACTTCTGCTCCGGCGGCGACGTCAACGAGATCATCGGCCCGTTGGTCCGCATGCAGGAGGCCGACGACATGCAGGGCCTGCTCGACTTCACGCGGATGACCGGCGACCTGGTGAAGGCGATGCGCCATTGCCCGCAGCCAATCGTGGCGGCGGTCGACGGCATCTGCGCCGGAGCGGGCGCCATCGTCGCGATGGCGTCGGACCTGCGGATCGGCACGCCGCGCACCAAGACGGCGTTCCTGTTCGTGCGCGTCGGGCTGGCGGGCGCGGACATGGGAGCCTGCACGATCCTGCCGCGGATCATCGGCCACGGGCGTGCCTCCGAGCTGCTCTACACGGGCCGCGTCATGACTGCGGACGAGGCCGATCGCTGGGGCTTCTTCAACCGGGTGGTGGAGCCGGACGCCGTGCTGTCCGAGGCGCAGGCGCTCGCCAGGGAACTGGCCGACGGGCCGACCTTCGCGCATGGGATCACCAAGGCGTGCCTGCACCAGGAATGGTCGATGGACATCGACTCCGCCATCGAGGCGGAGGCCCAGGCTCAGGCGATCTGCATGCAGACGAAGGACTACGGGCGCGCGTACCGCGCCTTCGTCGCGAAGCAGAAGCCCGTCTTCGAAGGCAACTGATGCCCGACCGCAGCGGGCGGGCGGGACGGCGCGCTGCGCGGTCCGCCGGACGCGCGCAGCCTATACGTGCGCCGCGAGGTGCTCGCCCGCCAGACGAATTGCGCGCCGAGGGCGCATAGAACGGACTTGTTTCCATGATCCTGAACGAACAGCAGACGATGATCCGCGACATGGCGCGCAAGTTCGCGCGCGAGCGGCTCGCCCCGAATGCGGCACGCTGGGACCGCGAGGCGCACTTCCCGCGGGAGGAACTCGCGCGAGATGGGCCGGCTCGGCCTGCTGGGCATGAACGTGCCCGTCGAGTGGGGCGGTGCCGGGGCCGACAGCGTGTCGACGGCGCTCGCCCTGGAGGAGATCGCCGCCGGCGACGCAGCGACCTCCACCGTCATGAGCGGGCACAACTCGGTCGGATGCATGCCGATCGCCCGGTTCGGAACCGATGACCAGAAGGAGCGCTTCCTCAGGCCGATGGCGCAGGGCCGGATGCTCTGCGCATTCGCGCTGACCGAGGCGCACGGCGGCTCCGACGCCGGCGCGCTGTCGAGCCGCGCCCGGCTGGAGGGCGACGAGTACGTGCTGAACGGCACCAAGCAGTTCATCACCACCGGCAAGAACGCCGATCTGGTGCTCGTGTTCGCCCGTACCGGCGCGGAAGGCGGCACGCGCGGGATCACCGCTTTCATCGTTCCGACGAGCGCGTCGGGCTACATCGTGACCCGCGTGGAATCCAAGCTCGGACAGCGCGCGTCCGACACCTGCCAGATCACTCTCGAAGACGTGCGGGTGCCGGCCGCGAACCGGCTCGGTCGGGAAGGCGAAGGCTATCGCATCGCACTGTCCAACCTGGAAGGCGGCCGGATCGGCATCGCGGCGCAGGCGGTGGGCATCGCCCGCGCCGCCTGCGAGGCGGCGCTCGTCTATGCCCGCGAGAGGAAGGTGTTCGGAAAGCCGATCATCGACCATCAGGCCGTCGGATTCCGGCTGGCGGCGATGATGACGCGCGTCGAGACGGCCCGCCAGATGGTGCTGCACGCTGCGGCGCTGTCCGATGCCATGCAGCCCTGTCTGATGGAGGCCTGCATGGCCAAGCTCGTTGCTTCCGAAGCGGCCGAGTGGGTCTGCTCCGAGGCCATCCAGACTCTTGGGGGGTACGGCTACCTGACCGATTTCCCGGTCGAGCGCTTCTATCGCGACGCGCGCGCCTGCAGGATCTACGAGGGCACCAACGACATCCAGCACCTCGTGATTCTTCGCGAAATGCGGAAGCGCGACCTTGCCTGAGGCGCAGGTCAAGGGGCGCGCCGTGTCCGCGCAGGCTGGCCTGCCGCTGGCGGGCATCAGGGTCCTGGACTTCTCGAACCTGCTGCCCGGGCCGCTCGCCAGCCTGCTGCTGGCCGAGGCTGGCGCCGAGGTCATCAAGGTCGAGCGGCCAGGTGTGGGCGACGAGATGCGCGCCTACGAGCCCGCCTTCGGCGGACGCGAGCGGGAACTTCGCGCTGTTGAACCGGGGCAAGACGAGCCTGTGCGCCGACCTCAAGGACGAAGCCGACCGCGCGCACGTGCTGGCGCTCGCGGGCTCGGCCGACGTGCTTATCGAGCAGTTCCGGCCCGGTGTGATGGCGCGCATCGGTCTCGGCTACGAGGCGCTCGCACGCGCGAACCCCGGGCTCGTCTATTGCTCGATCACCGGCTACGGACAGTCGGGCGCGCGCGCGCAGAAGGCCGGGCACGACCTGAACTACATGGCCGAGAGCGGCCTGCTGGGGCTGACCCGGGCGGCCGACGGCGCGCCGGTGCTCCCGCAGGTGCTCGCCGCCGACATCGGCGGCGGCGCCTACCCGGCGGCCATCAACATCCTGCTCGCGCTCCAGCAGCGGGCGAGCACCGGGCGAGGCTGTCATATCGACGTCGCGATGTCCGACAACCTGTTCACCTTCGCCTACTGGGGAATGGCCGCCGGCCTGGCGGGCGGGCGCTGGCCGCGCGCCGGCGGGGAACTGACCACCGGCGGCTCGCCCCGCTACCGGATCTACCGCACGTCCGACGACGAGTACCTCGCCGCCGCGCCGATCGAGGAGCGCTTCTGGGATGTCTTCTGCGACCGGATCGGATTGTCCGGTGCGGACCGGGACGACCGGGCCGATCCCGCCGCGACGATCGCGAAGGTTTCCGAGAGGATCGCGAGCGCTCCGGCCGAGCAATGGCGCGAGCGCTTTGCCGGCGCCGATGCGTGTGTCGCGCTCGTCGAGTCGCTCGAGCAGGCACTCGCGGATCCCGCCTTCGCCGGCCGAGGCCTGTTCGATCGCATCGTCTCGGCGCGAGGCCACCGGATGGCCGCCTTGCCGGTGCCGATCGCCGACTGCCTGCGGGACCCCGCGCGCGAACGCGAGTTCCCCGCCCTCGATCCTGCCGCTCGCCGCAAGCCGTGGGCGGATCGACGTCCCGAAGACGCACTGCCGTGCGACCTGAGCGGGATGCGGATTCTGCTCACCGGCGCCTCGGGTGGCATCGGGCAGGCCACCGCGCGGCTGCTCGCCCGGCTCGGGGCCGAGCTCACCTTGACCGACCGCACCGAGGCCTCGGGACTGCTCGACGAACTGCGCCGCAACGGGCGCGCGCACCGGTTCGTCGCCTGCGACGTTGGCTCGCCCGCCGCGATACGGTCGCTTTGCGACGAGGCCGGAGCCGTCGATGCGGCGGTCCTGAACGCCGGCGTCTTCCCGCGCAGCGGCTGGGAGGACGATTCCTGGGACGCGGAGTTCGATCTGGCAATGAACGTCAACGTGCGCGCTCCAGCGCACTTCGCGCGACTGCTGCTTCCGGGCATGAAGGCGCGCGGCCGCGGCCGGATCGTGTTGCTGGGGTCGATCGCCGCGTACACCGGGGGAAGCTACGAGAATTCCCCGTTGCACTATGCGTGCTCGAAGGGGGCGCTGCACAGCCTGGTCCGCTGGCTCGCCCGGCGGGCGGCCCCCGAAGTGCTGGTCAACGGGGTGGCGCCGGGGTCGACCGACACCGCGATGGTGGCGGCCGCCGATCCGTCGGCGTTGAGCGGCATGCCGATCCCGCGCTTTGCGCGCCCAGAGGAGATCGCCTGGCCGATCGCCTTCCTGTGCTCGCCGGGGGCGAGCTTCGTTTGCGGAAGCATCCTCGACGTCAACGGCGGCGCCTGCATGCGTTGAGGTCCTGCTTGCCGCCACACGCCACCCGAACCGGAGCACCGATGGTGGATGCCACGCTTTCGAAGACACCGTCGTTCCGGCTCGACCGGAAGCGGGCGCTCGTCACGGGAGCAGGGCGTGGCATCGGCCTTGCGCTTGCCGCGGCGCTCGCGGAGTTCGGCGCGGTGGTCACGCTTTGCTCGCGCACCCGCGGCGAACTCGAGGCCGGCGTCGCGGCGATCCGTGCGAACGGAGGCGAGGCCGGAGTGCTCGTGCTCGATGTGACCGATGTCGATCGAGTTCGTGACGTGATCTCCGGGTTGCCGCCATTCGACATCCTGGTCAACTGCGCCGGCGGCAACCGGCCTGCGCCCTTCCTGGAGGTGACGGAGGAGGACTACGACGCGTTGATGCAGCTCAACGTTCGCAGCGCCTTCTTCACCGCGCAGGCAGTCGCAGTGCGGATGGCGGCTTCCGGGACACGGGGCTCGATCATCAACATCTCCTCGCAGGCCGGCCGGACGGCCGCCGCGGGGCGCTCGGTGTACACCGTGAGCAAGCACGCGGTGGAGGGCATGACGAAAGTGATGGCCGTCGAGCTCGCGCCCAGTGGAATCCGTGTCAACAGCGTCTGCCCCACCTTCATCGAGACCGACATGACCCGGCCTTCGCTGCAGGATCCGGCATTCCGGGCGTTCGTGCTGTCGCGGATCAAGCTGGGCAGGCTGGGCGCCGTGGAGGACTTGATGGGGGCGGTGGTCTTTCTGGCCTCGGACGCATCGTCGCTCATGACCGGCGCGTCGATGGTGATCGATGGCGGCTGGACCGCAGGATGAGCCGGCGCTTCGGCGCACCGCGGTCGGCCTTGCCCTCCAGCCCGACCTGGGCCAGGATCGGCTTCGGGATGAGCACGCCCTGCGAGCAGCCGGGCTCACGACCGCAGCAGTCGCGGCAGCGGCTTGCCGGGTGTGGCATTCGGAAACAAGACGCGCGCCGCCCGATCGGGCTCGAGCCCGAAGCTCTCGGCGATCGCCGTGGTGACCAGCGCGTCGAGCGCCATCGTGGGCTGAAGATCGCGTCCGTCCAGCAGGTTCGCTGGCGCGAGACCTGGCCAATCGGCCAGGACGCGGCCGCCCTGCACGGCACCGCCCACCAGCATGGCCACCGCACCGGTGCCGTGGTCGGTGCCGCCGGTGCCGTTGGCGGCGACGGTGCGGCCGAACTCGGTGGCCACCAGGATCACGGTCTGCGCCCATGCGGCCCCCAGTCCCTGGTGCAGCCCTGCGATCAGCCCGTCCAGGCCCGCGAGCTGGCGTGCCAGTCGCGCCGTCTGCGCGCTGTGCGTGTCCCAACCGGTGGTCTCGATCAAGGCGATGCGCGGCCCGTCCTCACGGGCGAGGAAGCCTGCGGCCATCCGGCCGAGCGCTGCCGGATCCTGCCGTCTATCGCTGCCGCCCGTGTCGCCGGCCATGCCGCGCGCTTCCAGCGCGGATGACCAGAGCGCGTGCAGCTGCGCGTCCCCGGCGTAGAGCTGCTCGACCCGCGCCATCAGGTCGGCGTCGGCCTGGGGAAGTGCCGACGGCGCATAGGTCGTGACCTCGACCGGGCCCTGCAGCACCATCGGCACGGCGGGCGAAAAGGCGATGGCGTCCTTGCCGCGACGAGGCAGCAGACCCAGCAGCCGGTTCATCCAGCCGTTCTTCAGCTGGTACGGAGCGCTGCCGCCGGTTTCCAGCACGTTCTGCCCGTCGAAGTGCGAGCGGTCGCGGTAGGGCGAGGCCACGGCATGGACGAAGCACGCCTGGCCGGCGGCATGCAGGTCACGCAGAGACGTCATCGCCGGATGCAGCGCGAAGCTGCCGTCCAGCTTGAGGGCGCTGGACGGATCCACCGCCAGCGGGCCGCGCAGCCTGGCGTAGGCCGGATCGGCATACGGCACGAGGGTGTTCAGACCGTCCGCCGCCCCGCGCTGGATCACGAAGACGAAGCGCCGCTCGGTGGCGGCCTGCGCGAACAGCACGGGCGATGCCGTCAGCAGCGCGGCGGCACCCAGGAAGCGCCGTCGATCCAGGCTCATGCTCATCTCCTCAGGAAGTCCGGGGCGACCAGCAGCAGCGCGAGTGCCGTGCCACCGCTCTCCGCGCGCGCGATCGCGTCTGCGGTGGCCTCGCTCAGTGCGCCCGGGAGCACGCGCGGCGCCAGCGCGCGCGCATCGACGGTGTTGCCCGCCTGCGCAGAGAGGCGCTGCGCCACCTCCACGCGCCGCAACAGTGCATCGGGCGCAGCCCAGGTGGCGTCGACGTCGCCGTAACCGGCCGGCGAGCCCGGACGCCACACCGGCTGCCCAAGCTGGTTCATCAGGGCTGCAGCCTGTTGGCCCGGCATATCCTTTCGGCCGACTACGCGCAGGCTCGAGATGGCCCACTCCCAGGGGGACTTGAACTTGGCGCTCCCGGAGGCCCAGGGTTCGGGCGACGCCACCAGCTCGCGGTAGAGGCTGGGCAGGTCGCCACCGGTCCGGGCGAAGTCGTCCGCGAGGCGTTGCACCAGCGCTGGCGGCGGGTCGTCGGCGACGAAGTGGCGCGCCAGCTTGAAGGCGATGTGGCGCGCAGTCGCAGGCGCGGTCGCCAGATCGTGGAGGATCGCTCGGGCTTGCTGTTCGCCGCCTTCGGCATAGGTGCGGCCGAGCACGGTCCGTTCGCCCGGCTCGTGCAGCGCGGGGACAAAGCGGAAACTCGCCGTCGCGCCGTCGATGGCCTCGTCACCCGGAAGCGTCCAGCCGGTGAGGGCCCGCGCGAACTCGGTCACGTCCTCCTGCGTGTAGCCACTGCGCACGCCCAGCGTGTGCAGCTCCAGGATCTCGCGCGCCAGGTTCTCGTTGAGGCCGCGGCCGCGCGGCTGCCGATTCTGGGCGCGCCGGCCCGCAGGGCTGCCCGGTCCGATCGACTGCGCCTGGTCCAGATAGAGCAGCATCGCGGGATGGCGGACCGCAGCCAGCAACAGGTCCTCGAAGCGGCCCAGAACGTTCGGGCGGATGGCATCGGATTCGAAGCTCCCAGCGAGCCCCACCACCAGAAGCTTGTCCACGGAGACCGCGAAGTGGTTCGACCAGAAGTGCACCAGCCGTTCGACGAACGGAGCCGAAGTCTGCAAGGCGCTGCTGGCGCGTGCGCCCACCGCCGCCAGATAGTCGCCACGTCCTTTACGGAGGTACGCTTCGCGGATGCCGCTGCGCTGACCTTCTTCGGCCTGCCGAACGGCTCGTTGTTGGGCGAGCCAGTCGTCCACCAGGCTTGGCGTGCGCGGCAGGACTCTCCATGGCGCGGGTAACGCTTCATGGCGGTCGAGCTGCGAAACCAGCCACCGCTGCGGGTCAGCCGGTAGCTGTTCACCGGGCCGGGCGCCGAGGCCGAACCGGTTCAGGGCGATTGCTGCGGAACTCATGGTCGATGAATTCTGCTGCATCTGCCTCGTCGGGGCTAGCGAGGTTCCCGCGGCCGGTTCCAATGGGTGGTGCCGGAGGCACCTCGCCGCGATCGGGTCGGCATGAACCGGAGTCCGATCGCGGCTGCGCTCCGAGTCTTCTCGAGAGCGCGCTTTCGAGATCACGCCAGATCGAAACGATCCAGCTTCATCACCTTGTCCCAGGCCGCCACGAAGTCCGTCACGAACTTCTGCCTGTTGTCGTCGCAGGCATAGACCTCGGCAAGCGCCCGCAGCTCCGAGTTGGACCCGAACACCAGGTCGACGCGAGTCCCCGTCCACTTGACCCGCCCCGAGGCGCGATCACGCCCCTCGTAGACCCCTTCGGTGGACGAGGGCCGCCACTCGGTGCTCATGTCGAGCAGATTGACGAAGAAATCGTTCGTCAACGTCCCCGGCGCACTCGTGAACACTCCATGTCCGGACTGCGCGACGTTCGCGTTCAAGGCACGCATGCCGCCGACCAGTGCGGTCATTTCGGGGGCGGTCAGCGTCATCAGCTGGGCACGGTCCAGCAGCAGTTCCTCCGCCGGAGTCGCAACGCCCGCCCGCTGGTAGTTGCGGAAGCCGTCGGCGATCGGCTCCAGCACGGCGAACGTCTCCGCATCCGTCTGCTCCTGGGAGGCGTCCGTGCGCCCGGGCGTGAAGGGCACCTCGACCGCGTGACCGGCCTTCCTCGCGGCCTCTTCGACCGCAGCGCAGCCCGCCAGCACGATGAGGTCGGCCAGCGAGATCCTCTTCTTGCCGGATTGGGCGCCGTTGAACTCCTTCTGGATCGCTTCGAGCTTCTGCAGAACCTTGGCGAGTTCGGCCGGCTGGTTCGCTTCCCAGTCCTTTTGCGGCGCGAGGCGGATGCGAGCGCCGTTGGCCCCGCCCCGCTTGTCCGAGCCGCGGAACGTCGCTGCCGACGCCCAGGCCGTGGTCACCAGCTGCGGGATCGACAGGCCGCAAGCAAGAGCCTTGCTCTTCAGCGCCGCGACGTCCTGCTTGCCGACCAGTTCATGGTCGACCGCCGGAACGGGGTCTTGCCAGATCAGTTCTTCTGTCGGCACCTCGGGCCCGAGGTAGCGGGCGCGCGGACCCATGTCGCGGTGGGTCAGCTTGAACCAGGCACGGGCGAAGGCGTCGGCGAACTCCTGCGGATTCCGGTGGAACCGGCGCGAGATCGGCTCGTAGAGCGGATCGAAGCGCAGCGACAGGTCCGCGGTGGTCATCATCGGGCGGTGCTTCTTCGACGGGTCGTGGGCGTCGGGAATCATGTGCTCTTCCTTGACGTCCTTCGCCAGCCACTGCCAGGCGCCGGCGGGGCTCTTCACCAGTTCCCACTCGTAGCCGAAGAGCATGTCGAAGTAGCCCATGTCCCATTGGGTCGGGTTCGGCTTCCAGGCGCCCTCGATGCCGCTGGTCGTGGTGTGCACGCCCTTGCCGGTACCGAATGCGTTCTTCCAGCCCAGGCCCATCTCCTCGATGGCGGCGCCTTCGGGTTCGCGGCCCACCAGCGCCGGGTCACCGGCGCCGTGCGCCTTGCCGAAGGTGTGGCCGCCAGCCACCAGCGCGACGGTTTCCTCGTCGTTCATCGCCATGCGGGCGAAGGTTTCGCGCACGTCGCGGCCGGAGGCCACGGGGTCGGGATTGCCGTTCGGGCCTTCGGGGTTCACGTAGATCAGGCCCATCTGCACGGCGGCCAGGGGGTTCTCGAGTTCGCGATCCCCGCTGTAACGCTTGTCGCCCAGCCAGGAGTCCTCGCTGCCCCAATAGATATCCTCTTCCGGTTCCCAGATGTCTTCGCGCCCGCCGGCAAAGCCGAAGGTCTTGAAGCCCATGGACTCCAGCGCGCAGTTGCCGGCCAGGATCATCAGGTCCGCCCAGGAGATCCGGTTGCCGTACTTCTTCTTGATCGGCCACAGCAGCCGGCGCGCCTTGTCGAGGTTGCCGTTGTCGGGCCAGCTGTTGATCGGCGCAAAACGCTGATTGCCGGTGCCGCCGCCGCCGCGCCCGTCGGAGATGCGGTAGGTGCCCGCACTGTGCCAGGCCATGCGGATGAACAGACCGCCGTAGTGGCCCCAGTCGGCCGGCCACCAGTCCTGCGAATTGGTCATCAGCGCGTACAGGTCCTTCTTCAGCGCCGCCAGGTCGAGCTTCTTGAACTCCCCCGCATAGTCGAAGCGCTCGCCCATTGGGTTGGACTTCGCGGAGTGCTGGTGCAGGATCTTGAGATTGAGCCGGCTGGGCCACCAGTCACTGTTCGACTGCGCGCCGGCAGTGGTTCGGGCGCCGTGCATCGTGGCGAATGGGCACTTTGCTTCTGTCGACATGGTTTGCTCCTCGTCTGGTTGGGTCACGCGTCCAGTTCACTATAGTTCTCTGGAGGCTATTGACATAGTTGTTTGTATTGATCAGATCAATAGGCAGGCTCACTCGCACCTGGTCTCTTGCTCGGGTTCTCTCAGAACCCTCGATACCTGGTGCGTTGCTGCTGTGAACGGGGCCAGCCCGCCGGTAGAGCTGGCCAACGAGCGCCTTTCGCGGCGCTTCTCGTCTTCGGCGAGGTCTCAGGCCGCCTGCAGCTTCAGCGCCTTCACCTGGGAAAGAGCCTTCGATGCCTTCACGGCTCGACGCGCCTGCCATAGGTCGTAGGCCGCCTGCTGTGCAAGCCAGACTTCGGCGGCCCCTCCGTGCTCGCGTCCCAGCCAGCGTCGAACCCGAAGGTCAGTCGCCAGTTCCCGTTGACCCTGACTGCCCAGTTCCGGGCCAGATCACCCTCGAGCGGATGCCAGCCCCAGCCCGGGCGATTCATGTCTACACGCTACAAGACTTGTGGCCGGGCCGGACCCGCCGACGTCAAAAGACGATCACGCTGCGCGCCACACCGCCCTTCTTCATGGCCTCGAACCCCTCGTTGATCTCCCCGAGCGAGATCCGCTTGGAGATCAGCTGATCGAGGTGCAGGCGACCCTGCTGGTAGAACTCGATCATCCGGGGCATGTCGACGCGGAAGCGGTTGGACCCCATCGCCGAGCCCTGGATGCGGCGCTCACGCAGGAAGTCCGGGCCGTGCAATTCGATCTTCACACCCACCGGGATCATGCCGATGATGGTGGCGGCGCCGCCCGGACGCAGGATCGAGAAGCACAGCTCCGCGGTCTGCTTCAGGCCCACGCACTCGAACGAATAGTGCACGCCGCCGCCCGTCATCTCGATCACGCGCTTGGCGGCGTCGTCGTCGGCGACGACGCCGTCGGTCGCGCCCATCTTCTTCGCCAGCTCGAGCTTGCCCGGGTCCTTGTCGATCGCGATTATGCGACCGGCGCCGGCGACGGCGGCGCCGTTGACGGCGGCCAGGCCGATCCCGCCGCACCCCGCCACCGCGACCGTTGCACCGGGCTCCACCTTCGCCGTGTGCACGATCGCGCCATAGCCGGTCATCACGCCGCAGCCGATCAGTGCCGCGACGTCGAGCGGCATCTCGGGTGTGATCTTCACCAGCGCGTGCTCGTGGACCAGCATCTGCTCTGCGAACGACGACAGGTTCAGGTACTGGTTCAGGTGCTGACCTTTCCAGCGCAGGCGCTTTGCGGCGCCAGGGGGCATCTTGACCTCCGGGGTCTGGCAGATCGACATGTGGCCGGTCAGGCAGAACTCGCAGTGCCCGCAGAACACCGACAGGCAGGTGATCACGTGGTCGCCGGGCTTGACGTAGCTGACGTCGCTGCCGACCGCTTCGACGACGCCGGCCGATTCGTGGCCGAGCACGGCGGGCGCCGGCCACGGGTACTTGCCCTCCATGAAGTGGAGGTCGCTGTGGCACAGGCCGGCGGCCGACGTGCGGATCAGCACTTCGCGCGGGCCGGGTTTCTCGATTTCGACGTCTTCGATCGTGAGCGGCTGGTTGGGACCGTGATAGACGGCTGCTTTCATCATGGGGTCTGTCCTCCTCCGGTGGGTCGTCGGGGCCCGCGGGTCCGGTGTTCGCCGTCCGGCTCCGTCGCATGTCGGCGGCATGCCGGTGCCGGCGACGCCGCGCAGGCGGCCAAAGCAATCATACTTGTCGGCCGTCGCTGCACGCACGTGCCGCCCGACCTCAATGCGTGGTCCGCGCGCAAGGTGGATGCGGCCCGCGCGCCATCTTCACTCGCCGTCCCGACATGACCACGAACCCTTTTCCTGGCGCCATCGCGAGGCTCGGCGCCGACCCGACCGCGGTGCTCGCGGCCGACACGAGCACGACGCCTGAGGCGCACGCCGACGCGATGCGCCGGCTCTCTGTCTGCGGCCGGCTTCGTCGTCGTGCGCGCGGCGTCGTCGCTCTGATCGCACTCGGTCTGTTCTGCGCCGTCGCGACCGCCGTCGAGCTGCCCCGCCAGCGTTCCGTGCCCGGCGGCGTGGCGCTGCTGGCGCTGGGCGCGTCTCCGCAGCCGCCGAAGGTGCTGCGCGATGGCGTCCCGGTGCTGGTCGTCGGGGACGCGGCCGGCTGGACGGCCGTCGTGGGCATCGGGCTGGAGACGGCGATCGGTCCGTCGGAAGTCGTCGTCGAACCTGCGGACGGGGCGCCGCCCGAGCGGCGCGCGTTCGTCGTCGGGCCCGCGGCGTATGGCGAGCAGCGGCTGAAGGTGGCGCCCGGCAAGGTCGACCTGAGCCCCGAGGATCTCGCACGGCACGCGCGCGAGCGCGCGCGCCAGGCGCAGGTGGTGGCGACGCGCAGCGATGCGCAGCCCGCGACGATGCGGATGCTGCAGCCCACGCCGGGACGCCGCTCAGGATCCTTCGGTCTGCGCAGGATCTTCAACGGCCAGCCGCGCGCACCTCACAGCGGCATGGACATCGCCGCGCCGGTCGGAGCGGCAGTCGCCGCACCCGCGGCGGGGCGCGTCCTCGACGTCGACGACTACTTCTTCAACGGCAACACCGTCTGGCTCGATCACGGCAGCGGGCTGCTGACGATGGTCTGCCATCTCGACACCGTCCTGGTGAGGCCGGGCGATGTCGTGGCACCCGGCGAGCGCATCGCGACCGTCGGCGCGACCGGACGCGTCACCGGGCCGCACCTGCACTGGACCGTGATGCTGAACCGGGTCGCGGTCGATCCAGCGCTGTTCCTTGCGGACACCGGTGCCGCGGGCGAGCGCGGGCGTCCGGCGCGCAGCGTGCCGGACGACGCCGAAAGGGCGCGCGCTCGCGGCCGGTGATCCGCTGCCCGGCCCGTCCGGCACGTCCCGGGCCGGCCGCCGGCGCGTCCGCCCGGGCGCGCAGCCGTGTCCGGCTCAGCTCGCGGCCGCGTCCACCGCCGCCGCCGCGCGCGTCTCGAACACGTACGGCTCCAGCGACGCCTGCGCCGCGCGACGCAACTCGTGCCACTTCTGCGGCCCGCCGTAGTACGCCAGGCTGCCGGGTTCGGCGTTGCCTTCGCCGTTGTAGTACGACAGGCAGTCGCGCAGCGGGCGCGTCATCAGGTCGGCCTCGCGGCAGTGCTGGGCGTACGCGTTCTCGGGCGCCTTCTTCACGTCGACGACCGCAGCCCCGCGCGCGCGCATCGTCTCCAGCATCCACACGACGTAGTCGGTGTGGGACTCGAGGCCGAGGGTGAAGTTGAACTGCCCGCCGCCGCCCTGCGGACCGGACATGATGAACAGGTTGGGGAAGCCGTGGCTGTGCAGCCCGAGGAAGGTCCGGACGCCCTCGGTCTGCCACTTTTCGCGCAGCGTGCGGCCGTCGCGGCCGGTGATCATGTTGAACGACGCGGTCGCCATCCACTGGAAGCCGGTCGCATAGACCAGCACGTCCAGCGGGTACTCGACGCCGTCGTGCACGACGCCGCGTTCGTCGATCTTGCGCACGCCCAGCGGCGCCGTGTCGATCAGGTGCACGTGCGGCAGGTTGAACGTCGGCAGGAACTCGTCGTGGAAGGTCGGCCGCTTGCAGCCGTACGGGTAATATGGCTTGAGCGCCGCCGCCGTTTTCGGATCGTGGACGATCGCGTCGATCCGCGCGCGGATCTGCTCCATGATCCGGAAATTGGTGTCGAGCTGCTTCTGGATCATCTCCTCGGGCGTCAGCGCGCGTTCGTGCTGCTTGCGCTCCTTGAAGTCGGTGACCTTGCCGGACAGGTAGTCGTCGTTGCCCTGCAGCGCGGTGCGTCCCGACGAGATCTTCGCCAGCCGCTCGCGTCGGGCGCGGGCCCAGTTCGGCTCCTTCGACCACGCCTCGATCTCCTCCGGCGTCGTTGCACGCTGGTCGCGCACGTCGATGGTCGAGGGCGTGCGCTGGAACACGTACAGCTCGCTGACGACCTTGGCGAGTTCGGGGATCACCTGCACGGCCGTCGCGCCGGTGCCGATGATGCCAACGCGCTTGCCGGCGAGGTCGACGGTGTAGTCCCACCGCGAGGTGTGGAACGACTTGCCTCTGAAGGTTTCCATGCCGTCGATCCGCGCCAGCTTGGGCGTGGTCAGGATGCCGTTTGCCAGCACCACGTAGCGCGCGCGCATGCGGTCGCCGCGGTCGGTCGCGACGATCCAGCGGCCGGATGCCTCGTCCCAGTCCGTCTTCTCGACGGTGGTGTGGAACAGGCAGTGATCGTAGAACCCGAGCCTGGTGGCAACCAGCTGGCAATACTCGAGAATCTCGAAGCCGGAGGCGAACTTCATCGACGGGAAGTAGCCCATCTCCTCCAGCAGCGGCAGATAGCTGTACGCCTCGACGTCGCAGGCGATCCCGGGGTAGCGGTTCCAGTACCAGGTGCCGCCGACGTCGCCGCCTTTTTCGCAGAACCGGACGTCGTGAAAGCCGGCCTTGCGCAGCTTGTGCCAGAGCAGCAGCCCGCCGAAGCCGGCGCCGATCACGAGGATTTCGCAGTCGTCGGTCAGCGCCTCGCGCTGGACGGGCGGGGCCGAGTACACGTCCGCGAGGTAGCGCGCGAACTCGCCTTCCATCGCCATGTAGTCGGCGGCACCGCGCCGCTCTTCCTTGTTCTTGCGATACCTGGCCTGTTCCTCGGCGTCGAAGACGGCGCCGGCGGGCGGGGGCGGAAGCACCTTCAGCGCTTCGTCCGAAATGGTCGAATAACCCTTGCCCTGGATCCTGTCGGTTGCCTTCGCGGCGCGGGTGTCGAAGATCTTCAGGCCCGTGGCCTCGTCGATTCGGATCGCAGGCGTCATGTCTCACTCACGTTGCTGGTCTGTGCGGAACCGTCCGGAACGGCGTCGATGCCGACGGGCCCAGGACGTGGTTGCAGTGAGTCTAGGACGTACGCGCCGTCGCCGCTACCCGTGCAACGCGGCGGCGTGTCTCTCGAGATCGAGTGGGCCGAGGTTGTCGGGACCGTGCTAGAGCAGGCTGTGGCGGCGGATCTTGATCATGGCGGAGACGCAATGCTGTGCGTGATCCACCTGGGTCCTGGGCACGGAGACAGCTTCGAGGAAGCTGCCGGCGAACTCCTGCATCCGCGGCGCGATCACCCGCGCGTTCGGGTACTCGATGGCCTGCTGACCGGTCCTGATCTGCAGGCGGTCCATCTTTTCCATCTCACGGGCGATCCAGTCGCGAGCCTCGGTCGCCAGAGCGCTGCCGCGCTCGCCAGCGACCACGAGTGCACCGAGGCCGTCGGCCATGCCCTCGACCAGCGCGCAGTTGTTTCGGTCGTCGCCGGCCTTGCCGCGCACCTTGAGGAACTCTCGCATCTGCATCCGGACGAATTCGAGGAACCGTGGGTTCTTCGTGTCCTGGTAGCGGGCGGCGGCGGCCATCGTTCCCCAGTGAAAGAACGCGACCCGGAACGGGTTGCCATAGAAGGACAGCATGTCGTCGTCGGTGGCAGCGAGCGCGGAGGCCGCGCGGTCGTCGTGGGGAAACGTGCGGTGGTACTCGGCGAGTGCCAGCCAGCTCTCGCCGTCGAAGTAGTCGTCGTGGTCGATCGAGCTGGCGGTTTGTCGAAATCCCTGTCCAGGGATGCGCAATCCGATCAGCGCCTCCAGCCACGCCTTCCGGTCGTCCGCGAAGCGATTGTCGCCGGTAGCCCGCACGAAGCGGACTTCGGCCAGCAATGCGAGCGCGGTGGCCCCGGTGTACGCGTCGCCATAGCGCTTGCTCGGGGACAGTACCCGGCCCGGTCCCTCGGTACGGTAGACGAGGCCGAAGTGGTGCAGAGACCTGTGGAGTTTGTATCGCCCCGC
Organism: uncultured beta proteobacterium; assembly: GCA_963849015.1. GTDB lineage: Bacteria > Pseudomonadota > Gammaproteobacteria > Burkholderiales > Burkholderiaceae_E > Quisquiliibacterium. Next base: position 498,830 of record CAWKFK010000006.1, read on the forward strand.
CGGCAGACCCAGCAGTCCGGTCTTTTCGATGAGCGTCTGCAGGTCGCTCTTGCCGATCGGCAGCGAATTCTCGCGCAGCGCCGTCAGCAGGGCGACCAGCGCGTCGCGCCCGTGCGCAGTGCCGCCTGCTTCCAGATAGTCCGCAAGCGTCGACGCCGCGCCTGCCTGGCGCGCCAGGTTCGCCGGCGACGTCGAGTCCTTCTCCGACTCGGTATCGGCGAGAAAGTCGAAACCGTATCGCAGAAGACCGGACGGCCGTTGCGATGTGATCCACTGGTCGACTGCCAGGCGCATCGCCGCCGGATAGTCCGACGGCCCGCCGGCAAAGGCCTGGGCGGCCGCGCAAAGGGCAAGCAGCCCGGCCGCCCAGCGCGCGACCCGCGTCGACGCGCCGAAGCGCGCCACGCTACTTCCTGCGCCTGATCCAGCCAACGGCAATCGCCACCACGCCGCCGAGGGCCGCGAGCTCGAGAACCCCGGGCTCCGGAATCCCTACGGTATCGGCCGCCGCGGTGCCGACGGTGGCGAGCAGGGACAACGCAACGCTGGCCCGCACGAGCAGGGCACCTCGATCGAACCGAGTCATACCAAACCTCGCTATTTGCGACGCTTCCTTGCGACCGCCACTGCCACTGCCACGGCCGCACCGAGCACTGCCAATCCGAGCACGCCCGGTTCGGGGATTCGAGCTACGTCATCCGGTGAAGGCTGAGCGTGCGCGACCGCAGACGTCCCCAGCATCACGATCGGAAGTGCCAACCGCTTGATGAGTTGCTTCATGACATCCTCCCTGAAGTGGAGCCTTAGACCACGCACGATGCGTGCCATCTAGAAAGATCAACGACTTGCGGTCGTGTCGTGGTCGCATTGTCAAGAATCACGACAGGCGCCGCGGAGATGGTCATGGCGCGTCCGGCCTCGCAGTACTTGCCCAAAGCGACCGTCAGGCCAGCTCCAGTTCGCGATAGCCGCCCGCCGCAACCGCGTCCGCGCGTGCCCGGAAGTCGGGTCCGGTGCCGCTGTAGCGAGCCAGCACCCGCGTCGTCTTGCCCTCGACGTTGGGGTTCACGCCGGTCATCCACGAATTGACTTCGTTGGAGAGCAGCCCCGCGGACGCTTTTCTGCAGACGTCCATCCACATCCGGACGCTTTCGGGCCGGGCTTCGACGCGCGTGCGGCCGTGGTCGCGCATGTGGCGCAGCAGTCCGGCCACCCATTCGACGTTGTACTCGATGCTGCGCGGGATGTTGCCCAGCGCGCACATCGGACCCATCACCATCAGCAGGTTCGGAAAGCCCGCGTTCTGGATGCCGAAGAAGGTCTGCGCGCCGCCGGTCCACTCGTCTTTCAAACGCCGTCCGTCCGTGCCGCGTATGTCGATCCGGTCGTAGGCGCCCCGCAACGCGTCGAAGCCGGTCGCGTAGATGATGATGTCGAACTCGAATTCGCGTGCCGTGGTCCTGATGCCGGCGGGCGTGATGCGTTCGATCGGTGTCTCGTTCAGATCGACCAGGTCGACGTTGGGCTGGTTGTAGACCTCGTAGTAGCGCGTTTCCAGCGGCAGGCGCCGGGTGCCGAAACCGTGGTTCTTCGGGATCAGCTTCTCGGCAATCGCCGAGTCCTTCACGCGCTGGCGGATCTTGCGTGCGACGAAATCCGACATCAGGGCATTGGCCTCGCGGTTCGTCAGCACGTCGCGGAAGTTGCCGACCCAGATGCCGAAGCCGCGCTCGGCGTACAGCTTCTCCCAGAAGGCTTCGCGTTCCTCGGGCGAAACTTCGAAGGTGCTGCGCGGGTCCGGCGTGTGCACGAAGCCGGAGACGCTTTCGCGGCAGCGCTGCAGAATCTCGGGGTAGCTGGCCTTGATCCTGCGCTGCTCCTCCTCGGTGATCGGGCCGTTGTGCAGCGGCGCACACCAGTTCGGCGTGCGCTGGAACACCGTCAGCCGGGCAGCGGTCTTGGCGACTTCCTGAATCGTCTGGACGCCGGTCGCGCCGGTGCCGATCACGGCCACGCGCTTGCCCTCGAAGCGCACCGGTTCGTGCGGCCAGTTGGCGGTGTGGCACGACCGACCCCCGAAGCTGTCGATGCCTTCGATGCGGGGCAGCGTGGGCACGGACAGCGCGCCGATCGCGGTGATCAGGAAGCGCGCGGACATGCGTTCGCCCGTGTCGAGCGTCAACTGCCAGCTTCGGGTCTCTTCCTGCCAATGGGCGGAGGTCACTCTGCGCTTGAACAGGATGTCGCGCCGCAGGTCGAACTTGTCGGCGACATGGCCGATGTAGCGCAGCGTCTCGGGTTGGGGGGCGAAGTGCTCGGACCAGTTCCACTCCTGCAGCAGCTCCTTCGAAAACGAGAAGCCGTAGGTGTAGCTCTCGGAATCGAAGCGGGCACCGGGGTAGCGATTCCAGTACCAGGTTCCGCCGACGTCGCTGCCGTCCTCGACGACGCGCACCGTCATGCCGAGTTCGCGGACACGGTAGAGCTGGTACAGGCCGGACATGCCGGCACCGATGATGAGGACGTCGAAGTCGGGTTCGGACGATGCGTTGTCGGCAGACTTGGGAGTCGTGGTCATGGACGGGCTTCGCTGATGGGCGGGAGTGCGTGGGCGGGCAGGATTGCGAAAAGAGTACTCAGGGGCGCCGGTTCAGTCCAGCGTACCGCCTCGTGCAGCCGGCATCGATCGCGTCGTCAGAACGCTTCGAGCGCGAACGCGATGCCCGCTGCCAGAAGGACGAGTCCGACCGCCTTCGCGAGCAGGCGGATCGGCAGTCTGCGCCCCAGCCGCTGGCCGACGATCACGCCCGGCACCAGCATCGCTCCGACCGACAGCCCGGCCACGATGTCGACATCGCGCGTCAGCAGGTGTGCGATCGACGCCGTCGTCGCGATCGGCAACTGCACCAGCAGGCCGAGCGCGATCACCTCGCGCAGCGGCAGGCCGGCCCAGAGGGCGAGCGGGGTCAGCACCATCGGACCGCCCGTGCCGGTGACGGCCGACGAGAAACCGACGACCAAGCCCGAGGCCGCGTCGACGCGAGGCCTGGGCGCGCGAGCGCTGCGTGTTCGCGTCGTCATGCCGCCGCTCAGCAGGCGCAGCCCTGCCGCGCACATCACCGTCGCGAGGACCGCGATCGCGGCCTTCTCGGGAACGAGCGAGAGCGCGGCCGCGCCGGCCAGCGCACCCGGCGCGGTGGCGGCGACGAGCCACCAGCGCGTGCGTTCCGTCGCCTGCATCGAACGCATGGCGCTCGCCAGAGCGACCACACCCGGCGGCACGAACGCGAGCATCATGATCGCGACTGCGACGTGCACCGGCAGGCCGATCACCTGTGTAAGCCACGGCCCCAGCAGCACGCCGCCGACGCCGACGGCGCCGATCACCACGCCGATGAGAAGAGCGGCGGCAAGTGTGTGCAACAGGTCGGCGGGGCTCAAGTTGCGTGACTCTCTTGGGTCGAAGCCGGCGAAGTGGACCATGAGGCACCGCGCGCTGTCCATGGCTCCTTGGCGCGGTCGCATCACGATCCGCTATCGGGCGCTTAGGCACAATGAATTGGACGCGGAGAAGCCCGTTTCATAAGCTGCCGTTAGTGCATCAGGCGACTCACGATCCTGGAGTCGTCGATCCCGATTCCGTTCGCCAGGCGAGGACGCATGAAAGCCCTTCTAATCACCCCGGAGACACGTTCGATCGAGGCGATCGACATTCGCGGGCGCGAGGACATCGTGAAGCTGATCGGCTTCGATACCGTCGAATCAGACGCGGTCGGGAGCGACGGCGACCGGCTCTTCTTCGACGAGGAGTGCTTCCTGCGCGGAACCGCCGGCCGCTTCCAGGTCGACAAGCTGATACCGATCTCCGGCAAAGCGGTCATCGTCGGCACCGCGGGCGACGCGAACGCGCTGCGCGACGTGGCGCTCGACGTCGAAACCCTGCGAGCCCGGCTCGTTTACCTCTGATGCCGGTCACGGCGCTGCGCGAGAGCGCCCGAGCGACCGCTCAGAGCGTGCGCACCACCCGTAGCGTGCCGCGGTCTCCAGGGGCGCGCACCAGCCTGAATCCCAGCTGACGGGCGAACTTCAGCATTCTGCTGTTGGTCGCCAGCACGATCCCTTCCATCGTGCGGACGCCCCGCTTTCGCGCCGTGTCCATCAGGGCATGCATCAGGACTCCCGCCAGTCCGGTACCCTGCCATGCATCGGCGACCGTGATCGCGAACTCGCAGCCATCCCCGGCGGCGTCGACGCTGTAGCGGGCGACGCCGACGAACTCTTCTCGTCCTGCATGCTCCACGACGGCCGCGAGCGCCACGTGGCGGACCTGGTCCACATTGGTCAACGAGTCGAGTTTGGCCGGAGAAACTTCTTTGACGGCGCCCAGGAATCGCAGGTAGCGCGTGTCGCTGGAAAGGCTACGGATGAATTCGGCCTCCAGTTCCAGATCGTCGCGACTGATGGGGCGCACCGTGACCGGTGTGGCGTCGACGACGTGGCTCGTGCGGGTCGGCGCGGGATCGGGCGTCGCCGTTGCGACCAGTGGCTCGCCCGCTGCCTCGCCAGCCGTCGGCGCAGGCCGGCTTGCGATCCCTGCCTGCCGGGAGGCAAGGTACCCGACGATCGAATCCAGGGTCGTCAGCCGCCCGTAGTCGGATTCGGGGATGTCGATCGACAGCCGTTCGTGAAGGCCGACGAGCAGGTTCAGCCAATCCATCGAGTCGAGATCGATCTGCTGGCGCAAGGGGTGATCGGGCCGGATGCCCCGCGGACCGGCACCGGGCGAGATCGACTCGATCACGGCCCGTACGGCTTCGCGGATTTCCTCGATTTCCACTTTTCGGCCCTCGTGAAATGCCGACGCGTCGCGTGATCCTCTTGCGGGTCGCAATCCATCTGGACCGGGTGCTACGACCCACTGACGTCCCATCGACCGATGGCGGTCCAGCAGATCCAGCGCGTCGAAGATCGTTACGCCGTCTGTCTCGGCGAGGCTATGACCGGCTACGAATCGAGCATCCGCTTCAGATCATGCAACGCCGCCAGAAGCAGGGGAACGTCGAATTTGACGATGCTCCAGATCGTATCGTTGTCGATGCCAAGATACCCATGGATGAGCCGATTGCGAGTCGCGATCAGCAGCCTCCACGGGACTCGAGGACTTCGTACGCGCACGTCATGTCATCCACGTAGAAGCGCCACTCTCGCCCCTGCGGTTCAGACATGCACCGCCTCCTTGTCTATGAACGGCTTCAACTCTGGCCGAAGCGCCTTGTCGGTGACCAGATCAACAGGACGCCCCAGAAGATCCTCCAGGTAGAACTGGACGCCAAAATAACGTTCAGAGGTGGCGGGGCCCTCGAATCGAACGAGGATGTCGATGTCGCTGTCTTCCCGGGCTACGCCGCGCGCGGTGGATCCGAAGAGCGCCAACGCCGTCACACCGTATCGATCAGCGAGTACCGGCTTGCTCAGCGCAAGCAATCTCAGGGCTTCCGCTCGCTCCATCCTGACCCCCGTCGCGATTTGGTGTGACTCCTCGCTTCGAATTGTAGTCGTCGCAAGCACAGGAGATCCAACGACGGTGCCGCCGGCAGGACTCGCGCCGGCCCATCGGCTCGGGCTCCGCGGTGTTCGCGCGAAGTACACCAATCCGCGCTATCGTTGTCCATCACAGCAATCCGAGGGGGTGTGATGGATTCGACGACGCAAGCGCAACGCATCGAACAGGCGCTTCGCGCGCGCTTTGGCGAGGACATTCCGGTGCCCCCGGACCTGCCCGGCCTGGACGAACTCGAGCGCATCGCGTCGCACGCGACGCATCGCCGATGGGCGGATCGCCCGGTCGACCCAGCCTGGGTGCGGCTGCTGATCGCCTGTGCGCTGTCGGCGCCCTCGAAGAGCGATCTGCAGCAAGCCGACATCGTCGAGGTCCGTGATCCGGCACGCAAGCAGGCCCTGGCCGAACTCGTGCCGCAACTGCCCTGGTTCGTGTCGGCCCCTCTGGTGCTGGTGTTCTGCGGCAACGGTCGGCGCTTCCGCCGCCTGTTCGAGCGCGCCGGCGAGCCGTTCACCAACGAGCATCTCGACGCCTTCTTCAACCCGGCCGTCGATGCGGCGCTGGTGATGATGAACTTCATGCGTGCGGCGAGCGCGGCGGGGCTGGTGCATTGTCCGATCAGCGTGCTCCGCGACCGCCCTGACGAAGTCGCGCGAATCCTCGAGCTGCCGCGCCACGTATTCCCGGTCGCCGGCTTGTGCGTCGGTCATCCGGTCGAGTCGCGCTCGCCGGTGCCGCGCCTGCCGCTGGCCGCGACGGTGCACGTCGATCGCTTCGACGACAGTGGCAGCGACGCGCTGATCGACGCCTACGACACGCGTCGTCTCGAAGCGGAATCGCGTTTCGGCCGCGGCGACCCGAAGCCCTGGTCGCAGGCGAAGGTGAAGCAGTACGCGGAACCTCAGCGCGCCCGTTGGGGAGACTTCGTGCGGGGGCAGGGGTTCCGCACGGATTGAGCCACGAGGACCGTGGACGTCCCTGCCGCGGTGCCCAGCCACGAGAGCACCGCAGCATCTGCAGAACCACATCGGAGGACGACATGAAACCACTGGAAGGCTACTCGCGCATCCGCTTCGACCGACGCGACCGCATCCTCACCGTCACGATCGACGCACCCGGTCCGGTCAATGCGGTCGATGCATTGCTGCACCACGAGCTGTCCCGTGTCTTCCTCGACGCGCAGGACGACCCGGACAGCGACCTGATCGTGCTGACCGGCGCCGGTCGCGCCTTTTGTGCCGGCGGCGACACGACGTGGTTCGAAGAGCAGATCCGCGATCCGCGCAAGTTCCGGGGAATCGTTCCCGAGGCCAAGCGCATCGTCAACACGCTGCTCGAAATGGAGAAGCCGATCGTGTGCCGGCTCAACGGCGCGGCGGCCGGCCTGGGTGCGACGATCGCGCTGCTGTGCGACGTCGTGGTGGCGGCCGACACCGCCGTGATCGGCGATCCGCACGTGAAGGTCGGGCTCGTCGCGGGCGACGGCGGGGCGCTGATCTGGCCGCAGCTGATCGGGTTCGCGCGTGCCAAGGAGCTGCTGATGACGGGCGAGATGCTGACCGCCCAGCGCGCCGCCGAGATCGGGCTGGTCAATCACGTGGTTCCGGCCGGGCAGCTCGACGACAAGGTCGCCGAGGTGGCGGGAAAGATCCTCGCCAATCCGCGCTGGGCGGTGCGCTGGACCAAGACGGTCGCGAACATCCCGTTGCGCGCGCTCGCCGCCCAGCTGAGCGACGCGGCACTGGGCTACGAGATGCTGTCCAACCTGACCGAAGACCGGCGCGAGGCGGTGTCGGCGTTCGTCGAGCGGCGCAAGCCGAAGCTTTCCGGGGAGTGATCATGTTCGACGTTGCCCGCAACGAGCCCGATCACGTGACGGAACTGCGCCGCCAGCTGCGGCGCTTCGTCGCCGAGAAGGCGCCGCGCGAGAAGCGCCGCGTCTGGGATCGCGAGCACACCTGGCCCAGGGATCTGTACGCGGATCTCGCCGCCATGGGGCTGTTCGGGCTCACGGTGCCCGAGGAATACGGCGGCCAGGGGCGCGATGTCGTCGCGGCCGTTGCCGTGATCGAGGAATTGTCGCGGGCCGGGCCGTTCCTCTCCGGCCCGTTCATCCATTGCGCGTTCTACGGTGGCATGAACATCGCGGAGAACGGCAGCGCCAGTCAGAAGGCCGAGCTCCTTCCCCGGTTGGCGCGCGGCGAGCTGCTGTTCGCGTACGGCCTGTCGGAGCCCGACGTCGGCGGCGACCTGTCGAGCGTGCGGACGCGCGCGCGCATCGAGGGCGAAACGGTCGTGGTCAACGGTTCGAAGCGCTGGTGCACCGGCGCCGACTGGGCCGACTACATCTACTGCCTGGTCAACTCCGACAGCGCCGCGCCGAAGCGCCAGGCGCTGAGCTTCGTGCTGATCCCGGCCCGGGCGGCCGGGGTGACGACCACGCCGATCGAGCACGCCAACCTGCGCTACACCGCGTCCTGCGACGTCCATTTCGACGACGTGCGGCTGCCGCTCGGGGCGATCGTCGGCGGTCCGCGCAAGTGGAACAAGGGCTGGGAGATGCTGGCCGGCCGCGCGCTCGACGTCGAGAAGCTGGAGATCTCGGCGGTCGCCTTCGGCATCGCGCAGGCGGCGATGGAGGAGGCGTGGACGTATGCGCAGCAGCGCGTGCAGTTCGGCAAGCCGATCTGCGCGCACCAGGCGATCCGGCACAAGCTGGTCGCGGCGCGCACGAAGCTGGAAGCCTGCAGGCTGATGCTGTACCACGCGGCGCAGCTGGCGCACGACGGCAAACCGTGTGCCGCCGAGACCTCGATGGCCAAGCTGTTCATCGCCGACACCGGCGTCGAGATCGCGCTCGCCTGCCAGCAGGTGATGGGCGCCTACGCGATGTCCGACGCGTACGACATGGAGCGGCACGTGCGCGACCTGCTGGGCATGCCTATCGTCGGCGGGTCCTCGGACATGCAGAAGAACAACCTGGCTGCGCTCTGGCGCCTGCCGGCGTGACGCGGGCGCGGCGCCGCATTTCCGGCGCCGCATTCCCGGTTGACACGGTCGCGCCCCTGTGTGAGCGTTCATTCGAATACGACAACCAAGGAGACAGGTTCATGCCGCGTTACGACCGGGTCATCAGCAACGGAATGATCGTCGACGGGACCCGGGCGCCGCGCTACCGCGGCGACATCGGCATCAAGGACGGACGCATCGCGAAGATCGGCCGCATCGACCCGGCCGACGCCGCCGAGGTGATCGACGCCACCGGCCTGGTGGTGGCCCCCGGTTTCATCGACCTGCACACGCACTACGACGCGCAGGTGTTCTGGGATCCGTACTGCACCCTGTCCAGCTGGCACGGCATCACATCGGTGGTGATCGGCAACTGCGGTTTCGGGTTTGCGCCGGTGCGGCCCGAACTGCGCGAGCGCGCGATGCTGTCGATGACACGCGTCGAAGCGATTCCGCTGGCGTCGATGACCGCCGGCATGCCTTGGGACTGGGTGACCTTCCCCGAGTTCCTCGACAGCGTCGAGCGCACGCCGAAGGCGGTCAACATCCTGCCGTACGTGCCGGTCGGACCGATGCTGATCTGGGTGCTGGGCTTCGACGACGCGAAGGCGGGCCGCCGCCCCACCGATGCCGAGCACGCCGAGCTGCGGCGCCTGCTGAACGAGGCGATGGACGCCGGCGGCTGCGGCTGGTCCGCGCAGCGCATGCTGCCGGAAGGCCCCGCCGCGGTGCAGCGCGACTTCGACGGCACGCCGATGCCCACGGACGTGATGCACGACGACACCTGCCGCGAGCTCGCGCATGTGCTGCGCGAGCGCAACGAGGGCTTCATGCAGATGCTGATGATCTCGGGCAACAACAAGCGCGACCAGGCTTTCTACGAGGAGATGGCCGAGATCAGCGGCCGGCCGATGATCATGAACGTGGTGCAGGCCTTCGACCACCGCCCGGACATCCACCGGCGCGTGCTCGAGTGGCTGCACAGTTGCCGGGAACGCGGCATCCGCGTGGTCGGGCAGGGCCTGACGACCGATGCCGGGTTCTCGTTCACGTTCGAGAACTGGAACCTCTTCGACGATTCGGAGGCCTGGCGCGAGGCCACCATCGGCACGCTCGAGGAGCGTAAGGCCAAGCTCGCCGATCCCGCCCGCCGGCAGGCGCTGAAGGACCAGATGCCGGCCACCGCCACCGGCCCGCTGCCCGGCATCGTGATCACCGGGCCGAAGCTGGGCAAGAACAAGCAGTGGCTCGACCACACGCTGGCGCTGGTCGCGCAGAAGACCGGCAGGCATCCGGTCGACGTGATGCTCGACATGGCGGTCGAGGAGGACCTGCAGACCGAGTTCTTCGCGGCGCCTCCCAACGGCAGCATCGAATACCTGAAGGAGATCGTCGACGATCCGTACGTGCTGTTCGGTGTCTCCGACGGCGGTGCCCACACGAAGTTCCTGACCGCGGGCCGCTATCCCACCGAGACGCTGTGCAAGGTGGTCCGCGAGCACCGGATGATCACGCTCGAGGAGGCGCACTGGCGGCTGTCGGCGCTGCCCGCGCAGGTCGCCGGTTTCCGCGATCGCGGCACGCTGGTCGAGGGCGCGCCCGCGGACATCGTCGTCTACGACTTCAACGAGCTCGCCGTGCTGCCCGATCAGATCGTCCACGATCTGCCCGGCGGCGAATGGCGCCGCATCCAGCGGGCGCGCGGGTATCGCTGGATCCTGGTGAATGGCGAGGTGACGATCCGTGACGACGAGCAGACCCATCGCCATCCGGGTGTGCTGCTGCGGCACGGTGGGGCCGTGCCTGCTCGTGCGGAGTCTGCCGGGACGCAGAAGGCGGCTGCGTAGGCGTCGGTCCGCGGCCGGGGTGGGCCCCGTGCCTGCCGCGGTCGTTTCTCAGGCCACGTGCTTGCGGAAGAACGCGATCGTGCGTTCCCAGGCGAGGTTTGCCGCGGCCTCCTGGTAGCGCGGGGTCGAGTTGTTGTGAAAGCCGTGCTGCGTGCCGGGGTACCGGTGCATCTCGAAGGCGACGCCATGCGCCTTCAGCGCGTTCTCGTACGCCGGCCACATCGCGTTGATCCGCTCGTCGTTGTCGGCGTAATGGATCTGCATGGCCGCACGGATGTTCCGCACATCGGCGGCGTTCGGCGCCGCGCCATAGAAGGGCACGGACGCCTGCAGTTCGCCTCCCATCGTCGTGGCGAGAAAGTTTGCCGTGCCGCCGCCCCAGCAGAATCCGGTGACCCCCAGCCTGCCCGTGGACAGCTTGCTGGCTTTCAGGAAGAGCGCGCTCTCGAGCATGTCCTGCAGCAGCTTCGTCTGATCGAGGCTCGCCTGCAGGGTCCGGCCGTCGTCGTCGTTGCCGGGGTACCCGCCAACCGGCGCCAGACCGTCCGGCGCCAGCGCCACGAATCCCGCCACGGCGAGGCGACGTGCGACATCCTCGATGTACGGATTCAACCCACGATTCTCGTGGATCACCAGCACTGCCGGGAACGGTCCGCTGCCGGCGGGCTGCACGAGATAACCGCGCATCCTGCCCGAGTTGCCGCGCGGGGACGGGTACTCGACATAGCGCGCCTTCATGCGCGCGTCCGTGAACGAGATCGTCTGCGCCTGCGCGTAGCGGGGAAGCAGCGCCTGTGCCATCGCCAGACCGCCGATGCCGGCGACCGTGATCGCGCCGGCGCGCTGCAGGAACTCGCGGCGATCGATGCGTCCGTGGCAGTACTCGTCGTACAGGTCGTAGATGCGCTGGTCGATGTAGATGTTCCTGGTGTCTGCTGCTGCGGGGGCTTCGTGAGTCATCGGCGAGTCCTTCGGCTCGGGCGCAAACGCGCGGTTTGAGTGACAATGCTTCGGCGATCGCAATGCGGGTTTTGGTGCGCCGAAGTCGAATTCAATGTCGCTACGACGCCGGCCTGCTTACGACGCTACGACGAAAAGGGGGTCTTGTGGCACGTCTTGCGGATCTGTCCGAACACGAGCGCGCGCACCTGCTGCACCTGCGTGACCAGGCGCCGCGCTTCGATACCCAGCCTTGCGTGAGTGGTCCGCCCGTATCGCGGCGGCGCGTCGCCCTGGTCAGCACCGCCGGTCTGCATTGTCGCGGCGATCCACCCTTCACCGGCGGAGCCGGCGCGACCGAGTACCGGGTGATCCCTGGCGATACGCCGGGCGGCGATCTGGTGATGAGCCATATCTCGGTCAATTTCGACCGCAGCGGCTTCCGGCGCGATCTCAACCTGGTGTTCCCGATCGACCGGCTGCGCGAGATGGCGGCCGACGGCGAGATCGGCTCGGTGGCCGATTTTCACTACTCGTTCATGGGGGCGCCCTTTCCGCCCACCCGGTTCGAGGCGAAGGCGCGCGAACTCGCGCGCCTGCTCGCTCGCGACGGTGTCGATGCCGCAGTGCTTCTGCCGGTCTGACCGAACTGTACTTGCGCCGTGAGCGCAATCGGTCACTACCTGGAATCGGAAGGCATCGCGACCACCGGCATCAGTCTGGTGCGGGAGCACAGCGAGGCGATGCGCCCGCCGCGCGCTCTGTGGGTGCCGTTCATGCTCGGCAGGCCGCTCGGTGTACCCGGCGACGCGTCGTTCCAGCGCGAGGTGCTGCGAGCGGCATTGGCGCTGCTCGAGGACACGCGTGTGCCCGTGCTTCGCGACTTCGGACGCGATGCACCGCAGACGCAGGCCACGGACGACGACGGCGAAGGACTCGCGTGCCCGGTCAACTTCAGCCGGCCGTCGCCGGCGGGCGAGGGCGCGCATGCGCTGTCCGCGGCCCTGCTGCGAGGAGATCGCCCAGTTGCAGCCCTGGCACGACATCGCGGCGCGGCGCCGCGGTGGCAGCACGGTGGGCGTCAGCGGCATGACCGCGACCCAGGCCGGAGAATTCGTCGCTGCGATGCTGAGCGACCGACCGCCGCAGGCGGGGCCGAACGGCGAGCCGCTTCCGGTCGCGCTGAAGCTGGCGTGCGACGACCTGCGCGCGTTCTACGAAGAGGCCGCCGCCGGCGCAGCCGGGCGAGACTGTCGCCGGCGGCGCTGGGCGACTGGTATTACCGGCAGACCGTTGCCGGCGACGTTCTTGCCGCGGCGCATCGGGCGATTCTTGCGAGCCCCGACCCGGCGCTGCGCTTCGTCGCCGAACGGGTGATGATTCCGCGTGCCCACCAGCGACCGCATTCGGACTGAGCCGATGAAGTCGATCCGGATCGACCGTGCCCGACGCCTGCGTGACGATCCGGGCACCGGACACAACCGCTGGCATCCGGACATCGAACCGGTGCTGGAGGCCATGCCGGGCGAAGAAGTGCTGCTCGAGACACGCGACGCCGCCGACGGCCAGGTCAGGGACGGCATGTGCTTCCAGGACCTGGCCACGCACGACCGAAAAGCCGGGCATCCATTGACCGGTCCGGTGTTCGTCGCCGGCGCGCGACCCGGCGACCTGCTGGAGATCGAGTTCGTCGACCTGATCGCGCAGCCGTACGGCTGGACCGTGATCCGCCCGGGCGCCGGCTTCCTGCGCGAGATCTTCGATGCCAGCTTTCTCGCCCACTGGCACGTCGACGGCGGCTTCGCGCGCTCGCCCCAGATTCCCGGCGTGCGAATTCCGGAAGGCGTGTTCATGGGGACCGCGGGTGTCGCGCCATCGCGCGAGCAGCTGATCCGCTGGACTGCGCGCGAAGCCGACGTCGTGCGACGCGGCGGCGTCGCGCTGCCACCCGATCCGCAGGACGCCGTGCCTGCAATCGAACCGATCGCCAGCACCGGCCTGCGCACCATGCCGCCCCGGGAGAACGGGGGCAACGCCGACATCAAGCAGCTGACCCGCGGCGCCAAACTGCAGATTCCGGTCAACGTCGAGGGCGCGCTGTTCTCGCTGGGGGATGCCCATTACGCGCAGGGCGATTCCGAGTGCTGCATCACCGCCATCGAGATGGGCGCCACCGCGGTGGTTCGTTTCAGCGTTCTGGCCGGCGAAGCGACGCGGCGCGGCATGCGCTTCCCGCGCTTCTCGCATCCCGGCTATTTCCTGCCCCCGCAGTGGGCGGTGCCCCACGACTTCGTGGCGACGATCGGCCTGCCGATTCGCGAGGACGGAACGCAGGAATGCGAAGACCTCACGCTGGCCGCGCGCAACGCGCTTCTGGAGATGATCCTGCTGCTCGGAGAGCGTGGCTTCAGTCGCGAGCAGGCCTATGTGATCTGCTCGCTGGCGGTGGACCTGCGCATCAGCAACGCGGTGGACCTGCCGAACGTGACCGTGAGCGCGCTGCTGCCGGAGGCGATTTTCGAGGGCCGTCGATGACGCTCACTGGCCGGTGGCGCCTCAGCAGGCGACGGTCAGCACGCGATCGCCGCTGATCACGCTGCCGAAGCGCCGCGAGCGTTCGCGCAGCTGCGCACCGATCCACTCCGTCGACTCCTCGTCGGCAGGACGCGCCCGAAACGACTCGATGATCAGCGGATGCATCGCCAGCCGCTCGAGTCGCGTGGTGCTCAGCGTCAGGTCGAACAGCAGCTGCCGGTCGTTGCGCAGCGAGGGGTGCACCGCGTAGTCGTCGACCAGGTCCCCGGTGCTGTAGAGGATCGGCGCGCCGCGATAGATCTCGACCCCTTGGAACACGTGCGCGCTGTGGCCGTACAGCATGCGCCAACCCATGTCGATCGCCGCGTGGGCCAGTTCGACGCACGACTGCGATGGCGCGTCTGCCCAGTTCGGACCCCAGTGCAGCGACAGGACGGGCCAGTCGACGCCCGTGGCCTGCACGCGGTCCAACGCCTGACGGAACGCGTCGCAGGCGCGGTCATGGTCCGTCAGGTCCAGGTAGGCGATGCCGGGCCGCGACCGGGCGGCTGCGAAGTCCGGCTGATGGTCGCAGAAGGCCGCGAGGCCGATCCGAAGGCCGTTGCAGCCGACGATCGCCGGCGCTAACGCCGCGTCCAGGTCCATGCCGGCACCGGCGTGTGCGATTCCGGCGCGATCCAATGCGTCGAGCGTGTCGGCCAGGCCGCTCACGCCGTAGTCGAGCACGTGGTTGTTTGCCAGGCTTGCGAGGCGCACACCCATCTCGCCGAGGCAGTCGACCGCCTGGGGAGGCGCGCGGAAATAGAACTCCTTCAGCTCGCCTGTCCAGGGTGTGGAGTGTCGGGTCACCGCGCATTCGAGATTGACCAGACTGAGGTCGGCCCCCCGCACGAGCGGTGCGAGCGCGCCGAGCGGATAGCGGGCGCCGCGCGTGTGCATGCGCCGCGCCACCGCCCGACCGAGCATCGCGTCGCCACCGACGATCAGTCTGAGCGCCCGGGACTGCTCCATCGCGTGCCCGTCACCCGGATCGCCGGACTCGCCGGTCAGCCGAAGCGATGCTTGCCGGCAGTCACTCGCCGTGCTTGCAGCCCCTCGCTGCCGGTCGCCTCGAGGAACTGGACTTCGGTGCCGATCGCGAGCTGATCGAAATCCGGGGCCGCGACATTGTCTCGAGAGAAATAGAACTCCTGCCCTGCGGCATCCTCGATGAAACCGAAGCCCTCGTCGTTGAGCCGCACGACGCGCCCGTGCAGAGGCTCCGCGTGCGTCTTCACCTCGCCCTGCTCGCGCCGCACGTGCTCTTCCATCTTGCGCCTGACCGCGTCGAACGCGTCGCGGATCGCCACGTACAGATCCTCGTCGGCATGATGACGAGTGACTGCGACCTCGCCGCGCGGAAACTTCACGTCGATGTGCACCCCGCGCTGCACGCCCTGCTGCTTGTGGCGTCCGGCCGCCTCGACCGTGACGCGGCAACTCGTGATCTTTTGCGATGCCTGTTCGAGTTTCGCGGCGCGTTTGCGAATCTCGGCCTCGATCGCGTCCGATTGCGGGATGTCCCGAAATACAATTTGCAGAGGAATGGTCATGCTTCACCTGTCCGAGTGGCTGTTTCACTGTTTACGCCTGCGCTCGCGGGATTTCATTGACAACACTCAATGCAAGAGGCCGGACAAGTCGGAGGGATCGAGCCAGCGCCGGAGCCCGGATCGGGCGCCGATCGGGACGTTCGGGCTCGGATCGTCCTGGCCACCGTGCGGACGCTGGCGCTCGAATTGCACCCGCGGTCGCTGCGGGTTCAGTCCCTTGGCCAGGGGGATTCTCTCGAGGCCGACTACGGACTCGACAGTCTGGCGCGGGTTGAACTGGTCGCCCGACTCGAGCGCGCCGTCGGGGTTCGCCTGCCGGAGCGCGCCTTCGCACAGGCCGAGACGCCTGCCGATCTGCTGCGCTGGCTGGACGCGATGCCCGGCCTCGCGGCGCCGGACATCGCGGCGCCAGGCGTCCCGGCGTCGGCCGACGCCGCCCCGCCCGCGTACGTCGGTCGGGCGGCCGGCGAGGAGCTGCCGTCGAACGTCTCCACGCTGATCGAGGCCCTCGAATGGCATGCCCGCGTCCACCCGGATCGCGTCCACATGCTGCTGTATGGCGAGGACGAGCGCGCGCAGCCGATCACCTACGCGGAACTGCGCAACTCGGCGCTGGCGGTAGCCGGCGGATTGGCGACGCGCTGCGGGGTGGTCGCGGGCGACCGGGTGGCGATCATGCTGCCCACGGGCGAGGCGTTTTTCGCCGCATTCTACGGCGCGCTCTACGCCGGCGCGGTGCCCGTGCCGCTGTACCCACCGGCGCGGCCATCGCAACTGGAGGACCACCTGCGCCGGGTCGCGGGCATCATCGCCAATGCCGCTGCGAAGGTGCTGCTGACGGTGCACGAGGCGCGGGCGGTGTCGTCGCTGCTGCGTCCGCTCGCTCCGTCGCTGCGCAGGATCGGCACGGTAGAGTCGCTGCGCGGTGAAGCGCAGGCTGCCGGGCCGGCGGTTCGTGTCGCCGGCGACATCGCGTTCCTGCAATACACGTCGGGCAGCACCGGGCAGCCGAAGGGCGTGGTGCTGAGCCATGCGAACCTGCTCGCGAACCTGCGTGGCATGCGCGACGCCTGCGGGGCCAGTTCGTCGGACGTGTTCGTGTCGTGGCTGCCGCTCTATCACGACATGGGCCTGATCGGCGCTTGTCTCGGCGCGATGACCTTCGGCTTCACGCTCGTGCTGATGTCGCCGTTCGCCTTCCTGAGCCGGCCCTCGCGCTGGTTGTGGCTCGCGCACCGCCATCGCGCCACGATCACCGCGGGCCCGAACTTTGCGTACGAGTTGTGCGTGAACAAGGTGCGCGACGACGAGATTCGCGGGCTCGACCTGTCCGCGCTGCGGCTGACGTTCAATGGGGCCGAGGCCGTGAGCGTCGACACCGTGACGCGCTTCGGCGAGCGCTTTGCGCGCTACGGGCTGCGTCGCGAGTCGATGACGCCGGTCTACGGGTTGGCCGAGTGCTCGCTCGGCCTCACGTTTCCGCCGCTGGGCAGGGGGCCGCTGGCCGACGTGGTGGACCGCAGCCTGCTGCTCGCGCAGGGCAGGGCGCAGCCGGCCCCCGCGGGCGCGATCGCGCCGGTGCGCCTGTTGTCCTGCGGCCGGGTGCTGGCGGGGCACGAGCTCCGCATCGTGTCCCCGGAAGGCGTCGAGCTGGGCGAGCGCATGCAGGGTGAGGTGGAGTTCCTCGGACCGTCCGCCACCGCCGGTTATCGGGACAACCCGCAGGCGAGTGCGCGGCTGTTCGACGAGAGCTGGCTGCGCACCGGCGATCTCGGTTATCTGGCCGCGGGCGAGCTGTACGTCACCGGTCGCACCAAGGACATCATCATCCGGGGCGGCCACAATATCCATCCGCAGGAACTCGAAGAAGCGGTCGGCCGGCTGGCCGGCGTTCGCAAAGGCGGCGTCGCGGTGTTCCCGGCGCGCGATGCGGCCAGCGGCACCGAGCGCCTGATCGTGCTGGCCGAGACGGTGGAGACCGATGCGCCGCGCAGGGAGCGGATCGCGACCGAGATCAATCATCTCGCCGTCGACCTGATCGGTCTGCCCGCCGACGAGGTCGTGCTGGCGCCGGCGCACTCGGTGCTGAAGACGTCCAGCGGAAAGATCAGGCGCGCGGCGTGCCGCGAGCGCTTCGAGCGTGGCGAAGCGGCGCAGCCGGTGCGGGCGCCGTGGCAGCAGCTGTCGAGCCTGGCCGCGGCCGCAGCGGCCGCACGTGTGCGCGCGTCGGCGCTGCGGGCCGGTGAGATCGCCTGGGGCGCCTGGGCCTGCCTGGTCGTCTTCGTATGCGCGCCGCTGGCCTATGCGGCGGTGGTCGCGGTGCCCGGGCTCGGCGCGCGGCGCCGGGCGGCGCGGACGGGCGCGCGCGTGATCCTCGGGCTCTGGCTGACGCCGCCGCGCCTGCTGGGCGACGCGTCCGCGCTGCAGGGCGGCGCCTGTGTGGTGGTGCCGAACCATGCAAGCTATCTGGACGGGTTCGTGCTCACCGCGGCGCTGCCGGCGGGCATCGCCTTCGTCGCAAAGCACGAGCTCGAGCCCCAGCGCTTCGCCGGCTTGTTGCTACGCAGGCTCGGGACGATCTTCGTCGAGCGCTTCGACGCCCAGCGCGGCGCCGAGGATGCGCAGCGCATCGACGCCGCACTGGCGCGCGGTGAGCGGCTCGTGGTCTTCGCCGAGGGCACGCTGCGGCGCGCGCCAGGCCTGCTGCCGCTGCACATGGGCGCCTTCGTCAGCGCCGCGGGCAATGGCGTTCCCGTGGTGCCGGTGGCAATCCGCGGGACACGGCGGATGCTTCCCGGCGAGGATCTCTTTCCCAGGCCGGTTCGGCTCGAAGTCGTCGTGGGCGCGCCGATCGCAGCGCCGGGCGCGGACTGGCAGGCGGCGCTGGCGCTGCGTGCGCAGGTGCGCGAATGGCTGCTGGCGCAGACCGGCGAGCCGGATCTCGACACGTAAGCCTCGACCCCGAGACCGACAGCACCCGGCAACTTGACGATTGTCATTTCGGGCTCCGGTCCCCGGGGGCTAACCTGCCTCGTCGACAGATCGCGGCTGACCGGCGCGGTGGCGCGATCCCGGTGCAGCCGCAGGGGATGAATGCGATGGAGGATCTGTTCCAGCTGGGCGACGAGTTCGGCCCGGCCAAGGTCGTGCACGTCCACGAGCCGAGCATCGGACTGAGGGCCGTGCTGGTGGTGGACAACGTCGCGCGTGGTCCGTCGATCGGCGGGCTGCGGATGGCGCCGGACGTCTCGACCAGCGAGTGCGCGCGACTGGCGCGCGCGATGACGCTGAAGAACGCTGCGGCCGGCCTCGCGCACGGCGGCGGCAAGTCGGTGCTGGTGGGCGACCCGAAGATGCCGGGAGACGCCAAGCAGGCGCTGATCCGTGCGTTCGCGCACGCGCTGCGCAACGAGCACGACTACATCTTCGGGCCCGACATGGGCACCGACGAGACGTGCATGGGCTGGGTGCACGACGAGATCGGGCGTTCGGTCGGCCTGCCCGAGGCGTTGGGCGGAATTCCTTTGGACGAACTGGGGGCGACCGGCTGGGGGCTGTTCCACGCAGCGGAGGTCGCCGCGCCTTATTGCGGCCTCGTGCTGCCCGGCGCCAGGGTCGCGATCCAGGGCTTCGGCGCGGTCGGCCGGCACGCCGCGCGCTTCCTGGCCGCCAAAGGAGCGGTGCTGGTCGCGGCGGCCGACAGTGCGGGCACGATCGTGAATCGCGTCGGCATCGACGTCGAGAAGCTGACCCGCCTGAAGGCGGCTGGCAAAGGGGTCCGAGACTACCCGGAAGGCGAGAAGCTCGACCGCGACGCGGTGATCGACGTGGACTGCGATATCTGGATCCCGGCCGCGCGGCCCGATGTGGTGCGCGCGGACAATGCGTCGCGGCTGCGCGCGAAACTGGTGCTGCAGGGGGCGAACATTCCGTTCGCGATCGAGGCCGAGCAGGCGCTGGCCGCGCGCGGCGTGCTGGTCGTGCCGGACTTCATCGCCAACGCCGGTGGCGTGATCTGCGCGGCGATGGAGTACGCGGGCGCGACGCAGCGCGCCGCCTTCGACGCAATCGCCGAAAAGGTCCGCGCCAACACCGATGCGGTGCTGGCAGCGTCGCGCCGGGACGGCAAGCTGCCGCGTGCCGCAGCGATGGACCTCGCGATCGCCCGGGTCGTCCAGGCGATGCGCCATCGCCGTTTCGGCATCTTCTGAGCGCGCGATGTACCGAATCCGCCTGCACGGGCGCGGCGGCCAGGGTATCAAGACCGCCGGACAGGTGCTGGGCAGTGCCTTCTTCCGCGAGGGCTTCGAGGTTCAGGATGCGCCACGTTATGGCGCGGAGCGCCGCGGTGCGCCGATCTTCGCGTACGTGCGCGCGCGCCGCGGCGCGATCCACGAGCGGGGCGTGATCGCGAATCCGGACCTCGTCGTGGTGGCCGACGACACGCTGGTTTCGGTGCCGGCGGCCGGCGTGCTGCAGGGTGCCGGCGTGGCGACCGTGTTCCTGATCGCGAGCGCCGAGCCCGGTCGGGTCTGGCGCGATCGGCTGAAGCTTCAGGGACCGGTGCTGACAGTGGCGCCGGGAGCGGATGCGGCGGATTCAGCCGATGTCGGTCTGCGCTGCGCCGCAGCCGCGGCTCGGCTCGTCGGCGTGATCGGCCGCGAGACACTGGTGAGCGCGCTGCGCGAAGAGCTCGCACGCTACGGCGAAGCGGCCCTTGCCGGCGGCGTCGTGCGAGCGCTCGCGGCCTTCGACGCGATGGCGCCGCACGAAGGTCTGGTGCGCGAGGGGGGCGTCGTCGCGGCCCAGGGCTATGCGGCGCCACAGTGGATCGACATGCCGTTCGAGGCGGCCACGCTCGCAGCGCCCGACATTCCTGCGGCGGCGACCAGCGAACTGTCGCGCACCGGAGCGTGGCGGACGATGAGCCCGGTGATCGACTACGAGCGCTGTAACCGCTGCTCGTGGGTGTGCAGCACCTTGTGTCCCGACAGCGCGATCCACGTCGACGCCGACCATCGGCCGCGCATCGACTACGATCACTGCAAGGGCTGCCTGGTCTGCGTCGCCGTGTGCCCGACGCACGCGATTCGCGCCGTGCCGCAGCGCGAGGCGTCGACATGACTCGGCGCCTGCTGACCGGCAACGCCGCGGCGGCGTGGGGCGCGCGGCTCGCCGACGTCGACTACGTGCCGTCGTTTCCGATCACGCCGCAGACGGAGATCGTCGAGACGCTCGCCGGATGGTGCGCGCGCGGCGAGATGGCGGGCCGGCTCGTCACGCTCGAGTCCGAGCACTCGATGATCACGGCGGCCGCCGCGGCCGCCGCCACCGGCGTGCGGGTGTTCACCGCGACGTCCAGCCAGGGGCTGCTGTACGGCATGGAGATGGTGTACACGGTGGCGGGTTGGCGCGCGCCCTTCGTGCTGGTCAACGTGTCGCGCGCGCTGGCGAGCCCGATCACGCTCGAGCCCGACCACACCGACGTGCTCGCCGCACGCGACTGCGGCTTCCTGCAGATCCACTGCGCGACCTGCCAGGAGGTGCTCGACAGCGTGCTGATCGCATACCGGCTGGGAGAAGACGCAAGGGTGCGCCTGCCGGTGATCGTCAACCAGGACGGCTTCTACCTGTCGTTCACGCGCGAGCCGGTCGAGCTGCCCGATGGCGATGCGGTGCGGATGTTCCTGCCGCCCTTCGACGCGGGGTCGCTGCGATTCCGGGCGTCGCGCCCGATCAGCCAGGCGGTCGCCGTTCTGGGCGGCTCGCCGTATTCGTACTTCCGCTACGAGGCACACCTCGCGTCGCTGCAGGCTCTGACGGTCTACGACGAGGTCGCGGACGAGTTCGCCGCACGCTTCGGCCGGCACTGGCCCGCGGTCGAAGCCTATCGCTGCGACGACGCGGAGATCCTGTTCTTCATGATCGGCTCGTTCGCGACCAAGGCGAAGGAGGCGGTCGACCGGCTGCGGGACAGCGGTACGCGGGTCGGCCTGGTGCGCCCGCGACTGCTGCGCCCGTACCCGGCCGAGGCGCTCAGGCGGCTGCTGCTCGGCAAGCGCGCGGTTGCGGTGCTCGATCAGAACCTGTCGATGGGCAGCGGTGGCGTGCTGTACGCAGAACTCGCGTCGGCGCTGTACGGAAGGCGCGGGGCGCCGGTGCTGGTCTCCTTCGTCGGCGGGCTGGGCGGCCGCGACATCGCGGCCGAGGAGTTCTACGAGATGGCGCGCGTGGCGGCGCAGGCGGCTGACGAAGGCCTGGCGCCCGAGCCCCGGCTGCTGTACACGGCGGCGGAACTGCGCGAGGTTCACCAGCTGCAGGCGATCGCGCACGTCGAGCGCAAGGAGCAAGGACCATGACCGAAGCCGCAATCCGCAGCATGAAGGACCTGCCGTCCGCGCATCTGCTGGGCGCTGGCACGGCGATGTGCGCCGGCTGCGGCGGGCTGCAGTCCGTGCACGAGGTCTACGACGTTCTCGGACCGACGGTGTTCGTGAATGCCGCCGGCTGCATGACGCTGCTCGCGATCTAGCCGTTCACGCCGTTTCGCGGCGGCTTTCTGTACACGTCGATGGCATCCGCGCCGGCGGGCGCACAGGGGGTGCGCGACGCGCTCGACATCCTGATCCGCAAGCAGCGGCTCGCACCCGACGAGGACATGACGGTGGTGGTGCTGGCGGGCGACGGATCTTCCTACGGCATGGGTCTGTCGGCGACCTCGGCGGCGATCGAGCGCGGGCTCGACTTCCTGTACCTGTGTTACGACAACGAGGGCTACGGCAACACCGGCCAGCAGAGCTCGGACGCGACCCCGTACGCGGCACGCACCGCGACCGAGTCCGCGGGGATGGGCCACGCGCTCTGGAAGAAGGACCTGTTCGCGATCTGGGTCGCGCATCGGCCGGCGTATGCGGCGACCGTGATCGGCGCCGAACCGCTCGACCTGGCGAAGAAACTGCAACGTGCGCGAGGCGTTGCGGGCCCGCGGCTGATCCTCGCGCTTGCGCCGTGCCCGACCGGCTGGGACTACGACCCGAAGGACACCGTGGAGATCGGCCGGCTGGCGGTGGCGACCGGTATCTGGCCGCTGAAGGAATACGTCGACGGTCGCATCGTGCACACCCGGGTTCCGAATCCGCGTGTGCCGGTCGAGGAATACCTGAAGCTGCAGGGGCGCTTTCGGCACCTGTTCGAGCCGCAGCGCGCGGACGCGGCGATTGCCGCGATCCAGGCGCGCGTGGACGAGTACTGGGCGGGTGTATGAGGGGCGGCCGTTTGCGATCCGCGCCTGCTCCCGCGTGTTCATGCTGCCAACCGCCACCCATCGCCGCCGCTACTTCTCGCTGAAGCGGGTGGGGTTCCTGCTGCCCTTCGCGGCGGCGACGCTGCCGATTCAGGCATGGCTTCAGGCGCGCAGCGGAATGCCCGCCGATCTTGCCGCCTGGCTTCCGGTGCTGGTGGTCTTCGGAGTCGTTCCGCTGCTCGATCTGGTCATCGGCGGCGACGCGATGAACCCGACCGACGCCGAATCGGCCTCCCTCGCGAAGGACCGCTCCTACCGCGTTCTGGTGCTGGCCGCCGTACCGTTGCAGCTCGCATCGGTGGCGTTCGGCGCCTGGGCGTTCACGCACTGGGATCTGGGCCCCGTCGGCATGATCGGCTGGGTCGCGGCGGTCGGGACGGTGTCGGGCTCGATCGGAATCAACGTCGGACACGAGCTGATCCACAAATACTCGCGGCTCGACCAGTGGGCCGGCGGCGTGCTTCTGTCGTCGTCGCTCTACCCGGGCTTCAAGATCGAACACGTGCTTGGACACCACGTCGATGTCGGCACGCCGAAGGACAACACGACGGCGCGGCTCGGACAGTCGGTGTACGCGTACCTGGCGCTCGCTTTTGCCACGAATTTTCGAAAGGCGTGGCACTTCGAGCGCGAGAGGCTCGCCGCGCTCGGGCTGCCGGCGCTGCACTGGCGCAACGAGCTCGTCGGCTGGTATGCGTTGTGCGCCGCGTT
Source organism: uncultured beta proteobacterium (assembly GCA_963849015.1). Classification (GTDB taxonomy): domain Bacteria; phylum Pseudomonadota; class Gammaproteobacteria; order Burkholderiales; family Burkholderiaceae_E; genus Quisquiliibacterium. Next base: position 522,326 of record CAWKFK010000006.1, read on the forward strand.
CGCGCTCGCCCTCGGGCTCGCGTTCGGATGGCTGGGCGTGGCGTTCTTCGTTGCGCAGGCCGTGTTCGGCATCGCGCTGCTCGAGATCGTCAACTACATCGAGCACTACGGCCTCGTGCGCGGCAAGCTCCCCGACGGGCGCTACGAGCCGGTGAGCGTGATGCACTCCTGGAATTCGGACGCGCTGCTCACCAATCTCTTCCTGTTCCACCTGCAGCGGCACGCCGACCATCACCGCTACGCGCGCCGGCCCTACCAGATCCTGCGCAGCATTCCCGAGGCGCCGCAGTTGCCGACCGGGTATGCGGGAATGATCGTGCTCGCACTGCTGCCGCCGCTGTGGTTCGCGGTGATGAATCCGCGCGCGACGGCCGTCCGCGCGTCGCGAGGATGATCGGCCGCGCCCCAGGACACCGCGCTGGCGAAGACCCTGCGCAAAGCCCCGCTCCAAAGCCCCGCTCCAAAGCCCCGCTCGACCGCGCGGGCATTCGAACACCGTGTGAGCAAGGGCGTACGTTGAGGATGGCTCGCCTCTCACGCAGCAGTAGAGGCACTCCGGGCCCGTGCCGGCCGCACCAGGCCGACCCGCACATTCCCCAAGGAGCACATCAATCATGAGCCTCTACCTGGTACGTGCGCACTACACCGCCGACGCCTTCAAGGGCATGATCGCCAACCCGGCCGAACGCGCGAGCGTCGCCAGGGGAATGTTCGAGGCGGCGGGCATGAAGATGCACAACATCTGGCATTCGGGCAATGGCGAGGTGGTCGCCGTCGTCGAGGGCAATGCCGTTTCCGGCGCAGCCGTGACGATGGTCGTGATGGCGAGCGGCGCGTTTTCCAGCACCGACTCGATCGAACTGATCACGATGGAGCAGCAGGTCGAAGCGATGAAGCTGGCCGGGACGGTTGCAGCGAAGTACCGCCCGCCCGGCAAGTAGGCCGCCGATCGCCGGCCCATGAAGGGGAACTCCCTGCGACCGATGATCGGGGGCCGGCGATGTAGCGCACGCGGATCGGATCCGGGGACGGCTTCGGCGACGGGCGCCGGACCGCCAGCTCAGAACCGGACCGGCAACTCCAGGTGCTTCTCGTACACGAAATCGCGATGCCGCAGCAGCAGCGGCGTCAGTGCCTGCTGCACCTCCGGGTCCGGATTGGAATAGGCCACGCGGAACGAGTTCGCCATCGGGCAGCGCTCCTCGTCCATCGGGGACAGCATCGCGACGAATGTCGCCCAGTAGATGTCGACGGCGGTGAGTTCCGAGCCGATGAAGTAAGTGCGCCCGGCGTCGTGCTGCCGTTCGATCAGTCGCGCAAAAGCGCGCACGATCCGGGCGAGACGCGCGGACGCGCCCTCGCCGCCAGCCGGTGTGTAGCCGTACTTGCTCGCCATGTGGGTCCAGAAGCCGCGCGCCGGATGCTCGTCGGGCAGCGCGCCGAGGTTCGCATGGATCATCGCCAGCCGCTTGGTCCAGCCGAAGCCGTCGCGGCCACACAGTTCGTTGCACAGACCGAACATCAGCGCACGTTCCTCGACCGCCTCGGGGATCAGCGCCGGTGCCGGGGCAAGGCGCTCGGCGAGGTTCAGCTGTTCGATCCACGTCGAACACGGCCTCTCGTCGTTCCAGATCGCGACCGGCGCGCTCGACTGTCCAGTCCATTCGAACAGCTCCCGGTCGGCGCCATCCATGCCGAAGTCACCGTCCGCGCGTCCGCCGCTCGCCGTCACCACCGACAGGTACGGGATCTTCTTCACGTGAAAGAGGCCTTTGCAGGCCTCGCGCCAAGGGCCCGGCACGGTGTACGCACCGAGGACCAGGCGCAGCCCGGGACGTCTGCGCGCCTCCGCGATGCTCAGGTATTCGACCGTCGTGTCGGTGAGTCGGATCTTCTTCGTCATGCGGGTCCCGTATCGGTTGGCGGTCTCGTCATGCGCAGGAGGCAACCCGGTTCCCGTCCAGGCTTAGCGGGGTTCGCCAGCCGGATCGCCTTAAGCTTGCGCAACAGGACCGGGTAGGGATCGCACGCGTTCGGCCCGCAAACCGGTCAGACCAGGAGATACCAGTGAATCCACGCACGACCATCGTCAGCCTGACGCTCTTGTCCGCGATCCCCGGCGCCTGGGCGCATCACGGCTGGAGTTCATACGACGCCGAGAAGGCCGTCAAGCTGGAGGTCCCGCTGGCCGAGGTCCGTTACCGCAATCCGCATGCGGAGGTCGAGGTCGACCACCAGGGAAAGCGCTGGCAGGTGATTCTCGCGCCGATCCACCGCATGGAGAGCAGGGGGCTTCCCGGTGATGCGATGAAGGTGGGCAAGCAGGTGACGATCGAAGGATACCCGCGCAAGGACGGCACGCCGGAAATCCGGGCCGAACGGATCACCGTCGATGGCAAGACGATCGAACTGCGCTGAATGCGGTCACGGCCGGTCGCGTCCGGCGTGCGCGCGTCGGCGATGGCGTGTCGTTGGCGCGGATAGGCGGCGGTGATGGATCTTGCCGGTTGGGCGGCAATGCTGGAAGCCTCCGCGACCGGAGCATGGATGCGCTCCTCCGGCTGGGCGTATCCGGTCGTCAACCTGGCGCATTTGCTGGGCCTGGTCCTGCTGATCGGCCCGATCCTGCTGCTCGACCTGCGCCTGCTCGGGTTCGGGCGTCACTTTCCTCTTCATGCCGTCTCCGGCCTCTTGACGCCATGGTGCGTCGCCGGCCTGCTGCTGCTGCTGGCCAGCGGCGTGCTGCTGTTCGCGGCGGATGCCGCACCGCTCCTTGCCAACCCGCTTCTGCGGATCAAGTTGCTGCTGATCTGCTTCGGCATTTGTAACGCGTTCGTCTTTCGACGAATCTGGGCGGCCCGACTCCAGGACTGGGATCGTCGACCACCGCCGATGGGCGTGATCCAGGCTGCGTTGTCGGCGCTGAGCTGGCTCGCCGTTGCCAGCCTCGGTCGCCTGATCGCATACGCTTAGTATCCGCAGGCCGCAGGCCCAGGGCGGGAGTGGATCGGATGGAAACCGTCGCAGTCATCGATTTCGAGACCACGGGGATGAGCCCCGGGGAGGGCGCGCGGGCGATCGAGATCGCGGCAGTCCTGGTGCGGGGTGGGCATATCGTCGACCGTTACCAGAGCCTGATGAACGCGGATGTGTATATCCCGTCCTTCATCGAACACCTGACTGGCATCTCGAACACGATGGTCCGAGCCGCGCCTCCGTCGGACCGGGTGATGCGCGAGGTCGCGACTTTCGTCGGCGGATATCCGCTGGTCGCCCACAATGCTTCCTTCGATCGCCGGTTCTGGGACGCGGAGCTGGCGCGGATCGACAGGGTGCGTGCGCAGGAGTTCGCCTGCACGATGCTGTTGGCCCGAAGGCTGTACCCCGAGGCGCCGGACCACAAGCTGGGCACCCTGGTGCGATTCGCGGGCCTGCCGGTGACGGGCCGGGCGCATCGTGCCCTGGCAGATGCCGAAATGGCGGCCAACCTGTGGATCAGGATCGCGCACGATCTGCGGGCGCGGCTTGGGAGCGGGACCCTCAGACACCGGATCCTTGCCGGGATTCAGGGCGTGCCTCGGGCCGGCCTCGATGCCTATCTGTCGAGGCTGAATCGCCGCCGCGGGTGAAGGCGCGATCGAGCAGGCGAACCCCGACGCGGCCGCCGTGCCGCAGGCCCTCGCATCGGCAATGTTGCAAAAAACGAACCGTCCTATGGGTGCTGGCTTGCGGGGTGGAGAAAGTGTGCTATAGTCTCGCTTCTCCACCGGACGCCGACAAAAACGCGGCGCGCCGGACGATCTTTAAAAATTGAACAGTCGATAAGTGTGGGCGTCTGGGCGGAAGCGCCAAGCCGACGAATCGTTGCGACATCCTTCGGGGTGAAGCGCCGGATCCGAGGCCTCCAGATATAGACGCTCACACGAGAGAAGATGTCAAGAGTCCGAGTATACCTTGGTATATGTCGGATGATCGATGTCGATTCCGTTGAGCAACAATGCTCTGTCCGCAAGGGTGGAGCGAACCAAAAGATCGAACTGAAGAGTTTGATCCTGGCTCAGATTGAACGCTGGCGGCATGCCTTACACATGCAAGTCGAACGGCAGCACGGGGGCAACCCTGGTGGCGAGTGGCGAACGGGTGAGTAACGCATCGGAATGTACCCAGTAGTGGGGGATAACTAGTCGAAAGACTAGCTAATACCGCATACGCACTGAGGTGGAAAGCGGGGGATCGCAAGACCTCGCGCTATTGGAGCAGCCGATGTCCGATTAGGTAGTTGGTGGGGTAAAGGCCTACCAAGCCTGCGATCGGTAACTGGTCTGAGAGGACGACCAGTCACACTGGGACTGAGACACGGCCCAGACTCCTACGGGAGGCAGCAGTGGGGAATTTTGGACAATGGGCGCAAGCCTGATCCAGCAATGCCGCGTGTGTGAAGAAGGCCTTCGGGTTGTAAAGCACTTTTGGCGGGAGCGAAACGGCGTTTGCTAATACCAGACGCTAATGACGGTACCCGCAGAATAAGCACCGGCTAACTACGTGCCAGCAGCCGCGGTAAGACGTAGGGTGCAAGCGTTAATCGGAATTACTGGGCGTAAAGCGTGCGCAGGCGGCTCTGTAAGACAGGTGTGAAATCCCCGGGCTTAACCTGGGAACTGCACTTGTGACTGCAAGGCTAGAGTGTGTCAGAGGGAGGTGGAATTCCGCGTGTAGCAGTGAAATGCGTAGATATGCGGAGGAACACCGATGGCGAAGGCAGCCTCCTGGGATAACACTGACGCTCATGCACGAAAGCGTGGGGAGCAAACAGGATTAGATACCCTGGTAGTCCACGCCCTAAACGATGTCAACTAGTTGTCGGGGATTCATTTCCTTGGTAACGCAGCTAACGCGTGAAGTTGACCGCCTGGGGAGTACGGCCGCAAGGTTAAAACTCAAAGGAATTGACGGGGACCCGCACAAGCGGTGGATGATGTGGATTAATTCGATGCAACGCGAAAAACCTTACCTGCGCTTGACATGCCAGGAACCCCGAAGAGATTTGGGGGTGCCCGAAAGGGAGCCTGGACACAGGTGCTGCATGGCTGTCGTCAGCTCGTGTCGTGAGATGTTGGGTTAAGTCCCGCAACGAGCGCAACCCTTATCCTTAGTTGCTACGCAAGGGCACTCTAAGGAGACTGCCGGTGACAAACCGGAGGAAGGTGGGGATGACGTCAAGTCCTCATGGCCCTTATGCGCAGGGCTTCACACGTCATACAATGGTCGGTACAGAGGGTCGCCAACCCGCGAGGGGGAGCCAATCCCAGAAAGCCGATCGTAGTCCGGATTGCAGTCTGCAACTCGACTGCATGAAGTCGGAATCGCTAGTAATCGCGGATCAGCATGTCGCGGTGAATACGTTCCCGGGTCTTGTACACACCGCCCGTCACACCATGGGAGTGGGTTCTACCAGAAGTAGTTAGCTTAACCGCAAGGAGGGCGATTACCACGGTAGGGCTCATGACTGGGGTGAAGTCGTAACAAGGTAGCCGTATCGGAAGGTGCGGCTGGATCACCTCCTTTCTAGAGAAGTGCGTGGAAGTTTGGACGCTCACACTTATCGACTGTTCGTTTTAAGGACAGCAGAACTGGGTTGCGACCCTGTTCGAGACGCCTGGGTCTGTAGCTCAGTCGGTTAGAGCACCGTCTTGATAAGGCGGGGGTCGTTGGTTCGAATCCAACCAGACCCACCAATGGTTCGCTCGGGGGTGTAGCTCAGCTGGGAGAGCACCTGCTTTGCAAGCAGGGGGTCATCGGTTCGATCCCGTTCACCTCCACCAAGCACCTGGTGGGGAGCGCGAGGGGCAAGACGCAAGCGGCACGTGTGGTGTTTGCGTTTGGCTCTTCGAGTCACTGTTCTTTAACAATTCGAGAGAAGATATCGTATTCAGTCTTTTTGATATGGATACGGGTTGTGATTGCATTTACACAACGAAGTGATCTCTGTTCTCGAGAGAAATGAGAGATTGCGGCGAGAAACGCTGGCTTGATCCGTTGGTCCCTGGAAGGGGGCCGGCAAAGTTATAGGGTCAAGTGAATAAGTGCATGTGGTGGATGCCTTGGCGATCACAGGCGATGAAGGACGTAGTAGCCTGCGATAAGCGTCGGCGAGCTGGCAAACGAGCTTTGACCCGACGATTTCCGAATGGGGAAACCCACTCCGCAAGGAGTATCCCGCGCTGAATACATAGGCGCGAGGAAGCGAACGCAGTGAACTGAAACATCTAAGTAGCTGCAGGAAAAGAAATCAACCGAGATTCCGAAAGTAGTGGCGAGCGAAATCGGAACAGCCTGTGCGTGATATCGAGCTGGTCAGCAAAACGGTCTGGAAAGTCCGGCCATAGCGGGTGATAGCCCCGTATGCGAAAACTGGTTCGTGGTACTAAGCGCACGAAAAGTAGGGCGGGACACGTGAAATCCTGTCTGAAGATGGGGGGACCATCCTCCAAGGCTAAATACTCGTGATCGACCGATAGTGAACCAGTACCGTGAGGGAAAGGCGAAAAGAACCCCGGGAGGGGAGTGAAATAGATCCTGAAACCGCATGCATACAAACAGTCGGAGCCCGCAAGGGTGACGGCGTACCTTTTGTATAATGGGTCAGCGACTTACGTTTAGTGGCGAGCTTAACCGCATAGGGAAGGCGCAGGGAAACCGAGTCCGAACAGGGCGTCCAGTCGCTAGGCGTAGACCCGAAACCGGATGATCTACCCATGGCCAGGATGAAGGTGAGGTAACACTTACTGGAGGTCCGAACCGACTACTGTTGCAAAAGTAGCGGATGAGCTGTGGGTAGGGGTGAAAGGCTAAACAAATCCGGAGATAGCTGGTTCTCCCCGAAAACTATTTAGGTAGTGCGTCGTGTATTGCTCCAGGGGGTAGAGCACTGTAATGGTTGCGGGGGTCATTGTGACTTACCGCGCCATAGCAAACTCCGAATACCTGGAAGTATGAGCACGGCAGACAGTCCCCGGGTGCTAACGTCCGGGGTCAAGAGGGAAACAACCCAGACCGCCAGCTAAGGTCCCCAATGTTCGCTAAGTGGGAAACGAAGTGGGAAGGCTAAAACAGTCAGGAGGTTGGCTTAGAAGCAGCCACCCTTTAAAGAAAGCGTAATAGCTCACTGATCGAGTCGTCCTGCGCGGAAGATGTAACGGGGCTAAGCGAGCAACCGAAGCTGCGGATGCACAGTAATGTGCGTGGTAGGGGAGCGTTCTGTAAGCCTGCGAAGGTGAGTCGAGAGGCTTGCTGGAGGTATCAGAAGTGCGAATGCTGACATGAGTAGCGTTAAAGCGGGTGAAAAGCCCGCTCGCCGTAAGCGCAAGGTTTCCTACGCAACGTTCATCGGCGTAGGGTGAGTCGGCCCCTAAGGCGAGGGCGAGAGCCGTAGTCGATGGGAAGCAGGTTAATATTCCTGCACCGATTCCAAGTGCGATGGGGGGACGGATCGTGGAAGGTTGTCCGGGTGTTGGAAGTCCCGGTTCTTGGCCTGTAGGTGTCTGGTAGGCAAATCCGCCAGACGTATGCCGAGGGGTTGAGACGAGCGAGCTTGCTCGCGAAGCAACTGGAAGGGGTCCCAGGAAAAGCCTCTAAGCTTCAGCTTGGAACGACCGTACCGCAAACCGACACTGGTGCGCGAGATGAGTATTCTCAGGCGCTTGAGAGAACTCGGGAGAAGGAACTCGGCAAATTGACACCGTAACTTCGGAAGAAGGTGTGCCTTGGTAGCTTGAGTGTGAACAACACGAGGGCCAAGAGGTTGCAAAAAATCGGTGGCTGCGACTGTTTACCAAAAACACAGCACTCTGCAAACACGAAAGTGGACGTATAGGGTGTGACGCCTGCCCGGTGCCGGAAGGTTAATTGATGGGGTGCAAGCTCTTGATCGAAGCCCCGGTAAACGGCGGCCGTAACTATAACGGTCCTAAGGTAGCGAAATTCCTTGTCGGGTAAGTTCCGACCTGCACGAATGGCGTAACGATGGCCACACTGTCTCCTCCCGAGACTCAGCGAAGTTGAAATGTTTGTGATGATGCAATCTACCCGCGGCTAGACGGAAAGACCCCATGAACCTTTACTGTAGCTTTGCATTGGACTGTGAACCGATCTGTGTAGGATAGGTGGGAGGCTTTGAAGTGCGGACGCTAGTTCGCATGGAGCCAACCTTGAAATACCACCCTGGTTTGTTTGCGGTTCTAACCTTGGCCCGTTATCCGGGTTGGGAACAGTGCATGGTGGGCAGTTTGACTGGGGCGGTCTCCTCCCAAAGCGTAACGGAGGAGTTCGAAGGTACGCTTGGCACGGTCGGACATCGTGCCTAAAGTGCATAGGCAAAAGCGTGCTTGACTGCGAGACTGACAAGTCGAGCAGGTGCGAAAGCAGGACTAAGTGATCCGGTGGTTCTGAATGGAAGGGCCATCGCTCAACGGATAAAAGGTACTCTGGGGATAACAGGCTGATACCGCCCAAGAGTTCATATCGACGGCGGTGTTTGGCACCTCGATGTCGGCTCATCTCATCCTGGGGCTGTAGCCGGTCCCAAGGGTATGGCTGTTCGCCATTTAAAGAGGTACGTGAGCTGGGTTCAAAACGTCGTGAGACAGTTTGGTCCCTATCTGCCGTGGGCGCTGGAGATTTGACGGGACCTGCTCCTAGTACGAGAGGACCGGAGTGGACGCACCTCTGGTGTACCTGTTGTCACGCCAGTGGCATCGCAGGGTAGCTATGTGCGGAAGAGATAACCGCTGAAAGCATCTAAGCGGGAAACTCGCCTGAAGATGAGATCTCCCTGGGGACTAGATCCCCCTGTAGGGTCGTTCGAGACCAGGACGTTGATAGGCTGGGTGTGGAAGCGTGGTAACACGTTAAGCTAACCAGTACTAATTGCCCGTGAGGCTTGACCCTATAACTTTGCTTGCTCGAACCCGCGCGGTTCGAGGCCAGGCCAGCAGTTTCGAGGCAGTTCTTCGAAGCAGCGACGCAATCACTCGCACTTCGTGCGATCTGCGATCACAACCCGACGTATCCCGCCACCCCCGCACCGGGCGGCGCCGATCCGATCGACTGAATACGCTTCTCCCGAATTGGCTTGGCAGCCCCCGCAGGGCCGCCCGGCGACAAGTCATGCCTGATGACCATAGCGAAGTGGAACCACACCTTCCCATCCCGAACAGGACCGTGAAACGCTTCAGCGCCGATGATAGTGAGCACCTCGCTCGTGAAAGTAGGACATCGTCAGGCAATCCTCCACGCAAAAGGCCACCCCACAAGGGTGGCCTTTTGGTTTATCGGATCAGATCGGCTTCGTGCCGACGACTCGGGTCAGGACGCCCGGGATGAATTCAACCGCGTGAACCTTCTCGAGCCCGGCTTCGGTCAGGTAGCCGATGCAGTCGGCAACCGAGTGCGCTCGTCCTTCGCTGCGGACCAGTGTTTCGGCCAGCGCCCACAAGGCCGGGTCCGGCGGACCCTTCCGGTCACTGTCGAGCATTTCCCCGACCAGGTGGAATTCGCCGCCGGGCGCCAGCGCCGCGGCAGCTTTGCTGCTCACCAGGCGGATGTTCGCGCTGCTGTATTGCGGCAGGTTGCTCGCCATGATGATCACGTCGGCGCCCGCCGGGAACGGGTCGCGCGTGAAATCGCCCGCGTGAGTGGCGATGCGTTCCGACAGTCCGTGTGACGCGATGAATTCCCGCGCGACTTCGACCACGGGAGGCAGATCGAAGACGGTGGCCTGGATGTGCGGGTGCGCCTGTGCGATCGCGATGCAGTAGGCGCCTGAGCCGCCGCCGAGGTCGAGGATTCGGCGGCGCTTGCTCAGATCCACCTGGCGGGCGAAGCGGCGGCCGGAACCGAGGCCGATCGAGTAGGTTGCCTCGTGATACTTGCGGGCTGCCTCGACGCCGAACCCTTCGGCGTAGCCGCCCAGGACGACGGGGGGCCGTTTGTCGCGCAAGTGGTCGGCGAGCCGGTTCCAATCCTCCCAGTCGGGGCGCGTGAACAGCATCCACGGTCCGGCGTAGTGAGTGCTGCCCTCGACGAGAAAGCGCTCGACGTCGGGCGCGTTGCCGAGGCGGTCGCCATCACGTTGCAGCAGTCCGAGCGCGACACATGCATCGACGATGCGCTCGGCGTTGTTGGCGGTGAGATCGAGGGCACCAGCGATGCGGTCGATCGTGTTGGCGCCGCTTGCGACCTTGCTGAACAGTCCCAGTTCGATTGCTGCGATCAGGGTCGCAGACTCGCGGTAGGCCCGCACGAGCTTCTGGAGCCGGACGGTGTCGACGCGTTCTTGTGTCATGTGCTTGTGTCCATTGAAGCGGGGGCACCCGATCGACCTTCGCCTTGGTCGGTTGACCTTCGCCGTGGCCGGTCGTGCTTGCGTGCGCCGCCGCAGATTGCGAAACGATGCTTTGGTGATCCGTCCTACGATGCAGGCTGTACGATGTCTTGCGGATGCTGTCGAAGATACTGCGCGCTCGCGCGGGCGTCATTGTGGATCATGGAGGTGGTGCGTGAATCGACTCGAGTTCGGCTGGTTTCTCCCTACGGCAGGCGATTCGACATCGCTTGGTGACCTGACCAATCGTATCCCCGCGTCGATGGAGATGTACACGCGTGTGGTGTCTGCGGCGGAGGCGGCGGGTTTCGAATACCTGCTCGTGCCGATCCAGACCGAGTGCTGGGAGGCGTGGATCACGTCGGCGATGATGGTCGGCCGCTCGAAGTCGATCCGCATGCTGGTGGCAGTGCGTCCGGGCTACGTCAATCCTTTTCTCGCGGCGAAGATGATCTCGACCTTCGACCAGTTGTCGGGTGGCCGCATCTGCGTGAACCTGATCGCGGGGCAGAGCGAGGCGGAGAGCCGCGCGGAGGGGATCACGATCGGCAAGGAGGAGCGGTACGCGCAGATGGAGGAGGAGGTGCGGATCATGAAGGCGCTGTGGACGGCCGACGGTCCGGTGGACTTCGACGGTCGCTTCCACTCGCTGCACGGCGCGCGGGTCGTCCCCAAGCCGCTGCAGAAGCCTTTTCCTTCGTTCTACCTGGGGGGCGGCTCCGGTCAGGCCTGGGCGATCAGCGCCGCGCACGCAGACGTCCACCTGTTCTGGGGAGACACCTACGAGCGGATCGCCGAAAACATCGCGACGATCCGCGCACTAGCCGCGGAGCAGGAACGTCGCTCGCCGATCCGCTTCGGCATGCGCCTGCAGATCGTGTGCCGCGAGACCGAGCAGGAGGCGTGGACCGCTGCGAACGAGCTGATGCGCGGTGTGACGCAGCGGCACACCGAGCGGCTGCGCGCGCATGTGTCGCAGTCGGAAGCCAACCGGCGCGTGCAGGAACTCGCGGCGACCTATGGCGACCTGATCGAGCCCAATCTGTGGACGGGCATCACGAAGATCCGCCCCGGCGCGGGCATCGCGATCGTCGGCGATCCCGAGCAATGCGCGAACGTGCTGCAGCGCTACATCGACATCGGCTGCGACTCGTTCTGCCTGTCGGGCTACCTTCACGACGAAGAGGCGACCAGGTTCGCGCGTTTCGTGCGGCCGATCCTCGAGCGGCGCAATCCGGGGCGGATGGCGCCGCTGAATTGACGAACCTGGTGTCTCCGGCCCGGATGCGGACGTGGTTCAGCCCGCGATCCCCTTCTGGGGATCGATCAGATACTTCTCGCCGGTCGCGCGCTTGTTGTACACGGCGATCTCGTCGAGCCTGAGCATGTCGGCGAGCGAGATCACCTTCGTATAGCGGCTGGCGAAGGTGGTCTTCAGTTCGGCGGCAACGCGCTCGCGCAGCTTCTGGGCGGCGGCGAAGCCGATCTTCTGCAGGAACGGCGTCAGCAGCCAGCCGCCGACTCCCCATGCCATGCCGAAGCTGCGCTGGATCTCGGTCGGCGCGGTGTTCAGGTTGCCGTACAGGTAGACCTGCTTGTGCGTCGACGAGCCGTAGCGGCTGTACTCCTTGGCGGTCCGGTTCAGGGCCGCTTCCATGCAGGCGAGGATCTGTCCGGCGAGCCTGCCGCCGCCGGTGGCGTCGAACGCGATCGTCGCGCCGGTCTCGGCCAGCGCCTGCGTCAGCTCCTCCATGAAGTTGGCCGAGGTCGAGTCGCAGACGTAGCGCGCTCCCGCGGCGCGCAGCAGGTCCGCCTGCTGCTGCGAGCGCACGATGTTGACGAGCCCGATGCCGTCCTTCAGGCAGATGCGGTTCAGCATCTGGCCGAGGTTGGATGCGGCGGCCGTGTGAACGAGCGCCTTGTGGCCCTCGAGGCGCATGGTTTCCACCATGCCGAGCGCCGTCAGCGGATTCACGAAGCAGGACGCGCCTTCGGCGGGTGTCGTGCCCTCGGGCAGCACCAGGCACTGCTGCGCCTTCATGCAGCGGTACTGCGCATACATGGCGCCGCCGAGGATCGCGACCGTCTTGCCCAGCAGCGCCTGCGCCGCCGGTGAATCGCCCGCTTTCACGACCACGCCCGCGCCCTCGTTGCCGACCGGCATCGACTCGTCGACGCGGGCCTTCATGCCGCGCATCTGCGCGTCCGGGACGCGGGCAGTGACGACCGGGTGCGAAGCAGTCCCACCCTGGACGGCCGTGCTCATGTCCGCGGCGCCGAACAACAGGCCGAGGTCGGACGGGTTGATCGGTGTGGCCTCGATGCGCACCAGGACCTCGTCCGGGCCGGGCTGCGGCACGGGGACGGTGGCGAGCGAGACTTCGAGTTCGCCGCTGCTGCGGATCAGCGAGCGTAGCTGCAGAGCGGTATCGGGGATGGCGGTGGTCATCTGGAGCGTCTCCTGTTGCAAGGGCCAGTCCGGCCCTGCGTTGTGTGTCGGGTGGCGCCGAGTATAGGGCGGGCGGGCGAATCGATACGACCGGATGGGCGATGTGCGGGCGCTTCGGAGCGGACGGATCAGCGCAGCGAGGCGAACCGTTCGCAGTGTTCGGCGGTATTGCCCCACATCCGTTCGAACGCGAACAGGCGCTTGTAGAAATGGCCGATCAGGCATTCCTCGGTCATTCCGATGCCGCCGTGCAGCTGGATCGCCTGCGCGCCCACCTGTGCCCCGGCGCACGCCACCCTGACCTTGGCAGCGGACACGGCACGCGCGCGCCGGGCGCTCGTTGCGTCGAGCGCTGCGATCGCTCGCGCGGCCGCGGCTCGGGCCATCGCGACCTCCGCGTACATGTCCGCGACGCGGTGGCGCAGCGCTTGGAACTCGGAGAGCGGCGAGCCGAACTGGTTGCGCGTGCTCAGGTAGTCGATGGTGATCCAGAGGGCCTCCTCCATGGCGCCGACCGCGTCGACGCAGAGGAGTGCGACAGCGCGATCGCGCGCCGCGCCGATCGCTTCGGATGCCGTGCCCGCGGGCATCAGCATCGCGTCGGCTGCGACACGTGCGCCGCGCAGGATCAGGTCGCCGAGCGGCTGGCCGTCGATGGCGCGGAAGTCCTGGCAGTGCACGCCCGGCGCGGCGCGTTCGACCAGGAACAGGGCGATGCCCCCCGGTTCCCCGCCTGTCTCATCGATGCACGCCGACACCAGGAACGCGTCGGCGATCGCGCCGCCGGCGACGACGCACTTGCCGCCGTCGAGCAGGTAGCTGCCGTCGGCTTCGCGATGCGCCCGTGTTCGCACTGCTGCCCTCGCTGCGGAGTCCTCCGGTTCGTCGTGTGCGAAGGCGAACACGCGTTCCGCGCCGACGAGCGATTCGATCGCGGCGCGCCGGCGCGCCGGCGGCCAGCGCGCGCCTGCGATCAGTGCCGCCGGGACCACGCCGCAGCCGGCCAGCGGATCGGGCGCCAGGCCGCGCCCGAACGCGTCGAACAGCACGGCCAGTTCGCGCGCGGTGCCGCCCATGCCGCCGAGCGATTCGTCCACCCCGAGCGCGAGAAATCCCGTGTCCGCGAGGCGCTTCCAGCCGTCCCGCGCCGCCGCCGCGCCGCCCGCCAGGCGCGCTCGGCGCGCCGCGCCGTCGCGACAGCCCGCGGCGAAGCGCTCGGCGCTCTGCCGCAGCATCGACTGCTCGTCGGTGAGCGCCGCCGGCGCCGGTCGCTGTCCGCCGAACAGCAGCTTGGCGATGATGTTCTTCTGGACTTCGTCGGACCCGCCGTAGATCGTCGCCGCGCGGCGGAACATGAACTCGGCGGTGATTCCCGGCGCCCATGCGGGCCCTGGCCGGGGGGCATCCTCGTCGTGGAAGACTTCGTGCGGGTAGAAGGCGGCGCCGTGCGCACCGAGGGTCTCGACCTGCAGTCCGAGGATGCGCTGCAGCAGTTCGCAGCCCTGCAGCTTCAGGGCCGACGGCGTCAGTGCGCTGGCGTCGTCGCTCTGCAGTGTCGCCACCGCGGCTGCTTCAAGCGCCAGCAGATCGATCTCGGCCCTTGTGATGCGCTCGCGGAAGACCGGATCCTCGCTCATCGGGACTCCGCCGCGGCGGGCGCGTGCCGCCATGTCGAACAAGGCGGCCAGGTTGCGCTTGTTGCGCGGTACTTCGGCGGTGGCGACCCGTTCGTTGCCGAGCAGGAACTTCGCATAGTCCCAGCCCCGGCCCTCCTCGCCGACGAGGTGATCGACGGGGACACGCACGCTCTCGAAGAACACCTCGCACAGGCTTTCGCCCTCGTCGATGGACCGGATCGGCCGCACCGTGATGCCGGGCAGATCGAGCGGGATCAGCAGGAACGAGATGCCGCGCTGCGCCTGCGCGTGGGGATCGGTGCGCACCAGGCAGAACAGCCAGTCGGCGAGCATCGCCTGCGACGTCCAGATCTTCTGGCCGTCGACGACGTAGTGATCGCCGTCGCGGACCGCGCGCGTGCGCAGCGAGGCGAGGTCGGAGCCCGAGTTCGGCTCGGAGAACCCTTGCGCCCAGAAGACCCGGCCTTCGCGGATCGGCGGCAGGAACCGGTGCCGCTGTGCCTGCGTTCCCCAGGTGTAGATCACCGGCCCCACCAGCGACACGCCCTGGATGTTGTTGGGAGGCGCGCCGGCCATCATCAGCTCCTCCTCGAAGAGCTGACGCCGCAGCGGCGACCAGCCGGGGCCGCCGTGCTCCTTCGGCCAGTGCGGCACCGACCAACCCTTGCGGGCCAGCAGCGCCGTGATGCCGAGCATGTCCTCGCGCGTCGGATGCACCGCGGTGCGGCCGCGCTGCGCCATGTCCCCGGGCAGGTGCGTGCGCAGGAAGTCGCGGACTTCGGCGCGGAAGGCTTCGTCGGCGGCGTCGGTGGCGCTCATCGTTGCGTCGCGGTCGTGGGCTGAGGCACCGTGGCGCCCGCCGCACGCAGCGCGCGCTCCTTCGCTTTCGCCATGTCGAAGGTGCGGTTCATCATCACGCGCTGCGCGGGCAGTCCGCCGCCGGCCTGCAGCGCGACGACGAACTGCCAGCCGCCGTAGGCGTCGGCGGTCAGGTCGCGGATCATGTTGTAGACCCGCATGCGGGTCTCGACATCGACGCCGGGCTTGGTGTGCAGGTACTTGCGGATGTACTTGCCCGGACTCCGGATTGCGCAGGTCGCTCTCGAGCGGCAGCGTCAGCACCAGGCCGCCGCCGAGGTCGTGCAGGTAGCGCACCGTCTGGTGGTAGTTGGCGGCGTAGTAGTACTTGGCCACGTTGATGCCGAGGATGTTCGGATAGACCATCCCGAGGCCGTGCTCTCGTAGTGCCGGCACGCGTAGTCGAGTGCCATGCGCAGCATCTCGGCATAGGTGATCAGCTCCGCGATCGAGTTCTGCGCGATCGGGTCGCTGGTCCTTGCCCTGCATCTCGGTGACCAGCTGCGCCAGCCCGACGAACAGCTCGCGACATGCGGACCGCCTCGACCAGGCCGCCGGTGCGCTCCCACAGACCGAGCGACGCGCCAGCTTGCTCGCGAGCTGCACCTCGCCGGCCAGGAACACGCGGTCCCAGGGGACGAAGACGTCGTCGAACACGACGAAGCCCTCGGGCACGCTGTGATGCGAGCTGGCCGGGTAGTCGAAGCGGGTTCAGTTCGGCGGGTGCGAAGCTGCGGTTGATGATCTTCACGCCAGGCGCGTTGACCGGGATCGAGAACGACACCGCGTAGTCGGCCTCTCTCCATGCGCATGCCCTTGGTGGGCATCACCACCAGTTCGTGCACCAGCGAGGCGGCCGTGATGTGCAGCTTCGCGCCGCGCACGACGATGCCGTCCTTGCGGCGCTCGACGATGCGCACGTACAGGTCCGGATCGTCCTGCTCGTGGGCGCGGCGCTTGCGGTCGCCCTTCGGGTCGGTGATCACTTCGGCGGCGCGCAGATCGTTGTCGCGGCAGTAGCGGTACATGCGCTCGATGTTCTCGGCGTACTGCGGATTGACGCGGCCGACGTCGTCCTTGACGCTCATCAGCGCCATGTAGACGCCCGTGACCAGCGTGCCGATCGACGTGTGCTGCATCAGCTCGACGCGCGTGCCCAGATCGTCCTCGCTGCGCGGGATCTGGTAGATGCGGTGCGCTTCGCTGCCGTCCTCGGTCGTGTAGCGGCGCAGCCCGCCGTACTCGGCGTCGTCGTAGTGGTAGTCGTCGGCGACCAGGGCGAGCGGCACCTTGAAGCGCGGGTGCGTGGTGATGTCGTCGATGCGCTCGCCGTCCCAGTAGGTCACGCGTCCGTCGCGGAGGCTTTCGATGTACTGCTGCGGGGTCTTCAGTGCCATGGTCGTGCTCCTGTGATGGTGTCGATCGGATTGCGGCGGGCGCGCGGTTCAGACCAGACGGCTGGCGCGCCCCTCCCAGAACGGCGCGCGCAGCGCCGGCTTGTCGATCTTGTTGGCGCCTGACAGCGGCAGCGAGCCGTGGCCGCACGTCGATCGAGCGCGGGCACTTGTAGCCTGCGATCCGTTCGCGGCAGTGGGCGCATCAGCGCGTCCACGTCGACGCTGGCGCCCGGGGACGCGCGTGACGATCGCGTGCACGGTCTCGCCCCACTTCGGGTCGGGGATGCCGATCACGGCGCACTGCGCCACGCCCGGAAACGCGTAGATCGCGGCCTCGACCTCGGCCGAGTAGACGTTCTCGCCGCCGGCGATGATCATGTCCTTCAGCCGGTCGACGATGTGGAAGAAGCCGATCTCGTCGCGATAGCCGAGATCGCCGGTGTGCAGCCAGCCGTTGCGCAGCGTCTGCGCGGTGAGTTCGGGCTGGTTCCAGTAGCCCTTCATCACCAGCGGGCCGCGCACGACGATCTCACCGATCGTCCCGTCCGGCGCGAGTCCGGTCGTCGGCGTCGACGATCTCGACGTCGACACCGATCAGCGGGCGGCCGACCGAGCTGGCCTTGCCGAGGTGCCGGTGCTCCGGGCGGGTACGTAGCGCGAAGGCAGGGAGGTCACGCTGGCGGTCGACTCGGTCATGCCGTAGCAGGGCGTGAAGCCGACGTTCGGGAAGAAGCGCGCGCGCCTCGACGACGAGAGACTCGGGCATCGGCGCGGCGCCGTACAGCATCGTCCGCATGCTCGAAAGGTCGCGGCGCCGCGCGTCCGGGTGGTCGATCATCATTCGCAGCATGGTCGGCACGCCGCTGGTGATCGTCACGCGGTGACGCTCGATGCAGGCCAGGGCGTCCGCCGGGCTCGAAGCGCGGCACCACGACGAGGCTGCCCAGCGCGACCATCGCCGGGATCGCGAGGCCGGCCGCTCCGACGTGGAACAGCGGGCGCGGACACCATCGCGACGCTGTCCTCGTTCAGCCCGATCTGCCGCGGCGAAGGCGAGCGCGCTGGCGAGCAGGTTGGTGTGCGTCTGCATCACCCCCTTCGGGCGGCCCGTGCTGCCGCTGGTGTAGAACAGGCAGGCGACGTCGTCGCCGGCACGGCCCGCGTCCTCGGCGGGCGCGGCCGCGGACAGCAGCGCCTCGTAGTCGAGCATGCCCGGCGGCGTCGGCCCCGTGCCGACGTGCACCACGTGACGCACCGGCGTTCCGGGCAGGATGCCGGCGACGAGGTGCAGGTTCGCGTCGTCGACCAGCAGGATGCGCGCGTCGGCGTCCACGAGGATCGCCGTCAGCTCGGCTGGCGCGAGCCGGAAGTTCAGCGGCGTGAAGATGCCGCCGCCCCACGGCACGCCGTAGTAGTACTCGAGATATCGCGGCTGTTGTTGGCCAGCATCGCGACGCGATCGCCGGTGGCCATGCCGAGCCGCCGCAGCGCGCCGGCGAGCCGCTGGCTGCGTTCGAGCCAGCTCGTCCCAGGTCAGCGCGCCTTCGGGATCGGTCACCGCCACCTTCGAGCCGCACGCGCGGCGGGCGCGGTACAGGGTCTGCGAAAGGCTGAAGCGCATGGCGGCGCCGGGCCCCGGCAATGCGGTGAGGGTCTGGGTCATTCGATCCCCGTGCGGCGTCGGCTCGACTCGCGAGGCCGAGGGATCAGGCGCCTGCAGCCGCCGGCGGATCGAACGGGCGCGTCCGGCTGCGCATCAGTCGCGAACTCCCAGACCTGGCGAGCGACGAGTTCGAGCTGCTGCTGGGCGGCTGGATCCAGGCAGGGCCGCGCTCGTCGAATGCCAGGCCGGCGGAATTGATGCCGGCGGCCATCGGCGTCGGCCAGCCGCGAAGCGCGTGGATCGTCGAACGCATACCGAGACGATCGCGGTTCCGATCGCCTGCGGGCCCTAGGCGCAGACGATGCAGCCGACGGCACGGCCGTCGAGGTAAGGGCGCTCGTCGTCGCGCAGTTCTTCGAGGTAGTCGAGCGCGTTCTTGACGAGGCCGGACAGCGTCCCGTGGTAGGCGGGTGTCGCGACGATCAGGCCGTCGCACTGCCGGATCGAATCCACCATGCGTTGCGCCGCGGGCACCGGGGGTGGCGCCGTCGTAGAGCGGCAGGCCGAGTGCGTCGGCGCAGAAGATCTCGGTGCGCGCGCCGAAGCGCTCGAGGCTGAGCAGGCTCGCGCGCAGGGCGCGTTCGCTCGTCGAGTTCTGGCGTGTCGTGCCTCCGATGCCGACGATGTAGGGCCGCGTCTCCATGTCTCCTGCCTGTTGTCTCGTTGCCGCAGGACATCGAGGTCCTGTCGGCATAGCGTAGGCTACGTTATGGTGTTGATGCAAACGGATCTTGCCGCGGACGACCGTGTCCTGCGCGGCGGGACCATCCGGACGAAAGCAGATGGCCAGGAATACCCAGTTGCGAACGTCGGCCGGGACTGCCGGCGCAGGCCGCTCCGCAAGCGCGCAGCGCCCCGCCCGCGCCGATGTCCCGAAGGGGAAGCCCGCGACCGGCGCGAGCCTGCGGGGTGTTGGCGCGGAGTCCGCGCGTGCAAGGCAGCCCGGCCGCGATCGGCTCGGCCGGGCGGACTGGATCGAGGCCGGCCAGGCGATCCTGCGCGAGAACGGCATTTCCGCGGTGAAGCTGGCCGCGCTGACGCAGCGGCTCGGCGTGTCGATCGGCAGCTTCTATCACCACTTCGCCAACTTCGAGGCCTATCTTGGCGCGCTCGCCGAGCACTACAGCGTCGAGCGGGTCCGCGAGGAGCTGGAGCGGGCCCGTGCGGGGGATGCGGATCCGATCGCGCGCATCCGCCGGCTCGGCGCGATCAGTCTGCAGCGCGGCACTTTCGATCTGGACCAGGCGATGCGGGTGTGGGCGACCATGGATCCGCGTGCCGAACGCACCCTGCGCAAGGCCGAGGAACTCGTGCTCGAATTCCTGGCGCGGTCGTTTCGGGACCTCGGGTTCGATGCCGATCAGGCGGGCCTGCGCGCACGCATCCTGCTGTCGGCGAACATCGCCACCCTTGGTGGCCTGGACGAGCACGGGCATGCGCGCTTCCTGCGCGAGTGCCTGGCGCTGCTGGTGCGGCCCTTCGCGGACCAGCCGGGCAAGCCCTGAAGGACGGCTCAGGTCCCTCGTGCCGGCGGCACAGTGCGAGCCAGCTCGGCGCGGATCGCGTCGTTGTCCTGCCCGATCGCCGGCGCGTTGCGGCGATGCGATCCCGGCGTGCGTGACAGCTTGGGCACGATGCCCGGGATCGTCAGGCGGCTGCCGTCGTCGAGCGTGATCTCCTGCAGCATGCCGCGCGCCCGGTAGTGCGGGTCGGCGGCGATGTCGGCGACCGTGTAGATGCGGCCGGCCGGCACCGCGGCGGCATCGAGTGCGGCGAGCACTTCGTCCACGCTGCGCTGTGCGCTCCATGCGCCGATCGCACCGTCGATCTCTTCGACCCGGGCGACGCGGCCGGCGTTGTCGGCCAGGGCCGGGTCGCGTGCCAGGTCGTCGCGCTCGATCGCGTGCATCAGCCGCTTGAAGATGCTGTCGCCGTTGCCGGCGATCAGCGCGTAGCCGTCGCGACACGCGTAGGCGTTGCTGGGTGCGATGCCCGGCAGCGCGCTGCCCGCGGGTCCGCGCACGGCACCGAACGCGCTGTATTCCGGCAGCAGGCTCTCCATGCAGTTGAACACGGCCTCGTACAACGCGACGTCGATCACCTGTCCGAGCCCGCTGCGATGCCGTTCCTGCAGCGCGAGCAGGATGCCGATCACGCCGTGCAGCGCGGCCAGCGTGTCGCCGATGCTGATGCCGACGCGCACCGGCGTGCGCCCGGGCTCGCCGCTGAGGTGGCGCAGCCCGCCCATCGCCTCGGCAACCACGCCGAAGCCCGGCTTGTCGCGATACGGTCCGGTCTGGCCATAGCCGCTGACGCGCAGCACGATCAGCCGGGGATTGGCGCGCATCAGGTCCTCGGGGTCGAGTCCGAACCCTTCCATCGCACCAGGCCGGAAGTTCTCGATCAGCACGTCCGCCTCGAGGGCGAGGGCGCGCACCGTCGCCTGTGCGTCGGGTTCCTTGAGGTCGAGCGCCAGCGAACGCTTGTTGCGCGACTGGATCTGCCACCACACCGAGGTGCCGTCCTTCAGCAGCCGCCACTTGCGCAGCGGGTCGCCGGAGCCGGGCGGTTCGATCTTGATCACGTCGGCGCCGAAGTCGGCCAGGGTCTTCGCGGCGAACGGGCCGGCGATCAGCTGGCCGAGCTCGACGACACGGATCCCGTCGAGCGGACCGGCGGAGGCGGCCGCGGTCGAAGTCCCTTTGTCGAGCGAGGACGTGGCGGCGGCGCTGCCGGCCGCGGCGGGAGCGGCAGCGGACTGGCGAGGCGCATCGGGGCGGGATTGGCTCATGGCGGACAGGTGCGGACGGAAGGGGCGATGAGGGTCGGGGAGGGTCGGGGAGGGTCGGGGAGGGTCGGGGAGGGGCGCTGCCCGGGGCTTGCCGCGGGGCGGGGACCGCTGTCCGGGGGATGTTAGCCGATCGCCCCGATCCGATCCGGAACATCGCCGATGCGACGCGCGCACCCCTTCGGCCGGGTCGCCGCCGATGGTCCATGCGTTCGACGGAAGTCTTGCTATGCTCGCCGAAACCCGTTCCAGAACCGTCGTCGAGCCTGCGAGTCGAACCGTGAAACCCAGCCAATCCGAATTCATTCCGGTGCGCGGCCTGAACATCCACTGCCGCACTTGGGGCAATGCCAGTGCCCCGAAACTGTTCATGCTGCACGGCTTCCAGGACGTGTCGGCGTCCTGGCAGTTCACCGTCGATGCACTGAAGGAAGACTGGCACGTGATCGCGCCCGACTGGCGCGGCAACGGCCTGTCCGACTGGAGCGGCGCCGACGCCTACTGGTTTCCGGACTACCTCGGCGATCTCGACTTCCTGCTCGATCACTACACCCCGGACCAGCCGGCGCGCATCGTCGGCCACAGCATGGGGGCGAGCGTCGGCGCCCTCTACGCAGGGGTGCGGCCGGACCGCGTGCGACGCTTCGTGAACGTCGACGGTTTCGGCATCCCGGGCATGCGGCAGGATCCCGCACCGCGTCGGATCGGCAAGTGGATCGTCTCGCTGCGCGACGACACCAGCCAGCGCCCCTACGCCGACTTCGACGAGTTCGCGATGCGGATGCAGTCCGAGAACCCGCGCCTGACCGACGAGCGGGCACGCTTCCTGGTGCAGCACTGGGGCAAGGCGCTTCCCGACGGCACGGTCGAGCGGCGCGCCGATCCCGCGCACAAGCGCATCAACCCGTTGCCGGTTCCGGTCGACGAGATGCTCGAGTGCTGGAGCCAGACGACGGCGTCGGTGCTGTGGGTCGACGGCGCGCAGTCGGGGCTGATGGCGCGGCTGATGTCCAGGCCTGGGGAGTTCGAGCGGCGCAGCGCCGCCTATGCCGACCTGCAGATCGAGCACATCGAGGACAGCGGCCACAACGTGCATCAGGACCAGCCGGAGCGGCTCGCCGAGGTGATCGAGCGCTTCCTGACCGGACGCTAGGCAGTCAGGTCCTTCCCGACAGCCCCTTCACCGTCCAGAACAGCAGCAGCCCGCAGGCCGCCGCCGCCGCGGCCAGCAGGAAACCGGCGCGATAGCCGCCGGTGATGTCGTACAGCGTCCCGCTCGCCCACGATCCGATCGCCGCGCCCACGCCCATGCCCAGCAGCACGCTGCCGTAGACGCGGCCCATGCCGCCGCCGGCGAAGTTGCGTGCCGACAGCACCGCGACCAGCGGACCGCGGGTGCCCTGCATCGTGCCGAACAGCAGCAGGAAGGCGCCGATCAGAACGGTACTGGGGCTCGCCTGCACGAGCGCGAGCACCCCGATGCCGACGATCGTGCCGCTGTAGGAAACGGTGGCCACGGCGCGTTCGCCGAAGCGCTGCGCCAGCACGCCGGAGCCCATCATGCCGACGATCGACACCATGCCGACCAGGCCGAAGATCGACGCGGCGCGCAGCGGCGCGATCCCGCTCTCGATCAGGTAGGCGACGAGCTGCACGCTGATCGTGTAGGTGGTGATCGACGTGAAGAACAGCACCCCGGTGAGCGCCCAGAACACCGACGTGCGCAGCGCGCGGGGAATGGTCCAGGTGGTGTTGCCGCCGGCTCTGCGGGCGGCGGCGGCGAGCACTTCGGGCGATCCTGCCGCAATGACGCGCCAGGGCAGCAGAACGATCGGCAGGAAGAGAGCGAGCAGCAGCGCGCCGAACGCCTGGTACGCGCCGCGCCAGCCGAAATGGTCGATCAGCCACTGCGTGGTCGGCGCGAACACCAGCATGCCGGTGCCCATCGCCGCGGACAGCACGCTCATCGCGCTGGGCAGGCGCGCCCGAAACCAGCGGCTCACCAGGCTGGAGGCCGGCACCGTGCCGATCAGCGCGGCGCCGACCGCACCCACCGCGCCCACCAGCACGTACAGCTGCCAGAGAGCCGTCATCGCGCCGGCGAGCACGAAGGCGCCGCCGAACAGCAGCAGGCCGGCGCCATAGCAGCGGCGCGGCCCGAGGCGGTCGTGCGCGAAACCGGCGAGCGGCGACATCAGCCCGAACACCAGCATGTACGTCGAGTAGACGCCGGTGAGCGCCGCCCGGTCGGTGCCGAACTCGCGCGCGATCGGCAGCAGGAAGATCGCGAAGCTCTCGCCGACGCCGCGCGCGATCAGGTTCAGGGAGGTGCACAGCGCGAGGACGCCGAGCGCCTGCCGGTTCACTGGGTTCATCTGGGAAAAGTCTCGGTCAGCAGTACGGGATCCGTGTGCGCGGGTGCCGTATGATGAAGCAAAGACGATGCCGACAGAGTCCGGCCGGCTCCCGGCGCCGCCTCACGCCTGGCGCCGGTTGCATTCGTCGAAATCGCCATCCGTTCGATACGTCACAGGAGGAGAGACGATGCCCGAGGAATCCGTCAACCGTCCCGTCGCGCCCGCCGGCACCGAGCAGCGCTTCGACGCCGTCGTCGTCGGCGCCGGCTTCGCCGGCATGTACATGCTGCACCGGCTGCGCGGTCAGGGGCTGACGGCGCGCGTGTTCGAGGCCGGCAGCGACGTCGGCGGCACCTGGTACTGGAACCGCTATCCCGGCGCGCGCTGCGACGTCGAGAGCATGGAGTACTCGTACTCGTTCTCGGAGGAACTGCAGCAGGAATGGAACTGGACCGAGCGCTATGCGCGCCCAGCCGGAGATCCTGCGCTACGCGAACCACGTCGCCGACCGCTTCGACCTGCGCCGCGACATCCAGTTCGACACGCGGGTGACGCGCGCCGAGTTCGACGAGGCCGCGGCCGCGTGGACCGGTCGCGACCGACCGCGGCGACATGTCGCGCGCGCGCCGTTCTGCGTCATGGCGACCGGCTGCCTGTCGCTGCCGCGCATGCCCGAGTTCCCGGGCCTCGACAGCTTTCACGGGCAAGCTCTACCACACCGGGCTGCTGGCCGCACGAGGGCGTCGACTTCACGCGGCCAGCGCGTCGGCGTGATCGGCACCGGCTCGTCGGCGATCCAGGCGATTCCGCATGATCGCCGAGCAGGCCGGCCACCTGTACGTGTTCCAGCGCACGCCGAACTTCAGCGTGCCGGCGCGCAACCGGCCGCTCGACCCGACCGATGTCGAGCGAGTTCAAGGCGCACTACGCGCAGACTCGCGCACGAGGCCGCGCAGATCGCCGGTCGGCGATCGCCGGACATGCAGCTACGCCGAGCGCTCGGCGCTGGAGGATCCGCCGAGGAGCGCCAGCGCGTGTTCGAGGCGGGCTGGGGCAAGGGCGGCGACGACGCTTCACGGCGCCTGTTCAACGATCTGCTGACCGACCGGCGCGCCAACGACACGGCGGCCGAGTTCGTGCGCGCGAAGATCCGCAGCATCGTGAAGGACCCGGCAGTCGGCCGAGATGCTGTGCGCCGAAGGACCACCCGATCGGCACCAAGCGCATCTGCGTCGACACCGACTACTACGAGACCTACAACCGCGACAACGTGACGCTGGTCGACGTGCGCGACGCGCCGATCGAGGAGATCACGCCGAACGGCGTGCGCACCGACCGACGCGCGAGTACGAGCTCGACGCGATCGTCTTCGCCACCGGCTTCGACGCGATGACCGGCGCGCTGCTCGGAGATCGACATCCGCGGCCGCGAGCGGCGCGACGCTCGCGGACAAGTGGGCAGGCGGGCCGCGGACCTATCTCGGCCTGATGACGGCGGGCTTCCCGAACCTGTTCATGATCACCGGACCGGGCAGCCCGTCGGTGCTGACCAACATGATCGTCTCGATCGAGCAGCACGTCGACTGGATCGCCGACTGCATCGCGCACCTGCGCGAGCACGGCATCCGCCGCGATCGAGGCCGACGGCGCGAGGCCGAGGACCGCTGGGTCGAGCACGTCAACGAGGTCGCCGACCACGACGCTGCTCCCGAAGGCCGCGCTCCTGGTACATCGGCGCCAACGTGCCCGGCAAGCCGCGCGTGTTCATGCCCTACATCGGCGGCGTCGGCGTCTACCGCAAGCGCTGCGACGAGGTCGCCGCCAACGGCTACGAGGGATTTCGACTGAAGGCGTGAGGCCGACGGCGCGTTCCGCTGATGTCCTCCCGTGAAGGCTGGTCCGGTCGCGCAGGCTTCGTACTGGCCACGATCGGATCGGCGGTTGGCATCGGCAGCATCTGGAAGTTCCCGTACGAGGTCGGTGCGAACGGCGGCAGCGCCTTCCTGCTGTTCTACCTGGCGGGTCTCGTGCTGGTGGTGGTGCCGCTGATGCTCGCCGAGTTTGCGATCGGCCGGCGGGGCGGGGGCGACCCGATCACCAGCCTGTCGGCCGTCGCCAGCGAGTGGGGCGCGGATCGCCGCTGGCGGCTGGCGGGCGCCTGCGGCGTCTTCACCGGCTTCCTGATCCTCAGCTTCTATGCCGTGATCGGCGGGTGGACCGCGGGATACGCACTGCAGACGCTGGTGCAGGGCCTGCCCGCGGCCGAGGCCAGTGCGGCCCAGGCACGCTACGACGCGTTCCTGGGCGAACCCTTGCCGATGCTCGGCTACCACGCGTTCTTCATGGCGGCGACCGCGCTGATCGTTTCGCGCGGAGTATCCGGCGGCATCGAAACCGCGTCGCGCGTGCTGATGCCGGCGCTGGTGGTCCTGATGGTCGCGCTCGTCGCCTACGCTGTCGTCGAGGGAGACGTGGGCGCCGCGCTGCGCTTCCTGTTCACGATCGATCTGCAGCGCATCGACGCGCACGCCGTGATCGAGGCGCTTGGACTGGGCTTCTTTTCGATCGGTGTCGGCCTCGGACTGATGATCACGTACTCGGCCTACTCGGGCCGTGAGGTCCGGCTGACGCAGGTCGCCGTGGTCTCGGTGACGGCCGACACGGCGATCTCGCTGCTGGCCGGCTTCGCGGTATTTCCGGTGGTGTTCGCGCATGGCCTCGATCCGGCAGGCGGACCGGGCCTGGTCTTCGTGACGCTGCCTCTGGCCTTCGCGCGAATGCCGCTGGGAGGACTCGCAGCGTTCGCGTTCTTCACGCTGCTGTTCGTCGCGGCGCTGGCCTCGGCGATCTCGATGCTCGAACTGGTGGTCGCGATGCTGGTGCGGCGGCGCGCCTGGTCGCGGGCGAAGGCGACGACGCTGGCTTCACTGACCTGCTTCGTCGCCGGCGTGCCGACCGTGCTGTCGTTCAACGTGTTGGCGGACTGGTTTCCGCTGCACGGCGTCGCGCGCTTCGCGCATGCGAACTTCTTCGAGCTGATCGACGAGCTGACGTCGAACCTGCTGTTGCCCGCGGTCGGGCTGGCATTCGCGCTGTTTGCGGGCTGGGCCTTGCCGGCGCGGGCGTTCGATGAAGACCTGCGCCTGTCGGCGACGGGTGCGTGGTGTCTGCGAATGCTGCTGCGCTGGGTGGTGCCGGCCGCGATCGCCGCGGCCACACTGGTGCCGCTGTTCGCCTGAACGGCGCGGCTCGTGGGGGATTGGCGAATCGAGCCCGGTCGCGGCAGACATTGTGATGGGCAAAAACGGCCGCGCAGCCCATCGTGTAGGATTCCCGCCAGCCAATGACGGTCGCCGGGATTCGTGTTTCACCGGTCGAACCGTCCGCGGCGCGCCAGGGAGGGCTGCATGAGTTACGAAGCACCGTTCGCCGGCCTCAAGGTGATCGACCTCAGCCAGGGGATCGCCGGGCCTTACTGCGCGATGCTGCTCGCGCAGCACGGCGCCCAGGTGATCAAGGTCGAGAGCGCGGGCGAGGGCGACTGGAGCCGGGTGCTCGGCGCGCGCTACGGCGACCACACCGCGTTCTCGATCGTCGGCAACCTCGGCAAGCGCAGCGTCGCGATCGACCTGAAGAAGCCCGAAGGCCAGGACGTGCTGTGGCGCCTGCTGGCGGGGCGCCGACGTGTTCCTCGAGGGCTTCCGGCCCGGCGTCATCCGCCGGCTGGGCTTCGACTACGAGGCGGTGTCGGCGCGCGAGCCGCGTCTGCTGTACCTGTCGATCTCGGGCTTCGGCCAGACCGGACCGCTGGCCGAGCGGCCGGCGATGGACCCCGTGCTGCAGGCCTTCGCCGGACTGACCGCCGGAGAACAAGGGCGAGGACGGCATCCCGCATCGCGTGCCGGTGATTCCGGTCGACATGTCGACTTCGCTGTATGCGTTCCAGGCGCTGTCGGCGGCCTGTACGCGCGTCGCGACGAGGCGCGCGGCCGCTACATCGATGTCAGCCTGCTGCAAGGGGCGGCGGGGCTGCAGTCGATCCGGATGATCGCCTCGACGCTCGAGGGCGGCACGGTGCGCCCCGGCGGGGTGCCGGGCGGCGTGTATCGCACCGCCGACGGGTGGATGTCGATCACGGCGATCCACGATCGCGAGTGGCGCGCACTGTGCGCCGCGGTCGGCCTGCCCGCGCTTGCCGACGACGAGCGCTTCGCCGATCCGGCCGCGCGTTATCGCAACGAGGTCGAACTCAACGCCGTGCTGCGGCCGGTGCTGGCGACGCGCGATTCGGCCGAATGGTCGCGCCGCTTCACCGACGCGAAGATCCTGCACGAGCGCGTGAACCGCTACGCCGACTTTCTGCAGGAACCGCAGGTCGCCGCGACCGGGGCGATCGCGTGGCTCGAACCAGCCGGGCGTGCCCCGGCCGGTGCCGGTGCCGAACGTGCCGGGGACGGCTGCCGCGACCGATGGTTCGCCGCGCTCGACGTCGCCGGCCTTCGGGCAGCACACGCGCGAGGTGCTGAGCGAACACGGATTCAGCGCCGCGCAGATCGATCGGCTGATTTCGGCGGGCGTCGTGATCGACGCTGCAGCGTAACTTCGACGACCCACGGACCGGCAAGGGCCGGTCCGAACCTGACCTCGCCGGCGCCGCACGAACCGGCCCGATCGGGGCCGATAACAGGGAGACAGAGACATGATGGATGAAGCCGAACGCCGCCGCAGGACCAAGGAAACCGCGAAGATGCTGTTCTCGTCGATCAAGAGCGGCGTGGGTTTCGAGCTGTGGAAGAAGTTCGATGCCGAGCTCGCGAGAGAGCTGTCGACCTTCTACACCGGCGTGCTCTATTCGCGCGACGTGATCCCGCAGAAGACGCGCGAACTGTGTGCGGTCGCGTCGCTGACCGTGCTCGACCGGCACAACGAACTGATCGCGCACATCCACGCCGCCATGAACGTCGGCGCTTCGCGCGCCGAGGTGGCCGAAGTGATCTTCCAGCAGGTCACCTACGGTGGCATGCCGGTGGTGGTCGAGGGCCTGCAGGCCCTGCGCGACGTGCTGATCCAGCGAGGCGAGTGGACCGAATGACCACGGCGGCCGCAGGCACGCGGCCGCCACCGGCGAGTCAGCCTGCGGTCGCCAGCAGCTTTGCCATCTGCGCGACTCCCGGTTTCACGGCCTGCAGGTAACGCTCGACGATCGCCGTGTTCTCGGGCGTGGGTTGCTGCCTCGCCTTCGCAAACATCGCGTTGTATCCGTCGAGTCGTGCGCCGTACAGCCACTTCTGAATCTCCGGGGACTTCACCCAGGCGTGACTGTTCCGGGCCGCCGCCAGCTGCATTCGCAGCCAGTCGATCGGCTCGTCGGGGATCTGGACCGGCGCGCAGAGTGCGTTCTTCTCGTCGTCGTTCGGAAGGGTCGCTTCGACGTGCGCGATGAACGCCCCGCTGAAGGTCGGCTGGCACCAGCGCACGTACTGGACCATGATGCGGTCGCCCTGGAAGACCGGCTGCTCCGGCAATCGAGGTATGCCGTCGGCGCTGCAGTCGACGTGGACGCACCCGGGCGATGTCGCCACTTCGCCGTGATCGAGGACGATCCGTCCCGCTTCGATCGCCCTGACGTGCCCCTTTCGCACGACGTTGGT
Organism: uncultured beta proteobacterium; assembly: GCA_963849015.1. Classification (GTDB taxonomy): domain Bacteria; phylum Pseudomonadota; class Gammaproteobacteria; order Burkholderiales; family Burkholderiaceae_E; genus Quisquiliibacterium. The sequence continues at coordinate 551,506 of CAWKFK010000006.1, forward strand.
GACTCGCCGCAATTGCGCCAGTTCGGCAGGGCTGACGATCGCGCATCGGTACATCGTCGGTTGGATGGTCGGATCGATGCGCGTGAGAAGAGACGCGGCCTCCAGTCGGGCGAACAGGTCGTCGATCGAGGTCGCGTCGCGCGCCGATTCCAGCTCCGCCGCCAGGCCTCCGACCGTGCTCGCGAAGAAATCGAAGCTGACCTGGACGACTTGGCGATTGATCAGCCACGAGTCACGCGGCCTGATCCAGGTGATCGCCTCGGGGGCGGTGCCTTGCTCGAGCAGCCAGATCACCGTATCCATCGACGTCTTTCCGGCGCCGACGATCACGAACCCGCCGCAGGGCTCCTTCAAGTGCACCAGGGCATTCGGCGGTATGCATCTGACGCCGGGCGAGACGGAAAAACCCGGCGGATGCGTCGCCGGAACGCGCGTGCCGGCCAACGTGACATCGACGATCTTCCTGCGCGCCTTGGCAAGCGTCCGCTCGCCGGTGACCAGCGATGTCACGATGCCGTCGTCGGCGTAGCTGTGCAAGGGAAGATAGGTGACACGGCCGCTCGGCAGGAATCGCTGCCGCATCACCTGATCGAAGTAAGCGCATATCTCGTGCCCACTCGCCAATTCGTGCAGGCCCTCGTTCAGGCCGACCGTATCGATCCTGCCCGTGCCGAGCGGTCTGGAATTCACTCCGTAATTGATCGACGGCCCGTGAAGCCGGACGAACGGATAGGCATCGTTCCAATGGCCGCCGGGCTTGTGCCGACGATCGACCATGAGGATGGTGGCGTCGGTGTCGGTCAGCAGCGTATCCGCGAAGGCCATGGCGACAGCGCCGGCTCCCACGATCACGTAGTCTGCTTCGAGCGTGCGTTGGGTCATTCTCGGACCTCCGAAAAGAGTGGTCGGGCGCAGATTCGGCATGCCCCTGCCGATGCACCATTGCATAGTGCTTCCAGCGAAGGAAACCGTTTCTCCCTCCCGACTGTCGGGTGATCGCGGCAGCGGGTGACGCCCGCGCATGCGGATGGCATTCTTGAAATCCTTGCGCAGCCGCGCATACACCCCTCGACCCCATCGACCCATCGACCGATCGGAACGCCCAGCATGACCATGCCCCTCGACGCGGATCTCGCCCGCATCCTTCCCCTGCTGCCGCTGCAGGACGTGCCCACGCTGACGCCGGAGAACGTGCGCGAATCGATGCGCGCACTGGCGGCTTCCCGTGCCAACGTGCCGCTTCCCGACCCGGGCTCCGTCGAGGACGCCGTGGTGCCGGGCCTGCAGGGCCCGATTCCGGTGCGCATCTATCGCACCGCGCGCAAGCCGGCGCCGACGGTGATGTACTTCCATGGCGGCGGCTGGGTGGGCGGCGACCTCGACACCCACGATCGCGCGGTGCGCCAGATGGCGATCGAGCTCGACTGCACCGTGGTGAGCGTGCACTACCGGCGCCCGCCGGAGGCGAAGTTCCCGGCCGCGTTCGACGATGCGCTCGCCGCGACCCGGCACGTGGCCATGCACCAGGCGGTGTACGGCGGCGCGGGCCAGCCGCTCGGCGTGTCGGGCGACAGTGCTGGCGGCAATCTGGCGGCCGCGGTCGCGATCGCCTGCCGCGACGGCGGCCCTAAGCTCGCAGCGCAGCTTCTCGTCTATCCTGTGACCGACGTGGTGGGCAACTTCCGTCGGGCCGCGGAGAACGCGCGCTTTCCGTCGCGCGAACAGAACGCCGAGGGCTATTTCCTGACGCTGGAAGTGATGCAGTGGTTCGCCGATCACTACCTCGAGAACGAATCGCAAGGCGCCGACCCGCGGGTCTCGCCGCTGCGCGCAGCCAGCCTGGCCGGCCTGCCGCCGGCAGTGGTGACGGTGGCGCAGTACGATCCGCTGCGTGACGAGGGGGCGGCCTACGCGCAGGCGCTGCGTGCCGCGGGTGTCCGCACGATCGAGCACCATGGCGCCGGCCTGATTCACGGATACTTCGGCATGGGGGCGGCATCGCCCGCATCCAACGCGGAGGCTCAGCGCGCGCGCGCCGACTTCCGGATGCTGCTGGAGGGCTGACACGATGCGCATCGACATCGACTTCGGCGGCAGCCATGTGATGGTGTTCGGCGGCACGACCGGCATCAACCTGGGCATCGCGGACTGCTTCGCCGAGCGCGGCGCCCGCGTGGCGGTGGTCAGCCGCAAGCAGGACAACGTCGACGCCGCGGTGGCGCAGTTGCGCCGCCACGGCGGCGAAGTGCTCGGCCTGGTTGCGGACGTGCGGGATCCCGACGCCGTGGCTGGCGCGGTCCAGGCCTCGGTCGCGCGCTTCGGTGTCGTCGACGTCCTGGTGTCGGGCGCGGCGGGCAACTTTCTCGCGCCTGCGAAGGATCTGTCGCCGAACGGCTTCGGCGTGGTCGTCGACATCGACCTGAACGGCACCTTCCACGTGATGCGTGCCGCTTATCCGCACCTGAAACGTCCCGGTGCCTCGGTGATCAACATCACCGCGCCGCAGGGGCAGAAGCCGGTCCGTCTGCAGGTGCACGCCTGCGCGGCGAAGGCCGGTGTCGATCAGGTCACGCGCGTGCTCGCGATGGAGTGGGGGCCGGAAGGCATCCGCGTCAATGCGATCTCGCCGGGCCCGATCGGCGAGACCGAGGGGGTGCGCAGGCTGGTGGCGGCGAGCCCGGAAGCCAGGGTGCGCGCCGAGGCGCGCATTCCGCTCGGTCGCTTCGGCACCCTCGACGAGATCGGCAACCTGGCGCTGTTCCTCGCCTCGCCGTATGCGGCGTACATGACCGGCGCGATCGTGCCCTGCGATGGCGGCGGCAGCTTCGATCCCGATCGGCTGAATCCCGGCGGCTGACGGCGCCGGGCCGGCACCCAGTCGGGGCTGAGTCGGTGCTCAGTTGGCGTCAGTCGGCGCTGAGCCGGCGCTCAGCCGGCGCTCGGTCGGCGCTCAGCCGGGGCGGGCGATCCGGCCCGCGACCGCGCGGACCTTGCCGGGCGAAGCGCGCCAGATCGCGAATGCCGACAGCGCGCTGACGGCGATCGCGATCCAGAACGCAATGGCATAGCTGCCGGTGTGGTCGTACACCAGCCCGGTCAGCAACGGCCCGGCCGCCCCGCCGCAGATCGCGGCGAGCATCAGCGTGCCGAAGATCGATCCGTAGTGCTTCCCCTCGAAGATCTCGGCCGGGATCGCGCCCATCACGGACGTCACGCCGTAGCCGAGCGCGCCCTGCGCTGCGATCATGAGGTACAGCAGCGCCGGGCTCGGCCGCCCCGCCAGCATCAGCAGCGCCCCGTAGGTGATCGCGAAACCCAGGCAGCCGATCGCCCAGACGAACTCGCGACCGAAGCGGTCCGACAGATGGCCGAGGAGGATCTGGCCCGGCACGCCGGCGAGGCTGACCGCGCCCAGGGCCCAGGCCGCGTCGCGCGCACTGAAGCCGATCTCGGTCAGGTACTTCGTCTGGTGGACCTGCACCGCATACCAGATGAACAGGCCGCTGAAGTAGCCGACGGCCATCCACCAGAAGCGCGTCGTGCGCAGCGCGCGCGCCAGCGTCCAGTCGATCGACGCCCACGCGGGATCCACGACGTTCGAGGCGCGGGCCGGCACGCCGACGGAGCCCGCCGTGGTGTCCGCGTCGCCGTCGGGGCGCAGCCCGACCTCCTCGGGGCCGCGGCGAACCAGCAGGATCAGCGGCGTCAGCACGAACAGCGCGACGAGCCCGAGGGTCTGGCAGGCGGTGCGCCAGCCGGCACCCTCGATCAACGTCTGCAGCGCCGGCAGCAGCAGGATCGAACCGGCTCCGACGCCGGCGAAGGCGATGCTCATCGCCAGGCCGCGCCGGCGAACGAACCAGTTCGGCAGGTAGAGCGCCTGTCCGGAGTAGCCCAGGCACACGCTGCCGGCGCCGACCAGCACGCCCAGCGTCGCGTAGACGTGCCAGGGCTGCGTGGCGAGCGTCGCGAGCAGCAGTCCCGCGGCCAGCGAGGCGACGCCGAGTCCGTTCACCAGCCGCGGGCCGTGGCGGTCCATCAGCCTGCCCAGCACGGGGCTGAGGAATGCCGACACGAGGAACCCGAACGAGAACGCGCCGGCGGTGACGCCGCGCTCCCAGCCGAACTCCGACAGGATCGGCGGGAACAGCAGCGAGAACGCCGTGCGGGCGTTGACGCCGATCGCCATCGTGACGAACACGATCGCAACCACCACCCAGCCGTAGTAGAACGGCAGGCGCCGCGCCATTGTCGAGACGACCATCGCCTTCCCCCGCCGATTTTTCGAGTTGTCTGGCGGACGAGTCTACTGAATCCCTGCGCTCGTGATGCTGGCCGCGTGCACCTCGGCGGCGTGGCGCGCGTTAAAGTGGCTGCCTGACGAACCCGCGAGACTGTTTCCATGCTTACGAGACGCGCCATTCTCCTTGGGCTGCTGGCCACCACGGCCGGCTGCGCCAGCCTGTCGATGCAGGAACCGATCACCGTCCACGTGGCGGGCATCGACTCGATCCCGGGCGAGGGGATGGAGGCGCGCTTCATGCTGAAGCTGCGCGTGCTGAACCCGAACGCCGAGGCGATCGCCTACGACGGGATGTTCGTTGCCCTCGATCTCGGCGGAACGAACCTGGCGACCGGAGTCAGCGATCAGCAGGGCAGCGTGCCGCGTTTTGGCGAGGTGCTGATCGAAGTCCCGGTCAGCGTGTCCGTGATCGGCCTGGTGCGACAGGCGCTCGCGATGGCCGGCAGCGAAGGCCGGCGCACCTCGTACGTCCTGCGCGGCAAGCTCGCGGGCCCCGGCTTCGGAGGCCTGTCCTTCGAATCGCGGGGCGAACTCGATCTTCCGGGGGGTGCGGGCCGCTGAGTCTTGCGTGGGCCGACCGGCACGAGCCGGCGGCGGCTCAGGCGCGCTCGCGCAGGCGCATCCGCAGGCCGTACGGCGCCATCGTGAAGGCGAGCAGTTCGCGCACGGTTCCGCCATCGGGCGTCGCGACCCGATCGATGTCGAAGCCGCGCAGCAGCATCGACATCGCCATCTTCATCTCCAGCAGGGCCAGGTTGCGGCCCGGGCACATGCGCGGACCGGCGCCGAACGGCATCGAGACGCGCTTGGCGGAACTGGCGATCTGGCCCGGGTGGCCTTCGGCGAGCCAGCGCTCGGGCGAGAATTTGTCGGGGTCCGGGAAGAATCGGGGGTCCGTGCCGTCGCTGCGGACGGTGCCGAAGATCCGCGTGTACGGCGGGATCCGCACGTCGCCCAGCACGGTCTCGCGCACCGACTCGACCGCCTGCAGAGGGGCCACCGGCTTGAGCCGCATCGTCTCGTGCGCGCAGGCCTCGACGTAGTCGAGTTCCGCCATCTGCTCGAAGGTGAACGCGCCACCCTGTCCGGTCACCCGCATCACCTCTTCGCGCGCCTTGGCGAGCTTGTCGGGGTTGGTGTAGAGCAGGTGGATCATCCAGGCCAGAGTGTTGGCCGTCGTGTCCTCGCCGGCGAGCAGCATCGTCAGCACGTTGCCGGCGACGTCGTGGTCGTCGAGGCCGCTGTCGCCCTGGTCGGCGGCGGCGATCATCGCTTCGAGCAGGTTGTTCGGGTGCTCGCGCAGTCCGGGGTCTGCCTGCAGGCGCGCGCGCGCCTGCGTGATGAAGCCGTCGATCGCCGCCTTCACGACGTCGACGCTGCGGTCCAGCCGCCGGTCGGCGGCCGTCTTGTAGTAGCGCCACAGCGGGAAGGGCGCCAGGATCCGCTTCCACAGGATCGGGAAGATCTGGTCGATGTGACGCTGGATCACGTCGTCGTCCGATTCGAGCGTGTTCACGTCGGCGCCGAAGGCCAGCCCGGCGATCGTGTCGACCGTGAAGCGCATCAGGTCGGCCTGCAGGTCGATGTCCGTGCCGGCCCGCGCCGCCTTCAGCCAGCGGCCGTGGAAGCGTTCGGTCACCTTGACCAGCGCCGGGAAGTAGGCCTTGAGGTGCCGCGGATCGAAGCCGGCCATCACCATGCGCCGCTGGCGCCGCCACTTGTCGTCGTTGGCACTGAACACCCCGACGTCGAAGCCCATCTCGCGCACCAGGTCGCCGCTGAACGTCGGGCGCCGGTAGCTCTCCGGACGGTCGCGCAGCGCGGTGCTGAACATCTCGTGGTCGCTCACCACCAGGAACGAGCGGCGCCTGCCGATGTCGACGCGGTAGATCGGGCCGAGCTCCCGGGCCCATCCCTCGAGGATGCTGTGCATCGAGTCGGGCTTGATCTGCAGCATGTTGCGCAGGACGGGCAGGCCCTTCGGGCTCGGGAGCTCGGCGGTCGTGCGCAGCGTCCGGCTGGAGGCCGGCTGGGCGACCGCGGCTTCGGTGTTTGCATTCATTAGGCGTCTCGTCGTCGAACGGGCGCCGCGTCGCGGCGCCGGGTGGTGATCAGGCGATGTCGAGCGTCGTCGTGCGGCGCAGCTCGCGGCGGTGGGCGCGGTCGTCGAAGGGGCGGGCGCGATGCATCGTCGCCCGGTTGTCCCAGATGACGAAGTCGCCGACGCGCCAGCGGTGTGCGTAGACGAACTCCGGCCGGGTCGCGTGCTCGATCAGGTCGCGCAGCAGCAGCCGGCCCTCGGGAAGCGGCCATTCGACGATGCGCGACGCGTGCGAGGCGAGGTACAGAGCGCGCCGCCCGCAGCGCGGGATCGTTCGCACCAGCGGCTGGACGACGCCGGCGAGCTTCTCGCGCTCGGCCGTGTCGAACTCGAAGCCGAGGACCTCCCTGGAATATGCGATCGAGTGGTGCGCGTGCAGCCCGTCGATCTGCGCGCGGGTGTCGGCATCGAGCGCATCCCAGGCCGCGCGCATGTCGGCGAACTCGGTGTCGGCAGGCACCGGCGGGATCACACGCGCGGACAGCATCGAGTAGCGGCCGGGCGGATCGACGAACGACGCATCCGTGTGCCACAGGCGGTTGCTCACCGAGCTCACACGGCGCCGGTCGTCGGCCGCCATGATGTCGCCGTGCTCGTCGACGTTCGAGACGTCGGTCAGCGCGTCGTTGCCGAAACGGTTGCGCGCGATCACCGACAGCGAAGTCTTCGCATGCAGCGCGCCGTCGAAGCGCTGGGCGAAAGCGAGCTGCTCTTCGTCGCTGAACGGCTGGTCGTGCCAGACGAGCACGGCGTACTCGTCCATGCCGGCGCGCAAGCGCGCGAGGTCGGCCTCGTCGTGAACCGACTGCAGCGGCGGGCCGCTGACCTCGGCGACGAACAGGGGATGAAGCTGTCGGAAGGTGAAACTCATGCTGCCTCGCTGCGCGATTGCTGCCGGCCCGACGGATGCGGGCGCGGCGAACTAGGATGGCACCGGTCCGCCCCGGTGGGAAGGGGGAGGAATTCCGGAGGCCGGACGACATGCGATGATCGCGGCATGTCCGAACCCGTGCCGCCGCCGCAGGTCGGTCGCCGCGAGTTCCTGCAGCTGTTCTTCGCGGTGATGCTGCCGATGTTCCTCGCCGCCGTCGATCAGACCCTGCTGGCGACCGCGTCGGCGCCGATTGCCACGGAGCTCGGCGGCTTGCGGGATGTCGCGTGGATCGCGATCGCCTACCTGATGGCGGCGACGGTGATGATCCCGGTCTACGGGCGCCTGGGCGACCGCTACGGCCGGCGCAACGTGCTGCTGGTGGCGCTGGCGGTGTACCTGTCGGGCGCGATCGGCTGCGGCTTCGCCACCAGCCTCGGGCAGCTGGTCGCGGGCCGGGTGCTGCAGGGTCTGGGCGGCGGCGGTCTGATGGTGATGTCGCAGGCGCTGATCGGAGAACTGGTGCCGCCGCGCGAGCGCGCCCGGTTCCAGGGGTACTTCGCGGTCGTGTTCACGTTCTCGAGCGTCAGCGGCCCGGTGCTCGGCGGGCTGATCGTCAGCCACCTGCACTGGCGCTGGCTGTTCTGGGGCACTCTTCCGCTGACGCTGTTCGCGATGTGGCGTCTGAGCCTGCTGCCGCGCGGCCGTCACAGTCCGGGCGCGCCGGGCATCCGCGATCTGCCGGGCGTGTCGATGTTCGCGGCCGCCTGTGTGCTCTCGCTGTTGTGGGTGTCGCAGGTGGGCTACCGGTTCGGCTGGCTGTCGGTCACCAGTCTGGCCCTGGTCGGGATCGCCGCGTTGCTCTGGTCGGCGCTGGTCGTTCGCGAGCGCGCGCACCCGCAGGCCTTTCTTCCGGTCGAACTGCTGCGCGAGCGCACGACGGCGCACCTTGCCGCGACGGTCGTCTGCTTCGCGGCGAGCATGTTCGCGATGGTGCTGTTCCTGCCGGTCTACCTGCAGCTCGGCCTCGGCCTGAGTGCGGCCGATGCCGGACTGCTGCTGCTGCCCCTCACCCTCGGGATCGTGATCGGGTCGACCACCAGCGGCCGGATCATCGCACGCACCGGCCGGCCTCGTCGGATGCCGGTCGTCGGTCTGTCCGTGGCCAGCCTCGCGATCCTCGCAATCGCCCTGGTGCCGCCGTCCCGACCGGTGCTCGGGGTGCTGAGCCTGGCCTGCGGCGCCGGCTTCGGCACCGTGATGCCGACGGCGCAGATCGTGGTCCAGACGCTGGCCGGTCGCGAGCGTCTCGGGATCGCGTCGGCCACGATCTCGCTGGCGCGCTCGACCGGCGGTGCGCTCGGCTCGGCCCTGTTCGGTGCCCTGGTGTTCGCGCTGCTGGACGGCGCCGACTTCCGCAATCCCGCGTCTCTGACGGCGGGGGAGCGCGAGGCGGTGATCGCCGCCTTCCGGCATGCCTTCCCGGGCGCGGCAGTGGTTGCCGCGCTCGGCGCGTGGCTGGCGTCACGGGCCGAAGACGTCGAGATATGAAAAAAAATCGGCCGGTGAGGCGCCGGCCGGAAGCGTCAGAGGAGATGGCCCCAGAATAGCCTTCCCGGCGCGCGGGTGCATCCTTCAAAAGAAGCACTTCGACCCCGCAATTGTTCGACTGGAGGCATTCGCATGGATCTCGGATTGACTGGCAAGACCGCGCTCGTGACGGGTTCGACCGCGGGTATCGGCTTCGCGATCGCGCGCACGCTGGCGGTGGAAGGGGCGGACGTCGTCGTGACCGGCCGCACCGGCCCCTCGGTCGATCGCGCCGTCGAGCGCATCGTCGCCGCCGGCGCGACAGGGCGCGTGCGCGGCGTGGCGGCAGACTGCGCGACGGCGGACGGCGCACACGCCGTGTTCCAGGCTGTCGAGGACGTGGACATCCTGGTGAACAATCTCGGCATCTACGAACGCAAGGCGTTCTTCGACATTCCGGATGCCGACTGGATGCGGCTGTTCGAGGTCAACGTGCTGAGCGGTGTGCGTTTCGCGCGTCACTACGCGCCGCGGATGGCCTCGCGCCGGTGGGGGAGGGTGGTGTTCGTGTCGAGCGAATCGGGCCTGAACATCCCGCGCGAGATGGTCCACTACGGCATGAGCAAGACCGCGCAGCTGTCGATCATGCGCGGCATGGCGATGGAGATGGCGGGCACCGGCGTGACGGTGAATGCGCTGCTGCCCGGGCCGACGCGCACCGAGAACACCGACCGCATGCGCGCCGAGCGCGCCCGCGCTGCCGGGATCACGGTCGAACAGCTCGAGGCCGACTTCTTCGATCGCTTCCGCCCGACCTCGCTGACGCGCCGCTTCGCCGACGCGCAGGAGGTGGCCAACCTCGCGGCCTATCTGTGCGGCGAGGTGTCGTCGGCCACCACCGGGGCGGCGCTGCGGGTCGACGGCGGGGTGGTGAACCAGATCATGTGATGCGTGCGATCAGCGCCCGTACCAGTCGCGGACCGCACGAACGAAGCGCTCGACGCCTTCGGCGACGGTGGCCGGATCGAGCGCGCCGTACGAAAGCCGTTGATAGTTCGCGCGCGTCGTGTCGGTCAGGCCGAACGCGAAGCCTGGCACCGTCGCGACCTTGTGCCGTTGCGCCATCGCGCGGTTGAACGCGAGCGCGTCGGCCACCCCGGGCAGCTTCAGCATCACGTAGAAGGCCCCCTCGGTGCGCGGGAATTCGACCAGATCGCCGAGCGCTGCCAGGGCGTCGAAGACCGAAGCACGCACGCGGGCCAGCTGCTCGATCTTCGGGTCGATCAGGCCGCGGCCCCGTTCGAGCGCCTGCAGCGCGAGCAGCTGCGAGGGCACCGGCGCGCAGATCAGGTTGGTGTCCTGCACCTTGTTCATCGCGTCGAACAGGTCGTTCGGATAGACGACGTAGCCGATGCGCCAGCTCGCCATGCCGTAGTTCTTGGAGAACGAAAAGAACGACAGCGTGTGCCGGTGCGCCCCTTCGATCGAGCCGGGGGAGAAGTGCCGCGCCCCGTCGTACGTGAAGCACTCGTAGGCCTCGTCGCTGAAGTGATAGATCCCGTGGCGCGCCGCCAGCGCGTTCACCGCCCGCAGGTCTTCCTCGCGATAGACGGCGCCGGTCGGATTGTTCGGCGACACGGTGACGATCGCGCGGGTGCGCGGCCCGATCGCGGCGGCGATCGCGTCGATGTCGAGCTGCCAGTCGTCGCGCACCGGCACCGTCACCGGCACGCAACCGCACATGCGGATCGCCATCTCCTGGTTGAAGTAGAACGGCAGGGGCAGGATGAATTCGTCTCCCGGATCGGCCAGTGCCAGCACCGCGTTCAGGAACGCCATGTTGCTGCCGGCGGTCACCATCACCTGCGAGCGACCGGCCGTGGCGATCGCGTTCTCGCGCCCGAGCTTGGCGCCGATCGCCTCGATCAGGGCCGGCATGCCGCTGACCGACTGGTACTTGTTCAGCTGGACGTCGGCCATCAGACCGGGCAAGGCCGCCACTGCGTCCGCCGGCGGTCCGTAGCTGACGACGCCCTGGCCGAGCGAGATCGTGCCCGGGTTGTCGCGCACCAGCGCGGCGATGGTCGGGATGATGGGGGTGTCGACCGCGTCGATGCGTAGGGAGGTGCGTTTCATCCCGCGATTCTAGCGGGGCGGGTGCGGCGCGCGCCGTTCGGATCGCGCTGCGCGCCCTTCAGATCGCGTCGCGCTCGGTGAGCAGGAAATGCCCGCGCATCACCGCGATCGGGTAGCCCGGGTTCTTCTGCCAGCAGCGCACCTGGACCAGCGCGACCCGCGAACCGATACGAACGATGTCGCAGTCGGCGAAAGTCTCTCCCGGCCGCCCGGAGCGCAGGTAATCGATCGAGAAGTCGATGCTCTTGGGGAATTTCTCTCCCTGCAGCCGCTCGATCAGCGACAACAAGGCGGCCGTTTCGCCGAAGCCCGCGACCACGCCGCCGTGCAGCGCGGGCAGGCGGGGGTTGCCGATCAGCTTCTCCTGGTAGGGCAGGCGAAACAGAGTGCCGGACTCCGTGCGGCTGCAGCGGATGCCGAGAAATTCCACGTAGGGCACCGGCCGTTCGAGCGCGACCGGCGCGCTGGCCTCGGGTGCGGACCAGGGCGGCAAGGCGGCAACCGCCGATTCCGGGCGCTCCTGCGGCGCCGCGACGGCGCCGGCTGCGGGCGGGCGCGTGCCGGCCGGGGTCGACAGCATGAAGGCGCCCTGCGCAGCGGCGATCGGCTCGGAGCGGTCGTCCTGCCAGACTTCGGCACGCACGAACGCGACGCTGCGCGACAGCCGGAAGCACTCGGCCTCGCAGTAGACGTCGCGCTCCGGCACGGCCGGGCGCAGGTAGTCCATGCGCAGGTCGAGCGTGGCGTAGGGAACAGGCTTGTCGAGCGACGCGCCGACCGCCAGGCCGCAGGCGGAGTCGGCGAGCACCGTCAGCGCGCCGGGGTGCAGCACGCCGCGGACCGGGTCGCCGAGCCAGTCGGCGCGGGCGGGCAGCTTCATCGTTCCGCGCGACGGCGCGACCGCCGTGACCGTCGCGCCGATGGCCACCATGTGCGGCGTTCGCGCGACGTACTTCTCGTTCAGTTTCTGCAGGGAGGGATTCATCGTTGCCGCGAGCCCGGAGCGAGGTGGGAATTGTCGCAGCGATGATACCGTCTACGATCCGCCGAACACCTTCTTCAGGATCGCGCTGCCGCTGCCGATCGGGTCGGCGCGCAGCGCGCGCTCCTTCTCGGCGATCATCACGAACAGCCCGTCCACGGCCTTGGCCGTGACGTAGCGGTCCAGCGAGCTCTGTTCCTCGCGCATCAGCCCCAGCCTGCCCGCCTGCGACGCGATGCGGTCGTACTGCTGCGCCAGGCCGAGCTTGCTGATCGACTTCGTCACGATCGGCAGGAAGCGTTCGCGGATCTGCGGGCCGGCGCTCGACTCGAAGTAGCGCGTGACCGAGTCGTCGCCGCCCTGCACGATGCCGACCGCGTCCTTCACCGTGACCTTGCGCGCGGCGTCGACCAGCAGCGCCTTCGCCTGCGGCACGGCGGCCTCGGCGGCGCGATTGATGCCGACTTCGAGCTCCTCGAACTGTTTGTCCATGCCCAGCAGCTTGGCGGCGCCGCGCGCCGCCTTCAGCGAGTCGGGCAGCGGAATGCGCACCTTCGGATTGCCGAGGAAGCCGTCCTGAACCCCAAGCGCCTCGACCGCCGCGACCGCGCCCTTCTCCAGCACCGTGCGCACGCCTGAACTGGCGTCGCTCTGGGAAAGCTGTGCGCGGGCGCTGCCCGAAATTGTCAGGCCGATCAGCGGGGCGGTCTGCAGGACGAGTCGACGGTTGGCGAGGGGCATGGAAGGCTCCGAATGCGGGGGCTGTGAGGGCTGCGTCACGCGCTTAGACTAACGCAACGCGCGAACCGTTCAGGAGGCCGACATGATCCAGCCAGCCACGAGTGCTCCGGCGTCAGCCGACGCGGGCGTCGCCTGGCCCAGGGTGGCGGTGTTCGGAGCCGGCGCGGTCGGGTGCTATTTCGGCGCGAAGCTGGCAATGGCCGGAGCGCCGGTGACCCTGATCGGCCGGCCTGCCCACGTGCAGGCGATTCGTGCGCGCGGGCTGCTGTTCGAGAGTGGCGGCCGGCAGCATGCCGTCGCGATCGCCGCCGAGGCCGCACCCGAAGCCATCGCCGACGCCGACCTGGTGCTGTTCTGCGTGAAGAGCCGCGACACCGAAGCGGGCGCGCGCACGATTGCGCCGCTGCTGCGTGCCGGTGCGGTCGTGGTCAGTCTGCAGAACGGCGTCGACAATGCCGCACGCATGATGGCCGCGGGGGGCATCGACGCGCTGGCGGCGGTCGTGTACGTCGCCTGCTCGATGCCGGAGCCCGGACTGCTGCGTCACGCCGGCCGCGGCGACCTGCAGATCGGCGAGGTGGGTCCGCCGCCCGAAGAAGCCGAGCGTTCCGCGGACCGCGCCGCCCGTGTGTCCGCGGTGTTCGAACGCGCAGGGGTGCCGTGTCCGGTGTCGGCGGACGTGCGTGTCGACCTGTGGACCAAGCTGGTGATGAACTGCGTGTTCAACCCGCTGTCGGCGCTCGGCCGCTCGCATTACGGCAAGATGATCGCCGACGCGGACACGCGCAGGCTGATGCGCGAGGTGGTCGCGGAATGCGTCGCGGTGGCCCGTGCCGACGGCGTCGCCGTGGCTGGCGTCGACGCGCTGCACGACGCGGCGCTGAAGCTCGGGGCTGCCATGGCCGGAGCGACCTCGTCGACCGCGCAGGATCTGGCCCTCGGGCGGCCGACCGAGATCGACGCGCTGAACGGCTATGTCGTCGAGCGCGGACGGGCGCTGGGCGTGCCGACGCCCGTGAACCGCGCACTGGTCACGCTGGTGCGGCTGCTCGAATCCGGCTGAACGCGCCGGGGCGGGTCCGTCGCGCGACCCGGCGCCGGCGCTGCCGGCAGGCTCAGCGCGTGTCGATCGGCACCGGATTGGCGGCGAGTGCACGCGCCTGCGCTTCGCCGAGATCCCAGTACAGGCCGGCCATGACGCCGAGGCCCTCGCGCACGACGGCGACCGGCACGTTCTCGTTCGGCGCGTGGTTGGCCGATCCCGGGTAGGAGTGTGGCACCCACACCGTCGGCAGCTTCAGCACCTCGGTGAAGACGTCGTTCGGGCAGCGATCCACCCAGGCTGGGCAGGATTGAGGTCTCGGTCCGCTGGTTCGCTGATCGAGGTCGCCGCCCACTGCACCCACGGGATGCTGCGGGTCGATGCGCGAGGCGCTGGAACATCGCTTCGCGCTCAGCGTGATCTGCACCATCGGGAATCCCTGCCGATCGAGGAAGGCGCGCAGCGCGGGATCAGCGGTCGGGGTCGACACCGACCGACATAGCGCAGCTGCATCCGCGCCCAGGCCCGCGGCGGAATCGCGTTCACCGGCTGGCGCGGATTGCCGGTCTCGAAGGCCAGCACCTCGAGACTGCACCAGGCGATACACGCGTTCGGCCGGCGTCAGTCCCGGCTCGCCCCATTCGGGCTCGATCTGCGGGTCACCCGGCGCCGGCTCGAAGCGAGCTTCGCGATCGCCGCCCGCACGCTGTCGGCGGAATGCCCTCGGGGACCCAACCCGGCACGCGGATCTGGCCCTTCGGCCCGACCATCGATGCGATCGCATGGGCAAGCACCACGCCGGGGTTGGAGATCAGCCCTCCCCAGTTGCCGGAATGGTGGGCGCCCTCGCGCGCCTCGATGATCAGATCGAAGCCGAGACCGCCGCGCGAGCCGAGAAAGATGGTCGGCTTGCGCGTCGCGATGCGCGGGCCGTCCGATGCGATCAGCAGATCGGCAGCGAGCAGCGCCGTGTTGTCTTCGCAGAACTGGCGCAGGCCCGGCGAGCCCGGTCTCCTCGCCCATCTCGATCAGGTAACTTCGCGTTGAACCCGAGCCTGCCGCGCGCTGCCAGCACCGCCTGCAGCGCCGTCATGTTGATCGTGTGCTGACCCTTGTTGTCGACCACGCCGCGGCCGAACCAGAAGCCGTCGCGCTCGGTCAGGACCCAGGGCGCGAGCCCCGGCTTCCAGCGGTCGTCCTGCCCGCGGATCACATCGCCGTGGCCATAGCCGAGCACGGTCGGCAGACCGTCGCCCTCATCGCGACGTCGGCGATCAGGAACGGCGCCTGCGCCTTCGGATGCTCGAGGATCCGGCAACTGAAACCCATCGCCTCGAAGGCGGGGATCATCTCGTCGTGCAGGTAGCGAAGCATGTCCGGGGCGCGTTCCGGATTCTGGCTCTCGGTCGGGATCGCGATGCGACGTGCGAGCGTCGCGAAGAGCGCGCCGGAATCGAAGACGGCGGTGGCGCGGTCGATGGCCGCAGCGCGAGTGGCCGTACGAATGGCCGTATGGGGCAGGTCGAGGCCGCGGTCATGGCGATGGCTCCTGTCAGCGTGTGCGATGAACGACGAGCTTCGAGGGGATCGATCTGCACCGGATCGTCCGCGTACGGCGGCACGACGCGCCCGAGCGCGTCGGCGTCGTGCCGGTTCGCGGCGGCGCAATCGCGCGATCGCCTGCGGGCAGCGCGGATGGAACAGGCAGCCCGCCGGCGGGTTCAGCGGATCCGGCGAAGCGTCGCGCCGAGGCCAGTATCCGGCATACCGTGCCCAGGCTCGGCCGGCAGCACCGAATCGAGCAGCGCCTTCGTGTAGGGGTGCGCGGCGAGCCGAGAACAGCGTGTCGCGTATCGCGCGAGTTCGACGATGCGCCCGAGATACATCACCGCGACCCGGGTCGCGATGTGCTCGACGACCGCGAGGTTGTGGCTGATCGAACAGGTAGGTCCGCTCGCCGCCCGCGCGCAGGTCCTGCAGCAGATTGAGGATCTGCGCCTGCACCGAGACGTCGAGCGCCGAGGTCGGCTCGTCGCAGACGACGAGCTGCGGGTTCGAGATCAGCGCGCGCGCGATCGCGACACGCTGGCGCTGGCCACCCGACAGTTGCGCTCGGGTAGCTGTCGGCGTGCCGCGGCCGAGGCCAACCTGCTCGAGCATCGTCCGCCGCCTGCGCAGCCGCTCGGCGGCGGCGATCGCCCTGGACCCGCAGCGGCAACGCGACGATCTCGCCGACGCGCTGGCGCGGGTTCAGCGACGAATAGGGATCCTGGAACACCGGCTGCACGCGCCGCGCGAAGCTCGGCGACCGGGCGATCGCCTGACGTCGCGCCCGTCGATGCAGGATGCGCCCGTCGCTGGGCGGCATGCAGGCCCAGCAGCATGCGGGCCAAGCGTCGACTTGCCGCAACCCGATTCGCCGACGATCGCCAGCACCTCGCCGCGCTCGATGTCAGGTCGACCTCGTGCACCGCGTGCAGCAGCCTGCGCTTCTGGCGAGACAGCCCCGCGCCGAGCGAGAACGTCCGACTGACGGCCTCGACAGTCGATCAGCGCGGTCAGTGTCGGCATCCCGCCGGATCCGGCTGGATTGCGCGCGGCCCGTCGGATCCGGCGCATGCCGTCGGTCGAGCACGCGGCGCCAGCCGTACCGGCGCGTCCGCTGGCGGCGCCACGCGCCACGGGATCGCGTTCGCACACCGCCTGCGCCGTAGCGCTGCAGCGATCGCGGAAGGCGCAGCCTGCCGGACGGGTCGATCAGCGACGGCACGACGCCCGGGAATCGTGCCGAGCGCGGCCGCCCGGCGACGTGCGGCCGGGCACCGGGACGCAGCGCATCAGCCCACGTGTGTAGGGATGGCGCGGCGCGGCGAACACGCTCGCCGATCGGCCGCGCGTCTCGACGATCTGCGCCGGCATACATCACGGCGACCCGGTCGGCCACCTGCGCGACCACGCCGAGGTCGTGCGTGATCAGCAGCAGCGCCGATGCCGGTCTCGCGCCTGAAGCTCGCTTGAGCAGGCGCAGGATCTGCGCCTGGATCGTCACGTCGAGCGCGGTGGTCGGTTCGTCGGCGATCAGCAGTTCCGGCTCGCACATCAGCGCCATCGCGATCATCACGCGCTGGCGCAGGCCGCCGGAGAGCTGGTGCGGGTACTGCCGAAGGCGCTTGCGCGCCATTGGCGATGCCGACCTTGCTCGAGCATGCGAACCGCGCGATCGCGGGCACTGCGCGCATCGCTCGGCCGCATGTGCCGGCGCAGGCCCTTCGGTCAGCTGTTCGCCGATCGTGAACGCCGGGTTCAGCGAGGTCATCGGCTCCTGGAAGATCATCGCCGATCCGCCGACCGCGCTGAGTCGTTCATCGTGCGCCTTCGAGCGCGACGCAGGTCGCTCGCCATCGAAGCGCCAGCGCGTCGACGCGCTGCGTCTGCGCCGATGCCGGCAGCAGCCCCATCAGCGCCAGCGCCGTCATCGACTTGCCGCAGCCGGATTCACCGACCAGGCACAAGGTCTCGCCGCGCTCGACCGAAGGTCGATGCCGCGAACGGCCGCGCAGCGTACCGCGTACCGGTCGCGAGATCGACGTTGAGATCGTTCGACTTCGAGCAGTGCCATCTCGTCACGCATCTCAGTCGCTCATTTCCGGTGCGAGCACGTCGCGCAGGCCGTCGCCGAGCAGGTTGATCGCCAGCACCAGCGCGGCCAGCATCGATGCCGGGGATCGCGATCAGCCAGAAGGAGAAGAACATCATGGTTCTTCGCCTCGGAGATCATCAGGCCCCAGGACGGCAGCGGCGGCTGCACGCCGAGCCCAAGAAACGACAGCGCGGCCTCGAGCAGGATCGCGCTGGCCGACTCGACCGTCGCGATCACGATCAGCTGCGGCATCACGTTCGGCAGGATCTCGCGCGAAGATCGATGCGCGCGTGCCGGCGCCGGCCGCCTGCGCCGCCGCGACATAGTCCATCGAGCGCACCTGCTGGGTCGCCGAACGCATCACGACGGCGAAGCGATCCCACTTCAGGAGGCCCAGCACCAGGATCACGACGATCAGCGACCCGCCGATCGCTCGCCACGACCGCCAGCGCGACCAGCACGACCGGCAGCGCGAGCCGGGTCGTGATCAGGTAGGTCGACGAAGAGGTCGAAGCGGCCGCCGAAGTAGCCGGCGATCAAGCCCGAGTGAAGGTGCCGATCAGACGCCGGAGATCAGCATCACCGCAACACCGATCAGCAGCGAGATCCGTGCACCGTAGATGAGCGCGCGACAGGTAGTCGCGGCCGAGATTGTCGGTGCCCAGTGGGTGCAGCCAGGGCCTGGCCGTTGCGTCCAGATCGGCGGCATCAGGCGACTGACCAGGTCCTGCGCATAGGGATCGTGCGGCGCGAGCAGCGGCGCGGCCAAGGCCATCACGGCAAGCAGGATCGCAACAGCAGGCGCGCCGAAGCAGCAGACCGCGGATGCCGCCAGCACGCGTCGCCGAACACGGCGGACTGGCTCGGACCGCGGCGGTACGGTCGGTGATGCCGATGCGTCTGTCAGCCAGGCATCACTCGATCCGGATGCGCGGGATCGATCCACGCATTGACCAGGTCCGCCAGCCAGGGTCAGCAGCACATAGGCGATCGAGAGCAGCAGCAGCACCGCCTGGGTGACCGGGAAATCCTTGTGGATGATGCCCTGGTAGGCGAGATAGCCGAGGCCATCGAGCGCGAAGATCGTCTCGATGACGATCGAGCCGCCGAGCAGCAGGCCGAGCTGAACCGCGGCCAGCGCCACGACCGGCACCAGCGCGTTGCGCAGCGCATGCTTGAGCACGACCACGCGCGGACGGCAGTCCCTTGGCGCGCGCGGTGCGGACGTAGTCCGACGCCAGCACCTCGACCATGCCGGCGCGCACGAGGCGCATGAAGGGCGGCGCGACGTAGTAGCCCAGCGCGATCGGTCGGCAGCACGAAATGCTGCCAGGTGCCGGTGCCCGAGACCGGCAACCAGCGCAGCTTGATCGAGAACAGCATGATCAGAACCAGCGCGAAGAAGAAGTTCGGCAGCACCTGCCCGGCGACGGCGATCGCCGAGCGTGAGCCGGTCGATCCAGCTGTTCGGACGCAGCGCCGCCAGCACGCCGAGCGGGATCGACAGCGTCAGCGCGAACAGCGAGCGACGCTGCACCGAGTATCGATCGTCGTCGGAATCTTGTCGAGCAGCAAGGTCAGCACACCGGCATCTTGAAGTACAGCGACTCGCCGAGATCGCCCTGCAGACTGCGCGGCCAAGCCAGTCTGCCGTACTGCACGAGCAGCGGGCGGTCCAGACCCATCGAGCGTGCGCACCAGTTCGATGTCCTCGGCGCGCGCGCCCTCGCCGGCGAGCGCCAGCGGCCGGATCGCCGGAGAGTCGCAGCAGCGCGAAGCTGAGCAGCGAAACCGTCAGGGCCACCAGAAGCGCGACGGCGAGCACGCTGCAGGACATAGCGGGTCATCGGGTCGCGCCGATCACTTCCAGCTCATTTCCCAGAAGCGCGGAATCTCGTCCGGATAGGTCGTGAACTGCAGATCCTTGGCCGCAACGTAGTTGCTCACCAGCGCGTACAGCGGCACCGCGAGGCATCGTTCCTGGATCAGCGCCAGGGCCTTGGCATAGGCCTCCTTGCGCACGGCGGGATCCGTGACCGAATCGCCCTTCGTCAGGAGGATCACGGATCTCGGATCGCGGCTGATGTCGTCGGGACCGAACTTGAAGTAGACCGGCGTCGATGCCGACACGTCGTTGACCGAGAACGAACCCCAGGTCTGGTGCGAGATCGCGACCTTGTTGGCGCGGATCTGGCTCGCGCATCGCCGCGTACTGCATGAAGCGCAGGTTCGCCTTGATGCCGATCGCGCGCAGGTAGTTGACCATCGCCTCGCTCTGCTCGCGCTCGCGATAGGCGTACAGATCGATCTCGAAGCCGTTCGGCGAAACCGGCCTCGTTCAGCAGTTGCTTCGCCTTCGCCGGGTCGTAGTTGAAGACGCGGTACGCCCTTGTCGGTCGCACCCGAACTGCGTCGGGTAGCACATCACGTTCAGCACGCGCGCGCCTTCGCCGACCAAGGTCTTGACCATCGTCTGCGTCGGTCGATCGCATGGGCGATCGCCTGCGCACACGGATGTCCTTCAGCGCCGGCGGTCGGACCGTCCTCGCGGGTGTGAAGTTGCAGGAACACGATGCGCATCGTCTCGCCGCTCTGCACCTGCAAGCTGCGGCATCGTCTTCATGCTGCATGCGCCTGATCGGTGGGCGTGCCCATGATCAGGTCGAGACCGCCCGCCAGCATCTCGGCCGCCTGCGTCTGACGGTCGGGAATGAAGCGGATCTCGAGCTTGTCGATCTTCGGCATCGGCTCTTGGGCGAGTCCTTGAAATAGTCCTTGTTGCGCTCCAGGCGCAAGCAGCTTGCCGACAGAGTGCTCGACCACCTTGAAGGGGCCGGAGCCGACCGCTGCCGTGTTCATGCCCTTGCGGGCCGACCTTCTGCGTAGTACTCGTTCGGGTGGATGACGACCGGACCGGCGAGGTATTCGATCGCGCGCCGGGAAGGGACGCTTCAGCTTGATGCGCACCTTGTACTTGTCGAGCTTCTCGGCCGAGTCGATCCAGTTGACGTTGGTCTGCGTGATGACCTTGTTCTCCGGCTTCGAGACGAAGTTCAGCGTGTAGACGACGTCGTCGGCGTCGAATTCCTCGCCGTTGTGGAACTTGACCCCTCGGCGCAGCTCGAACTCGAGCGTCTTGTCGTCGACCCATCCAGCGACGTCGCGAGCTGGCCCTTGTACTCGTTGGTGTTCGGGTCGCGATAGATCAGCGTGTCCCAGACCTGCTGGCCGATGATCACGCCGATGCGCACGTTGTTGAAGTACGGATCGATGTTCTCGGGGGTCTGATCGACCGCGAAGCGGATCGAGTTGTCCTTCTTGGCCGCACCCGCAGGCGAGGCGGCCAGGATCGACAAGGGCAGGGCGAGCAGCGCGGGGCGCACGGCGGACATCGCGGTGCGCAGAACCTTGCGCGTCGCGTTACGCATCAGGTCGGACAGGTGCGTGGGTCGGTCGGACATCGGGGGATCCTCGTGTCGGTCGGGGGCAGGAAAAACCCGGGGCGCGGTCTTCGCCGGCTCCGAAGCCTGATGTGCGGCCTGGTGGCGGCTCGGTGGCGCGCGTTCTTCCCGGCGAATGATACGACCACCCGGGGCCCCTGGCGGCCGGGGCCGTACCGGGAATATGCGCACGCTTGTCGAGCGTGGCAACGGCTGGCCTCGATGCCATTCGGCGGCACGATCGAAGCCTGCGGGGTTTCCGGGTCAGGCCGTGCCCGCGGCACGGCGGGCCCGCACGTGCACGAGGATCGCGACGAACGCGCTCGCCGCGAGCGCCCCCTCCAGCCAGCCGAGCGCCCTGCCGGGGCCCGGGTCGCTCATGCCGCGCACGACACCTTCACACAGGTAGAGCAGGATTCCCATCGACCAGAGCTGGTAGGCGCGGACGCGCCCTCGCCACAGCGAGGGCAGGGCCATCAGCAGCGGGAGCACCTTCAGGGCCAGCATCGAGCCCCCCGGACGCAGCGGCGCCAGCCAGAGCTCCCAGGCCAGGCCGAGCAGGATCAGCAGGAGCGCGCAACCCAGCACGACACGACGGGACCAGACGACGGCATTCATCGGCGCGGAGGCTATCATAGGCCCGCATGTCGGCCCGTCTCGACCCATCCGATTCCAATCTGCCTTCCGCGCCCTCGTACGGCATGCGACGGGTGACGCCGTTCGGTCGGGCGCGCAATTTCGCGCTCGAACTCACCCGCCGCGGAGTGCGTCTGCGCCTGCCGCAGACGGCGGCCAGCCTGACGCTGCTGTCGCTGCTTGCACTGGTGCCGGTGTTCTCGATCGCGGTGTCCCTGCTCGGGGCGTTGCCGATGCTGTCGCATCTGCGCGAGGCGCTGCTGGACTTTCTGGCCGCCAACCTGTTTCTGCCCAGCTTCAGCGACACGCTGGTCAGGTACCTGAACCAGTTCGCCGCCAAGGTCAACGAACTGTCGCTGCTGGGTGCGCTGGTCTTCTTCGCGACCGCGTTCAGCGCGCTGCTGACGATCGACCGCACGATGAACCAGATCTGGGAGACCGACAGGCCGCGCGCCCTCGGACATCGGCTCACGGTCTACTGGACCTTCCTGACTCTGGGACCGCTGGTGCTCGCGGGCAGCGTGCTCGTCAACGGGCTGATCGTCTCCGAGATCTTCAGCGGGGCGCAGGTGCGGGTCGTGGAACGGCTGTGGCTCGACCTGGTGCCGTGGGTGGTGGCCACCGGGGTGCTGACGCTTCTCTACCGGCTGGTCCCGAACGCCGCGGTGCGCTGGCGGGACGCCTTCGTCGGCGCGCTGGTCGCGGCCGTCCTGCTCGAGGCGATCAAACGCGGCCTGGGCCTGCAACTCGCGAGGCTGCCTACCTACACCATCGTCTACGGCGCGTTTGCGGCGCTGCCGCTGTTCCTGATCTGGCTGTACCTGCTGTGGCTCACCGTGCTGGCCGGTGCGCTGCTGACGGCCAGCATGCCGTACTGGGGCGCCGGCGCGGTGACCCGATATCACCGCACGCCCGCGGAGCGATTCGAGACCGCGCGGGGCGTGCTGCGAGTCCTGCGCGAGCGCGCCGCGGGCGGGCCCGCAGCAGTGCCGGCGCGGGAGTTGCGCGGGCTGTTCGGGTCCGATCCCGGGTTCGCGGCGGAACTGGCGAGGCAGTTGTCGGCGCTGGGCTACCTGCACCGGCACTGGCAGGCCGACACCGGGGAGGCGAGCGACGCCGAGCGCGCGATCTGGGACGAGTTGTGGCTGATTGCGCCGACGGCGGCGCGGATGTCGTTGCGCCCGCTGTTCGAGGTGCTGTGGTCGGGCGTCGATCCGGCCGCCGCGGCAGGCAGCTGTTCGATCGATCTCGATTCGGTCGACCGGCTGGACTGGTGAGCCGCGACCGGGCGGTTCAACGCTCGCTCGTGTCGTCGTGGATCGCGCCCACCGGCGGCTCGGACGCCCCCGCTGCCGCCGCAGGACCTACGTCACCGGCAGAAATTTGCGGCAGCCAGCCGCCGTCCCGCAGTGCGAGCATCTCGAAGGCGGATGCCGGCATCGCCCGGGCGAACAGCCAGCCTTGCAGCAGTTCGCAGCCCCAGCCCGACAGCAGTTCGCGCTGCGATGGCAGTTCCACGCCTTCGGCGGTCACCTGCTTGCGCAGCGCATGGGCCATGTCGATCGTCGCCCGCACCAGGGCGCGCGCTTCTTCGCTCTCGTGGATGTCGCGGACGAACGACTGGTCGATCTTGATCGTTTCGACCGGCAGGCGCCTGAGGTAGGCGAGCGACGAATAGCCAGTGCCGAAATCGTCGAGCGAAAGCCGCACCCCGAGCGCTGCGAGTTCGGCGATGGTGCGCTCGGCCTCGCCGCTCTCGTCGACGAGTACGCTCTCGGTGATTTCGAGCTCGAGCCACGATGGTGCCATGCCGGTTTCGGCGAGCACGGTGGCGACCATTTGCACGAAGTCGGGACGGCGGAACTGCTCGGTCGACACGTTGACGGAGATGTCGTCCAGGTCGATACCGCCCGTGCGCCACGCGACGAACTGCGCGCACGCGGTGCGCAGCACCCATTGGCCGATCGGTTCGATCAGACCGCTGTCCTCGGCCACCCCGACGAACAGCCCCGGCGGGATCATGCCGCGTTCCGGGTGAAACCAGCGGATCAGGGCCTCGACACCGCGAATTCGTCCGCTGCGCGCGTCGACGAGCGGCTGGTAGTGCAGCTGGAACTGGCCCTCGCGCAGCGCGACGCGCAGCTCGGCGTCGAGCCGCGCGCGCATCATCACGGACTGGTGCATCGCGGGCTCGAAAAAGTTCAGCGAGCCACGGCCTTGCGCCTTGGCCCGGTACATCGCGAGGTCTGCGTTGCGCAGCAGTTCGGCTGCGCTGGCGCCGTCTGCCGGGGCAACCGACACGCCGACGCTGCCCGCAATGAAGACCTCGGCGCCGGCGACCGAGAACGGCGCCGCGAGCGCGTCGATTACCCGCTGCGCCGCCAGCCGCGCCTGCTCTGTGTCCTCCAGACGCAGAAGGGCCAGCACGAACTCGTCGCCGCCCAGGCGCGCCACGATGTCGTCGGGGCGCGTGTTCGCACGCAGGCGCTGGCCGACCTGCGCGAGCATCTGGTCGCCCGCCTGGTGACCGAGGGTGTCGTTGACGTGCGCGAACCCGTCGAGGTCGATGAACAGAACGGCGATCTGGCGTTCACCGAGCGACGCCAGCTCCTGGTCGAGCCGCTCGATGAGGTTGGTGCGGTTCGGCAGGCCCGTCAGGGCATCGAACAGCGCGCGGTGCTTCAGGATCCGATCGCGGCGTGTGGTCGTGACGGCGACCGCGAGCCGCCCGGCCAGATCGCGCAGCAGCGTCGCCACCTCGTCGCGTCCGCCAGCGGAGGTGCCGGAGTCGACCGCGATCAGGCCGCAGGCACGCCCATCGGCATGCACCGGCTGAACGACCAGGGATCGTGCGCCATGACTTGCGAGCACGCCGAGCCCGAGAGCGGGAGCATCGTCCGCGCTGATCTCGATCGGGGCGTCGGCCGGCTCGAGCCGGGAATACGCCAGTTCCCGCGCGCCGAGCGCGACGTCGGACGCGATCCTGGTCGCACCATGCCACGCCTGCAGTTCCAGCACCGCGCTGTCGTCGACGGTGGTGAGGATCAGCGCGCGCAGCGACGTCGGGTAGCGCTCGCCGACGCCTGCGAGCGCGATCTCGCCGATCTCGCGGAGGCTCTTTCCGGACAGAATCGCCTGGTCGATCCGCGCCAGCGTGTCGATCGCGCCGAACTGGGCTTCCAGGCGCTGCGACATGGTGTTGAAAGCCTGCCCCAGCGCGCTGAACTCGTTCGTTCCCGCGGTTTCGACCCTGGTGCTGAAGTCGCGGTTGCCGAGTCGCCGGGCGGCCTCTGCGAGCTTTGTCAGCGGATGCATCGTGCGGCGCACCTGGACCAGGCCGAACAGGCCGGCAGCCAGCAGGCTCAGTGCGACCAGCGGAACGATCACGCGATGCATCGCCTTGAGGGGCGCCTGGGCGAGCGACTCTGGCTGCGTCAACAACACCACCCACGGCCGGGACGCGAACCGCCCGTTCAGGAACAGTTCGCGATACGCGGTGAGGCGAGACTCGCTGTCTTTGCCGGTCCAGGCCAGATGGCCCGACATCGATGCGGCCCGCGCACGCTCGACCTCGGCGAGCACGCTCGAGGGCAGGGCGGCCGGGCAGAAGATCGGGGTCGCGTCGCTACCCAGCACGCACATTTCGCTCTGGGCGGCGGGAATTTCGTCCAAGCCCCAGAGGTGATCCGGAGCGACCAGTCCTGCTGCCCAGGCTGGCCGGTCGCCGGCTGAAGAAGTCATGCGCAGCAGCCACACGCGCGCTTTCGTATCGTCCACCCGTTCGGCGACGATTGTCGTCTTGCCGGGCTCGCCTGATCGGGGCAGGAGTTGTGCGAGGAGTTCCAGCGACGACGAAGGTACGGTGCCATACCGCGCGGTGACCTGTCCATCGGCCGAGATGTCCGCGACGACGGGGAGCAGGTCACGGGTCGCCGCGGTCGGAGGCGTGTCGGGTGTCTCGTGCGCCGACTCGAGGATGCGGGCGACCTGCTGCAGGCGCTCGAACAACAGCATGCCGTGGTTGTCGACGAATTCGGTCAGCACGCGCCGATGCTCCCGCTCGAGCTCGGTGCGCACCATCATCTCGGTCAACGTGAGCGCGGCAAGGACAGGCAGCAGCGCCGAGGCGGTGAACAGCAGCAGAATCCGGCGCGCGACCTTGTTCGCGCTGGCGGGCGCGATCACTTGTCGAGATCCGAGGCACGCCCCATGAAGCGGCCGTCGAGGGCGCGCACGACGTCGTCCTGGCTCGCCTTTGCCATCAGCGACGTCTGCGTGGCGCCATCCTTGCCGGGGCTGTACAGGTCGTAGTCGGAGTTGAGCGGCGCCAGATTCTTGCGCTTGCGCGCGATTCCGTTGCCCTGTTGCGTCTCGAGGTTCACGTACTGGTAAGGAAAGCCCCAGGGATCCCGCATGCCCTGCATGTTCACTGTCGCGAGGCCGTCGGGCAGGCTGCGGTGATTGGTGCGGTGCTCGTGCAACTTCTGGGCGATCACCAGCATGTCGCTCACCGCGCGTGCGACGCGCGACTTGTCGATGAAATAATCGTAGCCCGACACGGCAGTGGTGCCGAGGATCGCGACGATCGTGACGGCAATCATCAGCTCGACGAGCGTCATGCCTGCCTCGTCGCGCGCGGTGCGCGCGTTCGAATGGCCGCCCGAGGTTTGGCGATCTGTCACTTTGTGAGATCGGTTGGTTGCGGGCCCCTGCAAATTTCGAAGGCGCCGGTCGGTCAGATTGTCGGTGCTTCGATCCGCGTTCGATCGTCGGAACAGGGGCACAATTGCCCCGCTTTCTTCGGTCGTCGAGGGCGCGCGCGGAACGCGAAGCGCTCTGGCGCGGCCGCTATCGCGCGGTGTATCCCGGCGCTGGTTGCCGCCTCGGTGCTCGCCGCCTCGGAAGGCGCGCAGCGTGTTCGTCAGGCGGGGTCCACGTTGCGGGCGATCGGCGGTTCTTCGGTGCGTGCCGCGCCGATCGTCAGGCCGACGGGCTCGGCGCGGCGACCGCCGGCAGGAATCCCTTGAGCGCGTCGAGGACCAGGTCGGGTCGCTCGGCCATCATCGCATGCCCGCAGCCGGGCAGGGTGACGATGCGGGCGTCGCCGATCACGCCAGCCAGGGCGCGAGCGGCCTTCGGCGGCGTCATCTGGTCGCGTTCTCCGCAGACGAACAGCGCCGGGCAGGTCAGCGCCTTCGCGCGCTCCATGCCGCCCGCATAGGCGTTGCACGCGCTGAAGTCGTTCGACAGCACGCCCGGCGACTGGCGCTGCATCAGCCGCAGGTTCTCGTTGTAGACGGAGAAACCGGGGCCCGGATTGCCCGGCCGGTGCGTCACCCCGGAGTGCGACCACAGATCGATCATGTCGAAGGCCCGGGCTTCGTCGTCGCGCGCCGCCGCGAGCAGCGCGTCGGAGACTTTCATCGGGAAGGCGCAGCCGCACAGCGCGACGCGCTCGACCTGCGCCGACGCCCGGCCCGTCGCTTCGAGGGCGATCAGCGATCCCATGCTGTGCCCGACGATCGTCGCCCGGGATGCACCCGCGGCACGCACCAGCTGCAGCACCCAGTCGGCCATCTCCTCGATCGTCGGCAGAGCCGGACCGGCGCTTCGGCCGTGCCCGGGCAGGTCGACCGCGAGCACGCCATAACCGTGATGCGCCAGGTAACGCGTCTGCAGGATCCATACGCTGTGGTCGTGCTGGGCGCCGTGCACGAACACGACGGTCGGGCGCTGCGGCTCGAAGGGCTTGCCGCCGGTGTAGGCGTAGGCCGGGCGGCCGGAAACTTCCAGCATCATGGTTGTTTCTCCGCGCCGGTCAGGCTTTTTCGGCGGCCTTGAAGGCGCGTTTCAGGTCAGAGATCAGGTCGTCGGGATCCTCGAGGCCGACCGACAGCCGCAGCGTGCCTTCGGCGATGCCGGCCGCCGCGAGAGCTGCCGCGTCCATCCGGAAATGCGTCGTCGACGCGGGGTGGATCACGAGCGAGCGCGCGTCGCCGACGTTGGCAAGGTGCGAGAAGACCTGGAGGGATTCGACGAAGCGGCGACCCGCAGCGCGGTTGCCTTTCAGGTCGAAGCTGAACACCGCGCCGGCGCCGCGCGGCAGCAGCTTCTGCGCGAGCGCGTGGTCCGGATGGCTGGGCAGCGACGGATGGGCCACGCGCGCGACCATCGGGTGCGAAGCGAGGAATTCCGCCAGCCGGCGGGCGTTGTCGACGTGGCGCTGCATGCGCAGCGACAGGGTCTCGACACCTTGCAGGATCTGGAAGGCGTTCATCGGGCTCATGCACGCGCCGAAATCGCGCAAGCCCTCGCGGCGGGCGCGCAGCAGGAACGGCGCGACCGTCGACTCCTCGGAGAACACCATGCCGTGGAAGCCCTCGTACGGCTGGGTCAGCTCGGGGAACTTGCCGGACGCGTCCCAGTCGAAGCCGCCGGAATCGACCAGCAGGCCCCCGACCACGGTTCCGTGACCGCACAGGAACTTGGTCGCCGAGTGGTAGACCAGATCCGCGCCGTGGTCGAACGGGCGGATCAGCCACGGCGTCGTGAACGTCGAGTCGACCAGCAGCGGCACGCGATGGTCGTGCGCGATCTGCGACACGACGGGGATGTCGAGCACGTCGAGACCGGGATTGCCGACCGTTTCGCCGAACAGCAGCCGGGTGTTGGGACGCAGCGCGGCGCGCCACGCATCCGGGTTGCGCGGCTCGACGAAGGTGGTCTCGATGCCGAAACGCTTCAGCGTGTAGTGCAGCAGGTTGTGCGACCCGCCGTACAGCGCGGTGGATGCGACCACGTGCGAACCCGCCCCGGCGATCGTCGCGATCGCCAGGTGCAGGGCGGCCTGGCCGCTGGCGGTGGCGATCGCGCCGACTCCCTGCTCGAGCGCCGCGATGCGCTCCTCGAGGACCGCGACCGTCGGGTTGCTGATCCGGGAGTAGACGTGGCCGGCCTGCTCCATGTTGAACAGGCCCGCAGCGTGGTCCGAGTCCTTGAAGACGAAGGCCGTCGACAGGTAGATCGGTGTGGCCCGGGCGCCGAAGTCGGCATCCGGGATGGCGCCGGCGTGCACGGCCAGCGTGTCGAATCCGTGGTAGTCGCGTTGGCTCATCGGACCATGCTAGCACGCGGTCGGACGCCTCTCAGGGCGCGCGGCGCACGGGCCGGACCGCTTCCTGAACGTAGTCCCTTTCCGGTCGTCGGACAGCGCCGGCCGGTTGGCGAAACACCACATCGCACCTTACCCTCCGGGCGTCGGGCGGGCGACAATGGATGTATCCGGCTGGATCGAGGCGCGCAGCCTTCCCGGCGACGGGTGGCCGCAGTGGAGAGGGCATGGAGAACAAACCGGTGTTTCGGGTCGGCGCGGCAGGGCTGGATCCGCGCGACTGGCGCCTGATCGAGATCGTCTTCAAGCACAGTCAGTACAACAAGTTCGAGTTCCGGCTGGTCGCCAATCTCGCCGAGGATCCCATCGACGTGCTGATCGTCAACTCGATCGAGCCCGAGGGCCTGCAGGCGCTGATGCGCGTGCGTTCCAGCGACCGTCACATCCCGGTCATCGCGGCGGTGCCGCGCGGGGCACCCAGCTCCGCCAAGCACGCGATCTCGATCGAGCGCCTCACACTGCAGCTGCTGCCGATCCTGAATCGGGTGGTCGAACTGGAACTGCTGCCGCCCGAGCCCGCGGCCGCAGCGCCTGCGCCGGAGCCGGCGGGGCTGGGTCCCGCGGCCGTTCCGGTGGCCGGACCGCCGGCCGACGCCTTGCACGCGAGTTCGGGCGCGGGGCAGGGCTTGCGGGCGGCGCAGACAGCTGCCGGTGCAGCGCAGGCGAGTGCGCCGTCGGCAGCGCGGACCGCCTCGGTGACGCCCGCCCCGGTGGAACGCACGGCTGGCGATCGGGTTGGGCAAGCCGCCGTTCCAGGGCCGGCCGCGTCGCAGGCCGGGTGGACGACGGTCCCGGCGCCGGCGGCAAACGCCCCCGAGGGAGCTTGGACAGGGCGCACCGGCGTGCCGCCGCCGGGCGCCACCGCGGGTGGCGCCGCCGGAGCGAGCCCTGCGAAGGAGGCCGGCGCGACCCCGGTGCCGCGCTCCTCGCCCGCGCAGCCGACTCCGACTCCGGCTCCGACTGCGACTCCGACTGCGACTGCGTCGAACCTGGTGGCATTTCCGCGCAGCCATCTCGGCGAGGGCGCCAACACTCCCCGCCTGCGGGTGCTCGTCGTCGACGACAGTCCGACCGTGCGCCGTCAGCTGGCGGGTGCGCTCGAGCGCCTCGGAGTCGCCAGCGAGGCCTTCGGATCGGCGGCCGAAGCCTTGCAGCGCCTTGCCGAGCAACACTTCGATCTGGCGCTGCTGGACGTGGTGATGCCTGACATGGACGGCTACAAGCTCACCCGCGAGATCAAGCGCAACAAGCAGCTGCGGCAGTTGCCCGTGATCATCCTGACCAGCAGGTCGTCGCCGTTCGACCTCGCGCGCGGCGCGCTGGCCGGTTGCGACGCCTACCTGACGAAACCGGTGCCGTTCCGGGCGCTGGAGGCGGCGATCGTCAAGCAGTTGCGCAAGTCGCTGGCGATCGACGACCTCGCCGGCCTCATCCGGCCATCGACGCCGCCCGACGCTTCAGCCGGGCCGGCGCGGCCGCCCGAATCGCGGCTGGCGCGGCTGTTCGGTCGCTGATGCGCACCACGCGATGAGCGACACGGCAACCGTACCGACGGCATCGAACAAGGCGCTCGTCGTCGACGATCTGGCGACCGAGCGCGAGCGGCTCGGGGGCATCCTGCGCGAGGCCGGCTGGCAGGTCGAGACCGCGTGCAGCGGGGTCGAGGCGATCGAACGCGCGCACAGCGTGCGGCCCAACATCGTCTTCATGGACATCGTGATGCCGGAGATGGACGGGTTCGAGGCGTGCAGGCGTCTCGCCACCGATCCGCAGACGAAGGCGATCCCGGTGGTGTTCGTGTCGACGAAGAGCCAGCGGGCCGATCAGGTCTGGGCGCGCATGCAGGGCGGACGCGACCTGATCGGCAAGCCCTATACGTCGGCTCAGGTGTTGGACGCGCTCAGGCATGCCGTCTGAACGCGCCGGCCGCGAGAACAGGTCCGAAGTGACCGCGGTGTTCGGCGTCCGCGTCGCCGGCACGCATCTCCTGCTTCCATCCGACCAGACGCTCGAGTACGTTGCCGATGCCGCAAGCTTTCCGTTGCCCGGGGCCGGGCATCGCGTGCTCGGCATGATGCAGCTGCGGGGACATCCCATCCTCGTGCTGGACGGGGGCCCTCGGCCTGCGCAGCGGCGACCCGAAATCCGTCGTTGCGCCGTGCTGGTGATCGGCACGCCCCCCGAGGCCGGGGCGATCGTCGTCGATGCCCCGCCGGAGCAGGTTGCGACCGGCGCGCCCGCCGATGCCGCCGCACCGCCCGGCTCGTCGTTCGACTCGGCGCTGCACCGGCCGATGTGCGACGCACGGACGCCGGATCGGATCTGGTGGCATGCCGATGTCCGGCAGATGTTCAGGATTCTGGCTGGAGAGTGAATGAGTCTCGAATCCGTGCCGCCGGACAGAGGGAATGCGGGTGACGCCGGCCCGCTGGCGCTGCGCGTGCGGCGCCAGCTCCGTCTGCTTGCCGTCGTGCCGGTGGCGCTGGCAACACTGCTCTGCGCGGCGCTGTTCGTGGCCGCCGAGGGCGATGCCGCCGAGGCTCTGCGGCGCCTGCTGCTCGGTCTGGTCGTGATCTCGATCGTCACGGCGGTGGTCGCAGTGATCGCAGGCAACCGCATCCTGACGGCGATTCGCGAGCCGGTCGCGGCGATGCGCCGGACGGTTGCATCCCTCGCCGGCGGCGATTTCACCGCGCGATCGATGCTGTCGGGCGACGGCGAGCTGGTGCGCCTGGCCGGCGAGCTGGATCGGCTGCTCGACGATCGCGTCGCGCTTCTCGAGCGAGCCGCGCGCGAGAGCGAGGAGCTCAACGACTCGGTGATCGAGATCATGCAGGCGGTGGGCACGATCGCCGCCCGCAAGGACCTGACGCTGAAGGTTCCGGTGACCGAGAACGTCACGGGCGCGATTGCCGATGCGCTGAATCTGCTGACCGACGAGACGCGCCGCGTGCTGGTCAACGTCGGCAGCGTGTCGCAGGACGTCGCGCAGGCGACGATGGCGGTCAAGAGCCAATCCGACCTGGCGTTGCAGGCGGCCGCGCGTGAACAGCACGAGGTGGAACTCGCCGCGCGCGAACTCGCCTCCGCCGCCCGGGCTCTGGCAACGATCGCCGGCCGTGCGCGCGACGGCAACGAATCGGCCGAGCGCGCGGTCGCGACCACCGGGGACGCGGTGCGTGCGGTCGCCAGCACTGTCGACGGCATCGGCCGATCGCGGATGCTGATCCGCGAGACCGAGAAGCGCATCAAGCGGCTGGGCGAACGCTCGCAGGAGATCGGTCAGGTTGTGGGCCTGATCCAGGGCATTGCCGAGCGCACCGGCATCCTAGCTCTGAACGCGTCGATGCGGGCCGCCGCGGCGGGCGAGGCCGGACGCGACTTCGCGATCGTCGCCGACGAGGTCAAGCGCCTGTCCGAGTCGGCGCGCGAGTCGACCGCCCAGATCGTCCGGCTGATCAACGCCATCCAGAACGAGACCAACGACACCGTCGTCGCGATGAACCAGGCGATCTCCCAGGTGGTCGAGATCAGCCGCCTCGCGGAGGCCGCCGGCGACGGCATGCAGCGCACGCAGGAACAGACCGAGTCGCTCGCCGCCGATGTGCGCGAGATCGCGCGCACGGCGTCGGAACAGGCGCGTGTGGGTTCTGCGCTGCAGGAGCGCGCCCGCATCATCCAGGAGGCGAGCGGCGAGACGACGCGGCAGCTCGAGCAGCAGGCGGGCGAGACCGCGCGTCTCGTGAAGAGCGCGCGCGCGCTGCTCGACGAGGTCTCGGTCTTCAAGGTCTCGGAAAACTGAATGTCAGCGACTTCGCAAGACCCGGCTGTCGGTGCGCTACCGGCCGGATCCGAGTTCGACCGGCTCAATGCGGCCTCGGTCGCATTGCTCGATCCGCTGTTCGATCCGGCCGCGCGCGGCGATCCGGCCACCCTCGCCGGGCGCCTCGGGCAGGCGATCCTCGAGTGCGCCCACACTGCCGAGTCGCTGGGGCTGCGCAGCCTGAACTACCTGGCAGCGCTGCTGGTGCCGCATCTGCAGCGGCAGGCCGGGGGGGGCGGCTGGAACGAGGCCTGCGAGCGCACGGAAGCGTGGATCGGCGACGTGGTCGCATTCTGTGCGGGCCACACCTCGCCGGGCGAGTCCGTGCGCCTGTTGTCGGGGTTGCGCGAGTGGCCCGGGTTCCCGGCGATCCCCGAGCAGTTCGTCCTGCTGATCGGGGGACGGCTTCGTCAGGATGCGGCCGCGATCCAGCAGCTGGCCGCGCACCAGCTCGCTCCGGTGCCGCCGGCTGCGCCGGCCGTCGCGACGGCCGAACAGGTGGCCGCCAAACCCCCCGAAGATCATGCAGCCCAGGAAGCCCAGGAAGCCCAGGAAGCCCAGGAAGCCCAGGAAGCCCAGGAAGCCCAGGAAGCCGCGGAAGCTGCGGAGGTTGCAAGGGTCGCGGCCGCCGGCATCGCGCCGGAACCGCGTTCGCGCCGTCTGGACGTGCCCGATGAGGACGTGGCTGCCGGGCGCGACGAGTTCGACATGCTCGCCGAGGCGGTCGACGGGCTCGCCGACGAGCTCCGCGAGCAGGTCGAGGAACAGGCGGCCGAGGTTCTCGACGCCGGCGATCTCGTCGACCTCGTGCACGACCGGCTCGGCCATCTGGCGAGTGCGCTCCAGTTCATGCGGGTGCCGCCGCTGGAGGCAGTGATTGCGTTGACGGTCGAAAACGTCTCGACGTGGATCGGCGAGAGCCGGGGACTGGACGGCGCGCGTCTCGGCCTGCTGCGGGAATTCCTCGAACTTCTCGGTGCCTATCTGCGCAACCCCGCCGAGGAGAGCGCGCTCGGCCTGGCGCACGCGCTGACCGATCCGGCCTGGCCTCAGGTGCCGGAGCCGGACGAGATCGATCCGCTGGCGCGCCGGCTCGCAGCGGTTTCGCTGGTGCGTTCTCGCCAGGTGGAGCGTCGCCGCGGCGCGCTGGACGCGTCGGATCTCTCGCTGGACGTGCCGCCCGATGCCGATCCGCGCGTGGTCGACAATCTTCTGCGAGAGCTTCCGCAGCTGTCCGCCGAGTTCGCAGCCTGCATCGATCGGCTGGCGGCAGGGACGCTCGCCGAGGTCGAGCCGGCACAGCGCATCGCACACACGCTGAAAGGCTCGGCCAATACCGTCGGCGTCCGCGGGATCGCGACGCTGACGCACCAGCTCGAGGATCTGCTGCAAGTGATGGCGCGCGAGTCGGCGTTCAGCGATTCCGACCGGGCCGGCCTGCTCGAGGTGCTCGTGCGGGCGGCGGATTGCCTCGGCGAGATGACCGACGCGGTTGCCGGACTCGGTCCGGAGCCCCTGGACGCGATGGTCGTGTGCCGCGACATCGTCCGCTGGATCGATCGCCTGCTCGGCGAGGAAGGAGCTGCCGCGGAAGCGGGCGGGGGGCGGGCCGCTGCGGCGGACGACGTGGGCGCCGAGACGGCGCGCGTGCATGCCGAGACGGCGCGCCTTCATCTCGAGACCGCGCCGGATGCGCGTGCCGAGGCGGATTCTGTGTCGGCCGAGGGCACGCGTGGCGATGCGCAGGTCGTGCCGGAAGAGGGCACGCGTGGCGATGCGCAGGTCGTGCCGGAAGAGGGCGCGCGCGCCGATGCGCAGGTCGTGCCGGACGAGGAACTGATGCGCGTCCCCGGACGGCTCGTCGACCGGATGCTCGATCTCGCCGCCGAGGCAGCGATCCTGCTGTCGCAGGTCCAGGAGCAGGTGGCGTTGCTCGGCGGGGCTCGCGCATCCTTGCGCGTCGGTACCGAGCGGCTCGGCGAGCTGTCGAACGACCTCGAACGGCTGGTCGACGTTCGCGGTGTGTCGTTGACCGGACGGCGCTCGCGCGGGGACTTCGACGCGCTGGAGTTCGACGACTTCGACGATCTTCACACCGTGTCCCGCCGCATCGCCGAGTCGAGCGCGGACGAGAAGCTCATCGAGCAGCAGCTCGACCACCACGCGTATGCGCTGGCCGAGTCGGTCGGGCACCTCGAGCGTGTGCAGACCGACCTGCGCGAAGCGGTGATGCAGTCGCGGATGATGGCGGTTTCGTCGATCGCGCCGCGCCTTCAGCGCGTGGTGCGCCAGGCTGCGCGGATGACCGGCAGACGCATCGAGCTGAAGATCTCGGGCGAACAGACCGCGGTCGACGCCCAACTGTTGCAGCGGGTCGTGGATCCGGTTGCTCACCTGTTGCGCAACGCGGTGGATCACGGCATCGAAGCCGAGGAGCGCCGCATCGCCGCCGGCAAGCCGCCGGTCGGCCGCATCGAGCTGCGCTTCGAGCGCGAAGGCGCGCTGCTGCGCGTGCGCTGCATCGACGACGGTGCCGGGATCGACACCGCGATGATCCGTCGCAAGGCGCTGGCGCGGGACCTGATCCGTGAGGGTGATCTTCTGTCGGACGCGCAGGTCGCGCGTCTGATTCTTCTGCCGGGCTTCTCGACCCGCGAGACGGCGACACAGGTGTCCGGCAGGGGCGTCGGCCTGGACGTCGTGAACCGTGCAGTCCAGGCGCTGCGCGGGACTGTCGACATCGAATCCCGGCCGGGACAGGGGACCACCGTGACGCTCGGGTTCGCCGAGCGGCTGGGGACGAGCGCGGTGGCGGTGTCGCGAACGCCCAGTCACGTGCTGGCCCTTTCGGTCCGCGGGGTCGAGCGCGTGCTCGCCGCCGACGGGCTTGTCGGCGACGCGCAGGGCGAGCTGCGCTTCGTGCTCGAGGACGGCTTCGTGCCGGCGGTGCGCCTCGACGTCGCGATCGGCCTGCCGGCCGGCTTCTTCGAGCGCGAGTTCGAACTGGCGCAGCGGGCGGGCCCGTCGCGCGGCGCGGCAGTTGCGGCCGAGGTCGTGCTTCTGGTGCACCTGGACGACGGTCGGCGCATCGCCCTGGTTGCGCCCGATCTGGGCCAGACACGCAGTGTCGTGGTCCGGCCGTTGCCGTCCTGGCTGCCGCGGCGTCGTGCCATCGAAGGTGCCGCGGTCCTGGGTGACGGTGCGGTCGCGCCCGTGATCGACCTGCCCGCATTGCTCGCGGGCGGCGACCCCTTCCAGGCGCCTGCAGTCGAGCTGCCTGTGCCGGCGCGGGCCGCGCCGGTCTGCCTGGTGGTCGACGACTCGGTCAGCGTCCGCCGTTCGATGCAGACGTTCCTGCAGGATCTTGGCTTCGAGGTCGACGCCGCCGGGGACGGCCTCGAGGCCTTGGCGGTGATCGAACGGCGGGTGCCGGACGTCGCCATCGTCGACCTCGAGATGCCCCGCATGAACGGACTCGAGTTCGCGGCGGCGCTGCGCGCCAGCGAGCGGACCGTCGAGGTGCCGGTGATCATGATCACCTCTCGCTACTCGGAGCGCCATCGCGCGATGGCGCTCGATGCGGGCGTCGACGTCTTCCTGACCAAGCCCTACACCGAGGACGAGCTGGCGGCCCATGTCAGGCGTTGCCTTGAACGCGGGGCTGCGCTGGGCTAGCATCTGTTCGTCCACCACGGAGGCGACCATGCAAGTCAGCGAA
This sequence comes from uncultured beta proteobacterium, assembly GCA_963849015.1. Lineage (GTDB taxonomy): Bacteria > Pseudomonadota > Gammaproteobacteria > Burkholderiales > Burkholderiaceae_E > Quisquiliibacterium. Next base: position 587,640 of record CAWKFK010000006.1, read on the forward strand.
ATACTTCGGGTCAAGGGAAGCACGCTGTTCACGGTCTCGCCGGAAATGATGCTGTCCGACTGCGTGGTGACGATGGCCGATCACGACATCGGCTCGCTGGTCGTGATGGATCGCGGCCGCCTGGCGGGCATGCTCACCTTTCGCGAGGTGATCCGGGTGCTGGCCAAGCGCCAGACGGAACAGCGCACCGGACCGACCCCGCCAGTGGCCGAGATCGTCGTGCGCGACGTGATGAACGCCAGCCCGACCGTCGCGAGCCCGACGATGGACGTCAACGACCTGCGCCGTTCGATGATCGAGACGCACCAGCGCTACCTGCCCGTGATGGACGGCGAGACCCTGCTCGGGGTCATCTCCTTCCACGACGTCGCACGCGCGGTGCTCGAGGAGCAGAGCTTCGAGAACCGGATGCTGAAGGCCTACATTCGCGACTGGCCCGCGGAGGGCTGATCCGCGCGATTCGCTAGAATCGCCCGATGCGTATTCTGATCAGCAACGACGACGGCTATTTCTCTCCGGGAATCGAGGCGCTCGCGAACGTGGTGTCGCGCTTCGCCGACGTCACCGTCGTGGCGCCGGAGCGTGACCGCAGCGGCGCGTCGAACTCGCTGACCCTCGACCGTCCGCTGTCCGTCCGGCGTGCCGCCAACGGCTTCCAGTTCGTCAACGGCACGCCCACCGACTGCGTCCACGTGGCGATCACCGGCATGCTCGAGCATCGTCCGGATCTCGTGATCTCGGGCATCAACGATGGCGCGAACATGGGCGACGACACCATCTACTCCGGCACCGTCGCCGCGGCGATGGAAGGGTTCCTGCTGGGTGTTCCCGCGATCGCGTTCTCGCTCGCGCAGCGCGGTCACGCGCATCTCGACAGTGCGGCGGCGATCGCCGGCGAGATGGTGCAGATGCTCGCGCCGAAGCTGATGCGGCAGCCGATGCTGCTGAACGTGAACTTCCCCGCGATCGAGCGATCGGCCGTGCGCGGAACCCGCGTGACCCGTCTCGGCAAGCGGCACGTGGCCGAGCCGGTGATCAAGGGGCAGAATCCGCGAGGCGAGACGATCTACTGGATCGGTCCGGCCGGCAGCGCCAAGGAGGCGGGGCCTGGCACGGATTTCCATGCTGTCGCGGAGGGCTGGGTGTCGGTGACGCCGCTCGACATCGACTTGACCGGAACCGCGCTGCTCGACGCCGTCGGCGGCTGGTTCGAGGGCTGATCGCGCGATGGTCACCAGGCGAGTGCCAACCCCCCCGGCGCCGGGCGCGGGCCGGCATGCGGTGCAGCCCGCGGCGCCACAGGGGCTGGGGCTGGCGTCGGACAGCGCTCGCCGCCGCATGGTCGCGGGGCTGCGCGCGATCGGTATCCGTGATCCCGACGTGCTGGCCGCGATGGAACAGGTTCCGCGACACCAGTTCGTCGAACAGGCGCTCGCCAGCCGGGCGTACGAAGACGTCGCGCTGCCGATCGGTCATGGCCAGACGATCTCGCGTCCGAGCACGGTCGCGCGCCAGCTCGAGCTGGCGCTGGCATGCGTGCCGCCCGGACGGCGGCGCGCGGCGAAGGCGCTCGAAGTCGGCACGGGATGCGGTTACCAGGCGGCCGTTCTTGCAGTGCTGTTCGGCGAAGTCGTATCGATCGAGCGGGTGCGCGGCCTGCACGAGACGGCACGCGCCAACCTGCGCCAGCTGCGCCTGCCGAACCTGCGCCTGGCGTTCGGCGACGGCAGGCTCGGTGCCCCCGGTTCCGCGCCGTTCGATGCGATCGTCGTTGCCGCGGCCGGGCACGCGATCCCGGACGAACTGCTCGAACAGATGCAGGTTCCTGGCCGCCTGCTTGCGCCGGTGGAGCATCGCGGCGGCCAGGCCATGCACCTCGTCGAGCGCGTCTCGCGGGATTCCTGGGAACTGACCGTGCTGGACGCGGTGCGCTTCGTCCCGCTGCGAGCGGGAACCGTTTGACCGCCTCGTTGCGGCGCGGCCCCTTTGGACGTGCCCTCGTGGCGACTGATCGACCCTCGCACATGTCACACCGTTCAACTGTCACTTTCGTCGCCGTCTTGCGCGCAGCCCTGGGTGCCTCGCTGGTGCTGCTGACGGCCTGCTCGTCCGGCCCGCCCGCGCCCGTCGAACAGCGGACCGAGCCGCGTGCGGATGCGCGTACCCGTCCAGCGCCGCCCGCAACGGGAGTCGCGCCGGCGGCGCCGCCGCCGGGCGCTGCGACCGCGCCGGCCACGGGGCCTCGCAGTGCTCCGATCCGTTCCGCGGGCGTCGAAGTCCGACCGCTCGACCGCCCGGCTGGAGCGGCGGGTTCGGCGGCGGCCCCTTCGAGCGCGCTGCGGACCCAGCCGAAGGCCGCCAAGCGCCCGTACTCGCCCGAACGCCTGGCCGAGATGCGCGCCGCCGGGCAGGCGGCTCCGGTGGCGGCACCCGCGACTGTACCCGCGGCGGAGGCGCCCCGCGCGGCCGATGCCGGCGCGGCGGCGAAGCCGGATGCCAAGGACGACACCAAGCCCGACGCGAAGACCGACGCGAAGACCGACGGCAAGCCGGATGCGAAGACCGACTCCTCGGCCAGCTTCGATTGGCCGGCGCGTGGCCGGGTGATCCAGGGATTCGCCGAGCCGCGCAGCATGGGAATCGCGATCGCGGGCAGTCCCGGCGATCCGGTGACGGCGGCCGCCGACGGCAAGGTGATCTTCAGCGGGCCCGGGCCTCGCGGCTACGGCAATCTGCTGATCGTGAAGCACGACGCGGAGACGCTGACGGTGTACGCACACAACCGGGCGCTGCTGGTGAAGGACGGCCAGTCGGTCAAGCGCGGCCAGAAGATTGCCGAGCTCGGCGATTCGGGAACCGACCGGCCGAAGCTTCACTTCGAAGTCCGCAAGAGCGGCCGTCCGGTCGATCCGCAGAAACTGCTGCCCCCGCGATGACGCCCACGCTCGTTTTCGACATCGAGACGGTGCCCGACACGGCCGGCCTGCGGCGGATGTGGGCGCTGCCCGCGGAGATGCCCGACGCCGAGGTCGCCGAACTGGCGTTCGCGCGCCGCCGCGAGAAGACGGGTAGCGATTTCCTGCCGCTGCACGTGCAGCGCGTGGTCGCGATCGGCTGCCTGTTCCGCGACGCCGACGGCGTCCGGGTGCGCTGTCTGGGGCAGCCCGGCGATCCCGAAGGCAAGATCGTGCAGGACTTCTTCCGCGTCATCGAGCGGCACACGCCGCAGCTGGTGTCGTGGAATGGCAGCGGCTTCGACCTGCAGGTGCTGCACTACCGCGGCCTGGTCCACGGCGTGCAGGCGCCGCGCTACTGGGAGCAGGGTGACGACGACCGCGAGTTCAAGTGGAACAACTACCTGAGCCGCTATCACAGCCGCCATCTCGACCTGATGGACCTGCTCGCCCTGTTCAATGGCCGCGCCAACGCGCCGCTCGACGAGCTGGCGCGGCTGTGCGGCTTCCCCGGCAAGCTCGGCATGGACGGCTCGCAGGTCTGGCCGGCGTTCCAGGCCGGCAGAATCGGCGAGATCCGCGACTACTGCGAAACCGATGTCGCCAACACCTGGCTGGTGTTCTGCCGCTTCCAGCTGATGCGCGGGCACTGGACTCCGGACCAGTACCGGCAGGAGACGGCGCTGCTGCGCGAGACCGTGGCCCGGCAGGAGGGAAGCCACTGGCGCGCATTCCTCGCGCAATGGAGCGAGGACGAGGGCGCGACATGACCGGGGGCGGCGGGGCATGAAGGAGGGTCCGGTGTTGGAGCTCGAGATCGAGTCGATCGATCTCGACGCGAACGGTGTCGCGCACCATGAAGGCAAGGTCGTGTTCGTGCGCGATGCGCTGCCCGGCGAGCGCGTGCTGGCGCAGGTCGTGCGCAGCAAGCCGCGCTTCGACGTCGCGCAGACGATCGAGGTGCTGCAGAGCGCCGTTGCCCGGGTCGAGCCTCGCTGCCGGCATTTCGGCGTGTGCGGCGGCTGTTCGATGCAGCATCTCGAGCCGAGGTCCCAGCTTGCGATCAAGCAGCGGGCGCTGGAGGACCAGCTCTGGCATCTCGGCCGTGTGCGGCCCGGCACCGTTCTGCGGCCGATCGCGGGCCCCGCCTGGGGCTACCGCTATCGTGCCCGGCTGTCGGTGCGGCACGTCGCGAAGAAGGGGGGCGTGCTGGTCGGTTTCCACGAGCGGGGGTCCAGCTACGTGGCCGACATGCGAAGCTGCGAGGTCTTGCCGCCACGCGTTTCGGCACTGATCGAGCCCCTGCGTGCGCTGATCGGGACGCTCGACATGCGCGACCGGATGCCGCAGATCGAGGTGGCAATGGGGGAGGCGCGCGCCGGCACCGGGCAAGGCGCCATGGGCGCCGAACCCGATGTGCTGGCGCTGGTGTTCCGGGTGCTGGATCCTGCTTCGGCGCGCGATCGCGATGCGCTGGTCGCGTTCGCGCGCGCCCACCGTTTCGAGTTGTGGTTTCAGCCCAAGGGGCCGGATTCGATCCATCTCGTGTGGGCCCCGCACGACGACGGCGCCGCCGCACCCGTGTCCCGGCTGGCCTACGATCTGCCGGAATTCGCGGTACGGATGCCGTTTCGTCCGACCGATTTCACCCAGGTCAACCATCGGGTCAACGAAGTGCTCGTCGGACACGCGATCCGGCTGCTCGATCCTCGGCCCGAGGACCGGGTCGCCGACATGTTCTGCGGTCTCGGCAATTTCTCGCTGCCGCTGGCGCGTCGTTCACGCGAGGTGGTGGGTATCGAAGGCAGCGCGACGCTGGTCGCGCGCGCGGCCGAGAATGCACTGGCCAACGGACTCGACGGGCAGGCCGGTTTCCGGGTTGCGAACTTGTTCGAGATCGACGATGCTGCCTGGCGCGCGCTCGGGCCGTTCGACCGCGTGCTGATCGATCCGCCGCGCGAAGGTGCGCTCGAACTCGTCAAGGCATTGTCGGAGGATGCGCACAAGCCGGCGCGCATCGTCTATGTTTCGTGCAACCCCGCGACGCTGGCGCGCGACGCCGGCGTCCTGGTCCACACTGGCGGATTCGAATTGCTCGCGGCCGGGGCCGTGAACATGTTTCCGCACACCTCACACGTCGAGTCGATCGCGGTTTTCGCGCCGGCCGCTGCGGGTGAGTGCGAGGAGAAGGCAGACCGATGAACAAAGCATACGAAGGACTCGAGGTCCTCGACTTCACGACCACGATCTCGGGGCCGCACTGCACCCGGCTGCTTGCCGACCTGGGGGCGGAAGTGATCAAGGTCGAGGCACCCGAGGGCGACATGATGCGGATGCGCCCGCCGCTGCGCGGCGGTGCGAGCACCGCATTCGGGCAGCTGAATGCCGGCAAGAAGAGCGTGGCGTTCGACCTGAAGAAGCCCGCCGTGATCGAGGCGCTGCGGCGCATCGTCGCCGGCGTCGACGTGCTGGTCGAGAATTTCCGGCCCGGGGTGATGGCGCGTCTCGGGTTGGACTACGCCAGCCTTGCCGCGCTGAATCCGCGGCTGATCTACTGCTCGATCTCGGGTTACGGCCAGACCGGGCCGTCGTCGCAGCTCCCCGCGTACGCACCCGTGATCCACGCGGCGTCCGGATACGACCGGGCGCACCTGGCGTACCAGATGGGGCGCGAGCGGCCCGACTACTGTGGCATCTTCGTCGCGGACGTCGCAGCCGGGGCCTACGCGTTCGGCGCGATCGGCGCAGCACTCCATCAGCGCAGTGTCACCGGCCGCGGCCAGCACATCGACGTGTCGATGATGGAGACCATGCTGGCCATGACCCTGAACGAGGTGCAGGCGGCGCAGTTCTCGGTGCCGCCGCCCGGGCGTCCGATCTTCGGACCGATGCACACCAGCGACGGCTACGTGATGGTGGCGATCGCGAGCGAGCGCACGTTTCAGGGTTTTCTCGCCGCGATGGGCCGGCCCGAGCTCGTGTCGGATCCCCGCTTCGAGAAGTACGGCGACAGGCGCTTGAACTGGGGCGAACTGATGGACATCGCCGAGCAATGGTCGGTGTCGGTCACCAGTGCCGAATGCCTCCAGGCGCTCGACGCCAACGGTGTGCCGGCGTCGCTGTACCGCACGGTCGCCGAGGCGATGGCCGATCCGCAGATCGCGCACCGCGGTGCGCTGGCCGAGGTCCGCGATGCCGGCGGCACGTTCCGGGTGATGAACCCGCCATTCCGGATGAGTGCCAGCGGCACCGACGCAGGTGCGTTCGCATCCCGCCTGGGCGAGCACACGCGCGAGGTTCTGCGCGCCGCAGGGCTCGGCGACGCCGACATCGACGCACTGTGCGGCTGATCGCTCCTCCTTCGAACGTCTGCGGAGTCGACCGATGAATTTCGAAAGCCTGTTGCCCCTCGCCGAACGGGTCGGCCTCGCGCTGAAGGCGCGCGGCGAGACCGTCGCGGTGGCAGAGTCGTCGGCCGCCGGGCTGATCTCGGCGGCGTTGCTGTCGGTGCCGGGCGCCTCGGCCTGGTATCTGGGTGGCGCCGTCGTCTACACCCGCCGTGCGCGGCGCATGCTGGTGGACATCTCCGACGAGGCGATGGCCGGCAAGCGTTCGTCCAGCGAGCCGTACGCGATGCTTCTGGCCGGCCAGGTACGCGAGCAGCTGCGCGCGAGCTGGGGCCTGGCCGAAACCGGAGCCAGCGGCCCGACCGGCAACTCGTACGGCGACGCGGCCGGGCACAGCTGCCTGGCGGTTTCCGGCCCGGTGACGCGGGTGCTCACGATCGAGACCGGCAGCATCGACCGGGTCGGCAACATGGTCGTGTTCGCCCGAGCCGTGCTCTCGAGCTTCTCGACGAAGCGCTGCAGCAGCCGATGACGGCCTGAGTAGCTGCGGCAGGGGGCGGGCGTCCGCCGCACGCGTGTATTCCGCACCCGCCGGCCATGGCCGGCGGGTGCGACGGATCACTCCGACGTCCAGTTCGGCTTGCGCTTCTCAGAGAAGGCTTTCGGCCCTTCGATGAAGTCCTTGCTGGCGCGCATGCGGGCAACGGCGTCGTACTCGACCTTGTAGGCGGTCATCACGTCGGGAGTCGTCAGGCCCTGCATCGCAGCCTGCTTGGTCGCGCGCAGCGACATCGGCGAGCACTCCAGCATCTGCGCGGCCCATTTCTTCGCCTCGTCGAGCGCGCCGCCCTCCGGGGCCAGTGCGGTGACGAAGCCGAGCTCGTAGCCTTCCTTCGCCGACACGTGGCGGCCGGTCAGCATCATGCCCATCGCGCGCTTCAGGCCGATGGTGCGCGGCAGGCGGTGCACGCCGCCAGCCAGAGCCGCCAGGCCGACGCGCGGCTCGGGCAGCGCGAACTTCGCGTTCTCGGCGGCGATGATGATGTCGCAGGCGAGCGCGATCTCGAAGCCGCCGCCCATGGCGACGCCGTTGACCGCCGCGATCACCGGCTTCCAGAGGTCGTTGCGGGCCGTGATGCCGGCGAAGCCGCTCTTGACGAAGCCGCGCTTGCCGCCGCCCGCCTGGTACTTCAGGTCGTTGCCGGCACTGAAGGCGCGCGGCCCCGCACCGGTGACGATCGCCACCCACTGCTCGGGGTCGGCGTCGAACTCGTTCCAGACCTGGTCGAGTTCGACGTGCGCGGGATAGTGCAGCGCATTCATCACGTCGGGACGGTTCAGCGTCACGATGGTCAGGTGGCCTTCGCGTTGGACGGTGCAGAATTCGGGCATGGGTCTCCTCCTGGAATCGATTGAACTTCGAATTGGCCGGGCTTCGAATCTAGCACCTGACGGGAAGGCGCGAGTCGCGCGCGCGCAGGCTTCGCGGCTCAGGCTGCCGGCAGCCGCTCGCGCAGGGCGCGTTTGAGCAGCTTGCCGTTCGCGTTGCGCGGCAGCGGCTCGTCCTGGATCGTGAACGACTCGGGCACTTTGTAGTCGGCGAGGCGCTGCGCGCAGAACGCTCTCAGTTCGTCGGCGCCGAGGTCCGGGTCGCGGCGGGTGACGAACGCGTGGACGCGCTCGCCGAGCACCGGGCAGGGCTTGCCGACGATCGCGCTCTCGAGCACTCCCGGGTGATGGCTCAGCACGTTCTCGACTTCGACGGAGAAGATCTTGTAGCCGCCGCGGTTGAGCATGTCCTTGATGCGATCGAACACGCGCACGTAGCCGTCCTGGTCGATCGAACCGACGTCCCCGGAGCGCCAGAAGCCGGCGATGAAGCTGTCGCGCGTCGCCTCCGGGTTGTTCCAGTAGCCCGGCACGACCATCGGTCCCCGGATCCAGAGTTCGCCGGCCTCGCCGAAGGGAACCTCGCGCCCGTCGGGGCCGACGATGACGACGTCCGCGCAGGGCAGGGGCAGGCCGACGCTGTCCGGTCGCGCGGCGGCGCGATCGGCCGGCAGCAGCGTCGTCGGCGAGGTGGTCTCGGTGGCCCCGTAGGCGTTCACCAGCTCGAGTCGCGGCAGGCGCCGGGCGAGCGAGGCGATCGTCGCCTCGGGCATCGGCGCGCCGCCGTAGCCGCCGATTCGCCACGTCGACAGGTCGTGCCGACCGAACTCCGGCTGCAGCAGGCACAGGTTGTACATCGCGGGCACCAGTACCGTGTGCGTGATCCGCTCGCGCGCGGCCACGTCGAGAAACTCGCGCGCCTTGAACTCGCGCATCAGCACGGTCGCACCGCCGCACTGCCACATCACGACGATGATGGCCACCAGTCCGGTCACGTGGCTGGCCGGCACGGCCAGAAGCGAGCGCTCTGCGTCCTCGAGCCCCATTGCCGAATGGAAGTGCATCGCGGAGTGCACGATGTTGAAGTGCGTCAGCATCGCGCCCTTCGGGCGACCGGTGGTGCCGGACGTATAGAGGATCACCGCGGTCGATTCCTCGTGCTCGTCGGGCGTCGCCGGCATCGGCTCGCCGCGCGGGCACTCGATCATCCGGCTGCGCAGTCCGGGGACATCGGCGGCCAGGGGCAGGCGGTCGCTCAGCTCCTCGTCGTGCACCAGCGCGACCGCGCCGCAGTGGTCGACGATGTAGGCGATCTCGGGCGTTTGCAGACGGGTGCCCATCGGCACCGCGATCGCACCGAGGCGCAGGGTGCCGAGCAGCGCGAAGACGAATTCGGGACGGTTGCCGACCAGCATCGCTACCCGCTCGCCGGCGCGCACGCCGAGCGAGGCGAGGCCGGAGGCCACCCGCGCGGCCTCCAGGTCGAGTTCGCGATAGGTCCAGCGGCGGCCTTCGAAGACCAGGGCGTCGGCATCGGGGCGGCTCGCCGCGGCCCGCGCGAACAGCGCGTACACGTTGCCGAGACGCTCGGCGTAGCAGCGCACCACGCGGTCGCCGAAGTGCGCCTCGTGGCGGATGGTGAACCCGTGCGGCAGGGAAGGCTGCATCGTGCGCTCCGGAGCAGAGGAGGTAGGGTAAAACGATCGGGGCCGCTGACGCGGCCCCGGGCTGGAAGATATCGGCCGGCGCTCGCCGGCCTGTCCTCGCGGACGCTCAGTCCCGGTCGCCGCCGAAGATGCCGAGGATCGCCAACAGATTGCTGAACACGTTGTAGACGCTGAGGTAGACCGACAGCGTCGCGACGACGTAGTTGGTCTCGCCGCCGTTCACCACGCGCTGCAGATCGACGAGGATGAACGCCGAGAAGATCAGCACCGCGAGCGCCGACACCGTCAGCATCAGCGCGGGCATCTGCAGCCAGATGTTCGCGATCGAGGCGACCAGGATCACCAGGAAGCCCACGAACAGCCACTTGCCCATGCCGCTGAAGTCGCGCTTGGACACCGTCGCCACGGTCGCCATCACCGCGAAGATCGCCGAGGTGCCGCCGAAGGCCGTCATCACCAGCGACGCGCCGTTGGAGAAGCCGAGCACGTGCCCGATCAGGCGCGACAGCATCAGACCCATGAAGAACGTGAATCCGAGCAGCAGGGCCACCCCGATGGCGCTGTTCTTGAACTTCTCGATCGCGAAAAAGAAGCCGAACGCGATCGCCAGGAAGGCGATCAGGCCGATGAACGGGCTGCCGGAGAAGAAGTTGAACCCGGTGCGTACTCCGATCCACGCGCCGATCACGGTCGGAACCATGGACAGCGCGAGCAGCATGTAGGTGTTGCGCAGCACGCGATTGCGCTGCACCGAACCGAGCGCGCCCGACGAGGCGCCGAACTGGGTGGCGGAAAGTCGGTCGTGTTGGAAAGCCATCTGGTTACCTCTGTTGGGAGAGTTGACGCGTCTGGACTGTAGAGTCTTCGGCTGCCGAATTCAACCGCGAACCGATCAGGGTTGGCCCCGATGTTGCTTCGTCAGTCTCGGGCCGGCGTCCCTTACGTCGGCGCGGCCCCGCAGGCCGCGCGCCGCGGTGCCGCCGCTGGATGTTCGCGACGGCTCGTATGTTAAACTTAAAGGTTCAGCAGAATCCTGCAAAGTTTCACATAAGCTCCTCATTTACAAGACAATCCGAACCCGGGCCGACTGCAGTCGGCGTGCGCCGAAGTGCAGCGCGAGGCACGGCGCGCGCCGTTCGTCCCAGGTCCGGCTCTTCCAGGAACGATTCACCATGACCATCGAACGCACCCTGTCCATCATCAAGCCCGACGCCGTCGCCAAGAACGTGATCGGCCAGATCTACAGCCGGTTCGAGGGCGCGGGCCTGAAGGTCATCGCCGCACGCATGATGCACCTGTCGCGCGCCGAAGCCGAAGGCTTCTACGCGGTGCATCGCGAGCGCCCCTTCTTCAAGGACCTCGTCGACTTCATGATCTCCGGGCCGGTGATGGTCCAGGTCCTGGAAGGCGAGAATGCGATCCTGAAGAATCGCGACCTGATGGGCGCCACCGATCCCAAGAAAGCGGCGCCCGGCACGATTCGCGCCGATTTCGCCGACAGCATCGACGCCAATGCCGTGCACGGCTCGGACGGCCCGGATACTGCGCGGGTCGAGATCGCGTTCTTCTTCCCGGCAATGAACGTACACTCGCGCTGAACGCCGTCGTCCCGGTCGAGGCACGTGCATCCGGTCGCGGATGCGCGCGCGGCCGGGGCGCCGGCGCGGGGCAGGGCGTGCGTCCCTGCCCGAGCGCGTCCCGGCTGGATCGGATGTCCGGGGCAGCCCAACCATGTCGCAGAGGTGATCCATGACTGAGCCGGTAGGCAGCGAGCCTGTCAATCTCCTCGGCCTGGATGCCGAGGCGCTGGCGCGCGTCTGCGCCGCCTGGGGCGAGAAGCCGTTCCGGGCCCGCCAGCTGATGCGCTGGGTGCATCAGCGTGGCGAGGACCGGTTCGCCGAGATGACCGACCTGGCAAAGTCCTTCCGTGCGCGGCTCGAGCGCGATGCGATCGTGCGTGCGCCGGCGGTGCTGCGCGACCACGTCTCGGCCGACGGCACCCGCAAGTGGCTGCTCGACGTCGGCGCCGGCAATGCGGTCGAGTCGGTCTTCATCCCCGAGACCAACCGCGGCACGCTGTGCGTGTCGACACAGGCCGGGTGTGCGGTGAACTGCCGCTTCTGCTCGACCGGAAAGCAGGGGTTCAGTCGCAATCTCGCGGTGCACGAGATCGTCGGACAGCTGTGGTGGGCGAACCGCTGCCTCGGCGGGGCCGTCGCACCTGATGCGCTGTCGGAGCGCCCGAGGCCGGTCAGCAACGTGGTCTTCATGGGCATGGGCGAGCCGCTGCAGAATTACGCGGCAACGCTGTCGTCGCTGCGGATCATGCTCGACGACAATGCCTACGGGCTGTCGCGGCGGCGCGTGACGGTGTCCACGTCGGGGGTCGTGCCGATGATCGATCGGCTGCGCGAGGACTGCCCGGTGGCGCTGGCCGTGTCGCTGCACGCGCCCGACGACGCGCTGCGCAACGAACTCGTGCCGATCAACCGCAAGTACCCGCTGGCCGAGCTGATGCAGGCATGCCGGCGCTATCTGGACAAGGCGCCGCGCGACTTCATCACGTTCGAGTACGTGATGCTCGACGGAGTCAACGACAGCGACGCCCACGCCGAGGCGCTGGTCCGGCTGACGCGCGACGTGCCCTGCAAGTTCAACCTGATCCCGTTCAATCCGTTCCCCGAGTCGGGGCTTCGCCGCTCTCCCGACGCCCGGGTGCGGCGCTTCGGGCAGATCCTCATCGACGAAGGCATCGTGACGACGATTCGCAAGACCAGGGGCGAGGACATCGACGCCGCCTGCGGCCAGCTGGCCGGCGAGGTGCAGGACCGGACGCGGCTCGACGAGCGCTCGCGGCGGGTCATCCGGGTGGCGGAGGTGCGATGACCGCGCCCGGGTTCAAGGTTTCCGATGCGGCGGCAGTGTTCGTGCCCGCGGTCTTGCGCTGGCGCTGGCCCTGTCGGCCTGGCTGCCGATGGTCGCCTGCACGACTACCACCGAGACCGTCCGCGGCGGCGCAGGGTCCGCGCCTGGCGACACCAGCCTGCGGTCGCCGCAGCCCGACGCATCGGAAGAGTCCGACGCACGCCGGCGCGCGCGCATCCGCCTCGAACTGGGCGCGGGCTATTACCAGCAGGGCAACTTCAAGGTCGCGCTCGACGAGCTGCAGGCTGCGGTGACGGCGGATCCCGAGTTCGCGCCGGCCTACGGCATGATCGGGCTGGTGTACATGGCGATCGGCGAGAACGCGCGCGCGGAGGAGAATTTCCAGCGCGGCCTGCGGATATCGCCTGCCGACTCCGACCTGAACAACAACTACGGCTGGTTCCTGTGCCAGACGGGCAAGCCGCGCGAGTCGCTCGACTACTTCGCGCGCGCCCTGCGCAACCCGCTCTACACGACCCCGGCCAAGCCTCTGCACAACGCCGGCATCTGCGCGCTGCGGATGGGCGACCGGGCAGCGGCGGAGGGCTATTTCCAGCGCTCGTTCCAGGTCGATCCGTCGAATCCGGTCGCGATGTACAACCTCGGTGAGCTGCTGCTCAGGCGCGGCGAAATCGAGCGTGCGCGCTTCTATTCGCAGCGGCTGACCGGCAATTTCGAGCCGACGCCCGAGATCCTGTGGCTTGCCTTGCGCGTCGAGCGCAAGGCCGGAAACCGGGATGCGCAGGCGAGCCTCGAGTCGCAGCTGCGCCGCCGGTTCCCCGAGTCGCGCGAGGCGTCGCTGCTGGCCAAGGGTGATTTCGAGGACTGATTCGTGCCCGAACCGATTGCCACTATCGAACAGCTCGTTGCGGTGCGCGAGGCGCGGGGTGTCGGCGCCGAGGACATGATTCGGGCGCTCAAGCTCGCACCGCGCCAGCTCCAGGCGCTGGAAGCGGGCGACTGGGCAGCCCTTCCCGGCACGCCCTTCGTGCGCGGCATGCTGCGCGCCTACGCGCGCACGCTCGAGGTCGACATCGGGCCCTTGCTGGACACCATCGGCGCAAGCGTTCAGCCCAACGAGCTCAAGCCGGCGGGTTCGCTCGACGAGCCGCTGCGCTCCGGCGGCATGCTCGGATTCGGCGGCGGCGGGTCCGGGAACCGGCTCGTCTGGGCCTGTCTGGTGCTGCTCGGCGTGCTCGCATTCGCGCTGTTCTTCGGACGTGGTGCCGATTTCTCCGGAATTCCGTCCTGGTTCGAGGAACGCCCTGCGACGCAGGTCGGTTCGCAGGCCGGTGCCCCGGCCGAAGGTGTGGCGGGGGCCTCGGCGGGCTCGACCGTCGAGGCGGTCACCCTGCCCGGTGCGGGTGCCACGGCTGCGCAAGGGGGAACCACGGGCACCGAGGCCTCGCCCGGGGCCGCCCCGTCGGGTCCGGTGCCCGGAGCCGCTCCAGGGTCTGCGGCCGCCGTGGCCGCGGGCGCGCCAGCGCCGGGCGCGGCGGCTGCGCCGGTTCCGGCGCAGGGCCTGCCCGCGCTGGCGCCTGCTGGCGGCGCGCCCGCAGCGGCCACCGAAGCGGCGAACCAGGTCGCGGGCACGCTTCGGCTGAACTTCGCCAACGAATCGTGGGTCGAGATCAAGCAGGCCGACGGCAAGGTGCTGCTCTCGGGTCTGCAGCGCGCCTCGACCAGCCAGGCGTTGACCCCGTCGGGAGCCGTGACGATGGTGATCGGCAATGCGGCCGGGGTCGGCGTCGAGTACGCGGGCAAGCCGGTCGACCTGAAGCCGCACATCCGCGGCAGCATCGCCCGGTTGACCCTGCCATGAGGATGCAGCGATGACCAGGTCGATCCAGTCGGGCAGCGCGCCGTGCCTCGAACCGATGAGTGTCGGGCCTGCCGGCCGCCGCCTCACGCGACAGGTGTTCGTGCGCTGGCGCGAGCGCGTCGTGCGCGTCGGCGGCGGGGCGCCGGTGATGGTGCAGTCCATGACGAACACCGACACGGCCGACGCGATCGCGACCGCTATCCAGGTGAAGGAGCTGGCGCGCGCGGGGTCCGAAGTGGTGCGCATCACCGTCAACTCGCCCGACGCGGCCGCCGCCGTGCCGGCGATCCGCGAGCAGCTCGATCGCATGGGAGTCGAGGCGCCGCTGGTCGGCGACTTCCACTACAACGGCCACAAGCTGCTGACCGAGTTTCCCGAATGCGCGCAGGCCCTGTCGAAGTACCGGATCAACCCGGGAAACGTGGGCAGCGGCCGGCGGCGCGACGACAATTTCGCTCGGATGATCGAGGTCGCCTGCCGCTGGGACAAGCCGGTGCGCATCGGCGTGAACTGGGGCAGCCTCGACGCGTCGCTGCTGGCTCGCCTGATGGACGAAAACGCCGCGCGCGCGCGGCCGTGGGAAGCCGCCAGCGTGATGCGCGAGGCGCTGGTCACGTCGGCGATCGACAACGCGCGACGGGCCGAGGAGCTCGGTCTGCCGGGCATGACCGGATCGTGCTGTCGGCCAAGGTCTCCAGCGTGCAGGACCTGATCGCTGTCTATCGCGAATTGTCCCGTCGCTGCGACTATCCTCTGCATCTCGGCCTCACCGAGGCCGGCATGGGCAGCAAGGGAATCGTCGCGTCGACGGCTGCGATGGCGGTGCTGTTGCAGGAGGGCATCGGCGACACGATCCGCGTGTCGCTCACGCCCGAGCCGAACGGCGACCGCAGCCGCGAAGTGATCGTCGCGCAGGAGATGCTGCAGACGATGGGCCTGCGCGCGTTCACTCCGATGGTCGTCGCGTGCCCCGGCTGCGGCCGCACCAGCAGCACCTTCTTCCAGGAGCTCGCCGACAAGGTGCAGCGCTACCTGCGCGAGCAGATGCCCGTCTGGAAGAGCGCATATCCCGGCGTCGAGACGATGCAGGTCGCCGTGATGGGCTGTGTGGTGAACGGTCCGGGCGAGAGCCGCCACGCGAACATCGGCATCTCGCTGCCCGGCGCGGACGAGGCGCCGGTCGCGCCGGTGTTCGTCGACGGCGAGCGCACCGTGACCCTCAAGGGCGAGCGCATCGCCGAGGAGTTCCAGGCGATCGTCGACGACTACGTGCGGCGGCGGTATGGGGGCGGCCCGGTGGCCGGCCCGACCGTGACCCCCGCAGCGCAGTCCTCCGCTGCGACGCAGCGCGCGGGCGCGCATCCGATCCAGACCGACCGATGAGCAAGACAGAGAAGATCCAGGGCGTGCGCGGCATGAACGACGTGCTGCCCGCCGACGAGGCGCTGTGGGCGCGCCTCGAGCAGGCGGTCGCCGACGTGATGCGCGGCTATGGCTACCAGCGCATCCGCACGCCGATCCTCGAGCACACGCGGCTGTTCGTGCGCGGCATCGGCGAGGTCACCGACATCGTCGAGAAGGAGATGTACGCGTTCACCGATTCGCTGAACGGCGAGGAACTGTGCCTGCGGCCCGAGAACACGGCCGGCGTCGTGCGCGCGGTGCTCGAACACAACCTGCTGTACGACGGGCCCAAGCGGCTCTGGTACACCGGGCCGATGTTCCGGCACGAGCGGCCGCAGAAGGGACGCTATCGGCAGTTCCATCAGGTGGGGGCCGAGGCGCTCGGCTTTACCGGGCCCGACGCCGATGCGGAGGTGATCCTGCTGTGCCAGCGGTTGTGGGACGACCTCGGTCTGTCGGGCGTGCAACTCGAGATCAACTCGCTCGGCCACTCGGACGAGCGCCGCGCGCATCGCGAGGCGCTGATCCGCCACTTCGAGGCGAATGCCGGGCTGCTGGACGAGGACGCTCGCCGGCGCCTGCACAGCAATCCGCTGCGCATCCTCGACACGAAGAATCCGGCGATGCAGGCACTGGTCGAGTCGGCGCCCAGGCTGATCGATTTCCTCGGTGCCGGATCGGTCGCGCACTTCGAGCGTCTGCAGTCGCTGCTGAAGGGCCAGAACATTCCCTTCCGGATCAACCCGCGCCTGGTGCGCGGACTCGACTACTACAACCTGACCGTGTTCGAGTGGGTGGTGGACGGGCTGACGATCTGCGGTGGTGGCCGCTACGATCCGCTGATCGAGATGCTGGGCGGCAAGCCCGCGCCGGCCTGCGGCTTCGCCCTCGGCGTCGAGCGGGTGCTCGAGCTGATGCGCAAGTCTCTCGAAGGCGTCGTCGGCGCCGGCTGCGACGCGTACGTGGTGCACCAGGGCGAGGCGGCCGAGGCCGCGGCGTTCCAGGCGGCCGAGCGGCTGCGCGACGCCGGGCTAGACGTGATCCTGCATTGCGGCGGAGGCAGCTTCAAGTCGCAGTTCAAGCGTGCCGACGCGAGCGGCGCGTTCGTCGCGGTGGTGCTGGGCGAGGACGAGGTCGCGCGCGGCGAGGCGACGGTCAAGTGGCTGCGCGCGGGCGAGCATGCGCCGGGTGCGAGCCGCCAGGGCCACTCGGCGCCACGGCTCAACAGAGCGTGCGGCTGGATGCGCTGGCGGATTTCGTCGTCGATGCGATGGTCGCGTCGGACGACGCCTGAGCGATAGCGCGAAGCCTGGGTTCAGGCATGCGTGAGGGCGCTGCGGAATGCACCGCGGCGGCCTGGTGATGGCGGAACTGCTTCGCCGCGTCCTGGGCGCGGCGCGGATATTGTGGAGATGAGCGGTCGATGGCCTACAACTTGGAAGAGCAGGAACAGATCGCGTCGCTGCGCGCGTTCTGGGACAGGTACGGCAATTTCATTCTCACGATCGTCACGATCGTGCTGCTGGCGATCGCCGGCTAGCGCGGCTGGGGCTGGTACGAGGCGCAGGCAGGCGGGGCAGGCCGCCGCCGTCTACGAGCACTGCGTGTGGCGGTCGAAGCCAAGGACGTGGCCAAGGTCAAGGAGACGTCGGGCACCTTGTTCGAGCAGCTACGGCGGCACGGTCTACGGACCGATGGCTGCGCTGCTGGCGGCCAAGTCGTACCAGGAGGCGGGCGATCTGAAGGCGGCGAAGGCGCCGCTGCAGTGGGCCGATCGACAAGTCTCGCGAGCCCGAGTTCGGGCACCTCGGCAGCGTCTGCGCCTTGCCGGCATCCTCCTCGACGAGAAGGCCTACGACGAGGGCCTGAAGCTGCTGCCGATGGAGTCCGCGGGCAGCTTCGCGGCGCCTATGCCGACCGCCGCGGCGACCTGCTGCTGGCGCAAGGAAAGTCCGAGGACGCACGCGCGGCGTACAAGCTCGCGCTCGACAAGCTCGAGGAGCGCAGCGCGCTGCGGCGTCTCGTCCAGGTGAAGTTCGACGCGCTCGGCGGGAACGGCTCGTGAGCGCGCTCGCGTCGTCGCGGCCGCCGTCGCGCTGGCCTCGCTGGCCGGCTGCGGCAGTTTCTGGCCGTGGTCCGACGCCGAGAAGCCGCCGATCCCGGAGCCTCCGGCGATCACCGCGCCAGTCGCGGCGCGCACCGCGCTGGAGCGTCCGGTTCGGCCCGGCCGGCGTCGGGTTCGCGCCGGCCGTGGTCGGCGACAGCGTGTTCGTTGCGTCGGCCGACGGCAAGGTCGCTCGAATCGACGCCGCCAGCGGCCGGATCGCGTGGCAGGTCGATCGGGCAAGCGCAAGCTGTCGGCCGGGGTCGGATCCGACGGCAGCCGCGTGTCGTGGCAGCGCGCGATGGCAGCCTGGTCGCGCTCGACGGTGACGGCAAGCAGGCTGGAGCGTGCCACTCGGCGCGCGAGTCCGTGACGGTGCCGGTCGTCGGCTTCGGCCTGGTGCTGGTGCGCACCAGCGACAATCGCATTTCGGCCTTCGAAGCCGACACTGGCAAGCGTCGCTGGACCTTCCAGCGCCAGAACCCTCCGCTGGTGCTGCGCCAGACCGGCGGCCATCGCGATCGCGCCCGGCACCGCGTACGCGGGCCTGCCCGGCGGACGAATCGTGGCGCTGGGCCTGCAGAGCGGGCGCGGTGCGCTGGGAAGGTACCGTATCGCAGCCGCAAGGGCGCCACCGAGATCGAACGCATCGCCGACGTGGTCGGGTCGCCGATGGTCAGCGGCCGCACGGTCTGTGCCGCCAGCTTCCAGGGCAAGGTCGTCTGCTTCGACGCGCCGACCGGCCGCCCGCTGTGGTCGCGCGACGTTTCCACCTCCGCGGGGATCGACATCGATGCGCAGTCTGCTGGCCGTCGTCGACGACCGCGACCACGTGCACGCCTTCTCTCGCAGCGGCGCGAGCCTGTGGCGACAGGAGGGCCTTTCGGGCCGCGACATCTCGGCGCCGCTGTCGCTGGGCCCGGTGCTGGTCTCGGCGATTCCCGCGGCGTCGTCCACCTGCTGTCGCGCGACGACGGCGCCGTCGCCGGCCGTTTCGCCACCGACGGGAGGCGCTGGTCTCCCCGCTCGTGGCCGCCGGGCGCTGCGGTCGTCCAGACCAGCGCCGGGGCGCTGGTCGGGATCTCGCTCGACTAGCGCCAGGCGCGCGGCCACGCCGCGCGCGCACGTCAATCCCCTACAAGCGAAGCCGTCGAACCGTGAGCCGCCTGCCTGTCGTCGCCCTCGTGGGCCGTCCAAACGTCGGCAAGTCGACGCTGTTCAACCGCCTGACCCGCAGCCGGGCGGCCCTGGTCGCCGACCGTCCGGGCCTGACCCGCGATCGTCACTACGGCCGGGGACGCATCGGCGAGCTCCCGTGCATCGTGATCGACACCGGCGGCTTCGAGCCGGTCGCCAAGGAGGGCATCGAAGTCGAGATGGCGCGCCAGGCGCGTCAGGCCGTGCTCGAGTCCGACGTCGTGCTGTTCGTCCTCGACGGCCGGCAAGGGACTCACCGCGCATGACCGCGAGATCGCCGTCGAGCTGCGGCGCAGCGGCCGTCGGATCCTGCTCGCCGTCAACAAGACCGAGGGCATGCCGCGCGAGGCGGTCTCCGCCGAGTTCCACGAACTCGGCCTCGGCGAGCCGTGACGCGTTTCGGCGGCGCACGGCGACGGCGTGCGCGATCTGCTCGACGAAGCGCTCGCGCCGTTCTCGAGGACGCGGCGCGCGAGGCCGAACGAGTCCGCTCGAGGCCGAGGCCGCCGCCGCGGCGCAGCTCGCGGCCGGGTCGGGCCGAGCCGCCGACGCAGCGAACGAAGCCGAGGCCGGGAGGGTGGCGCCGGCGCGGAAACCGGGACGGCGGACCTGGGTCGGCGCGTGAAGGTGGCGGTCGTCGGCCGACCGAATGCGGGCAAGTCGACGCTGATCAACACGCTGCTCGGCGAGGAGCGGCTGATCGCATTCGATCAGCCGGGAACGACGCGCGATTCGGTCGCGATCGACTTCGAGCGCGGCCGCAAGCCGTACACGCTGATCGACACCGCCGGCGTGCGCCGCCGCGGCAAGGTCACCGACATGATCGAGAAGTTCTCGGTCGTGAAGACCCTGCAGGCGATCGAGGACTGCAACGTCTGCGTGCTGATGCTCGATGCGACGCGAGGGCGTGGCCGACCAGGACGCCAACATCGCCGGCTACATCCTCGAGGCCGGGCGGTCGGTGGTGGTCGCGGTCAACAAGTGGGATGCTCTCGACCAGTCGGGAGCGCGAACGGATGAAGCTGGACCTCGACCGCAAGCTGCAGTTCCTGGGCTTCGCGCGACGTTCACTTCATTTCGGCGATCAAGGGCACGGGTCTCGCGTCGCTGATGCGTTCGGTCGACGATGCCTTCACGGCGGCGATGCGCAAGCTGCCGACGCCGAAGCTGACCCGCGCGCTGATCGAGGCGGTCGAGCGCCAGCAGCCGCCGCGCACGCGGACCGATCCGCCCGAAGATGCGCTACGCCCACCAGGGCGGGCCAGAATCCGCCGATCATCGTGATCCACGGGACTTCGCTCGACGCCGATCTCCGAGACCTACCGACGTTACCTGGAAGGCATGGTTCCGGAAGGAGTTCGCCCTCGAGGGCACGCCGCTGCGCATCGAGTTCCGTACCGGCGCCAATCCCTACGCAGAGTGATCGGGCCTCGGGGCGCCGCGAGTCCGCGGCACGGAGGTCTCGACCGACCCCCGGCCGGGCCGGACCGAACGGTTTGGGGGTATATTGATTTTGCCCGCTCAAACCCCGAGCGGCAGGAGTACGGTCACGGCTTGAATTTCGGCGCGTAGCCCCAACAACATAATTCGAGAATGGAGCCGACATGAGCAACAAAGGGCAGCTTCTACAAGACCCCTTCCTGAACCTGCTGCGCAAGGAACACGTGCCGGTGTCGATCTACCTGGTCAACGGAATCAAGTTGCAAGGTCAGATCGAGTCGTTCGACCAGTACGTAGTCCTGCTGCGCAATACCGTGACGCAGATGGTCTACAAACACGCGATTTCGACGGTCGTGCCGGCGCGTGCCGTCAACTTCCAGCAAGAAAGCCCGGAAACCTGATCCTCCGAACGCTCCCTCGCGGGCCCTGATCGTCGGCGTCACGTTCGGGCCCTCTTCGAGAATCGGATCCTCGCTCGACGAGATCAACGCGCTGGCGACTCGGCCGGCTATCGAGCCGATCGATCGCGTGGCGCTGCGCCGTCCGCGGCCGGATGCGGCGCTGTCCATGGGCAGCGGCAAGGCCGACGAACTGAAGGCGCTGATCGCCGAGAGGAGATCGGCTTCGTCGATCTTCGACAACCCCCTGACGCCGGTGCAGCAGCGCAACCTGAATCGCCTCTGGGGCGTTCCGGTGCTCGACCGCACCGAGCTCATCCTCGACATCTTCGCGCAGCGCGCGCGCAGCAACGAGGGCAAGCTGCAGGTCGAGCTCGCCCGGATCGAGCATCAGCTGACGCGCCTGGTGCGCGGCTGGACGCACCTCGAACGTCAGCGCGGCGGGATCGGCCAGCGCGGCGGCCCCGGCGAGAAGCAGATCGAGCTCGACCGCCGGATGCTCGACGGCAAGGCGCGGCAGCTGCGCCCGCGGCTCGACCGCCTGGAGCGCCAGCGCCAGCACGCGTCGACGCGCGCGGGGGCGCACGACGCCTTCACGGTGTCGCTGGTCGGCTACACCAACGCCGGCAAGTCCACACTCTTCAATGCGCTGACCGGCGCCGGCACCTACGCGGCCGACCAGCTGTTCGCGACGCTGGACACCCTGACCCGGCGGCTGCGTCTGACGGACGGGCGAGATCGGTGGTCCTGTCCGACACGGTCGGCTTCGTGCGCGACCTGCCGCACGAGCTGGTCGCAGGCCTTCCGGGCGACACTCGAAGAGACGGCACAGGCCGACCTGCTGCTGCATGTGGTCGATGCGTCGGCGCCGGACCGCGACGGAGCAGATCGAGCAGGTCGAGCGCGTGCTGGCCGAGATCGGTGCCGACGAACGTGCCCACGATCGTGGTCTTCAACAAGATCGACGCGGCCGGCCTGCCGCCGCGAAGTGGGAGGGGCCCTGTGGTACCATCGATCGGTTCTGGGTGAGCGCTCGCACAGGCGCCGGCCTGGATCTTTGAACGCCGGCGCTGAGCGAGCAGATGTCCTGCAGTCGCAGCCGCGGCCGGACGTCCGATCCCGACGCGCACGGCCCGGATGGCCGCTCGGAATCACTCGTGTCGACTCAATCGATTGCCTGCGATATCGTCGCAGGCAGGCGCGCCTGAACTGACTCCTCGTTGGTTCCCGAACATGTGGCATTCGATACGCAGGATGTTCTCGCTGAACGATCCCGGCTGGGGCCGCGACTCCGGCTCCGGCGGCGGCGACGACGATGGCCGAACGCCGCCCGGCCGCAGCGGCGACGGACCGCCCGATCTGGACGAGCTCTGGCGCGATTTCAACCGGCGGCTGAACGGCATGTTCGGGCGGCGGCAGGGCGGCCCGTCGCCGTCCGGTCCCGCGGCGGCGGATCGGTCTCCGACGGTCCGTCGATGAAGGGCGCGGCATGGGTGCCGGCGTGATGGCGCTGGTCGCGCTGCTGCTTTGGCTGGGCAGCGGCTTCTACATCGTTCCGGAAGGCCAGGCGGCCGCGATCCTGCGCTTCGGCGAGTTCAAGTACTTGAACGATCGTGCCGGCTTCACCTGGCGCATTCCGTACCCGATCGAGACCGCCGAGATCGTCAACGTGCAGCAGTTGCGCCAGATCGAGGTCGGCTACCGCAACAGCGTCAAGAACAAGGTGCTGAAAGAGTCGCTGATGCTCACCCAGGACCAGAGCATCGTCGACATGCAGTTCGCGGTCCAGTACCGGGTCAGCGACCCGTTCGCCTGGCTGTTCAACAACAATCCCGGGCCGTCGCCGGAGGAACTGGTGCGCCAGGGCGCCGAGACGGCGATGCGCGAGGTCGTCGGGCGGCGCGGCATCGATCAGGTGCTGTACGAAGAGAAGGAGGCCGTCGCGAAGGATGCGCAGAAGCTGATGCAGTCGATCGTCGACCGCTACAAGGCGGGCGTCTCCGATCGATCGACGTGACGATCCAGCAGGCGCAGCCGCCCGAGCAGGTGCAGGCCGCGTTCGAGGACGCCAACAAGGCGGCCCAGGACCGCGAGCGCCTGATCAACGAGGGTCGCGCCTACGCCAACGACGTGATCCCGCGTGCGCGCGGCGCGGCCGCCCGGCTGGGCCAGGAAGCCGACGGCTACAAGCAGCGCGTGATCGCCACGGCAGAGGGCGATGCGAGCCGGTTCAGGCAGGTGCTGGCCGAGTACGGCAAGGCGCCGCAGGTGACGCGCGACCGCATGTACCTCGAGACGATGCAGCAGGTCTTCACCAACACCAGCAAGGTCTATGTCGATTCACGCAGCGGCAGCAACCTGCTGTACCTGCCGCTGGACAAGCTGCTGCAGCAGGCCGCCGCGCCGTCCGATGCGGCGCGCGCCGCCGCCCCGGCGGCCGCGCCGGTGCCGACCCGCCGAACCTGCGGCCGACGTGAACCGGGCGCCGTGACGGTCTGCGTTCGCGCGACCGCGACTCGGCACGCTGAAGGGAGCCCGAACATGCAACGAATCGTTCCCGTCATCCTGATCGTGCTGGTCGCGCTGGGCGTGCTGTCGTCCACCTTGTTCGTCGTCGATCAGCGGCAGTTCGCGGTGGTCTACGCGCTCGGCGAGATCAAGCAGGTCATCGACAAGCCGGGCCTGCACTTCAAGCTGCCGCCGCCGTTCCAGAACGTCCAGTACTTCGACAAGCGGATCCTGACGATCGACACCGCCGACATCGACCGGTTCATCACGTCCGAGAAGCTGAACATCCAGATCGACACCTACGTGAAGTGGCGCATCGTCGACCCGCGCACCTTCGTGCGTTCGGTCACGGGCAGCGAGCTGATCGCCGCGGACCGCATCTCGCGCAGCCTGCGCGACGCTCTGAACAACGAGATCGCCAAGCGCACCGTTGCCGACGTCATCTCCGGTCAGCGCGACCAGATCACCGAGAACGTGCGCGCGAAGATCAACGAGGACGCCAAGCAGATCGGCGTCGAGGTGGTCGACGTGCGGCTCAAGCGGGTCGACTTCGCCCCCGAGGTGCACGAGCGGGTCTTCGACCGCATGCAGTCCGAGCGCAAGCGCGTCGCCAACGAGCGGCGCGCGACCGGCGCCGCCGAGTCGGAGAAGATCCGCGCCGACGCCGATCGGCAGCGCGAGGTCGATCCTCGCCGAGGCCTATCGCGATGCGCAGACGGTCAAGGGCGAGGGCGATGCGAAGGCGGCCGGCGCTCTATGCGTCCGCGTTCGGCCAGAATCCCGAGTTCGCCGAGTTCTATCGCAGTCTCGAGGCCTATCGCGCCACGTTCCGCAATCGCAGCGACGTGCTGGTGCTCGATCCGTCGTCCGATTTCTTCAGCTACTTCAAGGGGTCCGGCGCAGGCGGCCGCGGCGAAGTGACGCTCCGATGGGCGAGTCGCTGCTGTTGGCGCTCGGCCTGGTGCTGATCATCGAGGGCCTGCTGCCGTTCGTGGCGCCGGCACAGTGGCGAGCGACGGTGCAACGCGTCGCCGGCCTGCGCGACGGCCAGATCCGGTTCATGGGGATGGCGGCGATCCTGATCGGCCTCTTGCTGATCGCCCTCTGATTGCGGGAAAATAGCCGGTTTGTGCGCCGCAAGGTCGGTGCCGGGGCTGATCCGGCTCGGCGCTCGGCGGCCGACGCGCGCGGCGCGGCGACCCGTCCAGCAGCTTGAATCGGCAGATACGCAAATGCCCCGCTGGCTTACTTCCTGAGAGCATCGCCGACGTCCTGCCCTCGGAGGCGCGGGCCATCGAGGACCTGCGTCGTCGCCTGCTCGATCTCTACCGGTCGCATGGCTACGAGCTGGTGATGCCGCCGATGGTCGAGTACCTCGACGTCGCTGCTGATCGGCAGCGGTCGCGAGCTCGAACCTGCGCACCTTCAAGCTGGTCGACCAGCTGTCCGGCCGCACGCTCGGCGTGCGGGCCGACATGACGCCGCAGGTCGCGCGTATCGATGCGCACCTGCTCAACCGCGCAGGGAGTCGCGCGCCTCTGTTACGCGGGTTCCGTGCTGCACGCGCGCCGGCGGGTCTGTTCGCGACGCGCGAGCCGATCCAGATCGGTGCCGAGATCTACGGTCATGCCGGCATCGAGGCCGATCTCGAGGTCCTCGAGCTGATGCTCGGTTCCCTGCGTGCGGCGGGTGTCGCGGCGTGTGCGTCTGGATCTGTGCCATGTCGGCGTCGTGCCCGCGCTGCTCGAGCTCGATCGCTCGATCGACGACGCCGAGGTCTACGCGCGTCTTCAGCAGAAGGACGTCCCGGGCCTGCGCGATTGCTCTCGCCGGGGCCGAGCCGCAGGATGCGCGCAACGCGCTGCTTGCGCTGGTCGACCTGTACGGACCGGCGCACGGTCCCGAGTCGGCGCTCGCGCGTCGCGCGGCGCGTCCTGCCTGCGCTGGCGCCGATCGGCGCGCCCTCGACAAGCTCGAGCGCTTCGCGGTTCGCCGCTCTGGGCGCGGCTTCCCGCAGGTCGAGCTGTCGATCGACCTCGCCGACCTGCGCGGACTACCGGTATCACACCGGCATCACGTTCGCCGCCTACGTCGACGGGATGCCGAACGCGGTCGGGCGCGGCGGCCGCTACGACGACGTCGGCCAGACGTTCGGGCGCGCTCGTCCGGCGACCGGCTTTTCGCTCGAGCTGCGCGAGCTCGCGTCCTTGCAGGCCGCCGCCGAGCCGGGCGCGCGATCCGCGCGCCGTGGTCCGACGATGCCGGGCTTGCGCAGGAATGGACCGCCTTGAGGGCGTCGGGCGAGATCGTCTGCGGGTGCTGCCGGGTCACGAGCACGAACAGCAGGAGTTCGCGTGCGATCGCGAACTGGTCTGGGAGAAAGGGCGCCTGGGTCGTGCGCGCGCTCTGAGCGGGGCCGGGCGTCTTCGCGTGCGCGTCGTCGACGGCTGCACGTCAGACCCGTGCGCGGACGATACCGCGCGAAGAGATGGATCGAGATGGGAAAGAACGTCGTAGTCATCGGCACCCAATGGGGCGATGAAGGCAAGGGCAAGCTCGTCGACTGGCTGACCGAGTCTGCGCAGGGCGTCGTCCGGTTCCAGGGCGGTCACAACGCCGGGCACACGCTGGTGATCGGCGGTCGCAAGCAGGTGCTGCGGCTGATCCCGTCGGGCATCCTGCGCGCCGGTGTCGTGACCTGCTACATCGGCAACGGTGTGGTGCTGTCGCCCGATGCGCTGCTGCACGGAGATCGACGAGCTGGAGCGTGCCGGCGTCTCCGTGTGCGATCGCCTGCGCATCAGCGAGGCCTGCCCGCTGATCCTGCCCTATCACGTGGCGCTCGACCAGGCCCGCGAGGCCAAGCGCGGCGAGCGGCAAGATCGGCACGACCGGGCGCGGCATCGGCCCGGCCTACGAGGACAAGGTGGCGCGCCGCGCGCTGCGCGTGCAGGACCTGTTCCATCCCGAGCGCTTCCGCGCGCGGCTCGCCGAAGTGCTCGATCTGCACAACTTCACGCTCGAGCACTACCTCGGCGCCAAGCCGCTCGAGCTCGACCAAGGTCGCCGACGCCGCGCTCGCGCTCGCCGAACGGACTGCGCCGATGATCGCGGACGTTCCGGCGCAGCTGGCGCAGGCGATGACGCGCGGCGACAACCTGCTGTTCGAAGGCGCGCAGGGCGCGCTGCTCGACGTCGACCACGGCACCTACCCGTACGTGACCAGCAGCAACACGGTCGCCGGTGCGGCGGCGGCCGGTGCCGGCGTCGGCCCGCAGGCGCTTGCAGTACGTGCTCGGCATCACCAAGGCCTACACGACGCGGGTGGGCTCCGGGCCGTTCCCCACCGAGCTGTTCGACGACAGGTCGGCAAGCACCTGGCGACGCAGCGGCAACGAGTTCGGTCGGTGACCGGGCGGCCGCGGCGCACCGGCTGGTTCGACGCGCCCGCGCTGAAGCGCTCGATCCAGCTCAATGGTGTCAGCGGTCTGTGCCTGACCAAGCTCGACGTGCTCGACGGACTGCCGAGACCGTGCGGATCTGCGTCGGATATCGTCGAGAAGGGCTCGGCGAGCGGCGAGATCACCGACGTGCTGCCGTTCGGCGCCGACGCCGTCGAGTCGCTGGAGCCGGTGTACGAGGAGATGCCCGGCTGGAGCGGATTCGACGTTCGGCGTGCGCAGGTGGGACGGCCTGCCGGTCGACGGCGCGGCGCTACCTCGAGCGGCTGTCCGAGCTCGTCGGCGCGCCGATCGACATGGTCTCGACCGGACCCGACCGCGACGAGACGATCCTGATGCGGCATCCGTTCCAGTGACGCAGAGGAGCGCGGGCGGACGCGGCAGAGTGTCGGCGCGGGCGCTCGGACGAAGGACATGATCGCGAGGCGGCGATGAAGGATCTCCACGTTTCCTGGGACGAGTACAACCGGCTGATCGAGAAGCTGGCGGTCTCGAAGATCCACGACTCCGGCTGGAGCTTCGATGCGATCGTCTGCCTCGCGCGCGGCGGGCTTGCGCGTCGGCGACGTGCTGTCGCGGCTGTTCGACAAGCCGCTCGGCGTGCTGTTCACGAGCTCGTATCGCGAGGCGGGCGGCACGACGCAGAGCAGCCTGCTGATCGCCGAGCACCTGTCGAGCGCCGGCGCCGCTGCCCGGGCCGCCGCTGGCTGCTGGCGGACGATCTGGTCGATTCCGGCGCCACGCTGGTCGAGGTGATCCGGCGCTGAAGCGCGCGATATCCGCAGGTGACCGGAATTGCGCACCGCGGTGATCTGGCGCAAGGGGGCTTCGGTGGCCGAGCCCGACTACTGCGTCGAATCGCTGCCGACCAATCCCTGGATCCATCAGCCGTTCGAGGAGTACGAGCACATCCGGCCAGCGGACCTGAAGGCACGGTACGGGTGAGGGGCACAAGGCGCTGTCGCGAGCGCTTGCTTTCTGGACAAACGGAAAAGCCAGCTTGCGCTGGCTTTTGAATCTGGTGCCCAGAAGAGGACTCGCCCACGTTCCGCGGGCCCGGCCGGCCTGCAGGCCAGGCCTTTCTCGTCCTCGCGCGAAGCACGCAGGTGCTTCGCTTTCTGGGCGCGAAAACGAGAAAGCCAGCTTGCGCAGGCTTTCGAATGTTGGTGCCCAGAAGAGGACTCGAACCTCCACAGTGTTGCCACCGCTAGGACCTGAACCTGGTGCGTCTACCAATTCCGCCATCTGGGCTGCGGTCTGCGCGGGAATCGAGCAGAAGGCGCGAATTTTAGTGAACCGGTACGGATTTGTCAACTTGCGCTCGACCGGCAAAGTGACGCCTCGAAGGAGCGTCGAACCGTTCATCGGCTGCTCTGGCAGGACGGCGTTCAGGCAGCCGGTTCGACATCTCGATGCCACACGAACTTATCGGATCTCAACGACTCGTGACCCCAACGACGCTGGGTGCTTCCCACCCGCGAGGAAATCCTCGAGACGCCTGCGGCGAGGCCGACGGGCCGCTGACGCCGCAGGAGCTCGCGACGCGCCTCGAGGTTCGCGCGCCCGAACCAGTTCGACATCCTCGGCAAGCGCCTCGCCGCGATGGAGCGCGACGGCCAGCTGCTGCCGAACCGCAAGGGCGTGCTGCTGCTGGCGAGCAAGCTCGATTTCATCGCCGGCCGGATCCAGGGACATCGCGACGGCTTCGGCTTCCTGATTCCGGACGCGGGCGGCCCGGACATGTTCCTGACGCCGCGCGAGATGCAGAAGGCGATGCACGGCGACCGGGTGCTGGTCAAGCGGGTCGGCTTCGACAATCGACGGGCGGCCGGAAGGGCGCATCGTCGAGGTCACCGAGCGTGCGCATCGCAGGCTGGTCGGCCGCTTCCTGTCCGAGCGCGGCGTCACGATCGTCGTGCCCGAGGACCAGCGCATCAAGCACGACATCCTGATCCCGCCGGGCGAGGCGCAGTACGGCGCAACCCGGTCAGGTGGTCACGGTCGAGATCACCGACCCGCCGTCGGGACATGCGTCGCCGATCGGTCGCGTGATCGAGGTGCTCGGCGAGATCGACGATCCGGGCATGGAGATCGAGATCGCGGTGCGCAAGTTCGACGTGCCGCACCAGTTCGGCGAGGCGGCCGGCGCGCTCGCCGCGCGGCTGCCGGTCGGCGGTGCGCCCTGCCGACCTTCGCGGACGGGTCGACCTGCGCGACGTGCCGCTGGTGACGATCGACGGCGAGGACGCGCGCGACTTCGACGATGCGGTGTACTGCGAGCCGCTTGGGCGAGGGCCGGCGCTCGGGCTACCG
Organism: uncultured beta proteobacterium; assembly: GCA_963849015.1. Taxonomy (GTDB): domain Bacteria; phylum Pseudomonadota; class Gammaproteobacteria; order Burkholderiales; family Burkholderiaceae_E; genus Quisquiliibacterium. The sequence continues at coordinate 616,569 of CAWKFK010000006.1, forward strand.
CCTGCTGGTGGCGATCGCGGACGTGTCGCACTACGTGGGCGACGGCTGACGCGCTCGACCGCGAGGCGGCGATGCGCGCGACCTCGGTGTACTTCCCGCGGCGGGTGATCCCGATGCTGCCCGAGAAGCTGTCCAACGGGCTGTGCTCGCTGAACCCGCAGGTCGACCGGCTGGTGCTGGTCTGCGACATGGTCGTCAACGCGCGCGGGCAGATCAAGGCGTACCAGTTCTTCGAGGCGGTGATGCATTCGGCGGCACGGCTCACCTACGACGAGGTGTGGGGCATCCTGTCCGGCCGCGACGCACAGGCGATCCGCAACCGTGCGGCGCTGGTGCCGCACCTGCATCACCTTGCACGACCTGTTTCGCATCTTCGCCAAGGCGCGCGAGGAACGCGGTGCGATGGACTTCGACACGGTCGAGACGCAGCATCGTCTGCGACGCGGCCGGTCGGATCGAGCGCATCGAGCCGCGCACCCGCAACGACGCGCACCGGCTGATCGAGGAGTGCATGCTCGCCGCCAACGTGTGCGCGGCGGATTTCACGAAGCGCACGCGCCATCCGGAACCTGTACCGGGTGCACGAGGGCCCGACGCCCGAGCGCCTGGCGATGCTGCGCGAGTTCCTGCGGTCGGTGGCGCTGTCGCTCGGCGGGGGCGAGGAGCCCACGCCGCGCGACTATGCCGAGCTGGCGCAGAAGGTCCGTGCGCGCCCCGATGCCGTGCTGCTGCAGAGCATGATGCTGCGCTCGATGCAACAGGCGGTCTACTCGCCGCACAACTCGGGCCACTTCGGGCTGGCGTACGAGGCCTACGCGCACTTCACTTCGCCGATCCGGCGCTATCCCGACCTGATGACGCACCGCGTGATCAAGGCCCTGCTGCACAAGGAGCGCTATGCGCCGGCCATGCTGCGCGGCGATGGCCGCGCGTCGGTCGAGGCCGACGTGGCCGGGGAGGACGAGGTCGAGGGACTTGCGGTCGGGTCGACCGGAACCCGACGACGGTCGCGTGCCGCCAGCGCGGCCGCCGCGGGCAAGGCGCCGGCGCGCGGCAGAGCGCGCGTGCGTGCGCTGGCCGACGAGGTGCCGGCACCGGTCGCCGCCGCCGCCGCCGGCATCGATCTGTGGGAACAGTACGGAATGATGTGCTCGGCGAACGAACGCCGCGCCGACGAGGCGTCGCGCGACGTCGAGGCCTGGCTGAAGAGCCAGTACATGCGCGAGCGCGTCGGCGAGCAGTTCGCCGGACGCATCACCGGTGTCGCACCGTTCGGCGTGTTCGTGACCCTCGACGAGCTGTACGTCGAGGGGCTGGTGCACGTCTCGGAACTGGGCACCGAGTACTTCCAGTACATCGAGGGCGTGCACGAATTGCGCGGCGAGCGCACCGGCCGCCGGTTCCGCCTCACCGACGAGCTGCACGTGCAGGTGTCTCGTGTCGACCTGGAGGCGCGGCGGATCGAGTTCCGCCTGGTCCAGAAGCAGGGCTACCGCGAGGTGGTCGCTGCGGCCGCGGCCCCGCGCACCGGCGAACTGCCGCCGCGCCCGCGCGGCGAAAGGCGGCGCCGGCCAAGTCCGAGAAGGCCGGAAAGGCCCGCAACGCGCGACTAGAGGCGCGGCGCGGCGAGACTGCGACCGATCCGAAGCGGCCGGCGGGGGAACCCCGCCGCAGCGCCGGCAAGCGCAAACGGCGGCGCTGACGCGCGCCGTCCTTCGACTTCCGGGGCGTCGTCACCGTCTGCCGCTGCACCCGCAGGCGATCCGGCGCCCCTCATCTGCCGGGAAAGGAGCACGATGCTGGTCTATGGTTTCCACGCGGTCGCATCGCGGCTGAAGCGCGGAGGCGAAGGAATCCGCGATCTGTACCTGGCCGGCGGCCGGGACGACGCGCGGATGCGCGACCTGCTGCGCCTTGCCGAGACGGCAGGCGTGCGCCCGGTCGTGGTGGACCTGGCGCGCATCGACCGCATGTGCCCGCAGCGTCGCCATCAGGGCGTGGCGATGTTCGTCGAGGCCGCTCCGCAGGTGACCGATCTCGACGAGCTGCTCGATCGGGTGCCCGAGCCGATGCTGCTGCTGCTCGACGGCGTGACCGATCCGCGCAACCTCGGCGCCTGCCTGCGTGTGGCAGATGGCGCGGGCGTGCACGCGGTGGTCGCGCCGAAGGATCACGCCTGTCCGCTCACCGAAGTCGCGATCCAGACGGCTTCGGGCGCCGCCGAGAGCGTGCCCTACGTGATGGTGACGAACCTGGCCGGCACGATCTCCGATCTTCGCGAGCGCGGCGTGTGGGTGATGGGCACCGCCGACGAGGCCAGTGGCACCCTCTACGAGCACACGATTCCGCGTTCGGTGGCCTGGGTGCTCGGAGCCGAGGGCAAGGGTCTGCGCCGGCTCACGAGGCAGCGTTGCGACACGCTGGTCCGTATTCCGATGGCCGGGCAGGTGCCGAGCCTGAACGTGTCGGTTGCAGCCGGCATCGTGCTCTACGAGACGGTGCGGCAGAGGATGTCCGAAGCCGCCCCGACGGCCGCAGGGGCTGCCTGACGCTTGCCCGGCCGCGGGTTCTGCGCGCGCCAGGTCCACGGCGCGACCGGCTGCCGCGCCGACCACAGCCCGATGCGCGCGTGCCGCGCACGCCGCTCCGCTGCCGCGTAGCGCTCGCGCTGCGCCGCATCCTGGTCCTTCGCGTAACGCTTGAAGTGCCACGCCATCCCGGCCTCGACCATCGCGAGCCCGACGTCGACCTCGCCGGCGAAGACGTTCGCGACGACGCGATCGAAGGGGTCGGTCTTGATCGGCTGGATGTGCAGCTCACCACTGCCGAGCAGTTCCTGCAGGTGCGCGCGTGATTCGTCGGCGTGGGGCTGTCCGTGCTCGGGTGCGTCGATGCCGGAGATGCGGATGCGCCTGCGCGCCCCCTGCGTATCGACGACCACGAACGAATCGCCGTCGCTGACCGACACCAGCCCGGTCCGAGCGGGCGCCTCCGCCGCGCGCGCGGAGTCCGCACCGGGGGCGTCCGTATCGCGCGCGAACGCGTCGAAGCCGGCGGCGGCCCATCCGATCAATGCGGCCGCGAGCGCGCCCGCGCTCGCCACCAGCACCGCGGGTCGCAGCGCACTCAAGGGGCGGCCTCGGGCAGGTGGCGGGCAGCCCGAAGAGGGGCGACGTCTCCGATCCGCTCACAGTCCGTTCCGCTTCGCACGCCGCACCTCCGGGCGCGACTATAGCGGAGGGGACCGGCGTCTACCTCTGTTCGTTCGGTCTAGGGTCGACGGTCCGTTCGGTCCAGGGCTGGCGCCTGCGATGCACGGTTGCTACATTGGGGCGGGGCGAAAGCGACATCCCTGACTTCGGTTCGGCAACCCGCTAGCCGCCTTTCGCGAAGCGCCCAATGCCAGACAAACACCGCGTAGCGGCCATTCCCGATCACCCGGCATCCCATCGGCCCACGCAGGTCGGACTGTCCTACGTCACTCCCAGGCCGCATAGTGCCGGATTCGACGTCCTGGACTTGCTACCCCTCGTGCACCGGAGTCGCCGGACCCGGGCGTCGACGTCGACCTGTAGCCAGCGCCACGACGGCCAGTGCAACGAGCCCAACCGTGCCCGGTTCTGGAACCGCTGCCGTGGTGCCGGGAAACACCCCCGACGCGGAATTCACATTGAGTCCAGTGAAGTCGAACTCCAGCTTTCCCGTATTCGCGAAATTGCCGTTCCAGATCGCTGCCGCGTCCGTGCTGAAGACGGCCGCTTCCATCCTCAACCAGGCGACGAAGCTCGGATTGAGGCCCGACAGTGAGAGGTTTCCGCTGATCGTCAACGCAACCTCGCCATCAAAATCGTTCGCGAAGTCCTTGAAGAGCGCATCCTGGTCGTAGAGCGTTTGGCCGGGGTTGTCTGAGGGGCTGCTCCAGTCTTCGACCGTGGCTGACGTTCCAAACCACACCTGGCCGAATAAGCCCACGAAGGCCGTGTTGGTCTGCGTCCATGTGCCATCGAACGTCGCGGTGAAGGGCACGAGAATGGGAGAGGTAAAGTTGCCCAGGATCGTGATCGTGTCGAGATACTCCGCGATCGAACTGGTCACGGATGCCGATGCGGGAGTCGACGCGCCGCCCGAACCGACGTTGGTCACTCTCAGGGCGCCCTGACCCAGATTCACCGATGAGGTCAGGTTGAAGCTGCGATTGTCGGACCCGGTGAATGAGCTGCTGCTGGACGCCGAGGAGGCCCCGACGAGCCGCTGATCGTTGTGCGGGTTGACAGTCGTGGTCCCGGTGGGATCCGCGGTTAAGTACGACGTGTCCGCTCGCACCGCGTACGTTATGGGTGTGGGTTCAGCTTGCGCAGCGGTTCCCAACAAGCTGAAGATTGTGGCGGCGGCGATTCGGACGAATACGGTATCTCGCATGCTATGACTCCCAAGGAAGTTGCCCGATGAACCCTGCTGTGGACCGGACACGGCTGCCCGCGCGCACCTTGAGAATGTCCGTCCAGCAGGCCGCGAGCAAATAACGGGCCAGAAAAACTTTTCAATGAAGATCAGATGCTTATGCAATTCCTGCGCCGCCTCATGTGCAATGTGTAAGAACTGCCGACACTTCTCGTCGACCTCGCAAGAAGCGATCTCCGTGGACGGCTCGGTGCGATTCAGGCCGCGGGTCGAATTGGCCGTGCGAGGCTGTTGATCAGGTCACATCGGACCTTTGTGCCCGCGACGGGCGAATGATCCCGAGATGCACCTTGCGGCGGTCTGCGCTGCGCTTCTTGCTTTTCGCCCCTGAAATGACCGATGCTATGAACAACGTGCGACGTCGAGGGGCATCCGACCGAGATCTGCAACGGGGGCGAACGGCTTTGCGATGGCAAGCAGTGAGGACTTGCGGGGAGTTCAGGACGATGTTTCGAATTCGGTTTTTCGGACCTATCAGTCTGGCCTTGACGTTAGGGCTCGCGACCAACGCCTGCGCCGCTCTCGTCAAAGGGTCGGATGCCAGCTTCAGTTGGACATCGGACTCCGCCACGAGCCTGGATTGGCTTGACTTCGCTGTTTCCGGGGGCACGGCGGCGCCGTCCAATCACGTTTCGACTGTCGGGCGGAGTTATGTCGCAGTCCTGACGGAACTCGGTGCCGGGGGCGACTATGAAGGGTGGAGGTACGCGACGCGGGCAGAGGCGGAGCGCTTTGTCAGAAACGTATGGGGGGCGGATATTCCTGCGTTCGGGGCTCCTTACCCGGAATATTCCGGTCTGACAGAGGCCGTTGCAGGTTTCACGGGATACACGCTCGTAAATGCCTCGTACGAGGAGATTTTTGGCTTCGTGTACACGGGCGACATCTCCGCCGGCGCGTATCTCCCCGGCGTAGGCACGTACCACCTGCTTTCGACAGGAGCGGATGGTTTCTTCTCCAGCGGATATCCGCAAGATTCCTCCATTGGCGTTGCTGGACAGGGGCACTGGCTCGTCCGCTCCTCTCTGGTGCCTGAACCAGCCTCGCTCGTCCTGCTCGGCATAGGCCTTGCCGGTCTGGGCGCGGTGAGGCGGCGCAAGCTTCGGTAGATCAGCCGCTCGCCGCGCACCCGATCCGGGTCGCCGACGCCCCGGGGCGGACGCGGGCAAAACCGGGCGCGGGTTCGCGGGGGCGGCACGAGGGCGAGAAGGGGGCGACTGACCGCATGCTGGGGACGCAGCAGACCCAGGCACCGGCGCTGGCAGACGACGTGCCGGCGCGTGTCCTGGCGATGGACTTGGGCGGTACGAAGGCGCTGACCGGAATCTTCGAGGCTCGCACCGGCGACGCGCGTGGCGCGGAACTTGTCTCGTTGTACGAGACGCGCCTGGAATGCGACCGCTTCGCCGATCCCGAAGGCTTGCTGGATGCCTTCCTCGGCGCCGCCGGCGCCGCCGGGCATCTGCGCGACGGGATGCCGGCGGTCGCCTGTATCGCGCTCGCCGGACCGGTGCGCGGGCGCCGGGCCCGGATGACCAATCTGCCCTGGACTGTCGACGCCGAGGCGCTCGAGCGGCGGTTCGGCCTGCCGCGTCTTCTGCTGGTGAACGACTTCGCCGGTGCTGCCGCAGGGGTCGCCGAACTCGATGACGACGCGATGCGCTGCCTGCAGGCCGGCTTGCCCGACCCGGCGCAGCCGCGCGTGGTGCTGGGGCCCGGCACGGGCCTGGGAGTCGCGCTGATGATCCCGGACGCGCACGGATGGCGGGTGATTCCGGGCGAGGGAGGGCACTTCGGCTTCTCGCCGCGTTCGCCGGTCGAGGCGGAGCTCTGGCAGTTCCTCTATCGTCGCGGTCCGCGGGTCGATGCCGAGCGTGTGATCTGCGGAGCGGGGCTGAGCGCGATCGACGACTTTCTTCGGGCCGGCGAGTCGGCCGGCAGCGGTCGCGATGCCGCGAGCCGCGATCGCGGTTCGCGCGCGCCCGCGGCCATCACGGCCGCGGCGATCGCGGGCGAGGAGCGCGCGTCGCGGGCGCTCGATCTGTTCGCCGGAGCGCTCGGCGCGTTCGCAGGCGACGTGGCCTTGCTGGCGGGCGCCCGCGGCGGAGTCTTCGTCGCCGGCGGCATGGCGCCCAGGGTGCTGGACGCGCGCCGCGCGACGATCTTCATCGAGGCGTTCCGCGACAAGGCAGCGCATGCGCCGGTGGTGGCCGACGTTCCGGTGCACCTGATCGTCGATCCGCGACTCGGCCTGCTGGGCGCGGCGCGACTGGCACTGCGCGCGGCCGTGGGCGCCGGCTGCTAGGCGGCGTCGCCGTCCAGCATCAGCACGATCGCCGCCAGCGGCGGCAGCGTCAGGCGCACGCGCGCGGGCTGTCCCATCCAGGGGAAGGAGCTTGCATCGACGTAGCCCTCGTTGCCGACGTTGCTGCCACCGTAGTGCGCCGAATCGGTGTTCAGCGTCTCGCGCCAGCGGCCGATGCGGGGCAGGCCGAGATGGTAGCCGCCGCGCGGCACGGGCGTGCAGTTCAGCACGATCGCGCAGCAGGTGCCGTCGCGCGCGATGCGCAGCCAGCTGAACACCGACTGCTCGTTGTCGTGGCAGTCGATCCACTGGAAGCCGCGCTGATCGAAGTCGAGTTCGTGCAGCGCGGGCGTGGCGGCAACGAGCCGGTTCAGGTCGCCGACCAGCCGCTGCACGCCACGGTGCGGCGCGTGATCGAGCAGATGCCAGTCGAGCCCGCGCGACTCGGCCCACTCGCCGCGCTGCGCCAGTTCAGCGCCCATGAACAGCAGCGCCTTGCCGGGCATGAAGCTCTGCATCGCGAGCAGCAGGCGCAGGTTGGCGAAGCGCTGCCAGTCGTCGCCGGGCATCTTCGCGATCAGCGACCCCTTGCCGTGCACGACTTCGTCGTGGGACAGCGGCAGCACGAAGTTCTCGCTGTACGCGTACAGCTGGCCGAAGGTGATCCGGTCGTGGTGGTAGCGGCGGTGGATCGGATCGTGGCGCAGGTAGGCGAGGCTGTCGTTCATCCAGCCCATGTTCCACTTCATCGAGAAGCCCAGCCCCCCCAGCCAGGTCGGCCGCGACACCATCGGCCAGGCGGTGGATTCCTCGGCGATGGTGAGCGCGCCCGGGAACTCGGCGTGGACCAGTTCGTTGAGCTGGCGAAGGAAGTCGATCGCCTCGAGGTTCTCGCGGCCGCCGTGACGGTTCGGGATCCATTCGCCCGGCTTGCGCGAGTAGTCCAGGTACAGCATCGAAGCGACCGCGTCGACGCGCAGACCGTCGAAGTGGAATTCCGACAGCCAGAACTGCGCGCTCGAGAGCAGGAAGCTGCGCACCTCGTGGCGGCCGAAGTTGAAGGTGTGCGTGCCCCAGTCGGGATGCAGGCCGAGCCGCGGATCCTCGTGCTCGAACAGGGCGGTGCCGTCGAAGCGCGCGAGCGCGCCGTCGTCGGCGGGGAAATGGCCGGGGACCCAGTCGAGGATCACGCCGATGCCGTTGCGGTGGCACAGGTCGACGAAGGCGCGCAGGTCGTCCGGCGACCCGAACCGGCTGCTGGGTGCGAAATAGCCGGTCGTCTGGTAGCCCCAAGACTCGTCGAGGGGGTGTTCGGTGATCGGCAGCAGTTCGATGTGCGTGAATCCCATCTCCAGCACGTACGGCACCAGCTGCTCGCCGAGCCGGCTCCAGTTGCAGAAGGCGCCGTCGGACTCGCGGCGCCAGGATCCGGCGTGCACCTCGTAGATCGTCATCGGTGCGTGCAGCCAGTCGCGCGATGCCCGCGCTCGCATCCAGCCTTCGTCGTTCCAGCGATGGGTCGACGCGCCGCACACGCGTCCCGCGGTGGCAGGCCGCATCTCGAAAGCGCGCGCGAACGGATCGTTTCGCACCAGGCGCGTGCCGCCGTGCCGTGCGACCAGTTCGAACTTGTAAAGTGCGCCATCCGCCAGGCCGGCGACGAATCCTTCCCAGACACCGCTTTCGCCGAGGCTGCGCATCGGGTGCCTGGCGCCGTCCCACTGGTTGAAGTCGCCGATCACGGACACCCGGCCGGCGTTCGGGGCCCACACGCGGAAGCGGACTCCGTCGCGACCGGCGCGCCGCGCGCGATGCGCACCGAGGAAGCGCCAGCTCTGGGTGTTGCGTCCTTCACCGAACAGGAACAGTTCGGTGGCACAGTCGTCGGAATCTGGCGCGATCCGTGCTTCACTGGAGCGGGATGGGGTCTTCGGGCTTGTCATTTGTCAAGGCACGGGGCAGGAGGCTGGTGCAGGCTGGAACACAATTGGCATATCGAGCATCACCACTGTATAGCGAATCGGGGCGCCGCATCGGGCGCGGGCAAGGAGACAGGAGATGGACGGTCTGGAAGGCACGCCGCACGCGCTGCGCGACGATGAACATCCGCGCTTCGTCAGCCAGCTGACGCGCAACACCTACGCGATGGTGCTGGCGGGCGGTCGCGGCAGCCGTCTGCACCAGCTCACCGACTGGCGGGCCAAACCGGCCGTACCATTCGCGGGCAAATTCCGGATCATCGATTTCACGCTGTCCAACTGCGTCAATTCGGGCGTGCGCCGGATCGGCGTCGCCACCCAGTACAAGGCCCAGAGCCTGATCCGCCACATCCAGCGCGCCTGGAGCTTCCTCGACGGGCGCTTCAGCGAGTTCATCGACGTGATGCCGGCGCAACAGCAGATCGAGGCGAACTGGTACCAGGGCACCGCCGATGCGGTCTTCCAGAACCTGGACGCGATCCGTCACAACCGTCCCGAATTCGTGCTGGTGCTGTCCGGCGACCACGTCTACAAGATGGACTACGGCCGTCTGCTCGCCTTCCACGTGCGCAACAACGCCGATCTGACCGTGGCCTGCATCGAGGTGCCGATCGGCGAGGCGCGGGGCTTCGGCGTGATCGGCGTCGACGAGTCGCGGCGCGTCGTGTCCTTCGTCGAAAAGCCCGACCAGCCGCCGCCGATTCCGGGCCATCCCGACCGCGCGCTCGCCAACATGGGCGTGTACGTGTTCAATGCGCGCTTCCTGTTCGAGCAGCTGGCGCGCGACGCGGACGACCCGCGCTCGTCGCACGACTTCGGCAAGGACGTCATCCCGCATTGCGTCGCCCGCTACCGGGTGTTCGCGCAGCCCTTCTCGGAGAGCGCGGTCGGCAGCACCACGGACGGCGAGCCCTATTGGCGCGACGTCGGCACGATCGACGCGTTCTGGGGCGCGAACATGGAGCTCACCAAGGTCACGCCCGAGCTGAACCTCTACGACGAGGAGTGGCCGATCTGGACCCACCAGGAGCAGACGCCGCCGGCGAAGTTCGTGTTCGACGACGAGAACCGGCGCGGCATGGCGATCGATTCGATGGTCGCCGGGGGCACGATCATCAGCGGCGCGACGGTGCGACGTTCGATGCTGTTCACGCGCGTGCGCGTCCACAGTTTCAGCCTGGTCGAGGACTCGGTGCTGCTGCCCAGCGTCGAAATCGAGCGCAACTGCGTGATCCGGCGGGCGGTGATCGACAAGCGCTGCCGCATTCCGGAAGGCATGCGCATCGGCGTCGACCTGGACGAGGACCGGCGCCGGTTCCACGTCAGCGAATCGGGGGTGGTGCTGGTGACCGCGGAGATGCTCGGGCAGGGGTATCACCGTGTCCGCTGAGCTCGACCTGGTCCTGCTGTGGCACATGCACCAGCCCGACTACCGCGACGCGGGGGGCGGTCCGTTCATGCTGCCCTGGGTGTACCTGCATGCGCTGAAGGACTACAGCGACATGGCCGCGCACCTCGAACGGCACCCGCAGGTGCGTGCGGTCGTCAATTTCGTGCCGGTGCTGGTCGAACAACTCGAGGACTACGTCCGGCAGTTCGACGAGGGCCGGATCCGCGACCCGTTGCTCGGGTTACTGCAGGAACCCGACCTCGACCGGGTCGAGCCGCACGAGCGCGCGCTGATCCTCGACAGCTGCTTCCACAACAACCACGACACGATGCTGTCGCCGTATCCGCAGTATCGGCGCTTGCACGAGCTCTTCAGCCATGCTCGACCGCGCCGGCGGAGATCGCTTCGTCTACCTTTCGGGCGCATACCTGGGCGACCTGCTGACCTGGTATCACCTGGTCTGGATCGGCGAGACCGAGCGCAGGGCCAACCCGCTGTTCAATCGTCTGATGAACAAGGGCGAGGGGTTCCGCACGGCGACCGCTTGCAGCTGTTCGAGGCGATCGGCGTCATCCTGCGCGGCGTGCTCGACCGATACCGTGCCCTGGCGGCGCGCGGCCAGATCGAGCTGTCGACGACGCCGCACACCCACCCGATCGGACCGCTGCTGATCGATTTCGCCGCCGCCCGCGAGGCGATGCCCCTCGTCTTCGCTGCCTGCGTCGCCGGGCTACCCGGGAGGGGTCGAAAGGGTGCATGCGCACCTGCGTGAGGCGATCGACGGTCATGCGCGGCGGTTCGGCGCGCCGCCGGTCGGGCTGTGGCCGGCGGAGGGCGCGGTGTCGACGCGGTTCCTGAGCGAGGTCGCGGGCGCCGGCCTGCGCTGGGCCGCCAGCAGCGAGGCGGTGCTGGCCAACAGCCTGCGCGCCCACGCTCCGGGAGCGTGGACCGAGGGCTGGCTGTATCGCGCCTGGCGGCTCGACGCCGCACCGGGCCTGACCTTGCTGTTCCGCGACGAGCGGCTGTCGGATCAGATCGGATTCGAATACTCCAAGTGGCACGGGCGTGACGCCGCGCTGCATCTGGTCGGCGAGCTGGAGAAGATTGCCGCGGCGGCCGCGCCCGGCGAAACACCGGTGGTGCTGATCGCGCTCGACGGCGAGAACGCCTGGGAGTACTACCCGTACAACGGCTTCTACTTCTTCGAGGAGCTCTATACGGCGTTGGCGGCTCATCCCGTCATTCGAACCCATACTCTGTCCGGGTGGCTGGATCGGGCCGTGCCGAAGGCCGAGCCGGGACGTCTGCCGGCGCTCGTCGCCGGCAGCTGGGTGCTGGGCACGCTGTCCACGTGGATCGGGGAGACTGGTAAGAACCGCGCCTGGGATCTGCTGTGCGCTGCGAAGCAGACCTACGACGAGGTGATGGCATCGGGCAAACTGTCGCAGGCCGAGTCCGCGACCGCGCAGCGCCAGCTGGCGACTTGCGAAGGCTCGGACTGGTTCTGGTGGATGGGGCCGTACAACCCGGACCATGCCGTCGAGCGCTTCGACCGGCTGTTCCGTCGCAATCTGCGCCGGCTGTACGAGCTGCTGGGCGTGCAGCCCCCCGCGACGCTCGAGCTGCCGATCAGTGCCGGTACCGGAAATCCGGAGGCCGGCGGCGCGATGCGTCGCGCATCGGCCTGAGAGCCCAGGCACCAACGACAACGACCAAGCTCCTCCCCATGGACCAGCACAAAGTCTCACTGCTGTTCGGCGTGCACGCGCACCAGCCAGTCGGCAACTTCCCGGCGGTGATCGACGATGCCGTCGAGCGCTGCTATCGACCTTTCCTGCAGACACTGCTGCGGTATCCCGAGTTCCGCTTCGCGGCGCATTTCTCGGGCTGGCTGCTCGGCGACCTGCTCGAGCGCTTCCCGCGCGACATGGAGATGCTGGCGCAGATGGTGCGGCGCGGGCAGGTCGAGCTGTTCGGCGCCGGCGACTGCGAACCGGTGCTTGCCTCGATCCCGCAGCGCGACCGCCTGCACCAGATCCAAGCGATGTCGGCGCGACTGCAGGCCGCGTTCGGTGTGCGTCCCGGCGGTGCCTGGCTGACCGAACGGGTCTGGGAGTCGACCGTGGTGCCGTCGCTGCTCGACTCGGGCGTGCGCTATGTCGTCGTCGACGACTATCACTTCCTGTGCACCGGGCGCAGCCTCGACGAGCTCGACGGCTACTGGTCGACCGAAGAGGACGGCCGCCGGCTCGACGTCTTCCCGATCTCCGAGGCGCTGCGCTATCGGCTGCCGTTCTCGCCCGCCGACGAATCGGTGCGCTGGCTCGAGCGGCTGGCAGCGGGCGGACGTCGCAGCGCGGTCTACTTCGACGACATCGAGAAGTTCGGCATCTGGCCCGAGACCTACGAATGGGTCTACCGGAAGGGGTGGCTGGAGCGTTTCATCGAGGGCGTCCTGGCATCGCCGGCGATCGACACCTCCACCTACGGCGAATTTCACGCGGCAAATCCGGGGCGCGGCATCGTCTACCTGCCGACCACTTCGTACATCGAGATGAACGAGTGGACCCTGCCGGCGCCAGCCGCGATCGCTTTCGACGAACTCGTCCACCGCGAGCGCGATGCCGGCCGCTACGATCGAAGCAAGGCCTTCGTGCGCGGCGGCATCTGGCGCAACTTCCTGTCGCGCTATCCCGAGTCGAACTGGATGCACAAGCGCATGCTCGGCCTGTCGGAGCGCTGCGCGGCGGTCGCGCCGGCCGGCGCCCCCGGGCGACGCGATGCGCCGGCTGCTGCACCGGCGCAGGCGAACGACGCCTATTGGCACGGGCTGTTCGGCGGACTGTACCTTCCGCACCTGCGGCGGTCCGTGTACCGTAACCTGCTCGAGCTCGAGCGCAGCCTCGATGCGTTGTCGCCGAGGCCGGCATCGGAGACCGCCGACCTCGACTTCGACGGCTTCACGGAGTGGCGCCTGACCGGCCCCGCGTGCCAGGCGTTCGTGCGGGACGACGGCTGCGCCAGCGTTCACGAGTTCTCCAGCCACGCGCTCGCGCACAACTTCGCGGACACGCTCGCCCGCCGGCGCGAGGCTTACCACCGCCGCATCCTGGAGCAGGACACGACGCGGGCCCCCGGCGAGGGCATTGCGTCGGTGCACGACCGGGTCGATTTCAAGCACGCGATCGATTCCGACGACCTCACCGAGGATGCGCGGCCGCGGACCTTGCTGGTCGACGGGCTGACGCACGGGCACGACCCGCTCGAGCCGGAACGTGCGCTGGACGGATATCGTGCCGACGGCCCGGGCGCCGGCGGGGCCATCGGGTTCCGCTGCGACGTCCCCGGCGGCGAGGTCCGCAAGCGGATCGCGTGCACCGCGAACGGCCTGCGCGTCGAGTGGCGCCTGCGCGGTCTGGCCGGGCAGCGGCTGACGACGCGGATGAACCTCGTCGATGCCCAGCTGCGACGGGTTTTCGGGGCGCTACGTGTTGTCCGACGGAACGATCCCGTGCGGCTTCGGCCAGTTGCTGGCGCCGATGCGGGCGAGCGCGCTGGTGCTGGAGGACGGGGAACTCGGCGGGCGGCTGTCGCTGACCGCCGACCGGAGCGCCGAGGTGTGCGCGGGGCCGTACCATACGGTGTCGCTGTCGGAAGGCGGCTTCGAGAAGATCATGCAGGCGGCCGAGGTGGTGTTCACGTTCGACGTCGACGCGGACGACACGGCGATCGCCCTGGAGATCGAGGCGAAGCGCGCCTGAAGGCGACGCGGGCGCGGCATTGCCGGCGTCGGCGTCGCTGCGTCGGCTCCTCCCCGGCGCGGCGCCGGGGACACACGGCACAAAAATTCAAAGTCCATCGAACATGCCCGGAACATCCTTTCCCCTCGAGATCAACGCCCGCATCCCGGACCGCCTGGCGCGGCTCGAGGAGCTCGCCAACGACCTCTGGTACAGCTGGGACCGGCCCACGCGCACGCTGTTCGCGCGGCTCGACAGCGCCGTCTGGCATGCCGTCGGCCACAGTCCGAAGGCGTTCCTGAAGGGCGTCGACCAGCGGGTGCTCGAGAGCGCCGCGCGAGGATCCGGTCTTCCTGAACAGTTACCTGCGCGTGCTGTCCTCCTACGACACGTACCACGAGCAGACTGCGCGCATCAATGGTGGCGCCGCGCTGGCCCCGGACGACCTGGTCGCCTACTTCTGCGCCGAGTTCGGCTTCCACGAGAGCCTGCCGATCTACTCCGGCGGCCTCGGCATCCTGGCCGGCGACCACTGCAAGGCCGCCAGCGACATGCGGCCTGCCCTTCGTCGGCGTCGGCCTGCTGTACCGGCAGGGCTACTTCTGGCAGATGATCGACAACGACGGGCAGCAGCAGGCGCAGCTACAGCGATTCCGACTTCTCCGACCTGCCGATGGAGACGGTGCTGGACGGCAACGGACAGGAACTGCACGTGCAGGTCGACCTGCCCGGACGCGCCGTCGCGGTCAAGGTCTGGCAGGCGAGGGTCGGGCACGTGCGGCTGTTCCTGCTCGACACCGACCTCGCCACGAGAACTCGGCCCGGCCGACCGCGACATCACGCACCGGCTCTACGGCGGCGACCGGACCACGCGCATCGAGCAGGAGATCGTGCTCGGGCGTCGGCGGCGGCCGCGCGCTCGACGCGATGGGGCTGCGCCCGACGGTGTGGCACATCAACGAGGGCCATGCCGCGTTCCTGATCCTCGAGCGCGTGCGCGCGCTCGTGCGCGCCGGCGGCGTCGATTTCGCCACCGCGCTCGAGGCTCGTCGCGTCGAACACCGTGTTCACGACGCACACGGCGGTGCCTGCGGGCCACGACCACTTCGCCGACGACATGATCGAGCACTATTTCGGCGACTGGTGCCGCGAGGTCGGCGTCCCGGTCGAGCAGCTGACTCGGCCTGGGGCGCACGCCGGCCAGCCACGACTTCAACATGACCGCGCTGGCGATCCGCGGATCGCGCTTCCACAACGGCGTCTCGCGCATCCATCGCGGCGTGTCGGCGCGCGATCTGCGCGCCGCTGTGGCCGCAGATCGAGCCCAACGAGAATCCGATCGACTTCGATCACCAACGGCGTGCACGTCCCGACGTTCCTCGTCCGACGAGTGGGCGCGAGCTGTTCACGCGGCAGCTGGGGTCGGGCTGGAGCCAGCGCGTCACCGACCCGGCCTCGTGGGCAGGGCGTGCACAAGCTGCCGGACCAGCAGTTCTGGAGCGTGCGCCAGTCGCTGAAGGCGCAGATGCTGCACCTGGTGCGGCACCGAGTGGCGCGCGCGCACGCCCGCAATCGCGGCTCGGAGGCGCACCTCGACCGCCTGTTGCGGCTCGCCGATCCCGACAATCCCGACGTGCTGACGATCGGTTTCGCGCGGCGCTTCGCGACCTACAAGCGGGCGGCGCTGCTGTTCGAGAACCTCGACTGGCTGCGCGAGCTGCTGTCGGACCGCAAGCGGCCGATCCTGTTCGTGTTCGCGGGCAAGGCGCATCCCGCCGACGAACCCGGCAAGGAGCTGATCAGGCGCGCTGCACCGTGTCGCGTCGATGCCGGAGTTCGAAGGGCATCTCCTGCTGGTGGAGGGCTACGACCTGCGGCTCGGGCGCCGGCTGGTGCAGGGCGTCGACGTGTGGCTGAACAACCCGATCTACCCGCTGGAGGCGTCGGGCACCTCGGGGATGAAGGCCGCGCTCAACGGCGTGATCAACCTGTCGGTGCTGGACGGCTGGTGGGACGAGGGCTACGACGGCAGCAACGGATGGGCGATCAAGCCCGTGCACGAGAGCCTCGACGAAGCCAAGCGGTCGCACGACGAGGCGCGCACGCTGTACGAGATCCTGCAGGACAAAGTGATCCCGCTCTACTACGACCGCGGTCCGATGGGCTTCTCGCCCGGCTGGGTCGCGATGTCGAAGCGTTCGATGGCGTCGATCGCGCCGCGTTTCAACTCGGCGCGCATGCTCGGCGAGTACGTCGACAAGTTCTACGTCCCGGCGGCGCGCCGCTGGGGCCACTGTTCCGGCGACGGTTTCGACGCGGCCAGGCAGCTGGCGCATTGGAAGGCACGGGTGCGCCACGCCTGGGACGGCGTCGCTCTCGAGCTGGTGCAGGCGGCGCCGGTGCGCATGCCCTTCGGCGAGCGCGCCCGGCTGGTCGTTCGCGTTCGCCTCAACGGCCTCGATCCGTCCGACGTGTGCGTCGAGATGCAGGTGAGCACGCGCGGCTTCCCGGGCGAGGAGCGGAAGCTGCACCACCTGCTGCTGCATCCCGACGGCCAGCCCGAGAACGGCGCGGTGCACTACGCGGCCGATCTGAACCCGGACTGGTGCGGCAAGACCGAGTACCGTGTGCGCGCGTACCCGGTGCACCCGCACCTGACCCATCGCTTCGAGCTTGGGCTGATGCGCTGGCTATGAAGCTGCTGTTCGCCGCGTCGGAAATGGCGCCCTGGGTGAAGACCGGCGGGCTCGGCGACGTGGCCGGCGCGCTGCCCGACGCGCTGGCGCGGACCGGCTGCGAGGTCCGGATCCTGCTGCCGGCCTATCCCAGCCTGTTGCGGGCGCTGCCGCGGCGCTCGCTGGTGGCGCACATCGATCCGCCGGGAGGCGCGCTGCCGTCGGCGCGGTTGTGGCGCACGCAGCTGCCTTCCGGCGCGCAGCTGCTGCTGCTCGAGGCCGAGCACCTGTTCGAGCGCGAAGGCAACCCCTATCTCGGGACCGACGGCCGCGACTGGCCGGACAACGGCATCCGCTTCGGTCTGCTGGCGCGCGTCGCTGCGCTGCTGGCATCGGCCGACTCGCCGCTGACCTGGCGGCCCGAGGTCCTGCACTGCAACGACTGGCAGACCGGACTGGCGCCGGCGTTCCTGCACTACCTGCATCACGGGCGTTCGGCCGCCAGCGTGATGACCGTGCACAACCTGAGCTTCGCCGGACTGTTCGACCATCCTCTGCTGGCCGACCTGGGACTGCCCTCGCACGCGTTCCGCTTCGACGGGGTCGAGTTCCACGGCCGCCTGTCGTTCCTGAAGGCGGGACTGCAGTTCGCCGACCGGATCACCACCGTGAGCCCGACGTACGCGCAGGAGATCCTGCGGCCGGAGTTCGGCTACGGATTCGAGGGGCTGCTGCACCACCGGCGCGACCGGCTGAGCGGGATCCTGAACGGCATCGACACCGCAGTCTGGAATCCGGCCACGGACCCGGCGCTCGCCGTCCACTACGACGCGGGCTCGCTGCAGCGCAAGCGCGAGTTGCGGCGCGCGCTGCAGCGCGAACTCGGGCTGACCGCCCGGAACGAGGCGCCGGTGCTCGGCGTGATCAGCCGGTTCACCGAGCAGAAGGGCTTGGACCTGCTGCTGCAGGTCGCCGACCGCGTAGTGGCGCAGGGCATGCAGCTCGCCGTGCTCGGCTCGGGCGAGGCGTGGATGGAACAGGGATTCCGCGAGCTCGCTGCACGGCACCCGGGCGACTGCGCGGTCCGCATCGGCTTCGACGAAGGGCTGGCGCACCGGATCGAGGCCGGTGCGGACCTGTTCGTGATGCCGTCGCGTTTCGAGCCCTGCGGACTGAACCAGATGTACAGCCTGCGCTATGGCACGCCGCCGATCGTGCGCCGCACCGGCGGCCTGGCCGACACCGTGATCGACGCCGACGCGATGCGCCTGCGCGACGGCAGCGCCAACGGCTTCGTCTTCGACGAGCCGACGGCACCGGCGCTGTCGGGCGCGATCGAGCGCGCCGCCGCATTGTGGAAGGAGCCGTCGCGTTTCACGGCGCTGCAGCGCGCCGGCATGGCCGCCGATTTCGGCTGGGCCACGGCCGCGCAGCGCTACCTCGACGTGTACCACGCCGCCACGGGTTGATCCCGTCGCAGACGCACGGATCGAACGCGCTCAGAAAGAGCGCGGCATCTGCAGCACGTGCTCCGCGACGTACGACAGGATCAGGTTGGTCGAGATCGGAGCCACCTGGTACAGGCGGGTCTCGCGGAACTTGCGCTCGACGTCGTACTCGCAGGCGAAGCCGAAGCCGCCGTGCGTCTGCAGGCAGGCGTTGGCCGCCTCCCAGGACGCCTTCGCCGCCAGGTACTTGGACATGTTGGCCTCGGCGCCGCACGGCTTGTGCGCGTCGTACAGCTCGCACGCGCGCATGCGCATCAGGTTGGCCGCCTCGACCTCGATGTAGCTCTCGGCGATCGGGAACTGCACGCCCTGGTTCTGACCGATCGGCCGCTCGAACACGCGGCGCTCGGTCGCATATTTGCTGGCGCGCTCGACGAACCAGTAGCCGTCGCCGATGCACTCGGCGGCGATCAGCGTGCGCTCCGCGTTCAGCCCGTCGAGGATGTACTTGAAGCCCTTGCCTTCCTCGCCGATGATGTTTTCGGCCGGGATCTCGAGGTTGTCGAAGAACAGTTCGTTGGTCTCGTGGTTGACCATGTTGCGGATCGGTCGCACCGTCAGGCCTTTGCCGATCGCCTGGTGCAGGTCGACCAGGAAGATCGACATGCCGTCGGACTTGCGTTTGACCTCCGACAGCGGCGTGGTGCGCGCCAGCAGGATCATCATGTCGGAGTGCTGGATGCGCGAGATCCAGACTTTCTGTCCGTTGACCACGTAGCGGTCGCCACGGCGCTCGGCCGTGGTCTTCAGCTTGGTCGTGTCGGTGCCGGTGGTGGGCTCGGTCACGCCCATCGACTGCAGCCGCAGCTTGCCGGATGCGATCTGCGGCAGGTAGCGTTGCTTCTGCTCGGGCGATCCGTGGCGCAGCAGCGTGCCCATGTTGTACATCTGGCCATGGCAGGCGCCGGCATTGCCGCCGCAGCGATTGATCTCCTCCATGATGATCGAGGCTTCGGTCAGGCCGAGCCCCGAGCCGCCGTACTCCTGCGGGATCATCGCGGCCAGCCAGCCCGCGTCGGTCAGCGCGTCGACGAACGCCTCCGGGTACACGCGCTCGTCGTCGACCTTCTGGAAGTAGGCCGAGTCGAACTGGGCGCAGACGGCGCGCACGCCCTCGCGGATGTCGGGGAACAGGTGGTCGAAGGAAGACATGGTTGTGCTTGAATTGGGTGAAATTGGGATGTCATGGCCGTCCGGAGCGGCCGGCCGCAGCCTGCCATTATGATGACATGGCGCGGACGACCGCGCGGACACAGACGAGGAGACGCAGATGCAGATGAGCTTCAAGGGCCGCAAGGTCGTCGTCGCGGGCGGCAGCCGCGGCATCGGGCGTTCGATCGCCCTCGGGTTCGCGGCGGCAGGCGCGGACGTGTCGATCTGCGCGCGCGGCGAGGCGAGCCTGACGCAGACCGGCGCGGAGCTGCGGGCGCATGGCAACAAGGTCCACACCGCAGCCTGCGACCTTGCCGACGGGCCGTCGGTGGTGAACTACGTGAACGCTGCGGCCCAGGCGCTGGGCGGCATCGACGTGCTGGTCAACAACGCTTCCGGGTTCGGGCGCAGCGACGACGAGGCCGGCTGGGCCGCCAGCATCAACGTCGATCTGATGGCCACGGTGCGCGCCTCGCAGACCGCGATTCCGTTCCTCGCGCGTAATGGCGGGGCGATCGTGCACATCTCGTCGATCTCGGGCCTGACGCCCAGCGTGCGCACGCCGCCCTACGGCGCGGTGAAAGCGGCACTGATCCAGTACACGCTGACCCAGGCCGCGGCGCTTGCCGCCAAGCGGGTTCGCGTGAACTGCGTCGCGCCGGGCTCGATCGAGTTCCCGGGCGGTGTCTGGGACCAGGCCAGGCAGCACAACCCGAAGCTGTACGAAGGGATCCTGAGCAGCATCCCGTTCGATCGGATGGGTGCGCCAGAGGAGGTCGCCAACGTGGTGCTGTTCCTGGCCAGCGACCTCGCCAGCTGGGTGACCGGCCAGACCATCGCCGTCGACGGCGGCCAGATGCTGACCTGAAGCGATGCGGCTGATCGATCTCTTCGACCGCGGCGCCGAACGCGCCCCGGAGCGGGTGTTCCTGAAGGATGCCTACGGCGAGCTGACGTTCCGGCAGACGCGGGCGCGCGGCATGCGCATCGCGAACGCGCTGCTCGGTCTGGGCCTGTCGCGGCCGAAAGCTGCCGTCTACAGCCCGAACTCGGTCGCGGCCTTCGAGTGCGTGCTGGGCGTGGTGCGCGCCGGCGGCATCTGGGTGCCGGTCAACGCGCGCAACGCGATCGCCGAGAACTGCTACATCCTCGACAACTGCGACACCGAAGTGCTCTTCTACCACGGCAGCTTCGAGCCGCAGATCGGGCAGATCCGCGCCGAGTGCCCGAAGATCCGGCACTTCGTCTGCCTCGACAAGGCGGGCGGCCACGGCGTCTGGCTCGAGGACTTCATTCGCGACGCGGCCGAAACGGACCCCGACGTTGCGGTGTCGGCGAACGACGTGGTCGCGCTGTTCAGTTCGGGCGGCACCACCGGCCGCCCGAAGGGCGTGATGCTCACGAACCTGAACTTCACGACGATGACGGCGAACTTCGCGGCAGCGATGCCGGTCGACGCGCCGCCGGTGCACCTGGTGATCGCGCCGATGACCCACGCCGCCGGCTGCGTCGCGATCGCGCTGATGCCGCACGGTGCCACCAACGTGATCCTGCCGCAGTTCGACGCCAAGGCCGTGATGGAGACGATCGAGCGCGAGCGGGTCACGCACCTGTTCCTGCCGCCGACCGCGATCTACATGCTGCTGGCGCATCCGGACGTGCGAAAGCACGACTACTCGTCGCTGCGCAACTTCGTCTACGCGGCCGCGCCGATGTCCGCGGACAAGCTGCAGGAGTGCCTCGACGTGTTCGGCCCGGTGATGACGCAGACCTTCGGGCAGGCCGAAGCGCTGATGATCTGCACCTATCTGTCGCCGCAGGATCACGTCGCGGCGCGCGACGGCGGGCACGCCGAGCGACTGCTGAGCTGCGGCCGTCCTGCGATGTTCACCGCGCTCGGAATCATGGACGACGACGGGCGCCTGCTGCCCGCGGGCGAGCGCGGCGAGATCGTCGTGCGCGGCAACCTGGTGATGGCCGGCTACTACCGCAACCCGCAGGCCACCGAGGAGGCGTCGGCCTTCGGCTGGCATCACACCGGCGACATCGGCGTGCGGGACGCCGAGGGGTTCGTCTACGTGGTCGACCGCAAGAAGGACATGATCATCTCGGGCGGATTCAACGTCTATCCGAGCGAGATCGAGCAGGTGATCTGGAGCCTGCCCGAGGTGCAGGACTGCGCGGTGATCGGCGTGCCGGACCCGAAGTGGGGCGAGGCGGTGAAGGCAGTGATCGAGCTCAAGCCCGGTCGTTCGCTGACCGAGGAGGACGTGCTCGCCGTCTGCCGGCAGCGGCTCGGCGGCGTGAAGACGCCGAAGACGGTCGAGTTCTGGCCGACGCTGCCGCGCACCCCGGTCGGCAAGGTGCGCAAGAAGGACATCCGCGAGCGCTTCTGGCAGGGGCAGGCGCGCACGATCTGAGCGACTTCCGGACGCGCGGGCCGCGCGCCGGCTTTCTTTCGACTGGAACTCCGATGACCGATCAGCAGCCCGACGAAGTCCTGTACGAAGTGCGCGACCATGTCGCCACGATCACACTGAACGCGCCGCAGCGCATGAACACCATCTCGCGGCCGATGCTCGAGCAGCTCGGCGCGCGGCTGCTGGATGCCGACGGCGACGCCGGTGTCCGCTGCGTGATCCTGACCGGGGCGGGCCGCGCATTCTGTGCCGGTCTCGACGTCGTGGCGATGGCACAGGGCCGCGAGACGAACCTGAGCGGTCCGCCGCGTGCGACGCTGAACCTGCGCACGACGCCGCCGACCGTGCTGCACGCGATGGAGAAGCCGGTGATCTGCGCGGTCAACGGCGGCGCGGCGGGCTACGGCATGGACCTGGCGATCGGCTGCGACATCCGCATCATGGCGCGGTCGGCGAAGTTCGCCGCGGCGTTCTGCAAGCGCGGCGTGCTGCCCGAGTCCGGCAGCACCTGGTACCTGCCGCGCATGATCGGCTGGGCGAAAGCCTCGCAGCTGATCTTCACCGGCCGCACGCTGAATGCCGACGAATGTCTGGAATGGGGGCTGGCCAACGAGGTCGTCGACGACGGCCGGCAGCTCGAGCGCGCGCGCGAGCTCGCGCTCGAGATCGCCGGCAACGCCCCGCTGGCGGTGCAGGCCGCCAAGCGCCTGATGCGCATGGGCTGGAACGAGCCCTTCCCGGAGCACGTCCACCACGTCTACCTGCAGCTGCTGCCGCTGCTGCAGACCGAGGACGTGAAGGAAGGGATGCGGGCGTTCGCCGAGAAGCGGGCGCCGAGGTTCGAAGGCCGCTGACGGGCGCGCCGAGGGGCTAGAATTCCCGCGCCGCGACCGATGCGGCGCACTGCCATCGAAGCAACTGGAGGAGATCTCATGCACGCACTCGTGCGCACCGCTGCTGCCTTTCTGGTCGCGGCTTTCGCCGTCGGGGCACAAGCCCAGTCCGAGCCCTGGCCCAACAGGCCGATCCGGCTCGTGTCGCCGTTTCCGCCCGGCGGCACCACCGACCAGCTGGCGCGCCTGTTCGCGCCGCAGCTCAGCCAGGCGCTGGGCCAGCAGGTGGTCGTCGAGAACCGTGCCGGCGGCAACGGCACGATCGGCACCGGCATCGTCGCCAAGGCGCCGCCCGATGGGAACACCTTCGTGATCGTGTTCGACACCCACGCGGTGAATCCGAGCCTGCTCCCCAGCATGCCGTTCGACACGAAGAACGATCTCGCGCCCGTGATGCTGATCGCCACCGGTGCGATGGTGATCACGGCGCACGCGTCCCAGCCGTACAAGAGCTTTGCCGACCTGCTGGCAGCGGCGAAGTCCTCGCAGGGGGGAGTCAACTACGGTTCGATCGGCACCGGCAGCCTCGCCCATCTGGCGATGACGCAGATGGCGGCGCAGGGCAACTTCCGCATGACCCACGTCCCCTACAAGGGTGGCGGCCCGCTGGTGACCGACACGATCGCCGGCCACGTGCCGGTGTCGATGGCGACCACCGCGCTGCTGGCGCCGCACATCCGCAGCGGGGCGATCGTGCCGCTGGCGGTGACGTCGGCGCAGCGCGATCCGGTGCTGCCGAGCGTGCCGACCGTCGCCGAGTCGGGCCTCCCCGGCTTCGAGGCCTACGCCTGGTGGGGCATGCTCGCGCCGGCGAAGACGCCGCCCGCGGTCATCCAGCGCATGAACGCCGAGGTTGCGAAGATCCTTCGCGATCCCGCAGTGCGTGACCGGCTGACGGGCCTCGGCATGAACATCCAGGCCTCGTCGCCCGACGAGCTGGGCCGTTTCGTCGACGGCCAGATGACGCGCTGGGCGAAGGTGGTGAAGGACTTCGGCATCCGCGCCGGCGATTGACCCCACGGGTGCAGGGCGCCGTTGCGCGGCCCTGCACCCGCGCCGGCTGCGTGGGCGTGCGTGTCGTGCCGCGCTGCTCAGCCCAGCCGCGCGAGCGCCTCGACCACCGCCGCGGGCTGCTCGTGGATCACGAGGTGGGCCCCCCGCGGGATCGTGACCAGCTCCGAACCGCGGATCGCGGCCCGGAAGGCATCGCCGTAGGGCGGCGGAATCAGCTTGTCGCCGTCGCCCCAGACCAGCACCGTCTTCGCCCGGATCCGGTACAGGCGCTGCGCCAGGCCGCGCTCCGGAATCGGGAACAGCAGCTTGCCCGCCATGCCCAGCTGCCGCGCGTTCGCGACCAGGAAGCCCTTCAGCCATTCCGGGTCGTCGATCTTCGTGCCGGCTGCCATCTTGGCCTTGCCGGCCTCGACGTCGTGGTACAGCACCTGCGGCAGCTGGTAGGGCAGCATCGCGAAGATGTCCGGGATCGGATGCGCGTCCAGCCAAAGGCCGGCCGGTGCGATCAGTCCCAGTCGCGAGACGGCGTGCGGCGCGATCGCGGCCATCTCGGCGGCGATCATTCCGCCCAGCGAGTGGCCGACCAGGATCGGGTCCTTCAGCCCGAGCGCGTCGACCACGTCCCAGGTGTGCAGCGTGACGTCGAGCATGTCGCGCAGCGCCTCGCACTCCTGGCTGGGGCCGTAGCCCGGCAGCAGCGGCGCGAAGACGTGATAGCGCGCTGCCAGCGCCGCCAGGAAGGGATCGTCCGCGGCGAGTCCGCCTGCGCCGTGCAGGAAGACCAGCGGGCGGCCGGAGCCGCCCTCGAAGCAGCCGACCGTAACGTGATGGGTGGAGATCGTCTCGAGTCGCATCGTGTCGTCTCCTCAGGCACCGATGCTGGCGGCGACCTGCGCCGAGGTCGGCAGCGCGCCGGGCAGGGCCTGCGCGGCCAGCGGCTTGCACCAGAAGCGGTTGTCGTCGGCGTACTCGGGCCACATGTTGCGCAGCTTCGGCATCACTTCCTCGGCGAACAGCCTCGTCGAGTACATGCACTTCTCCTTCGGCATGTTGCCGACGTGCAGCAGGCAGAAGATGTTGCCGACGTGCAGACCCTTGATCAGGTCCTCCATGCGCTGGCGCACCGTCTCGGGGCTGCCCGCGATCACGTACCCGCCCTCGACCAGGTCCTTCCAGGTGAGCGACGCATAGCCGCCGCGCGCGGCGGCGCGTACTGCGACAGCGCGCCGGTCTGGATCGTCTTGATCGTGCGGTAGCCGGGGCGTCGGCGAAGCCCGGGATACACGTGCAGGCAGCGGTTGTAGAAGTAGTCGCACGTGCTCGGCGTACAGCGCGCTCGGCCTCCTCGTCGGTCTCGGCCACGCAGATCGTCTGCGCGAAGCCGGCGCGGTACGGCGAACTGTCGGGCGCGTCGCGCTCGGCGACCCGGTCCCAGTAGCCGTCCATCAGCGCCTTGGCGCGGATGTAGCCGGAGAACGACAGGTACGAGTACGAGTAGGTGTTGTCGAGGCAGAAGTCGTAGGTCTCGACCGAGCCGCCGCCGGGGATGTAGATCGGCGGATGCGGCTGCTGCATCGGCCGCGGCCAGCAGTTCACGTAGCGCAGCTTGGTGTACCGGCCGTTGAACGCGAAGGGCTCGGGCTCGGTCCAGGCGCGCATGATCAGGTCGTGCGCCTCGTGCGTACTTCTCGCGCGTCAGCGCCGGGATCTGGCCGTAGCAGTAGTTGGTGTCCATCGAGGTGCCGACCGGGAAGCCGGCGACCAGGCGGCCGCCCGAGATGCAGTCGAGCATCGCGAACTCCTCGGCCACGCGGATCGGCGGGTTGTAGAGCGCGATCGAGTTGCCGAGCACCACCAGCGCCACGTCTTCGTGCGGCGCGCCAGGCCGGCGGCGATGATGTTCGGCGAAGGCATGATGCCGTAGCCGTTCTGGTGGTGCTCGTTGACGCCGATGCCGTCGAAGCCGAGCGTGCTCGGCGTACTCGAGCTGGTCCATGTACGTGTTGTAGACGTGATGGCCTTTCGCCGGGTCGAACAGCTGTCGAGTCGATGTCGACCCAGACCGACCGGTGCTTCTCGCGGAAGTCGTCGGGCAGGTCGGGCCACGGCATCAGGTTGAACCAGGTGAATCTCATCGTCGTCTCCTCCGTTGTGCGGCCCTTGCGCATCGCAGGCCTGCGATGGCCGGTGTTCTTGTCTCGCCGTCCGATTCTAGGGCGGGATTGCGCGAGCGGCAGGGGGTGCGGACCGCTGCAGCAGCTGCGCGGCGACCGATAGCGCGATCACCTCGGGATCCTTGCCGGTGATGCCAGGCATGCCGATCGGGCAGGTCAGCCGTGCGACCGCGTCGTCGTCGAAGCCGCGCTGCCTCAGTTGGCGGGCGAAGCGCGCCCGCTTCGTCGCCGAGCCGATCAGGCCGAGAAAGGCGAAGTCGCCACGCCGCAGCACCGCCTCGCAGATCGCGAAGTCGAGGGCGTGGCTGTGGGTCATCACCAGGAACATCGCGCCACGCGGCGCCCGCGCGACCTCGGCCGGCGGCGAATCCGTGCACTCGATGCCGATGTGCGCCGGCCAGGGCACATCGCCGCGCAGCCGTCGCGCGACGGCGAACTCGTCGGCCCGTTCGTCGATCCAGTCCACCAGACAAGGAAGCGGCTCGAGCGCGCGCACCAGCGCGCGCGCGACGTGCCCGGCGCCGTGCAGCTGCAGAACGAAGCGCGGCACCCTCGCCGGCCACGTCCGCAGATGGCGCGGGCTCAGGCGCTCGAAACGCAGCGCGAGCGATCCTCCGCAGCACTGACCCAGCGACGGCCCGAGCGCGAAGCGCCGCTCGAAGGTGTCGGCGGCTCCGGCGGCCAATGCCGCCCGGGCGATCCGGATCGCCTCGTGTTCGAGGTGGCCGCCACCGATGGTGCCGTACACGTCCTGAGTCGGCACGAGCATGCGCGTGCCGTTACCACGCGGGGTCGAACCTTGCACTTCGGCGACTTCGACGAGCATGGCCGGCCGCCCCTCGGCGAGCAGGCGCGCCGCGATTCCTTCGAGCGAATCGCAGCGCCCGCCGTCGGCGCGGAGCGCGAGACCCGCGGCCACGCGCTTCGTTCCTCAGGTGCCCTTGCGAATGCCGCCCATGAAGGTGTTGAACGCGTTCTCGCAGACACGGAACCACAGCACCTGCTCGTCGCGGAACTTCGACCAGGGTTCGTAGATCTTGCGGAACTCCGGGCTCTTGTCACCGAGCTCGGCGTAGACCTCCTCGGACGCCTTGTAGCAGGCTTCCATGACGGGCCGCGAGAAGCCGCGCAGCTGCGCGCCCGCGCCGACCAGCCGCTTCAGTGCCGCCGGGTTGCCGACGTCGTACTTGGCGGTCATCCAGGCATTCGCCTCGGCGCTGGCCGCCTGGATCGCAGCCTGGTAGTCCTTGGGCAGCGCGTCCCACGCCTTCAGCCCGATGTACAGCATCAGCGTCGCTGAACCTTCCCACCAGCCGGGGTAGTAGTAGTACGTCGCGACCTTGGACAGGCCGAGCTTCTCGTCGTCATAGGGGCCGACGAATTCGGCGGCGTCGATCACGCCCTTCTCGAGCGCCGGATAGATGTCGCCCGCGCCGAGCTGCTGCGGCACGACGCCGAGCTTCTGCAGCACGTTGCCGCCGAGGCCGCCGATGCGCATCTTGAGGCCGTTGAGGTCGGCCTTCGACTTGATCTCCTTGCGGAACCAGCCGCCCATCTGCGTGCCGGTGTTGCCGACCGGCAGAGCCGATGATGCCGTACTTTGCGATAGATCTCGTTCATCAGTTCGAGCCCGCCGCCGCGATACATCCACGCGCTCTGCTGGCGGCTGTTCATGCCCCAGGGGATGGCCGTGCCGAAGGCGAACCCCATGTCCTTGCCGATGTAGAAGTAGTGATCCGGTCTGGCCCATCTCGACGGTGCCGTTGCCGACCGCGTCCGCGACCTGCAGCGCGGGCACGATTTCGCCCGCGGTGTGCACGGTGATCTGGAAGTGGCCGTCGGTGAGCTCGCCGACGCGCTTGGCGAAAGCTGCACCGCACCCACCAGGGTGTCGAGGTTCTTCGGATAGCTGGAGGCCAGACGCCAGCGGATTCCGGGCGCGTCGACTGCGCGATCGCGGGGGCACTGATCGCCGCTGCGAGGCCGCCCGCGGCTGCGCCCCGGGCAAGGAATTTCCTGCGCTGCATGGTGAGTTCTCCGTGATTGATTTCGTTCGATTCGCTGCCTTGCTGCCCGGCTAGCCTAACCCAACCCGAGCGGATCCGGACTCGCCCCCGCCCTGATGCGCCGCGATACGACACGATTCGGTTCAGCGGCGCGCGCGCGCGCGGGTGACGGCGCGCAGGATCGCCTCGGGTGTCGCGGGAGCGTCGAGGTGGATGGGCGCGTGCGCGCCGGCGCAGGCTGCGACCGCGTCGCGCAGGGCTTCGAGGACCGAGATCGCCAGCATCAGCGGCGGCTCGCCGACCGCCTTCGATCCGAACACGTTGTCCTCGCGGTTCGGCCGGTCCCACAGCGTCACCCGCAGGTGCTCGGGGACGTCGCCGGCGGTGGGGATCTTGTAGGTCGACGGCGCGTGGGTCGCGAGCCCGCCCCGGTCGTCGTCGATCAGTTCCTCGGTGGTCAGCCAGCCCATTCCCTGCACGAAGCCGCCGTCGATCTGGCCCCGGTCGATCGCCGGGTTCAAGCTGCGGCCGGCGTCGTGCAGGATGTCGACCGCCAGCACGCGCGACTCGCCCGTCAGCGTGTCGATCGCGACCTCGGCGCAGGCGGCGCCGTAGACGAAGTAATAGAACGGCCGTCCGGTGAGCGTGTCGCGGTCGTAGTGGATCTTCGGGGTCGCGTAGAAGCCTTCCGACCAGAGCTGCACGCGAGCTTCGTGGGCCTGTTGCACCAGCGCGCAGAAGGTTTCGGTGCGTGCCGCCGTGCGCGCGAAGCCGCCGCGGAACTCGACCGAATCCTCGCGCACGCCGTCGCGCGCGGCCGCGAACACGGCCAGGCGCGTGCGGATCGCGCGCGCGGCGAACTGCGCGGCGCGGCCGTTGAGGTCGGTGCCCGACGAGGCGGCGGTCGCCGACGCATTCGGGATCTTCGAGGTGTCGCTGGCGCTCGCGCGCACCGCGTCGACCGGAATGCCGAGCTCGTCGGCGACGAGCTGCAGCACCTTGGTGTGCAGACCCTGGCCCATCTCGGTGCCGCCGTGGTTCACCAGCACGCTGCCGTCGGTGTACACGTGCACCAGCGCGCCGGCCTGGTTGAGCTGGGTCGCGGTGAACGAGATGCCGAACTTGACGGGCGTCAGAGCCAGCCCGCGCTTGATCAGCGGACTGGTGGCGTTCCAGCGCAGCAGCGCGTCGCGCCGTTCACGGTAGCGGCTGTCGCGTGCCAGCCGATCGACCAGCGGCTCGACGATGTTGTCCTCGATCGTCATGCCGTAGGGCGTGACGTTGCGCGTCGTCGTGCCGTAGAAGTTCGCGCGGCGCACGTCGAGCGCATCGCGGCCCAGATGTCGCGCGACCTCGCCGATGATCGTCTCGATCGCCAGCATGCCCTGCGGGCCGCCGAAGCCGCGGAAGGCCGTGTTCGACTGCGTGTGCGTGCGCAGCCGCAGCGACTCGATCTCGACGTCCGGCAGCCAGTAGCAGTTGTCGGCATGGAACACCGCCCGGTCGCAGATCGGACCCGACAGGTCGGCCGAGAATCCGCAGCGCGCGGCCAGCGTCAGTCTCAGCCCCAGGATCCGGCCGTCGTCGTCGACACCGGCCTCGTAGCGCGCGAGGAAGTCGTGCCGCTTGCCGGTGAGCATGAAGTCGTCGTCCCGGTCCAGCCGCATCTTCACCGGGTGGCCGGTGCGATGCGCCGCGATCGCTGCCCACACCGCGACCTGACCGGCCTGCGTCTCCTTGCCGCCGAAGCCGCCGCCGATGCGGCGGCACTCGACGGTGACCGCGTGTGCCGGCACGCCGAGCGCGTTCGCGATCCAGTGCTGCACTTCGCCGGGGTGCTGCGTCGACGAATGGATCCGCCAGCTCCGCTGCTCGCCGGGCACGGCATAGGCGACCTGGCCCTCGAGGTAGAAGTGCTCCTGGCCGCCGCTGCGCAGTTCGCCGCCGATGCGGTGGGGCGCGGCGGCGATCGCCGCCTTCGGCATCGCCCCGGCTCAGGCGAACGGGCGGCAGCACGTGGCTGTCGGCGGCCAGCGCCTGCTCGATCGTCAGCAGCGCCGGCAGAGGTTCGATCGACGCGACCGCGAGTCGCGCCGCGCGGCGCGCGGTGCGGTGCGAATCGGCGATCACCAGCCCGATCACCTGGCCGGCGTACTCGACCGTATTGCGCGCCAGGATCGGTTCGTCGTGCGCAGGCGTTGCCAGGATCGGGTCGCCGGGAATGTCGCCCGCCAGCACGATCGCGACGACGCCGGGGCAAGCCAGTGCGGCCGCGGTGTCGACGCCGATCAGCCGCCCGTGGGCGACCGGACTCAGGATCGGCGCCGCGTGCAGCGTGCCATCCAGCTCGGGCAGGTCGTCGACGTAGACCGCTTCGCCGGTGACGTGCAGAACGGCGCTCTCGTGCGGCAGCGGGCGTCCCCCGGCCGGCGCGGTGGCGGCGGGTGCGCGGCTCATCGGTCGGCGGGATAGGGCTGTGCGGGCGCCGCCCGGTCGGGCGCGACCCTGTCGAGCGCCGGCCTGGCGAGCGATTCGAGACTGGCCGCGCCGCCGTCGATCTCGTGGCGGAATCGCAGCAACAGGTTGCCCAGCGCCTCGCGCCGGTAGGACGCGCTGGCGCGCAGGTCGTCGATCGGTGAGAACTCGCTGCGCAACTGGGCGGCCGCCGCGGCGAACGCAGCATCGGACCACGGTGCGCCTTCCAGCAGGGCCTCGGTGCGCGGCGCGCGCGCCGGCGACTCCGCGACGCCACCGGCCGCGACGCGCACCGCGCGCATGATGCCGTCCTCGATGCGCAACGCCACGACCAGGCACACGGCGGAAATGTCGTCCTCGAAACGTTTGGACAGCTTGTAGGTGCGCAACCGTTCGCCGGGGTGCGGGTCGGGCACGATCACCTGGCTGATCACCTCGTCGGGCCGCATCACCGAGCGCCGGTAGCCGGTGTGGAACGCGTCGAGTCGTACCTCGCGCCGGTCGCCGCTGCTTTCCAGGCGAACCCGTGCGTCGAGCGCGAGGAGCAGCGGCATCGAGTCGCCGACCGGCGAGGCGTTCGCGATGTTGCCGCCCAGCGTTCCCGAATTGCGCACCGGCAGACCGCCGAAGCGATCGAGGAATGAACGCAGTTCGGGCCGGGTGCTGCCCAGCGCCGCGAAGGCATCCTCCAGCCGGACCGCCGCGCCGAACCGGGTCTCGCCGCCGGCGCGTTCGATCGCGCGCAGATCGGGTATCGCCGTCACGTCGACGAGCCGGCCGAAGTGCCGCAGCTCCCCGCTGATCTGCCGGCCGGCGTCGGTGGCGCCCGCGACGATCGTCGCCTGCGGGTGGCCGCGCCGCTCGTCGAGCAGGTCGGGCATCGTGGCCGGGCGAACGAAGCTTCCTTCGGGCGCATCGAACGAAGCCGACGCGGTCGGTGCGATCGCCGCGAGCTGCTCGCGCAGCGTGGTTTCGTCGACCTGGGCCTCGGGATAGTCGCCGAGGTGCAGGGCGGCATCGAGGATCGGCCGGTAGCCGGTGCAGCGGCACAGGTTGCCGCTCAGGACCTCGAGCGCGCGCGCCCGGTCCGGAGCCGGCGCAATTCCGCGATGCAGCCGCTGCTGATATTCGGCGAACAGCGACATCACGAAGCCCGGCGTGCAGAAGCCGCATTGCGACGCATGGTGGTCGACCATCGCCTGCTGCACCGGGTGCAGGGCCTGCCCCGGCGCGGCCAGGGCGCGCAGGTCCTCGACCGTCCACAGCGCGCAGCCGTCGAGCGAGGCGAGCGGGCGGATGCAGGCGTTGATCGCGCGGAAGCGCAGTTCCTGTCCTTCCAGCGCGGCGATCACCACGGTGCACGCGCCGCAGTCGCCCTGGTTGCATCCCTCCTTGGTGCCGCGCGAGGCGCCGAGCGGATTCGCCGGATCGCGCAGCCAGTCGAGCAGGGTGCGCTGTGGCGCTGTCGCCGCGATCTCGTGCACGCGAGCTTTGCGGATGATGCGGATCGGACGGGACTGGTACATGGCCGGTTCGGGTTGGGCATCGCACGGATCGCGCCGGCGTCATTGCGCGCGGTCCATGCCGGCAACGGGCGCGTAAGGCCGCGACCCGTCAAGTATCATCCTTTTTCACCATGGCCCAGCCCCGACTGCAGCTCGAGGGAATCACCAAGCGTTACCCGTCGGTGGTCGCCAACGACGGTGTGTCGCTCGAGGTCGCGCCGGGCGAGATCCACGCAGTGCTCGGCGAGAACGGGGCCGGCAAGTCGACCCTGATGAAGATCATCTACGGTGCGGTGCGCGCCGATTCCGGGGCCATGCACTGGGACGGTTCGCCGCTGCGCCCGGCCAGCCCGGCCGAGGCGCGCGCGCTGGGCATCTCGATGGTGTTCCAGCATTTCTCGCTGTTCGATTCGCTGACCGTCGCCGAGAACGTGCTGCTCGGCCTGCCGCGCAACGCCGACCTCGGTGCGGTCCGCAAGGGCATCCGCGACAAGGCGGCCGAGTACGGCCTGTCGCTCGAGCCCGAGCGTCCCGTGCACACGCTCTCGGTCGGCGAGCGACAGCGCGTCGAGATCGTGCGCGCGCTGCTCACCGGGCCGAGGCTGCTGATCCTCGACGAGCCGACCTCGGTGCTGACGCCGCAGGCCGTCGAGCAGCTGTTCGTCACGCTGCGGCACCTGGCGGCTACCGGTTGCAGCGTGCTGTACATCAGCCACAAGCTCGACGAGATCCGCAGCCTGTGCCATCGCTGCACCGTGCTGCGCGGCGGGCGCGTGACCGGCACGGTGGATCCGGCGCGCGAGACCAACGCCAGCCTGTCGCGCCTGATGATCGGCGCCGAGCCGGCGCGGCCGACGCGGCAGCCGTCGCGCCCGGGCGCGCTGGCGCTGCAGGTGCGGTCGCTGAGCCTTGCCCAGTGGCGACCCGTTCGGCGTGCCGCTCCAGGCGATCGATCTCGACCTGCACGGCGCGGAGATCGTCGGCATCGCCGGCGTCTCCGGCAACGGCCAGCAGGAGCTGCTGGCGGCGTTGTCGGGAGAGACCCGCTGCGCGCCGGCCGACGCGGTGCGGCTGTTCGATGCGCCGATCGGCGATTCCGGCCCGGCGCGGCGGCGCGCGCTCGGGCTGCACTTCGTACCCGAGGAACGACTGGGGCGCGGCGCGGTGCCGGCCCTGTCGCTGTCGCGCAACGTGCTGCTGACCCGTCGCGGACCGGACACGGTCGGCGCGGGCGGGTGGATCCGCGCCGCGCGGCTCGACGCGATCGCCGCGGCGATCATCGACCGCTTCCGGGTGCGCGCGGCCGGGCCGCAGGCGCTCGCCGCCAGCCTGTCGGGCGGCAATCTGCAGAAGTTCATCGTCGGGCGCGAGATCGACGCCGCCCCCCGGGTGCTGGTCGTCGCCCAGCCCACCTGGGGCGTGGACGTCGGCGCGGCGGCGCAGATCCGCGCCGAACTGCTCAGCGCTGCGCGACGCGGGCTGCGCGGTGCTGGTGGTGTCCGAGGAGATCGACGAGCTGTTCGAGGTCAGCGACCGGCTGCACGTGATCTCGCGCGGACGCCTGTCGCCTTCGCTCGACACGGCGTCGGCGCGGGTCGAGCAGATCGGCGAATGGATGAGCGGGTTGTGGCCCGGCGCGGTCGCGGAGACGCGCTCGTGATCCGTCTCGAGGCCCGTGCGGCCGCTTCGCGCCTCATGCTGGTCGGCTCGCCGGCGCTTGCGCTGCTGATCACGGTGGCGATCGCGGCGCTGCTGTTCGCATTGCTCGGAAAGGACGTCGCGCAGGGCCTGTCGGTGTTCCTGTGGGAGCCGCTGAAGGACCGCCACGCGCTCGCCGAGCTCGGGCTGAAAGCCACGCCCGCTGGTGCTGTGCGCGCTCGGGCTGTCGCTGTGTTTCCGTTCGAACGTCTGGAACATCGGCGCCGAGGGACAGTTCCTGCTCGGCGCGATCGCCGGCGGGGGCGTCGCGCTGTGGGCGACCGTGCACGGCGCGTCCGGCTCGCCGATCCTGGTCGTGTCGGCGGTGCTGCTCGCGGGCATCGCGGCAGGCGCATTCTGGGCCGCGATCACGGCGCTGCTGCGCGACCGGTTCAACGCCAGCGAGATCCTGGTCAGCCTGATGCTGGTGTACGTCGCGCAGCTGCTGCTGTCGTATCTGGTGTTCGGGCCCTGGAAGGACCCGCAGGGCTTCAACTTTCCGCAGACCCGCTCGTTCGAGACCTTCGCGCTGCTGCCGGTGCTGGTGCCGGCGTCGCGCCTGCACGTCGGCGCGCTGCTGGCGCTGGGCCTCGTCGTCGCGGCCTGGGCGTTCATGTTCCGGCACCTGCGCGGGTTCCAGCTGCAGGTCGGCGGGATGGCGCCGCTGGCCGCGCGTTACGCGGGCTACTCGTCGCGCAGCGCGCTGTGGACGGCGCTGCTCGCCTCGGGCGGCCTGGCCGGGCTCGCCGGCGCGATGGAGGCCGCGGGCCCGCTCGGGCAGCTGACGCCGCACGTGTCCACCGGCTACGGCTTCACGGCGATCATCGTCGCATTCGTCGGACGACTGCATCCGCTCGGATGCGTGTTCGGCGCGATCCTGCTGTCGATGTTCGTGATCGGCGGCGAGCTGGCGCAGTCGCGCCTCGGGCTGCCGCCGGCGCTGACCGGCGTCTTCCAGGGAATGCTGCTGATGGCGCTGCTGGCCTGCGACACGCTGGTGCACCAGCGCATCCGCGTGGGGCGCCCGGCGTGAACGAGATCGCGCTGCTGATCGCCGCGACCCTGGCCGCCGGCACGCCGCTGGCGCTGGCCGGGCTCGGCCTGCTGGTCAACGAGAAGGTCGGCGTGCTGAACCTGGGGGCCGAGGGGATGATGCTGCTGGCCGCGGTGGCCGGTTTCGCCGTCGCATTCCACACCGGCAGCGACCTGCTCGCGTTCGGCGCCGGTGCCCTGGCGGGGGCGGCGGCGGCGACTGTCTTCGGAGTGCTGGTCATCTGGCTCGGGACCAACCAGTACGCGACGGGCCTCGCGCTGACGCTGCTGGGCGGCGGCCTGTCGGCCTTCCTCGGCATCGGCTACGTCGGACGAAAGCTCGCCGAACGCGGCCCCTCCGGCATCCCCGTTCTCGAACAGGTTCCGCTGCTGGGGCCCGCACTGTTCCGCCAGCATCCGATGGTGTACGCCGCCGTCCTGCTGACGATCGCGTGCGCGTGGTTCCTGTACCGCACCCGCAGCGGGCTGGTGCTGCGCGCGATCGGCGAGAGCCCGGAATCGGCGCACGCGCTCGGCTATCCGGTGCGCGCCGTGCGCCTCGCAGCGGTGGCTTTCGGCGGCGCGATCTGCGGTGTCGCGGGGGCCTATCTGTCGGTGGTCCATGCGCCGCTGTGGGTGGAAGGGCTGGTTGCGGGGCGCGGCTGGATCGCGCTGGCGCTGACCACCTTCGCCACCTGGAGGCCGGCGCGCGTCTTGCTGGGTGCCTACCTGTTCGGCGGCGTGACGATGCTCCAGCTTCATCTGCAGGGGCTCGGGGTGCAGGTCGACAGCCAGTTCATGTCGATGCTGCCGTACGTGGCGACGATTGCCGTGCTCGCGCTCATCGCACGCAATCCGGCCTGGATTCGTGTCAACATGCCCGCCTCGCTGGGCCGGCCCTTCCGTGCCGGGGAGTGACCGAATGCTGAGCGCACCCCGCTTCACCTCCGAAACCCTGTCGCGGATCGACCGCGCGCGCCTGCCCGCGCTGCTCGCCGCGATGCCCAAGGCCGAGCTGCACCTGCACATCGAGGGCTCGCTCGAGCCGGAACTGATCTTCGCGCTGGCCGAGCGCAACGGACTGAAGCTCGACTGGCCGGACGTCGCGTCGCTGCGGCGAGCC
Source organism: uncultured beta proteobacterium (assembly GCA_963849015.1). Classification (GTDB taxonomy): domain Bacteria; phylum Pseudomonadota; class Gammaproteobacteria; order Burkholderiales; family Burkholderiaceae_E; genus Quisquiliibacterium. Next base: position 652,119 of record CAWKFK010000006.1, read on the forward strand.
TACCACTTCACCGACCTGCAGTCGTTCCTCGACCTGTACTACGCGGGAGCGGCGGTGCTGCTGACCGAGCGCGACTTCGAGGACATGGCGAGCGCCTATCTCGAGCGCGCCGTCGCCGACGGCATCGTGCACGTCGAGATGTTCTTCGATCCGCAGACGCACACCGGGCGCGGCGTGCCGGTCGGGGTCGCGATCGCGGGACTGACGCGGGCAATCGAGCGCGCGCGTGCGCGCCACGGCATCGGTGCCGCGCTGATCATGTGCTTCCTGCGGCACCTGAGCGAGGAGCAGGCCTTCGAGACGCTCGAGCAGGCCCTGCCGTTCCGCCGGCACTTCATCGGCGTCGGGCTCGACTCCGGCGAACGCGGCAACCCGCCCGAGAAGTTCGCCCGCGTCTTCGCCCGCTGCCGAGAGCTCGGCCTGCACGTCGTCGCACACGCCGGCGAGGAGGGGCCGCCCGCATACATCGAGGGCGCCCTCGACGTGCTGAAGGCCGAGCGCATCGACCACGGCGTGCGCTGCGTCGAGGATCCGGCCCTGGTCGAGCGCCTGGCGCGCGCCCGCGTTCCGCTGACGGTGTGCCCGCTGTCGAACGTGCGCCTGAAAGTGTTCCCGGACCTCGCGCGCCACAACCTCGCGCGGTCTGCTGCGGGCCGGTCTGGTGGTCACCGTGAACAGCGACGACCCTGCCTACTTCGGCGGCTACCTGAACGAGAATCTGCTCGAGACCTTCGCCGCGCTGCCGCTCGACGGCGCCGATGCCTACGCGCTGGCGCGCAACAGCTTCGAGGCTGCGTTCGTCGACGACGCGACGCGGGCGCGCTGGAGTGCGCAGCTCGACGACGTGTTCGCGCGCTTCGTCGGCTGAGTAACCGTGTCGGCCCGGGGGCTACAATGCGCGCCGCAGTGTGCGCCGCCTGCCGGGTCCCCGGCGTCGGCTCTGTTAGTGCGGTCACAGTCCGGCCGTCACCGTCGATGCAGGCACCTGCGTCGTTCCGCTCCAGCGGCGCGTGGTGTTCCCTCACGGAGCCATGTCGAGGAAAACCATGTTCAAAAACCTCATTGCGGCGCTGTTCGCCGCGACGACGTCCCTTGCAGTGCCCGCTGCGGCGTACGCCCAGACGCAGCCCAAGCCCCAGCCCCAGCCCCAGTCACCGGCGCGGCCGCAGGCCGCTCAGCCCGCCGGTGCGGCCGAGCCGCTGAAGGTCGGCTTCGTCTACGTCTCGCCGATCTCCGAGGCCGGCTGGACCCACCAGCACAATGCCGCGCGCCTCGAGATGGAGAAGGCGCTGGGCGCCCGCGTGAAGGTCAGCGTCGTCGCCAACGTCGCCGAGGGTGCCGATGCCGAGCGCGTGATCCGCGACCTGGCGACACAAGGCAACAAGCTCATCTTCACGACCAGTTTCGGCTACATGGAACCGACGCTGAAGGTCGCGCGCCAGTTCCCGGACACTATCTTCGAGCACGCGACCGGCTACAAGTCCGCGCCGAACATGGGCTTCTACAACGCGCGCTTCTACGAGGGCCGCTACCTCGCCGGCATGGTCGCCGGTGGCACCACCCGCAGCAACGTCGCGGGCTATGTCGCGGCCTTTCCGATCCCGGAGGTGCTGCAGGGGATCAACGCGTTCACGCTGGGCATGCGCGCGGTCAATCCGAAGGCGGAGGTGAAGGTGGTCTGGACGAGTTCCTGGTACGACCCGGGCCGCGAGCGCGACGCCGCGACCGCGCTGATCAACCAGGGCGCCGACGTGCTGACGCACCACACCGACTCGACCGCCGTCGTGCAGACCGCCGAAGAGAAGGGGCGCTGGTCGGTCGGTTACCACAGCGACATGTCGCGCTTCGGACCGAAGGGGCACCTGACGGCCGTCACGCACCACTGGGGGCGCTACTACACCGACGTCACCCGCAGCGTGATCGACGGGCGCTGGAAGTCGTCCGGCATCTGGGGCGGCATCCGCGACGGCTTCATCGACCTGGCGCCGTTCGGCGCCGCGGTGCCGGCCGATCTGCGCAAGCGGGTCGACGCGCGCAAGGCCGACATCGCTGCCGGTCGCTTCCATCCGTTCGCGGGCCGCATCGCCGACAGCGACGGCAAGGTCCGGCAGGAGGCCGGGGCGATGGGCGACGACGCGCTGAACCGCATGGACTACTACGTCCAGGGCGTGCAGGGGCGGCTGCCGCGCTGACCGACCAGGAAAAGGCGCGAGGGCGGCGCATGAGAATCGCGTACCGTGCCGGTTTGCTGCGCTTCACCGACGGCGACCGGCTCGAGCGCATCGACGATGCGCTGCTGGTGGTCGAGGACGGTCTGGTCGTCGACGCCGGGCATGCGCCGGCGCTGCTGGCGCGGCATGCCGGCGTGCCGTGCACGGCGCTGCCGGGTCGCACGATCGCGCCCGGCTTCGTCGACCTGCACGTGCATTACCCGCAGCTCGACGTGATCGCGTCGCCCGCCGACGGGTTGCTGCCCTGGCTCGAGCGCTACACCTATCCGGCCGAGTCCCGCTTCGACGATCCGGAACATGCGCACACCGTCGCGTCGCTGTTCCTCGACGAACTGCGGCGCAACGGTGTGACCACCGCGATGGTCTACTGCACCTCGCACCCGGAGTCGGTCGACGCGTTCTTCACCGAAGCCGCCGCGCGGCGTCTGCGCATGGTGGCGGGCAAGTGCCTGATGGACCGGCACAGCCCGGATGCGGTGCGCGACGACACCGAGCGCAGCCTGGTCGATTGCGAGGCGCTGATCGGTCGCTGGCACGGCAGCGGCCGGCTCGGCTATGCGCTCACGCCACGCTTCGCGCCCGCGTGCAGCGAGCGCCAGATGGCCGGGGCCGCCGAGCTGGCGCGCGCACATCCCGGCGTCTGGATCCAGAGCCACGTCGCCGAGAATCTGGACGAAATCGCCTGGGCGCGCTCACTGTTCCCGCAGGCGCGCAGCTATCTCGACGTCTACGACCGCGCCGGCCTGCTGCGCCCGCGCGCGGTCTATGCGCACTGCATCCACCTCGACCGCGACGGATCGCGCCCGGCTCGCCGACAGCGGGGCCGCCGCTGCCGTCTGCCCGACCTCGAACCTGTTCCTCGGCAGCGGGTTGTTCGACTTCGACGCCGCGCATGCCGCGGGCTTCCAGTACGGGCTGGCGAGCGACGTCGGGGGCGGCACTTCCTTCTCGCCGTTCCGCACCATGCTCGCGGCCTACGAGGTGGCGCGCCTGAAGGGCGTCACGCTGGCGCCGCAGACGCTGTGGTTCCGGCACACGCTGGGCGGCGCGCGCGCGCTGCGGCTCGACGACCGGATCGGCAACCTGGCTCCGGGCATGGAGGCCGACTTCGTCGTGCTGGATCCGACCGCGACGCCGCTGCTGGCGCGCCGCACCTCGCTCGCGTCGACGCTCGACGAGTGGCTGTTCGCGCTGATCGTGCTGGGCGACGACCGGGCGATCGCCGGTTGTCACGTGCTGGGGGTGTAGCCCGCACCGTGACCGACCGGAGGGGCGTCGAGCCTCAGCGCGCGTCGAGCCAGGACTCCAGCCCCGCCGCGTTGAGCGGGACGTCGTCGCGGAACAGTTCCAGGACCTGCTCCGTGGTCAGGGGCCAGTGCTGATCGCGCGCCTCGTCCAGCAGCACCCGCCGCACCCCCGCGCACAGCAGTTCGGTGCGCCGTGCGCCCGCCGAAGCGTGTTCGCGCGCGAGGGCCTCGAAGGCATCGACCATCCGCCGCAGCCTGACCGCGAGCCGCGCGACTTCGTGAACGCGGCCGTAGTGCGTCAGGAACAGCGCGTCGGGTGCCATCGCCACCAGACGGTCGATCGACGCCCGCAGCGCATCGGGCTCGAACTGCACCGGCGTGGTCGCCGGGAAGATCGCCTGGCGATCGCCGTCGTCGAGCTCGCGATAGGACAGCCCGAAGGTGTCGCCGACGAACACGCTGTTCGATTTCAGGTCGTGGTAGCAGACGTGGTGCCGCGCGTGCCCCGGCGTGTCGAGCACCGCGAACACGCGCTCGCCGCAGCTGCAGCCGGTCGCCTTCGCGGGCCTCGACGATGCGCTGCGCCGGGATCGGCACGATCTCGCCGTACATGCGCCGCGCGGCTTCCTCGCCGTAGACCGCGATCGTTCCGGCCATCAGCCGCGACGGATCGGTCATGTGGCGCGCGCCGCGCGGGTGCACCGCGACCCGCGCATTCGGACACGATCGCAGCAGCAGACCGGCGCCGCCGGCGTGGTCGAGGTGGACGTGGGTCAGCAGGATCCAGTCGACCCGGCCGGCATCGAGCCCGATCGCGGCGAGCGCGTCGAGCACCCGCGGCACCGATGCGTTGCAGCCGCTGTCGACGACTGCGACGCGGCCGTCTTCCTCGACGAGGTGGATCGCGTCGAGCATCGGGCGCACGTAGCCCGAGTCGATCGCGGTGATGCCGTGTGCGTAGCGCAGCGTTCCGGGCGCTGACTGCATGCGGTCGGCCATCCTCTTCAGGCGAAGAAGGCCTCGAAACCTTCGATCGGCTCGAAGCGGCCGGCGCGGTGAATCAGCCGGGTTGGGCCGGGCAGGGCGCGTTCGCGTTCCGAATGCCGGGGGTCGCCCGGGTAGGTCAGCACGCGGGCGCCGTTTTCCTCGAAAGGCTCGGGGCGCACCACCGGCGGCAGGCGTCGGCGGGCTTCGGCGATCACGTCGGCCACCGAGCGGTGGCGCGCGAGGTGCGCGAGGCTCTGGATCTGCGGCGGGGCGAGGTCGATCTCCTGGTCGCGGTAGCGCTCCAGCGCCTGGCGCGGCCGCACCCATTCGCTGTGCGTCGCCTCGTGGTCGTCGTGCACCGGTTCCAGGCCCTGCGGCACCGAAGCGACGAAGAAGCGGGTGTCGAAGCGCTTGCGCATCACCGAAGGCATCTTCGGCGTGATCCAGCGCGACCAGGGGGCGAGTCCGCTGACCGCCAGTTCGAGCCCGAAGCGATCGAGCACGTCCGCAAACGACAGCCCCTCGCGCGCGGCCGCCGTCGCCTCGCGCATCCGCGGATCGGTGATGCCCGGGGACAGCAGAAGACCGGCCTCCTCGAAGGTTTCGCGCAGCGCCGCAACGAACAGTCCGGCGGCGGTCGCCGTGTCGATCTCGGGTTCGCCCAGCGCGCGATGCAGGTGCTCGACCGGCGTGTCCAGGCGCCCGAGCACGCCTTCGCTTGCGTCGTTGCTGTCGACCTTTCCGCCCGGAAACACGTAGGCGTCGCCGAGGACGTCCGACAGACCGCTGCGTTTGATCATGAAGACCTCGAGGCCGGCGTCGGCGTCGCGCAGCAGCACGATCGTCGCGGCGGGGCGGGGCGGGGTGTGGACGACTTCGCTGTTCAGTTCCATGAAATCTCTCGTTTCGGTGTGGTGTCTCTCCAGTCGACGATGGTGCCACATCGCATACAGTAGCGAAATTGCGCACAGCGAAATCACTGATCCGACCGAAGAGAGCCTCACGTGCCGCCCGTAGAACCGACCCTGGCCCTGCTGCGCAACCCGTTGCAGCGCTACCTGCTGGCGACGCGGCCGGCGTTCCTCGGCGTCACGCTGTTCGCCTGCCTGATCGGGCTGGCGACGGCGGCACGCGGCGGCGCGCCGCTGGATGCCGCCAGCGCCCTCGTCGCGCTGCTGTTCGCGCTGGTCGCGCATGCGGGCGTCAACGTGATCAACGACTGCGCCGATGCATTGAACGGCAGCGACGCGGCAAACACCGACCGGGTGTTCCCGTTCACCGGCGGCAGCCGCTTCATCCAGAACGGTGTGCTGGATCTGGCGCAGATGCGCCGCTTCGCGGGCGTCCTGTTCGCGTTGGTGGTCGTGGCGGGGCTCTGGCTCAGCGCGGTCGCGACGCCGCTGCTGCTCGGGGTCGGCGTCGTGGGGCTGTTCATCGGCTGGGCCTATTCGGTCGGACCGTTCAGGCTCAACAGCCGCGGGCTGGGCGAACCCTGCGTCTGGGCCGGGTTCGCGCTGCTGGCCGTCGGCAGCGACCTGGTCCAGCGACGAGCGCTGTCCCTCGAGCCGCTGGTCGCGGTGGCGCCGTACGCGCTGCTGGTGACGAACATCCTGTACATCAACCAGTTTCCCGACCGGCGGGCGGACGCGCAGGCGGGCAAGCATCACTGGGTGGTCAGGCTGGGGGCGCGGCGCGCGCGCTGGGGCTACGCCGTCGCGGTGCTGCTCGCCCATGGCGGGCTGGTGCTGGCGGTGGCGAGCGGCATGCTGCCGGCGGCGGCACTCGCCGCACTGGCCGCGCTGCCGCTGTCGCTGGCGGCAGCGCGCCGGTTGCTGCGCGATGCGGAACAACCCGACCGTCTGGCTCCTGCGATCCGCGCCACGATCGGCGCGGCGATGCTGCACGGTGCGGCGCTGGCGTTCGCGCTCGCCGCATCGCCTCGCTGAACCGCGCGCACACCGTCAAACGAAAAGGGCCTGCGGCGAGTGCCGCAGGCCTCTGATCCATCGTACCGCGCCGCGGTCACCCGCGACGCCGGCCGGCGTGCTTCGCGATCAGAGCCGCTCGACGATCGTCACGTTGGCCAGGCCGCCGCCTTCGCACATCGTCTGCAGGCCGTAGCGCTTGTCGCGCTGCTTCAGCGCGTGGATCAGCGTGGTCATCAGCTTGGTGCCCGAGCCGCCCAGCGGGTGGCCGAGCGCGATCGCGCCGCCGTTGACGTTCAGCCGCGCGGGATCGGCACCCGTGCACTGCAGCCAGGCCACCGGCACCGACGCGAAGGCTTCGTTGACTTCGAACAGGTCGATGTCGTCGATCGTCATGCCGGCGCGCTTCAGCGCGCGCATCGGTCGCGGGCAGCGGCGCCTCGAGCATGATCACCGGATCGTGGCCCATGCAGCGACATGTGGTGGATGCGCGCCAGCGGCTGGACGCCCAGCGCCTTCAGGCCGCGCTCGTTGACGACCATCACGCCCGATGCGCCGTCGCAGATCTGGCTGGACGTGGCCGCGGTCAGCGCGCCGCCTTCCTGCAGCAGCTTCACGCCGCGGATGCCGTCGAGCGTGGCGTCGAAGCGGATGCCTTCGTCGCATCGTGTGCATCTCGCTTCGTGCCGTCGGCAGCTCGATCTCGACCGGGACGATCTCCTCGCTCGAACGCGCCCGCCTTGGTCGCGGCGATCGCGCGCTGGTGGCTCTCGAAGCGCGAACTGGTCGAGCTGCGTCCTTGGTCAGGCCGTACTTCTTGACGATCATTTCGGCGCCCGTGAACTGGCTGAACTGGATGCCGGGGTAGCGCGCCTGCATCTCCGGGCTCATGTAGGTGCCGAAGCCGTTCTTGGCCGGCAGCGAGGCCGGGCAGGCCCATCGGCACGCGGCTCATGCTCTCGACGCCGGCGGCGATCGACGATGTCCATCGTGCCCGACATCACTGCCTGCGCGGCGAAGTGCAGCGCCTGCTGCGACGAGCCGCACTGGCGGTCGACGGAGGTCGCCGGGCACGCTCTCGGGCAGCTTCGACGCCAGCACCGCGTTGCGCGCGATGTTGATCGCCTGTTCGCCGGCCTGGCCGACGCAGCCCATGATCACGTCGTCGATCAGCGCGGGATCGACGCCGGTCCGGTCGACCAGCGCGTTCGAGGACCTGCGCGGCCAGGTCGGCCGGATGCCAGCCGGACAGCCGGCCGCCCTTGCTGCCGCCCGCGGTGCGGGCCGCTGCGACGATGTATGCCTCTGCCATGTCCAGTCTCCGTTGAGGGTTCGCTAAACCGTCGATGCTATCAAAGGACCTGCCGGGTGCGTCGCGGGATCGGCGATGTTGCGGCGCCGCAGAGAGCGGCGGCGGTGCGACGGCGCGCCACCTAGCCAGGTACGCGTCGTGTCGCGCCGATCGCGAATCGTCCGAGGGCTGGTTGCTCGACCCAGCGATGGAACGCGAAGCCCGCGAGATTGCTGGCAAGCCAGGCCAGCACCAGCGCACCGAGGGCGGCCCCCGGTCCGTTCGCGCCGCTGCGCACGTACAGCGCGACCACCGCCATGCAGACCGGAAAGTGGATCAGGAACAGTGCATAGGAGCTGTCGGAGAAGGCGCGCAGGACGGGGCCGAGGCGGCCCGCTGCGCGCGGCCGCGCGGTCGACCACGCCAGTGCGGCGGCGGTGGCGAAGGCCAGCAGGATGCGCGTGCGGAAGTCGACGATCAGCGCCAGCACGACGACGGCGCCGATCGCCGCCACGGTCGCCGCGAGCCGGCGCCCGTTGCCCGCCCACTGCACCAGCGCACCCATGCCATAGGCGGCGAAGAAGTAGATCGCCCAGTTGTCGAGATCGGGCGCGCGGTTGAACAGGAACAGCGACGCGGCGGCGCACAGCGCGACCAGCACGATGGTGCGCCCGGATGGGCGCGGGCCGCGGGTGCCGGCGCTCGTGCCATCCGCGCGGCCGGTGGCGGTGGCGCGCGCTCCGCTTGCGGGCGCGCCATCCGGCCACACGCCACCCGCCCGGCACAGCAGCGCCAACAGCACGAACAGCTGGAAGTCGATCGCCACGTACCAGACCCCGGCCGACAGCGACGGGAACCCGAGCACACCGTGCAGCAGCGCGACGTGCGCCCACCACTGCGCCCAGGTCGGCGCCGCCGGCACGAAGTCTGCGTCGAGCCAGGGACGCGCCCAGGCGGCGGCGGCGATCGCCACCAGCATCGCGGCGAGGAAGGGCAGCGCCAGGCGCAGGTACCGTCCGGCGACCAGGCGCGCCAGCGACGCGCCGGGCGTGGCCAGACTCGCCGCCAGCGTGCGCGCGGCGAGGAAGCCTCCGATCACCAGGAACACCTGCACCGCCATCCGGCCGTAGTCGTACAGCCAGTCGACGGGTCCCGGAGCGACCGTGCGCAGTACACCCGGCAGCGGCCCGTAGGCGATCAGGTGGTGCAGAACGATCAGCTGCGAGGCGACCGTCTTCAGGCCGTCGATCAGCACGGAGGCTTGCTTGCGCATGGCCGGGGATTCTGCCCGTTCCGCGATGAACAGTTAACATCGACCGCAAGCCGGGGAGGCGCCGGCGCAATCACACGAAGGACTTTCCAACGATGAAAATGCCGCTCGAAGGCGTCACCGTGCTCGACCTGTCGCACGCGCTGGCCGGACCCCACTGCTCGACCATGCTCGCCGACTACGGCGCCAACGTGATCAAGCTCGAGACGCCCGGAGCGGGCGACATCGCGCGCGCCTGGGGCGTGCCGATGCCGGGCGGCGAGACTTCGTACTTCGTCAGCCTGCACCGCAACAAGAAGGGCATCTGCGATCGACCTGAAGAAGCCCGAGGGCAAGGAGCTGTTCTTCAAGCTGGTCGAGAAGGCCGACATCGTGCTCGAGAACTACCGTCCCGGCGCACTCGAGAAGCTCGGCCTCGGCTACGAGGCCGCGAAGGCGCGCAACCCCGGCATCATCTACTGCTCGGTGTCGGGTTTCGGCCAGGACGGGCCGTACCGCGAGCGCGCGGCGCTCGACCTGATCCTGCAGGCCGAGAGCGGCATGATCAGCGTGACGGGCGAGGAGGGCGGTCGCGGCGTGCGCTGCGGCGTGTCGATCGCCGACCTGACCGCCGGCATGTACGCCGCCTTCGGCATCCTGATGGCGCTGCGCGTGAAGGAGAAGACCGGCGAAGGCCAGAGCATCGACGTGTCCATGCTCGAAGGCCAGATGTCGCTGCTCGGCGTGATGATCGGCTCGTACCTGCGCGACCGCGAGTTGCCGCTGCCGATGGGCACCGCGTACAAGGCGCTGCTGCCGTACCAGACGTTCCGCACGAAGACGCGCGACCTGGCTCTGGCGGTCGGCAGCGAAAAGTTGTGGAAGATCTTCTGCCCGGCGATCGGCCGCCCCGACCTCACCGACGATCCGCGCTTCCGCTCCAACCGCGAGCGCGCGCAGAACCGCGATGCGCTGATCGCCATCCTGCAGGAGGTGTTCCTGACCAAAAGCTACGAGGACTGGGAGCGGATCCTGCTGGAGGTCGGCGTGCCGGTCGGCGCGATCAACAACATCGAGCAGCTGGTCGAGCATCCGCAGGTCAAGGCGCGCGGCGCGCTGGTCGAGATGGAGCATCCGCGGGCCGGCCACGTGCAGGTCGTCGGCGTGCCGGTGCGCCTGTCGAAGACCCCGGGTGCGGTGCGCACGCCGTCGCCGCGTCTGGGCGAGCACACCGCCGACACGCTGAAGTCGCTGCTCGGCATGGCCGATACCGAGGTGCAGCGGTTGATGCAGGCCGGCGTCGCGCACGGGCCGAAGGACTGAGTTCGGTGCTGAAGCTCTACGACCTCGCCGGAGCCGACCCTTCGCACCGCTTCAGCCCTTTCTGCTGGCGGGCGCGGATGGCGATCGCGCACAAAGGGCTCGACGTCGAGACCCTGCCGTGGCGCTTCACCGAGACCGACCGTCTGGTCTTCTCGGGGCAAGGCAAGGTGCCGGTGGTGGTCGACGGCGACAGCTTCGTCGCCGACTCGTGGGCGATCGCGAACTGGCTCGAGGACAACTGGCCGGACCGTCCGTCGCTGTTCGGCGGCGCGGGCGGCCGGGCGGCGGCCTGCTTCGTGAACCAGTGGGCGGACACTGCGCTGAACCCGGCGATCCTGCCGCTGGTGATCGTCGACGTGCACGACCGGCTGCGTCCGGTCGACCAGGAATACTTCCGCAGGAGCCGCGAGCAGCGCTTCGGGCGCACGCTCGAGCAGGTCCAGGCCGGGCGCGAACAGCGTCTCGGCGCGTTCCGCGACCTGCTGCAGCCGCTGCGCACGACGCTTGCCCGCCAGCCCTTCGTCGGCGGCGAGTCGCTGGCGTACACCGACTACATCGTGTTCGGCAGCCTGCAGTGGGCGCGGGTCTGCAGCCCGTTCGAACTGCTCGCGCCGGACGATCCGGTGGCGGCCTGGCGCGAGCGCCTGCTCGACGCGCACGGCGGGCTCGCGCGCGCGGTGCGCTGTCCGGAAGTCGAGCCGCGCCTCTAATCGCGGCTGCCGTCGAGGCCCGGCCAGCAGCGCGGCCGTACCATCGACCGCTTCGCGGTCGCTCCGCCCGTCCCGGGGCGGTTCGGATCCGCGAATGGAGATCGACGATGGCGGACGAAGGACTTGCCTCCGATGTGCGTGGCGCGGGGCGCCTCGCGATCGCGGCGACACTCGGCATCACGGCTCTGGTCGAGGCGGTGCACAGCGCGATCGGACGCCTGTCGCCGCCGCTGGGCGCGCCTGCGCCAGCCCGCGCCGGCGGTCTGACCGGCGCCGTCTACGGCACCGTGCGTGGCGTCGCGCGGGTGGTCGGCAGCGGCCTGGATGGCGCGCTCGGCCTGCTGCAGCCTTTGCTGGGCGACGGCGTCCAGTGGCCGGGGCGCGACCAGGTGCTGGCGGCGCTCAACGGCGTGCTGGGCGACTACCTCGAGCGCAACGGCAATCCGCTGGCGCTGCCGATGCGGCTGCGGCGCGACGGACTGGCGCTCGAACTCACGCGCGAAGCGCTCGCGCGCAGCCTCCCCCATGCGCGCGGGCACGTGCTGCTGATGATCCACGGCCTGTGCATGAGCGACCTGCAGTGGCAGCGCGACGATCACGACCACGGCCGTCGGCTCGGCGCGGCGCTGGCCGCGACCCCGGTCTACCTGCGCTACAACTCCGGGCTGCACGTGTCGCTCAACGGTCGCCGGCTCGCCGCGCTGCTCGACGAGTTGCTGCGCGCATGGCCGGTGCCGCCGACGCGTCTGACGATCGTCGCGCACAGCATGGGCGGACTGGTCGCGCGCAGTGCCGTGCACTACGGGCGGGCGGGCGGCGCCGACTGGCCGTCCCGGTTGCGCGCGATCGTGTTCCTCGGCACGCCGCACCACGGCGCGCCGCTCGAGCGCGGCGGCAACTGGGTCGACGAGGTGCTCGGCGTCAGCCCCTACACGGCGCCGTTTGCCCGTCTCGGCAAGATTCGTAGCGCCGGGGTCACCGACCTGCGCCACGGCAGTTTGCTGGACGAGGACTGGCAGGGGCGCGACCGCTTCGCGCACGGCCACGATACGCGCACTCCGCTGCCGCTGCCGGACGGCGTCGACTGCTACGCGATCGCGGCCGTGGCCGGGCAACGGGTCGACCCGTGGCCGAGCGGCTGGTCGGCGACGGTCTGGTCCCGCTCGACAGCGCCTTCGGGCGGCACGCCGATCCGCGTCGCGTGCTGGCCTTCCCGGAGGCGAACACGAAGGTGGTGCGCCGCACCCACCACCTGGGGCTGTTGTCGAGTCCGACGGTGTATCGGCAGATGCTGCGCTGGCTTCGATCCGACGCTTGCGCCGATCGACGCGCCGGATTAGCCTGACCCGGCGCGGCCGCTCCGGTCGCGACTTTTCGGGGAACGCTCATGAGGCTCGTCGGGGTCGTTGCAGCACTGGTGTCGTTGGGATCGTTGGGGTGGACGGGCGCGGCATCGGCGCAGCAGTCCTGCCCCGGCCTGTCCGCGCTGTCGATTCCGAACACGAACCTGTTGTCCGCGGTGGTCGTGCCGGCGGCGGGCGGGCTTCCCGAGTACTGCCGCGTGCTCGGCTTCGTGCGGCCGGCGATCAACTTCGAGATCCGGCTGCCGACGAAGGACTGGAACGGCAAGTTCTACATGGCCGGATGCGGCGGGTTCTGCGGCCAGGTCGACTCCGAGCGTCCGGGCTTCACCAACGCGATCAACCACGGGCTGCGCCGCAACTACGCGGTGTCGACGATGGACTCCGGCCACTGGGGCTTCGCGGCGATCGACGGCCGCTGGGCGTGGAACAACCGGCTGGCGGAGATCGACTGGGGGCACCGCGCGGTGACCGAGACCGCGCGCGTGACGAAGACGGTGATCAAGAGCTTCTATGGCAAGGACCAGTCGAAGTCGTACTTCGCGGGCTGCTCGACCGGCGGCCGGATGGCCAACATGGAGGCCTCGCGCTACCCGAACGATTTCGACGGCATCATCAGCGGCGCGCCGGCGCTCGACTACCCCGGGCTGGTGGCGACCAAGTTCGCGTGGGTGGTCCAGGCGAACACCGGACCGGACGGCAAGGAGATCCTGAATCGGTCGAAAGTGAAGATGCTGGCCGATGCGGTCTACGCCGCATGCGACGCGAAGGACGGGCTGAAGGACGGCCTGATCGACGATCCGCGCGCCTGCGACTTCAAGCCGTCGTCGTTGCTGTGCCGGGCCGGCGACGGGCCGATTGCCTCACGGCCGCGGAGGTCGGCGTCGTCGAGAAGTGGTACGCCGGGCCGAAGAACTCGAAGGGTGAACAGCTCTACCCCGGCGGCATTCCTCCCGGTTCCGAACCGTACTGGCCGCTGTGGCTGAGCGGCAATCCGGCCAACGCCGCGCCGGCGATCGTTCCGATGTTCGGTCGCGACTTCAAGCGCTACATGGCATTCGCCGACGATCCCGGCGAGAACTACACCGCAACGATGTTCGATTTCGACAAGGATCCGCCGCGGCTCGCGCCGATGGCGGCGATCTACAACTCGGATTCGCCGGACCTGTCGAAGTTCCGCGACCGGGGCGGCCGGATCATCATGTACCACGGCTGGGCCGACTCCATCGTCACGCCGTACAAGACGCTCGACTACGTCGAGAAGGTCGAGAAAGCGATGGGCGGGGCCGAGCGCACGCGCGAGTTCCTGCGGCTCTTCATGGTGCCGGGCTTCGACCACTGCGGCATCCAGCAGGGCCCGGGCGCCTCGGACACCAGTTTCGATCCGCTGACCGCGCTCGAGAACTGGGTCGAGAGGGGGCAGGCGCCCGAGGCGATGACGATGACCCGCGCGGACAAGGACGGCAAACCGATGTGGTCGCGGCCGCTGTGCATGCATCCGCAGGTGGCGCGCTTCCGCTCTGGCGACCCGAAGGATGCCGCCAGTTTCGCGTGCGTGAATCCCTGAGCGCCCGGCGTGCGAATCGCCGAGCGCTCGATGCCAGGAACCCCGGGCGCTCGGCGCGTGAATCCGCCATTGGTTGATATTTGCCAATGACGTCCGGCCCCCCCGTTGCCTACATTCGGTCAACGGGGAGGGCAGCATGGACCGGCCAACGATCATTCCGAAGTCGGACGCGGATCTGCGCGTCCGGCCGAATCTTTCCGACTACGAGGGCGAGCGCGCGCGCTTCCGCTGGGATGCCGTCGCCGCGGAGTTGACGCGCCTGCCGGGTGGCGGGCTCAACATCGCGTTCGAGGCGGTCGACCGGCACGCGTCCGGCGCTCTGCGCGACAAGACCGCGCTGCGCTTCGTGTCGCGCACGCAACCCGCTCTCGACGTCAGCTACGAGCGCCTGCGCCGCGACACCGCGCGTTTCGCGAACGTGCTGCGCGGCCTCGGCGTCGGCCAGGGCGACCGGGTGTTCGTGCTCGCCGGGCGGCATCCCGGAACTGTACGTCGCGGTGCTCGGCGCGCTGAAGAACGGCACGGTGGTCACGCCGCTGTTCTCGGCCTTCGGTCCGGAGCCGATCGCGACGCGCGTCAACATCGGCAAGGCGCGGGTGCTCGTCACGACCGACCGCTGTATCGGCGCAAGGTCGCCAAAGTGCGCGCGCAGATGCCGACGCTGCAGCACGTGCTGCTGGTCGCCGAGGAGGGCGGCGCGACCGCCGAACCCGACACGCTGGACCTCGCGACGCTGATGGCGGGGGCCTCGGACGAGTTCACCGTCGAACCCACCGCCGCCGACGATCCGGCGCTGCTGCACTTCACCAGCGGCACCACCGGCACGCCCAAGGGTGCGATCCACGTGCACGGCGCGGTCGTCACGCACTTCGCCACCGGCCGCTACGCGCTCGACCTGCACCGCGACGACCGCTTCTGGTGCACCGCCGATCCGGGCTGGGTGACCGGGATGTCCTACGGCATCATCGCACCGCTGCTGCACGGGGTCACGTCGATGATCGACCGCGAGGAGTTCGACGCCGAGCGCTGGTACGCGCTGCTCGCGCAGGAGCGGATCAGCGTCTGGTACACCGCGCCGACCGCGATCCGCATGCTGATGAAGTCGGGTGCCGAGCTCGCACGCGCGCACGCTTATCCGGACCTTCGCTTCGTCGCCAGCGTCGGCGAGCCGCTGAACCCGGAGGCGGTGTGGTGGGGCAAGGAAGTGCTGGGCCTGCCGATCCACGACAACTGGTGGCAGACCGAGACCGGCGGCATCATGATCGCGAACACGCCGGCCTTCGCGATCAAGCCGGGCTCGATGGGGCGGCCGCTGCCCGGAGTCGACGCGGCGGTCGTCGAGCACCTCGAGGCCGAGGGCGAGCCGCCACGTGTACGCGTGATCGACGCCCCCGACGTCGAGGGTGAACTGGCGCTGCGCGCCGGCTGGCCGTCGATGTTCCGCGGCTATCTCGACAACGAGGCCCGCTATCGCAAGAGCTTCGCGGGCGACTGGTACCTGAGCGGCGACCTGGTCAAGCGCGACGCCGACGGCTACTACTGGTTCGTCGGCCGCGCCGACGACGTGATCAAGTCGGCGGGCCACCTGATCGGTCCGTTCGAGGTCGAGAGCGTGCTGATGGAACATCCGGCGGTCGCCGAGGCCGGGGTGATCGGCAAGCCCGATCCGGTGGTCGGAGAGGTGGTCAAGGCCTTCGTGTCGCTGAAGGGCGGCTTCACCGAGAGCGAGGCCCTGCGCCTGGACATTCTCGGCCACGCGCGCAAGCGCCTCGGTCCTGCGGTCGCGCCGAAGGAGATCGCCTTCCTGGCGGTGCTGCCGCGCACGCGCAGCGGCAAGATCATGCGGCGCCTGCTCAAGGCGCGCGAGCTGGGCCTTCCCGAGGGCGACACGTCGACGCTGGAGGGCGGCGCATGATCGCTCCGATCGACGCGCCCGCATCCGGTCCGGTCCCCTGGGACAAGCCGTTCGCGCTGAAGCTGCTGGCGGACATGGTCCGGATCCGCCGCATGGAGGAGCGCTGCGCCGAGCTGTACGGGCAGCAGAAGATCCGCGGCTTCCTGCACCTGTACGTCGGCGAGGAGGCGGTCGCGGTCGGCGCGTTGAACGCGCTGCGCGCGGACGACAACCTCGTGGCCACCTATCGCGAGCACGGGCACGCATTGGTGCGCGGCATGCCGATGACGTCGATCATGGCCGAGATGTACGGCAAGCGGGAAGGCTGCGCGCGCGGCCGCGGCGGGTCGATGCACCTGTTCGACCGCTCGACGCGGCTGTACGGCGGCAATGCGATCGTCGGCGGCGGCTTGCCGGTGGCGACCGGCCTGGCGCTCGCCGACCGCATGCAGGGGCGTCGCGCGCTCACCGCCTGCTTCTTCGGTGACGGGGCAGTGGCCGAAGGCGCGTTCCACGAGTCGCTGAACCTCGCCGCGCTGTGGAAGCTGCCGGTGCTGTTCTGCTGCGAGAACAACCTGTACGCGATGGGCACCGCGATCGAGCGCTACGAGTCGCAGACCGACCTGTGCGTGAAGGCCTCGTCGTACGGCATGCCCGCGATCCGGGTCGACGGCATGGACGTCGTCGCGATCCACGAAGCGACCCAGGCCGCGGCCGAACTGGTGCGCGACGGCGGCGGGCCGATGTTCATCGAGTTCCGCACCTACCGCTTCCGCGCGCACTCGATGTTCGATGCCGAGCTCTACCGCTCGAAGAACGAGGTCGAGGCAGTGGAAGACGCGCGGGCCGATCCACGGCTACACGGCGCGGCTCAAGGCGCAGGGCAAACTGACCGAGGAAGAGTTCCTGGCGATCGACGCGGCGGCGCAGGCCGAGGTCGAAGAGGCGGTCGCGTTCGCCGAAGCCGGCACCTGGGAGCCGGTCGAAGACCTGCTGAAGGACGTGATGACGCCGGCCGGGGAGGGCGCGCCGTGAGCCGAACGATCAGCTATCGCGAGGCCTTGCGCGAGGCGCTGCAGGAGGCGCTGCGCGCCGATCCGCGCGTGTTCCTGATGGGCGAGGACGTCGGCCGCTACGGCGGCACCTACGCGGTGTCGAAAGGGCTGCTGCGAGGAGTTCGGGCCCGAGCGCATCCGCGACACGCCGCTGTCGGAGCTCGGCTTCGTCGGCGCCGGCATCGGCGCGGCGATGGGCGGCGTGCGTCCGATCGTCGAGATCATGACGGTCAACTTCAGCCTGCTGGCGCTCGACCAGATCGTCAACACCGCCGCCGCGATGCGGCACATGTCCGGCGGCCAGTTCTCGGTGCCGCTGGTGGTCCGCATGGCGACCGGCGCCGGCCGCCAGGTGGCGGCCCAGCACTCGCACAGCCTCGAGAACTGGTTCGCCCACGTGCCCGGACTGACGGTGCTGGCGCCCGCGACGGTCGAGGATGCCCGCGGCATGCTCAAGCCGGCGCTGGACGATCCCGATCCCGTCGTGATCTTCGAGCACGCGCAGCTGTACAACCTGCAGGGCGAGCTGCCCGACGATTTCTCCCGCGACATCCGGGCCGCGCCGTGTGCGCCGCCCGGGGCGCGACGTCAGCCTGATCACCTACGGCGGCTGCCTGCCGAAGGCGCTGCAGGCTGCGCAGGAGCTTGCCGGCGCCGGCATCGAAGCCGAGGTGATCGATCTGCGCGTGCTGCGTCCGCTGGACACCGCGACGCTGATCGCGTCGGTGCGGCGCACGCACCGCGCGGTGGTGATCGACGAGGGCTGGCGCTCGGGCAGTCTCGCCGCCGAAGTGGTCACGCGGATCATGGAGCAGGCCTTCTACGACCTCGACGCGCCGGTGGCGCGGGTGTGCTCCGAGGAGGTGCCGATCCCGTACGCGCGCCACATGGAAGAGGCGGCGCTGCCGCAGGTGCCGAAGATCGTCGCCGCGGTGCGCTCGCTGTGGGGCAACGGCGCGTTCGGCGGAGCGCGGCCATGATCCGCTTCGAATTGCCGTCGCTGGGCGCCGACATGGACGAAGGCACCCTGCTCGAATGGCGCATCCAGCCGGGCGACCGGGTCGAGCGCGGCCAGGTGATCGCGGTGGTCGACACCTCGAAGGCCGCGGTCGACGTCGAAATCTGGAAGGCCGGGGTCGTCAGCGAACTGCTGGTCCAGGTGGGCGAGAAGATCCCGGTCGGCACGGTGATGGCCACGCTGCTCGAACCCGGCGAGGCCGCGGCGGCGCCGGCTGTCGCCGGCGTGCCGTCCGGACGGCCATCCGTATCGGCACCGGTGCCGGCACCGTCGCCGGCACCGATGGGCTCGTCTGCGCCCGCCACTGCCGCTGCGTCTTCCGTCGCGCCGGCACCCGCGACCGCTCCGGCCCCCGCAGCCGTCACCGCCCCCGCAGCCGTCACCGCCTCTGCAGCGGTCACCGCCCCAGCCATCGCTCCGGCCCGTCCGGCCCCGGCTGCCCCGACGCTCGCCGCAGACGCGGCCGAACTGACCATCGCGGCCCGTCATCCCGTGTCGCCGGCCGCGCGACGCCGCGCGCGCGAACTCGGCGTCGATCCGGACCGCGTGGTCGGCACCGGGCATGGGGGCGCGGTGACGATCGAGGACGTCGAGCGCGCTGCGGCGGCAGCGCCCACCGGCACCGGCGCACGCGCCGAAGCGGCAGCGCCGTCACCTGCGAGGCCGGCCGCGCCGAAGGAGGGCTCGCCCGCCGCAGTCGCCGCGGCGCGACAGCGCGAGATGCGCCGCGCGATCGCCGCTGCGATGGGGCGTTCGAAGCGCGAGATCCCGCACTACTACCTGTCCGAGCAGATCCCGATGGCGCAGGCGCTCGACTGGCTGCAGCAGCGCAACGCCGGGGTTCCGATCACGCAGCGCATCCTGCCCGCCGTGCTGCAGCTGAAGGCGGTGGCGATCGCGCTGAAGGAAGTGCCGGAGCTGAACGGCTCTGTACGTCGACGGCGAGTTCCGGCCGGCGGCCGCGGTGCACGCCGGTGTCGCGATCTCGCTGCGGGGCGGCGGGCTGGTCGCGCCGGCCATCCACGACGTCGACAGCAAGCCGCTCGACGTCCTGATGCGCGACCTGTCCGACCTGGTGCGAGCGCGCCCGCGCCGGCTCGCTGCGCAGCTCGGAGATGACCGACCCGACGCTGACGGTCACCAATCTCGGCGACCAGGGGGTCGAGTCCGTGTTCGGCGTGATCTATCCGCCGCAGGTTGCGCTGGTCGGGTTCGGCCGCATCGCCGAGCGTCCCTGGGCGCAGGACGGCTGGATCCGGCGCGGTGCCGGTCGTGGTCGCGAGCCTCGCGGCCGACCATCGCGTGTCGGACGGCCATCGCGGCGCGCGCTTCCTGGCCGCGCTGCGCGAAGTGCTGCAGCATCCGCAGGAACTGGCTGGTGCCGATGCGGCACCGCCACCACCGCAA
Organism: uncultured beta proteobacterium; assembly: GCA_963849015.1. GTDB lineage: Bacteria > Pseudomonadota > Gammaproteobacteria > Burkholderiales > Burkholderiaceae_E > Quisquiliibacterium. Next base: position 671,384 of record CAWKFK010000006.1, read on the forward strand.
CCACTTTGAGCGAAAGGCAAGCGACCGATGGACACTGGGCAACTGCGCGAGACCGCGATCTCGCTGCTGACGACGATCGCCCCGGAGATCGAACCGGATGAACTCGACGCCACGCGCCCGCTGCGCCATCAGGTCGATCTCGATTCGATGGACTGGCTGAACTACCTGGTCGCACTGAACGAGCACCTGCACATCGAGATTCCGGAGGCCGACTACGCGCGCCTGCTGACGCTCGACGACCTGGTCGCGTACCTGGCGCGCAAGCTGGGCGCCGCGTAGGTCAGCGCGGCAGCGGCAGCCGCTCCATCAGGTAGCACAGGCAGTCCTGCCGGATCACTTTCCGATCGAGGGTCAGCATCGCGGGCATCACCGCCCGCCGCAGCAGCAGGCGTCCGGCGTCGACCGAGAAGTAGCCGCCCGTCACGTCGCCGCCGTCGTTGTCGGTCGCGAGCAGCGGCAGCGGCGTCTGCCGATCCGTGCGCGCGATCGGGGTGCCGGCGGCGAGCTCACGGAAGTTCATGTGATCGAGGTCGGCGTCGAACTGCAGCGCCGCGTCCTCGGGTGCGAACGCGAAGTCGACGTCCTCGCGCACCTTCACCGTGCAGACGGTGTGGAACAGGTCGAGGTCGTGCGCGGCGACCGGGTGGCTCGGCAGCTCCGACAGGTGCAGGCAGGCTTCGAGGTACTCGGCGGCCCGTGCGTCGTTGGCGGGATCCCCGGACTTGCCGCACTCGATCGCGACCGACGGCGCGAAGTCCGCGAAGGCGCCCGTCTGGACGCCGGTCGGGCGCGTGAAGTACACCGCGATGCGCGAGAACAGCGCGCTCAGGTGCAGCGATGCCGCATCGAGCCGGGTCACGCAGCCGTAGTGGGGATTGAGCCCGGTGTTGTTGTGCACGTCGATGCTGGCGAACACGCCGCGCGCGCGCATCTCGGCGGTGACCGCATCGGCGAGTGCGCGTTCGGGTCCGGGCGGTTCTTCGCTGCCCGGCCAGATGCGGTTCCAGTCCGGTTGTCCGTCGAGACGCCGCAGTCCGGCTGCGGCAGCGCCGACGTTGCCGACGAAGATCGACAGCGCGCGGGGCAGGGCGCGCGCCGCTGCCTTGCGCAGCAGGATCTGCAGCGCGCGCAGGCTGGTGTGCTCGTTGCCGTGCAGCAGGATCGATACGAACAGGGCCGGCGCCCGTCGGCCGGGCAGGTGGATCAGCGTCGGGCCGCCGAGCAGCGACAACAGGTCCGCCGGGTCGGCGTCGAGGAATCCGTCGGGAATCCGATCGAGGGTGCGCAGCCGGGTCGCCGGGCTGGCGTCGCTGCTCGTGTTCACACGTCCCATTCGTGCACGGCCATGCCGCTGCGCTGGTGCTCGAGGTAGTCGGCCACCAGGGTCTGGAAGTCGCGGCCGTGGCGCTCGACGTGCGCGCGCTGCCAGGCGGCCCCGGTCTGGCGCGTGCGAACACGGGCTCCGATCACGTCCAGGTAGCGGTCGATCTCGCCGGCGTCGACACCGAGGTCGGCAAGCCCTTCGCGCGCCATCGGCACGATCTGCTGCGCGAGCAGATCGGCGACCGATCGAGACGTGCCGTCCAGCCAGGTCAGGCGCGCGTCGAGCCCGTCCCGCGCGGCGGCACGGAAGTTGCGGTGCGCGTGCTCGAAGGCCAGCGCGTGTTCCGGCGGCACCGAGCGGCGCGCCAGCGTGTGTGCAGCACCCAGGTACAGCGCGGCGTTGGCGATCATGTCCGGCATCGACGGGCCGGCCGGCAGCACCCGGAACTCGATGCGCAGGTGCGGGCGGCCCGTGTCGTCGAAGCCGATCAGCGGGCGCACCCAGCGCCAGATCGTGCCGTTGTGCAGCCGGAGATGGCGCAGCTCGCCGGCCGGGGCGTCGAAGCGGATCGGCAGCAGCGGCGCGAAGCGCCGCAGATTGTCTTCGAAGACCTCGAGCGCACTGTCGCGCAGCCAGGCCTCGCCGAAGGACACCCGGCAGGCGTCGGGATGGTCGAAGTCGCTGGTGTCGACCGCCTGCTCGAACAGCGGGATGCGGGTCTCGTCCCACAGCGCCGTCTGGAACAGGTAGGGCGAATTGGCGGCGACCGCGACCAGCGGCGCGCACAGGATCGACGACGCGTTGCAGTAGCGCGCCATCGCGCTGGCCGGCACCTGCATGTGCACCTGGAACGAGGTGGTGGCCGCCTCGAGCATCACGTCCGGGTGCGCGAGTGCGAGCCGTTCGCGACCCTGGATGTCGAGCCGGATCGGCCGGCCGTTGCGGGCCGCGAGCACCTGCTCGTTGAGCGCGTGGTAGCGATTCATCGGCGAGATGTTCGCGAGGCACAGGTCCTCTTCGCGGATCGTCGGCAGGATGCCGATCGCGACCAGCGTTCCCTCCAGCTCGTGGGCGGCGCGCTGGCAGCGCGCCCAGGTGTCCGTCATCTCGGCTTCGATGGCCGACAGCGGCGAGCCGCGCAGCAACTGCGGCGTGCCGTTGAGCTCGATGTTGAAGCGCGACAGCTCCGAGACGACCAGCGGGCTGTCGACGCGCGCGAGGAAGCGCTCGTTGTCGGGCGACGGAAAGCCGTTGTGGTCGAGCAGCCAGGCTTCGAGCTCGAAGCCCACCGCGTAGGTGGATTCGTCGAACGCGCCGGCCGCGAGCATCGACGCGAGCTGCCGCGTCTCGCCGCGCAGGCGATCGGAGAATGCGGCGAAATCCTCGGCTCCGAAGCGGATCCGATGGATCTCCTCACCCATCGATCGGGCCGATCGCGTCGGCTTCGTCGCCGGAGTCCGTCCCGGAGATGTCGCGGCTGCCAGCCGCGCCGGACGACGGCGCGGTGCGCAGCAGCCAGAGCCCCGCGCCCGCGGCGCCCGCGACGACGAGTCCGCGCACGACCCAGCGGCCGGCCGCGGTGCCGCGCAGCGTGCCCGCCAGCAGCGACACCGCGGTGCCCAGATAGGGGTGTCCGCGCACGAAGCCCAGCACGCTGCCCAGGCTGCCGAAGGCGGACGAGCGTGCAGGCCCGCTGGCAAGGCGGGCGATGCGCTCGAAAGGCGCCCGGGACTCGCGGAATCGGTCGAGTGCGCGGGTCAGTTCGGCGCGCTCGACGGCGCAGCGTGCCAGCAGCAACTGCTTGCGCACTTCGGGCGGCATGGGCGAGGTCATCGCCGGATCGCTTCGATGTCGCGCTCGAGCTCGGCCATCGTCTGCTCGAGCAGCGGTGGCGCCTGCCGCGCCAGCGCCTTGAAGCGCGCCAGGCACCAGATGCCAACCCCCGCGTACAGCACCAGGAACATCGTGAGGACCTGGAGGCGCCAGGTGTCCCAGAAGACGATCACCACCAGCAGAGTCGCCATCGCCATCGCCATCGCCATGGCGAACACGGCAGTCACGCCGAGGAGCGCGCGCAGCAGCAGCCGGTCGCGCTCCTCGGACAGCTCGACGCTGGCCAGGCCCATGCGCGTGTGCAGGATCGCGAGCAGCGCGACGCCCACTTCACGCAGGGTTTCGAACAAGCGGGGCGGTGTGTCCTTCATCGCACGTGCCTGGCGCAGTGCCCTGACCCGTCCGGGATCAGCGCGCGCGGTTCAGCAGCAGGCCCACCAGCAGGCCGACGCCGAACGACGCCGAGATCGCACGCCAGGGGTGCTCGTGCACGTAGTCGTCGGTGGCGCGGGCCGCGGCCTTGCCCTTTTCGACGACCACTTCCTGCAGGTGATGCGCCTTTTCCGTCGCCTGGCGCAGCAGGTTCATGCCGCGCTCGCGCAGGCGGACCGCCTCGTCACCGGTCGCATCGGCGGCCTGCTTGAGCAGGGCTTCTGCATCGCCCAGCACGGTCTTGACATCGGAGACGAGTTTATCGTTGCTCGCGGAGGTCATTCTTCGCTCCTTCATCTGTTGGTGACCAGCGTGTGTGGCCGGATTCCCAATGATAGAGGATCGCGGGTCTCCCTCCGGCAATGAGCCGACTGCGGCACTGTGGATTTCGCCGTGTGCTGCCGGTAAGGCGCCGGGAGGCCGCGCTGACCTATCATCGGCTCATGTTCCCTGCGACCGGAGGTGCGCGATGCTGATCGGGGTTCCGAAGGAGATCAAGGTCCACGAATACCGGGTCGGCATGACGCCGGCGTCGGTGCGCGAGGCGGTTGCGCACGGGCACGTGGTGATCGTCGAGGCCGCTGCGGGCGCGGGCATCGGCTGCCCCGACGACGAGTACGCGCGTGCCGGTGCCCGGGTCGCCGCGTCCGCGGCCGAGGTCTTCGCCCGGGCGGAGCTGGTCGTCAAGGTCAAGGAACCCCAGCCTGCGGAGCGCGCGATGCTGCGCCCGGGCCAGGTGCTGTTCACCTATCTTCACCTCGCCGCCGATCGGCAGCAGGGCCGCGACCTGGTCGCCGGTGGCGCGGTCTGCCTGGCGTACGAAACGGTGACCGCGCCCGGTGGCGGACTGCCGCTGCTGGCCCCGATGTCCGAGGTCGCCGGCCGGATGGCGATCCAGGCCGGTGCGTATTGCCTCGAGCGCGAGCGCGGCGGCATGGGCGTGCTGCTGGGCGGCGTGCCGGGTGTGGCGCCGGCGCGGGTGGTGATCCTGGGAGCGGGAACGGTCGGCACGAATGCCGCCGCGATGGCGGTCGGGGCGGGCGCGCAGGTGGTGGTGCTCGATCGCTCGATCGACGCGCTGCGGCGCCTCGATGCGCGCTTCGGCGCGCGCGTGATCACGCGCCACGCGAACCGCGAGGCGATCGAACACGAGGTGCTGAACGCCGACCTCGTCGTCGGTGCCGTGCTGGTGCCGGGAGCGGCGGCGCCCCGGCTCGTCGGCCGCGAGACGGTCGCCCGCATGAAGCCGGGCGCGGTGGTGGTCGACGTGGCGATCGACCAGGGCGGCTGCTTCGAGACCTCGCGGCCGACCACCCATGCCGATCCGACCTACATCGTCGACGGCGTGGTGCACTACTGCGTCGCGAACATGCCGGGGGGCGTGGCGCGCACCTCCGCGTACGCGCTGAACCACGCGACGCTGCCCTACGTGCTGGCCATCGCCGAGCACGGCTGGCGCGCCGCCACGGCCGCCGATCCGCACCTGCGGGCCGGGCTCAACATCGCGCACGGCAAAGTGGCCCATCCGGCAGTCGCCGACGCGCTCGGCATGCCGTACACGCCGGCGCAGGACCTGCCCGGCTGATCGGAGAGAATACGGAGTCGTCCTCCCGTCCGCCTGCGTCCTCATCCACCCCGCCCATGTCCGCCGAACGCCCCGAATTCCTCACCCTCGGTCCGCTGCGATCCGCCGGCGGCACCGTCAGGCTCCCCGGTTCGAAGAGCATCTCCAACCGCGTGCTGCTGCTGGCCGCGCTCAGCGAGGGTTCGACCCGCGTTCGCGACCTGCTGGACTCCGACGACACGCAGGTCATGCTGGCCGCGCTGAAGTCCCTCGGGGTCGTGTGGGAGCGCGAGACGCGCGACGCCGTGCCCACCAACGACTACCGGATCGACGGCTGCGGCGGCGACTTCCCGAACAAGCAGGCCGACCTGTTCATGGGCAACGCCGGCACCGCGATCCGCCCGCTGACCGCGGCGCTCGCGCTGCAGCGCGGCCGGTACACGCTCACCGGGGTGCCGCGCATGCACGAGCGGCCGATCGGCGACCTCGTCGACGGCCTGCTGCAGATCGGCGCGCGCGTCGACTATCTCGGCAACCCCGGTTATCCGCCGCTGCGGATCGAGCCGGCGGACGTGCGCATCGGCGCGCCGATCCGCGTGCGCGGCGACGTGTCGAGCCAGTTCCTGACGGCGCTGCTGCTCGCCCTGCCGCGCGCGTCGGCGCCGGGCGGAACGATCGAGATCGAGGTGGTCGGCGAGCTGATCTCCAAGCCCTACGTCGAAATCACGCTGAACCTGCTCGAGCGCTTCGGCATCGCCGTCGAGCGCGAGGGCTGGCGGCGCTTCCGCCTGCCCGCCGGCGTTGCGTACCGCAGCCCGGGCGAAGTCTTCGTCGAGGGCGACGCGTCGTCGGCGTCCTACTTCCTGGCCGCCGGGGCGATCGGCGGGGGCCCGGTGCGCGTCGAGGGGGTCGGCGCGGGCAGCATCCAGGGCGACGTGCGCTTCGCGGACGCGCTGGCGCAGATGGGGGCGCGGGTCTCGGTCGGCGACAACGCGATCGTCGTCGACGGCGTCGGCGCCGAAGGCGGCCGGCTGCGCGGCATCACGCTCGACTGCAACCACATCCCCGATGCGGCGATGACGCTGGCGGTCGCCGCGCTGTTCGCCGAGGGCGCGACCACGCTGACCAACATCGCGAGCTGGCGCGTCAAGGAGACCGACCGCATCAGCGCGATGGCGACCGAGCTGCGCAAGCTCGGCGCGGCGGTCGAGGAGGGGCCCGACTACCTGCGCGTCGAGCCGCCGCACGTCTGGGCCACCCCCGAGGCAGGCATCGACACCTACGACGACCACCGGATGGCGATGTGTTTCTCGCTGGCCGCGTTCGGTCCGCTGCCGGTGCGCATCAACGATCCGCAGTGCGTGGCGAAGACCTTCCCCGACTACTTCGAGGTGTTCGGCCGGATCGTCACCCGCGCCTGAGAACGCGCGGACCCGGCCCCCCGGACGAGCGGTCTGGCGCGTCAGCCTTGCGCGTCGTCGGGCGCGCCGCGCGATTCGTCGTCAAGCCGCTTCATGTTCTCGAGCAGCTTCAGCAGGTAGTGCACCGAGTGGGCGATGTCGCTGATCGAGAACCCGGCCAGCGCGGCGTCGTAGAAGTCGTTGATCTTCGGCTGCGCCTGGTCGATCCAGACGTGGCGGCCCGTATCGGTCATCGTGACCAGCCGGCTGCGGCGATCGTTCGGATCGGGCGCGCTGGTCAGGTGGCCGTCGCGCTCCATGCGGCTGATCACGCCGGACAGGTTCTGGCGGCTGACCATCAGGTAGCGCGCCAGTTCGCCGATGCTCATTCCGCCCGACACCTTCGGCCGCGACAGCGCGCCCAGCACCGCCCACTGTTGCGTCGTGAGACCGTGCATCTCCACCGCGCGCGTTCCGGTTTTATGCAACATATTTGCGCATTGGTAGAGCCGAAAGAAGAGTCGGTTGGCCAGTTCCATCCGCGCCGCCCGTGCCTGTGGCTGGTCGTCGGCTCCTGATTTCGCTTGTGTTTCCTGCATGTGTTCCTCCGGCCACCGGGGTGGACTACGAGCGCTTGCGTTCTGATGCGATTATATGTCAATATATTGACGCAGTAGCAAATTCAATTCGCCGCACCGGTGCGGCAACCAGAGGAGGACACCATGCAGCGATTCGAAGGCAGGACCGTCGTCGTGACGGGGGGCGGAGGTGGAATCGGCGGGGCGACCTGCCGCCGCTTCGCCGGGGAGGGAGCGAAAGTCGCCGTTCTCGATCTCGATCAGGCGGCAGCCGAACGCGTCGCCGCCGAGATCCGTGCCGCAGGCGGCACGGCGCAAGGGTTTCGCTGCGACATCACGAAGCGCGACGAGGTCGACGCGGCGATCGCCGCAGTGAGCGCGCAACTCGGGCCGATCGACGTGCTGGTCAACAACGCCGGCTGGGATGTGTTCCGGCCGTTCGTGAAGACCGAACCGGCGCTGTGGGACAAGATCATCGCGATCAACCTGGTCGGCGCTCTGCACATGCATCACGCGGTGCTGCCGGGAATGGCCGAACGCAGGCGCGGCCGCATCGTCAACGTGGCGTCGGATGCGGCGCGCAACGGCTCGTCGGGCGAGGCCGTGTACGCGGCGTGCAAGGGCGGCCTGGTGTCGTTCTCCAAGACGATCGCACGCGAGCACTCGCGCCACGGCATCACCGTCAACGTGGTGTGCCCGGGGCCGACCGACACCGCGCTGTTCGCCGACTACAAGGAAGGCGCGGGCAATCCCGAGAAGCTGCAGCAGGCGTTCGAGCGCTCGATCCCGCTGGGCCGCATCGGCCAGCCCGACGACCTGCCGGGCGCGATCCTGTTCTTTGCAAGCGACGACGCGGGCTACGTCACCGGCCAGGTGCTGAGCGTGTCCGGCGGCCTGTCGATGGCCGGTTGAGGGAGCACCGACATGAACTACGAAGACATCCTCTACGAAGTGCGCAACGGCGCTGCCTGGATCATCATCAACCGCCCGGACAAGATGAACGCGTTTCGCGGCCGCACCTGCGACGAGCTGATCCATGCGATCAACCGCGCCGGCTACGACCGCAACATCGGCGCGATCGTTCTGGCCGGCGCCGGCGACCGTGCCTTCTGCACCGGCGGCGACCAGTCCTCGCACGAGGGCCAGTACGACGGGCGCGGCACGATCGGCCTGCCGATGGAGGAACTGCACAACGCGATCCGCGACGTGCCGAAGCCGGTGATTGCGCGGGTGCAGGGTTATGCGATCGGTGGCGGCAACGTGCTCTGCACGATCTGCGACTTCACCATCGCGTCCGAGAAGGCGGTGTTCGGCCAGGTCGGGCCCGAAGATGGGCTCGGTCGATCCCGGCTTCGGCACGGCGTTCCTGGCGCGCGTGGTGGGCGAGAAGAAGGCGCGCGAGATGTGGTACATGTGCCGCCGCTACCCGGCGGCCGAGGCGCTGGCGATGGGCCTGGTCAACGCGGTCGTTCCGCACGACCAGCTCGACGCCGAGGTGCAGAAGTGGTGCGACGAGATCATGGAGAAGAGCCCGACGGCGCTTGCGATCGCCAAGCGCTCGTTCAACATGGACACTGCGCACCAGGCCGGCATCGCAGGCATGGGCCTGTACGCGCTGAAGCTGTACTACGACACCGAGGAGTCGCGCGAGGGTGTCAAGTCCTTCCAGGAACGGCGCAAGCCGGACTTCCGGAAATACGCGAAGTAGATCGTCCGGGCGACGCCCGTTCGCGGCCGGCATTGGTGCCGGTCGCGAGCGCTCGCCGGTGACTGCAAGGAGAACGCATGAATCCTTACCTCGACGACGATCTGGTGACGCTGGGCGAGCATGCCCGGCGCTTCGCCCGGGGGCGCGTGGCGCCGGGCTTTCAGGAGCGCGACCGCACGCGCGTGCTCGATCGCGAACTGATGCGCGAGATGGGCGAAATGGGCTTCATCGCTCCCGAACTGCCCGAGCAGTACGGCGGGCAGGGACTGGGGTGTCTCGCGGCGGGCGTGATCCACGAGGAGATCGCCCGCGCCGACCTGAGCCTGTCGTATATCAACCTGCTGGCGTCGCTCAACGGGCAGATCCTCGCGCATCATGCGGCACCCGAGGTCGCCGGGCCCTGGCTCGAGCGGCTCACGCAGGGCAGGGCGTTGCTGGCGCTGGCGCTGACCGAGCCGCGCGGCGGGTCGGACGCGGCCAGCCTGCGCCTGCGCATGGAGCGCGTCGGCGACGAGTACGTGCTGAACGGCGAGAAGACCTCGATCTCGGCGGCCGACCAGGCCGACGCGGCCGTGGTGTTCGCGCGCACCGGGACGGTCGAGGCCGGCGCGCGCGGCGTGTCCGCGGTGCTGGTGCCGATGGACCTGCCGGGCATCACGCGCAGTCGCTTCGACTGCCACGGCCAGCGCGCGATCGGACGCGGTTCGATCTTCTTCGAGAACGTGCGCGTGCCGGTGAATCACCGGCTCGGCGACGAGGGCGCGGGCTTCGTGCAGGTGATGCAGGGCTTCGACTTCTCGCGCGCGCTGATCGGGTTGCAGGTGCTGGCGGTCGCGCAGGTCAGCCTCGAGGAAACCTGGGAGTTCGTCGCGCAGCGCGAGGCCTTCGGCAAGCCGATCTCGGCGTTCCAGGGGGTTTCGCACCCTCTTGCCGACTACGAGACCCAGGTGGTGGCCGCACGACTGCTGTGCCTGCAGACCCTGTGGCTGAAAGACAAGGGCGCACCGCACACCGCCGAAGCGGCGATGTGCAAGTGGTGGGGCCCGAAGCTCGCCTACGACGTGATCCACCAGTGCCTGCTGTCGTTCGGCCACGGCGGCTACGACCGCGGGCCGATGGAGCAGCGCCTGCGCGACGTTCTGGGGTTCCAGATCGGCGACGGCACCGCGCAGATCATGAAGACCATCATCGCGCGCACGCGCGCGGGCCGCGACGCAGTGCCGGCCTGAAGCCGGAGCGCAACGATCCGCGATCCGGGCGGTTCCGTCCGGTTCACCTGAACGACGACGAGGAGACGAAACCATGGAATTCGACGCAGTCCTGCTGCCGGCGCGCCGCGCCGCGATGGTTGCCCAGGGTCACTGGCGCGACCGCACGATCAACGACTACCTGGACGCGGCCGTCGCCGCTGCGCCCGAGGCCCTCGCGCTGACCGCGGTGTCGGTGGAGCACGGCAGCACCACGCGCTTCACCTGGCGCGAACTCGCGACGATGGCCGACCGCATGGCTGTCGGCCTCGCGCGGCTCGGCGTCGGACGCAACGACATCGTGTCCTGCCAGCTGCCCAACTGGTGGCAGTTCACCCTTCTGTATCTCGCCTGTTCGCGCATCGGCGCGGTGATGAACCCGCTGATGCACATCTTCCGCGAGCGCGAACTGTCGTTCATGCTGGCGCACGGCGCGAGCAAGGTCGTGATCGTGCCGTCGACGTTCCGCGGCTTCGACTATGCGCAGATGCTGGCCGGCCTGAAGCCGAGCCTGCCGGCGCTGAAGCACGTGCTGGCGATCGGCGGCAGCGGCGAGGACAGCTTCGAGGCCCGCCTGAGCACACCGCAGTGGGAGCGCGACCCCGACGCCGCGCGGATCCTGAGCGCCGGCCGCCCGGGCCCCGACGACGTCACCCAGCTGATCTACACCTCGGGCACCACCGGCGAGCCGAAAGGCGCGATGCACTCGGCGAACACGCTGATGTCGAACATCGTCCCCTACGCCGAACGCATGCGGCTGGGCGGCGATGACGTCGTGTTGATGGCATCGCCGATGGCGCACCAGACCGGGTTCATGTACGGCCTGATGATGCCGGTGATGCTGCGCTGTCAGGCGGTTCTGCTCGACATCTGGGACCCGGTGCGCGGCGTCGACGTGATCCGCGACCATGGCGCGACGTTCACGATGGCCTCGACCCCGTTCCTCACGGATCTGGCGCGCACGGTGACCGAGACCGGCAAGGCGGTGCCGTCGCTGCGCACCTTCCTGTGCGCTGGCGCTCCCATCCCGGGGCCGCTGGTCGAGCAGGCGCGCGAGGCCCTGGGCGCGAACATCGTCTCGGCCTGGGGAATGACCGAGAACGGCGCGGTCACCACGACGATGCTCGACGATCCTCCCGAGCGGGCGGTCCAGACCGACGGCTGTCCGCTGCCGGGCGCCGAGGTGCGTGTCGTCGACGGCGACGACCGGCCGGTGCCGGTCGGCGAGACCGGCCGCCTGCTGGTGCGCGCCTGCTCGAACTTCGGCGGCTACCTGAAGCGCCAGCAGTTGAACAACACGAACGCCGACGGCTGGTTCGACACCGGCGATCTCGCGCGGCTCGACGCCCGGGGCTACATCCGCATCACCGGGCGCTCGAAGGACGTGATCATCCGCGGCGGCGAGAACATCCCGGTGGTCGAGATCGAGGCGCTGCTGTATCGGCATCCCGCGGTGGCGCTGGCGGCGATCGTCGCGTACCCGGACGAGCGGCTCGGCGAGCGCGCCTGCGCGTTCGTCGTTCCGAAGCCCGGCCAGAGCATCGATTTCGCCGAGATGACCCGCTTCCTGAGGGAGCAGAAGGTCGCGCTGCAGTACATCCCGGAGCGGCTCGAGGTCCGCGACGTGCTGCCGGCGACGCCGTCGGGCAAGGTCCAGAAGTTCCGGCTGCGCGAGATCCTCACCGCGAAGGGCGCCTGACGCCCCGGGACGTTCTGCGGCGAGGCGCCCGTCATCGCGCCGGGGGCCCCGCGGCCGGACCGGAAGAGTATCGTTGCGGTGCTTGCGCGTGTGGATGTGCATGCACGCGCTCCGTGACGGACCCAGACCATGCCCGCATCGAAGAAGCGGTCGCGAAAGCCGCCGGCCGAGGCGCCGGCGCCGCAGTCGCCGGCGTCGACCGCGCCCGAGCACGCTGAAGCGCTCGAGCAGTATCGCCGCCGCGCCCCCTTGTACGACCTGGAACTGGCGCCTTTCGAGCCCTATCGACGAATCGCCGTCGGCCTGCTGAATCTGCGCCGCGGCGACGTCGTGCTGGACCTGGGCTGCGGCACCGGTCTCAGCTTCGCGCTGCTGCGTGAGGCGGTGGGTGACGAGGGCCACATCGTCGGCATCGAACAGAGCCCCGAGATGATCGCCCACGCGCGTGCGCTCGTCGACGCGTCGGGCTGGACGAACGTGACCCTGGTCTGCGCGCCTGTCGAGTCCGCACGCATCGCCGTGATGGCCGATGCCGCGATCTTCCACTTCACCCACGACGTGCTGCGCAGCGACGAGGCGCTCGACAACGTGCTGCGCCACCTGCGGCCCGGCGCCAGGGTCGTCGCGACCGGTCTGAAATGGGCGCCGTTGTGGGCCCTGCCGGTCAACTTCTTCGTGCTGAACGCGGCGCTCTACTCGGTTTCATCGCTCGCCGGCATGGAAGCGCCGTGGAGCAAGCTCGCGGGCCGGCTCGCCGGGATCGAGCTGCGCTCGCTGCTGGGCGGCGGCGTGTTCATCGCCTGCGGCGAGGTCCCGCGCTCTGCCTAGCTTCCTGGCGCGCGCGCGACGACCAGCGCCGCCATCGCGCGGCCGGCTTCCCCGTCGCCGCCCAGGCCGTCGGCGACGCCCTGGCGGTCGGCGGGTGGACGGTTCTGGCTGACCTTCCACTTGCCCTCGATGCGCGCGATCGGAATCTCGATGCCGACGATGGCCTGCAGCATCGAGTCGATGTAATCGGCCGGAGCGTCGTCGACTGCCCACGGCTCGGACCGCGGCGCCTCGTGGATGCGCGTCAGTGCCTCGACCAGCGCGCGCAGCCAGCCTTTGTCTTCGATCAGACGGGGCCGGCCCCAGGCATGCACGGTCGCGTAGTTCCAGGTGGGCACGACCTTGCCGTGCTCGCGCTTCGACGCATAGAGCGACGGCGACACGTACGCCTGCGGTCCCTGGAACACGACCAGTGCCTCGTCGACGGATTGCAGTTCGCGGCACTGGGGGTTGGCGCGCGCGAGGTGCGCGCGCAATACGCCCTTGTCGCCGCCGTCGGCGTGCAGCAGGAACGGCAGCGGATTCGCCATCAGGCCGCCCGCACCCGCGGTGATCAGGGTGGCGAGCGGATGGCTGCGGATCAGCTCGTGCTGGGACTCGATCCGGTCGTCGCGGAAAGCGGCAGGCAGGTACATGGGGTCCAGTCCGTTGGGAGATCAGGCGGGGGGCGTTCCAAGTTCGCCGGCCAGCGCGCCGAGCCGCAGTTCGCCCGCCGGGGTCTGGCCGCCGGACGCCAGGAATCGTTCCATCGCCGCATTGGTTCCGGGCCCGTGCAGCGTGCCCTGGAACGCGGCGCCCTCGGCGAGCAGATCCTCGGGGATCTCCTTGTCGGCGCGCAGCACCGATGCCTTCGCCGCGGCGACCGCATGTTGTGGGAACGACGCGATGCGTTTTGCCAGCCGCTCGACGTGCGGCCAGAGCTCCTCGGCCGGCAGGCTGCGGTTCACCCAGCCCCAGGCTTCGGCCAGGTCGGCGTCGACGTCGTCGCAGCCGAGCACCACCTCGAGCGCGCGCGAGCGGCCGATCAGCCGCGGCAGGCGGACCGTGCCGGAGCCGCCCGGGATGATGCCGAGCGCGACCTCGGGCTGGTTGAACACCGCCTTGCCCTTCAGCGCGAATCGCATGTCGAAGCTGAGCGCCAGCTCGCTGCCGCCGCCGCCGACACGGCCCTCGATCACGGCGATCGTCGCCTTCGGCATGGTGCGGAATGCTTCGCACATCGCATGGAAGGGCTTCATCTCCGTCAGCGGCACCGCACGCACCTTCGGGTACTCGAGGATGTGCGCGACGTCGTAGTGGGCGATGAAGAAGTCCGGGTTGGCCGAATGCAGGATCACCACGCGGACCGCGTCGTCGCCGGCCAGCGCCGGCGCCAGCCGCGCCAGTTCGGCGAACATCTCGCGGGTGAACAGGTTGATCTCGCCGTTGTCGATCGAGATGCGCGCGATGCCATCCTTCACGGCGACGCGCACGGTGCCGAAGTTGTCGTAGCTCATCGGTTCTTCAGTAAGGGATCGGGGCGGGCCCGTGGTCGGGGATGGTCAGAGGGCGTGCATCACGCGCAGCAGCCGCTCGCGGACTTCTGCGGCGAGAGCGACCACTTCGGGCTGATCGACGAGCCGGAGCACGGCGTCCGGGTCCATGAACTCCACTTTGACTGCGCCTGCGGCGTCGGTGCGAACGACCACGTTGCAGGGCAGCAGCGCACCGATCTGCGGCTCGGCGGCGATCGCCCGATTGGCGAACTGGGGATTGCAGGCGCCAAGAATGCGGTACGGGGGCATCTCCACGCCGAGCTTCTTCTTCATCGTCGCGGCGACGTCGATCTCGGTCAGCACGCCGAAACCCTCCTTCGCGAGTTCCTGCGTGACTTTCTCGACCGCGGCATCGAAGCCGGTCTGGACAGTCTTGCCGAATGCGTATGTCGTCATGTCGTTTCTCCGTCGAGCAACGAATGCCGGCCCCGCAGTGGGACGCGGCTTCGTTCGAGATTGTGCGTCGCCGACCTTGCGGCGCAAGTGGCGGCGCAAGTGGCGACGCAAGTATGAGCCATGACCTCCGAAATTTTCCTGCATCGATGCTGCCCGCGCGAAGGTCCAGGAAATCGGCGATTCGGGCAGCGGTGAGCGGGCTGCACAGCACCGGCCGGCCGGGAGGTCGCGGCAGGTATTTCCGAGGGCGCGTCACGCACGAGCCAGGCGCATGAAGGGCCGTTCGACGCCGGCGTGAAGCGCTGCGGACAGTGCCAGCGTCGCCGCGACCGCAAGCGCCGTCCCGCCGATCGCCGGCAGCTGCGCGTGATGGAACAGCGCCAGCAGCACGGGCACGTGCAGCAGGTAGACGGGGTAGGACACTTTTCCCAGCAGGGCCAGGGGAGCAAGCCACGCGCCCCGTGCGCGCAGCACCAGCAGAAACAGTGCCGCCAGGCCGGGGGCGTACAGCGGCGAGGCGGAACCTGCCAGTGTCGTCCACCACGGAGCCGGTGCGACCAGCACGAGCACCGCCGCAGCGAGCAACCGCGTGCGCAATCCGGACAGCGTCGACTCGAATCGCCACAGGGCGGCGCCGGCCACGAAGAACACGAGTGCGCCCGGAAAGTTGCCCAGAATGAAGGTGTCGCGGAACCGCTCGTCGAGCGGCAGGGACAGGCCGTAGAGACCGGCGAAGGCGGCATCCAGGCCGCCTCGCATCGCGAGCAGGTTCCATCCGGTCGAGCCCAGCACTGCGAGCGGAACGAGCCAGCGCCAGGTGCGCGGGTCACGCAGTGCAAGGAAGCGCACCATCAGGAACGCCACCGCGTACCACGCGAGTTCGATACTGAGGGTCCAGCTCACGCGAACCATGTCGTAGTGGTAGAGCGCTTCCGGAACCCACAAGGACAGCATCAGCATGCTCGATACGACGTGACCGCCATCCGGCCAAAGCGTGCGCAGCGGCAGCTTTCCATAGGCAAAGAGCAGGGGCACGAGCACCACCCAGTAGCACGGCACGATCCGCAGCACGCGGTGCTTCAGGTAGGTCCCCGGCGGATAGCGGCTGGCGCTCTGGATGATCAGATAGCCGCTGATCAGGAAGAACAGCTGCACGCCGAGAAAGCCTCCGGCCGCTCCGGCGAAGGGCAGGGCCTGGCCGGAGTAGATCGACAGGTGATGCAGAAAGACCAGAAGCGCCGCCATCCCGCGCAACGCGTCGATGGAGCGGGAGTCTGCGCGCGGTTGCGGGCCAGGGTTCACGCGAGCGCGCATCCCCGGCTGATGAAGCCCGCGAAGCGCGGAACCCCGCGCAGGTACGCTTGCTGCAACTCCTCGACGCGGAAGCCGGCCGACGTGATCAGCGCCGGAATATCCCGGTTCAGGTTGCAGCCGCCGGCGAGCCGGCGCCAGGCACCGTTCAGTCCGTCTTGCCAGCGGCGGACCCCGTCGTCCGGCGCGGCGCCGTGCTCGCAGAACAGCAGCCGGCCGCCGGGGCGCAGCACACGGAGCATCTGGGCCAGTGCCGCACGCACGTCCGGGATCGTGCACAGCGTGAACGTGATCACCACGGTGTCCACACTGTGATCGGGCAGAGGAATGGATTCCCCGGGCAGCTCGAGGAAGCTCACGTCCAGGCCGCACGCGGCCACCCGCGGCGCCGCCAGGGCGCGCATCGCCGCCGAAGGTTCGAGCGCCCAGATCCGCTCGACGCGTCCGCGGTCGTAGAAAGGCAGGTTCAGCCCCGAGCCGAAACCGACGTCCAGCACGCGCCCTTCGGCATGCGGTACGACCCGCGCGCGCTGCCGCGCGACCACCGGGCTGCCGCAGACGCAGTTGACCAGGCGGGGGAGCAGAAAGTCGTCGTAGAGGCGCATCGCCGCAACCCTACACCGAACCGGGTCCATCCCGGATCGCGATCGAGGATTTAGACTTCGCTCCATCCGAGTCCGCATCCATCGATCCAAGGAGACGATCCCGTGAAGAGTTCCATCATTGCCGCGCCTGCCGGGGAGTTCGACGCCGCACCCGCCTCGCCCGAATCCGCAGGCCGGCGCAGGCTCCTGGCCGCGGGCGGTGCCGTCGCGCTGGGCGGCAGCCTGCCGATGTCCGCGCGCGCGCAATCCGACTGGCCGAGCAAGCCCGTGCGCCTGGTCGTGCCGTTTCCGGCGGGCGGTGGTGCCGATCTCGGCGCCCGCACGGTCGCGACGCACCTGGGCAACACGTTCGGCAAGCCGGTGGTGGTCGAGAACAGGGCCGGAGCGGATGGCGCAGTCGCGGCGCTGGAGGTTCAGAAGTCCGCCTCCGACGGCCACACGCTGTTCTTCGGCACTGCCACGTCGATGACCTACGTGCCGAACCTGAAGCGCAATCCGCCGTACGATCCGATCGCGGACTTCACGCCGATCTCCGGCTTCTGCATCTTCACCTTCTACCTGATGGTCGCGCCGACGATCCCGGTGCGCACGCTGTCCGAGTTCGTCGCGTACGTACAGGCCAATCCGGGCAAGATGTCGTACGCGACCGGCAATAGCACCGGCATCCTTGCGATGGGGCAGCTGGTTCAGAGCAACAGGCTGGACATGGTGCACGTGCCCTACAAGGGCGAGGCGCAGGCGTCCATCGACCTGGTCGGCGGACGCGTCCCCGTGATGTTCGTGACGCCGGCGGTGATGCCGCAGCTGCTGAAAGCGAACTGGCGTGCGCTCGCCGTGCTCCTGCCCAAGCGCACGACGACGATGCCGGACGTCCCGACGATGGCCGAGGCCGGACAGCCGCTGGTCAACATCCTGCCGTGGGGCGGTCTGTTCGCGCCGGCGAGGTTGCCCGGCGCCCTGGCCGAGCGAATCTCGCATGATTTCGGAGCAGTCATGCGCCGCACCGATGTCGTCGAGCAGTACGAGAAGCTCGGCCTGTTCCCGTCGCCGACCTCGCCGCAGGCGATGGCCGACCTGCTGAAGGAACAACTGGCGGTCTGGGGCAAGACGATGCGGGCGCTGAACATTCCGCTGGAGTGATTCAGCGGGCATTGCATCCGACCATTAGGAAAGCCTGCGCATGCTCACGAGATTCACCTCAACCTGGCCCCGTCTGGCGATGATCCTGATGCTGGCGGCATTCGTCGGCGCGTGCGGGGCGGGGGTGGCGACGAAGGGGCGGCGCTCGCCGATCCACCGGCGCAGCCAGCGGACCCGACCGGGCCTGGCGAACTCAGGTCCGTCACCGTGCTCGGCCGCGTTTCGGCGGCCGACATCGCGAAGTCGTTGACCGCTGCGGGCGCCGGCGGCGCCGGCGTGGTTCCCGCGTATGACGTGACGTCTTATCGGCTGGAGTACCTGACCACCGATGCCGACGGGCAGGTCGTGCGCGCTTCCGGCTTGGTGAGCGTGCCGATCAAGGCGGCCGGGGCGGCGAGCCCGTTGCTGAGCTACCAGCACGGCACGATCTTCCGGGATGCCGAAGCCCCCAGCAACAACGCCGTCGCGTCCGAACTTGCGGTTGTGCTGTCCTCGCTCGGCTTCATCGTGCTCGCGCCCGACTACGTGGGTTACGGCGCTTCGCGCGGCACGCCTCATCCGTACCTGCTGGCGGAGCCGTCGGCCGCGGCGGTGGTGGATTTCCTGGTGGCCGCCGAAACCTGGCGGCGCAACGATGGAGTGCGCGACAACGGTCAGTTGTTCATGGCCGGCTATTCGGAAGGCGGCTACGTGACGATGGCCGCGCACCGCGCCCTGCAGCGGGCCAACTCGCCCCTTCTGCAGAAGCTGCGACTGGTGGTGCCCGGCGCTGGCCCCTACGACGTGCAGGGAACCCTGGACGGGCTGCTGCGCATGATCCGGGAAGAGCAGCCCGTGCTTGGCGCGTTGATCGACCCGGGACTGCTGCGCTACCTGGGCTCGAGCCTGCGGCGTGAGTTGCGCGAAGAGATCCTCGAGCACCTGCTGCCAGACGACGCCGACGTCGTGATCGACACGCGCTTCATCGACTTCTTCCTCGCCGACGACCTCGGGGCGATCGCACGGATCGCCAACGTGCACGAATGGACGCCCGATCTTCCGGTGCGGCTGTTTCACGGACGGGACGACCGCACGGTT
Organism: uncultured beta proteobacterium; assembly: GCA_963849015.1. Taxonomy (GTDB): domain Bacteria; phylum Pseudomonadota; class Gammaproteobacteria; order Burkholderiales; family Burkholderiaceae_E; genus Quisquiliibacterium. Next base: position 690,061 of record CAWKFK010000006.1, read on the forward strand.
CCCTATGCGAGCTCGGCAAACACCCTGCTGACGATGCAGCTGCGCGGCGCCGGCGACCGGGTGAGTCTGACGGACTGCCCTGCGCTGCCGTCCACTCACCTGGGCTGCGTACCGGCCTACCTGTCGTTCATGCTCGGGCAGTTGGCGGCGCAGGCGCAGGATCTGTGAGGCTGCGCCTGCGGATCCGGGCCGGGTGAGCCCGTTTCGGCCGGCGGCGCTCGACCGCATGCGATCATGTGTGCCCGTTTTCCGCGAATCGTGATCCATGCTGAGCAATTGCGTCGCCTACCAGAACGGCCGCAAGCTGGCCGACATTCCGATCGAAGAGATCCGCGACTGGGTCGGCCGGCCGGACTGCTTCGTCTGGGTGGCGTTGCGTGATGCCAGCGACGACGAGCTCCTGCGCATGGAACAGGAATTCGGCCTGCACGAGCTTGCCCTGGAGGATGCCCGGCAAGGTCATCAGCGGCCGAAGCTCGAGGAATACGGCGACACCCTGTTCGTGGTGATGCATCTGCTCGACCTGACGCCCGACGAGGTTCTCGTCGGCGAAATGGCGGTCTTCGTCGGGCCGAACTTCGTGCTGTCGGTGCAGAACCGGAGCACGCACGACTTCGGCGGGGTTCGGGAGCGTTGCGAACGCGAGCCGCGACTGCTGCGGCATGGCGCGGGCTTCGTGTTCTACGCGCTGATGGACGCGGTCGTCGACCTCTACTTTCCGCTCCTCGACACCCTCGAGACGGAACTGGACGAGATCGAGGAGGACATCTTCGGGCGCGGCTCGGCGCGCACCAGCATCGAACGCCTGTACGAGCTCAAGCGGCGCGCTACCGTTCTGCGCCACGCGGTCGCACCGTTGCTCGAGGTCACGGGCAAGCTGCACGGCGGCCGCGTGCCGCCGGTCTGTGCCCGCAACCAGGAATACTTCAGGGACGTGCACGATCACCTTGCCACCATCAACGGGTCGATCGAAGCGATGCGGGAAACCATCGGCACGGCCATCCAGGTGAACCTGTCGATGGTCGCGATCGAGGAGTCGGAGCGCTCGAAGCAGCTCGCGGCCTGGGCCGCGATCTTCGCGGTGTCGACGGCGCTGTCCGGGATCTGGGGGATGAACTTCGGCTACATGCCCGAGCTGAAGTGGGCATACGGTTATCCGGTGGCGCTCGGCGTCATCGCCGCCGCCGGGGTGCTGCTGTACCGGCGGTTCCGGCGCGCGGGCTGGCTCTGATTCGACGACAACTACCGGTGGTGGCGCCGGCTACACTTGGCCGGTCGATCAACCAGAGAGGGAACCGGCATGGCCAGCATCAAACGAATCGATCACGTCGCGATCGCGGTGCGCGATTGCGACCAGGCGACGGCGCAATACGTCAAGCTGCTGAACGCGAAACACATCCGCACCGAGGTGCTGCGCGAGAAGGCCGGCATGGTCAAGGTCGCGTACCTGCAGATCGGCGAGAACGTGCTGTCGCTGGCGCAGTCGCTGGAGCCTGACGGCTTCATCAACCAGCACATCGACAAGCACGGCGAAGGGCTGCATCACATGGGCCTGGAAGTCGACAACCTCGCCGAGTTCATCCAGGAGGTGGAAGGCAAGGGCTACAAGATTCCGTTGCGCGACGAGTTCAGCAACCGCAGCGAAGTGGTGCTGCGCCCCAGGGATGCGAACGGGGTCGTGCTGCAGGTGCTGGAGTGGAAGGGCGGCAGCGACGCGACGGTCGAAGACCGGATCGAGCGGATCCTGAGGCTGCAGAACCAGCCCGAGTAGGGGGCCGGCCAGGCGGCGGCGCGGGCCTCGTCCACGCCGCCTCGGCCGCCGGTCAGGTGCCGCAGAACGTGCGGTAGCAGGCGGTGAACGTCGGCGGCGCGGGCTCGGCGTACTCCGCGTCCTCGATCCGCTCGTCGAACGGATGTGCGAGGACCGACAGCAGCCGTTCGAAGGGCGCGAGGTCGTCGCGTTCCGTCGCGGCCGACAGCGCGCTCTCGACCAGATGGTTGCGCGGGATGTAGACGGGATTGGTGCGGCACATGTCCGCGGCGCGTGCCGCCCGAGTGGCCGCGCGGGGCGCGAGGTGCGCCCGCCAGCGGTCCAGCCATTCGGTTGTCGGCGCATCGTCGGCGAACAGCCGCAGCAGGGGCGTGTCGTCGCCGGCCGCGGCGTCGGCCAGGCGGCGGAACGCCAGCGTGAAGTCGACTTTCTGCGCCTGCAATAGCGACAGGAAATCGTCGATCAGGGCCCGGTCCGGGGCGGCGTTCGGATCCGTGTCCGCCGCGTCTGCCGCGACGGTCTGCGGCGACGCGCCGGCGCCTTCTTCGGCCCCGATTCCCAGCTTGCGTCGCATCAGACGCAGCCAGTGCGCGTTGAAGCGCGCCGGGAACTCGTCGATCACCTCGGTGGCGAGCGCGATGGCCGTGTCGGCGTCCGCGTGCAGCAGCGGCACCAGCGTTTCGGCGAGGCGCGCCAGGTTCCAGCGCGCGATCCGCGGCTGGTTCCCGTAGGCGTAGCGGCCCTGCGTGTCGATCGAGCTGAACACCGCGGCCGGGTCGTAGGCTTCCAGGAAGGCGCAGGGCCCGTAATCGATCGTCTCGCCCGAGATCGTCATGTTGTCGGTGTTCATCACGCCGTGGATGAAACCGACCGACACCCAGCGCGCCACGAGTGACGCCTGCCGCTCGGCGACGGCACGCAGCAGCGCGAGGTACCGGTCGTCGCGGCCCGCCAGGTCCGGGTCGTGGCGTGCGATTGCGTAGTCCGCCAGCCGCCGCAGCATGCGCGGCGTCGTTGCGAGCGGCAAAGTACTCGAAGGTGCCGACCCGCAGGTGGCTGGCCGCGACCCGGGCGAGCAGGGCGCCCGGCAGCACGGTTTCGCGGAACACCGGTTCGCCCGGTCGCCACAGCCGCCAGCACGCGCGTGGTGGGAATCCCCAGCGCGTGCATCGCTTCGCCCATCAGGTACTCGCGCAGCACGGGGCCGAGCGCGGCCTTTCCGTCGCCGCCGCGCGAGAACGGCGTGCGCCCCGATCCCTTGAAGGCGATGTCTCGCCGCCGCCCGGCGCGGTCGATCACCTCGCCCAGCAGCAGCGCACGGCCATCGCCGAGTTGGGGAGAGAAGCCGCCGAACTGGTGGCCGGCATAGGCCTGTGCGATCGGCTGCGCGCCCTCGGGCACGGCGTTGCCGGCGAGCACCGCCACCCCGTCGGCCGACGCCAGCGCGTCGGCATCCAGCCGTAACTCCTCGGCCAGGGGCCGGTTCAGCCGCACCAGCCGGGGCGCCGGCGCGGCGCTCGGCTTCCACGGCACGTAGGCGCCCTCCAGCTCGCGGGCGTAGGAGTTGTCGAATGCGAACGACGGCAGGCGGGAAACGGTGGCGGATTCCATAGGCAGCGGGATGATGCAGCAAACCGTGGCGGCGCGGTGCGGTTCCTCGGTCGCCTTGAAGGGCATCGGTCGCCGCCGGCTACTTCGCAGCGGGCTTGCGGGATGCAGGGGCTTTTGCGACGGACTTCTTCGCGACGGACTTGCTTCGCGACCGGCTTCTTCGCGACGGACTTGCTTCGCGATCGGCTTCTTCGCGATCGGCTTCTTCGCCGCGGGCTTGCCGCCAGCGGGCTTCCCTGCGGTGGCTGTTCCGGTCTGCGCCCTCACGGTTTTCTTCAGCGCGGCGGCTTCCTTTTCGACGGCCTTCTGAAGCGCCTTCGCCTTGCGTTCGGCGTTCGCCCGCAAGGCGGTCAGCTTCCTGTCCGCGCTGCGCCTGGTCGCTTCGAGCTGCTTCTCGGCAGCAGTCACGGACCTGTGGGCAGCCCTTCCCGCCCTCTCGAGCTGGACCTGCGCCTCCTTGAGCCGGGCCTCGGCCATCTTCACCAGGTCGCCGATCTGGCGCCCGACCCGATCGCGCCGCGTCAGAACCTCTTTCCTGGCCCTGGAAATGCCGGCGGACACGGCGTCACCCAGTGTGTCCATCTTGTGCGATACCGCGGTGCCGAGTTCCCTTGCTGCCGCACCGAGGTGATCGCCCGCCTGTGAGAGCTCCGACTTTCGTTTCGTCTTGCGCGTGGCCATGTCGTTCCTTTCGAGCTTGAGTCGCTGCCTGAGGACATCCGCGTTGCCCTCTCAATCTACGCCGAGCGGCACGCGCGGTGCGGCGATGTCAGGAGCCGATGCGGCGGGCGTACAACAGGTGCGCGCCTCGATCCCGGCGACGGGTGCGCTCACCGCGATCGCACCGCGTGGCACGGAATCGTCGCCGAGGATGTCGCCTCAGTGCGTCTCCTGGTCGATCTGCGCGGCCATTTCGCGCAGCGCCGCGGAGATCTCGACGCCGTAGGTGTCCGGTCCCGTCACTCGGTCCAGTGATCGGAGAGGCGAGGGCAGCATCGCCAGCTGGCTCGCCGCGTGGGCGCGCAGTTCGTCGAGGGAGTCGTCCTGCGACAGTGGCCGGCCGCCGCGCATGGCCGGACGCAGGAGGGCGGTCCCACGCTCGGGAGCGGGCTCCAGGGCCAGCGCCACCAGGTCGTGTCCGAAGCGGCCGTCCGTCCCCGCGAAGCGGTACACCTGCTTCGCGCCTGGCCAGGTCGCCTTGCCCTCCGAGCGCTTGCGCCGCGGCTTGCCGGCGTACCACTGGATCTTGTAGACCGAATCCAGCGTCGGCGCATCCCCGGAGGTGCTCAGGGCGGTGCCGACGCCGAAGCCGTCGATCGGCGCGTTCGGCGGCGAGCGACGCGACGCGCCACTCGTCGAGATTGCCGCTGGCGAAGATCCGGACGTCGTGCAGATCGCCCGCATCCAGGATCGCCCTGACGCGCCTGGCGTGTTCGGCCAGGTCGCCGCTGTCGATCCGCACCGAGGCGAGTTTCGCGCCGAGTCGTTTCAGGCGCCGGCGCCAGTGCGACGACCTTGTGCGCAGCCGCTTCGGTGTCGTAGGTGTCGATCAGCAGCGTCACCTGTTCGGGCTGCGAGCGAGCGAAGCCCTCGAAGGCCTGCGCCTCGTAGATCGTGCGCCTCGACGAACGAGTGCGCCATCGTGCCGAACACCGGAATGCCGTAGCGCTGGCCGGCGAGCACGGTGGCGGTGCCGGCGAATCCGGCCAGGTAGCTCGAGCGCGCGGCCAGCAATCCGGCCTCGGCGCCGTGGGAGCGGCGAAGCCCGAAGTCGACCAGCAGTTTGCCGGGCGCCGCCAGGCTGCAGCGCGCCGCCTTGGAGGCGACCATCGACGAATAGTTGACCAGGTTCAGCAGCCGGCTCTCGACCAGCTGGGCCTGCCCGATGGGCGCCTCGATGCGCAGCACGGGTTCGTTGGCGAAGAACACCGTGCCTTCGCGCATCGCGTGGACATCGCCGGTGAACCGGAAGTCGCGCAGCCAGTCGGTGAACGTGTCGCTGAAGCGGCCGCTCGCGCGCAGCCAGGCCAGTTCCTCGTCGGTGAAGCGCAGGCCCTCGAGGTAGCGCAGCGCCTGCTCGATTCCGGCGAGGACGAGGAAATTGCGCTGCGCCGGCAACGCCCGCACGAACAGCTCGAACACTGCCGGCCGATCCATGCCTTCGTCGAAATACGCCTGCAGCATGGTGAGCTCGTACAGGTCGGTGAGCAGCGCGCTGTCCGCGGTGTTCATGTTCTGTCCCCGCCAAAGGATTGGAAGGTGGTCGTGCGGGCGCCGGCCTCGCGCATCGCCTGCTGCGCGCGCGTCGCCATCGCCCGGGTGGACGTCGACGGCGCGGATCGCGTCGAGCAGGATCACGACATCGAAGCCCTGTTCGATGGCGTCGAGCACGGTGGCCCGCACGCAGTAGTCGGTGGCGAGCCCGCCGATGAACAGCCGCCGCACGCCGTGTTCGCGCAACCACTCGGCCAGCGCCGTGCCCTGAAAGCCGGAGTAGGCATCCGCGCCCGGGTCGGTGGCCTTCGAAAAGACGATCGCATCGGCAGGCACCTGAAGATGCGGCGCGAAGGCGGCGCCATCGGTGCCGGCCACGCAGTGCGGCGGCCAGGGGCCGCCTTGCGCGCGGAACGAAACATGTCCGGCCGGATGCCAGTCGCGTGTCAACAGCACCGGCAGCCGGTGGCGCCCGAACAGTGCGATGTAGCGGTTGAGCACCGGAACGACTCGGTCGCCCTCGGCCACGGCAAGCGCGCCGCCGGGCAGGAAGTCGCGCTGCACGTCCACGACGATCAAGGAGTCGCCGGACTGGAGCGGGTGCTCGACGTCATCGGGTCCTTCGGTGGAAGTGATTGCTTCGTTCATCGGTGGCTCGCCCCCATTCCAGGTCCGTGTGCGCAGTTCCAAGCCGAGACACTAGCGCTATTCTCCGTCTCACGATCTCCCGCACGAACATGAACGATCCCGACCCGTCACCCCCAGGCCCGCAACCAGGCCGCCTCGAGAGTCCCGCAGCGGCGTTCCGGACAGGGCGGCTGGATCCGCTGGCTGCCGGGCCTGCAGACCCTGCGCAGCTACGAAGCTGGCCTGGCTGCGTCACGACATCGTCGCCGGACTGGTGCTGACGACGATGCTGGTGCCCGTCGGCATCGCCTATGCGGTGGCATCGGGCGTGCCGGGCATCTACGGGCTCTACGCGACGATCGTTCCGCTGCTGGCCTATGCGCTGTTCGGCCCCAGCCGCATCCTGGTGCTGGGGCCCGACTCGTCGCTGGCCGCGGTCATCCTCGCCGTCGTGCTGCCGCTTGTCCGGCGGCGACCCGATGCGCGCCATCGCACTGGCCGGCATGATGGCGATCGTTTCCGGGACGGTGTGCATCGTGGCCGGCCTGGCGCGCCTGGGCTTCGTCACCGAACTGCTGTCCAAGCCGATCCGTTACGGCTACATGAACGGCATCGCGCTGACGGTGTTGATCAGCCAGTTGCCCAAGCTGTTCGGCTTCTCGATCGACAGCGACGGACCGCTGCTGGACCTGTGGGCCATCGCCAGCGGCGGTGCTGGAGCGGCCGGACCAACTGGACTGCGTTCGCGGTCGGCGCGGCGACCCTGGCGGTGATCCTGCTGCTGAAGGGCAGCAAGCGCGTGCCGGGCATCCTGGTCGCGGTGGTCGGCGCGACCGTCGTCGTGGGCGCGCTGGATCTGGCGGCGCGGGCGGATGTCTCGGTGCTCGGCTCGCTGCCGCAGGGTCTGCCGGCCTTCGCGATCCCGTGGATCACCTACGCCGACATCGGCCCGGTGCTGATCGGCGGCTTCGCCGTCGCGCTGGTGTCGTTCGCCGACACCAGCGTGCTGTCGCGCTCCTATGCCGCGCGCACGCGCACCTATGTGGACCCCAACCAGGAGATGGTTGGTCTCGGTGCGGCCAATCTGGCCGCCGGATTCTTTCAGGGCTTTCCCATCAGCAGCAGTTCGTCGCGCACGCCCGTGGCCGAGGCAGCGGGCGCCAGAACCCAGCTGACCGGCGTGGTCGGCGCGCTCGGCGTGGCCCTGCTGCTGCTGGTGGCGCCGGACCTGCTGCGGCATCTGCCGTCGAGCGCGCTGGCTGCGGTCGTGATCGCGTCGGCCATCGGCCTGATCGAGATCACCGACCTGCGTCGGATCTTTCGCATCCAGCGCTGGGAGTTCTGGCTGTCGATCGTCTGCACAGTCGGCGTGGCGGTGCTGGGCGCGATCCCGGGCATCGGCTTGGCGATCGTGATCGCCGTGATCGAGTTCCTGTGGGACGGCTGGCGCCCGCACTCCGCGATCCTGGGTCGCGCCGAGGGCGTCAAGGGCTACCACGACATCACGCGCTATCCCGATGCCCGCCAGATCCCGGGCCTGGTGCTGTTCCGCTGGGATGCGCCTTTGTTCTTCGCCAACGCCGAGCTGTTCCACGACCGCGTGCTGGATGCGGTGGCCGCCTCGCCCACGCCGGTGCGCTGGCTGGTCGTGGCGGCCGCAGCCGGTCACCAGCGTGGACGTCACGGCCGCGGATGTGCTGGCCGAACTGGACGAGACCCTGCACGCGGCCGGCATCGAGTTGTGCTTTGCCGAGATGAAAGGACCCCGTGAAGGACAAGCTGAAGCGCTTCGGCCTGTTCGCGCGGCTTGGCGAGGAGGCCTTCTTCCCGACCGTCGGGGCGGCCGTCAGCGGCTATCTGAAGGCCAACCCGGTGGATTGGGTGGACTGGGAGGACCGGACTTCCTGAAGCCCGGCCCCGCAAGCTCCGGCGACCAGTCCGCAGGTGGCACCACCTGAGGTTGCGGCGGGTCGCGCCATGTAGTGCGGCGACATGATCTGCACGCCGTTCTCGTTGAACACGTCCTGGATGTTGGCGTGGAGCTGGTTCATCGCCTCGGCGCGCCGGCGCGGAGCGTTGTTGTTGCTCTGCGCGCACAGGCGGTATTCGACGTAGAAGTCGGAGAGGGCTGTCTGCACCACGTAGGGGGCCGGATCCTGGGACACGCCGGGGGTGCGCCGCGCCGCTTCCAGCAGCATGGCGTGAACCTGCCGCCACGGCGTCGCGTAACCGATCGTCACGGCCGTGTGCAGCACGAATCGGCCGTCCGGCACGAGGCGCGAAAAGTTGCGGATCGGATGGCTGAAGATGATCGTGCTGGGGATGCTGACTTCCTCGCCCAGGCCGGTGTGGACCCTGGTGGCGAACATGCCGACGGCGGTGACCGTGCCCTCGGTGTCGCCGATCTTCACGTACTCGCCCACGCGCAGGGATCGCGAGTACATCAGGCTCAGCCCCGACATCGCCTGGCCCACGACACTCGATGCGCCGAGCGACAGCATCAGGCCGGCCAGCACGGACACCCCCTTGAAGGCTTCGCTGTCCGCACCGGGCAGGTACGGGTAGGCCATCGCCAGCGCGAACATCCAGATCACCAGAGTGCCGAGGCGGCGCGTCGGGCCGGCGGTGTCGCGGTCGAGCCATCCGGCACGGATTTCCCCGCGTTCCACCCGCTGCATGAACAGCGTGCCGGCCCGCGAGGCGAGACGCGCGATGGCGAAGATCAGCACCGCCGTCAACAAGCCGGGAACGGCACCGGCCGCTGCCAGCACGAACTGCTCGAGCAGGCCCAGCAGCCATGCCGTCGAGCGCTCGCCCCACGGTCGGGTGTAGGCGAACTGCCGCAGCACGAAGGTGGCCCAGAGGTCGGCCAACAGCAACACCAGACTCCAGGTCAAGACGGTGGCCGCGAGGCGCACCCCGGATTGCACATGCTCCGCGTAGGTGCCGAAGATGCCGGTCACCGGGTGCTTCGCCTGCCAGTCCTGCAGCCATGCGCCCAGGCGCGCGACGACCTTGCCGCGCAGCGCCAGCAGCAGGCGCGCCAGCACGAAGGCGATGGCCGTGGCCGCTGCCGCGTAGCCGGCGCCCAGCGCGATCTGGCGCGGGTCGCGGATTTCCTTGGCTTCGTGAACCGCCAGCCGCAGTCTGCGCTCCACGTCCCGCGAATCGGCGTCGAGCATCGCGCCCGGGCGCGGTCCCGTGAGGTCGGCCGCGACCAGGAAGAACACGGTCGCGCCGTCGATATCGAAGCGCACGGAATCTCCCGCCGTGGAGCGGGTCACCAGCCCTTCACCTTTCCGGGCGACGGCCGCTTCCACCGCAGCCCGCGCGAGTTCGGCGCGTTCCGACGGCGAATCGCCCAGCAGGGTTGCGCGGAAGGTGACGATCCTGCGGTTGTTCAGGAAGACGGTGCTGGCGCGCGTGTCGGTGATGCCGGCCGGTTCGCGGTCGCCCGCCGCCGGAGCGGCGGCAGGGTGATCGAGCGGCTGGGCGACGCCTGGTGAGCAGTGGTGCAGCGCCACGATCGAGACGATCATGGCGAGCCATCGCAGCAGGTGTCGGCGCCGTCTCACGCGAGCCCGCGAGATCGCTGCTTCGGACGCAAGCGCTGGGAGTGCCTCCACTTCACGGGCGGCTCTCCCGACCACCGCCGAAACGCGCGCGACAACGCCGTCGCATCCGAATAGCCGAGGATCTCGGCGATCTGGTACGCCGGGATCCGGGTGTCCTTGAGCAGCTGACAGGCGGATTCGAGACGTACATCCTCCCGCAGCTCCCGAAAGCTCGTTCCTTCGGCGGCGAGGCGCCGGTTCAGCGTGCGCTCGTGAATCCCCAGCCGTTCGGCGACCAGGGCCAGCGAGCAGTCCGGCGAAGCGGCGATCGGCTTGAGCAAGCGGCGAATCTTCTCGACCAGGTCTGCCCAACCCATGATGTCGAGTTCGCGAGCGCGGTCTTCCATCAGCTTGTGCAGCACGGGATCAGCGCTCGGCAATGGGCGGTCCAGCCATTCTTCGGCGAAGATCAGCGCGCTGTGCTCTGCATCGAACGTCGGCGCGACTCCAAAATGCTTCTTGAATGCTAGCGCCCTGGCGGGCGATTCGTGGGCCAGCTGGAGCCCGCTGAGCCGCCAGGTCGAGCCACAGAGCCCGCGCAGGATGTTGAACCCGATCGCCATCGCGGCGTCGAGAATCTGATCCGACCCCTCGACGTTCTTCTCGACGATGGCATAGCCGAGACTCGCGAACGGACGGTCGACGGACAGCGTGACCAGAGCCCCGCCGTCCGTGAGGTGCAGGTGTTCCGCCAGTTTGCGCAGAGCCGTGCGAACGTCTGGAGCACTCTGGACCAGATACCCGACCGTTCCCAGGGACGAACTTCCCGCGTGCTGGCCGACGAGCATGCCGAAATGCTCGCACCTCGTTCGTTCGACGCAGCGCTCGAAGACTCGACCCAGCGTCGCGAACGGGATCAGGTTATCGGGTTCTTCGAAGAACGCGGACGAAAGGCCGAACTCCGCCAGCAGGGCATCCGGCTCGATGCCGGCTTCCTTCAGCAGCGCCGGGATTGACATCAACGGCGCCACACGCAGCAGGCCCGGATAGGTCACGCCTTCGTGCGCGGACGCGGGTCGCAGTCGCGAAGGCTTGCGAGGGGGTTGATTCATTCGGGACGCACAGGGTCTGGGTGTCGCGTATGGTCAAGAAGTTGGTGCGAAGCGTCAAGTTCCGTCGCGCGCCATGTCGCACAATGCGACCAACAGCCGTGCCGCGCGGGTTTGTCGATGGGCCGGGGTGCTGGATCGGCTGACGCCGGGCCGCGGAGTCCGCTGGATCGGATCGAGAAGAGTCGGTGAAGGAGACGAAGATGCAAAGGCAGATGCAGACGCTTGTCGCCACCGTTGTGCTTGGCCTGGGTGGCGTCGCACACGCGCAGTCGAACGAAGAACTCAAGGCCATGCTCGACAAGGCCATGAAGACGATCCAGGACCTGCAGGGGCGGGTCAATGCACTGGAGCAGCAGAAGGCTGCGCCCGCGCCAGCGCCGGCGCCCGCGGCGGGCGCTGCTCCGAGCGCGGCTCCCGCCGCAGCCCCGACCGCCGAACCGGCCGTGGCCGTCGTGGCGCCCGGCTCCCTGCCGGAAGCCGGCGCGCCCAACGCCGACAAGGCGCGTGTCGAGGTGTACGGCCAGGTCATGCTCGACGCCATCCACGACTTCAAACGCATGAACCCGGACTGGAGCGCGACGCTGCGGCCGTCGCAGATTCCGGTCAACTGCCCGGGGGATCCGGGCTGCGGCAAGGACGGCGCGAGCGTGCTGAGCATCCGCCAGTCGAGCCTCGGAATCCGGGCTGCGATTCCGACCTCGGTCGGGCTGTTGAAGACCGACCTGAGCTTCGACCTGTTCGGCAGCGACGGATCCACCAAGATCCACTGGCTGAACGCGTGGGCCTCGCTTGGCATGTACGGCGTCGGTCAGACCTACTCGAACTTCATGGATATCGACGTGTTCCCGAACACGCTCGACTACTGGGGGCCGAGCGGCATGACGTTCCTGCGCAATCCGCAGTTGCGCGTGACACCGTACCAGCGCGACGGCTCGTCGCTGTCGTTCTCCTGGGAACTGCCGTACTCGGCGATCGACACCGGCAAGGTCTCCGAGGTCGACCCGGCACTGGGCGCGGGCGTGACGCCGTGGAACACGGTCGGGGACCTGGTCGGCGCGTACCGAATGGATCGCAACTGGGGGCATTTCCGTGCCGCAGGCATCGTGCGCCAGGTCGGCTATCAGTTTCCCGGCAGCGCGAGCGGCGATCCGTCGGGGAAGCTCACCGGCTACGGCCTGACGCTGACCGGCTCGCTGAACACGTTCGGCAAGGACAAGTTCACCTGGCAGGTGACGACCGGCAAGGCGATCGCCAGCTACATGAACGACGGCGGCTTCGATCTGGCCCCGAGCGCGGACCTGAGGGCCGAAACTGTCCGCTCGCTCGGCTGGCACGCCTTCTACAACCACTTCTGGACCGACAAGATGAGCAGCTCCGTCGGCTACAGCCAGCACCGCCAGGACAACACCGACGGACAGTTCGGCAGTGCGTTCCACAAGGGCAGCTACTCGTCGGTCAACCTGCTGTTCTACCCGGCGAAGAACGTCACGAGCGGCTTCGAGTTCGCCTGGGGAGAGCGCGAGAACAAGGACGGCGCATCGGAGTCCAACAACCGGCTCCAGTTCTCGACCAAGGTCGCATTCTGACGAACGTGATGCGCAGGCGGGCATGTCGATGCCCTCTTGCCGCGTCCGTCGCGTCCGTCGCGCCCGTCGCGCAGACGTCTGAACAAGGGTGATGAAGATGCAGTTCAAGTCGAAGTTCCCGATCCTGATCGCGCATCGCGACGTCGCCGCGCAGACCGTTGCCGGCGTGCGGCTGCGCCAGATCCAGCACGAGCTCGAACAGGGCGGCTGGACGACGATCGCCGTCGACACCCCCGGTGACGCGGGCATCATCGCCGGCGCGCATCGCGGGCTGGCCGCGATCGTGATCGGTTCGGAGGCGGCGCGGCGCGACCCGCAGGTGCTCGAACGTGTCGTTGCCGTTCTGAAGGCGACGCACGAGCGCGCGCCAGGGCTGCCGATCGTCGCGCTCGGGGAAACGGCGACGCTCGAGAAGGGCTCGGGTGGTGTGCTCGAGGCGATGCGGCACCTGCACAGCATCCTGTACCTGTACGAAGACACGACGCCTTTTCTCGCGCGCCAGATCATGCGCGCGGCGTCCGACTACCTCGACGGCATGCTGCCGCCGTTCTTCAAGGCGCTGGCGAACCACGCCGAGCGCTCCGCCTATTCGTGGCACACGCCCGGGCACGGTGGCGGCGTGGGGTTCATGAAGTCGCCGGTCGGCTACGCGTTGCACGAGTTCTTCGGCGAGAACACGATGCGCTCGGACCTGTCGGTGTCGGTGCCCGAGCTGGGCTCGCTGCTCGACCACACCGGCCCGGTCAAGGAGGCCGAGGCTTATGCGGCGCGCGTCTTCGGCGCCGACCACACCTACTTCGTGACCAACGGGACCTCGACCGCCAACAAGGTCGTGTGGCATTCGATGGCCGGTCGCGACGACCTGGTGATCGTCGACCGCAACTGCCACAAGTCCCTGCTGCACTCGCTGATCATGACCGGCGCCACACCGATCTACTTCACGCCGGCGCGCAACGACTACGGCATCATCGGCCCGATCGGGCTCGACCAGTTCTCCCCCGAGGCGATCCGCAAGAAGATCGCTGCCAGCCCGATCGCGCGCAACTCCAAGGGCAAGGTTCGCATCGCGGTGGTCACCAACTCGACCTACGACGGCCTGTGCTACAACGCCGAGAAGATCAAGGCGCAGGTCGCCGACCAGGTCGACGCGCTGCACTTCGACGAGGCCTGGTACGCCTACGCTGCTTTTCACGAGTTCTACGCCGGCCGGCACGCGATGGGCGTGCCGCGCGGGCATCCGCGCGCCGAGAAGACCCTGGTGTTCGCGACGCAGTCGACGCACAAGCTGCTGGCCGCGTTCTCGCAGGCGTCGATGATCCACATCCAGGAGTCCGAGACGCGCAAGATCGACACCACGCGTTTCAACGATGCGTTCATGATGCACGGCTCGACGTCGCCGCACTACGGCATCATCGCGTCGCTCGACGTCAGTTCGGCAATGATGGACGGGCCGGCGGGCCGCTCGATCGTGCAGGAGACACACGACGAGGCCATGCATTTCCGGAAAGCGCTCGCGGCCGTCGGAACCAACTTCAAGCGCACCGACTGGTGGTTCAAGGTCTGGCAGCCGGACGGCCTGGACCTCGACAAGCCTCCCGCGACCAAGGACTGGGTGCTCGGGCCGAAGGCCGCCTGGCACGGCTTCAGCGGCCTTGCCGACGACTACGTGATGCTCGATCCGATCAAGGTCACGCTGCTGACGCCGGGCCTTGGCAAAGGCGCGAAGCTCGGCAAGTCCGGCATTCCGGCCTCGGTCGTCACCAAGTACCTGTGGGAGCGTGGCCTGGTGGTCGAGAAGACCGGGCTGTACAGCTTCCTGATCCTGTTCTCGCTCGGCATCACGCGCGGCAAGTGGAGTTCGATGGTCGATGCACTGGTCGATTTCAAGACCGACTACGACCGCAACGCGCCGCTGGCGAAGGCGCTGCCGAGCGTCGCGGCGGCGGGCGGGGGCGCCTACGCGGGCTGGGGCTTGCGCGACTTGTGCGACGCCTTGCACGGCTGCTATCGCGACAACGACACCGCGCATGCGATGAACGCGATGTACACCGAGTTGCCCGAGCCGGCGATGAAGCCGGCCGATGCCTACGACCACCTGGTCCACGGCCGCGTCGAGCCGGTGGCGATCGACGAGCTGAAGTCTCGCATCGCGGCCGTGATGATCGTCCCGTATCCGCCGGGCATTCCGCTGATCATGCCGGGCGAACGCTTCCAGACCGACTCGATCATCGAATACCTGAAGTTCGCGCGCGACACCGACGAACGCTTCCCGGGTTTCGAGAGCGACATCCACGGTCTGCGCTTCGAGGTCGGCGCGGACGGACACAAGCGCTGGCTGGTCGATTGCGTCAAGGAATGAAGTTTCGGCAAGGAGCAGTCCGATGACCCCGTATCCGGTCCAGGCCGCCAAGGTGGCGATCCCGTTCCACAAGCTGATGAAGGTCGTCGCGATCGTCGACCGTTCGAACGCCGCAGACGCAGCAGCTGCTCGAGCAGATCGCCGCCGAGCACTACGAGGTCGAGGTTTCCGAGAGCTTCGATCGCGACGTGTCCGAGGACGCGTCGGTCGGCGCCTACATCCTGCTGCTCGACGGCGCCCGTCGCGAGGAGGCGCGCAAGCTGGCGACCGCGGTGCGCCAGATCGGCTTTCGCACGCCGCTCTGGGCGCTGGCCGATTCGCACCGGATCTCCGACCTCGCGGTGCTGGGGGGGATCGGCGAGGTCGACGGCTACATCTATCTGGGCCAGCAGACGCCGTTGTTCTACGCCAAGCAGGTCGTCGCGAGCGTCGTGAAGTACGGCACGTCGCTGCTGCCGCCGTTCTTCGGCGGGCTGATGGCCTACGACTCGCAGGGCAACATCGCCTTCGACTGCCCAGGCCATCAGGGCGGGCAGTTCTACCGGAAGTCGCCGGCCGGGCAGCTCTTCTTCAAGCACTTCGGCGAGAGCATCTTCCGCAACGACCTGTGCAACGCCGACGTCGACCTCGGCGACCTGCTGATCCACGAGGGCGCCGCCGCTCGACGCGCAGACGGCACGCAGCGCAGGTGTTCGGCGCCGACCGCACCTACTTCGTGCTGAACGGCACGAGCACGTCGAACAAGGTGGTCACCAACGCGGTGCTGCGGCGCGGCGACCTCGTGCTGTTCGACCGCAACAACCACAAGTCGCTGCACCAGGGCGCGCTGGTGCAGGCCGGTGCGATCCCGATCTTCCTGCCGACCGCGCGCAACCCGTTCGGCATGATCGGCGCGGTCGACTGGGATGCCTGGGACGAGAGCTGGCTGCGCGAGCAGATCCGCAACAATCCGCTGGTCAAGGACCCGAAGCTGCACGAGGCGCCACGGCCGTTCCGTCTGGCGTGCATCCAGCTCGCGACCTACGACGGCACCATCTACAACGTGCGCAAGGTGCTCGAGCGGATCGGCCACCTGTGCGACTACGTGCTGTGGGACGAGGCCTGGATCGGCTACAACGCCTTTCATCCGCTGTTCGAGGATCACAGCCCGATGCGGCTGCAGGGGCTCGGCGCCGGAGATGGCCGGGCTGTTCTCGACGCAGTCGGTGCACAAGCAGGGCGCCGGCTTCTCGCAGGCCTCGCAGATCCACAAGCGCGACGAGCACATCCGCGGCCAGCGGCGGTACGTCGAGCACAAGCGCTTCAACGAGTCGTTCCTGATCAACGCGTCGACCTCGCCGTTCTACCCTCTGTTCGCGTCGCTCGACGTGAACGCCAAGATCCACGAGGGCAAGGCCGGCGAGATGCTGTGGGACCGCTGCATCGAACTCGGCATCGACGCGCGCAAGAAGCTGCGCGAGTTCGTCCACTTCTACGAGCGCACCGGCCGCGGACCGGAGGAGAAGTGGTTCTTCGACCCCTTCGTCCCCGACGTGGTCACGCTGCGCGGCTCGAAGTTCGCCGAGGACTGCACCGACGTGCCGTGGGAGAGCCTGCCGACCGACGTCATCAAGCGCGAGCAGCAGTGCTGGAATTTCCACCCCGGCAGCGCCTGGCACGGCTACGCGGGCTACGCCGACGGCTATGCGATGGTCGACCCGAACAAGCTCACGCTGCTCACCCCGGGAATCGATCGCCGCACCGGCGAGTATCTCGACTTCGGCGTGCCGGCCACGGTGGTCGCCAACTTCCTGCGCGAAGAGCGCGTCGTGCCGGAGAAGTGCGATCTGAACAGCATTCTGTTCCTGATGACGCCGGCCGAGGACGAGAGCAAGCTCAACACGCTGATCGCCAAGCTGGTCAAGTTCAAGAATCTGTGGGATCGCGACGCGCCGCTGGCCGAGGTACTGCCGACGCTGTATTCGCGACACGGCGAGCGTTATGCGGGCTACACGGTGCGCCAGGTCTGCAACGAGATGCACGCGTTCTACCGCGAGCGCGACGTGAAGGGGCTGCAGCGGCGGTGCTTCCGCGCCGAGAGCTTCCCGGAGCTTGCGATGTCGCCCAAGGATGCCTACGAGGCGCTGGTCGCGAACGAGGTCGACTACGTGCCGCTCGATCAGGCCAGGGGCCGCATCTCGGCCACGCTGGCGCTGATCTACCCGCCGGGAATCGGCGTCGTGGTGCCGGGCGAGCGCTGGGACGAGCGCGCGCAGCCGATGCTCGATTACTTCCTCGCGTTCGAGGAATCGTTCAACCGCTTCCCCGGCTTCAACTACGAAGTGCAGGGCGTGTACCAGGAAAAGGTCGAGGGCCGCATCCGGTTCCACACCTACGTCGTGCGCGACTGACCGCTGCAACACCTCGACAGGGAGAATTCCGATGGCAGAACAACAGAAGAAGATGAGCGTGATGCAGCTGACGTTCATCGTCACGGTGAACATGATGGGCTCCGGCATCATCATGCTGCCCGCCAACATGGCGCAGGTCGGCGCGATCTCGCTGCTGTCGTGGGTGGTGACCGCGCTGGGCTCGATGGCGATCGCCTACGGCTTCGCGCAGGCCGGCATCTTCAACCAGCGCACCGGCGGCCTTGCTGCCTACGCCGAGGACGCGTACGGCAAGGACGGCTACTTCCAGGTGTTCTTCCTGTACTTCCTGTCGCTGGCGATCGCCAACGTGGCGGTGGCCAGTTCGGCGCTGGGGTACCTCGCGGCGTTCTTCCCCGGGCTCACGGCGACGCCGGTCGACCAGCTGCATCGGCGTGATCGCGCTGCTGTGGCTCACCACGGTGGCGAACTTCGGCGGCCCCAGCGTGACCGGCAAGATCGGCGCGGTCACGGTGTGGGGCGTGATCCTTCCGGTCGGGTTCATCTCGATCGCCGGCTGGTTCTGGTTCAGCGGCGAGACCTTCTCGGCCGCCTGGAACCCGAAGGGCATGAGCATGCTCGAGGGCATGGGTTCGAGCATCTCGCTGACGCTGTGGGCCTTCCTCGGCATGGAGTCGGCCTCGCAGAACGCCTCGGCGGTGGAGAACCCGAAGCGCGACGTGCCGCTGGCCTGCATGTTCGGCACGCTCGGCGCGGCCGCCGTCTACATCCTGTCGACGACGGTGATCCAGGGCATCGTGCCGAATGCCGAGCTGGCCGAGTCGACCGGGCCGTTCGGCCTGGCCTACGCGAAGATGTTCAGCCCGATGGTGGGCTCGATCGTCATGGCGCTGGCGGTGATGGCCTGCGTCGGCTCGCTGCTCGGCTGGCAGTTCACGCTCGCGCAGACCGCCAAGGATGCCGCCGACACGCGCATGTTCCCGGCCATCTTCGGCAAGGCCAGCGCTCAAGGGCGCGCCGATCATGGGCATGGTGATCATGGGCGTCGTCCAGTCGGTGATGGCGCTGTCGACGATCTCGCCGAACCTGAGCGAGCAGTTCGCGGCGCTGGTCAACCTGGCCGTGGTCACCAACGTCGTGCCGTACATCATGGCGCTGTCGGCGCTGTTCGTGATGATGCGCAATGCCCGGGTGGAGCCCGGCGTGTTCCGGCGCAACGCGGTCGTCGCCGTGGTGGCGATGCTCTACTCCGTCTATGCGCTCTACGCCTCCGGCATGGAGGCGGTGATGGGCGGCATGCTGGTGATGGGGATCGGTTATGTGATCTACGGCTTCATCGCGCCGCGCTTCGTCGCCGCGCCTGCGCCGAGTGTCTCGGGCAGCGCCGCCTGATGCCGCCGCGGGCCGACCGAATCGAAAGGAAATGACCATGCAGCCAACTGTTGCGTTCGACCTGCACCGCCGCCGGGTGCGGTCCTCACTGTTCGCGTCCGTCCTGTTCTGGATCGTCGCCGCCGGCCCGCCTTGGCGGCGGGCACGCTGGATCGGGTCAAGGAGTCCGGCAAGCTGACGATCGGCTATCTCGCCGACGCGCGGCCATTCTCGTTCGCCGACGCTTCCGGCAAACCCGCGGGCTATGCGATCGCGCTGTGTGCGAAGGTCGCCGACGCGGTCAAGGACGAGCTCAAGCTCGCCGGCGCTCGCCGTCGACTTCGTGCAGGTGCAACCCGGCGAGGGCTTCGGCATCGTCCAACAGGGCCGTGCCGACCTCTTGTGCGGCGGCGTGCCGACGCTCGAGCGCAGGAAGCTGGTCGACTTTTCGATCCCGATCCTGCTGAGCGGCACCGGGGTGGCGGTGCGCGCCGATGCGCCGGCGCGGCTGGTGCAGGCGCTCTCGGGGCGCGAGGCGGCGAAGCAGGCGTACTGGCGCGCGGCGCCGGGACAAGCGCCGCAACGCCGGGTGTTCGCCGCGATCGCCGGCACCCCGGTCGAGAAGGCACTGATCGACCGACTGAAGGCGCTGCGAATCTCGGTCGACGTCGTGACGGTGAAGGACACCGCGGCGGGCTTGCAGATGCTGCTCGACCGACGCGCCGACGCCTTCTTCAACGACCAGGCGCTGCTGCTCGACGCCGCGAAGCGCAGCCCGTCGGGCGGCGACCTGATCGTGCTCGACCGGCTGTTCAGGCGCGAGCAGGTCGCGCTCGCGATGCGTCGCGACGACGGCGATTTCCGGCTCGTCGTGGACCGAACGCTGAGCCGGTTGTTCCAGTCGCCCGAGGCGGGCACCGTCTACGCAACCCATTTCGGCGCACCCGGCGAGGGCGTGCTGAACTTCTTCCAGGTGGTCGCGCTGCCGGATTGAACGGTGTAAGCGGCGCCGGATCAGGCGCGACTCTGATCGAAACAAGGAGATAGCGAATGCAGACCCTGGGTGTACACAGCGAAGTCGGCAAACTGCGGACCGTGATGGTCTGCCGGCCGGGGCTCGCGCACCAGCGCCTGACGCCGGGCAACGCCGCCGATCTGCTGTTCGACGACGTGCTCTGGGTGCACGAGGCGCAGAAGGATCACTACGACTTCGTGCTCAAGATGCGCGAGCGCGGCACCGAGGTGCTCGAACTGCACGAAATGCTCGCCAGGACGATGGAGGACAAGGCGGCCCGCGACTGGGTTCTCGACCGGCGCATCACGGTCAACGACGTCGGCCTCGGCGCGAAGTTCCTGCGCCCGTGGCTGGACGAGATGCCGGCGGACAAGCTGGCCGAGCACCTGATCGGCGGCATCGCGATCCTGGACGTGCCGAAGAGCGACTGGTCGACGATGCTCGCCGAGGCCTACGGCGGCACCGACTTTCTGGTGCCGCCGGTGCCGAACACGCTGTTCCAGCGCGATCCGTCCTGCTGGATCTACAAGGGCGTGACCTGCAATCCGATGTTCTGGCCGGCGCGCAAGCCGGAGACGCTGCTGCAGCGCGCCGTCTACAAATTCCATCCGCGCTTCAAGGGCGCCGACTTCAGGATCTGGTGGGGCGATTCGGACGAGAACTTCGGCGCCTCCACGGTCGAGGGCGGCGACGTGATGCCGATCGGCAAGGGCGTGGTGCTGATCGGCATGGGCGAGCGGACGACGCGGCAGGCGGTGTTCCAGGTGGCGGGGGAGCTGTTCCGGCAGAAGGCGGCGACGCGCGTGATCGGCTGCCTGATGCCCAAGAGCCGCGCGGCGATGCACCTCGACACCGTGTTCACCTTCTGCGACCGCGACCTCGTCACCGCCTTCCGCGAGGTCGTCGACCAGGTCCGCTGCTTCAGCGCGCGGCCGACGGGCGACGGCGGCATCGAGGTTCATCCCGAGAAGGATCACCTGTTCGACGTCGTCAGGGAGGCGCTCGGACTCGAGGCGCTGCGCGTCGTCGAGACCGGCGGCAACGCCTGGCAGGCGCAGCGCGAGCAGTGGGACGACGGCAACAACGTGGTCGCGCTCGAGCCCGGCGTCGTCGTCGCCTACGATCGCAACACGCACACCAACACGCTGCTGCGCAAGGCCGGCGTCGAGGTCGTCACGGTGCGCGGCTCCGAACTCGGCCGCGGCCGGGGGGGCGGGCACTGCATGACCTGCCCGATCTCGCGCGATCCCGCCTACTGAACGCACGCGGCCGATCCGACAATCACCCTCCGACGGGAACAAGACATGAGCTTCAATCTGCGCAACCGCTCGCTGCTGACGGTGCAGGACTTCACCCAGCGCGAATTCCGCTACCTGCTCGACCTGGCGCGCGACCTGAAGCGCGCCAAGTACGCGCGCACCGAGCAGAAGCACCTGCGCGACAAGGAGATCTGCCTGATCTTCGAGAAGACCTCGACGCGCACCCGCTGCGCCTTCGAGGTCGCCTGCCACGACCAGGGCGCGCACGTCACCTATCTCGATCCGGCGGGCTCGCAGATCGGCCACAAGGAGTCGTTCAAGGACACCGCGCGCGTGCTCGGGCGCATGTACGACGCGATCGAGTACCGCGGCGCCAGCCAGACCGGCGTCGAGACGCTCGCCAAGTATGCCGGCGTGCCGGTCTTCAACGGCCTGACCGACGAGTACCACCCGACGCAGATGCTCGCCGACGTGATGACCATGCGCGAGCACAGCGACAAGCCGATCCAGCAGATCAAGTACGCCTTCCTCGGCGACACGCGCAACAACATGGGCCACTCGCTGATGATCGTCGGCTGCCTGATGGGCATGGACGTGCGCATCTGCGGACCGAAGCAGCTGTGGCCTTCCGACGAGTTCGTCGCGATCGCGCGCGACCTCGAGTCGCGCTACGGCGGCAAGCTGACGATCACCGACGACCCGCAGCAGGCAGTGGACGGCGTCGACTTCGTCCACACCGACGTCTGGGTGTCGATGGGCGAGCCGAAGGAAGTCTGGAAGGAGCGCATCGAGCTGCTGATGACGTACCAGGTCAACAGCGCGCTGATGAAGGCGAGCGGCAACCCGCAGGTGAAGTTCATGCACTGCCTGCCGGCGTTCCACGACACCGAGACGACGCTCGGCAAGCAGATCGCCGAAACCTACGGCATCTCCGACGGCCTCGAGGTGACCGACGAGGTCTTCGAGTCGGAGTGGAACGTCGCCTTCGAGCAGGCCGAGAACCGCATGCACACGATCAAGGCGATCCTCGTCGCGACGCTGGGGGACTGACAGGCCATGCTGATCGTCACTGCCCTCGGCGGCAACGCGCTGCTGCGGCGCGGCGAGCCGCTGACCGCCGAGAACCAGCGCCGCAACGTGCGCATCGCCGCCGAGGCGCTGGCGCCGGTCGCGCGCGAGCACGAGCTCGTCGTCGGCCACGGCAACGGGCCGCAGGTCGGCCTGCTGGCGCTGCAGGGCGCGGCCTACGACAAGGTCGAGACCTACCCGCTCGACGTGCTCGGCGCGCAGACCGAGGGCATGATCGGCTACATGATCGAGCAGGAGCTCGGCAACCTGCTGCCGTTCGAGCGGCCGTTCGCGACGCTGCTGACGATGGTCGAGGTCGACGCGAACGACCCGGCCTTCTCCAATCCCGACCAAGTTCATCGGCCCGGTCTACGACGAAGGCCGAGGCCGACCGCCTGGCCGCCGACAAGGGCTGGGTCGTCAAGCCCGACGGCGACAAGTGGCGCCGCGTGGTCGCGTCGCCGGAGCCGAAGCGCATCTTCGAGCTGCGGCCGATCAAGTGGCTGCTCGAGCGCAACACGATCGTGATCGCGGCCGGCGGCGGCGGCATCCCGACGGCCTACGAGCCGGGCGCCGAGCGCAGGCTCGCCGGCATCGAATGCGTGATCGACAAGGACCTCGCGACCGAACTGCTCGCGCGGGAGCTGAACGCGGATCTGTTCGTGATGCTGACCGACGCCGACGCGGTCTATGTCGACTGGGGCAAGCCGACGCAGCGGGCGATCCGCCGGCGCCAGCCCGGACGCGCTGTCCAGATTGCAGTTCGCCGCGGGCTCGATGGGGCCGAAGGTCGAGGCGGCCTGCCGCTTCGCGCGGGCGACCGGCAAGCGCGCCGCCATCGGCGAGCTCGCCGACCTCGGTCGCATCATCGCCGGCGAGGCGGGCACGACGATCACGACAGACCCAGAGGGTCTCGTCTACGCCTGATTGTCGGCGGCTCGAGGCGCTGCTCCGGCCGCCCGTATCGCGTTCTCCGTTATAGTCGTTCGCAAGACCATAACGGAGACCGCGATGACCTTTCCGATCATCTCTGCCGATTCGCACATCACCGAAGCGCCCGACACGTACACCAGGCACATCGACCGCGCCTGGCGCGACAAGGCGCCGCGCATCGTCTCGATCGAAGGGCAGGGCGACGTGTTCCATGATCGACGGCATGAAGCGGCCGATCCAGCTCGGGCTCGTCGCCGCCGCCGGCAAGCGTCCCGAGGAGATCACGATGTCGGGCGTCAGGTTCGAGGACCTGCACCGCGGCGGCTGGGATCCGGACGCGCGCCTGGCCGATCAGGACCGCGACGGCGTGGCGGCCGAGATCATCTATCCGACGGTCGGCATGATGCTGTGCAATCACCCCGACTTCGACTACAAGAAGGCCTGCTTCGACGCCTACAACCGCTGGATCGCCGAGTACTGCGACCGGCATCCCGACCGGTCTGCTCGGCTGCGGCCAGACGGCCGATGCGCTCGCCCGCCGAGAGGCATCGAGGACTTGCGAGCGATCAAGGCGTTGGGCCTGCGCGGCGTGATGATGCCGGGCAACCCGGCGGTCGAGGACTACGACTCGCCCGATCTACGACCCGTTCTGGGAGGCGGCGATCGAGCTCGACATGCCGCTGTCGTTCCACATCCTCACCACCCGCGACGCGCGCAGCCGCACGCGCGGCCCGCGCATCAACAGCTTCCTGTCGATCATCCGCGGCAACCAGGACATCATGGGCATGCTGATCTTCGGCGGCGTGTTCGAGCGCCATCCGAAGCTGCGCGTCGTCTGCGTCGAGGCCGATGCCGGCTGGGTGCCGCACTACATGTACCGCATGGACCACGCCTACAAGCGCCACCGCAACTGGCTGGCGCCGGGCGTGAAGCTCGACAGGCTGCCGAGCGAGTACTTCCGCGAGCACATCTACATCGACGTTCCAGGACGACTGGGTCGCGTTCCGCACGGCCGACCAGATGAACTGGCGCCGGCTGATGTGGGCCAACGACTTCCCGCACAGCGACTCGACCTGGCCGTGGTCGCAGCAGATGCTGGCCGAGCAGACCGCAGCACCTCAGCGAGGAACAGCGCCGCGCGATCCTGTGCGACAACGTCGCCGAGCTGTACCGGATCGACGTCGCGGAACTGCAGGCGGCTTGACCGGCTGCCTCGATCGATCGACTGCCATGAACGCGATGAGCAACAAGATCCTGGTCGAGAGGAACGGCCCGGTGACCACCATCATCATCAACCGGCCGCATGCGAGGAATGCGCTCGATCGCGAGGCGTCGCTCGACCTGGCGGCGGCCATCCGGGCATTCGAGGCGGATCCCGAGGCCAAGGTCGCAGTGCTGACCGGCGCGCAGGGCACCTTCTGTGCCGGGGCGGACCTGAAGGAACTCGCCTCCGGCGTCGACTACGTGCCCTGGGCTGGCAGCGCCGAAGGCCCGCTGCACCGGGCGGCCAGCAAGCCCGTCATCGCCGCTGTCGCCGGTCACGCCTGCGCGGGCGGACTCGGGGTCGCGCTGTGGTGCGATCTGCGCATTGCCGAACGCAGCGCGTCGTTCGCCGTGCTGTCCCGCCGTTGGGGCGTGCCGATGAGCGATGGAACGACGGTCCGGCTACCGCGGCTGATCGGCACCAGCCGGGCGATGGACATGCTGCTGACGGCACGCATGGTGCGGGGCGAAGAGGCCGAACGGATCGGTCTGGCCAACCGCGTCGTCGAGGACGGCACGGCGCGCGCCGAGGCCGAGGCGCTGGCACTGCAGATCGCGCAGTTCCCCGAGATCGCCATGCGTTCGGACCGGGCTTCGCTGTACGCGCAGGCCGACCTGTCGATCGACGAGGCCATCGCCAGTGAGCTGGAACTGGCGTCCGAGGCCCGCCGGCTGGAGGCGCAGGCCGGCGCCGCGCGCTTTGCGGCTGGCGCGGGACGACATGGCGATATCTCGACCGCAGGGCGAGCGGCGCCGGAGTGACGCTTGCGGTCGTGCGCCGCAACCCCTTGTGTATGCTCGCCCGATGAGCCTCGACGCCAGCGGCCAGCAACGTCGCATCCTGGTCTGGATGTGCGTGTTCATCGGTGTGAACCAGCTCGGCTTCGGCGCACTGATCCCGGTGCTGCCGTTGTACGCGCAGGCATTCGGCGTGCCGGCCTCGGCGATCGGCACCACGATCGCCGTCTACGGCCTGGCACGCATGCTGTCGGCGACTGCCGTGCGGGCGCATCGCAGACCGGCTCGGCCGCCGTCCGTCGATGGCGATCGGTGGCCTGATCTGCACCGTTGGCAACCTCTGGTGCGCGTTCGCCGGCAGCTTTCCGGAGTTCGTGGCGGCGCGCTTCGTCGCCGGCCTGGGCGCGGGCTGGGTGCAGTCGGCCGGCATGATCGTGCTGGCCGACATCAGCACCCCGGCGCAGCGTGGCCGCATGATGTCGATCTACCAGGGCACCTTCCTGTTCTCGGTCGGGATCGGGCCGTTTCCCGGCGGGTTGCTGGCCCAGCACTTCGGGCTTGCCGCGCCGTTTGCGGCACGTTCGCCGTCGCCTCCGGCGCAGCCGGCGTGCTCGCCTGGTTCGTCGTCCCCGAGACGCGAACCTTCGCGCCGAGGGCGGCCCGGCCGTCGCGCCGAGCACCGTGCCCTTCCTGCAGCAGATGCGCATGCTGGCCTCGCAGCACCGGCTACATGATGGTGTGCCTGGTCGGCCTGACCAACGCGGTGGTGCGCACCGGCGGGCTGTTCAACGTCGTGCCGCTGCTGGCCGCGTCCAAGCTGGGCCTGGGGCCGGGCCAGGTCGGCGGCCTGCTCGCGCTGGGCAGCCTGCTGGGACTCGCGGCCAGCTATCCGGCCGGCGTGCTGGCGGACCGCTACGGACGCAAGCCGATCATCGTGCCTTCGGCGCTGCTGACGGCGCTTGCCTTCGTCGTCTACTGCGTGGCGCCGTCGATGATCTGGTTCGGCGTCGCCTGCGTGCTGTGGGGCGTGGCGTCCGCGGTCAACGGGGCAGCGCCGGCCGCCTATGCCGCGGACAACGCACAACCGGGCATGAATGCGGCGGCGATGTCCGGCTATCGCATGGTCTCCGATGCCGGCTACGTGATCGGGCCGATCCTGCTCGGTCTGGTCGTCGACTGGCAAGGCGCCGAGGTCGGACTTCTGGTGGCCGCGTTCCTGGTCGGCGGCGTCGGCCTGCTGTTCGCGCGGTTCGCGCCGGAACGATGGCGCCGCGCGGCATAGCCTTCAACTGAAAGACGAGAGGAGTGTTCCCATCATGACCGACCAGGACATCGAGTGGCTGGGCATCGAGGCGCTTGCGAGCAAACTACGCGCGCGCGAGCTCTCCGCCACCGAGGTGGCGCAGGCCATGCTGCGGCGGATCGGGCAGATCGACCCCGGGCTTCGTGCGTACGCGCGCACCACCCCGGAGGTCGCGCTCGCGCAGGCGCGCGAGGCCGATGCCCGCCTGGCCCGCGGCGAACCGGTCGGCCCGCTGCACGGCGTCCCGATCGGGCTCAAGGACTTGTGCTGGACCGCAGGCATTCCGACCGCGGCGGGCACCACGATCCATCGCGACTTCGTTCCGCCGGTGGACGGCACCGTCGTGCGACGCCTGCGCGAGGCGGGCGCGGTGCTGCTCGGCAAGCTGCAGATGACCGAGGGCGCGTTCAGCGCGCACCATCCCGACATCGCCGCGCCGCTGAATCCCTGGAATGCGGACGCCTGGACCGGGGTGTCGTCCAGCGGCTCGGGCGTCGCCGTCGCGGCCGGCCTGTGCCATGGAGCGATCGGCACCGACACCGGTGGTTCGATCCGCTATCCCTCTGTCGCCAACGGTGTGACCGGCCTGAAGCCGACCTGGGGCCGCGTTTCGCGTCACGGCGCGTTCGAGCTCGCGGCGTCGCTGGACCACCTCGGACCGATCTGCCGCAGCGCCGCCGACTGCGGCCTGATGCTCGGCGCGATCGCGGGCGCCGACCCGGACGATCCCACCGCGCTGCAGGCACCGGTGCCCGACTACCTCGCCGGCGACGTGCAGCGCCTCGCCGGCCTGCGGATCGGCATCGACGAGGCCTACGCATCGCGCGACGTCGCCTCGGAAGTGTCCGATGCGGTGCAGGCGGCGCTTCGGAACCTCGTCGCCCTGGGCGCCAGCGCGGTGCCGGTCAAGATGCCGTCGGTCGACGCGATGGCCTCGAACTGGGCGGCGCACTGTGGCGTGGAAGCGGCGGTGGCCCACGCGGCGACGTTCCCGGCGCGGCGTGGCGAGTACGGGCCGGTGCTGGCAGCGTTGCTCGATGTCGGGCTCGCGCTGAGCGCGACGGACTACCAGCGCATCCTGCTCGCCCGCGCCGATTTCACTGGCCGCATGCACGCGCTGATGCAGCGCGTCGATCTGCTGCTCACGCCGGTGATTCCGTTCGTCACGCCAAGCCTCGCGGAGCTCGCCGCGGTTCGCGCGCAGCCCGGGTATCGCAGCCAGCTGATGCGGTACACCGCGCCCTTCGACATGTCGGGCCATCCGACGATCACGTTGCCGGCGGGATTCACGCGTGATCAGCTTCCGCTGGGCGTGCAACTCGTCGCCGCGCACCTGCGCGAGGATCTGCTCGTGCGCGCCGGGCGTGCGTTCCAGCGCGAGACCGACTGGCACACCCGGCGGCCGCCGGTCGTCAATCGAGCGTGACCCCCAGAGCTTCGGCCTGCTTGATCCACTTCGGCGCCACGTCGCGCCAGATGCGCCGCGTTTCCTCCAGTCCGACCACCTTGTCGGGAATCGCGAAGGATTCGCGCAGCGCCTTGTACTTGGGCGCGTCTGCACCATCCACCGCCACCTGGGCGAGCCTGACCAGGATCTCTTCGGGGGTTCCCGAGCGCGCGGTCATCGGCAGGCCGCCGACCAGATTCACCAGTTCGCTCTTGTTGCCCTGCTCGGTCAGCGTCGGCACGTCGGGCAGCTTCGGGATGCGCAGCTGGTTGGTGACGCCGATCGGACGCACGCCGCGGGACTGCACCGTAGCGAAGGCCTGGTAGCTGCCCACCACGATCTGGGTGGCACCGGTGGCGATGTCCAGCCACATCGGCGCTTCGCCCTTGTAGTGGACCACCTGGATCTTCAGCCCGTAGTCCTTGTTCATCTGCTCGGCGAGCATGTGCGGGAACGAAGCCGGCGAATAGGATCCCATCACGACCGGATTCTTCTTGGCCCACTCGACGAACTCGAAGAAGTTGTTGGCAGGGACCTTCTCTCCGACCGCGACGACCAGGCCGCCCGACGGGTAGATGCACACCGGGGTGATGTCCTTGGCCAGATCGAAGGGCAGCTTGCGGTAGAGCACCCGGTTCTGCCAGACGGCGCCGGTGGTCGAGAAGAGCACGGTGTAGCCGTCGGCGGGCGACTTGACCATCGCATCGATCGCGATGTTGCCGCCGGCCCC
The DNA here is from genome assembly GCA_963849015.1 of uncultured beta proteobacterium. Classification (GTDB taxonomy): domain Bacteria; phylum Pseudomonadota; class Gammaproteobacteria; order Burkholderiales; family Burkholderiaceae_E; genus Quisquiliibacterium. Next base: position 718,391 of record CAWKFK010000006.1, read on the forward strand.
GGGACGATTCTCCACGACCGCCGGCTGGCCGAAGCGCGCGGTGAACTGCTCGGCGTACAGGCGGGCGTAGGCGTCGGTGAGGCCGCCCGGCGCGAACGCGACGATGATGCGCAGCGGCTTGTTCGGGTACGAGGCAGCCTGCGCTCGAGCGCCGCGGATCGGCAGCAGGCTCGCGGCCGCGGCTGCGGGGAGGGCGGTCATCAGGCGGCGGCGCTGGGTCGACAAGGTCATCGAGGTCTCTCCGTGATCGTTGATGAGGCTGGAATCTATCTCCGCTTGCCCGTGTTGAGTAGCCCCGGGCCGATTCGGGCGGTTCCGATCCGACGATGAAGAACCGGCGCCTGCCGGGGTGCTAGATTCGACTGCAGCCGCATCCATGATGCGACCACGACCCTCATGCCGGAATGGCGAGGCACTTCAGTCGATGAAACCGTTCCACTCGTTGCTCGTGTCGCCTGCCGTAGAGTGCCACTGCGCGCCGGGTGGTTCGCCATCGCGCGTCTGCCGTCGTCGGCGATGAGCAGCGCGGGTGTGACGCCGACCGTCGGGAGCTTCGCCGTCGTAGGCGGCTTCGAAGCGATCGCTCGTGGCGTCACGCTGTCCGTCTATCCGCTCGTGCTGTATCGGGCGTGGGGCGACGCCGCGGTCGTCTCGCAGATCTACCTGGTAGTGGGCATCGTGTCGCTGCTCACGGTGCTGATCGTTCCGATGCTGACCCGTCTCGTGGCGCGGCGCTGGGTGCATTCGCTCGGCGTGCTGCTGTACCTCGCGGCGGCGGGCTTCGGCATGATCGGCGGCAAGGCGACGGCGCTGGCCTTGCTGTGCACGGTGGTGGGCACGGCGATCGCCTTCGTCTGCTACAACGCCAACGTGCTCCATTACGTGGCCAAGGCCGAGCTGGGCCGGCTCGAAACCCTGCGTCTGTTCTATGCCGGCACCGGCTGGGCAGTGGGCCCGTTCCTGGGGGTCTGGCTGCTGCGCTACTGGCACGGCGCGCCCTTCGTGATCGTCGCGATCGCGGCATTCTCGATGCTGGTGGCGATCTGGTGGGTCGGCATGGGCAGCACCCGGCTGGCCTCCCCGGTCGGAACGGTGTCGCCAAATCCGTTGCGCTATCTGCGGCGTTTCGTCGTGCAGCCCCGGCTGGTGGGCGCGTGGCTGCTGGTGGTGATCCGCTCGTGCGGCTGGTCGGTGTTCCTTGTCTACGTGGGCATCTTCGCGATCGAACACGGATTGAGCGACCGGACCGGCGGCATGGTCGCGTCGCTGGCGTCGATGGGCTTGTTCTTCGCGCCCCTGATGCTGCGCTGGATGCGGAAACGCTCGCTGCGCGGCGCGGTGCGCATCGGCTTCTTCTGGTCGGGTGCGTGCTTCGTGCTGGCCGCGCTGTTCTCGCCCTGGCCCTGGGTGAGCATCGCCTTGTTGCTGGCGGGCGCGTATTTCCTGGTGTTGCTCGACATCTTCGGCGGCCTGCCGTTCCTGATGTCGGTGAAGCCCTCGGAGCGCAACGAGATGTCGGCGGTGTACTCGACGTTTCGCGACGTCGCCAACATCATCACGCCGGGGGTGGTCTGGCTGGTGCTGCAGGTCGGGTCGCTGTCGTCGGTGTTCGCGGTCGGCGGCGTCGGCCTGCTGGTGGCGTGGTGGGTGGCAGGGCTGATGCATTCGGAGCTCGGGGTGCCGCCTGGCGAGCGACGGCGGACGATCCAGCGCGGCACTTCGTAGCCGATCGCCCGCTCGTTCGCCGACGACATCGAGAATGCGCCGGCAGCGGGGTCATCCTGCAGCAGCGAGTGGTCCGAAGATCTCAGGGCACGTCACTTCTACGCCGCAAGCTCCAGATACCGGACGCCGTCCCCGTACGTCGAAAGCTTCGCATTCAACGGTTCCGACACCGGCACGGCCCGAAAGCCGTAGCGCTCCCAGTACGTCACGGAGTTCTGCACGGCCACGAGGCTGGCGCGTCGAAGCTTGGATCGCCGCAGCTCGGCGAAGAACGCATCCACCAGAGCACGCCCCGCGCCGGACTTCCTTGCAGCCGGTGCCACCGAGAGGTCATGCAGATAGAGGCAGTCGGGCGCCGACGGCAGCCGGCACGTCTCGGCGTTCAGCACGGGAGGACTTGCAAGTTCCCAGGGCAGGGCGATCAGGTAGCCGACGGGCTCGTCCGCTAGACAGGCGACGAAGCATGTCGACCCGGAAGCAGTGAGCTTCGCGTGGAGGGATTGCTGCGACTCCGGCGTCACCTCGGTGTAGCAGGCAGCCTGGATATCGAGCACGGCCGGAAGGTCGGCCGCGTCCATCCTACGAATGTCGATCACGGTGTGCATCATGGGACTCCGGGGGGCATGGGACCACGAAGGGTCAGCGGCTCAGGAAAGCCAGCACCCGGTCGGCCAGTGCGCCGTACGGCGGGGACAGCAGCTTCAGCGTCGACCAGCGCGACTGTCGGAAGACCGGCCGCAGCTTCGAGAAAGTCAGGAAGCCCTCGTGGCCGTGGTAGTGCCCCATGCCCGATTCGCCGACGCCGCCGAACGGCAGGTCGTCCTGGCCGACGTGCAGCAGCGCATCGTTGACCGTGACACCGCCGGACATCACGCGCGTGATCAGCAGGTCGATCTGCTCGCGGCGGTTGCTGAACGGGTAGATCGCCAGTGGTCGCGGGCCCGCGTTGATGCGGCGGATGACCTCGTCCAGGTCGCGGTACGGCACGACCGGCAGGATCGGACCGAAGATCTCCCGCGTCATCAGCTCGGCATCGGCCGGCGCGCCCAGCACCACGTGCGGGGCGAGGCGGTGCCGAGTGTCGTCGAACGCCGGTCCGGGCAGCAACGGGATCACCGACGCGCCACGGCTGCGCGCCTCGTCGAGGGCCCGGCGCAGCCGCTGGTAGGCGCGGCTGTCGATGACGCTCGTCAAGTCCGGAGAGTCCAGGTTCGCATAGCGGCGCGGTACGATGGCCTTGACCTGCGCGACGAAGGCCTCGACATGCGCTTCCGGCACGAAGACGTGGTCGACGGTCGTGCAGATCTGGCCGGCGTTGAGGTACTTGATGAAGCTGATGCGTTCGGCGGCCAGCGCGATGTCGAAATCGTCGCAGACGATCGCAGGCGCCTTGCCACCGAGCTCGAGTGTCACCGGGCACAGGTTGCGTGCCGCCGCCGCCATCACGGCCCGCCCGGTCGTTCCCGAGCCGGTGAACAGCAGGTGATCGAACGGCAGCTTCGAGAATTCGATCCCGACGCCGCCGGTCTCGTCGAAGAACTGCAGCTTCTCCGGCGGGAAGTACGCCGGGATGCGCTCGATCAGCAACTTCGCGAGGTGGCGCGAGTTCTCGCTCATCTTGACCATCGCCCGGTTGCCGGCCGCAAAGATGCAGCTCAGCGGCACGAAGCTCAGGTTGAGCGGGAAATTCCACGGCACGATGACGCCGACCACGCCCAGCGGCTGCGGGATGACCTCGTTGCGCGCGAGCCCGTAGGCAAGCCGGTCGATGCCGCGACGCTGCGGTTTCATCCAGCGGCGCAGGTGCGAGCGCGTGTGGCGGATGCCGGCCAGCAACGGACCGATCTCGGTCAGCCGTGTCTCGTGCGTCGACCGGTGGCCGTAATCGGCGCTGATCGCCTCGATCAGCGCCGGCTCGTTCTCGCGAACGAAGCGGGCGAGCTGGTCCAGGTCGGCCCGCCGCTGGGCCAGCGTCGGCATCGGTTGCGCGAAGTAGGCCTCGCGCTGACGGCGCAACGACTCCTGCAGCGCGCCCGTCGTCGGGTGGGCGAAGGCCTCGGGTTCGGCGTGCATCGGTGGGACTCCTGTGGCGGGTGGCGACAACACGAGCCGTCATTATGGCGTGGCTGGCGTCGAAGGCCGCGGCGGGGCATCTCGCTGAGAAACGCGTCCACCAGAGCGCCCCCAGCTCCGGATTTCCGCGCACTGGTCGCTACCGACAGGTCGATCAGGTACCTGACGGGCTCGTTTCCCTGACGGGCGTCACCACCGGTCGGGCAGCCGCCGTGACGTGTGGAACACGCGCAGGATCTCGACCGTCTCGCCTCGCACGCGGTAGGGAACGATGTAGCGCGTCTTCGCCACGATCAACTCGCGGGTGCCGGGCACTCGACCAGGCCGACCGAGGCCGGGCTGATCCGCAAGAACTGAAACGGCATCGAGTACGCGTTCGACGACGAGACGCGCGGCCGCTGCGTCGTCGGTCGCGATGTCACTGGCTTCGTCGTCGAGGTTGCGTAGTGCCTTGCGTAGCCACCTGACGCGCATTCACTTCCACTTCTTGGCCAGTGCGGTGACATCCTCGTCGCTGGCGAAGTCACCGGCATCGGCTTCCTCCTGCGCCACCTGGATCTCGGCGACCTGCCACTCGTTGTTCTCGACGTAGGTGCGGATCGCTTCAGCAGCAAGGAACGACTTGCTGCGCTGGGTCGCTTCGGCCAAGACGTCGAGACGGTGCTTGACGTCGTCTTCGAGGCGGACGGTCATGGTCGTGGACATGTTTCGGCTCGATGTGCTTGGATGTACACATCATACTGCGACATCACGACCTTCCACATCACGACCTTCCACATCACGACCTTCCAATACCCAGCTGAGTCAGCCGAAAAGAAAAAAGCCTTGCATCGCTGCAAGGCCTTGATCTGGCTGGATTCTTTGGCTCCCCGACCTGGGCTCGAACCAGGGACCTACGGATTAACAGACCAGTTCCGCACTCCTAAGCACGCGATTTTACACGCAGATTCACCGGGCAGGGGCATGGCAATAGCGCCGGATGCTAGAGAAGTCGGCCTAAAGATCTTCCCGTTACCGCGTAACAGGTGCACACTACATCCGTTACACCATAACGGAGGGTCATCATGGCAACGTCAGCAGAAAGACAAGCGGCCTATCGGCAACGTGCGAAGGTCGAAAGCAACCAGCGCCGCCTGAGCGTTTGGGTATCGGCAGAGACCGCGATTGCTCTGCAACGCCTGGCACGGCGTGCAAACGTCACGCAGACTGCCATGCTGGAACGACTGGTCGCCGATGCTGACGCGGCAGTCCTGAGCGGGCTCGATCTCGATTCGCCTGCATGGAACGAATACTTCCACGTTACGCGGTAACGCATCGCCGGCCAGCATGAAAAAGCCCGGCGCGCGGCCGGGCGGTTGATGGTGCTGCGGCGGGTCTAGGTGCGCTCGATACCGTCGAGCATCTTCTGTAGCGCCCGGTCCTTGCGTGCGGCCTTGAACGGTGCGTGCTGCGGGTTGGGCAGCAGTTCGGCCTCGCATACCAGCTCGTGCAGCTCCCGGAGCAGTTCCATCGCGCGCTGCTGTACGGCCGGCGTCGTGGTGTACGGCCGCTCGGCGTCGCCCGTCAGATTGAACGCTCGCGCGTAGTGGGCGAATCCTGCTTGCTCGAAGCCCATCGCCAGGGCACGCATATCGGTTGGTTTCATTCGGACTGCTCCATCAGGTCGGGATACCCGAATTCATCGAGCGCCGCCGCCAGCTCGTCGCCGGTCAGTTCTCGCACCAGTGCGCGCCCGTTCTTCGCCACCCGCTCGACGCGGGCCATGCCGCGCCCGTGCGTGGCAACGTCGTTGTAAGTGCCGCACCACCCATGCAGGGTCGGCTTGAAAGACTCGTTGGTCTTGGCCGGATGGTCGCGCAGGTCGTAGCGCGTCCAGCCCTTCGTCGTGTGCGAGATCTCGACCAAAAAGCCGGTCTGCCCGACGGTGAACGAATCGGCCTCGGTGCCGATCCACCTGGGACTGCTCATGTCATCACCTCTCATCGGTACTGCTCACCGTAAGCGATCCACCAACCCCAGCCTGTCAGCCGTGGAAGGGGATCGATAGTCTGTCCGGATGCAGATTCCAGGGCAGCAGCGCTTCGTAGTCTTCGGCCGAGCATGCCACGGGCAGCTCGCGCATCAGCAAACGCATCCAGGCGTACGGGTCGAGCCCGTTGGCCTTGGCCGTCTCCACCAGCGAGTAGATCATCGCGCTGGCGTTGGCGCCGCCCGGCGTGTCGCTGAACAGCCATGCCTTGCGGCCGACCACAAAGGGCCGGATGGCGCCCTCGCAGCGGTTGTTGTCGATCGGCAGGTCGCCGCGCTCGGTGTACCGCTCGATCCGCTTCCAGTACTTGTCCGCGTAGGCGATCGCCTGGCCGAGCCGCGCGCTCGGCGTCACCTTCGGTCTTGTCGTGTCGAGCCAGGTGCGCAGTTCCTGGAGCAGCGGCTTGCTGCGCGCGCGCCGCGCCGTCAGGCGACGCGCGCGCTTGTGCGCCAGGGGCTCGCCGGCAACGCCGGCCTCCTCGACGTCGCGCTCGACGCGGTAGAGCTTGCGGATCAGTTCGATCGCCTCGCCGGCCCGGCCCAGCTTGCCCTTGGGCAGGCCCGCCGTGGCCTCGACGAAGCCGCGTCGCACGTGCGCCATGCACGCCAGGTGCGTCAGGTTCTGCGCTTCGACGACGGCGTCGTAGCCCCTGTAGCCGTCGGTCATCAGATAGCCGCGCCAGTCCGCCAGCAGCCGCTTGGGCACCTCGCCGCTGCGGCTCGGGTCGTAGTCGTAGAGAATCACCGGCCTGCCGGGCGGCCCGCCCGTCTGCACCCACATGTAGCTGCTGGAGGTGGCGGCCCGGCCGGCCTCCTTGAGCACCTGCACCGTCGTCTCGTCCATGTGGATCAGATCGTGATCGAACAGCGCGTCGCGCAGCAGGTTGAACACCGGTTGCAGCACCTGCTCGGCGCTACGGATGATCCAGCGCGCCAGCGTCTGGCGCGGCACGCTCACGGCGCTGCGCCCGAGCACGTGCTCGAAGCGCGCCAGGGGCAGCCCGTCGACGTACTTGACCGCGATCAGCATCGCCAGCAGATCGGGGCTCGCATTGCTCCTGGGCAGGGGCTGCGCCGGCATCGGCGCCGTGAGCGGCGCGTGCGCGCCGCCCGGGCAGCCGTAGCGACGCCGGATGTGGCGCAGCACCTGGACCTTCATCGGCACGATGTCGAGCTGCTCGCTGATCTCCTCGCCGATCATCACCATCGGCGTGCCGCACGGGCAGGTGCGCTCGGCCTGGGGAACCTCGTGCACGATGTCCACGCGCGGCAGCTCCGATGGCAGCGGTGCGCGCTTGCCGCGGGCACGTTTGTTCGGGATCTTGTCTTGCGGGGTATCCGAGGCTTCGTCGTCGTCGCCTTCATCGGGCAACTCCACCGCCAGGGCCTCGGCTTCGTCGAACAGCCGCGACTGCTGCGGCATCGCCTCAGAGCTCGGGCCGAACTGGCGCCGGCGCATCAGCGCGATCTGCTCGTACAGGGACGCGAGGTGCTCGCGCGCCGTGCGCTGGATCTCGGCCATTGCGCGCCGCTGGGCGATCAGCAGCGCCTTCAGCGCGTCCGCATCCGAGGGCAGGGGCTCGGGGAGTTCGAACTCGGGCAACTCGAAGCGCACTCGGAAGGGCAGCGTCTTGTCGGTTGCGAGCATGACGCATTATACCCCGATGCACAGGGGAAAGATTCGCCAAGATCAAGCACTGGCGCGGGTTTCCGGGCTATTCGATCGAATCCGGAATCCCCTTCACCAGCTGCGTTCGACGCTCAGCGCAGGCTCACGTCACCGACTCGAAGTGCAGCGTCTCGTGCGGCTTGTTGCTCCACAGATCGAAGCCCTCGAGCAGCCACTCGAGCTCGCGCATCGACACCGCCAGCGTGGCGCCCACCTCGCGCCCCGGCCACGCGAAACGCTCGCGCTCGAGCCGCTTGTACCAGAGGCAGAACCCATTGCGGTGCCAATAGAGCGCCTTGATCCTGGTGCGCCGCGCGTTGACGAACACGTGCAACGACGCGCCGAACGGGTTCGTTGCGAACGCCTGCTCCACGATCGCCGCCAGCCCGTCGATCGACTTGCGAAAATCGACCGGGTCGCGGCACAGATAGACCGCCTCGATGCGGCTGCCCGGATGCATCAGCGCACCTGGCTCAGCGCCGAACTCAAACCGGCCAGCCACTGCGGCGACGGCAGGCCCGGCATCTGCAGCTCCCACCCCGCCGCGAAGCGCAGCGTGCAGCCGCTCGGCGCCGACGTGATCGCCCCCGCCGATGCGCTACGCTCCAGGCGCAACGCGACGAACGCACCGCTGTCCGGGCCCGCAGCCATCGTCGGGTCCGACTTGAATCGGCCGACCCAGTGCCGCAGGCTGTGCACCGACAGCCCGTGCTGCTCGGCGTAGGCCTTGCTCGTGACGCCCGCCAAGTGCAGCGCCACGACGTGCTTCCTCCAAAACTCCGCTCTCGCTCCCACCGACTGTGCCTCCGCGATTGACTCGGTCGCGGCAGTCTCCAGCCTCGGTCAGTTCCTCACAAGGATGGGGTTCGTGGAGCGCTTACTGCTCACCGGCTGCCGGCCGGGACGGTGCTACAGGCGGGACGCTAGCACGAACCGCGACGACTGGTCGCGGCTGATGCCGATGTCGTCAAGAGTCGCAGGCTTCGACTCTTGCGAATACCGAACATCAACACCACTGCGCGCCCGCTCGCCGTTCGCCTTCGCCTGCGCCAGCATCTCGCCTGCGGGCGCGCGGGGCTGATGCAAAAGCGAACAGTGCGGAAACGGGTCATCGGGCTGTGTCGAAAGAGAACAGTTCCGAAACGACACAGCCGCCCGCGACCCTGCACTCGCCCGCGGAGGTGCAGATGCGGACGCCGAGAGCTGGACCAGGGAGAGGAAAGAAAAACGGTGGCGATGCGCCACGGTTTTCTAACCAGCACAGCAGCACCAGCGCAACCCGCATAGCCGCCCGCCTGCGCCTGGAGCTGCGCGCGCGGTATGAGGACTGCCCGTCGATCAACTGGATGCTGAAGCTAGCCGAGCGGGATGGTATCGAACTGTTCGAAACCTCGCCCGATGCACACGATCTCGGCGAATCCGCGGAAAACCCGCCGAAAACCCCGGCGGATTGCGATGCGGCAGTTTCAGAGAGGGTCGAAAACGAAGGACGACTTCGGACAGAGTGACCGCGCCGCCGCCCGGGCTTGTGACCCAGGCGGCAGCGCGAGCCGGCCACGGCCCTAGGCAGCCTGCCAGCAGTCGCGGTTGTGACCACCCGCGCGCGCCACCCTCGACTTACACGCATTGCGCGGGCTGGAGCCGGTGGAGGACGGCTCCGGGCATGAACTCGATTAGCTGGCCGCGAACTTGATAACCTTCGCAGCTTCAGTGTTCGTCACCGTGCCGCCGACACGCTGGTAGGCGTAGAAGCCGACGCTGCCCTTGGTCGAGTACGGATCGCGCAGCATCCGAAGGCCAGGCATACGGACCACCGTATAGAACTGCGACCAGTCGCCCAGCCAGATGGACAGACTGTCGGCGGCCACGGTCGGCACGTTGTCGCTGATGGTCACCGGGTAGCCCAGCAGCGTGGGCGGCTGGCCGGCCTGAAGCGACGGTTGCCACAGGTAGTCGCCGCCGGTCGAGGATTTGACCTTGCGCAGCACATTCGCCGCGCTGCGACCCATCACCCAGCGCGCATTCGCCCGGTACTGCGGCTTCAATGCGCCCTCGGCGTCCATCAGCTTGTCGAGCGCAGCACCCGATGCGAACGCGCCCGATGCGCCGGCCGCGATGTGCTCGATCACGCCCCAGGTCCGGGTCGCGTCCGCGGTCGCGGCAGTCTCCAGCGTCGTGAACCCGCGCGGCCTGGCAACACCATTGCCGATGTGAATCGCATCGGCTTCGGCGGCGGCCAGGCCGTGCGCGATCTGGTCCACGAGGATCGCGCCAACGTCGTAGTTCGCCACGTCCAGCAGTTTTTGCGTGACCACCGGCATGGCGTACACCTCATCGAGCACGATCCGGTGTTCACCCAGCGGCACCGCAGCGGTCGCCGGCCTGCTCTCCAGCTCGCCGACCCAGGACGATGCCAGCGTGCCCTTGAAGTAGGGCAGCAGCATCTCGCCACCCGATTCGAGCGTGACATTTCGCGCCAGCGTCGAGACCGGCGAGATCACCTCGCGGATCTGGCGGACGGTGCTGTCCATCTGCGGAATGAGCAGATAGCCACCATCGGGATCGGAACCGGCGCTCATCGCCTTCAACTCGCGATCGTCGCCCAGCGCCGCCTTGCGCAGTGCGGTGCCGAGTTCGCGCGTGTAACCGCGATCGGCCGTGAAGCCGGTCACCGCACCCGGTCGGCCGATCTTTTTCTCCAGATCAAGAAGCCGCTCATCCTGCTCGCGCTTCCATTGTTCGATCGCCTTCGACTGGTCAATGACCAGGCTTTTGACATCCTGCAAATCGGCCATCATTCGCTCCCTGCGGTGCCGCGCACCGCGCGCAGCGTGCAGTCAATCTATCGAGCCTTTTCACGCCTTAGCGATGCCCGTGCTTTGCGTAACTGGGCGACATTGCGCAGCCGGCGGAATCCGGCCTCGCGTTCGATGCCGCGCTCGACGTATCGAATGACTTCCTCTGCACGATCCACGCGCAAAATCGGTGAATCGCCACCCAGGCGGTGCCGCAGGGCGTCTAGTTCCAGCTCCACTAGCAGCGCATCGAAAGTCGGATCTTGCATCGCGCCGACGATCTCGACCACGCGCCGCCGCAGCACGCCAGGTCGCCGGCCGCGCTGCTGCTCCCGGAACGCGAGCCCGATCGTCACCAGCTCGATTAGCCGATCACGCTCGTGGCCGGCCGGCAGCGCGGCCCGTAGCAGGTCGCGAGGGTGCAGTGCCATTGGTCAGTGCGACGGCTTCGCGAACACGTTGCAGTCGAACAGCAGCACCGCGCCGCCGTCCTCGAGCTGCGTCAATACGACGCGCGGTTCTTTGCCGACGGTCACGCTCAAGACCAGCGCCTCCCGGTCGACGTCTGGGTATAGGGCCGCGAATGCTTCTGCGCCCTCGTACATGGCGGCGGCGAGTGCGTCCTGGGCCTGCTCTTGGGTCATGCTCATGGCGTGCTTCCTTCGATAGATGCGCCGGCGGCGCGGTGGTGTGAACTCGAAATTGCTCGCGCGCGCGCGGGCGCGAGGGAGGGCAAAAGTCGCCATTTAGCAAAGGCGAGGGAACGATGCGGTTTACAGAAAATCGGCCCCAGAGATTGACCCGCCCCCTCCCCGCCGCTCGTCGTCGCCTTCATGCTTGCCCCTGCGCCTTGCCAGAACGGCCCGTAACAGGTTCGCCGTTCAAGTAGTGCCGCCGGATCGGCAGCGCCCACCGATCGCACTGGCAGGCTGCAATGCGTGCCAGCAGGCCAGGCCGCCGGATAGCTGCGATCGTCCAGCGCCACGCCGGTACGGATGCAGCGCCATCGCCCGACAGTCGCCCGCCGATCGCCGGTACAGGTGCGCCGGTCATAGGTAAGCGCTCCACGAACCCCATCCTTGTGAGGAACTGACCGAGGCTGGAGACTGCCGCGACCGAGTCAATCGCGGAGGCACAGTCGGTGGGAGCGAGAGCGGAGTTTTGGAGGAAGCACGTCGTGGCGCTGCACTTGGCGGGCGTCACGAGCAAGGCCTACGCCGAGCAGCACGGGCTGTCGGTGCACAGCCTGCGGCACTGGGTCGGCCGATTCAAGTCGGACCCGACGATGGCTGCGGGCCCGGACAGCGGTGCGTTCGTCGCGTTGCGCCTGGAGCGTAGCGCATCGGCGGGGGCGATCACGTCGGCGCCGAGCGGCTGCACGCTGCGCTTCGCGGCGGGGTGGGAGCTGCAGATGCCGGGCCTGCCGTCGCCGCAGTGGCTGGCCGGTTTGAGTTCGGCGCTGAGCCAGGTGCGCTGATGCATCCGGGCAGCCGCATCGAGGCGGTCTATCTGTGCCGCGACCCGGTCGATTTTCGCAAGTCGATCGACGGGCTGGCGGCGATCGTGGAGCAGGCGTTCGCAACGAACCCGTTCGGCGCGTCGTTGCACGTGTTCGTCAACGCGCGGCGCACCAGGATCAAGGCGCTCTATTGGCACCGCAATGGGTTCTGCCTCTGGTACAAGCGGCTCGAGCGCGAGCGTTTCGCGTGGCCGGGGCGCGAGGTGGGCGCCACGCTGGCGGTGTCGATGCGCGAGCTCGAGTGGCTGCTCGAGGGCTTCGATCTGTGGAGCAACAAGCCGCACGAGACGCTGCACTTCGAGTCGGTGACGTGAGCCTGCGCTGAGCGTCGAACGCAGCTGGTGAAGGGGATTCCGGATTCGATCGAATAGCCCGGAAACCCGCGCCAGTGCTTGATCTTGGCGAATCTTTCCCCTGTGCATCGGGGTATAATGCGTCATGCTCGCAACCGACAAGACGCTGCCCTTCCGAGTGCGCTTCGAGTTGCCCGAGTTCGAACTCCCCGAGCCCCTGCCCTCGGATGCGGACGCGCTGAAGGCGCTGCTGATCGCCCAGCGGCGCGCAATGGCCGAGATCCAGCGCACGGCGCGCGAGCACCTCGCGTCCCTGTACGAGCAGATCGCGCTGATGCGCCGGCGCCAGTTCGGCCCGAGCTCTGAGGCGATGCCGCAGCAGTCGCGGCTGTTCGACGAAGCCGAGGCCCTGGCGGTGGAGTTGCCCGATGAAGGCGACGACGACGAAGCCTCGGATACCCCGCAAGACAAGATCCCGAACAAACGTGCCCGCGGCAAGCGCGCACCGCTGCCATCGGAGCTGCCGCGCGTGGACATCGTGCACGAGGTTCCCCAGGCCGAGCGCACCTGCCCGTGCGGCACGCCGATGGTGATGATCGGCGAGGAGATCAGCGAGCAGCTCGACATCGTGCCGATGAAGGTCCAGGTGCTGCGCCACATCCGGCGTCGCTACGGCTGCCCGGGCGGCGCGCACGCGCCGCTCACGGCGCCGATGCCGGCGCAGCCCCTGCCCAGGAGCAATGCGAGCCCCGATCTGCTGGCGATGCTGATCGCGGTCAAGTACGTCGACGGGCTGCCCCTGGCGCGCTTCGAGCACGTGCTCGGGCGCAGCGCCGTGAGCGTGCCGCGCCAGACGCTGGCGCGCTGGATCATCCGTAGCGCCGAGCAGGTGCTGCAACCGGTGTTCAACCTGCTGCGCGACGCGCTGTTCGATCACGATCTGATCCACATGGACGAGACGACGGTGCAGGTGCTCAAGGAGGCCGGCCGGGCCGCCACCTCCAGCAGCTACATGTGGGTGCAGACGGGCGGGCCGCCCGGCAGGCCGGTGATTCTCTACGACTACGACCCGAGCCGCAGCGGCGAGGTGCCCAAGCGGCTGCTGGCGGACTGGCGCGGCTATCTGATGACCGACGGCTACAGGGGCTACGACGCCGTCGTCGAAGCGCAGAACCTGACGCACCTGGCGTGCATGGCGCACGTGCGACGCGGCTTCGTCGAGGCCACGGCGGGCCTGCCCAAGGGCAAGCTGGGCCGGGCCGGCGAGGCGATCGAACTGATCCGCAAGCTCTACCGCGTCGAGCGCGACGTCGAGGAGGCCGGCGTTGCCGGCGAGCCCCTGGCGCACAAGCGCGCGCGTCGCCTGACGGCGCGGCGCGCGCGCAGCAAGCCGCTGCTCCAGGAACTGCGCACCTGGCTCGACACGACAAGACCGAAGGTGACGCCGAGCGCGCGGCTCGGCCAGGCGATCGCCTACGCGGACAAGTACTGGAAGCGGATCGAGCGGTACACCGAGCGCGGCGACCTGCCGATCGACAACAACCGCTGCGAGGGCGCCATCCGGCCCTTTGTGGTCGGCCGCAAGGCATGGCTGTTCAGCGACACGCCGGGCGGCGCCAACGCCAGCGCGATGATCTACTCGCTGGTGGAGACGGCCAAGGCCAACGGGCTCGACCCGTACGCCTGGATGCGTTTGCTGATGCGCGAGCTGCCCGTGGCATGCTCGGCCGAAGACTACGAAGCGCTGCTGCCCTGGAATCTGCATCCGGACAGACTATCGATCCCCTTCCACGGCTGACAGGCTGGGGTTGGTGGATCGCTTACGGTCATAGCTGCCGGATCTCGATCGGCGTGCGCCACCAAACCGCCTTGAGCGCGGCAGCGTGCTCGTGCAGCAGACGTGCAGCCTCCAGGTCATCAGGCCCGCCGCGCAGAGCCAGCGCGTAGCCGACGGCCTGCATCGCCGACATTGCTGCCGCCAAACAGTCGGTCTTGAACGGTCGGTCATCGGTCATCGCGCTGTCCTATCTGCTGCGCCATTGGCGGCGCGCGCCAATAGCGCGCCAATGGCATGGGGGTATGGGGGGTGTGCGCGCGCGCGCTCTGTACCAGATACGGCGCGCTTTCGTACCAGTTACGGCGCAATTTCGTACCAGATACGGCGCAGCGAATCAGATACGGCGCACCCTCAATCGCGCACATTCAGCACCTCGACGACGTGGCGGTTTGGCTTGCGGAATGGCTGCACTTCGACCTTGCCGGCGGCGCGTAGCTGCTCCAGAGTGCGAGTAGAAGCGCTTCGGTTGCGTTGCCCCTTCAGTGCGGCCGGGAAGCTCTCGCGGGCCTCGCAGACGGCGTGCGCGGTGCGCTGGCCGCCCTGCGCCGCCGGGATCGGATCGCCTGCCGCCCAGGCCTCGCGGATCGCGCAGACGATCGCCTCGGCCTCGTCCACGCGCTGGAACAGTCGTCCGCCGTCGGCCGGCACGTCGACGCGCAGGAACACTCCGGCCGCCTCATCGAACTTCAGCACCATCCGCGCGCCGGTCTTGCCCAGGTTCGACTTGCGCACCTCGACGCAGACGTTGCCCGACTCGCTGCCGTTCTCGTCGGCCTCGTGGAACATGAACCAGCGGCAGCGCACGCCGTTGTTCCAGCCGGTCGAGCCACTGAACCCGAGAGAGTCTGCGCCGGCCTTCGCCGACAACTTGTCGACGTGCGCGAGTAGCAGCAGTGCGCCGTCGGGTGCGATGAGCCTGCGCAGCATCCGCACGAAGGCCTTGACCTGGGCGCGGTCGTTCTCGTTGCCGGCGAAGGTGTCGCTACTACCGTCGACGATCACGACGCACGCCGGGCCGCCGATGCGCTCGGCCATGTCGTGAAAGGCGGCGGTCGGTCCGGTCTCGCCGAACTGCCCGCGCGAGTACCACGCCGACGCGCTGGTCGTGCCGTCGAGAATCCGCAGCTTGCCGACAACATCGGCCACGTCGACGCCGATCGCCCGACAGACGCGGTGTAGCCGCCAGTGCATGACGGCCTTCGAATCCTCGAAGGACACGAAGTCGACTCGCCGTTGCTGAACCGGCACGCCGTGCCAGTCGCGCCCGAGTACCAGGCACACCGCCAGATGCAGGCCGCTCAGGCTCTTGCCGGTGCCGCCGTTCGCAGCGAGCAGCGTGATCTCGCCGGCCGGCAGCCAGCCCGGCACGATGAACTCGGGCGGCTCCGGCTCGGTCGCGGCCAGTGCGGCCAGGTCGATTTCGCGCGGGCGATCGTCGTCGACATCCTCTGCCGGCGGTGCCTTCGCCCGCGAGAGCAGCTCGGCCACGGCCGCCAGGCCGGCGCGCTGGTGCAAGTCGTTGATGTCGCCGTTCCTGCCCAAGTCGGCCGGCGGTGCCACCCATGCGCACCGCAGCGCCCTCGCGCTGGCCTCGACCTTCGCCTCCTGCCCGACATCTGCCACCAGCACCACGCGCACGCCCGGAACCTGCGCCAGCAGCGCACGGGCTACCGATTCCATGCGACCAGCACCAAACGCGACGACAGCCGGCGATCGGCTCGCCTGGTGCGCGCTCCATGCCTGCCCGATGCCCTCGCAGACGTAGACGGTCGCGCCCGGCGTCGGCCTGCCGCCTACGGTGAACCATCCGGCCATCGGTCCCGGTGCTGTCAGTTTGCCGGCATCCGGGCCGATGAATTGCAGCGTCGCGGGCACCTCGGCCTCGCCATCGAACAGTGGCACGGCCAGCCAGCCGGCGATCGCCTGCCCGGCGATGCGCAGCGTCGAATCAGCGGGCACCACACGCAACCCATCGGGCAACCCCAACTTGCGCCGGATGTACTCGTGATCGGCGGTCGCGGGTTCAGAGGTGCGCCATACGGCGTCGGCGTCGAAGGATGGCGCGGCCTTGCCGTTGACCTTGCGGGCCGCCTGCGGGCGTTCCTGCGGCTTGTGGTGCCCATTGAGCGGCTCGCGCCATCCGGCCTCGTGGGCCATCGAAAACAACGTGCCAGGGCCGATCCCGCCGTTCGGCTTGATGCTGCGCCACACGCTGCGGACGTCGCGGTCGCCCGCATAGTTGGCACCGGACGCACTCCAGTCGCGGAAGTCGCCTTCATCGAGCCCGGCGGCCTTCGCGGCCATTGCAGCGCGCACCCACGCATCCCGGTCGCATCCGGGGTCGATCGCGTGCAGCGCCTGGCGAGCGCGGTCGATCGGATCGGTGTTCATCGCAGCACCTCGCGCGCCCGCTCCACCAGGTCCTTGACGAACTCGACCCCGAACTTCTGCACGAGCCGGTCGGCTGCGGCTTTCGGGTCCAGGGGCAGGTAGATCTGGCGGGATGCGGTGCGCTGAGAGCGCGAAGGTTTGTCCGACTTTTCGTCAATTGACGATTTCTCGGACACTCGATCTTGTACGGTCGACTTCGGCAGCCCGACCGCATCGGCGATTTGTCGAACTGACGCCTTCGGGTTAGCCGCCTGCACGGCCTCGATCTGCTTGCGCTCCTGCTCCATCCGGTCGCGCTTCGATCCGACCTCGACCGCTTCCTTCCATGCGATCGGCACCTCCTGGTTGAGCTGGCGCAGCCCATCAACCGCCCACCGCACCGCCTCGGCATCGGACAGCCCGAGACCATCTCGCAGATACGCTTCCTCGGTTCCGAACCCAAGGAAGTCGCCACTGTTCCTGCCGTCCTCGATGAAGAACAGCAGCAGCCGACAGTCCCTAGGAAGGACCGATGAGCAGAACTTGCGCCGCATCCACAGAAGATCCGCCAACTCATCCGGAGGACATTCGGAGGCCGGCGTGGCGCTCGTGACGCCGGTCCTGATCGCTACCGAAGTCATCGCCCCACCTCCCGCAGCGCCTGCGACGCAATCCGGTGCGCGCTGAACCACCGTCGCCATGCAGCGCATTGCCTGCAGGTCGTGAATGCGCCGGTAAGCCGGATATGCTGGCCGCACAGGTGGCAGTTGCCGAGACGCAGAGACGTAGGCACAATCGCCGTGCCCTGTTCTGTGTCGTTTGCGGTTAGGGTCGGTTGCCGCCGACCCGCCGCGCCTTCACTCGATCGCATGGTCGGCCCCCCGTTCAAGTCCCTTTTGTAACCTGCGACAGAACCCGCGCAGACGTGCCTCGCTTGCGTCCTGCGCGAGTAGCAGCGCGCGCAACAGCTCGTCGGGATCGATGTACTCGACGCGCAGACGGGCCAACAGGTGGCTAGCGAGCCTTTGGCCTTCGAGGCCTTCACCAACCGCATCCGCAACGCGGCGGGCCTGTTCGACGGAATGAGGCCGGCTCATGCTGCGATCTCGATCGTGTCAGCAGCGCGGCGGCGGCGGGGCGGGGCCGGCGGGGTCGGGTCGGCCATGCGCTGCTTGCCGATGTCGAGCACCACCTCGTCGAAGGCATCCTCGTTGATCAGCACGGTCCCAGCGGGTGCCGTGATCGCGCCGCGCTCGATCAGCAGGGCGCGGTTACGCCGGATGAACCAGCGCAGGGACTCGAAGGATGGGAAAACGTGCTGGCGCGGGGCCTGGTAGTGACGCGGCGGCGTCAGTGCGCCGAGCGGTTGCGAGGCGTCGGGCGCCTGCGTGGGGGTCGTGCGTGGCATGGGGTGAAACCTCCGAGATGCTGAATTGGCAGGCGCTTCCAGACGCCTATCGGAGATTTCACGGGAACGCGCGTGATGATGTAGGCCAGTTATGGGGGAGGGGGGATAGCTCCGGTGCCGGCCTGTTCTCGCTCCCACCGCAAGAAGTCCAGCAAGTCCTTGAAGCCGGGGCGCTTCATCAGCTTTTCAATCGTGGACTCGGACTTTCCGACCTCGGCCGCGATGGTGGCGATGATGTCGACCTTCGCCCTGCGGGGCTGGGCGTCGCGCAGTTCGAGGAAACGTCGCCCTATGGTCATCAGCAGGTGCCCGCGTGCCCTGCGGTCCTCGTCGCGACCCCGGTACAGGTACGGCAGGCGCTCGGTGCGCAGTAGCGTGCCCGTGACGAACAGCAACCAGTTGCGCAGCGGCGGCGCGAGCGCCGTGTCCTCACGCAGCGCGCGAACCAGTATCTCGGCGGCCTGCGCCCGCTGCGCCGGGTCCTTGTCGAGCACGGCGCTCCAGGCCCACGCGCGCCAGTTCCAATCGTTGAACCGCTCGAGGAAATCCTCGTCAGGTTCCCCTGGTGCTGGTTTCGGCATCGGCTCCGGGGCCGGAAAGTCGGCCTCGCCGGGGAGCCAGTCGCGGGGCCCGGTCATCGGATATCCCCGAGCACGCGGTTCAGGAGCGCCGCCTTGTGCGTCGTCGTCAGGTGGCTGTATCGCTTCGTCACCGAGAGCTGGCGGTGCCCGAGCACGTCGGCAATCTCCAGCAGGGTCGCGCCATTCTGTGCCAGGTAGGACGCGCACGAGTGCCGCAGGTCGTGAAACCGGAAGTCCTTCACCTTCGCGGCCTTCATCGCATCGGCGAACACCATCGAGGAGTTGTACGGCTGGGCGGGGCGTCGACTGCTGCCGAACACCAGAGCCCGCGGATCGGTGCTGCGGAACTTCTCCAGCTCGGCCAGTACCGACGGCAGCAGCGGCAGCACCTTGCGGTCGCCGTTCTTCGTCTGCACGACGTAGGCGGTCGCCTTGTCGGTGTCGATATCGCCCCAGCGCAGGGACTCCAGTTCGCCGCGCCGTGCGCCGGTCGTGATCGCCATCAGCACCAGCAGATACAGGCGCGGCCACACGGACGCACGGCAGGCGGTGAACAGGCGGTCGCGCTCGGCGTCCGACAGGAACCGCACGCGCTCGTTGTTCTCGGGGCGGCGCTCCAGGCGACGACAGGGATTCTCGAAGCCGCGCGGCACCTGGCGCTTCTTGATCGCCCAGGTGAACACTGCCGCGATGCTGGCCGCATAGCGGTTGATCGTGGCGGGCGCGATCGGGCGGCCCTTGGCCTTGTAGATGGGTTTGCCATCGGCATCGAGCCCGGCGTAGAAGCGGCCGTTGCGCGATTCGAGCGATTCCAGGGCGTGAAACAGGGGATCGTCATCGAGATCGGCAATGCGGATATCGCCGATCTTGGAACACCACCACGTCAATCGTTGCAGTCGTGTGGTGTCACGGCCGGCATACGCGGCCATGTACGCATCCACGAGTTCGCGGACGGTCAGGTTTCCGGCTCTTGCTGCACTGGAAGATGCAGCAACCGCGCCAGCGGCGGACTGAAAAGATGCTTCCATTTTGGGCTCCCGTGTCGCTCGTCCGCCTTTTGGAGCGGCGGACTGACTCAGGAGTCCGGAAAAGCCTGCCAATTCAGAAACTTGGCTCCCCGACCTGGGCTCGAACCAGGGACCTACGGATTAACAGTCCGGCGCTCTACCGACTGAGCTATCGGGGAACAGAGCCTGCGATTCTAGCGTGGCCCTCGCGCAGGTGCAAGTCGGGCTGCGCTCAGCTCTTCAGGATCGCAGCGATCGCGTCGGCAACGTAATCGATGTTGCGGCTGTTCAGTGCGGCCAGGCAGATCCGGCCGGTGCCGACGGCGTAGATGCCGAACTCGTCGCGCAGCCGGTCGACCTGGGCCGAGGTCAGCCCCGAGTACGAGAACATGCCGCGCTGACGCGTGACGAACGAGAAGTCGCGCGTGACGCCGCGCTGCTTCAGCTTGTCGACCAGGCCGGTGCGCATGGCGCGGATGCGTTCCCGCATGCCGGCCAATTCGTCCTCCCACTGCTTGCGCAGCGCTGGCGTCGACAGCACTGCCGCGACCACCGCGGCACCGTGCGTCGGCGGGTTCGAGTAGTTGGTGCGGATCACCCGCTTGACCTGGCTGATCACGCGCGCGGTTTCGTCCTTGTCCGCCGTGACGATCGACAGCGCGCCGCAGCGCTCGCCGTACAGCGAGAAGCTCTTCGAGAACGAACTCGACACGAAGAACGACAGACCGCTGTCGGCGAACAGGCGCAGCGCGGTCGCATCTTCCTCGATGCCGGCGCCGAAGCCCTGGTATGCGCAGTCCAGAAACGCGATCAGGTTGCGCGCGCGCACCGCCTCGACGACGCGCGCCCACTGCGCCTTGTCCAGGTCCACGCCGGTCGGGTTGTGACAGCAGGCGTGCAGCACGACGATCGTGTCCGCCGGCAGGCCGTTCAGGCAGGCCAGCATCTCGTCGAACTTCACGCCATGCGACGCCGGGTCGTAGTACGGGTAATTGGAGACCTTGAAGCCCGCGGCCTCGAACAGCGCGCGATGGTTCTCCCAGCTCGGGTCGCTGATCCACAGGCCCGCCTCCGGGTACAAACGCTTCAGGAAGTCGGCACCGACCTTCAGGCCGCCGGTGCCGCCGAGCGTTTCGAAGGTCGCGACGCGGCCGGCGGACAGCAGCGGCGAGTTCGCGCCGAACAGCAGTTGCTGCACCGCAGTGTTGTAGCCGGCGATGCCTTCGATCGGCAGGTAGCCGCGCGCGGGCGCTGCCTCCATCCGCAGGCGCTCGGCCTCGCGGACCGCGCCCAGCAGCGGAATCTTGCCGTTGTCGTCGTAGTAGACGCCAACCCCGAGGTTCACTTTCGTGATGCGGGTGTCGGCATTGAAGGCCTCGGTCAGACCCAGGATCGGGTCGCGCGGGGCCATTTCCACGGAGGCAAACATCGATTGGCTCATGATCTTGATCAAGTTCTTGATTCGTCGGCGTAAAAACAAAATGTTACAAACTGTTCTGCACAAAAAATGTGCAGAACACTAGCTTTTTGGGGGGCGACAGCCCATAATCCGGTCTTCGCCGGAAAGGTCCGAACCTCCTCCTGCGAAAACCGTCGGGCCTCCGAATCCGGACCCGAGAACCGATACGAATCAATAGTTTAACACGCACTCCTTCTGGCTCATGGCTGGTTTCGCCCTAGACAACTCGAAGTTAGTCAGCTTCCCGGGTAGCCCGTTCCAGCTGTACCAGCCGTTCCCGCCGGCAGGTGATCAGCCGGAGGCCATCGAGCGCCTGATCGAAGGGGTGAACGACGGCCTGAGCTTCCAGACGCTGCTGGGTGTCACGGGGTCCGGCAAGACCTTCACGATGGCGAACGTGATCGCCCGGCTCGGCCGCCCCGCTTTGGTGCTCGCGCCGAACAAGACGCTGGCTGCCCAGCTGTACTCCGAGATGCGCGAGTTCTTCCCGAACAACGCGGTCGAGTACTTCGTCTCGTATTACGACTATTACCAGCCCGAGGCCTACGTCCCGCAGCGCGACCTGTACATCGAGAAGGATTCGTCGATCAACGAGCACATCGAGCAGATGCGCCTGTCGGCGACCAAGTCGCTGCTCGAGCGGCGCGACACGGTGATCGTGGCCACGGTGTCCTGCATCTACGGTATCGGCAACCCGCACGACTACCACGCGATGATCCAGGTGCTGCGCGTGCGCGACAAGATGTCGCAGCGCGACATCCTGCAGCGTCTTGTTGCGATGCAATACAAGCGCAACGAGACCGAGTTCGTGCGTGGCACGTTCCGCGTGCGTGGCGACACGATCGACATCTTCCCGGCCGAGCATGCCGAGCTGGCCGTACGTGTCGAACTGTTCGACGACGAGATCGAGAGCCTGCAGCTGTTCGATCCGCTGACCGGCCGCGTGCGGCAGAAGATCCCGCGCTTCACGGTGTACCCGTCCTCGCACTACGTGACGCCTCGCCAGACGGTGATGCGCGCGCTCGAGACGATCAAGGTCGAGCTGGCCGAGCGGCTGAAGTTCTTCTACGAACAGGGCAAGCTGGTCGAGGCGCAGCGGCTCGAGCAGCGCACGCGCTTCGACATCGAGATGCTTCAGGAGCTCGGCTTCTGCAAGGGAATCGAGAACTACACGCGCCATATCTCGGGCGCGAACCCCGGTGATCCTCCGCCGACGCTGGTCGATTACATGCCGCGCGACGCGCTGATGATCATCGACGAGAGCCACGTGACGATCGGCCAGCTGGGTGGCATGTACCGCGGCGACCGGGCGCGCAAGGAGACCCTGGTCGAGTTCGGGTTCCGGCTGCCCTCGGCCCTGGACAACCGCCCGCTGAAGTTCGAGGAGTTCGAGCAGAAGGTCACGCAGTGCGTGTTCGTGTCGGCGACGCCGGCCGACTACGAGGCCCGGCATTCCGGGCAGGTCGTCGAGCAGGTGGTGCGGCCGACCGGCCTGATCGACCCGACGGTGGTGGTGCGCCCCGCGGTCACCCAGGTCGACGACGTGCTGTCCGAGATCAACGCCCGCGTTGCCGTCGGTGAAAGGGTGCTGGTCACGACGCTGACCAAGCGCATGGCGGAGGATTTGACGGATTTCCTTGCCGATCACGGAGCCAAGGTGCGATACCTGCACTCCGATATCGACACCGTCGAGAGGGTCGAGATCATCCGGGATCTGCGCCTCGGAGTGTTCGATGTGCTGGTCGGCATCAACCTGCTGCGCGAGGGGCTCGACATTCCGGAAGTGTCGCTGGTCGCGATCCTCGATGCCGACAAGGAAGGCTTCCTGCGCTCCGATCGCAGCCTGATCCAGACGATCGGGCGGGCTGCCCGGAACCTGAACGGCGCCGCGATCCTGTATGCGGACCGGGTCACCGATTCGATGCGCCGCGCGATCGACGAGACCGATCGGCGGCGCGGCAAGCAGGTGGAGTTCAACACGCTGCACGGCATCGTGCCGCGCGGGGTGCACAAGCAGGTGCGCGAAATGATCGACGGCGTGTTCGATCCGCAGCAGTCGAAGCAGGATCAGAAGGCGGCGCAGGAGCAGGCGAAGTATGAAGTGATGAGCGAGAAGAACGCGGCGCGCGAGATCAAGAGGCTCGAGAAGCTGATGCTCGAGAGCGCCCGCAATCTCGAGTTCGAGAAGGCCGCGCGGCTGCGTGATCAGCTGGCGGTGTTGAAGGAACAGGTCTTTGGGGCGAACGGCAATGGAAACGTGGTTCCGTTCGTGGCTGATCGCGCTGCGTAGGCTTCGGCCCGGGCAGTCGCGTCTTAATGGTTTGGCTCAATCGTCGGATATTGAAATGGCAAAAAGAGAACCGATCTCTCTCGCGATGAACACGAGGATCCTGTTCGTGTGCATGGGCAACATCTGTCGCTCGCCGATGGCGGAAGGTGTGTTCAGGCATCTCGTTCGCCAGGCCGGCCTCGACGACGTGGTGAAGGTTGCGTCGGCGGGCACCCATGCGTTCCATGCGGGCGAGGCGCCCGACAAGCGCGCCCAGGCCGTGTCGTCGAAGCGTGGCTTCGACATCTCCGACCTGCGGGCCGCCCGGGTCAAGGAGAAGGATTTCGAGGAATTCGACATGATCCTCGCGATGGACTGGGACAACCTGTCGCTGCTGCAGCAGATGGCGCCCAAGCGCTCGCATCACAAACTGCAGTTGCTGATGCGCTTCGCGACCGAGCACGAAACTGCGACGATCCCGGATCCGTACTATGGCAACGCCCAGGGATTCGAGCAGGTGCTCGACTACATCGAGGACGCCTGCACCGGTCTGCTCGAAGTCGCCAAGCGCCGGGCGACCCAGGTTGCCGCGGCCTGATCGCGAGGTGGCCGGCGGACACCGGATGTGGCCTCAGTGCGCTGGCTGGAGGTTCGGCATTGGCGCGGACTCCAGTGAGGCGAGGTCGGGGCGCGGTCGACGCGCCGTTCACGGAGAGGGGGCCGAATCGGCCCCTTCGCCATTCTTGTCCAGGACAAAACCCTACACAAAGGCTGGAAATCTCGACTAAAATAGTCAACCAAGGCTATAGTTGAGCATCCAAGTCGGGTTTTGATCAAGGGGGTCCAAATGCGTTTGACTACCAAAGGAAGATTCGCGGTCACTGCGATGATCGATCTGGCGATGCGGCAGCATCAGGGCCCGGTCACGCTGGCAGGAATCAGTCAGCGGCAGAAGATCTCGCTGTCGTACCTCGAGCAGTTGTTCGGCAAGCTGCGTCGTCACGAGCTGGTCGAAAGCACCCGCGGGCCGGGTGGCGGCTATACGCTGGCACGGTCGATGAAGGACATCACCGTGGCCGACATCATCTTCGCGGTCGACGAGCCGATCGACGCAACCCAGTGCGGCGGGCAGGAAAACTGCCACGACGAGGGCCGGTGCATGACGCACGAGCTCTGGTCGAACCTGAACAAGAAGATGATCGAGTACCTCGACTCGGTGCCGCTGGTCGATCTCGTCGATCAGCAGCGCGCGCGCGAAACCACCCAGGCTCCGAAGCAGATCTCCGTGCTGCGCGAGCATCGGGCCGCTCTCGAATTCCCGACGTCGACTCTGCAGCCGATCCGGGTGGACGGTACCCGCGCGACGTCTGCGTCCTGACTTTCCCGTTTCGAGGTTTCCGATGCTTCACCTGCCCATTTATCTCGACTACTCGGCGACCACCCCGGTCGATCCGCGTGTCGTCGACAAGATGGTTCCCTTCCTGCACGACAGGTTCGGGAATCCGGCTTCGCGCAGCCATGCCTATGGCTGGGACGCAGAGAAGGCGGTCGAGGATGCGCGCGAGCAGGTCGCCGCGCTGGTGAACTGCGATCCGCGCGAGATCGTCTGGACGTCCGGGGCGACCGAGTCGATCAATCTCGCGCTGAAGGGTGCCGCCCACTTCTACCAGGAGCGGGGCCGCCATCTGATCACGGTCAAGACCGAGCACAAGGCCACGCTCGACACGATGCGCGAGCTCGAACGCCAGGGCTTCGAGGTCACGTACCTCGACGTGCAGGAGAACGGCCTGATCGATTTCGAGGCGCTGCGCGGCGCGCTGCGCCCGGACACGATCCTGGTCTCGGTCATGTACGTGAACAACGAGATCGGCGTCATCCAGGACATCCCGGCGATCGGCGATCTGTGCCGCGAGCGCGGAATCATCTTCCACGTCGACTCGGCCCAGGCCACGGGCAAGCTGGCGATCGACCTGTCGTCGCTGAAGGTCGACCTGATGTCGTTCTCGGCGCACAAGACGTATGGTCCGAAAGGGGTCGGCGCGCTGTTCGTGCGCCGCAAGCCGCGCGTGCGAATCGAGGCGCAGATCCACGGCGGCGGGCATGAGCGCGGCTTCCGCTCGGGCACGCTGCCCACCCATCAGATCGTCGGCATGGGCGAGGCGTTCCGCATCGCCCGCGAAGAGATGGCGACCGAGAACGAGCGGATCAGGATGCTGCGCGACAGGCTGCTGCGCGGCCTGACCGCGATGGAAGAGGTGTTCGTCAACGGCGATCTCGAGCATCGGGTGCCGCACAACCTGAACATGAGCTTCAACTACGTCGAAGGCGAGTCGATGATCATGGCGGTCAAGGACATCGCCGTGTCCAGCGGCTCGGCGTGCACGTCGGCCAGCCTCGAGCCGTCGTACGTTCTGCGCGCCCTCGGCCGCAGCGACGAGCTGGCGCACAGTTCGATCCGCTTCTCCATCGGGCGGTTCACCACCGAGGAAGAGATCGACTTCGCGGTCGACCTGCTGTGTCGCAAGGTCGGCAAGCTGCGCGAGATGTCGCCGCTGTGGGAAATGGTCAAGGAAGGCGTGGACCTGAATTCGGTCCAATGGGCTGCGCACTGATATCCGGAGCACGAAATGGCATACAGCGAAAAAGTCATCGACCACTACGAGAACCCGCGCAATGTGGGCGCGTTCGACAAGGCCGATCCGCACGTCGGCACCGGCATGGTCGGTGCGCCGGCCTGCGGCGACGTGATGAAGCTGCAGATCAAGGTCAACGAACAGGGCGTCATCGAAGACGCGCGCTTCAAGACCTACGGCTGTGGGTCGGCGATCGCTTCTTCGTCCCTGGTGACCGAGTGGGTCAAGGGCAAGACGCTCGACCAGGCGGCGCTGATCAAGAACACCGAAATCGCCGAGGAACTCGCGCTGCCGCCGGTCAAGATCCATTGCTCGATCCTGGCCGAGGACGCGATCAAGGCGGCGGTGGACGACTACCGGCGCAAGCATGGCGACGTTGCGGTGTCCGCGGGCGCGATTACGGCGCCGCAGATGAAGGCGGCATGATGTCGGAGGTGATCAGCATGGGTGTGACCCTGACCGAGAGTGCAGCACGCCATGTCGCCCGGTACATCGAGCGTCGCGGCAAGGGAATCGGCCTGCGGCTTGGCGTCAAGACGACCGGCTGTTCGGGCATGGCCTACAAGCTCGAGTACGCCGACACGCTCAATCCCGACGATCTGCAGTTCGAGAGCCACGGCGTGACGGTGATCATCGATCCGAAGAGTCTTCCGTACATCGAGGGCACCGAACTCGACTTCGTCCGCGAGGGGCTCAACGAGGGGTTCAAGTTCAACAACCCCAACGTCAAGAGCGAATGCGGCTGCGGCGAGTCCTTCAACGTCTGAACGGGAAGCGGGCCGGCTGACACGGAGGCGGCCCGGGCCGCCTCTTTCGTCTGGGCCCCGGGCGGGCGCGCCGATCCGGCTGCGGTTCGCGATGCTTCCTTCGACATGAGTTCCCTGACCAGAAACCACTTCGAGCTGTTCGGCCTGCCGGCAGCTTTCAGCCTGGACCGCGCCGCGCTCGATTCCGCGTACCGCACGATTCAGGGGACGGTGCATCCCGACCGTTTCGCCGCGGGATCGGACACCGACCGCAGGCTCGGCATGCAACTGGCCGCGCAGGCGAACGAGGCTTATCGCACTCTGCGTGACCCTGCACTGCGCGCCGGGTATCTGTGCTCGCTGCGCGGAGTCGACGTCGGCATCGAGTCCAACACGGCGATGCCGACGGACTTCCTGATGCAGCAGATGGAGTGGCGCGAACGGCTCGACGACGCATCCGCCGGGCGCGACACGGCCGCCCTCGAGAGCCTGCGCGACGAACTGGCCGACGAGCGCGATGCGCTGCTGCGTCTGCTTGCTGCGGCGATCGACGAGCGCGGCGACTACGCCGAGGCGGCCGGCCTGGTGCGCCGCCTGATGTTCCTGGACCGCTTCGGTTCCGGCATCGACGCGGCCGAAGAACGGCTGTTGCAGCACTGACCCCTGAGCGAACCAGCAACCATGGCTTTGTTGCACATCTCGGAACCGGGCATGAGTCCCGAGCCGCACCAGCGAAGGCTGGCGGTCGGCATCGACCTCGGCACGACCAATTCGCTGGTTGCTGCGGTCAGGCACGGCGTGAGCGAAGTCATCGAAGACGAGGCGGGGCGCTCGTTGTTGCCCTCGATCGTCCACTATCGCGAAGACGGTTCGGTGGCGGTCGGCTACGAGGCCGGCGAGCAGGCTGCCGCCGATCCGGAGAACTGCGTCGTGTCGGTGAAGCGCTTCATGGGCCGCGGGCTGGCCGATGTGCGACGGCACAAGACGCCGTACCGGTTCGTCGAGGCGCCGGGGATGGTCAAGCTTCGGACCCGCGGCGGCGATCGCAGTCCCGTCGAGGTGTCGGCAGAGATTCTGAAAGTGCTCAGGCAGCGCGCGGAAGAGGCTCTTGGCGGCGAGCTGGTGGGCGCGGTGATCACCGTGCCCGCCTACTTCGACGACGCGCAGCGTCAGGCGACCAAGGATGCGGCGCGTCTGGCCGGGCTGACGGTGCTGCGCCTGCTCAACGAGCCGACCGCGGCTGCGGTGGCTTACGGCCTGGACAACGGGTCCGAGGGAATCTACGCGATCTACGACCTGGGCGGCGGCACTTTCGACATCTCGATCCTGCGCCTGACGCGCGGCGTCTTCGAAGTGATCGCGACCGGCGGCGACTCCGCGCTCGGCGGCGACGACTTCGACCGCCGGATCGTCGAGTGGGCGCTGGCCGAGACCGGCATGGTGCCGGGCGACACAGTCCCCGGCGGCCCGTCGGTGCTCGACCGTGCGATCGACGAAGGCCTGCTCACCGCTGGCGACTTGCGGGCGATGCTGGTCGAAGCACGCCGTGCGAAAGAGGCGCTGACCGGCAACGACCACGCGACCTATGCGGTGCAGCTTTCCGACGCCACGCGGGTCACGCTGCCGCTGACGACCGAACGCTTCGAGCAGATCACGCGCGACCTGCTCGACCGAACGCTCGCTGCGACGCGCAGGGCGCTCCGCGACGCCGGGCTCGCCGCGGACGGGATCGAGGGCGTCGTGCTGGTCGGCGGGTCCACGCGCATGCCTCAGGTGCGCAAGGCGCTCGAGCTGCTGATCGGCAAGCCGCCGCTGATCGACCTCGATCCGGACCGCGTCGTCGCGCTCGGCGCGGCCGTGCAGGCGAACCTGCTGGCCGGCAACCGCAGCGCCGACGACGACTGGCTGCTGCTCGACGTGATTCCGCTGTCGCTGGGTCTCGAGACGATGGGGGGCATCGTCGAGCGGCTGGTGCCGCGCAACTCGACGATTCCGGTGGCGCGCGCGCAGGAGTTCACCACCTTCCGTGACGGCCAGACTGCGATGGCCCTGCACGTCGTGCAGGGCGAGCGCGAGCTCGTCGCCGACTGCCGTTCGCTCGCCCGCTTCGAGTTGCGCGGCATACCGCCGATGGCCGCGGGGGCGGCGCGCATCCGGGTGACCTTCCAGGTCGATGCCGACGGGCTGCTGTCGGTCAGTGCGCGCGAACTCTCGTCGGGCGTCGAGGCGTCGATCCAGGTGAAGCCCTCGTACGGCCTGTCGGACGACGAGATCGCCACGATGCTGAAGTCCTCGTTCGGCAGTGCCACCGAAGACATGCGGATGCGCGCGTTGCGCGAGCGTCAGGTCGACGCCCTGCGTCTGGTCGAGGCGACGCGTGCCGCGCTGGCTGCAGACGCGCACCTGCTGTCGGCATCCGAGCTGCACGAGGTCGAGGCGCTGGTCGCGCGACTCGAGGCGGCGCGCTCCGGCGACGACGCGGCTGCGATCGGTGCCGCGTCCGAAGCGCTGGCGCGCGGCACCGAAGCCTTCGCGGCGCGCCGGATGGACCGCTCGATCGCGGCCGCGCTGACCGGCCGAAAACTCGACGAAGTGCAGCTCTGAACGGGTGCTCCCGCCGATCCGCTTTCCCCACTCCTTCTGTCATGCCCAAGATCACGGTCCTTCCCCACGAACACCTCTGCCCTTCCGGATTGCAGTTCGACGCGGATACCGGCGCGAACCTGTGCCGCTCGCTGCTTCAGCACGGCGTGGAGATCGAGCACGCCTGCGAACTGTCCTGCGCCTGCACGACCTGCCACGTGATCGTGCGCAAGGGGCTGAACACGCTGACGCCGGCCGAGGAGACCGAGGACGACATGCTCGACAAGGCCTGGGGCCTGACGGCTCAGTCGCGCCTGTCCTGCCAGGTCGCGATCGGCAAGGCGGATCTCGAAATCGAGATCCCGCGCTACACGATCAATCTCGCACGCGAGGAGCACTGAGCATGAAGTGGACGGACATCCAGGACATCGCGATCGCGCTGACGGAGGCGCACGCCGACGTCGACCCGCGCACGGTGCGCTTCACGGACCTGCACCGCTGGGTGATGGAGCTGCCGGGCTTCGACGACGACGCTCACCGGTCGGGCGAGAAGATCCTCGAGGCTATCCAGCAGGCCTGGATCGACGAGGTCTGACCCGCTTTACGCGTCTCCCGCAGGCGCGGCGAACCCTGGCGGCCCGGGGCGGCGCGGGAGCGTCAGTCTTCGCGCTTCAGGGCAGGGAACAGGATCACGTCGCGGATGTTGGCACTGTCGGTCAGCAGCATCACCAGACGGTCGATGCCGATGCCGCAGCCGCCGGTGGGCGGCATGCCGTACTCGAGCGCGCGCACGTAGTCGGCGTCGTAGAACATCGCCTCCTCGTCGCCGGCCTCCTTGGCGGCGACCTGGGCGCGAAAGCGCGCGGCCTGGTCCTCGGGGTCGTTGAGCTCCGAGAATCCGTTGGCGATCTCGCGTCCGGTGATGAACAGCTCGAAGCGCTCGGTGACGCCGGGGCGCGTGTCCGAGGCGCGTGCCAGCGGCGAGACCTCGACCGGGTAGTCGACGATGAACGTCGGCTGCCACAGCAGGGGCTCGGCCGTCTCCTCGAACAGGGCCAGCTGCAGCGCGCCGAGCGCGGCATTGCGGTGGCGCACGTCGTCGAGGTCGACGCCGTACTTGCGCAGATTCGCCGCGCAGGAACACCGGGTCGTCCAGCGGCGCGTCGGCGTAGCGCCGGCACGTACTTGCGCATCGCCTGCACGATGGTCAGGCGGTCGAAGGCGCTGGCCGAGATCGAGTGCCTTGCCCTGGTAGACCAGCGACGTGGTGCCCGCGGCAGCCAGTGCCGCGTCGCGGATGATCTGCTCGGTGAAGTCCATCAGCCACCGGTAGTCGGTATAGGCCGCGTAGAACTCCATCATCGTGAACTCGGGGTTGTGCCGCGGGCTGATCCCCTCGTTGCGGAAGTTCCGGTTGATCTCGAACACGCGTTCGAAGCCGCCGACGATCAGCCTCTTCAGGTACAGCTCGGGCGCGATCCGCAGGAACATCTCCTGGTCGAGCGCGTTGTGATGCGTGACGAAGGGCTTGGCGGCCGCGCCGCCGGGGATCGGGTGCAGCATCGGCGTCTCGACCTCGAGAAAGCCGTTGCCCGCCATGAAGTTGCGGATCGCATTGATCGTGCGGGTGCGCTTCACGAAGGTGGCGCGCGTGCCCTCGGTCACGATCAGGTCGACGTAGCGCTGGCGGTAGCGCTGCTCCTGGTCGGCCAGGCCGTGGAACTTGTCGGGCAGCGGGCGCAGCGCCTTGGCCAGCAGCCGCACCGACGAGCAGCGTACCGACAGCTCGCCCTTCATCGTCTTGAACAGCACGCCCTCGGCGGCGACGATGTCGCCCAGGTCCCAGTGCTTGAACGCCTCGTGCATCGCGGCGCCGACGCCCTCGTCGTTCAGCCACAGCTGGACCCGGCCCGTGGCGTCCTGCAGCGTCGCGAAGCTCGCCTTGCCCTGCACGCGCTTGAGCACCATGCGGCCGGAGACCGACACCGGGACACGCGCCTGCTTCGAGCGCTTCGCGGCTCAGGTCGGCGTGCAGCGCCGACAGCCGGGCGGCGCGGTCGGCGGGAACGAAATCGTTCGGGAACGGGTTGCCGGCTTCGCGCAGGCGCGCCAGCTTGGCGCGGCGCTCGGCGATGATCTGGTTCTCGTCGAGCGGGATCGGCGTCGGGTCGGTCATGCGTCTCAGACACCCTGCTTCAGGCTGGCGGTGATGAATTCGTCGAGGTCGCCGTCGAGCACGGACTTGGTGTTGCTGATCTCGACATTGGTGCGCAGGTCCTTGATGCGGGACTGGTCGAGCACGTACGAGCGGATCTGGTGGCCCCAGCCGATGTCGGTCTTGCTGGCTTCGACCTTGTCCTGCTCGGCGCGGCGCTTGCGCAGCTCGAGCTCGTACAGCCGGGCGCGCAGCATGTTCATCGCCTCGTCGCGGTTGCGATGCTGCGAGCGGTCGTTCTGGCACTGGACCACGGTGTTGGTCGGCATGTGCGTGATCCGCACCGCCGACTCGGTCTTGTTCACGTGCTGGCCGCCGGCGCCCGAGGCGCGGTACACGTCGATGCGCAGGTCGGCCGGGTTGATGTCGACCTGGATCGAATCGTCGACCTCCGGGTAGACGTACACGGATGCGAACGACGTGTGGCGCCCGCCGCTGGAGTCGAACGGCGACTTGCGCACCAGCCGGTGCACGCCGGTCTCGGTGCGCAGAAAGCCGTAGGCGTACTCGCCCGACACCTTGACCGTCGCGCCCTTCAGACCGGCGACCTCGCCCGCGGATTCCTCGAGCAGTTCGGTGGCGAATCCCTTGCGTTCGCAGTAGCGCAGGTACTGGCGCAGCAGCATCGCCGCCCAGTCCTGGGCTTCGGTGCCGCCGGCGCCCGCCTGGATCTCGATGAAGCAGTTGTTGGTGTCGGCCGGGTTGGCGAACATGCGGCGGAACTCGAGGTCGGCGACCTCGCGATCGAGCTGCTGCGCGTCGGCCTCGATGGCCGCGAGCGTGGACTCGTCGTCCTCGCCGCGCGCCATCTCGAACAGTTCGGCGGCATCCGCGACGCGCCCGCCGACATCGGTCAGCCGCAACACGACGCCGTCGAGCGCCTTCTTTTCCTTGCCGAGGTCCTGTGCGCGCTGGGCGTTGCTCCAGACGTCGGGTGCTTCGAGCTCGCGGTTGACTTCCTCGAGCCGGACTTTCTTTACATCGAAGTCAAAGATACCCCCGTAGATCGGAGACGCGCGTGCGCAGTCCTCCGATCAGGGCTTCGATCTGGTTCAGGCGTTCTGCTTCCATCATGGCTCTCTCTGCGGGTCAACCCGACAGTATAGACGACGGTCAGCGCACCTCGACCGTGGTCAGCCCTCGACCGCCTCGACTTCCTCGATGACGAACTCGACCGTGGACTGCCCGCCGTAGTCGTTGCGCGCCAATCGGTAGACGATCGTCGCCTGGCGGGGCAGGGGATCCGTGCGCCCGAACACGATCGCCGCCCGTCGCGCGCCGCCGACGCGCAGGTCGAGCTTCAGGTGGCGCTCTGCGACCAGGCGCTGGCCGAGCACATCGGCGCGGTCGCAGAACAGCGGCGGCGGAAAGCCCTGTCCCCACACCGCGGCGTCGAGCTGCCCGACCAGATCGAGATCGATTTCTCCCGCTGCCAGTCCGCCGTCGGTCACCAGCGTTGGGTCGAAGCAGCCGGGGTCGGCGCTGTCGGCCACCGCACGCTCGAGGGCCTGCGCGAACAGCTCGATTGCGCCGGCGTCGAGCGTCAGGCCGGCCGCCATCGCGTGTCCGCCGAATCGCAGGATCAGCCCGGGGTGCCGCTTGCTGACCAGGTCGAGCACGTCGCGCAGGTGGATGCCCGCGATCGAGCGGCCCGAGCCGCGCAGCGTCCCCGGTTCGGCCGCCGACGGTGCGAACGCGAACGCCGGCCGGTGATGGCGATCCTTGAGGCGCGACGCCACCAGGCCGACGACGCCCTCGTGCCAGTGGTCGCGAGCGATCACCAGGGTGTGGCGCGCCGGATCGGGCTCGCCGGCATCGGCCAGGGCCTCTTCGCGCATGCCGGTCTCGATCTGCCGGCGCTCGCGGTTGATCGCGTCGAGCTGTGTGGCGAGGGCGGATGCGCGGGTCGGATCGTCGGTGAGCAGGCACTCGATGCCCAGCGTGATGTCCGACAGACGTCCGGCGGCGTTGATGCGCGGGCCGAGCGCGAACCCGAGGTCGCCGCAGCCGGCGCGGCGCTGATCGCGCCCGGCGACGGCGAACAGCGCCGTGATCCCGGCACAGGCGCGGCCGGCGCGAATGCGCCGCAGGCCGAGGTCGACCAGGATCCGGTTGTTGCGATCCAGGCGCACCAGATCCGCCACCGTGCCCAGCGCGACCAGGTCCAGCAGGGACTGCAGCGCCGGGCCCGGCGCGTCGCCGAAGTGTCCGCGGCGGCGCAGCTCGGCGCGAAGCCCGAGCAGCACGTAGAACATCACGCCGACGCCGGCCAGGTGCTTGCTCGGAAAGTCGCAGCCCGGCTGGTTGGGGTTCACGATCGCGCGCGCTGCCGGCAATCGTTCGCCAGGCAGGTGGTGATCGGTGACCAGCACCTCGATGCCGAGCGCGTTCGCGCGCTCGACGCCATCGACGCTCGCGATGCCGTTGTCGACCGTCACGATCAGGTCCGGGCGGCCGAGGCGCGGGTGCGCCGCCGCCAGGTCGACGATCGCCGGCGTCAGGCCGTAGCCGTGCTCGAAGCGGTTCGGCACGAGGAAATCGGCCTGCGCGCCCATCGTGCGCAGACCGCGCAGGCCCACCGCGCATGCGGTCGCACCGTCGCAGTCGTAGTCGGCGACGATCAGGATGCGCCGGTGCCCTTCGATGCAGTCCGCCAGCAGCCGGGCGGCGTCGGGCAGGCCGCGCAGCGCATCGGGCGGCAGCAGGTGCTTCGGATCGGCTTCGAGTTCGGTCGACCGGGAGATGCCGCGGGCGGCATACAGCCGGGCCAGCACCGGGTGCACGCCGGCTTCGCGCAAAGCGCGCGCGTCGGGCTGCGGAACGTCGCGCACTCGCAGGTTCATGGCCGCAGCAACAGGCGTTGCGCATCGAGGCGGCGCCACGGCAGCCAGCGCGCGCCCCGGGTCAGCGACAGCTCGACACAGCGGCGTTCGCCGGTCAGGACCAGCACGACGCGTTCGACGCCGACCGGCCAGCGCCCGGCGGAAAGAATCGGCGACAGGAAGCGCGCAAGCCGCACCCAGCCGTCGTACCAGTGCGCGTCGTCGCCGTTGCGCCGGGCGCGCCGCCAGAAGTCGAGATCGAGCACGAGCGGCGCGGCGCTCCTGCGCAGGGCAGCGAGCGCAGCGCTCGGATCGCCGGCGTCGGCATCGAGCGCGGCCACGGACCACCCGGCGAGCCTGGCCAGCCCCCTGAGAGCCGGATCGTTGCCGGCGAGCAGGCCGGCCGGCGCCCGTTGCGGCAGCGGGCCGCACCACCCGTCGAGCCACACGGCGTTGACCGCCGACAGCCCGGCGGCTTCGCGGGCTTCGTTGACCGGATGCCCGTGCCAGCTCATCTGGATCTCGGTGAACAGTCGCCGCCACAGGCGCGCGTCGTCGCCGGTGGGGAGGTAGGCGTCGATGCTGCGACCGACCGCCAGGGTCCACGCACGCGCGTGCCAGCGCGGCGGTGCCGGCCCGCGGATGAACCAGGCGTGAGCGGCCGGAACATCGAGCGAGAACCCCGCCTCGGCAAGGACGGGCCCCGCCGCTTCGGCGAGCCGGAGCGCTTCGTCCTGCGACAGCGCGAGCTGGTCGGGGTCGACCAGGCGCATCTGGTCGTGGCCGACCTGGATGTGCACGGGCGTCAGACGCCAGCAGC
This sequence comes from uncultured beta proteobacterium, assembly GCA_963849015.1. Lineage (GTDB taxonomy): Bacteria > Pseudomonadota > Gammaproteobacteria > Burkholderiales > Burkholderiaceae_E > Quisquiliibacterium. The sequence continues at coordinate 753,243 of CAWKFK010000006.1, forward strand.
CCGGCGCGACGCCGTGCTCGGCCGCGGCGCACGCTTCGACCGACATGTCTGCCGGCACGGCCAACAGCCGCCTGAGCCAGGACTCGTGGGGCAGTTCGACGGGCACCAGCGCGTCGTCCTGCCGGTCGGAGTCGACGCGGGCGCTGCGCAGCAGGCGGCCGAGCGGATCGGGGAGGCGCGACGATCCGTCGTGCGGATCGGGATCGCGGGATCGGCGCTCGACAGGGCGGTCCGCGACCGCGCCCGCGCACAGGAGGATCAGGTCTGACACGCCGGCATTCTATGGCAAACTCGGCCCGCTTCCTGGCCATTCCCCTCCCGGCCATACCTCGCGCATCGAGTCCGCCCTTGCAGCTTCCCTTCGAGTTCCAGATCGGTCTTCGCTACACGCGCTCGGGGCGGCGCGGCGGGCGACGCAACGGCTTCATCTCGTTCATTTCGGCGCTGTCGGTCGCGGGCATCGCGCTGGGCGTCGCGGCGCTGATCACCGTGCTGTCGGTGATGAACGGATTCCAGAAGGAAGTCCGCGACCGGATGCTGTCCGTGCTGTCGCACATCGAGGTGATTGCCGGGCAGTCGGCGATGACCGATCCCGACGCCGTCATCGCGCAGGCGCGCCGCGATCCCCGCGTGCTCGCCGGCGCGCCGTACGTCGCCGGCCAGGCGATGCTGACCTACGAGGAGGCGGTGCGCGGGGTGCTGGTGCGGGGCATCGATCCCGCTCAGGAGCGCGCGGTCGCCGATTTCCTCGCCAACCAGAAGCAGCAGGAACTTGCCCGGCTCGTGCCCGGCGAGTTCGGCGTGATGATCGGAGCGCGAGCTGGCGCGCCAGCTGCTGCTGGACGTCGGGGCCAGGCTGACGATGATCGCGCCGCAGGGGACGATGACGCCGGCGGGCGTCGTGCCGCGGATGCGTCAGCTGACGGTGGTCGGCATCTTCGACTCGGGACACTACGAGTACGACAGCTCGCTGGTGCTGATGCACCTGCAGGATGCCGCGCGCCTGTTTCGCGTCGACGGAGTGTCGGGGGTCCGCCTGAAGACCTCGGACATGATGGATGCGCCGCGGATCGGTCAGGATCTCGCCGCGACGCTCAGGCCCGACCTGTTCGTGCGCGACTGGTCGCGCGAGAACCGCAACTGGTTCGCGGCGGTGCAGATCGAGAAGCGCATGATGTTCATCATCCTGACGCTGATCATCGCGGTGGCCGCCTTCAACCTGGTCTCGATGCTGGTGATGACGGTGACCGACAAGCAGTCGGACATCGCCATCCTGCGCACGCTCGGCGCGAGCCCGCGCAGCATCATGAAGGTGTTCGTCGTGCAGGGCGCCCTGGTCGGGCTGCTCGGGACGCTGATCGGCGTGGTCCTCGGCGTGCTGCTCGCGCTGAACGTCGGCGGCGTCGTCGCGACCGTCGAGCGTGTTTTCGGCTTCCAGGTGCTGCCGAAGGGCGTCTACTTCATCAACTATCTGCCCAGCGACCTGCACTGGAACGACGTGACCACGATCGGGCTGACCGCCTGCGTGCTGGCTCTGGTGTCGACGCTGTACCCGAGCTGGCGCGCGTCGCGCGTGCGTCCTGCCGAGGCGCTGCGCTATGAGTGAAGCGCATGGCGCGCCGGTGCTTGCCTGCAGCGGGCTGCACAAGACCTATGGCGACGGACCGCTGTCGGTGCGGGTGCTGAACGGCGTCGATCTCGAGGTCGCGCCCGGAGAACGGATCGCGATCCTGGGCGCATCGGGTTCGGGCAAGAGCACGCTGCTGCATCTTCTCGGCGGCCTGGATTCGCCGGACGCCGGCAGCGTGCGCTGGCTCGGCCGCGACGTCGCCGGGTTGAGCGAGACCGAGCGCGGCGATCAGCGCAACCGGCTGCTGGGGTTCGTCTACCAGTTCCATCACCTGCTCCCCGAGTTCAGCGCCCTCGAAAACGTCGCGATGCCGCTGCGCATCCGGCGCGTGCCCGATGCGCAGGCCGCTGTCGCCGCGCGCGAGGCGCTGTCCCGGGTCGGCCTGGCCGCGCGCGTCGAGCATCTGCCGGGGCAGTTGTCGGGTGGCGAACGCCAGCGGGTCGCGCTCGCGCGGGCGCTGGTGACCTCGCCGCGCTGCGTGCTGGCCGACGAGCCGACCGGAAACCTCGATCGCGCCACGGCACGGCAGATGTTCGGGCTGATCGACGAACTGAACCGCGTGCTCGGCATCAGCTTCGTGATCGTGACCCACGACCTCGAGCTGGCGGCGCATGCGCAGCGGGTGCTGTCGATGCAGGACGGAGTGCTCGCGCCGGCGTCGCTGGGCGCGTAGGCGTGGGGCAGAGCCCGCAAGCCGCCGAGAGGGATTCGGTCCAGGGTGCCGAGATGCTGATCGACACGCACTGTCATCTCGACGCGGCCGAGTTCGATGCCGACCGCCCGAGAATCCTCGCCGATGCGATCGGGGCAGGCGTCGGCGGCATCGTGGTCCCGGCCGTCGAGGTCGCGAACTTCGACGCAGTGATCGCTCTTGCGAGGGCCAATCCGTGGCGGGCCGGCGGCGACGCCGCGGCGACGCCGGGATGCGTCTACGCGCTCGGCATTCATCCGATGTACGTCGACCGCGCCGACGACGGCGACCTGCGCCGCCTGCGTGACGCCGTCTCCGCCCGCATCGCCGATCCGGCGCTGGTGGCGATCGGAGAAATCGGTCTGGACCACTTCGTTCCCGGCCTCGATCGCGACCGTCAGCAGCACTTCTTCGTCGAGCAGTTGAAGATCGCCTGCGAATTCGGCCTGCCGGTGCTGCTGCACGTGCGCCGCTCGCAGGACGCGTTGCTCAAGCAGCTTAGGCGGTTCCGGCCGCCTGGGGGGATCGCGCACGCGTTCAACGGCAGCCGGCAGCAGGCGGGCGCCTTCCTCGACCTCGGTTTCGCGCTCGGCTTCGGAGGCTCGATGACCTTCGAGCGCGCGCTGCAGATCCGGCGTCTGGTGCGCGATCTGCCCGCTGACGCGCACGTGCTGGAGACCGACGCGCCCGACATTCCGCCGGCGTGGATGCCCAAGGGACGCAACGACCCGGCACAATTGGCGCGGATCGGGCGCGTGTTCGGCGAACTGCGCGGTCTCGACGCGAGGCAGGTCGCCGCGTCGACCACGCAGAACGCATGCCGCGTGCTGCCGCGCCTGGTGCCGCTGATGCGCGTGACCCGGACACCTGACGCGGCGCAGGGCTGATGCGACCCGGCAGGCGACACGATACGACCAACCACATCGAAGGAGACTGACGATGCTTCACCCGCACGCCCGCGCACTGCTCGCGCTGATCGAGGAACGCGGCCTGCCGCCGACCCATACGCTGTCGCCCGAGGAAGCACGCAAAACCTATCGGGAGCGCCGTTTCGTCACCCAGCCCGACGTGCCGGAGGTGTCCGAGGTGCGCGACCTGCACGCCGACGGCCCGGCCGGTGCGGTGCCGATGCGCCTGTACCGGCCGCTCGGCGCGAGTGCCGACGCCGTGCTGCCGGTGCTGGTCTACTACCACGGCGGCGGCTGGGTGATCGGCGACCTCGACACGCACGACACGTTGTGCCGTGAAATCGCCAACGCGTCGGGCTGCAGCGTGATCGCGGTCGACTACCGGATGGGACCGGAGCACCGATTCCCGGCGGCAGTCGACGACTGCATCGCGGCCACGGACTGGATCCGGCGCAACGCCGCCAGCCTGAAGGTCGATCCGGACCGCATGGCAGTCGGCGGCGACAGCGCCGGCGGGAACCTCGCCGCTGTCGTGACGATCGCGGCGCGCGATTCGGGCGGCGGGGGCGATGCACCGATCCGCTTCCAGCTGCTGATCTACCCGGCGACCGACATGCGCCGGATCGCGCCATCGCACACGCGCAACGGCCAGGGGTACCTGTTGACCAGCGACACGATGGCGTATTTCCACGATCACTACATCACCGACCCGGAACACGACCTCGACTGGCGCGCATCTCCGCTGCTGGCCGAGTCGCTGCAAGGCCTGCCGCCGGCGCTGGTGATCACCGCCGGGTACGACCCGCTGCGCGACGAAGGCCTCGAGTACGCGCAGCGACTCACCGAAGCCGGCAACCGTGCGACGCACATTTCCTTCGAGCGCCAGATCCACGGCTTCATCACGATGGGCCGCGTGATCGACGAGGCGAACACGGCGGTCGCGCTGTGCGCGGCCGAGCTGCGCAGGGCGTTACTCGGCTGACGGCTGACGGCTGACGGCTGGCGATCTGGCGGCTGGCGATCTGGCGGTCTGGCGGTCTGGCGGTCTGGCGGTCTGACGGTCTGACGGTCTGACGGTCTGACGGTCTGGCGGCGCCGTTTTCGGCACGCCAAGGCGAGTGAGCACAGGGATCGACCACAGGGATCGACCGCCGGGATCGGTCCGGGGGGATCGGTCCGGGGGATCGGATCACGGGACGATCCCGCGGGAAGGGCGCCGCGCCTAGCATCGGGCGATGGCGTATCTGCGCGGGCTCGGGTCCTTGCTCGGACGGCTGCCGCCCGGTGCGGCGGTCGTTGCCGCGTGCTGGGCCGTGCAGCAACTCCCCGAACTTCCGTCGTCGCATCTTGCCCCGGCTCTGCTGTGCCTTGCAGGCCTGCTCATCGCAGCCGGGCTGCGGTGCGCCGTCGCGCCGGCGGCCGGCGCGGGTGTCCGTTCGCCGCCGGGCGCTGCGCCGCTGCTGACCTCCGGATGCCTGCTGGTCGGCGTGGTCGCCGGTTCCGCCGGCTGGGCGCTGATGAAGGCGGATTCGCACCTCTCCCAGCGTATCGGCCCGGATCTCGAGGGTCGTGATCTGGTCGTGGCCGGCATCGTCGAGGAGATGCCGCAGAGCGCCGAGTTCGGCGTCCGGTTCCGGTTCCGGATCGAGGACTGCATGGGGGCAGTCGATGACTGTCCACGACAACGGCTGGTGCGGCTGTCATGGGGCCGCGGGTCGACGCGCGCCGGTGCGCCGGAAGTCGGCGCCGATTCGGTCCGTGCGGGTCAGCGCTGGCAGCTGACCGTGCGGCTGAAGCGCCCGCACGCCTCCTTCAACCCCGGACTGTTCGACGCCGAGCTGCGTGCGCTGCAGGAGGCGATCGCCGCGATCGGCAGCGTCCGCCAGGCAGCGTCGCTGGCGGCGCCGAGGCTGCTCGACGACTTCGTCGCGTCGCCCGTCACGGTCATCGAGCGGATGCGCGAATCGCTGCGCGCGCGCATCGACGAAGCCCTCGCAAGCGCAGACCTGGCCGCGCGTGGTGTCGTCGTCGCGCTGGTGGTCGGCGACCAGGCGGCGATCCCGGCGCGCTGGTGGGAAGTTTTCAACCGGACCGGCATTGCGCACCTGGTCAGCATATCGGGCCTCCACATCACGATGCTGGCGGGCATCGCCGGGGCGCTGGCGGGTCGGGCCTGGCGCAGCAGAGCCGTGATGCGCCTGTGCGGCGGGCGTTCTCTCGCGGCCCGGATCCCGGTGCCGCACGCGCGCTGGCTGGTCGGAGTTCTGGTGGCATTCGTCTATGCCGCGCTTGCCGGCTGGGGAATCCCGGCGCAGCGCACCTGCTGGATGCTTGCCGTGGCTGGCGCGGCGAAGGTGTCCGGGCGCTCCGACTCGGTGTCGGCCGTGCTGTTCACCGCGGCCGCGGTCGTCTGTCTCTTCGACCCCTGGGCACCGATGGCTGCCGGCTTCTGGCTGTCCTTCGGCGCCGTTGCGGCGATCGTATGGTCGGGCTCGTGCGGACGGCGGCCGTCGCGGCCGGAGCCGCGGGACGATCAGCCTGCGGGCCGCGCCGCACCTTCGGAGGATCGAGGCGTCCGGGCAGACGCAGATGTCGGGAAGGCGCCGCTCGTGTCGACCGATGCCGAGACTGACGCGGTCGCGCCGGTGCGGCCGCGTCCGGACAAGCGAATGCGCGCGGCGATCCACGCCGCGCTCTCCGAGGCCGTCCGTTCTCAGGTGGCGGCCACGCTGGTGCTGCTGCCCCTCGGCGTGCTCTTCTTCTCGTCGATCTCGCTCGTTGGTCCGCTTGCCAATGCGATCGCGATTCCGATCGTGTCCGGAGTGATCACGCCGCTGGCATTGGCTGGCGCCTTCGCGGCGATGGCGTGGCCGCACGCGGGAAGCCTGCTGCTGGCTCCGGCGGCGTGGCTGACGGAATGGTTGATGCGGCTGGTGGTCCGGCTGGATTTCGACGGGGCAGGCGCGATCGCCGTCGCGGCCCCGTCGGCGCCGGCGCTGATGCTGGCGGTCGCGGCGTGTGTCGTCCTGCTCGCGCCCGCGCGCCTGCCCGGACGCGCCCTCGCGCTCTTCGCGCTGCTGCCGCTGGTGGTGCCGTCGGCCGAACCGCTGGGCGAGGGGCAATTGCGCCTGACCGCGCTCGACGTGGGGCAGGGCACCGCGATCCTGATCGAGACATCCGCGGGCCGCCTGATGTACGACGCGGGCCCCAGTTTCGGCACCGAGCACGATGCGGCCTCGCGCGTAATCCTGCCCTACCTGCGCTCGCACGGCGTCCGGTCGCTGGACGCACTGGTGATCTCGCACCTGGACATCGATCACTCGGGCGGGGCGCTGACGCTGCTGGGCCGCGTCGACGTCGGCTGGCTGGCGTCGTCGCTGCCCGAACATCACGAGATCGTGACAGCGGCGCCCCGTCATGTGCCGTGCCGTCGTGGCGAGCGCTGGCGCTGGGGCAGTGCGGATTTCGTCTGGCTGCATCCGGGCGACGGCGACGAGGCTCCGCGGCGTTCGAAGACCAACGCGCGCAGCTGCGTGCTGCTGGTGCGCGCGCCAGGGGGCAGCGTTCTGCTGGCGGGCGACATCGAGGCAGCGCAGGAAAAGCGGCTGCTGGAGGTCTTCGATCCGGCGGACTTGCGTGCCGACCTGCTGATCGCGCCGCACCACGGCAGCGCCACCTCGTCGACGCGGGACTTCCTCGCCGCGGTGGCGCCGCGCTGGGCGCTGTTTCAGGTCGGGTATCGCAACCGCTTCGGCCATCCGGACGCGCGTGTGCTGCACCGTTACCGGGATGCATCCATCCGCGTGCTGCGCAGCGACGCGCACGGCGCCATTCGCGTCACGATGACCCCGGGACGGGATCCGGTGATCGAACTCGGGCGCGACGTGGTGCCGCGCTACTGGCGGATCCGCCCGCCGGATCCGCCGTGACGCGCCCGCGCGTCCGCCGAGGTCATCGGCGGGCGGTCTGCGTCACTGCGCCGTCCAGTCGGCATCTGCGCGGTCCAGTCGGCGTCACTGCGCGGTCCAGCCGCCGTCCATCGCCCACGCGACGCCCCGCACCTGGTCGGCCGCCGCCGAGCACAGGAAGGCCGCGAGTTCGCCGAGCTGTTCGGTGGTGACGAACTCCTGCGACGGCTGCTTCTCGGACACGAGATCGATCTTCGCCTGCTGCTTGCTGATGCCCGCCTGCTCGGCACGCGCGTCGATCTGCTTCTGCACCAGCGGGGTCAGCACCCATCCGGGGCAGATCGCGTTGCAGGTGATGCCGGTGCGCGCCGTCTCCAGCGCGACCGATTTGGTCAGGCCGATGATGCCGTGCTTGGCGGCGACGTAGGCCGACTTCTCGGGCGACGCCACCAGGCCGTGGGCGGAGGCGATGTTGATGATCCGGCCCCAGTTGCGCGCGCGCATGCCGGGCAGCGCAAATCGCGTCGTGTGGAACGCGGCCGACAGGTTCAGGGCGATGATCGCGTCCCAGCGCTCGACCGGGAAGGTCTCGACCGGCGACACGTGCTGAATGCCGGCGTTGTTGACCAGGATGTCGACCCCACCGAAGCGCTTGTCGATCGCGTCGAACATCGACCCGACCTCGGCCGGCTTCATCAGGTTCGCACCCTCGTAAGTCACCTGGATCCCGAACTCGCGCTCGAGGCTGGCGCGCAGCGCCTCGATCTCGGTGGCATCGCCGAATCCGTTGATCACCAGGTTGGCGCCCCGTGCGGCGAGGGCACGCGCAATGCCCAGGCCGATTCCGCTGGTCGAACCGGTGACCAGTGCCGTCTTGGATTTCATCTTCTGCACTCCCTGATAAGATCAGCGGGGATTCTACAAGGGGGCTCGCGGGCGACCGCGAGCCACGCCGACCGGGGGTCCCCGGCGCACCTTGGCATCCCTGGAGAAGAGCTGATGACGATCAAGCGAATGCACGTCGGGCCGCGGCTGTCCGAGATGGCGGTCCACAACGGAGTGGTCTATCTGGCAGGCCAGGTCGCCGAGGACACGAGCCTGGACGCAGCCGGCCAGACCCAGCAGATCCTGACGGCGATCGATCGTCTGCTGGCCGAGGGTGACAGCGACAAGACGCGGATTCTGCAGGCCACGATCTTCCTGAAGACCATGAACGACTTTCCGGCGCTCAACGCGGTCTGGGACAAGTGGGTGGTGCACGGCCACACACCGCCGCGCGCCACCGTCGAAGCCGGCCTCGCGAAGTCGGACTATCTGGTCGAGATCAAGATCGTCGCCGCGCAGCGCTGAGTCGGGGCGGGCTCATTTCCAGCCCGCACGGTCGATGATCTTCGCTGCCGTCACCTGACTGCGACCGATCGAGCCGATCGGCAGGGTGTCGGTCTTGAACTTGCCGAGCGAATCGAGGGCCTCGTTCTTCACGCGCACCGACGCGACGACGGGCCATTCGTTGTTGCCGTCGGCCAGGTAGATCTGCGCGTCGTCGCTGGCGAGGTACTCCAGGAACTGGCGCGCCGCGTCCGGGTGTGGGGCATTGCGGGCAACCCCGCCGCCGGACACGTTCACGTGGGTGCCCCAGCTCGACTGGTTCGGCGCGATCACGCCGATGCGCGACACGATCTCGCGGTCTTCCGGCTTGGCCGAACGCATCATCCGCACGAGATAGTACGTGTTGGTCAGTGCGACGCCGCATTCGCCGCTGGCCACTGCCTTGATCTGGTCGGTGTCTCCGCCGCGCGGCGAGCGAGCGAAATTGCCGACGACCCCGCGGGCCCACCGTTCGGCGGCGGCTTCGCCGAGGTGCTCGGAAACGGCGCCGATCAGCGACAGCATGTACGGATGGGTGCCGGAGCGCGTGCAGACCTGGCTTTTCAGTTCCGGCCGGGCGAGATCCTCGTAGTTCTGCACGAGAGCGGGCTGGATGGAGGCCTTGTTGTAGACGATGACGCGGGCGCGCGTCGAGAAGCTGAACCACTCGCTGCCCTTGTCCCCCATCGGCGAGCGCAGGTGCTCCGGGATGCGCGACTCGAGCACCTGCGAGCGGATCGGCTGGAACAGCCCCTCGATCTGCGCCTTCCACAGGCGAGCGGCATCGACCAGCAGGATCACGTCGGCCGGACTGTTGCGGCCCTCGTTGCGCAGTCGCTCGAGCAGGGCTTCGTCACCGGCCTCGATGCGATTGATGCGCAGCCCGGTCTTCTTCGTGAAGTTGGCGTACAGCGCCTCGTCGGTCTGGTAGTGACGGGCCGAGTACAGGTTCAGCACGCGCTCCTGCGCGCTGGACAGGGTGCTCAGCCCGGCGAGCACGACGGCGGCGGCGAGACGGCGCAGGAGGGTGGTGGGGCTGCTGGTCGGATTCATGGCGATCGGCGGTTGTGAGATGCGCACGAGTCTAAAAGCAATCTCGTGCAAATGCAAATACGAACCGTTCGTATTACGGAAACAGGTCGACGGAATAGAATCCGGACATGGACGATCCGAGGTACCCGCATTTGCGCGACGCGTTCGCTGGTGAAAGTCTCGCGGCACGGACCGACCACCGCCGCGCGACGTGCCCAACCCAAGGCCGGGACCTGGCCTCGACGGCGCAAATGCCGCGGCGCCGGGCGCTGCTGCAGGCGCTATCGGCAGGCGGTCTGGCGGCGGTCCTTGCCGGCTGCGCGCTGCCGAATTCGCGGGGTTCCGCGCCTGCCCTCGCGCGGGATGCTGGCGCCGCAGGCGGCGACGCCGTTCGTGACCGTGCGGCGGGCGGCACCTCCAGCCCCACCCCGGCAGCGGGCGATGCCCAGGCATCCGGGGCCGATGCGGGGGGCAGGCCGGCGCGGATCGGTCTTGCGCTGGGAGGAGGCGCCGCCCGCGGATTCGCGCACGTCGGCGTGCTGCGCGAACTGGAAGAGGCGGGGATCCGTCCCGCGCTCGTCGTCGGCACCAGCGCCGGCAGCGTGGTCGGCGCCCTGTACGCCAGCGGCATTCCGCCGCAGCAACTGGAGACGGTCGCCCTCGCGCTCGACAAAGGCGCCCTCGGCGACTGGTCCTTGAGCGCGCGCAGCCTGATGCGGGGTCAGGCCTTGCAGGCGGTCGTCAACCGCCATGTCGGCGGTCGGCCGATCGAGCGCTTTCCGATCCCCTACGCCGCCATCGTGACCGACCTGTACAACGGGCAGATGCGTGTGCTGCGCAGCGGGGACGCGGGCCTGGCAGCGCGCGCATCCAGCGCGGTGCCCGGCGTGTTCGAGCCGGTGTCCATCGCCGGACGCGAATACGTCGACGGCGGACTGTCCAGCCCGGTGCCGGTGCGCGTCGCGCGCAGCCTGGGCGCGGATGTGGTGATCGCAGTCGACATCTCGGCGAAGCCGACGTTCCAGCCAACGGACTCGATGGCCGAGATCCTGCTGCAGACGTTCACGATCATGTCGGGGCATCTGGCCGACGCCGAATTGCGCGAAGCCGACGTGGTGCTTCGGCCCGAGGTCGGCGACGTCGGTTCGGCCGACTTCTCGGACCGGCAGCGTTCGGTGCTGCAGGGGCGCATGGCCGCGCGCAAGGCGATGGCGCGGATCAGGGCGCTGGCGGCGCGGCGGGTTCAGTAGAAATAGGGCAATGTGGTCGGATCGCGCTGCGAGAACTCGCTGCGGCGCAGTGCCGTTCCGGTCAACGGCAGGCGCGTCGACGCGGCGTTCTGCGCAGGGATCGCGTCGTCCATCAGCGGGGGCGCAAACGCGTCGCGCGATGCAGCCGCAGACGTCTGAGGGAAAGCGACCTGCGCGAGTTCGATGCGCCGCGCGCCGTTGAAGCGGCGGGTCCAGTAGGCCTGGTCGAGACGTTCGACGCGCACGCTGCCGCCCGACGACGGGGCATGCACGAACTGGTTGTTGCCGATGTAGACGCCGACGTGCGAGAACGCGCGACGCAGCGTGTTGAAGAACACGAGGTCGCCGGGCTTCAGCTGAGCCGGCTCGATGCGCTCGCCCCGGCTGCTGATTTCTTCCGCGCGACGCGGCAGCACCAGGCCGACCGCCTCGCGGAACACGTGACGCACCAGTCCGCTGCAGTCGAGGCCGGTGTCCGGGGAGTTGCCGCCGAACTTGTAGTTGACGCCGAGCAGGGACAGCGAACGAAGCACGAGTTCCGCGCCCAGGTGGCTCTCGGTCTTCTCCTGCTGCGCGCTGTCGGTGTCCGCAGCATGCGCCGGCAAGGCGATTGTCGCCACGCCTAGTCCCAGGAACAGGATTGCGCACGACGCGGTCAGATACGCCGCGTGGCGGCGCATCCCCAAGGACCGCGCACGGCGAGCGGCGGCGTCGAGGAAAAATCTCACCATGTGGGGCAAATTTGGCATCCGGCGCAGGGTAAGGAAAACGTCGCGCCCTGTCAAAGCCGGGCAAGCCGGGCAAGCCGGGCAAGCCGGGCAAGCCGGGCAAGCCGGGCAAGCCGGGCATCGCCGGGCATCGCCGACGAGCAGGGCATCGCCGACGAGCCGGCCGCCGCCCACGCCCGCCGTCGCCCTGCCGGAAAGCAGATCCCCCGGGGAGCGCAAGGCGTCAGCGGCGCGTAAGGGCCGCTCGTAGAATGGCCGGACAGACTATCGGGCGGGGCGGGCATCGGTCGCGAGACGCGTGGCCGGCTCGTCGTCGAAAGACAGCGGAGGGGATACGGATGGACCTGAACAGCGTGCATCGGCGGTCGATCGAAGACCGTGAGGGCTTCTGGGCGGAGCAGGCGGCGCTGATCGACTGGCACAAGCCTTTCGACCGAGTTCTCGACTACTCCAGACCGCCGTTCGCGCGCTGGTTCGTCGGCGGCGAGACCAACCTGTGCCACAACGCGATCGACCGGCATCTGCCGACGCTGGGCGACCGGCCCGCGCTGATCTACGTCTCGACCGAGACGGGCGAGGAGCGCATCTGCACGTTCGCCGAGCTGCACCGCGAGGTGATGCGCATGGCGGCGATCATGAAGGCGCAGGGGGTGGGCAAGGGCGACCGCGTGCTGATCTACATGCCGATGATCCCCGAGGCCGCGATGGCGATGTACGCCTGCGCGCGCATCGGTGCCATTCATTCGGTGGTGTTCGGCGGGTTCGCGTCGCACAGTCTGGCCACGCGGATCGACGACGCCACGCCGAAGCTGATCGTGTCGGCCGATGCCGGCTCGCGCGCCGGCAAGGTCGTGCCGTACAAGCCGCTTCTCGACGAGGCGATCGACCTGGCGCAGCACAAGCCCGATCGCGTGCTGCTGGTCGACCGCAAGCTCGCCGCGATGAATCTGGTGAACGGACGCGACCTCGACTACGCGACGCTGCGCGAGCAGCACCTCGATGCGCAGGTGCCGGTCACCTGGCTCGAATCCAACGAGATCAGCTACACGCTGTACACGTCCGGCACCACCGGCAAGCCCAAAGGCGTGCAGCGTGATGTTGGTGGCTATGCGGTCGCGCTCGCCGCTTCGATGAAGCACATCTACTGCGGCAACCCCGGCGAAACGTATTTCTCGTCGAGCGACATCGGCTGGGTCGTCGGTCACTCGTACATCATCTACGGCCCGCTGATCGCGGGCATGGCGACGATCATGTACGAGGGCACGCCGGTGCGGCCGGACGCGGGCATCCTGTGGCAACTGGTGGAACGATTCAAGGTCACGGTGATGTTTTCGGCGCCGACCGCGATCCGTGTGCTCAAGAAGCAGGACCCGGCCTGGTTGACCCGCTACGACACCTCGTCGCTGCGGGCGCTGTTTCTCGCCGGCGAGCCGCTCGACGAGCCGACGGCGAAGTGGATCGGCCAGGGGCTGGGCCGCCCGATCATCGACAACTACTGGCAGACCGAGACCGGCTGGCCGATCCTGACGGTGGCACACGGCATCGAGAAGACGCCGACGCGCCTGGGCAGCCCCGGCATGCCGATGTATGGCTACGACGTGAGGTTGCTGCACGAGCAGACCGGCGAAGAAGTCGGGGTCGACGAAAAGGGCGTCGTTGCAATCGTGCCGCCGCTCCCGCCCGGTTGCATGCAAACCGTCTGGCGCGACGACCGGCGCTTCGTCGACACCTACTTCTCGAGCATTCCGGGCCGGCAGGTGTACTCCACCTTCGACTGGGGCGTTCGCGATGCCGACGGCTACTACTTCATCCTCGGGCGCACCGACGACGTGATCAACGTCGCCGGGCACCGCCTCGGCACGCGCGAGATCGAGGAGTCGATCTCCAGCCACGACGCGGTCGCCGAAGTTGCGGTCGTCGGCGTCGCCGATCAGCTGAAGGGACAGGTCGCGATCGCGTTCGCGGTGGTGAAGGATCCTTCGGTCACGGCAACGCCGGAACAGCGCCTGGCGCTCGAAGGCGAGATCATGAAGACCGTCGACCGCCAGCTCGGCGCGGTCGCACGCCCCGGGCGGGTGCACTTCGTGACGCTGCTGCCGAAGACGCGCTCGGGCAAGGTGCTGCGGCGCTCGATCCAGGCGCTGTGCGAGGGACGCGATCCGGGCGACCTGACGACCATCGAGGATCCGGGCGCGCTCGAACAGGTGCGCAGCGCGGTGTCCCCGGGCTGAGCGTCAGGACGAACCCTGCGCGCGAGTCCGGGGCGCGCGCCGCGGACCTTCGGCGCGCCCGCAGACCCGGTGTCAGTACCGGGGCGCCGGGCTCGGTGGCGGCTCGGCCATCGCGCCGACCTGTTCGCGCAATTCCAGCACCCGGTCCTGCCAGTAGCGCTGGGTGTTGAACCACGGAAAGGCGGCCGGGAATGCGGGGTCGGTCCAGCGGCGCGCGATCCACGCGCTGTAGTGGATCAGCCGCAGGGTGCGCAGGGCCTCGATCAGCTGCAGCTCGCGGCGGTCGAATTCCATGAAGGCTTCGTAGCCCGACAGCAGGGCCTCCAGCTGCCGCGACATCGCCTCGGCATCGCCCGACAGCAGCATCCACAGGTCCTGAACGGCCGGGCCGTTGACGCAGTCGTCGAAATCGACGAAGTGCGGCCCGGCATCGGTCCACAGCACGTTGCCCGGATGACAGTCGCCGTGCAGGCGGATCGCGCCGATGCCCGCCGCGCGCGCGAACGCTTCTCGCACCCCTTCGAGCGCCTGGTCGCAGATCACGGTCCACGCCGGGGCCAGATCCTGCGGAACGCAGCCGTTGGCAAGCAGCCAGTCGCGCGGCTCCCGGCCGAGCCGCTCGATGTTCAGCGCCGGGCGGTGCACGAACGGGTGCCTGCGCCCGGCGCGATGGATGCGACCGACGAAGCGGCCGATCCATTCCAGCACGCCAGGCTGGTCGAGCTCCGGCGCGCGGCCGCCGCGCCGCGGATAGACCGCGAAGCGAAAGCCCTCATGGGAGAACAGCGTGCCGCCGTCACGCTCGATCGGCGCGACGACCGGGATTTCGAGATCCTCGAGCTCGCGGGTGAATGCGTGTTCTTCGAGAATCTGCTGGTCGCTCCAGCGCGCCGGGCGGTAGAACTTCGCGACCACCGGATCCCGATCCTCGATCCAGATCTGGTAGACACGATTTTCGTAGCTGTTCAATGCCAGCATCCGGCCGTCACCGCGAAAGCCGACCGCCTGCAGCGCGTCGAGAATGCACTCGGGGGTCAATCCCGCGTACGGGGCACAATCCACGTCATCATCGCGCTGTTTCATCGGCGAATGATAGCGGCGGGCTTTGTGATGGCGCTGGGCGGTCCGTGCCGGATCTCCGGCGACCGAATTCGATGAGGTGAAGCGTTTGAAGGCGATCGTGTCCGCCCTGCTCCTGCCGCCCGCGGGCCCGCTGCTCGTTGCCCTGCTCGGATGGCTGCTGCTTCGTCGCCGCCAATCGAGGATTGCCGCGCTGCTGCTCGGCGCGGGCCTGCTGTCGAGCGTGCTGCTGTCGCTGCCGGTGATCGCTGGCGCGCTCGCCTATCTGGTCGAGGGGCCCGGGCGCGAAGCGCCGAGCGAGGATGCGCTGCGCCGCGCGGCCAAGGGGCCAGGGGCTGCCGGAGTAGTCGTGGTCCTCGGCGGGGGCGCGCGCTGGCACGAGCGCGAGCGGCCGCACCGCCAGACGGTTCACGGCCGCACGCTCGAGCGCTTGGCGCACGGGGCCTGGGTTGCGCGGGTCACCGGATTGCCGATCCTGGTGAGCGGCGGTCCTCCTTCGGGGGGCGCCACACGCGAACGCGAGAACGAGGCCGAAGCGGTTCTGATGGCGAGGACGCTGCGCGAGGCCTTTCGCCTGGAAGCGCGCTGGACCGAAGCGGAGTCTTCCGACACCGCGCAGAACGCGCGCCGTTCCGCGACGATGCTCGCCGCTTCCGGGATCCGCAGGATCATCCTCGTCACGCACGCGGTGCACATGCCCCGGGCCAGGCTCAGCTTCGAAGCGGCCGGCCTCGAGGTGGTCGAGGCGCCGCACGGCTTCGGCGGCAGCCTCTCCGGAGAGCATTGGGGCGACTGGGTGCCGAACTCGAGCGGTGTCTATTGGAGCTGGCTCGCATCGCACGAGGCGATCGGCCTGCTGTGGTATCGCCTGCAATTGTCCGGAAAGTCCTGACCGCGCTCGGTAGAATCGGCGACCATTCATCGGCGACCATTCGGGCAGCCATTCGGGCAGCCATTCGACCATCACTTCCGGGGGCAACGGTGATCACGCGACCGCAACTCACACTCGACGACGTCAAACGCATCGCCCAGGCCGCCGAGGCCGAGGCGTCGAAGAACAACTGGGCCGTGACGATCGCGATCGCCGACGATGGCGGCCATCTGCTGTGGATGCAGCGTCTGGACGGAGCGGCGCCGGTCTCCGCGCACATCGCGCCGGCCAAGGCGCGGTCGGCTGCACTCGGGCGGCGCGACACCGCGCTCTACGAGGACATGATCAACAAGGGCCGCTATGCCTTCCTGTCGGCGCCGACCATCGACGGCCTGCTCGAAGGGGGGGTGCCGATCATCGTCGACGGCCACTGCATCGGTGCGGTCGGCGTGTCCGGGGTTCGCTCCAACGAGGATGCTCAGATCGCAAGGGCCGGGGTCGCGGCGGTCTGACGGATCGATGCTCGCATGGCCGTATTCGATCGCTCCGCGCTGAACCCGGGGGTCGCCCCCCGCGAGGTGTTCGGGTGGGCGATGTACGACTTCGCGAACTCCGGCTACACGACGGTCGTGCTGACCGCCGTGTTCAATGCCTATTTCGTCGCGGCGGTCGCGCGCGATGCATCGTGGGCGACACTTGCCTGGACGCTCGCGCTCGCGGCGTCGAGCGCACTGGCGATGGCGACGGCACCGGCGATCGGCGCCTATGCCGATGCGCACGGCGCGAAGAAGCGCCTTCTCGCGCTGACCACCGTCGGCTGCGTGATCGCCACGGCGGCGCTGTCGCTGGCGCAGCCGGGCACGATCGTGCTGGCCGTGGTGGCGATCATCGCGTCGAACTATTTCTTCAGCATCGGCGAAGGCCTGGCCGCCGCCTTCCTTCCCGAACTGGCGCGTCAGCCTGCGCTGGGACGCGTGTCCGGCTGGGGCTGGAGCTTCGGGTACTTCGGCGGCATGTTGTCGCTGGGGCTGTGCCTGGCCGTCGTGCTGTCGGCGCAGGCGGCGGGCGAGCCCGCGTCGCAGTTCGTGCCGAAGACGATGCTGATCACGGCGGCCGTGTTCGCGCTCGCCGCGATCCCGACCTTCCTGTTGCTGAAGGAGCGCGCGGATCCCGCGGCGCCCGGCACGCTGCGTCACGGGCGCAGCGCGTTCGAACGTTTGCGTGCGACCTGGAACGAATCCGCGCGCTTCGGCGACTTCCGCCGCTTCCTGCTGTGCGGCTGCGCCTACCAGGCCGGCATCTCGGTGGTGATCGCGCTCGCTGCGATCTACGCCGAACAGGTGATGGGCTTCGGCAAGACACAGACGATGATGCTGGTGTTCCTCGTGAACATCGCGTCGGCGATCGGTGCCTTCCTGTTCGGTTATGCGCAGGACCGCCTCGGGCACAGGCGCGCGCTCGCGCTCACGCTTTGGGGCTGGATCGGGATGGTGGCGCTCGCGGCCCTCGGTCAGTCGGTCGCGATGTTCTGGGCGGCAGCCACCGTCGCAGGCTTGTGCATGGGCTCGAGCCAGTCCTGCGGACGCGCGATGGTCGGCGTGATGACCCCCGCGGACCGGCTCGCAGAATTTTTCGGACTGTGGACCTTCGCGGTGCGGCTGGCGGCGATCGTCGGGCCGGTGACCTATGGCCTGGTCACCTGGGTCACCGCGGGCAACCACCGCCTGGCGATCGGGATCACCGGGATCTTCTTCCTGATCGCGCTCGCACTGCTGCGGGGCGTCGACGTCGAGCGCGCGGCTCGGGCGGCTCAGGCGGTGTCCAGCGACTGAGCGATCCAGTAGAGCCCCTCGAGAACCAGGTTGTCGTGGTAGCGGTAGGGGATCGACAGGCGCGGGGCGACGACACGCGCGGTGCCGCCCGAAATGATGCAGACCAGGTCGGGGTTGCGCTGCCGGTGGATGTGGTACAGACGCTCGATGGCACCGGCCTGGGCGTGGGCGCAGCCGGACGCGATGCCGTCGACGGTCTGGCGCGGGTAGTCGAGGTATTCGCCCTGCGCATCCGGCAGCGCGGCGGTGTGCTCGTGCAGCACGCGCTGCATCAGGCCGAGCCCGGGCATGATCGCGCCGCCGGCGAACTCGCCGTCGGTGGTCAGCAGGTCGATCGTCGTTGCGGTCCCGCACACGGCGATCAGCGCGGCGCGGTGGCCGAGCAGCGCGCGCGTGCCGATCAGCGCCGCCCAGCGGTCGCTGCCGAGCTGCGCCGGGTTCAGGTAGCCGTTGCTCACGCCGCACTGGTTCTGCATCGACGTGATCCAGTGCGCCACCGGCGGCCCGGGCCAGGCCTCGAGCGCGCGCAGCAGCGGATTGCGCACGCGCGTGCCGGCGACGTTCGAGACGACGACGCGGGCCGGCGTCGGCTGGCCGCGCCACATCGTGGCGAGCTCCGAAATCTCGTCG
The DNA here is from genome assembly GCA_963849015.1 of uncultured beta proteobacterium. GTDB lineage: Bacteria > Pseudomonadota > Gammaproteobacteria > Burkholderiales > Burkholderiaceae_E > Quisquiliibacterium. Next base: position 771,402 of record CAWKFK010000006.1, read on the forward strand.
AGCAGCACCCGCCCGAAGCTCGTGCAGACGTCGCTCGCCGCGACGCCGGGCGTGTTGCCCGCGGGATACCGGCCCCACTTCAGGAACGTGTTTCCGATGTCGATCAACAGGTATGGGCTCATCTCGAGTGCACAGCCTTCAGGGGGAGGTTGATCCTGCGCCGTGCGGCAGGAGTGGCGTATCGGGTTCGCAGTCCGGACCGGGTGCCGCGCGGGTCAGGCGGCGCGGAACTTCGGTCCGAGAGGACGCAGGCGCAGGCCGTCGCGCAGCCGCGTCCACGGGAAATCGGCCGGATCGGCCAGGGCCGGGCCGGGTGAGCGCACGACGAGCACTTCGCGGGCGATCGGCTGGAAATCGGCGCGGAAGTGTACCGAGCTCTTCAGCGCGACGATCCGGTGGCGCGCCGGCTCGATGCCGACGTGGCGAAACATCTCCTGGTCGGCCGCCTGGCACTTGCGCGAGGCGAGCACCACGCGCACGCCCGCCTGGCGCAGCACCGCCATCGGGCCGAGCTGCATGCGAAAGCCGTGGAACATCGGGCCGGTGCAGGTGAACTGCCCGTCGCCGAGCTGCTCGACGGTGAAGCGGCCGGCGAGCGGCGTGTGACCGGGCACACCGGAGATCTCGCCGAGCTCGAATTCGATCGTCGCGCCGCGACCCGCCTCGTGCGCACGGCGCGCGGAGGCGGGATCGATCAGCAGGCCGAGCACGGCGTCCTCGGCGCGCTGCCGCAGCAGCGCCGCCAGCAGTCCGGTGGTGTCGCCATTGCCGCCTGCTCCCGGGTTGTCCTGCGTATCGGCGAGGACCACGGGCGAACCCGGCGCGCCGCGCGCCATCGCGCGCTGCACCGCCTCGTCGGGGGCGAGGAGTTCCAGCGCGAACTCCTTCTCGGCGTCGTCGATCGCGGCAGCCAGTTCGTCGACCGCCGCCTGCGTGGCGCGGCCGTCGTGCCCGTAGCCGACCACCGACATGCCGCACTCGTCGAAGTCGGCCATCGGGAAGCCCGGCGCGAAGGACAACGCGACGCCGGTGCGTGTCTCGATCTGCCCGAGCAGCGCGAACAGGCGGCGCCCGGGCTCGATGAAGGTCGACTGCGACGGGATCCCGGTCAGGTAGTCGAAGCGCCGGTACGCCTTGTCGAAGCGGCGGCCGGTCGAGATCAGCCGCATCAGCAGTCCGGCGGCGCGCGCGCCGGTCTCGGCCATGTCGACGTGCGGATAGGTGCGGTAGATCGACAGCGCATCGGCGTGCTCGACCATCGCCTGCGTGACGTTCGCGTGCAGGTCGAGGCTGGCCACCACCGGGACTTTCGGGCCGACCACTTCGCGCACCCGGCGCAGCAGCTCGCCTTCGCCGTCGTCGTGATGCTCGGTGACCATCGCGCCGTGCAGGTCGAGATACACGCCGTCGACCCGGCCGGCCGCGCGCAGCAGCCGCACCAAATCGCCGACGATCCGCTCGAAGGCATCGACCGTCACGTGCGCCGACGGCGACGCCGCCGCCCAGGCCAGAGGGACCAGCCGGTGCCCGGCATTGCGCAGAGCCGTGATCGCCCCCTGGATCGGGATGTTCGCGCCGGCGACGGCCTCGAACAGCGGCTCGCCGCTCTGCACGGTCGGCCAGCCCCCGCCATCCTCGAAGGCGTGGTAATCGGCCTTCGACGGCGCGAAAGTGTTCGTCTCGTGCTGCATGCCGCCAACGGCGATCACGGCCATCGTCGCGATTCCTGTCCGGTTGAAGGTCTGTGCGCAGTGCCGCTGGCCGTGCCTGCGGCAGAAGTCCGAGATTATGCAGATTTGCGCCGTCGGGGGTGTTCTGAAGAGTGAAACAGGGCTGCAGGGCCCGTGGCGGGGCGGGCGATGGCCTAGACTTGAACCGCCGCCAGGCTCGCGCCGCGGCCGCGGCCGCGGCATCGGTTCGACAGGAGTTGCAGGCAATGAATAGTGAAGACATCGCCTGGCTGACTGCAGCCGTCCGACCAGCGCGATCGGCTGATGAACCGGGATACGACGAGAGAGAAGCCTGAATGACCAACAAGATGCGTTCCCTGCTGATCGCCAACCGCGGCGAGATCGCGATCCGGATCGCGCGCGCCGCTGCCGAGCTCGGCATGCACAGCGTCGGCGGTCCACTCCGACGACGATGCCGCGATCGCTGCACGTTCGCAAGGTCGACGAGGCGCGCGCGCTGGACGGCACGGGCGCGGCCGGCCTATCTCGACATCGAGTCGATCGATCCGGGTGGCGCAGGCCGCCGGCTGCGACGCGGTGCATCCCGGCTACGGCTTCCTCAGCGAGAACGCGCCTTCGCGCAGCGCTGCGCCGACGAGGCGGCCTCATCTTCGTCGGGCCTGCGCCCGAGGTGCTCGACCTGTTCGGCGACAAGGTCGCAGGCCCGCGCGCTGGCGCGATCGCGCACGGCGTCCCGGTGGTCGCCGGCACCACGCGCCGGTCGACGCTCGACGAGGCGCAGGCGTTCCTCGCCGGCGCTGGGCGCCGGGCGGCGCGATGATGATCAAGGCGGTCGCCGGCGGCGGCGGCCGCGGCATGCGCATCGTGCGCCGCGCCGAGGCCGTCGAGGACGCGTTCGCACGGTGCGCGTGCCGAGGCGCTGGCGGCCTTCGGCGACGGCGACGTCTACGTCGAGCGGCTGATCGCGCGCGCCCGTCACATCGAGGTGCAGGTGATCGGCGACGGCAGCGGCGCGGTCGCGCACCTGTGGGAGCGCGACTGCAGCGCTGCAGCGGCGCCACCAGAAGCTGGTCGAGTTCGCGCCGAGCCCGCTCGCTGGCACCGCGTGCTGCGCGAGCGGCTGCTCGCAGGCGCGGTGCGCCTGGCCGCGGCCGCGCGCTACCGCGGCCTCGGCACCTTCGAGTTCCTGGTCGACGCGGCGGACCCGAGGCGACGTCGCCTTCGCCTTCATCGAGGCGAACCCGCGGCTGCAGGTCGAGCACACGGTGACCGAGGTGGTGACCGGCGTCGACCTGGTGCAGGCGCAGCTGCGCATCGCCGCGGGCGAGACGCTGCGCCGAGCTCGGGCTGGACCAGCAGCGCATCCCGGCGCCGCGCGGCCTCGCGGTGCAGCTGCGCATCAACATGGAGACCATGCCGGCGGACGGCAGCGCCGCGCCCTCGGGCGGCATGCTGGCCGCGCTACGACCCGCCGTCCGGCCCCGGCGTGCGCGTCGACACCTTCGGCTACGCCGGCTACACCACCAGCCCGCGACTACGACTCGCTGCTGGCGAAGCTGATCGTGCACGTCGCCCGCCGGCGACCTGGCGCGGCTGCTGGCGAAGGCCGACCGCGCGCTGAGCGAGTTCGGCATCGTCGGCGTGGCCACCAACAAGACGCTGCTGCACGGCGCTGCTGAAGCACCCGGCGGTGCCGCCCAGCGCGTGCGACACGCGCTTCGTCGAGGAACACGTCGGCGAGATCCTGCGCACGGCCGCGACGCGCACCGCGAGCTCGTACTTCGCCGACGCGCACGCCGGCGTCTCGCACGGCGCAGGCCGCGCGCCGACGCCGCCCAGAGCAGGCCCCGGACGGCACCGTCGCCGCTGGCCGCGCCGATGCAGGGCACGGTGGTGTCGATCGACGTGCGGGCGGGCGACGCGGTCCACGCCGGCCAGCCGGTCGCGGTGCTCGAGGCGATGAAGATGCAGCACATCGTCGAGGCGCCGGTGGCGGGCGCACGTGCGCGCTGGTCTGCGCCGTGGCGGGCGAGACCCTCTTCGAGGGTCAGGCGCTCGTGCTGTTCATCGAGCCCGGCGACGTCAGCCGATGCGCGCGGACGCGCGCCGGCGAGACTCGACCTCGACGCGATCCGCGCCGACCTCGCCGAGGTGCGCGAGCGGCACCGGCTGCTGCTCGACGAGACGCCGCCCGGCTGCGGTCGTGCGGCCGCCGCAGGCACCGGGCCAGCGCACCGCGCGCGAGAACATCGACGACCTGGTCGATCGCCGGCAGCTTCATCGAGTACGGCGGCCTTGGCGGTCGCCGCGCAGCGCTCGCCGGCGCAGCGTCGACGACCTGATCCGCAACACGCCCGGCCGACGGCATCGTGCTCGGGCATCGGCACCGTCAACGGCGAGCTCTTCGACGCCGAGCGTCGCGCGCTGCATGGTGCTGTCCTACGACTACACGGTGCTGGCCGGCACCCAGGGTTCGCTGAACCACCGCAAGACCGACCGCGCTGCTGCAGCTCGCCGAGCAGTGGCGGCTGCCGGTCGTGCTGTTCGCCGAGGGCGGGGGCGGGCGGCCCGGCGACGTCGACCATCAGCGGCGTCGCCGGGCTCGACACCACGACCTTCGCGACCTTCGCGCGGCTGAGCGGGCCTGGTGCCGCGGGTCGGCGTCGTGTCCGGCTACTGCTTCGCCGGGCAACGCAGCGCTGCTCGGCTGCTGCGACGTGATCGTCGCGACCCGCGAACTCCATCGATCGGCATGGCGCGGGCCGGCGATGATCGAGGGCGGCGGCCTCGGCGTGTACAAGCCCGACCGAGGTCGGCCCGGTCGACGTGCAGGCGCCCAACGGCGTGATCGACATCCTGGTCGACGACGAGGCGCGAGGCGGTCGCGGCGACGCAAGCGGCTACCTCGGCTACTTCCAGGGCCCGGTCGCCGACTGGCGCTGCGCCGACCAGCGCACGCTGCGCCACCTGATCCCCGAGAACCGGCTGCGCGTCTACGACGTGCGCACGGTGATCGACGACGCTGGCCGACGAGGGCTCGGTGCTCGAACTGCGGCCCGACTTCGGCGTCGGCATCGTCACCGCGCTGGTGCGCATCGAGGGCCGGCCGTTCGGGCTGATCGCCAACAACCCGCGCCACCTGGGCGGCGCGATCGACGCCGACGCCGGCGACAAGGCGGCGCGCTTCATGCAGCTGTGCGACGCGTTCGACCTGCCGATCGCTGTCGCTGTGCGACACGCCGGGGTTCATGGTCGGTCCCGAGGCCGAGAAGACGGCGCTGGTGCGCCACGTGTCGCGGATGTTCGTCACCGCCGCCAGCCTGACCGTGCCGGTGTTCACGATCGTGATCCTGCGCAAGGGCTACGGGCTCGGCGCGCAGGCGATGGCCGGCCGGCGGCTTCCACGCGCCGCTCGTTCACCGTGTCCTGGCCGAGCGGCGAGTTCGGCGCGCATGGGCCTCGAGGGCGCGGTGCGGCTGGGTTTCCGCAAGGAACTCGAGGCGATCGAGGATCCGGAGCGAGCGCAAGGCCGAGTTCGACGGCATGGTCGCCGAGGCCTACGAGCGCGGCAAGGCGCTCAACCTGGCGATCGTTCCTGGAGATCGACGACGTGATCGATCCGGCGGACACGCGCCGCTGGATCATGCGCGGACTGCTGTCGGTGCCGCAGCCGGCCGCGCGCGAGGGCAGGAAGCGCAACTGCATCGACACCTGGTAGGGCTCGCCGCGCGCTGGTGGGCTCTGGCCGCACCGGCCGCGGCCGCTGGCGCGTCGGATGCCGCCGGTCTGCGGCTCAGCCGCCGAACGCGTAGTCCCGGCCCGGCGCCGCCGCGAACAGCGCGCGCGTGTATTCGTGGGTCGGCGCGCCGAAGACCTGCGCCGCCGGCCCGTACTCGACGACCACGCCCTTGCGACATCACCGCCACGTGATCGCAGACCTGCGCGGCCACGCGCAGGTCGTGCGTGATGAACAGCATCGCCAGATTCAGACGGTCGCGGATCTCGTCGAGCAGCCGCAGCACCTGCGCCTGCACCGACACGTCGAGCGCCGACACCGCTTCGTCGGCGATCAGCAGTTCGGGCTCCATCGCCAGCGCGCGCGCGATGCAGATGCGCTGGCGCTGGCCGCCGGAGAACTGGTGCGGATAGCGGTCGAGCGACTTCGGGTCCAGGCGCACCAGCTCCATCAGGCGGTTCGCGCGGTCCATCGCCTCGGCGCGCGAAGTGCCGTAGTTCATCGGCCCCTCGATGACCGACTCGCCGACCGTGCGGCGCGGATTCAGCGACCGGTACGGATCCTGGAAGATCATCTGCACGCGGCGCCGCAGCGGCTGCAGCTGCCGCACGCTCATCTTCGCGATGTCGTCGCCGCCGAGCATGATCGACCCGGCGGTCGGGTCGATCAGGCGCGCGATGCAGCGGGCGACCGTCGACTTGCCCGAGCCCGACTCGCCGACGATGCCCAGCGTCTGGCCGCGCCGGATCTGCAGGTTCACGTCGGTGGCCGCGCGCACCTCGTGTCTGGCCGACAGGAAGCCGCCGCTGGTGTAGACCTTCGACAGCCCCTGCGTGCCCAGCACCACGGGCGCCGACGGGTCGGCGCCGCGGTGCCGCGGCACGATGCTCGGCACCGAGCCGATCAGCATCCGCGTGTAGGCGTGCTCCGGGCTCGACAGCAGCTCGTCCTTCGCGCGCGCCTCGACCAGGTCGCCCAGGCGCAGCACTGCGACCCGGTCGGCGATCTCGGCGACGACGCCGAAGTCGTGCGTGATGAACAGCACCCCGGTGCCGTGCTTGCTCTGCAGCTCCTTCACCAGCTTCAGGATCTGCGCCTGCGTGGTCACGTCCAGCGCGGTCGTCGGCTCGTCGGCGATCAGCAGCGCCGGCTCGAGCACCAGCGCCATCGCGATCATGATGCGCTGGCGCTGGCCGCCGGACAGCTGGTGCGGATACGAGGCGATGATCCGATCGGGATCGGGCAGGTGCACTTCCTCGATGATCGAGCGGATGCGCGCGCGCCGCGCGGCCGGGTCCAGGTCGGTGTGGGTGCTCAGCACCTCGTCGATCTGCGCGCCGCAGCGCATCACCGGATTGAGCGCCGTCATCGGCTCCTGGAAGATCATCGACATGCGCACGCAGCGCAGCTCGCGCAGCCGCTGCGGTGTCGCGGCGAGCAGGTCCTCGCCCTGCAGGCGGATCTCGCCCGAGCGCACCGGCAGCTGCCGGGGCAGCAGGCCCATAACCGCCTGCGCGATCACCGATTTGCCCGACCCGGATTCGCCGACCAGGCAGACGATCTCGCCGGCGCCGACTTCCAGGTTCACGTTGCGCACCGCCAGCGCGCGGTCGCCGCCGACCGGCAGGCCGATGGACAGGTTGCGGACCTCGAGAATCGCCGCCATCGTCAGCCCGTCCGTTTCGCCATCTTGGGATCGAGCGTGTCGCGCAGCCCGTCGCCCAGGATGTTGACGGCCAGCACGCTGATCGCCAGGAAGATGCCGGGGTACAGCACGTTGTGCGGGAACTGCTGGAACTGCACGCGGCCCTCGGCCATGATGTTGCCCCAGGTCGGAATCTCGCTCGGCAGGCCGACGCCGAGGAAGGACAGGATCGCCTCGACCAGGATCGCCGAGGCGGCGATGTACGTGCCCTGCACGATCAGCGGCGCGATCGTGTTCGGCAGGATGTGGCCGAACATGATCCGGTAGCGCGGCGTGCCCAGCGAGATCGCCGCCTCGACGTACGGCTCTTCGCGGATCGACAGCACCAGCGAGCGCACCAGGCGCGTCACGCGCGGGATCTCGGGAATCGCGATCGCGATCACCACCGTCAGCAGGCTGGCGCGCCACAGGGTCACCAGCGCGATCGCGATCAGGATCCCGGGGATCGCCATCAGTCCGTCCATCACCCGCATCATCGGGCCGTCGAGCCAGCGGATGTAGCCGGCGGAAAGCCCGGCCAGCACGCCGAGCGCGATCGACAGCAGCGCGCACGCGAGGCCGACGACGAGCGACACGCGCGCGCCGAAGATCACGCGGCTGTAGATGTCGCGGCCGAAGGAGTCGGATCCCATCAGGAAGACGTGCTTCAGCGTGTCGCCTTCCAGGGTCATGATCTCGCCCGAGGCGCCGGGCAGCAGGTCGCGGCTGCCGGGGTCGAACAGCGCGGGGTCGACCGTGCCGAGCAGCGGCGCGGCCACCGCGATCAGCACCAGCAGCGCGAGCAGCACTCCGCCGATGCGCACGCTCCAGTTGTTCGCCAGGCGCTTCCAGACCGAGGCGCGCGGCACGACCGTCGCGGATTCGATCGACAGCGCTTCGTAGGCCTCGTCGCTGAGTGCGGCCCCGGCATCGGGCCGGTCGGATCGGGCGGCAGCCATCAGTAGCGGATCCTCGGGTCAAAAATCAGGTACGACAGGTCGACCAGCAGGTTGATCATCACGTACAGGAACGAGAAGAACAGGATCACGCCCTGGATCGTCGGGAAGTCGCGCGCCAGCACCGCGTCGACCGTCAGCCGGCCCAGGCCGGGGATGCCGTACACCGATTCGGTCACGACCACGCCGCCGATCAGCAGCGCGATCCCGATGCCGATCACCGTGACGATCGGCACGGCAGCATTGGCCAGCGCGTGGCGCATCAGCACCGTGAACTCCGGCAGGCCCTTGGCGCGCGCGGTGCGCACGTAGTCCTCGGTCAGCGTCTCGGAGACCGCCGCGCGCGTCACGCGAGCGATCAGCGCGATGTAGATCACCGACAGCGTGATCGACGGCAGGATCAGGTGCTGGATGAACGGTCCGAAGCCCTCGGCGATGCGCCGGTAGCCCTGCACCGGCAGCCAGCCGAGCTTGATCGACACCACCCAGATCAGGATGTAGCCGAGAACGAAGACGGGCACCGAGAAGCCCATCACCGAGAAGCCCATCAGCAGCCGGTCCAGCCAGCCGCCGTGGCGCCACGCGGCGATCACCCCGAGCGGCACGGCGACGAGCACGGTGATCACGATCGTGGTCAGCGCCAGCATCATCGTCGGCTCGAGCCGCTGGCCGATCAGCGACGTGACCTTCATCTTGAAGTAGTACGACTCGCCGAGGTCGCCCTGCAGCAGGTTGGTCAGCCAGATGCCGAACTGCACCGGCAGGGGCTTCTCCAGCCCGAGGATCTCGCGGATCCGCAGGATGTTCTCGGGGCTTGCCGCGTCGCCGGCGATGATCGCGGCCGGGTCACCCGGCGTCAGGCGCAGCAGCAGGAACACCAGCACCGCGACGATCAGCAGGACCGGGATCGTCGAGGCGATGCGCTTGAGTACGAAACCGAGCATGGGTGCGCTGTGTCCAGGGCAGGGTGGGGGACGGGAAGCCGGCGCGAACCGTCATGCAACAAACGTGCCGGCGCCTGGCCGGCGGCACCGCGTCCGCGGTGCCGCGCCAGGCAAGGCCCGGGACGGGCCCGTCCGGACTTACTTCTGGATGTTCCAGTAGAAGTTGCCCGGACCCGTCACCAGGCCTTTGATGCCCTTGCGCACCGCCGCCGGGTTGATGTACTCGCCGAGCGGAACGTGCGTGCCGTACTCGAAGGCCTTCTGGTGGATCTGGTCGGCCAGCGCCTTCTTCTTCGCCTGATCGACTTCACGCGCGAACAGGTCGCGCAGCTTCTCGATCTCGGGCTCGTTCGCCCAGCCGAACCAGGCACGGTCGCCGCCCGCTCCGATCGCCGCGTTGGTCAGCGGGTTCCAGATGTCGGGCGAGACCCAGGCGGTCGCGAAGATGTTCCAGCCGCCGGCCGACGGCACATCCTTCTTGGCGCGGCGCGACACCAGCGTGTTCCAGTCCATCGACTGCAGGTCGACCTTGAAGCCGGCCTGGCGCAGGAGCAGCGCCGCCACGTCGGGCAGCTTGCTGATCGAAGCCAGGTCGGTCGGCTTCATGATCACGATCGTCTCGCCGTTGTAGCCCGAGGCTTTGAGCAGCTCCTGCGCCTTCTTCAGGTTGCCCTTGCCCATGTTCTGCATCTCCGAGCCCTTGGTCGAGGCGTACGGTGTGTTGCAGGTGAACATCGAGGCGCAGATCTTGTAGTACTCGGGGATGCCGACCTGGGCCTTCAGGAAGGCCTCCTGGCCCAGCGCCATCACCGCCGCCTGCTTGATCTTCGGATTGTTGAAGGGCGCGTGCAGGTGGTTGAAACGCAGCATGTACTGGAAGCCGAGCGGGTTCGAGTTGACGATCTCGACGTTGGCTGCGGTCTTCAGCGCGGCGTACGACTCGAAGGCGGGCTGCTCGATGATGTCGACCTCACCCTTGGTCAGCGCATTGACCTGCTGCTGCGCGTCGCGCAGCGCGAGGTTCCACTCGACGCGGTCGACGAACACCTTCTTGCCGCCGGTGGTGCCGGACGGCGGCTCGCTGCGCGGCACGTACTTGGCGTTCTTCAGGTACACGGCCTTGTCGCCCGGCTTGTACTCGTCGCGCTTGAACACGTACGGGCCCGAGCCGGTGTAGTCGTCGATCTGCTTGTCGGCCGGGGTGTCGGCGACGCGCTTCGGCATGATGAAGGGCACGTTCGAGGACGGCTTGCCGAGCGCCTCGATCACGAAGCCGCAGGCCTCGCGCAGGAAGATGCGGAACGTGTCGGGGGCGGGCGAATCCATGTTCTGCACGAACGTGAACAGCTTCTGGCCCATCGCGTCGCGCTTGCCCCAGCGCGCCAGCGAGGCGATCACGTCCTCACCCGTCACCGGCTTGCCGTCGTGGAATTCGAGGCCCTTGCGCAGCTTGAAGGTCCACAGGCGCTTGTCCGGGCTCTCGGTCCAGCTCTCGACCATCTGCGGCTTGATCTGGCTGTTGGCGTCGGTGCCGAACAGCGTGTCGTAGATCATGTAGCCATGATTGCGCACCATGTACTGGGTGGTCCAGATCGGATCCAGGATCGCGAGGTTGGAGTGGGGCACCACCTTCAGCACCTTCTCCTGCGCGAGCGCGGCCGGGGCCGCCATCAGCGCACTGACGGTGATGATGCCCGATGCGATCAGCGCCCTGCCTGCAAAAACTCGTGTCATGCGTATCCTCCAAGGGAAGTGTCGGCGATCGTTGCCGATCGCCCGCGGCGGCGGCCCCGAGCGAGATCGGCTCCGACCTTTCGTGGGCCGATATTACCCCGGCGACGATGCGCCGCCGACCCGCCGGCGCGCCGGCGCGAGCGCGACTCCATCGTTCGAAACCGGGATCAGCCCGCGACGCTGACCGGGATCTTGCCGATCTTCGCCTGCCATTCCTTCGGGCCGGTCTCGTGCACCGAGGTGCCGTTCGAATCGACCGCCACCGTCACCGGCATGTCCTCGACCTCGAACTCGTAGATCGCCTCCATGCCGAGGTCTGCGAAGCCGAGCACTTTCGCCGACTTGATCGCCTTCGACACCAGGTAGGCGGCGCCGCCCACCGCCATCAGGTAGGCGGCCTTGTGCCTGCGGATGGCCTCGATCGCAACCGGGCCCCGCTCGGCTTTGCCGATCATCGAGATCAGGCCGGTCTTCGACAGCATCATGTCGGTGAATTTGTCCATCCGCGTCGCCGTGGTCGGGCCCGCCGGGCCGACTGCCTCGTCGCGCACCGGATCGACAGGGCCGACGTAGTAGATGACGCGGTTGCGGAAGTCGACCGGCAGCGGCTCGCCTTTGGCCAGCATGTCCTCGATCCGCTTGTGGGCCGCGTCCCGTCCGGTCAGCATCTTGCCGGACAGCAGCAGGGTCTGGCCCGGTGTCCACGAGGCGACTTCCTCGCGCGTCAGCGTGTCCAGGTTCACGCGCCTGGAGCGCTGGTAGTCGGGGGCCCAGTGCACGTCCGGCCACTCGGACAGGCTGGGGGCTTCGCAGAACGCCGGGCCGGAGCCGTCCAGCACCACGTGCGCGTGACGGGTGGCGGCGCAGTTCGGGATCATCGCGACCGGCTTGGATGCCGCGTGCGTCGGGAACATCGAGATCTTGACGTCGAGCACGGTGGCCAGCCCGCCCAGCCCCTGCGCGCCGATGCCCAGCGCGTTGACCTTCTGGTAGAGCTCGATGCGCAGCTCCTCGGTCTTGTTCGACGGCCCGCGCTGCAGCAGTTCGTACATGTCGAGCGGCTCCATCAGCGATTCCTTGGCCATCAGCATCGCCTTCTCGGCGGTGCCGCCGATGCCGATGCCGAGCATCCCCGGCGGGCACCAGCCGGCGCCCATCGTCGGCACGGTCTTCAGCACCCAGTCGACGATCGAGTCGGACGGGTTCAGCATCACGAACTTCGACTTGTTCTCCGAGCCGCCGCCCTTGGCGGCGACGGTCACCTCGACGGTGTCGCCGGGCACCAGTTCCATGTGGATCACGGCCGGGGTGTTGTCCCGCGTGTTCTTGCGCTCGAACTGCGGGTCGGCCACGACCGACGCACGCAGCACGTTGTCCGGGTGCAGGTAGCCACGGCGCACGCCCTCGTTGACGGCGTCGGCGATCGAACCGGCGAAGCCCTCGAAGCGCACGCCCATGCCGATCTTCAGAAACACGTTGACGATGCCGGTGTCCTGGCACAGGGGCCGGTGCCCCTCGGCGCACATGCGCGAGTTGGTCAGGATCTGCGCGATCGCGTCCCTGGCCGCCGGGCTCTGTTCGGCCTCGTAGGCGCGCGCGAGGTGGCGGATGTAGTCGGTCGGGTGGTAGTAGCTGATGAACTGGAGCGCTCCAGCCACGGTTTCGACGAGGTCGTCGTACTTGATGACGGTCATGGTTGAAATCCTTGCAGTTGGAGGGGCGCCCGCAGTCCGGACTTCGGTGTCCGGACTTCACCGTTCCGAGTTCAGTGTCCGGCCTTGTGATCCGCCCGCGAGATGGCGAGGGTGTTGGTCATCAGCCGGTCGATCAGCGCGATCGCGACCGCCGAGACCAGGAACATGCCATGGATGATCGTCTGCCACAGCAGCGTCTGTTCCGGCAGGGTGCCGGCCGCGATGAAGCTCTTGAGCAGGTGGATCGACGATATCCCGATGATCGCGGTGCCGAGCTTGACCTTCAGCACGTTCGCGTTCACGTGCGACAGCCACTCCGGCTGGTCCGGGTGCCCCTCGAGGCGCAGCCGGGACACGAAGGTCTCGTAGCCGCCGACGATCACCATGATCAGCAGGTTCGAGATCATCACCACGTCGATCAGCGACAGCACGATGATCATGATCACCGTTTCCTTGCTGCGTTCGGCGATGCCCAGGCGCTGCACCGTCGCGTCGAGCGCGCCCGGGTTCCACAGCAGCTCGACCAGGTGCACCAGTTCCTCGACGAACAGGAACACGTAGACGACCTGCGCGATGATCAGCCCGAGGTACAGCGGCAGCTGCAGCCAGCGACTCGCGAAGATCAGGCGGGGGATGAAGCGAAGCGGCTTGTTTTCGTCCAGCATGAGGTACTCCCAAGCCCGGACGACGGCCGGGTCGGCCGCGATTCTATCGAAATCACGCGCTGCAGCATCCGGGTATCGGACAGCGCCGCGCAAGCAGCCCGTAAGCGGCCCGTAAGCGGCCCGTAAGGGAGCGTGCTTAACTTCACCCGCAGTCGAAGCGGGGGCCATCCGCGGATGCTGCGACCGTTGTCATGACATGGGAGATGCGAGAGATGGCTGGTGAAATCGAATCGGTGCTGCACGAGTCGCGGATCTTTCCGCCGCCCGACAGCTTCGTGCGTCAGGCGACGATCGCCGGAATGGAGCAGTACGAGGCGCTGTGCGCCGAAGCGCGCGCCGATCACGCCGGGTTCTGGGCGCGCCAGGCGCGCGAGCAGGTGCTTTGGCACAAACCGTTCACGCGTGCGCTCGACGCGTCGAACGCGCCGTTCTACAAGTGGTTCGACGACGGCGAGCTGAACGTGTCGTACAACTGTCTCGACCGCCATCTGGGTACTCCGGTCGAACACAAGATCGCGATCCTGTTCGAGGCCGACGACGGCACGGTCACCGCGGTCAGCTACCGCGACCTGTATCACCGGGTGTGCCGGTTCGCCAACGGCCTGAAGGCGCTGGGCTACAAGAAAGGCGAGCGCGCGATCATCTACATGCCGATGTCGGTCGAGGGCGTGGTCGCGATGCAGGCCTGCGCGCGGCTGGGCATCATCCATTCGGTCGTGTTCGGCGGCTTCTCGGCCAAGAGCCTGCAGGAGCGCATCCAGGACGCCGGCGCCACGCTGGTGATCGCGGCCGACGAACAAGTGCGCGGCGGCAAGACGATCCCGCTGAAGCCCGCCGTCGACGAGGCCTTCGCGCTGGGCGGATGCGAATCGGCGCGCAAGGTCGTGGTCTACCAGCGCACCGGCGGCAAGGTGGCGATGACGCCGGGCCGCGACATCACCTGGGACGAGGTCGTCGCCGGCCAGCCCGACACCTGCGAAGCCGAGTGGGTCGGGGCCGAGCACCCGCTGTTCATCCTCTACACCTCCGGCTCCACCGGCAAGCCGAAAGGCGTGCAGCACTCGTCGGGCGGCTATCTGCTGCACGCGATGCTGACGATGAAGTGGACCTTCGACATCAAGCCGTCGGACGTGTTCTGGTGCACGGCCGACATCGGCTGGGTCACGGGCCACACCTACGTGGCGTACGGCCCGCTCGCCTGCGGTGCGACCCAGGTGGTCTTCGAAGGCGTGCCGACGTACCCGAACGCTGGCCGCTTCTGGCAGATGATCCACAAGCATCAGGTCAGCATCTTCTACACCGCGCCGACGGCGATCCGCTCGCTGATCAAGGCCTGCGACACCGACCCGGCCACGCACCCCGGCAAGTTCGACCTGTCCAGCCTGCGACTGCTCGGATCGGTGGGCGAGCCGATCAATCCGGAAGCGTGGATGTGGTACTACAACAATGTCGGCGGCGCGCGTTGCCCGATCGTCGACACCTTCTGGCAGACCGAGACGGGCGGCCACATGATCACGCCGCTGCCGGGCGCCACGCCGCTGGTGCCGGGTTCCTGCACTTTGCCGCTGCCCGGCATCGAGGCGGCGATCGTCGACGAGGCGGCGCACGACATCCCGAACGGGCAGGGCGGCATCCTGGTCGTCAAGAAGCCGTGGCCGTCGATGATCCGCACGATCTGGGGCGACCCTGAGCGCTTCCGCAAGAGCTACTTCCCCGAAGAGCTCAAGGGTTACTACCTGGCGGGCGACGGCGCGGTGCGCAACCGCGAGACCGGCTACTTCACGATCACCGGCCGCATCGACGACGTGCTGAACGTGTCGGGCCACCGCATGGGCACGATGGAGATCGAGTCCGCTCTGGTGGCCAATCCGCTCGTCGCCGAAGCGGCGGTGGTGGGGCGGCCCGACGATCTGACGGGCGAAGCGATCTCGGCCTTCGTCGTGCTGAAGGGCGCACGTCCCGTGGGCGACGACGCCAGGCGCATCGCCAACGAACTGCGCAACTGGGTCGGTCAGGAGATCGGTCCGATCGCCAAGCCGAAGGACATCCGCTTCGGCGACAACCTGCCGAAGACCCGCTCCGGGAAGATCATGCGCCGGCTGCTGCGGGCAATTGCCAAGGGCGAGGAGATCACGCAGGACGTGTCGACGCTGGAGAACCCGGCGATCCTGGATCAACTGAAGCAGACGCTCTGACCATATGCCGGCCTCCTCCAGACTGCGTACAGCCTGCCCCGACCGATCGGAGCCGGCCGCATGCTGACCCTCGTTGTCGTCCTGAAGGGGCTGGTCGAGTTCGCCGCGCTGCTGATCGTCGGGCAGGGGGTCGTCTACCTGCTCAGCTTTGGACGCCACGAACAGAACTTCGTCTACCGGTTCATGCGCTTCCTGACATCGCCCGTCGTCCGGCTCGCCCGCTGGCTTTCGCCGCGGTTGGTCGTCGATCGGCACGTGCCGGCCGTCGCCCTGTTCATGTTGTTCGCGATCTGGGTGTTCCTGACCTTCATGAAATTCCAGCTGCAGATCGCGGCGTCCGCCTGATGCGAGGGGATCGATGAGCGGATTCAACGCCTGGTATTACCGCCAACTGGCGATCTGGTCGTCGTTCCTGAAACGCGACGAGATGGCCCTGGAGTACTGGGAGCGCGTGCGCACGCTGCGTCCCGGGGATGCGACGGTGGTCGCCACGATCGCGCACGCGAAGGCCGCCGCCGGGGCGCGTCGCGAAGCGATCACGCTGCTGCACCAGGCGCTGGAGCTCGATCCGAAGAGCGCGGTCTTCTGGTTCAACCTCGGCTACCTGCAGCAGGAGGAGGGCGAGCACCAGGATGCGCTGCGCAGCTTCGAGCGGGCGCTGGCGCTCAATGAGAAGCTCGACCAGGCCTGGTACGGAAAAGGTCTGTCGCTGATCAAGCTGGGCCGCGTCGAAGATGCGATCACGCCGCTGAAGAAGAACACCGAACTGCAGCCGATGAGCCCGTTCGGCTGGTACCAGCTGGCGCACGGTTACCACCGGCTCGGCGACGAAGCGCGCGTGGCCCGGGTCATCAGGAAGCTCGCCGAGTTCGAGCCCAAGGTGGCCAAGCAGCTCGAGCGCGAGACCGGCGTGATCGTCGGCATCGACATCCCATTCTAGGCAACCGGGAACACGAGGAGGTACGCACCGGGGGACGACAGAGCGCAGCCTTTGCAGACCATCGAAACACTGGAGGAGTTCATGCAGCTTACACAGAAGCATCAGGAGTACTGGAGCAAGAACCTGAGGATCACCGCCATCCTGATGGTGATCTGGTTCGTCGTCACGTTCGTGATCGGTTATTACGCCCGATCGTTGGATTTCAATTTCTTCGGTTGGCCGTTCTCGTTCTACATGGGCGCGCAGGGATCCCTGGTGATCTACGTCGTGATCATCTGGTACTACGCCTACTACATGAACAAGCTCGACCAGGAGTACGGCGTCGATGAAGGAGAAGAGGAATGAGTAGCGCAGCGCAATCCCAGAAGGCCTTCAAGGCGCAGTTGAAGAAGGTCTACAGCTGGTACACGGGCGGCTTCGTCCTGTTCGTCCTCGTTCTGGCAGTCCTCGAACAGATGGGCCTGCCGCGAACGACGATGGGCTACGTGTTCCTCGCGGCCACCATCCTGCTGTATGCCGGCATCGGCATCATGAGCCGGACCAGCGACGCGGCCGAGTACTACGTGGCCGGGCGTCGCGTGCCCGCGATGTTCAACGGCATGGCAACCGGCGCCGACTGGATGTCGGGCGCGTCGTTCGTCGCGATGGCCGGCGGCCTGTACCTGCAGGGCTACTCGGGCCTGGCCTTCATCATGGGCTGGACCGGCGGCTACGTGCTGGTCGCGCTGTTCCTCGCGCCTTACCTGCGCAAGTTCGGCCAGTTCACGATTCCGGACTTCCTCGGCGCCCGTTACGGCGGCAACATCCCGCGCTTCATCGGAATCGTCGTCGCGATTCTGTGCTCGTTCACCTACGTGGTGGCGCAGATCTACTCGGTGGGCATCATCACCGCGCGCTTCACCGGTGTGGACTTCGCGGTCGGCATCTTCCTGGGGCTGGCGGGTATCCTCGTCTGTTCGTTCCTGGGCGGCATGAAGGCGGTGACGTGGACGCAGGTTGCGCAGTACATCATCCTGATCATCGCCTACCTGATCCCGGTGGTCTGGCTCGCGGTGAAGCAGACCGGCGTTCCGATCCCGCAGCTCGTCTATGGCCAGCAGCTGGTCAAGGTGACGCAGATGGAGGAGAAGCTGATCGCCGACCCGAAGGAGAACGAGGTCCGCAAGATCTTCGCGGATCGCGCCAAGGCAGCCGACGACAAGCTGAAGGACGTGCCGAAGTCGTTCGCCGACGGCAAGGCCGAGCTCGAGAAGGCGGTCGCCGACGCGAAGGCGGCCAACGACGAGGCCGCGACCAAGAAGGCCGAAGAGGCATTGTCCAAGTACCCGGCCGATGCGGAAGCGGCCAAGGCAGCCTGGACGAAGGAGAAAGGTCTTGCAGCGCGCGCCGCACCGATCCTGCGGCACGCCGAGGCGTTCCCGGGCAAGGACGACAAGGCGCGAGACGTCAGCCGCAAGAACTTCCTGGCGCTGATCTTCTGCCTGATGGTGGGTACCGCGGCCCTGCCGCACATCCTGATGCGCTACTACACGACCCCGTCGGTCAAGGAGGCGCGCAGCTCGGTGACTTGGTCGCTGTTCTTCATCTTCCTGCTGTACTTCACTGCACCCGCGCTGGCGGTGCTGGTCAAGTACGTGATGTACCACGACATCGTCGGCACCGCGTTCTCGCAGTTGCCGACCTGGGTGCAGAGCTGGCAGAAGGTGGATCCGGGGCTGTTGTCGATCCTCGACATCAACGGTGACGGCATCGTGCAGCGGGCGGAGATCTCGATCGGGGCGGACATCGTCGTGCTCGCCACGCCGGAGATCGCAGGCCTGCCGTACGTGATCTCGGGCCTGGTGGCCGCGGGTGGCCTGGCGGCTTCGCTGTCGACCGCCGACGGGCTGCTGCTGACGATCGCCAACGCGCTGTCGCACGATCTCTACTACAAGATGATCGACCCGAACGCGCCGACTGCCCGTCGTGTGATGCTGTCCAAGATGCTGCTGCTGGTCGTCGCGCTGCTCGCAGCGTTGGTCGCCGCGCAGAAGCCCGCGGACATCCTGTTCCTGGTGTCGGCGGCCTTCTCGCTGGCGGCGGCCGGGTTCTTCCCGGCGCTGGTGCTCGGCATCTTCTGGAAGCGCACCACCGGCATCGCCGCGTCGCTGGGCATGGTCGCCGGTCTCGGCGTCACGTTCTACTACATGGTGCTGACCCAGCCCTGGCTGCACAAGACGTTCGGCGTGTCGACCCCGATCGCGCAGAACATCTGGTGGGACATCCAGCCGATCTCGGCCGGTGTCTTCGGTGTGCCGCTGGGCTTCCTGGTGATCGTCCTGGTGACGCTGGTCACGCCTGCTCCCTCGAAAGAGACGCAGGAGATGGTCGAGCACGTGCGGTATCCGAGCCTGAAGGCGGCTTGAGGCATGAATGGGCGCGGGGTTTGTTATACTCCGCGCCCTTCGGAGGGATGGATGAGTGGTTGAAGTCGCACGCCTGGAAAGCGTGTAAGGGTTAACAGCCCTTCCGGGGTTCGAATCCCCGTCCCTCCGCCAAGCTGCAACGTGAAACGGGCCCCTTCTGGGGCCCGTTTTCGCATGGGTCAGCGCCCGGATCGGGCCGACAAGTTGCGGAACGGGTCGACGATCGTCAGGGTCTTGTCGATCACCTGGCCGTGCTGCAGGTCTTCCGCATAGAGCGTCCTGGATCCCGCATGCAGGGCCGCTGCGACGATCAGCGAGTCGTAGATCGAGAAGCCCGTGCGCTCTGCAACGGCGAGCGCGGTTTCGTGCGTGCGCAGCTCGAGCGCGGCGACATGCAGGCGCTGCTGGCCCGTACACTTCGGGGGCGTGGCATTCGCGCTCTCGGGGGATCGATCGATGAACTCAATTCTGTTCAGAAGTGGGCAACTGGCCGGACTGCTCGGTGTGCTGATGATCGTCGTCTCGGTCGTTGCCAGACTCGGCGGCAGGTTCATGCTCGGCAATTTCCAGACGGGCACGTTGATGCTGGCCGGTATCGCCGCCATCAGCGTGGGCTGCTTCCTGCTGTTGTGGGTGCTGGCCGAATCCAGGCGCCGCTGACTGCATCTCGGCGGGCATGTCGGGTCCGGCGACTTCGAGCGCCGGTCGATTGCTCGATAGACGACGGCCTGAAGGCCGGGTGAGCGCACATCCTCGTCGAGGCGATCTCGCATCTGTAATACAATTTGAAAGGTGTATTACCGAGGCTTCGCCGGACCCGTACCGGCCGTGTTCAACGACTCCGGAGATGCGCATGCCCACCCCGCTGCCGACCTCCTCCCCGATCTCCGCCCGGCTGCCCATGGAACTGCGCCAGGACCTGGCGCGCTACTGCGTGGCTCATGAGCTGAGCCAGACCGACGCGATCGCCGCCGGCTTGCGGCTGCTACTTGGCTCCGAGCCCGACACCGCGCTGACCGCTGTGCAGGCCGCGGCCGGGCTGGGCAGGCTCGAGCAGGAACTCGCGACCCGGTTGCGCGGCTTCGATGCCGAGGCCGCCGAGGACGAAGGCCGGGATTGATCCGGGCATGCGTTACGAGTACGTGGTCGACAACTCCGTGGTCACCGGCTGGTGGCACGCCGGGCAGGCCACGCCTTATACGAGACAGCTGCGCGATCTGATTCCCGCCTCGCGAATCCACGCGCCGCAGCTCTGGACGCTCGAATGTGCGAACGTCCTGCGCAAGCTGCGGGTCAGCGGCCGCCTGACCGATGCAGAAATCGCGGCGATCGCTGCCCAGCTCAAAGCGGCAGGGATCATCGTCGAGCCGCAGACAGAGCGCGTCGAGGAGGTGCTGGAGCGTTCGCTGCGCTTCGGGCTGTCGGCATACGACACCGCTTACCTCGGGGTGGCGATGCGTCTGAGACTGCCGATTGCGTGTCATGACGGTGCCCTCGCGCGGGCCGCCGACGCCGCAGGCGTGGGGGTGTTCCGGCCCTGAGGCCGGGAGCCCTGAGGCCG
The DNA here is from genome assembly GCA_963849015.1 of uncultured beta proteobacterium. Classification (GTDB taxonomy): domain Bacteria; phylum Pseudomonadota; class Gammaproteobacteria; order Burkholderiales; family Burkholderiaceae_E; genus Quisquiliibacterium. The sequence goes on from CAWKFK010000006.1 coordinate 791,607, forward strand.
GGCGCGCCCGCGGAGCAGCCGCCTCGAACCTGCGCGAGCAGCTGCCTCGGAGCTTCGCGAGCCCCCTCTTCAGAGTTTCGCGCCCACCTTGGCCGCCGCGGCGACCATCTCTCCCCAAGTCGCATCATCCACCTCGATGCCGTCGCGCATCCGTGCGGCCCTTGCCCTGCGTTCGGGCTCGCCGGCGATCATCACGTCGTCGTAGCCCGGCGCCGGGGGGCTCTGCCGCAGCCAGTCGACGAAGGCCAGCGTCTCCTGCGCGAAGCCAGGCTGGGCGCCGAGCGCCTTCGGATCGATCACGATCGACAGCATGCCGTTGTAGACGGCGCGCCGGCCATCGGACTGCCGGTGCCAGGTGCCGCCGCCGGTGAGCGCGCCGCCCAGCAGCTCGCAGGCCACGGCCAGGCCGTAGCCCTTGTGCTCGCCGAACGGCATCAGCGCGCCCATCCGGCCCTGGCTGTCCGGCACCACGACGACACCGGGTTCGGTGGTCGGCTTGCCGTCACGGTCGATCAGCGTGCCGGGTGCGACCAGCTGGCCCTTGTTGTGGGCCACGCGCATCTTGCCCTGCGCGACCCGGCTGGTGGCAAAGTCGAGCACGAAGGGCTCGCGCACGCTGTCGCCGACGCCGACCGGGATGCCGATGCAGCAGGGGTTGGTGCCGAAGCGGCCGTCGCCGCCTTGCCAGGGCGCGACGATCGGGCGCGACATCACGTTGACGAAGTGCAGCGACACCCAGCCTCGCGCCACCGCCATCTCTGCGAAGTGTCCGATCCGGCCGAGGTGGTGCGCGTTGGCAAGCGCGGCGATGCAGGCGCCGTGCCGCTCGACGCGCTCGGCCATCAGCTCCATCGTCTGCTTGCCGACGGACTGGCCGTAGCCGCGCTGGCCGTCGATGCCGAGCAGCATGCCGCTGTCGAGCCGGACCGCGATGCTGGCGTCGGGCACGAGGTTCTTCTCGAGCACCGCGTCGACGTAGCGCGGCGCCATGCCGATGCCGTGCGAGTCGTGTCCGCTGAGGTTGGCCAGCACGAGGTTGGCGGCGACCGTGCGCGCTTCGGATTCGGAGCTGCCGGCGGCGCGGATCAGGCGGAAGACCTTGTCTTCGAGGTCGGAGGGTTTGAACAGGTGGGCCATGGGTTCTGTGTCGATCAAGGTTGACGGGGATCGTTCGCGGCAGGACCGCCGATCGCGGATTCGATGGGAGTCGGGGCAGTCTCGGCGCGTCGGACAGCGGTTTCAGTGGAAGAGCTTCGGCAGCCGGATTCAGTAGAAGAGCTTCGGCAGCCAGAGCACCAGTTTCGGGAAATAGGTGATGATCGCCAGGCTGCCGAGCAGCGGCAGCAGCCAGGGCAGGATCGCCATCGTGGTCCGCTCGACCGACAATTTGGCGACGCGCGCGAGCACGAACAGCACCATGCCCATCGGCGGATGCAGCAGGCCGATCATCAGGTTCAGCACCATCACCAGACCGAAGTGCACGAGGTCGATGCCGAGCTGCTGGCAGATCGGCACCAGGATCGGCACCAGGATCGTGATCGCGGCGGTGGGTTCCAGAAAGCAGCCGACGAACAGCATCAGCAGGTTGGCGATCAGCAGGAACACCCAGGGATCGCGGGTGAAGCCCAGCACCCACTCGCTGATCGCGGCGGTCACGCCGGTGGCGGTCAGCATCCAGCCGAAGATGCTGGCCGCCGCGACGATGAACAGCACCGTGCTGGTGGTCTCGACGGTGTCGAGGCAGATCTTCAGGAACATCCGCCAGTTCAGCGTGCGGTACCAGCCGAAGCCGAGCACCAGCGCCCAGATGCAGGCGGCGATCGCGCCCTCGGTCGGCGTGAAGATGCCGGTGCTCATGCCGCCGATCAGCAGCACCGGCGTCATGATCGGCAGCACGGCCTGGAAGCGCAGCAGCCGGTCGAGCACGAACAGCACCACCAGCCCGGCGATCACGGTCGGCTGCGCCGGCAATCCGAGTTTCGTGATCAGAGCCCACAGGCTCAGCGGCCAGAGCACCACGACCGCGGTCTCGAACAGCGCCTTCAGAACCCGCGGCCACTCGAAGCGGATGTCGCCGCCCCAGCCGTTCTTGTGGGCGAACCAGGCGACCGTCAGCATCATCAGGAAGGCCATGAACACGCCGGGCAGGATGCCCGCCAGGAACAGCGCCCCGACGCTGACGTTGGCCATCATGCCGTAGATCACGAAGGGCAGGCTCGGCGGGATGATCGGCCCCAACGTGGCCGACGCTGCGGTGACCCCGACCGCGAACTCGGTGTCGTAGCCGTGATCCTTCATCGCCTTGATCTCGATCGTGCCCAGGCCGGCGGCGTCGGCGATCGCCGTGCCGCTCATGCCGGCGAACACCACCGAGCCGACGACGTTGACGTGGCCCAGTCCGCCCTTGAGCCAGCCGACCAGTGCGAGCGCGTAGTTGTAGATGCGGTTCGTGATGCCGGCGTTGTTCATCAGGTTGCCGGCCAGGATGAAGAAGGGCACGGCCAGCAGCGGGAAGCTGTCGATGCCGCCGACCATCCGGTGGATCACCACGAAAGGGGGCAGGTTGCCGGTCCACAGGATGTAGATCAGCGCCGAGCCGGCCATCGCGATGGCCACCGGAAGGCCGCTGCTCATCAGCAGCAGGAACAGGATCTTCAGCATGAATGGCCCGGGTGCGGTGTGGGGCGCCTCAGCGGTCGTCGATGGTCGTCTCGGGCCGCTCGAGAACGCTGTAGCCGCGCCGCCAGTGGATCACGCCGACCTGGATCGCGCGCCAGGTCATGAACGCGAAGCCGAGCATGCAGGCGCCGTAGACGATGTTCATCGGCAGGTCGACCAGCGTCATGCGCGAGTTGCTGCCCAGCTTGTTCATCATCATCAGCGTCAGCACCACCGCGCTGCCGAGGAACAGCACGCGGACCACGTCGACCGCGGTCGACATGATCCGCGCCATCCGGTGCGGCATGTAGCGGTAGAAGAAGTCCACCTGGATGTGGTTGTTCTTCGCCACGCCGATCGAGGCGCCCACGAACACCACCGCGATCAGCAGGTAGCGCGCGATCTCCTCGGTCCACGCCGCCGAGTCGTTGAGGACGTAGCGGGTGACGAACTGATAGAACACGGTGGCCCCGAGCAGCCAGAACAGGCCGACCGCAAGCCAGGCCTCGAGCTTCGTTCCCGAGAGGTCGACGGCCTCGTCCTGCGCATGGAACTGGCCGTCGTCCCCCAGCACGTGGGGGGCGGAGTCGATGTCCTGCATGGCGCCGGCTACTTGATCGCGACGACGCGGTCCCAGTCCTTCTTGTCCAGGCCCATCGACGTGTGGTCGATCGCCTTCAGCACGCGCTGCTGGAACGCGTTGCGGTCGACCGTCACGACGTTGATGCCGCGCTTCTTGAACTCGTCGACCAGTTCGCCCTCGCGCTTGCGGATGTCGTTGGTGGCGTTGGTGGCCGCCTCCTGCATCAGGTCGAACAGGATCTTCTGGTCGGCCGGCGACATCTTCGCCAGCGTGCCCGGCGCGACGACGGTGAGCAGGGCGTCGGCGATGTGCCCGGTCAGGATGATGTGCTTCTGCACCTCGAAGAACTTCTTCGCCTCGATGGTGGGCAGCGGGTTCTCCTGCGCGTCGACGGTGCCGTTCTGCAGCGCCAGGTAGACCTCGGCAAAGGCGATCGGGGTCGGGTTGGCCCCGCAGGCGCGCGGCAGCGCGGTGTAGGCGGGCGCATCGGGCACCCGCATCTTCAGGCCCTTCATCTCGTCGCAGTTGGTGAACAGCTTGTTCGAGGTCGAGTGGCGGTGGCCGTAGTAGGTCAGCGCGGTGATCGTGTTGCCGCCCGAGGCCTTCTTGTAGCCCTCGGCGAGCTCCTTGAAGACGTCGCTCTTCGCGTACTTGAGCACGTGGTCTGCGTCGCGGAACGTGAACGGGTAGTAGCTGACCGCGAGGCGCGGAAACGAGCGCGCCGCGAACGACGCGCCGGTCAGGATGATGTCGACCGTGCCGAGCTGCAGGCCCTGGTTGATGTCGCTTTCCTTGCCCAGGCTCGAGGCCGGGAACACCTGGATCTCGTAGCGCCCGTTGGTGCGCTTCTTGAATTCGTCGCCGGCCCACACCGACCACTTGTGGTAGGGCTCGGAGGTCTCGTAGACGTGGGCCCACTTCAGCTTCGTCTGGGCCTGCGCCAGGACGGGCGCGCTCAGCGCGCCGGCGATCAGGGTGCAGGCGGCGAGGCCCTGCAGGGTGCGGCGTTTGCTCATCTGTCGTCTCCGGGTCGGTGTTGTCTGTCTAGCGAGCGTACAGGAGGGAACGAACGCTGCGCCGCGTCCGCCCAAAGGGGCGTCCACACGGGCGTCATGACATCGCCCCGGTACCGGCGCAGAATTGCATGGCGCCGCGGGCGCGGTCAATCAGCATCGACCATGGCTGTCGAGATCGGCGGACATCCGCTCAGTCCCGGTGCCGCTGGCGTACTCAGCCCTGCCGCGCAATCAGCCACACCCCGACGCAGATGAACCCGATCCCCATCCACCCGCTGCCGCTCAGGTGTTCCCCCAGCCAGAAGCGCGCGATCAGCGCATTGATGATGTAGCCGATCGACAGCATCGGGTACGCGATGGTGACCGGCACGCGCGACAGAGCCGCGATCCAGATCACCAGGCTGATGCCGTAGAACGCGAACCCCAGCAGGAACGGCCAGATCGTCATCGTGCGCAGCGCGATGTCGATTGCATTGGCGGCCGTGAATTCGACCGGCCCGAGTCGGTTCGTGCCCATCTTCAGAAGGGACTGGGCGAGCGCGTTCAGCACGACGCCGCTCAGCACCAGGGCGAGGCTGACGGCATTCATCGCTGTAGCACCTGCGCGAACACATCGTGGTCGACGTTGCCGCCGGACAGCACGAGTCCGATCTCGAGCCCCTTCAGCCGGTCGCGCTCCTGCAGCGCTGCGGCCAATGCCGCCGCACCCGCGCCTTCGGCGGCGTTGTGCGTGTCGGTGAACAGGTGCTTCATGGCCGCGGCGACTTCGTCGTCGGTGACCAGCGCCAGCCGTTCCAGCCCGGTGCGCATCAGCATCACGGCGTCGGCTTCCGCCACCCGGCAGGCCATGCCGTCGGCCAGCACGGTGGTCACCGGCGCCGGCACGACGTGGCCGGCGCTGACCGACAGCGCGTAGGTGGGGGCGTGCGCCGACACGACGCCGACCACGCGGGTGTGGCGGCGCAGCGCGTCGCGCGCGGCGATCGCGGCGCAGGCGCCGGAACCGAGCCCGATCGGCACGTAGACGACGTCCAGGTCCGGCGCCGCTTCGAAGAGCTCGAGCCAGTAGCTGGCGACGCCGGCGATCAGTTCCGGCGCGAACGAGGGCACCATCAGCAGGCCGCGCTGCGCCGCGAGCACGATCGCGTGCTCGCGCGCGGCCTGGAAGTCGTCGCCGTGCTCGATCAGTTCGGCGCCGAAGGCGCGCATCGCGGCGTTCTTCTCGCGGCTGTTGCCGTGCGGCACGACGATCGTCGCCGGGATTCCGGCCGCGCGCGCGGCAAAGGCCACCGACTGGCCGTGATTGCCGCGGGTGGCAGTGATGACGCCGGGGATCGGCCGCGAGCCCCTGGCGAGCGCGTCGAAATAGACCAGCCCGCCGCGCACCTTGAAGGCGCCGGTCGGCGTGTGGTTCTCGTGCTTGAGCCACACGCGCGTGCCCAGCCGCTCGGCCAGCAGGGGCCAGGCGTACTGGGGCGTCGGCTGCATGCTGCGGTAGACGACCGCGCGGGCGCGGTCGAGCGCGTGGGCGTCGGGCAGCAGGTCCATGTGGCGGGCTCCTTGGGGTGCGGCGATGGGGGCAGCCGCGAGTATCGCATCGGCCTTCCGGACGAATTGCCTAGCCGAGCGCAGCAGTGGGAACCTGCGAGGGGCGACCTAGGACTCTGTCCCCGAGAGAGTCGCCAATCTAGGTTTTTGTAAATACAATAACCGGTGCGCGTCACCTACGATCCGGCTACACCCCGCGTGGCGCGGCCCGCCACGTCTTCAGCATGAGGAAGGCCAATGACCGTGAGCAGACCCGCCTCGCGCCGTACCTCGAAGTCTGACCTGGCACGTGTGGATGCCCACGTTGTCCGGCCGGGCGAGTACAGGGAGCTGCCCGAACTCACCGACGCGATGCTCGCGCGCGCCTTGGTCAGGAAGGGCGGCCGCCCGCGTGCAGCCAACCCGCGCGTGCTCATCTCCTTGCGTTTGCCGGCCGATGTCATCGCACGCTGGCGTGCCACCGGACCGGGTTGGCAGACGCGAATGGCGGAGCGTCTGAGCGAAGTCGACCCGGACCCTGGTGCGAAGAGCGAGGCCTGATCCCCCGGGGCTCGCGGGTACAATCGCGCCCCTGTCCGGGCCGGCGTTCCGCCAGTGTCCAGGAACTTCTTCCTCCCGATGGCAACCAGAAAACCCGAATACACCGAATCCTCGATCCGAGTGCTGAAGGGCCTCGAGCCCGTCAAGCAGCGGCCGGGCATGTACACGCGCACCGAGAACCCGCTGCACATCGTGCAGGAGGTGATCGACAACGCCGCCGACGAGGCGCTGGCCGGTTTCGCCCGCGAGATCGCGGTGGTGCTCGAGGCCGACGGCAGCATCGTCGTCGAGGACGACGGCCGCGGCATTCCGGTCGGCCTGCATCCCGAGGAGCGGGTGCCGGTGGTCGAGATCGTCTTCACGCGCCTGCACGCCGGTGGCAAGTTCGACAAGCAGGCGGGTGGCGCCTACAGCTTCTCGGGCGGGCTGCACGGCGTCGGCGTGTCGGTGACAAATGCGCTGTCGAAGCGGCTGGAGGTGACTGTGTGGCGCGACGGCGGCGCGCACGAGATCGTCTTCGGCGACGGCGACGTGATCGCGCCGCTGAGCTCGCGGCCGGCCCAGAAGGGCGACCGGCGCTCCGGCACCCGGGTGCGCTGCTGGCCCAACCCGAAGTATTTCGACAGCCAGGCGATCGGGTCGGCGGAGCTGACGCACCTGCTGCGCTCGAAGGCGGTGCTGCTGCCCGGCATCCGGGTCACGCTGACCGAGGCGAAGACCGGGCGCACGCAGACCTGGAAGTACGACGAGGGCCTGCGCGGCTATCTGGCCGAGACGCTCGCCGCGCAGAGCGGCGCCGAGCCGGTGGTGCCGCTGTTCGACGGCGAGCAGTTTCTCGCCGCCGGCCACGACACGTTCGCCGAAGGCGAGGGCGCGCAGTGGGTGGTGGCCTGGACCGAGGACGGCGCGCTGGTGCGCGAGTCGTACGTGAACCTGATTCCGACCCCGGCCGGCGGCACGCACGAGTCGGGCCTGCGCGAAGGCCTGTTCGGCGCGGTGCGCGGCTTCATCGAACTGCACGGGCTGATGCCGAAGGGCGTGAAGCTGCTGCCCGAGGACGTGTTCGCGCGGGCCAGCTTCGTGCTGTCGGCCAAGGTGCTCGACCCGCAGTTCCAGGGCCAGATCAAGGAGCGCCTGAACTCGCGCGACGCGGTGCGGCTGGTGTCCTCGCTCGCCAAGCCGCAGCTCGAGTTGTGGCTGAACCAGCACGTCGACTTCGGCAAGCGGCTCGCCGAGCTCGTGATCCGGCAGGCGCAGACGCGCAGCCGCGCGGCGCAGAAGGTCGAGAAGCGCAAGAGCTCGGGGGTGGCGGTGCTGCCGGGCAAGCTCACCGACTGCGAGTCGACCGAGGTGACGCGCAACGAGCTGTTCCTGGTCGAGGGCGATTCGGCCGGCGGCTCGGCCAAGATGGGCCGCGACAAGGAGTTCCAGGCGATCCTGCCGCTGCGCGGCAAGGTGCTGAACACCTGGGAGACCGAGCGCGACCGGCTGTTCGCGAACAACGAGATCCACGACATCGCGGTGGCGATCGGCGTCGATCCGCACGGCGCCGGCGACGACCCCGACCTGTCGGGCCTGCGCTACGGCCGCATCTGCATCCTGTCGGACGCCGACGTCGACGGCGCGCACATCCAGGTGCTGCTGCTGACGCTGTTCTTCCGGCACTTCCCGAAGCTGGTCGAGCGCGGTCACGTGCACATCGCGCGCCCGCCGCTTGTACCGCGTCGACGTGCCGGCGCAGGGCAAGCGGCCGCTGCGCAAGCTGTACTGCCTGGACGACGGCGAGCTGCGCCACGTCGAGGACAAGCTGCGCAAGGAAGGCATCCGCGAGGGCGCGTGGTCGATCTCGCGCTTCAAGGGCCTGGGCGAGATGAACGCCGAGCAGCTCTGGGAGACGACGATGAATCCGGACACGCGCCGCCTGCTGCCGGTGGCGCTCGGCCCCGTCGACGCGCGCGGCACGGTGCAGCGCTTCACGATGCTGATGGGCAAGGGCGAGGCGGCGTCGCGGCGCGCCTGGCTCGAGGAACACGGCAACGACGCCGAAGTGGACATCTGACCCAATGACCGAACGCGACCTGTTCTCCGATCTCGGGCCGGCCGACGACGCCGAGTCGCTGACGCTGGCCGACTACGCCGAGCGTGCCTACCTCGACTACGCGGTGTCGGTGGTCAAGGGGCGCGCGCTGCCCGACGTCTGCGACGGGCAGAAGCCGGTGCAGCGGCGGATCCTGTACGCGATGAACGAGATGGGACTGGGCCCCGCGGCCAAGCCGGTGAAGTCGGCGCGCGTGGTCGGCGACGTGCTGGGCCGCTTCCATCCGCACGGCGACACCGCGGCCTACGACGCGCTGGTGCGGATGGCGCAGTCGTTCACGCTGCGCTATCCGCTCGATCGACGGCCAGGGCAACTTCGGCTCGCGCGACGGCGACGGCGCCGCGGCGATGCGCTACACCGAGGCGCGCCTGACGCCGTACGCGCGCCTGCTGCTCGACGAGATCGACGAGGGCACGGTCGACTTCGTGCCGAACTACGACGGCTCGGCGACCGAGCCCGCGCTGCTGCCCGCGCGCCTGCCGATGCTGCTGCTGAACGGCGCCTCGGGCATCGCGGTCGGCATGGCCACCGAGATCCCGCCGCACAACCTGCGCGAAGTGGCCGCGGCCGCCGTCGCGAGCCTGCGCAACCCGGACATCACCACCGAGGAACTGCTGGCCGTGCTGCCGGGCCCGGACTTCCCCGGCGGCGCGCAGATCATCTCGCCGGCGTCGGAGCTGCGCGACCTGTACGACAGCGGGCGCGGTTCGATCAAGATGCGCGCGCGCCACGTGTTCGAGGACCTGGCCCGCGGCCAGTGGCAGCTGGTGGTCACCGAACTGCCGCACGGCGTGTCGGCGCAGAAGGTGCTCGAAGAGATCGAGGACCTCACGCAACCCGAAGGTCAAGCTCGGCAAGAAGTCGCTGAGTCCGGAGCAGCTGCAGCTGAAGCAGCGCGTGCTGTCGGTGCTGGACGCGGTGCGCGACGAGTCTGGCCGCGAGGCGCCGGTGCGGCTGGTGTTCGAGCCGAAGACCTCGCGCATCGACCAGCAGGAGCTGCTCAACGTGCTGCTCGCGCACACCAGCCTGGAGAGCAGCGTCTCGGCCAACCTGGTGATGATCGGCGCCGACGGCCGGCCGCGCCAGAAGCCGCTGCGCGACATCCTGCGCGAGTGGTGCGCGTTCCGCATCGACACGGTCACGCGGCGCAGCCGCGCATCGCCTGGGCAAGGTCGACGAGCGCATCCACATCCTCGAAGGCCGCCTCACGATCCTGCTGAACATCGACGAGGTGATCCGCATCATCCGCGAGTCCGACGAGCCGAAGCCCGCATTGATCGCGCGCTTTTCGCTGAGCGACCGGCAGGCCGAGGACATCCTCGAGATCCGCCTGCGGCAGCTGGCGCGGCTGGAGGCGATCCGCATCGAGCAGGAGCTCGAGTCGCTGCGCTCCGAGAAGGCCGGGCTCGACGCGCTGCTGGCCAGCCCGACCGCGATGCGCCGGCAGGTGATCCGCGAGATCGAACAGGACGCCAAGCAGTACGGCGATGCGCGCCGCACCGTGATCGAGGAGGCGCGCCGCGTGACGCTCGAGGTGCGCGTGGTCGAGGAGCCGGTGACGGTGATCGTGTCCGAGCGCGGCTGGGTGCGCGCTCGCCAGGGACACGGCCACGACTGGAGCCAGTTCGCCTTCAAGGCGGGCGATGCCTTCGACGGCGCCTACGAGGTGCAGACCACCGACCAGCTGTTCGCGATCGGCAGCAACGGGCGCGTCTACTCGATCCCGGTGTCGCAGCTGCCTTCGGCGCGCGGCGACGGCGCGCCGGTCACGTCGCTGGTCGAGCCCGAAGCGGGCACCCGGCTCGGCCTGGCTGTTCGCGGCGGCCAACGACACCGGCGTGCTGCTGTCGACGCGCGCAGGGCAACGGCATGCTGTGCCAGGCGGGCGACCTGATCGGCCGCACGCGCCAGGGCAAGGGCTTCATGACGCTGGACGAGGGCGACGCGCCGCTGCGCCCGGCGCTGTTCCGTCCCGGCCAGGGCCAGGTGATGTGTGTGTCCGAGGCGGGCAGGGTGCTTGTCTACCCGGTCGACGAAGTCAAGGTGCTGCGCAACGGCGGGCGCGGCGTGATCCTGATGGGGCTGGACCCGAAGGAGTCGCTGCTGCAGGCGATCGTGTTCTGCGACGGCGGGGTCGTCGTCGAGGGCGTGGGGCGCGGCGCGCAAGGCGATCCAGCGCGCGATGTCGGCGCGCGAGCTCGGCGGATACGCCGGGGCGCGTGCCCGCAAAGGCAAGCTGCTGGAGCCGCGGGTCAAGGAGGCCCGGTTGAGCCTGCCGCGGGCGGCGGGCGGCGGGCGCGAAGGCGCGTAGCCGCGGCGGTCGCCCAGGCTACGCGCCGGCGCCCCAGGCTACGCGCCGGCGCCCCAGGCTACGCGCCGGCGCCCCAGGCTACGCGCCGGCGCCCCAGGCTACGCGCCGGCGCCCCAGGCCTTGCGCAGCCCTGCCTGCGCCTCGTCCAGGCTGTCCGCTTCGATCAGGATCTGCTGGATCTGCGCGGGTGACAGCGACTTGGCCGGGTAGTCGGCCACCAGGCGGGCGATCGCTTCGCCCGAATCCGGATGGAAGCGCAACAGCAGCCCGCGCAGCTGCGAGGCCGTCGCGTTGCCCAATTCGACCTCGACGTCGATGCGCCCCGGCCGCAGCAGCGCGGCATCGAGGCGCTCGCGGTGGTTGGTGGTGAGCACCACGATCCGGCCCTCCTGCGCGCCGACGCCGTCGAGCGCGTTCAGCAGGCCGGAGAAGCTCACTTCGATCCGTTCGTCCTGCTTGTCGCGGGCGTGGAAGAAGGCGTCGATGTCCTCGATCAGGATCAGCGAGCGCGGCGGCGTGCGCTGCAGCAGGTCGGCGAGCGTGTGATCGTTCAGCTTCGGATTGGTCAGCGACAGCGTGCACAGCTTCAGCCGGAGTTCTGCGGCCAGCGCGTAGGCCACGCTGGTCTTGCCGGTGCCGGGCGGCCCGTGCAGCAGGTAGCCGCGCCGCCACGGAATTCCCAGCTGCGCGTACCACTCGCGGCGCGCGAAGAACTCGTGGATGTCGTCGTACAGGCGGCGGGCCACGCCTTCGTCGAGCACGACGGACTCGAGGCTGCGCCGCGGCTTGGTGTCGGCAAGGTGCCACTGCTCGCCCCAGCGGTCGATCGTGTAGAGCGATAGACGGTGCGCGCGCCGCGCGCCCGCGTGGCGCACCACGCCCTCCATCAGTTCCTCCATCAGCCGCCGGCGCGCGAACAGCGCGCCGATGCGGATCGTCTCGACGACTTGCAGGTTCATCGCAATGTCGCGCTGCATCCACATCGGGTGACCGCGATACCAGAACAGGTGGAAGCCCGGGGCGGGGCTGTATTGCAGAGTCGCCGCGTCGTCGGCGTCGGCTTCGTCCTCGGCGACGGCCGGCGGTGCCTGGATCACCATGAACCAGCGGCTGCGCCGGCCGAAGCGCTGGTCGTTCAGCCACGAGACGAAGGCGGGGAACAGGTCGTTGCGGCTGTCGAGCGTGGCGGTGACGACGAAGGCCCGAACGAGCTGCGACCAGATCGCGCCAGGCACCTTGCGCAGCGCCGCGGCGACCACGCCGACCAGGCCGAGTGCGATCGCGCCCGCCACCAGCTGGTTGCTCAGCTGGGCGCGAAGAGCCTGTGCGAGTTCGCTCCACATGAGAGGCATACTATCGGCATTCGTCCCGAATCCGCATCTCCGCCAACCCTGCATCCGGAGTGCCCATGAACCCGATCCTCGAACCCGCCGGCGACGCGCTGCGCATCGACGTGATTTCCGACGTGGTCTGCCCGTGGTGCTACATCGGCAAGCGCCAGCTCGAAGCCGCGCTCGAGCGCTGGCGCGCGGAGCACCCGGCCGCGCCGGCGCCCGTCGTGCGCTGGCATCCGTTCCAGCTGAACCCGGACTTCCCGGCCGAAGGCATGGCGCGCGCCGACTACCTGCGGCGCAAGTTCGGCACGCCGGACGCAGGCGCGATCTACGAGCGCGTCAGCGCCGCGGCGCGCACCGTCGGGCTCGAGCCCGACTTCGCGAAGATCACGCGCCAGCCGAACACGCTGCGCGCGCACGCGCTGATCGCAGCGGCGGCCGAGGAGGGCGGAGCGGCGCTGCAGGAACGGATGGTCGAGACGCTGTTCCGAGCCTACTTCATGGAGGGGGCCGACCTGACGTCGCGCGCCACGCTGGCCGCGCTGGCACGGCGGGCCGGGCTGGGAGAGGACGCGGCGGCCGCAGTGCTCGACGACGACGGTGACAGTGCCGCGACGCGTGCCGGCGAGGCCGATGCCGACGCGCGCAGCCTGGGCGTCAGCGGCGTGCCGCTGTTCGTGATCGACGGCAAGCTCGGCGTCAGCGGAGCGCAGGGCGCGCAGGCGCTGCTGGCCGCGTTCGAGCGGGCGCGCAGCAGCGCGGCGGTGGCCAGCTGACGGAATCGCGCGACGGAGGTAATCCATGATGAATGCACTCGCAGCCGCATGCATTGCTGCGGTTCTGTCCGCGGTCCTCCCCGCATTCGCCGCGCAAGGCGACGCGGTGCCCGCCGCGCAAGGCGAAGCGGTGCTCCTTGCGCAGGCGCAGACCGAGCTGATCGACATCAATCGGGCCGAGGCGGACGAGCTGATGACGCTGAAGGGGATCGGCGAGGCCCGCGCCGCGGCGATCGTCAAGGGCCGGCCCTATGCCCGCAAGGACGAACTGGTGCAGAAGAAGATCATTCCCAGGTCGGTGTACAACGGCATCAAGGACAGGATCGTCGCGAGACATTGACCGCCTGCGCGCGTCCCCGACGATCGCGCAGGCAGCGTCCGAACCGATCCGATCGTCGGACCCTGTACCGGGAAGATCGGGACGGCCGGTCAGTCGTCGAAGCCCACGAACACCGCTGCCTCGTCGACGGACTTTCTTTGTGAGACCACCGCGTTCGCGGGGAAGGTGTCGTCCGGCCAGCCCATGGCGACGCAGGTCTGGATCACCTGGTCGTCCGGGATGCCCGCTTCGGCGCGCACGACCGGCGACTGCATGATGCCCTGGCTGTTGATGACGCAGCCGAGCCCGCGCGACCAGGCGGCATTGACGAGGCAGTTGACCACGCCGCCGCAATCGAACGGGGCGATGTCGCTGCCATGCAGCGAGCGGTCGTAGGTCACGACGATCGAGACCGGCGCGTCGAACTGGCGGAATCCGCGCAGGACCCAGTCGTCCCGCTTTGTCCTTGTTGTCGCGTTCGATGCCCATCGCGGCGAAGAGCTGTTTCGCAATCCCGATCTGCCGCTCGCGGTGCACGCCTTCATATCCCGGGCCCATGCGAAATTCGCGCGAGTGAGGCACGCCGGCGAGGTTGCGCTCCACATTGCCCTTGCGGATCCGGTCGAGCACATCGCCGGTCACCACGTAGAAGTTCCAGGGCTGGGTGTTGAGCGAGGTCGGCGCGCGCATCGCAAGCTCGAGCACCTCCCGGATCAGTGCCCTGGGGACCGGCTTCTTCAGGTATCCCCGGATGCTCCGGCGCCCCCGGACTACCTCGTCGAATTCCATCGTCGTCTCCCGCATCGCCGTATTGGTCGTTCACGAAAGAAAGCCCGCTCGCGAAGGAACGGGCTTTCGCCACTTCGATTCTCGCCGCTCGTGAGGTGCGCCACCCGAGCGCGGCGCAGCCGCATCCGTCCCGAGCCATCGGCGAGGGAACTGCTGCGAGCAGCAATACTAGCGCGATGCTCTCCGGACCAGGCGCGATGCTCTCCGGATCGCGGCGCTGGTTCGGAAGTTGACGGCGACGGCCGCCGCCGGGCTGTTCAGCGTTTGTTCAGGAACTGGGCCGCCATGCCCAGGATGTCGTCCATCGCCGACCCGTCGCGGTTGCGGTCGAGCATCGGCGTGAGCATCTCGAGCAGCCCGCCGCCGGGTGCCGCTGCCTGACCGGGATGTGCGCCGGCGCGGCCGCCCAGGGCACCACCGAGCGCGCCCCCCAGCACGTCGCCGAGCGAACCGCCCGGCAAGCCGCCTGCGTCCGGGCCGGCCGATCCGAACGCGCCTGGCATGCCCCCCTGCGTCTCCGCTCCGCCGAACATGCCGCCCGAGGACGCGCGCTTGCTGAGCCCGCCCATCAGCATCGCGGCCAGCAACGGCAACATCTGCTTCAGGATGTCCGCGCCGATGCCGGTCTGCGCCGACGCGCGCGAAGCGACTTCGCGGCTGACTTCCTTGCTGCCGAACAGGTGGCCGAGGATCGCATTGCCGTCGGCCGTGGTGTCGGGTTCGTCGAGGGCGGAAGGATCGTCGAGGTAGCGCTGATGCTGGCCGCCGCCGAGCGCGCCGAGCAGGCCTTCGAGCCCGCCCGGTGTCGACGCGTTGCGGCTCACTGCACCGGCCAGCATCGGCAGCAGCGCCTCGATCGCCGACTGGGTCTGGCCTTCGTCGAGGCCGAAGCGGGACGACATCTGGCGTACTCCGCCTCCCTGCTGGGCGGAGACAATGGCTTCGAGGATGTTCATGGCGGATCTCCAGCAAATGACGGACGATGCGGTGGGACACGAGGCGACAGATTACCCCGCGGGACGTCGCCTGTCGTAGTCTGGAGTCTTCGGTGTCGAGACTTTGCGCGAGGAGTGACGAACATGGCGGAACGACTGGGTCTGAAGGAAGCGCGTCTGATCGTGGACGCGATGCTCGAGGAGGCGGCGAAGCGCGGTCTGAAGTTTTCCGCGGCGGTCGTCGACGCCGGCGGGGACCTGATCCACCTGTCGCGCATGGACGGCGCCTCGGCGCTGAACGCGCGCATGAGCCACCACAAGGCCTACACGGCGACCAAGTGGCAGCGGGACACCAAGGCGATCAAGGATCGGCTGTTCGACATGTCGCTGGGCGACGACCGGCGCGAGATCAGCTGGTTCGGCGATCCGCTCTACACGCCGGTCTGGGGCGGCATCGTGCTCAGGTCGAAAGACGGCGCGATGCTGGGCGCGATCGGCGAGAGCGGAGGCACGCCGCAGCAGGACGAGGAGATCGGTCAGCTGGGGGCGAGGGTCTTCGCCGGGCTGTGAGCACGAGCAGCGCTACTTCTGCTTTGGGAGAGTTGGCGGCGGCATCATCACAGTCCGCTTCATGCCAGGGAGCGGGCCGGTTGGCAGCGGAGCATCCGAACCCGTCGTCGAACCACTTCGTTGGGGGGCAGACGCAGCGGTTCGACAAGCCGTCAGGGTCGACCAGGTCCGCACGACAGTTCCCGATGCTTCATCATTTGATCCGCTCATGACGCGCCCCGTGCAGACAGCCCCCGGCATACGGGTTCCGGCGTCGCGGCGGCGCTCCGTCGCAGCGCCGCTGCGGATGTTGCTGCTCGGGGTCGTCGCCATGCTGGCAGGCTGCGGCAGCGTCAACCCGTACTACGACGCGTCCAGGTCGCATCACCGCCCCGACGGCTTCGTCAACAACTACGGCCCGGCCGGCGGCAAGCCGTTCAGCGAACTGCTCGCCTGGTATCTCGAACGCACCCGCAACGGCGATCCGAAGCCGCCGTCGCGGCACGTGGACGGCTACGCGTTCCCGCTGGTGCAGCCCGATCTCGCGTTCCTCGCCGGCAATCGCGAGCAGATCACCGCGACCTGGATCGGCCATTCGACGCTGCTGCTGCAGGTCGCGGGCCTGAATATCCTGACCGATCCGCAGTTCTCGGAGCGCGCTTTCCCGGTCCAGTGGGCCGGGCCGCAGCGGCGCGCGCCGCTGCCGATGACGCCGGCGCAGCTGCCGCGGATCGACCTGGTGCTGATCTCGCACAACCACTACGACCATCTCGACTACGCCAGCGTGATGGCGCTGGAGGCACAACGGGGCGGGCCGCCGATGTTCGTCGTGCCGCTGGGCATCGACCTGTGGATGAAGGGCCAGGGTGTCACGCGCATCGAGCGCTTCGACTGGTGGGATCGCAAGACGCTGCTCGGCGTCGAGCTGCACTTCGTGCCGGCGCAGCACTGGAGTGCGCGCGGCATCTGGGATCGCAATGCCACGCTGTGGGGCGGCTGGGTCGTTCGCGCGCCCGGCTTCGATTTCTACTTCGCCGGCGACACCGGTTACTCGAAGGATTTCGCCGACATCGGCGAGCGTTTCGGCGGCTTCGACCTCGCCGCGATCCCGGTCGGCGCCTACCTGCCGCGCTGGTTCATGAAGGAGCAGCACGTCGATCCCGAGGAAGCGGTGCGGATCCATCGCGACGTGAAGGCGCGCCGCTCGATCGGCATTCACTGGGGCACCTTCGAGCTGACCGACGAACCGCTCGACGAGCCGATCGGCGAACTGCCGGTGGCGCTGCGCGCCCACGGCGTCCCGGAGGACGAGTTCGTGCTGTTCCGGCACGGGGAGACGCGCGTCTACCAGCCGCGGCGCTGAGGCCGCGCTGGCCCGGGAAATCCCTTGCTCCGGTTAGCATTGCGGCTCGACCTTCCAACCCGACGAACCCCATGAGCGAACTCCCTGTCCTGTTCGAAGAACGCAAGACCGCCAACGGCCGCCGCGTCGGCTTCGCCACGCTGAACCGCCCGAAGCAGCTGAACGCGATCACCCTCGAGATGTGCCGGCTGCTGCTGGACCAATTCCGGACCTGGGTGTCCGACGAGGGCATCGTCGCCGTGGTGCTCGACGGTGCCGGCGAGAAGGGCTTCAGCGCCGGCGGCGACGTTGCCGAAGTGGTGCGCAACGTGCGCGCCGGCGGCGACCATCGCTACGTCTACGGCGACGCGTTCTTCGACGTCGAATACCAGCTCGACCGGCTGATCCACGAATACCCGAAGCCGCTGATCTCCTACGCCCACGGCATCTGCATGGGCGGTGGCGTCGGCCTCACCGTCGGGGCCAGCCACCGCATGGTGTCCGATCGGGCGCGCATCGCGATGCCCGAGATCCACATCGGCCTGTTCCCGGACGTGGGCGGCGGCTGGTTCATGAACCGCGTGCCGGGCGGCGCAGGCATCCTGATGGCGCTGACCGGTCTGACCGTCAACGAGGCCGATGCGCTGCACGCCGGGCTGGTCGACTACTTCGTGCCGGTCGAGGCGCGCGACGGGGTATATGCCGGTCTGCTCGACATCCACTGGAGCGAGAACCCTTCGCTGAACCGCGAACTGGTGAGCGCGTTCCTGATGTCGCAGCATCGCCGTTTCAAGGCCGGGCTGCCGGTTTCGAACCTGCTGCAGTACCAGGACGCGATCCGCTTCATCGCGATGCAGCCGAACGTGACCGCGATGCGCGACGCTCTGCGCGTGGCGGCCGACGAGGACCCGTGGTTCAAGGCGCCCGCCGACAGTCTGACCAACGGCTCGCCGACGGCGGCGCACGTCACCTGGGAGTACCTGCGGCGCACGCGCCGGATGTCGCTGGCGCAGACGCTCGAGCTCGACCTCGTCCTGGCGCGCCAGTTCCAGCGTCACGCCGACTTCCCCGAGGGCGTGCGCGCATTGCTGATCGACAAGGACCGCAAGCCCGACTGGTCGATCAAGCGCTTCGAGGACGTGCCGGCGTCGCTGGTCGCCGAACACTTCGTCTGAAGGGCGGGCCTGCCGGCGCAGGCTCGGGTCGCTCAGGCGAGCAGTTCGCCCCGGACGCAGACCACTGCGTCGCCGCCGACCTCGATGCCGGCGGCGTCGTAGCGGATGCGGATGTGACCGTCGCGGCCGATGGCCCGGCCCTGGCGGGCGCGGTACGGCCTGGTGAGGCCGTCGCCGGCCAGATAAGCGGCAACGCAGCCATTGCCGCTGCCGCAGACCGGATCCTCGGGCACGCCATGCGCGGGTGCCCACGAGCGCACCTCGAACCACGGCGCTGGGTCATCGGTCTGCCGTGCGTCCCGAGGCCGCCCGGAGGCGCTGTCGCGAGCGCTGCCTGGATCGGTGGCGAGATTGCTGGCCGAATCGCTGGCCGAATCGCTGGCCGAATCGCTGGCTGGGTTGGTGGCCCAATTGGCTGACGGATCGGTGGACGGATCGGTACCCGGTGCGAACAGCGTCAGCCCGGTGGCACCCAGCCGCAGCGACAGCTCTTCGAGCGCGGCCAGATCCGGCGTCAGCGCGAGCAGCGCTGCCGCGTTCGCGTGACGCGCGACGATCCAGCGCGGTCCGACGTCGATCAGCTGCGGCTCGCAGGAGAGTGGCGCGCCGACGATGCGCTCGACTTCGGCACGGATCGCGACGTCGACCGGAGTGGTCCGCGCCTGCGGCAGTCGAAGCCAGAGCCCCGGAGCCGCGACGTCCAGCCGGATCGGGACCAGGCCGGCCGCGCACTGTTGCACCAGGCGGCCGTCGCGCGGCGCGACGCGTCCGGCTGCCAGCAGGGCGTGCGCGCTGCCCAGCGTCGGATGGCCGGCGAACGGCAGTTCCGCGGCCGGCGTGAAAATGCGCAGTCGGTAGTCGGCACCGGGTTCGGTCGGGCTCTGGACGAAGGTGGTTTCCGACAGGTTCGTCCAGCGCGCGATGCGCTGCATCCGCTCGCTGTCGAGGTCGTCGGCGTCGAGAACCACTGCGACCGGATTGCCGAGGAACGGCTGGCTGGTGAAAACGTCGACCTGCATGAAGGTGCGCTGGCGCATCGCGGTGCTCCGATGACGCGCGGCCGTCTGGGCCGCGAGGGATGTTCGGTGAGTTCGGTGAGTTCGGTGAGTTCGGTGAGTTCGGTGAGTTCGGTGAGTTCGGTGAGTTCGGTGAGTTCGGTGAGTTCGGTGAGTTCGGTGAGTTCGGCCGGTCGAGAACCGTCAGCCCGGCCGGATCGTGGCGCGCCGCCCGAGGCCGATCAGCAGGACCACCAGGCCGGCGACCAGCCAGGTCGTCGCCTCGATGCGTTCGTCCAGCAGCGCCCAGGCGATGATCAGGGTCAGGAAGACCTGCAGCAGCTGCATCTGCGAGGCGCGTGCGACCCCGGTCATGGCCATGCCGCCGTACCAGAACAGGAAGCCGAGGAACTGGCTGAAGACGCTGACGTAGACGAAGCCTGCCCACGCCGAGGCCGGAGCCTGGCGCAGCGGCACGGACCAGCTCAGCCACAGCGTCGGGATCAGCAGCACCGGGGCGGCAAGCAGCAGTGCCCACGCGATCGTCTGCCAGCCGCCGAGCGCGCGCGCCAGCCTTCCCCCTTCGGCGTAGCCGAGCGCGCCGGCGACGACCGCGGCGAGCAGGGCGACGTCGGTCCAGCCCGGAGCGACGGTCGTGCCGTGCAGCGCCCAGACGGTGATCGCCGCGCTGGCGGCACCTGCGCACAGCCAGAACGCGAGCGAGGGACGTTCGCCGTTGCGCAGCGCCGCCGCCGCCGCGGTGGCGAAGGGCAGGAGCCCGACCACGACCGCGCCGCGGCCGGCGGATGCGCCGGTCATCGCCAGCGAGGTGAACAGCGGGAAGCCGAGCACGACGCCGGCCGCGGTGATGCCGAGCGCGGGCCACTGCGAACGCTGCGGCCACGGCTGGCGGGTAAGCCAGAGCGCCAGCGCCCCCAGCGCCGCGGCGAACTCCGCGCGCGCCAGCGCCACCCACCACGGATCGAACGCGTCGACCGCGAGCCGTGTGGCCGGCAGCGTTGCAGCGAACATCAGCACGCCGACGAAGGCGTAGAGCGCGCCGCGCGATTCGGTGGTGACCGGCCGGTTGTTCATCGGGTTGCAGGGTAGCGCAGGGTGCAGATACAGTACCAGTACGGTTTGATGATCAGTAGCCCTGGGTGGCCCGGACAGTTGGCCATGCCACTTGCGGCGCCGGTCCGAGTCACCCTGGTCCGACACCTATGATGCGTGAATCCTCGTTGCCCGCAGCATCGTTCCTGACAGCGGCCAGCGACGTGACGCTGGTCGAGCAGATCGTCGCCTGGTACGGCGCGCGGATCGACGAGCGCGTGATCCGGCCGGGCTCGCGGATGCCGTCGATCCGCCGGTTCGCGACCGAGCACCGCGTCTCGCGCTTCACCGTGGTCGAAGCCTACGACCGGCTGGTCGCGCGCGGCTACCTCGAGTCGCGCCGCGGCTCGGGTTTTTACGTCCGCGAGCGCACTCCGGCCGCCGCGCTGGCCAGCGCGCGCGCCTGGGCCGATGCGCCGAGCGGCACGGTGGACGTGGTCTGGCTGCTGCGCAACATGTTCAAGCGTCTGCCGCCGCGCGACATGCCGGGCGGCGGCGTGCTGCCGCCCGACTGGCTCGACGAGGGGCTGGTGTCGTCGAGCCTGCGGGCACTGGGGCGCAGCAGCGGCGCGGCCTTTCTCGACTACGGTCATCCGCAGGGCTACCTGCCGCTGCGCCAGCAATTGCAGTTGAAGCTCGCGGAGCTGGAGATCCGGACCACCGCCGAACAGATCCTGACCACGAACGGCGTCACCCAGGGCCTCGACCTGGTCGCGCAGCATCTGCTGGGACCCGGCGACACGGTCCTGGTCGACGAGCCCTCCTGGTTTCTGCTGTTCGGACGCTATGCCCAGCTCGGCGCCCGGATCATCGGCGTGCCGCGCCGGCCCGACGGCCCGGATCTGGAGCGCCTCGAGGCGCTGGTGCGCGAGCACCGGCCCCGGCTGTTCGTCACTTCGTCGGTGCTGCACAACCCCACCGGCACCTCGATGGCCGCGTCGACCGCATTCCGGATCCTGCGCATGGCCGCCGAGCACGACTTCATGGTCGTCGAGGACGACGTCTACTGCGACCTGCATCCGGGCGCGGCCGCGCAGTCGGCGATCCGGCTGGCCTCGCTCGACCAGCTGCAGCGCGTGATCTACCTCGGAGGGTTCTCGAAGACGCTCGCGGCGAACCTGCGGGTCGGCTTCGTCGCCTGCGCGCCCGAGCTCGCGCGCCGGCTGACCGACCTGAAGATGCTGATCGGGCTGACCAGTCCGGAGTTCGGCGAACGAATCGTCTACCGCGTGCTCTCCGAGGGGCACTATCGCCGGCACCTGCACCGCCTGCGCGACCGCCTGGCCCGCAATCGCGAGCCGGTGCTGCGCCAGCTCGAGCGGCTGGGCCTGAAGCCGTTCGCGACGCCGTCGACGGGCATGTTTCTGTGGGTCGATGCCGGCATCGACACCAATCCGGTCGCGCAGCAGATGCTCGAACACGGCTTCCTGATGGCGCCCGGCAGCCTGTTCCTGCCGGACCAGCGTCCCAGCACCTGGATGCGCTTCAACGTCGCGACCAGTTCGAACCCGCGCATGCTCGGGCAGCTGGATCGGTGTCTGCAACGCGCCGATGCTTGAGGGCTCAGGGCCGGGGCCGGGGCCGGGGGCGGAGGCCGGAGGGCGGAGGGCTCAGGGTGGTAGGCGGGCGCGGCACCCGCCCGCGTTCGCGCCCACGGCCGAAGCGGCCCCGGCGCGGCCGTCCGGGAAGCCGACGCGGTCTGCCTCTTGAAATCCGGCGCTGCGCCCCGATATACGCGCGAGACCGGGTGTCACGGCCCGACCACGATCCATCCTCTCAGTTCCGGAACACAGACCATGGGTGACATGAAGGAAACGCTCGGCTTCCAGACCGAGGTCAAGCAGCTGCTGCAGCTTGATGATCCATTCGCTGTACAGCAATCGCGAGATCTTCCTGCGCGAACTGGTGTCGAACGCGTCGGACGCCTGCGACAAGCTGCGCTTCGAGGCGATCGACCGGCCCGAGCTGTACGAAGGCGATGCAGAGCTGCGCATCGACGTGAGCTTCGACAAGGACGCGGGCACGCTGACGATCGCCGACAACGGCATCGGCATGTCGCGCGACGAGGTGGTCGCCAACCTGGGCACGATCGCCCGCTCGGGCACCCGCGAGTTCTTCGGCAAGCTGTCCGGCGACCAGGCGCGCGACGCGCAGCTGATCGGCCAGTTCGGCGTCGGCTTCTACTCGTCGTTCATCGTCGCCGACCGGGTCACGGTGCACTCGCGCCGCGCCGGCCTGCCCGCCGCCGAGGGCGTGCGCTGGGAGTCCGACGGCAGCGGCGAGTTCACCGTCGAGACGGTCGAGCGCGCGCCGCGCGGCACCGAGATCGTCCTGCACCTGCGCAAAGGCGAAGGCGACGCCGACCAGGGCGACACGTCCAGCACCGACCTGCTGTCCGGCTGGAAGCTGCGCTCGATCCTGCGCAAATACTCCGACCACATCTCGCTGCCGATCCGCATGCGCAAGGAGGAGTGGGACAAGGACGCGGGCGAGCAGAAGACGACGGACGAATGGGAGACCGTGAACCAGGCCAGCGCGCTGTGGACGCGGCCGAAGTCCGAGATCACCGACGAGCAGTACAAGGCCTTCTACCAGCACATCGCCCACGACGGCGGCGAGCCGCTGGCCTACACGCACAACCGCGTCGAGGGCCGCAGCGAGTACACCCAGCTGCTGTACGTGCCGGCGAAAGCGCCCTTCGATCTGTTCGACCGCAACCATCGCCACGGCATCAAGCTGTACGTGCGCCGCGTCTTCATCATGGACGACGCCGAGCAGCTGTTGCCGGCGTATCTGCGTTTCGTTCGCGGCGTCGTCGATTCGGCCGATCTGCCGCTGAACGTGTCGCGCGAGATCCTGCAGGAGAGCCGCGACGTCAAGGCGATCCGCGAGGGCTGCACGCGGCGCGTGCTCGGCATGCTCGAGGACATGGCCGACAACGACAAGGACAAGTACGCGGGGTTCTGGAAGGAGTTCGGCCAGGTGCTCAAGGAGGGCATCGGCGAGGACTTCGGCAACCGCGAGCGGATCGCGAAGCTGCTGCGCTTCTCGTCGACGCACCTCGATTCCGATGCGCAGTCCGTGTCGCTCGCCGACTACGTGTCGCGGATGAAGGAGGGGCAAAAGGGCATCTACTACGTGACCGCCGACAACGGTCGCGCGGCCCGCAGCAGTCCGCACCTGGAGGTGTTCCGCACCAAGGGCGTCGAAGTGCTGCTGCTGACCGACCGGGTCGACGAGTGGATGCTGTCCTTCCTGAACGACTTCGAGGGCAAGGAACTGGTGTCGGTGGCGCGCGGCGGCCTCGACCTGGGCGAGCTCGAGAACGAGACCGAGAAGGAGGAGGCGCGCAAGGTCGCCGACGAGTTCAAGGACCTGGTCGAACGCGTCAAGGCCTCGCTCGGCGAGCGCGTCAAGGACGTGCGCATCACCAACCGCCTGACCGATTCGCCTTCCTGCCTGGTGTCCGACGAGGGCGAGATCAGCGGCCATCTCGAGCGGCTGCTGCGGCAGGCCGGCCAGAAGGCGCCCGACCGCAAGCCGGTGCTGGAGCTGAATCCGAAGCACCCGCTGGTCGAGCGGCTGCGCGCCGCCACCGACGGCTTCGACGACTGGGCGAGCCTGCTGTTCGAGCAGGCGCTGCTGGCCGAAGGCGGCCAGCTCGCGGAACCGGCCGCCTTCGTGCGCCGGCTCAACGCGATGCTGCTCGATGCGCGCGGCTGATCGGCGGGGCGCAACGTCGTGACGCGCCTGACCGGCTTTGCGCCGGTGATCGACCGGCACGCGCGCGTGCTGATCCTCGGCAGCTTTCCGAGCGAGGCATCGCTGGCCGCCGGGCATTACTATGCGCACCCCCGCAACCAGTTCTGGCCGATCCTGTCGGCGCTTGTCGGAGAACCTCTCGCCGGCCTGCCATTCCCGCAGCGCTACGAGCGGCTGCGCGCGCACCGCATCGCGCTGTGGGACGTTTTGGGTGCCTGCCGCCGCGAAGGCAGCCTCGATGCCGACATCGAGGCCGCGGAGGCCGCAACGACTTCGCCCGCTTGCACGCGATCGCGCCGTGCATCGAGCGCGTGCTGTTCAACGGGCGCACCGCCGGACGCTTTGCGGCGCGCTTCGAGGCGGCCGGCTTCCGGGTGTGCGTGCTGCCGTCGACCAGTCCGGCGAACGCGCGGCTGGGCATGGACGAGAAGCTCGCGGCGTGGCGCGCGGGGGCGCCGTGGGGCGATGATGCTGCGTCGGCGAATCGGGGTGATTGCCTGAGGCAGGACGACGCAAGGCAGGCCGCAATGGGCGCGACAGGCCGATGAACGGACAGCGGCGATGAGCCGGACGCAGCGCCACGCCGGCGACGACGTCCAGATCACCCTGTCCGAGCAGGACGGGGTGCGCTACCTGCACTTCGGTTCCGAGTGGGTGCAGGGTGCGATGCAGGTCCGCAGACCCGACCGCATCGTCCTCGACTACGTGCGCCAGATGATGGCGTGGATGCTGTTCCTGCAGGCGCCGCGCGAGATTCTGCAGTTGGGGCTCGGCGCCGGCGCGCTGGCTCGGTTCTGCCTGAAGCACCTGCCGGACAGCGCGGTCACGACGGTCGAGATCAGCGGTCAGGTGATCCGTGCGGCCGAGCGCTGGTTCGCGCTGCCGGCCGGGCACCCCCGCCTGCGGGTCTTCGAGGACGATGCGCAGGCGCACCTGATGGGGCCCGGCGTCGCCGGGCGCTTCGGGGTGGTTCAGGTCGACCTCTACGACATGCACGCGCGCGGTCCGGTCCTGGACTCGGTCCGTTTCTACCGAAGCTGCCGACGCGCGCTGTCCGACACCGGCATCTGCACCGTCAACCTGTTCGGCGAGCACGCCTCCTTCGAGCGCAACCTGCGGCATCTGGACGCCGCGTTCGGCGGCCGGCTGCTGCTGCTTCCGCCCGGGGCCGCCGGCAATCGCGTCGTGCTCGCATTCCAGGGGCCGCCGCTGCGTGTCGACTGGCGCCAGCTGGACGAGCGCGCGGCGCTGCTCGAGCGCCGGTTCGGCTTCGAAGCCCGCGACTGGGTCGCCGGGCTGCGCACGCAACTGGGCACTTCCGCCTGCACGGTCTGATCCGCCGCCCGTCCGTGTCCGCGGCGGGGTGCGCGGATGCGCTGCTACCGTTCCAGCAGAGGCCGTGCGCCGGTCGGATCCCTCGGGTTCGGTCGGTCGATTGCCGGCCGTCACCCAGGACCCGGATTCCATGAACGCGCTGCTGACTCCCGACGTCGATCCCGCCGTGAAACCGGCCGGCACCGGTACGGCCGGCACCAGTGCGGCCGCCACCAGTACAGCCGGCATCGGTACGACCGGGATCGGTACGACCGGGATCGGTACGACCGGGATCGGTACGACCGGGATCGGTACGGCCGGCGCAGGCCCGATGTCGGAGCCGATCGGCCGCCCCGGCCAGCGTGTCCAGGTGCCCGTGCTGCTCGATGCGCTGGTCGCCGACGGCATGATCTCGGCCGAGGACGGCATGAAGAGTGCGCTGTACGCGCGCCTGACGAACTCCGATCAGCATGCCCTGGTGCTGATCGCGCAGCGCAAGCTGCGCGGAGCCAGGCCCCCGCACCGCACCCTGGATCTGGAGGCGCTGACCGAGTGGCTCGCCGGGCGTGTCGGGCTGCCGTTCGTGCACATCGATCCGCTGCGGGTGAACTTCTCGCGGGTGGCGGAGGTGATGTCGAGCCAGTACGCGTCGCGGTTCCGCATCCTGCCGGTCGAAGTCCGGCCCGGCGAGGTCGTGATCGCGACCGCCGAGCCGTTCATGACGGACTGGATCGCCGAGCTGTCGCAGCTGCTGCGCTGCGAGATCAAACGGGTCGTCGCGAATCCGCTGGACATCACGCGCTACATCGCCGAGTTCTTCAGCCTGGCGAAGTCGGTGCGCGACGCGCAGAAGAACGGCGCGACCAATACGCACAACAACTTCGAGCAGCTGGTCGAACTCGGCCGCACCGCGAAGAGCCTGGACGCGAACGACCAGCACGTGGTCACGATCGTCGACTGGTTGCTGCAGTACGCCTTCGACCAGCGGGCCAGCGACATCCACCTCGAGCCCAGGCGCGAATTCGGCGCGGTGCGATTCCGAATCGACGGCGTCTTGCACAACGTCTACCAGGTGCCGGCATCGGTGCTGTCGGCGATGACCAGTCGCCTGAAGCTGCTCGGCCGCATGGACGTGGTCGAAAAGCGCCGCCCGCAGGACGGCCGCATCAAGACACGCTCGGGCACCGGCCGCGAGGTCGAGCTGCGCCTGTCGACGCTGCCGACCGCGTTCGGCGAAAAGCTCGTGATGCGCATCTTCGATCCGGAGGTGCTGGTTCGCGACTTCTCCGAGCTGGGATTCTCCGACGAGGACCGCAGCCTGTGGAACGCGATGACCGACCGCTCCAACGGCATCGTGCTGGTCACCGGGCCGACCGGTTCGGGCAAGACGACGACCCTGTACACGACGCTCAAGCAGCTCGCCAACGAGGAGGTCAACGTCTGCACGGTCGAGGACCCGATCGAGATGGTCGAGCCCAGCTTCAACCAGATGCAGGTGCACCACGGCATCGACCTGTCGTTCGCCGATGGCATCCGGTCGCTGATGCGCCAGGATCCGGACATCATCATGGTCGGCGAGATACGCGACCTGGAGACGGCCGAGATGGCGATCCAGGCTGCGCTGACCGGCCACCTGGTGCTGTCGACGCTGCACACCAACGACGCGCCGTCGGCGGTCACGCGGATGCTCGACCTGGGGGTGCCGGCCTACCTGTTGAATGCCACCGTCGTGGGGGTGATGGCGCAGCGTCTCGTTCGCACGCTGTGCCCGCACTGCAAGCAGGACGGCGGCGAGATCAGCGAGGCGCAGTGGAAGTCGCTGATCAGTCCGTTCCGCGCGCGCATGCCGTCACGGCTGTACCGCGCCGTCGGCTGCGTCGAATGCCGCATGACCGGCTACCAGGGCCGTGCGGGCATCTACGAACTGCTGTTGCTGACCGACGAACTGAAGGGGCTGGTCTGCGACAAGCCGGACCTGCGCGCGATCCGCGATGCAGCGATCCGCGGCGGCCTGCGGCCGTTGCGGCTGTCGGGCGCGCAGAAGATCGCGCAGGGCGTGACGACGCTGGAAGAGGTGCTGAGGGCGGCGCCGCCGATCGATCGCTGACTGCATCCGGCCGGCCAGTGCGGCCGGACGCGAACGAAAAGGGCGCCCGCAGGCGCCCCTCGAACCGATGTCGTGCGCGTCGCCTACTTCGACAACTCGCGCATCGCGCGCTCCAGGCCCGCCAGCGTCACCGGATACATCCGGTTGGCCAGCACCTGCTTGATCACCGCGATCGACTGTCGGTACTCCCAGACGCCTTCCGGCTCGGGGTTCAGCCACGCGAACTTCGGGAAGCGCTCGGCGAGCCGGCGCAGCCAGATCGCGCCAGCCTCCTCGTTGTTGTACTCGACCGATCCGCCCGGCTGCAGGATCTCGTAGGGGCTCATCGTCGCGTCGCCCACGAAGATCAGCCGGTAGTCGGCGTTGTACTTGCGGATCACGTCCCAGGTCGAGAAGCGCTCGGAGTGGCGCCGGCGGTTGTTCTTCCAGACGTGGTCGTAGACGCAGTTGTGGAAGTAGTAGAACTCGAGGTGCTTGAACTCGGTCTTCGCCGCCGAGAACAGTTCCTCGGTCTGCTTGATGTGGTCGTCCATCGTGCCGCCGACGTCGAGCAGCATCAGCACCTTGATGGTGTTGTGCCGCTCCGGGCGCATCTTGATGTCGAGGTAGCCGGCGTTGCGCGCGGTGTTCGAGATCGTGCCGTCGAGGTCGAGCTCGTCCTCGGCGCCTTCGCGCGCGAACTTGCGCAGCCGCCGCATCGCGATCTTGATGTTGCGCGTGCCGAGTTCGACCTGGTCGTCGTAGTCGCGGTAGGCGCGCTGCTCCCACACCTTGACGCCGGTTCGGTTGCCGGCCGACGGGCCACCCACGCGGATGCCTTCGGGGTTGAAGCCGCCATTGCCGAACGGTGAGGTGCCGTTCGTGCCGATCCACTTGTTGCCGCCTTCGTGGCGGTCCTTCTGCTCTTCGAGCAGCTGCTTGAGCCGCTCGAGCAGCTTGTCGAGACCGCCCATGGCTTCGATCGCGGCCTTCTCCTCGGCGGTGAACTCGCGCTGGAACTGGCGCTTGAGCCACTCCATCGGCAGTTCGAGGTCGAAGCCGGGCAGGGCGTGCACGCCTTTGAAGTAGGCGGCGAAGGCCTTGTCGAACTTGTCGAAGTTGCGCTCGTCCTTGACCAGCGTCGCGCGCGACAGATAGTAGAACTCGTCGACCGAGGGCCCGATCACGTGCTTGCCGATCGCCTCGAGCAGCATCAGGTATTCCTTGATCGACACCGGCAGCTTGGAGTTGCGCAGGTGGAGGAAATAGTCGATCAGCATGTCGAACCTCGCTCGAGCGGGGGGTGA
Source organism: uncultured beta proteobacterium (assembly GCA_963849015.1). Classification (GTDB taxonomy): domain Bacteria; phylum Pseudomonadota; class Gammaproteobacteria; order Burkholderiales; family Burkholderiaceae_E; genus Quisquiliibacterium. The sequence continues at coordinate 820,157 of CAWKFK010000006.1, forward strand.
AAAAAGGGCGGTCTGGTCAGGGTGCCGTCAGGCGAGCCTGACGTACGCCGAGGTGCCGGCGCACTGCCGGCCACTCGCTGTCGATGATCGAGAACACGACGGTGTCGCGCAAGCTGCCGTCGGGCAGGCGCTGATGATTGCGCAGCACGCCGTCCTGCTTGGCGCCGAGCCGCGCGATCGCCTCGCGCGAGGCGTGATTGAACCAGTGCGTGCGGAATTCGACCGCGAGGCATCCGAGCGACTCGAACGCGTGCTTCAGCAACAGCTTCTTGCATTCGGTGTTCAGTGCCGAGCGTTGCACCGACCGGGCATACCACGTGGTGCCGATCTCGAGGCGGCGCTGCTGTTCCTCGATGTTCATGTAGCGCGTCGAGCCGACGATCCGTTCGTCGCGCAGCCGGCGCACCACGAACGGCAACGCCCTGCCGGCGCGCTGCAGCGCGAGTGCCGTGTCGATCCAGGCGGGGATCGCCTCGGGGGAAGGGACTGCCGTCACCCAGAGGTTCCACAGTTCGCCGTCGCGCGTCGCCTCGGCAAGACCGGCCGCGTGATCGGGTGTCAGCGGCTCGAGCCGGACCACGTCGCCTTGCAGAACGATCGGCTCAGGCGGCCACGGGGCGAGCGACATCATCGGTCCGGCCGGCCTGCGACGGCAATCAGCGGTTGTGCCGCGCCATGAAGATCAGGCGCTCGAACAGGTGCACGTCCTGCTCGTTCTTCAGCAGCGCGCCGTGCAGCGGCGGGATCACCTGCTTGGAGTCCTGCGAGCGCAGCGCCTCGGGCGGGATGTCTTCCGCGACCAGCAGCTTGAGCCAGTCGAGCAGCTCGGACGTGGACGGCTTCTTCTTCAGACCGGGAAGCTCGCGGATCTGGAAGAAGGACTCCATCGCTTCCTTCAGCAGGTCCTTCTTCAGCGTCGGATAGTGCACGTCGACGATCGCCTGCATCGTGTCCTTGTCGGGGAACTTGATGTAGTGGAAGAAGCAGCGACGCAGGAACGCGTCCGGAAGTTCCTTCTCGTTGTTCGACGTGATCATCACGACCGGACGGTGGCGCGCCCGGACCATCTGGTGCGTCTCGTAGACGTAGAACTCCATCCGGTCGAGTTCGCGCAGCAGGTCGTTGGGGAACTCGATGTCGGCCTTGTCGATCTCGTCGATCAGCAGCACGACCGGCTTGTCGGCCTCGAAGGCCTGCCACAGCACGCCCTTGACGATGTAGTTGTGGATGTCCTTGACGCGCTCGTCGCCGAGCTGCGAGTCGCGCAGCCGCGAAACCGCGTCGTACTCGTACAGCCCCTGCTGCGCTTTGGTCGTGGACTTGATGTGCCACTGCAGCAGCGGCATGCCGAGACCCTTGGCGACCTCTTCGGCGAGCATGGTCTTGCCGGTGCCGGGTTCGCCCTTGATGAGCAGGGGGCGTTGCAGGGTGATCGCGGCGTTGACCGCCAGCTTGAGGTCGTCGGTTGCGACGTAACTAGAAGTGCCTTCGAAGCGCATCGTGGTGGTCTGGCATGAGTGGGTTGTGGTTCGAGTATACGGTATGGAATGCGTTTCCGCGTTCGCACTGGACGTCGCTTTCGGCACTCGGCTAGAATCCGCCTTTCCGTTCAAAAACAAGCACTTCGCCAGTCACCTTCCTGTTTCAGTGACGGCAACAGGCAGTTTCCGAACCATGCCGGTCTGGTCGCCGGCGGGGTGCCGGATCGGGCCGGCGAAGACGTTCTCGAACCTCGCACTTCGGGTGGATATGTCCAGAAAACTCGTTCTCGCCGCCATCGTCGCGGCCGTCCCCTCGGCCGCCTCGGCCCAGGGCAACGCCGACGCGGCGAAATCCAAGGTGTCGATGTGCATCGGCTGCCATTCGATCGGCGGCTACAAGGCATCGTTCCCGTCGGTCTATTCGGTGCCGATGATCGCCGGGCAGAGCGCCAAGTACATCGAGAACGCGCTGGTCGCCTATCGCAAGGGCGAGCGCAGCCATCCGACGATGCGCGGCATCGCCGGCAGTCTGTCCGACCAGGACATCGCCGACCTGGCCGCGTACTACGGCTCGAAGTGAGGACCAAGACCATGACAACGAAGATCCGACTGCTGTCGGCCGCTGCCGCGGTCCTGCTGGCGACCGGCGCGAACGCCGCCGACATTGCGAAGGGCAAGGAGAAGGCCGATCAGGTCTGCGCGTCCTGCCACGGCAAGGACGGCAACACGCCGATCGATCCCTCCTATCCGAAGCTGGCCGGCCAGCATCGCGACTTTCTCGAACGCGCGCTGCTCGACTACAAGAGCGAAGCGCGCAAGAACGCGATCATGGCCGGGCAGGCCAAGCAGCTCTCGAAGCAGGACATCCAGAATCTGGCCGCGTATTACGCGAGCCTGCCGGGGCAGCTGAGCGTTAAACGCTGAACGTACGGCGAGCACGCGTGGCGTCGGTGCAGGGCCGACGGCGCTACGCGCACTCGAAGCGGAGCCGGCCGATGGCCGGCTTTTTCGTTGATGCGCCCGGCACGGGCGCAGTCGTTCGCAGGCGCGCGCTCAGATCAGCCCGTCGAACGGCAGGCAGTCGACCGCGTCGCCGGGCGCGACGCTGCCCTGGTCGTGATGGAGCACGACGATGCAGTTGGCCTCGGACATCGAACGCAGCACGCCCGAGCCCTGGTTGCCGAGCGACGCGACCTGCATGCGGCCGTCCGGACCGGCGGTGAGGCGCGCGCGCTGGTACTCGGTGCGGCCCGGCTTCTTGCGGAACGCGTCGCTGCTTGTGGCGCGCAGGTACAGCTGCTGGCGAGGCCCGGCGCCCATCATGCGCAGCAGCGCGTCGCGGGCGAAGAAATAGAAGGTGATCATCACGGCCACCGGATTGCCCGGCAGTCCGAAGTAGCAGGCCTCGCCGATCCGGCCGAAAGCCAGCGGCCTGCCTGGCCGCATCGCGATCGTCCAGAAGGCGACTTCCCCCAGCCGCGCCATGATGTCCCGCGTGTAGTCGGCCTCGCCGACCGACACGCCGCCACTGGAGATGATCGCGTCCGCACACGCGGCCGCCGAGCGCACGGCGGCCTCCAGTGCTTCGGGACGGTCGGGCACCACGCCCATGTCGATCAGGTCGACGCCCAGTCGCGTCAGCATGCCCCACAGCGTGTAGCGGTTGCTGTCGTAGATCTGGCCGGGCGCCGAGGGGCTCGCCGATCGAGCGCAGTTCGTCGCCGGTGGAGAAGAAGGCGACGCGCAGTCGCCGGCGGACGGGCACCTCGGCGATGCCGAGCGACGCGAGCAGGCCGAGGTCGGCGGGGGTGACGATGCGGCCCGCGTGCAGGGCCGGGCGCCCGGCGCAGAGATCTTCGCCGCGCAGGCGCCGGTTCTGCCCGGCGACCTGGCCAGGGGGCACGGTGACCGTGCCCGCTTCGACGGGCACCGACTCCTGCACGACGACCGTGTCGCAGCCCGCGGGCATCACGGCGCCGGTCATCACGCGCACCGCCTGCACCGGCTGCCACCACGCCGTCGTAACGGCGTGCCGGCCAGTGCCGTGCCGACGATCGGCAGGCGCGTCGGCCCCGCGGGCGACAGGTCGGCGGCCCGCAGCGCGTAGCCGTCCATCGCCGAGTTGTCGTGGGCCGGCACGTCGATCGGCGACATCACGTCGCTCGCGAGCACGCGGCCGAGCGCCGCACGGATCGTCACGGACTCGACCGCCTGCACCGGCCGCACGAGCGCGTCGATCACGGTCTGTGCCGAGGCGACCGGCAGTGCGTTGGGGTCGTAGTCGGACAGGCAGCCGATCGCCTCGGCCAGGGTTCGGGCTTGGGTCATCGCGACTCGTGCCCGAGCAGTTCGTCGGGCGTGTTGATGTTGACGAAGGCGTTGGCGTCGTCGAATTCGACCTCGACCACGTCGAAGCGGCGGAACCAGAGGTCGATCTTGCGCTCGCCGCTGGCGAGGTAGTCCTCGAGGTCGGGCAGCAGCGCGCGCTCCGCCAGCACGAAGACCGGCTGGATGCGCCCGCCGGCGCTGGCGACCGCCAGGCGGTGCCGCCCCGTGCCGAGCGCCGCCGACAGCCGCGCGACCAGGTCGAGCGGCAGGAATGGGGAATCGCAGGGCACCGTCGCGACGTAGCGCGTGCCGGCCGCGGTCATGCCGGCATGCAGGCCCGCCAGGGGGCCGACGTGGCCGGTGATCCGGTCGGGTACGACCGGGTGTCCGTAGCGCGCATAGGCATCCGCGTTGCGGTTTGCGTTGATCAGCAGGTGTGCGACCTGGGGCGCGAAGCGCTCGATGACGTGCTCGATCATCGGCCGGCCGGACAGGATACGCAGCCCCTTGTCGCTGGTTCCGCCGTCGGGACTCATGCGTCTGCCGAGCCCGCCCGCGAGGATCACTCCGGTTGCCGACGCGGTGGGCATCATCCCCCCGCACCCGATGCGGAGGACGTGGAGCGCTCGCGCGTCGCGAGGAAGCGCTGCCGGCCCGTGAACACGAGGTAGTGCCGGCCCTGGCAGCGTCCGATCATCGTGATGCCGACCCGTGAGGCGAGTTCGTAGCCCATCTGCGTCAGGCCGGAGCGCGACAGCAGGAACGGGATGCCCATCTGGGCGCACTTGATCACCATCTCGGAGGTCAGGCGCCCGGTGGTGTAGAAGACCTTGTCGCCGCCGTCGACGCCGTTCATCCACATCCACCCGGCGATCGCATCGACGGCGTTGTGACGTCCGACGTCCTCGACGAACGACAGGATCTCGCCGGTGCCGGGGCCCGCGTTGGCGCACAAGGCGCAGCCGTGAACGGCGCCGGCCTGCTTGTAGATCGACTCGTGCCGCCGCACGCCGTCCATCACCGCCAGCAGCGTCGCTTCGGACAGGGTCGCATCGCCGGCAAGCCGGATCCGGTCGACGTCGTCCATCAGGTCGCCGAATACCGTCCCCTGGCCGCAGCCGGTGGTGACGGTGCGGCGCGCGAGGCGTTCCGAGCGGACGGTCGACGAGGGATCCTCCCAGAGCGTGCGGCCGGTCGCCTCGAACTGGCGCGAGGTGACCGCGACCGCGCCCGTCGACCAGTCGACCTGCACGGCGGCAAGCTGCTCCGGCGCATCGACCAAGCGCTGGTTGCGCAGGTAGCCGATGGCAAGGTGCTCGGGCGCGGCGCCCAGCGTCATCAGCGTGACCAGTTCGCGCTTGTCGAGATACAGCGTGAGGGGATGTTCGCCGGCGATGCGGGTGGCCACCGTGTCGCCGAGCTCGTCGAGCGCCTCGACCGTGTAGGTTGCAGGCCGTGCGGCATCGCTGAGACGGATCATGGCGGCGACCGGACGGTGGCGGTGTCAGCCGCCGATGTACGACATTTCGATGCGGCGCAGGTCCGTCGTGTTCGCCGAGCGAATCTCGGAGTAGCGGTCATCGCGCTCGCGCCACAGCGCGGCAAGTGCGCCGCCGATCTGGGCGTCGCTGTGGCCGGCGCGAAGCAGGGCGCGAAAATCGTGGCCGCTGCTCGCGAACAGGCAGGTGTACAGCTTGCCCTCGGTCGACAGGCGCGCGCGTGTGCAGCCGGCACAGAAAGGCTGGGTGACCGACGAGATCACACCGATCTCGGCCGTGCCGTCGGCCAGGCGCCAGCGCTCGGCGACTTCGCCCGGATAGTTGGGATCGATCGGCTCGAGCGGGAACACCTCGGCGATACGGCGCACGACCTCGGCGCTCGGAACGACGTCGTCCAGGCGCCAGCCGTTGGATGCACCGACGTCCATGAACTCGATGAAGCGAACGATGTGTCCGCTGCCGCGGAAATGCCGCACCATCGGCACGATCTCGTGGTCGTTGACGCCGCGCTTGACGACCATGTTGATCTTCAGGGGCGACAGCCCGGCGCGGTCGGCCGCCTCGATGCCGGCCAGCACGTCAGAGACGGGGAAGTCGACGTCGTTCATCGCCCGGAACGCGCGATCGTCGAGCGCATCGAGGCTGACCGTGATGCGCTGCAGGCCGGCGTCGCGCAAGGCCTGCGCCTTGCGCGGCAGGATCGATCCGTTCGTGGTCAGGGTCAGGTCCAGCGGTTCGCCCGCAGCTGTCCTGAGCTGCGCCAGCATCGCGATCAGCTGGTGCAGATCCTTGCGCAGAAGGGGCTCGCCGCCCGTCAGCCTGATCTTCTCGACACCGTGTCCGATGAAGATTCGCACCAGCCGGGTGATCTCCTCGAAGCTCAGCAGCGATGCCTGCGGCAGGAATCGGTAGTCCTTGTCGAACACCGCCTTCGGCATGCAGTACGTGCAGCGGAAGTTGCAGCGATCGGTGACCGAGATGCGCAGGTCGTGCAGGCGGCGTCCGCGAGCGTCGGACAGGTGTCCGACCGGCGGGGACGGCGATTCGGGGACGTGCGGAACGGGCGCCTGGTAGCGGGCGTCCGCGATGGGGATGATGCGCTCGGTCATGCGGAGTCGATGAATGGCGAAGGCATCTTAGCAACCGGCCGCGCAGCTCGGCCCGAAAACACCACGACGCGCAGGCCCGGGGGCGTGCCAGGGAGCGCGCGGCGGCCCGGACGGCGCCGCCTTTCCGGCGGGCGCCGTCCCGCTGCGATCAGAGCGGCTCACCACCCGGTTGCGTTTCGACCTGCTGCAGCGGTTCGCTGGGCGGGGTCACACGCGGGCGGCGCTGGCGCGTCGGACGCGGCGCGGGAACCGAGGCCGACACGTCCAGGCTGAGCTGCTGCGGACGGGTCTCGACCAACTCCAGCCCCACGCCGGCGGCTATCGACTCGACCTCCTCGCGCCGCATAGCCCTGGGCGACGGCGCGGGCGCGGTGATCGGAGCTGTCGCTGCGACCGGTGCAGCAGCGATCGCGGGCGCCGGTTGCGCCATCGGCGCCGGGGCTGGCGCCGCGCTCGGTGCAGCAGGCTCGACCGCTGCTACGGCCAGCTCGGCGACCGGCTGGGCGCTCGGCTCGGCGACCGGCTCGGCGACCGGCTCGACGGTCGGGCGGGCGAGCGGCGCGCTCGCGGTGCCTGCCGTTTCCGGTTGTGGCGCTGGAGTTTCGACTGTCGGCGCCGCGACGCCGACATTCTCCGCTGCCGGAGCGGCGGCTTCGACCGCCCGTGCGGCCGGCTGCTCGACGATCGCAGCGGCGGGGAGCGGCTCGGCTGCTGCGGCAGCCGAGGCCGGCGCTTCCGCGACCGGAATTGCCGGGGCCGGAATCGCTGCGGCCTGCGTATCTGCAGAAGGCGTCTCGGCGGCTGGGGTCTCCGCGGCAGGCATCACGCGCGGCTCGCGGCGTCGGCGTTCGCCGCGCGGCGCTGCTGCGCCTTCGGCGCGTTCGCCTTCGCCCGCCGCGCCAATCGGTGCGGTCTCGGTCGAGGCGCCCGCTTCGGCGGCGCCTTCTTCGACGCCCGTCGCCTCGTCGCCAGCGCCGCGCTCGCCACGGTCGCCGCCACCACGGCGCCCGCGCCGGCGGCGGCTGCGGCCGCGACGCACTTCTTCGTCACCGCCCTCGGCCGGTGGAAACTCGGCCCCCGATTCCTCCGTGGCGCGCGTCTCGGTGGTGCCGGATGCATCGACTTCTGCTGCCGTCGGTGCCGCTGTCGGCCACGCCTCCGGCGCCTGGGACGGCGGCGGAGCTCAGCGGCACCCGGCTCGACCGGCGATCACTGCCGCCGCCGCGGCCATTGCCTCGCCCGTTGCACCGGCAAGCGCCTGGGCGCCAGCGGCAGCGCCGGCAGCCTCGGATCCTTCAGGCGCGCCGCGACCGCGGCGTCGCTGCTCGCCGTCCCGGCGTGCGCCTTCGGCGCGCGGTGCTGCTTCGGCGACCTGCCTCGACGCGTTCAGCCTGTTCCGGTCCACGCCCCGTGCGCTCGCGCCGCGGTTCGCGGCCCTCGCGCGCCCGCGGCGGACCGCCAACGTCGCTGGTCTGCGCTTGTGCCCCTTCGGCCGCCTGGGCCCGGCCCTCGCGCTCGTCGCGACCACGACCGCCGGCGCGCTCCTCGCGGGCGCGGCCATCGCGGCCACGCTCTTCGCGCGGCGGCCGACCATCTCGACCGCGGCCCTCGGCATCACGACGTCCGTCGCGGCCACGTCCGGCGTCGCGACCACCCTCACGTCCTTCACGCCGCGACGTCGCGCCGGCAGCCGGCTCACCCGCGGGCCTGGCCGTCGCCTGCGGCGCCGCGAGCGCCGGGGCGCAGCCGGTGGCGGCCGGCTGGGCGGCTGCAGGGGCTTCGTTCGCGGCGGGCTTGCGGAACAGACGCAGCAGTCGGCCGATGAAGCCCTCGTTGGCGGGGGCGCCCGCGGCGACCGCTCGCGGCGCAAGCGCGGCGGCGGCGGCTTCGGGCACGTGCTGGCGCTCGGCTTCGGCCGCAGTGGCCTGCGTCGCGACCGGCGCCGGCTGGATCGGCGTGATGCCCTTGACGACGGCTTCCTGGCGCTGCTTCGCCGGCGCGAACTTCGAGTCGAGGTACGAACTGTCGTCGGCGGGACCCTCGGCGATCACGTAGCTGGCGCGGTAGTTGTTCAGCCGCTCGTCGTCGTGCCGCAGGCGATCGAGGCGGTAGTGCGGCGTCTCGATGTGCTTGTTCGGGATCAGAACGATCTCGACCTTCAGCCGCGCCTCCATCTTGGCGATCTCGGCGCGCTTCTCGTTGAGCAGGTAGGTTGCGACGTCGACCGGCACCTGTGCATGCACGGTCGCCGTGTTCTCCTTCATCGCCTCTTCCTGGATCACCCGCAGCACGTGCAGCGCCGACGACTCGACGTCGCGGATCACGCCGGTGCCGTTGCAGCGCGGGCAGGTGATGTGGGTGCCTTCGTTCAGCGCCGGACGCAGGCGCTGGCGCGACAGTTCCATCAGCCCGAAGCGCGAGATCTTGCCCATCTGGACCCGCGCGCGGTCGTAGTGCAGGGCGTCTTTCAGGCGCTGCTCGACCTCGCGCTGGTTCTTGTTGTTCTCCATGTCGATGAAGTCGATGACGATCAGGCCGCCGAGGTCGCGCAGGCGCATCTGGCGGGCCGCTTCGTCGGCGGCCTCGAGGTTGGTGCGCAGCGCGGTCTCCTCGATGTCGCCGCCTTGGTGGCGCGTGCCGAGTTGACGTCGATCGCGACCAGCGCCTCGGTGTGGTCGATCACGATCGAACCGCCCGACGGCAGCGGCACGACGCGCGAGTACGCCGTCTCGATCTGGTGTTCGATCTGGAAGCGGGAGAACAGCGGGATGTCGTCGCGGTAGCGCTTGACGCGGACCACGTTGTCGGGCATCACGTGCGCCATGAACTGCCGAGCCTGTTCGCAGACGTCCTCGGTGTCGATCAGGATCTCGCCGATGTCCGGCGTGAAGTAGTCGCGGATGGCGCGGATCACCAGGCTGGATTCCTGGTAGATCAGGAACGGGCCGGCAGCGGTGCCGGCAGCCGATTCGATCGCGCGCCAGAGCTGCAGCAGGTAGTTCAGGTCCCACTGCAGTTCTTCGGCGGTGCGGCCGATGCCGGCGGTGCGCGCGATGATGCTCATCCCGGCCGGGATCTCGAGCTTGTCCATCGTCTCGCGCAGTTCCTGCCGGTCCTCGCCCTCGACGCGGCGCGAGACGCCGCCGCCGCGCGGGTTGTTCGGCATCAGCACCAGGTAGCGGCCGGCAAGCGAGATGAAGGTCGTCAGCGCTGCGCCCTTGTTGCCGCGCTCTTCCTTGTCGACCTGGACGATGAGTTCCTGGCCTTCCTCGAGCGCGTCCTGGATGCGGGCGCGACCGACGTCGGCGCCGGCCTTGAAGAACGACTTCGAGATCTCCTTGAACGGCAGGAAGCCGTGGCGCTCCTCGCCGTAGTTGACGAAGCAGGCCTCGAGGCTCGGCTCGACGCGGGTGATGACGCCCTTTGTAGATGTTGCTCTTGCGGGATTCGTGACCCGCCGACTCGATGTCGATGTCGATCAGCTTCTGACCGTCGACGATCGCAACCCGCAGTTCTTCTGCGTGGGTCGCATTGAAAAGCATCCGCTTCATTCGTTCAGCTCCATGGCGCCAAAGGCACGGCCTGCGCCAGCCGGCGGAACGTGCCCGGGATGGGCGAACGGATGCGAGCCACCGCCCGATCAGAAACTGATCGGTGCGGGGGCGCGAGACGCTGGGTTGCTTCGAAAGGCTGAGGCCGGCGCACCAGGCTCCGTCGCGACTACGCACGCGGGGCACACTCGATGCGAGTGGCATCGCGCCGCGGGGTCGGGGGCGTGGGGGACGGCCGCATTCTTCTGTCGCTCCGGCGCCGCAAAGGCGCCAGGCAGTTGTCTGAGCTGGCTCGGAATCCGTGTGTTCCGCGCCCCCTGAGCATCGAGGTGCTGCAATGCTGTGCATCAGGGAGCCGCGATCAAAATTCGGGTGTTGCCCGGCGACGCAAGACCCGCATGCGGCGGATCGGATCGCTACAATCGACACTTTCGCGTATCCTTGTAGGCAACCGGCAAAGTATAACAAGATGAATGCCTTATCGACAAAAGCTGACGAAACCGCCTGCAGCCCGGGGGCAGCCGGCCGGCCGGCCGGCGGTCCGTCAGCTGTCGGTCGACGAGGACTTCGGCGCCGGCCAGCGGCTCGACAATTTCCTGATGCGTCACTGCCGGGGCGTTCCCGAAGCCACCTCTACCAGCTGATCCGCAGCGGCCAGGTGCGGGTGAACGGCGGTCGTTGCCGCGCGGACGATCGCCTCGAACCGGGCGACACCGTGCGGGTGCCGCCGATCCGCATGGCGCAGGGATCCCCGGCCGCGGCGGGGCGTGCCGACCGGACGTACGCAGCCGCGGATGGCGCGGGCGCTGTGGGCGCCACCGGTGCCGCACCACCGGTGCCGTTGGGGCGCGCCCCGTTCCGCCGGCCGACTTCCCGGTGCTGTACGAGGACGATGCGCTGCTGGTCATCGACAAACCCGCCGGCGTCGCCGGTCCATGGCGGCAGCGGCGTCGCGTTCGGCGTCATCGAGCGCTTGCGCGCGGTGCGGCCGCAGGCCCGCTTCCTCGAACTGGCGCATCGGCTGGACCGCGAGACCTCCGGGGTGCTGATGATCGCCAAGAAGCGGCGGGCGCTCGTCGACCTGCACGACCAGCTCCGCGATCGCCGGACCGACAAGCGCTACCGTGCCATCGTGCTGGGGCGTTGGCCGCTGCGCACGAAGACCATCAGACTCGCGCTGCAGCGCTACCTGACGCCCGAGGGCGAGCGCCGGGTGCGCGTCGAGGCCGACGGCAAGGAGGCAGTGACGCGGGTCACGGGTCTGAGGCACTTCATGCTGGCGGACGGCCGGGAGTGCAGCCTGGTCGAAGCGTGCATCGAGACCGGTCGCACCCACCAGATCCGGGTGCACCTGGCGCAGAGCGGCTTCCCGATCGTCGGCGACGACAAGTACGGCGATTTCGAACTCAATCGGATGCTCCAGAAATCGGGACACAGGCGCATGTACCTGCACGCGTTTTCGCTCGAGATCCATCACCCGATCGACGGGAACCCGCTGCGCTTCGAGGCGCCGCTGCCCGAGGCGTTCGAACTGCTGTGCGGCGGTGACCGATGAGCGGGCCGGCCGATACGGCGGCGGCCGGAGGCGGTGCGTCGCTCGACCTGGTCGTGTTCGACTGGGACGGGACCCTGGTCGACTCCACGTCGGCGATTACCGACGCGATCTGCCTGTCGGCCGCCGACCTCGGCCTGCCGGTGCCGACGCGCGAGCGCGCCAGCCACGTGATCGGACTCGGCCTGCTCGAGGCGATCCACTATGCGGTGCCCGCAGATCCAGCGCGCGCAGGTGCCGGCTTTCGTCGAACGTTATCGCCATCACTTCCTGAAGCGCGACGAGTACCTGATGCCCTTCGACGGCATCGACGGAGCTGCTCGAGCGAACTCGCCGCCGGCGGCGTGCAGCTCGCCGTGGCGACCGGCAAGTCGCGTGCCGGGCTGAACCGGGCGCTGGTGCAGACCGGCTGGGGAAGCCTGCTTCGCCACCACCCGCTGCGCCGACGAAGGAGCGCCCAAGCCCGATCCCTGGATGCTGCGCGACATCTGCGAAGAACTCGACATCGACCCGACGCGCCTGGTGATGATCGGCGACACGACCCACGACCTGCGCATGGCCGCCGCGATCGGGGCGACGGCCGTGGCAGTCGGCTACGGCGCGCACCCGGTCCCGGAACTGCAGGCCTGCGCCCCGGCCGCGCTGCGTCGACGACGTCGGCCGGGCCTGCGCGCCTGGCTGCTGCCGCGCGTCACGTCTGCGCGCTGAGGCGCGCGGCAACCGGTACGAAGGCGGTTCACGGGCAATGGCGGGGACGCAGTGGCGCGAGGTGTGCCGATCGGAGGACCTGTCCGACGGCGGCGAAGGTGTGCGCTTCGAGGTCCGGATCGGCGGGGTGCCGGAGCCCGCTTTCGTGATCCGCGTCACCGGGCAGGTGCGCGCCTACCTGAATCGATGCCGGCACATCCCGGTCGAACTTGACTGGCAGCCGGGCCGGTTCCTCGACGACAGCGGCCTATACTTGGTGTGCTCGGTGCACGGGGCGATGTACGACGCGCTCGACGGGCGTGTGTCGGCGGCCCGTGTCGCGGACGCGGCCTTGCCACTCTGCCGGTGCGCGAGTGCGGCGGGTCGGTGCTGGTGGATATGGAAAGCGAAGCAGGATGAACGACGACTCTGGAAACCCGGCGGATGCCGAGGGCGGCGCAGGTTTCGGACGCACGCGGAACCGCTGCGGGCGGGGGGCTGCGGGGCAGGGCGGCGGCGATGACGTGAACTGGGAGCGCAGCGTGCTGCGCGAGTTGGCGCTCGCGTCGATCACCGGAAGCGGCGCCGTGCCCGGCGCTGGGGCATTTTCTTCAAGCTGCTCGGCTTCGCCTTCACGGCTGCGTGCGCTGGTCGTTTTCGCCGGGCTCTGGCCGTTTCCGACCGAGAGACGGTCGCGGGCGGAGCGGCACACCGCGCTGGTGGACATGAACGGCGTGATCGAGTCCAAGGGAGAGGCTTCGGCCGAGGCGATGATCACAGCGCTGCGCGCCGCGTTCGAGGACAGCAAGACGGCCGGCGTCGTGTTGCGGATCAACAGCCCGGGCGGCAGTCCGGTGCAGGCGGGCATCATCCACGACGAGATCCGGCGCCTGCGGGCGAAGTACCCGGACACCCCGCTCTACGCGGTGGTCGAGGAGGTCTGCGCGTCGGGCGGCTACTACGTTGCCGTTGCCGCCGACCAGATCTTCGTCGACAAGGCCAGCCTGATCGGGTCGATCGGCGTGCTGATGGACGGCTTCGGGTTCGTCGCCGCGATGGACAAGCTCGGCGTCGAGCGCCGGCTGCTCACGGCCGGGCGCAACAAAGGCTTCCTGGACAGCTTCTCGCCGCTGGCGGAGGAGCACCGCGGCACGTGCAGTCGATGCTCGACGAGATCCACCGGCAGTTCATCGACGTCGTGCGCAAGGGCCGCGGCGATCGGCTGAAGGAGACCGCGGACACGTTCTCGGGCTGGTCTGGACCGGCGAGAAGGGCATCGAGATCGGGCTGGCCGACGGGCTGGGCACGTCGATCGCGTCGCCCGCGACCTCATCAAGGCCGAGGACATCGTCGATTTCTCCGTGCACGAGAACCTCGCCGAGCGACTCGCGAAGCGAGTGGGCGCAGGTGCCGGAGCCGCTCTGCGCGCGCATGATGACCTCCTCAGGCGAGTCGCTTCGCCTTCGCTGAACGCGCCTGCGCCGGCCCTGGGGCCTGCGACCGGCCCGTCGCGAGCGGTTCGGCGCGCAGCGAAAAGACGGTCGGCACGTGCGGCGAGTGCCGGCGCCGAGCGCGGCGCCAGTCGGCCAGCGCTGCGGGTCGCGATCGATTCGTCGGGAAGCGCTGATCTGCTGGGCGATGCCGATGCCGAGCCGGGCCGCAGCACCGCGGTCATCGTCTCGAAGAGCGCTGCGTCCGGTAGGGCGTCTCGATGATCAGCACGGTCTCGTCGCCGGCGGCGGACCGCCGTTCGAGCGTCGCGCAGCCGTTCGCGTCGCGCCTGCGCGGGTCGACCGGCACGTAGCCGGCGAAGCAGAAACGCTGTCCGTTCATGCCCGACGCCATCAGCGCGAGCAGCAGCGCGCTCGGGCCGACGAGCGGCACGCACCCGCACGCCGTGGCGGTGCGCGAGGCGACCAGCGCGGCGCCCGGATCGGCCACCGCCGGGCAGCCGGCCTCCGACAGCAGGCCCGCGTCGCGTCCCGCCAGCACGGGGGCGAGCAGCGCGGCAGTTCGCCTGCGGTCGTGTGCACGTTGAGCTCGGCGATGAGCAGCTGCTGCAGCGGCTCGCCGCAGCGGCAGGCGCTGAGAGCACGGCGCGCGCGCTGCGCGCGTTCTCCGCGACGAAGTACGTCGAGCGTCGACGACCGCCTCGACGGTGGCAGGCGGCAGCACGCGCAGCGGGTCCTCGTCCTGGCCCAACGGCGTCGGGATCAGGAACAGGCGTGCCGGGGCGGACGATGGCTGTCCATGGGCAGGCCTCGAGGGGAGCGGGCGATCAAGCACCGGCCTGTCGCGGCCAGCAGGGCCGGTCAGCTCGATCAGCGGCAGTCCGACCAGTGCCGTCGGGTCCGAGCCGTCGATGCCTTCGAGCAGCGCGATCCCGAGGCCTTCGACTTGGCCGAGCCCGCGCAGTCGTAGGCGGGTTCGCGAGCCAGGTAGGCCTCGATCTGCGCGTCGGACGAGGGTCCGGAAGCGCACCCGGGTGTCGATCACGACGGTCCGCTCGAACCCGGTCCGTCCAGGCGGATCACCGACAGGCCCGTGTGGAAGGTCAGTCATGCGCCCGGACGCGACGCGCAGCTGCTCGACCGCCCGAGCGTGTTCGCCCGGCTTGCCGATCACGGTGACCCCGTCGAGCGTTGCCGTCTGGTCGGATCCGATCACGACCGCGTCGCGGTGCGCGGCAGCCACCGCCAGCGCCTTCAGCCTGGCGAGGCGCAGCGCGGTGTCGAGAGGAGATTCGCCGGCGACGGTCGTTTCGTCGACCTCCGGCGCGCCGACGGTGAAATCGACGCCGAGGCGGCCCAGCAGTTCCTTCCGGTAACGCGACGTCGAGGCGAGGATCAGGGCTGGCATGAGGAGCTGGCATGTGTCCGGCGGCGCTTCGCACAGGTGGCTTCGATTCGGCTCGGGGCGCCATGCATGACTGGGCCGGCATGCGCTCACGACGAAGCCTCTGCCAGGGCACCATCGACACCGAAGAGTTCACACGAACCGGGGCGCGGATCGAAGGTCGCCTGCTGCCGGCCGACAGCGCCCGCCTGAGCGAGATGCTCGCGGCGACGAAGGCGAGATCCGTTGGAGCCTGAGCGGTGAGCGGCGGCGGCGCCCCGAAGGCGGCAGCGAGGGGTCCCTCGAACTCACGCTGGACGGCTCGGTCCGTCTGGCCTGCGTGCGCTGCCTCGATGCCGTCGACGTCGCAGTGCACGAGACGCGACGCTATCGCCTCGCGCTCTCCGAGACGCAGGCCGAGCGCGAGGATCGGACAGCGAGGAGGTCGACGTGATCGTCGGCGGACAGCACTTCGACGTGCTCGAACTGGTCGAGGACGAGACGATCATGGCGCTGCCGTTCGCGCCGAGTCACGACGCCTGCGGATTGCCGGCCGATGTGGCCGCGGCCGACTCGCAGGCCGACGAAGCGGTGACGGAACGTCGCCAAGCGCGATCGGGCGTTCGCGGTCCTCGCGCAGCCTGCGGAAACGCGGCCGGGCGCGGGGATTCCTGAGTTCCGGAGACACGTCTGAACAACGGGGCAATTCGTTGATATAATTGCAGATTGATCGAATTTTTCCGGAGCCGCCGACATGGCCGTCCAGCAGAACAAGAAGTCCCCCTCGAAGCGCGGAATGCACCGTGCCCACGATTTCCTGACCAATCCGCCGCTCGCCGTCGAGCCGACCACCGGCGAGATGCACCTGCGCCACCACGTGAGCCCGAACGGCTTCTACCGTGGCAAGAAAGTCGTCAAGACCAAGTCCGACGAGTAAGCTCGGGGGTCGTCCTTGCGGACCGGTCACGCGCCCGTCCATGGCGTGCGGATTGCCATCGACTGCATGGGCGGTGATCACGGACTGTCGGTCACCGTTCCGGCAGCGGTCAGTTTCCTGCGCAAGACCCCCGACGCTCGCCTGATTCTGGTCGGCGACGCAGGCGCCGTCTCGGCCGCGCTGGGGCGCGAGCGAGACGTCGATCGGGCTCGCGTCGAGATCCGTCACGCCACCGAAGTGGTTGCGATGGACGACCCTCCAGCGGTCGCCCTGCGCGGCAAGCGCGACTCGTCGATGCGGGTCGCGATCGAGGCGGTCAAATCCGGCGATGCGCAGGCCTGCATCAGCGCCGGCAACACCGGCGCGCTGATGGCGATCTCGCGCTTCGTGCTGAGGATGCTCGATGGCATCGATCGGCCGGCGATCGCGGCCCAGATTCCCAATCAGCGGGGCGGCGTCACGACCTGATGCTCGACCTCGGCGCGAACGTCGACTGCGACCCCGACAACTTCCTGCAGTTCGCGGTGATGGGGTCGGCGCTGTCTCGCGTGCTCGAAGGCAACGAGAGCCCGTCGATCGGCCTGCTGAACATCGGCGAGGAAGTGATCAAGGGCAACGACACGGTCAAGCAGGCGGCCGAGCTGCTGCGCGGCAGCGGTCTGAACTTCTATCGGCAACGTCGAGGGCAACGACATCTTCGAGGGCACGACCGACGTGGTCGTCTGCGACGGTTTCGTCGGCAACGTCGTGCTGAAGACGTCCGAAGGGCTCGCGCGGATGCTCAGCGGCTTCATCCGCGAGGAGTTCATCGCGCAACCTCGTGACGCCAGGTTCGCGGCGCTGGTGTCGATGGCCGCTGCTGCAAGCGGCTCAAGGATCGCGTCGACCATCGTCGCTACAACGGCGCCAGCCTGGTCGGACTGCGCGGCATCGTGATCAAGAGCCACGGCTCGGCCGACGCGTTCGCGTTCGAGGCCGCGCTGCGTCGAGCGTACGATGCGGCCCGCAATGGCCTGCTCGAGCGAATCGCGCAGACGCTGCCCCTGCTACCGCCAAGATTCAATCGTCGGCCTGCCGGCGAGTCGTCTGCCGGCGTCCGACAGCGGGCCCGTGCGCCAGCGCGCGCGTCTGACGCGCAGCGGATGCGGATGCGAATGAACCGCTTTATTCCAGGATCGTCGGCACCGGCAGCGCGCTGCCGGAGCGTGCCGTCGGCAACGAAGCAGCTTGTCCCGCGAACTGGCGGCAGCGCGGCATCGAGACGTCAGCGACGAGTGGATCGTCGAGCGCACGGGCATCCGCCAGCGGCACATCTGGCCGCCCCCGAGGTGCACCAGCAGCATGCTCGGCGACCGAGGCGGCCCGCAAGGCGCTGGCCGCGGCCGGCGTTCCCGCCGACTCGGTCGACCTGATCATCGTCGCGACGTCGACTCCCGACTACGTGTTCCCGAGCACCGCGTGCCTGGTGCAGAAGGCGCTCGGCACGCCCGGCGGCGCCGCCTTCGACGTGCAGGCCGTGTGCAGCGGCTTCGTCTACGCGATGGCGACCGCCGATGCGATGATCCGCACCGGCATGGCGAAGCGCGCGCTGGTGATCGGCGCCGAGGTCTTCTCGCGCATCCTCGACTGGAACGACCGCGGCACCTGCGTGCTGTTCGGCGACGGCGCGGGCGCGGTGCTGCTCGACGGCGGCGACCAGCCCGGCATCCTCGCTTCGCGGCTTCATGCCGACGGCCGCCACGAGAGACATCCTGCGCACCGCCGGCAACGTCAGCGGTGGCGGCGATCACCGGCCATCCGTTCCTGACGATGGACGGCCAGGCGGTGTTCAAGCTCGCCGTCTCGGTGCTCGACTCGGTCGCGCGCGAGACGGTCGCTGCCGCCGGGCTGACGCTCGCCGACGTCGACTGGCTGATCCCGCACCAGGCCAACGTGCGCATCCTGCAGGCCACGGGCCGCAAGCTCGGCATCCCGGCCGAGCGGGTCGTCGTCACTGTCGACCAGCATGCGAACACCTCGGCTGCGTCGGTGCCCGCTCGCGCTCGACCTCGCGATCCGCGACGGCCGGGTCCGAAGCCCGGCCACCACGTGCTGATGGAAGGGCGTCGGCGGAGGTTTCACCTGGGGTGCGGTGCTCGCCCGATGTGACGCACGCTGCGGCGCGTGCGGCACGGCCGATCCCTCTGCTGCGCGACCTCTGCGGGCCGTGCACGATTACGAAGCAATCGAGGAGGAGCTCCGGACGCTCATGAGTCTCGCTTTCGTCTTTCCCGGTCAGGGGTCGCAGGCCGTCGGCATGCTCGACGCATTCGCCGCGGCAATGCCGCGGTGCGGCTCGTGCTGCGCGACGCCGACGCAGCGCTCGGAGAGCCGCTTTCGGCCACTGATCGCGACCGGGCCGGCCGAGGCGCTTGCGCTCACGGTCAACACGCAGCCGGCGATGCTCGTGGCCGCCGTATGCGCGCCTACGCGGCCTGGCGCGCCGCGGGCGGTCCCGGACCGCCGAGGCCGTCGCCGGCCACAGCCTCGGCGAGTACACGGCGCTGACCGTCGCGGGCGATGCGTCGATCTCGAGCGTGCCGTGCCGCTGGTGCGCCTGCGCGCGCAGGCGATGCAGGAGGCGGTCCCGGTCGGCGTCGGCGCCATGGCCGCGATCCTCGGTCTCGACGACGACGCAGTCGCGCGCAGGCCTGCGCGCAGGCCGCGATGGAGGGTCACGCGGGCGAGGTCGTCGAGCCGGTCAACTTCAATGCGCCGGCGCAGGTGGTGATCGCCGGCCACAAGGCGGCGGTCGAGCGCGCCTGCGTGCGGCCAAGGCGCTCGGCGCCAAGCGCGCGTTGCCGCTGCCGGTGTCGGCGCCGTTCCATTCGTCGCTGCTGCGGCCGGCGGGCGAGCGGCTGGCCCGCGCGCTGGCGAAGCGCGCGACTGCGCTGCGCCGCGCATCGCGCTGGTCAACAACGTCGACGTCGCGGTCGAGACGCGACCCCGCGCGCATCGTCGATGCGCTGGTGCGCCAGGCGTACTCGCCCGGTGCGCTGGGTCGAGGTCGTGAGCAAGCTCTCGCGCGATGGGCGTCGATCGCGTGATCGAGTTCGGGCCGGGCAAGGTGCTGGCCGGCCTGGTCGCGCGGATCGACAAGTCGATCAAGGTGCAGCGCGGTCTACGACCCGGCCAGCTCTGGAGGCGGCGCTGACGGAACTCGGCATGAGGCGATCCCGACGTCGCCGCCGGCGCATCCAGGCAGTCGCGCTGGTCACCGGCGCGTCGCGCGGCATCGGCCGCGCGATCGCGCTCGAACTCGGCCGCCAGGGCGCCACCGTGATCGGCACCGCCACCACGGCCGAGGGCGCCGCAGGCATCGGCGAGGCGCTTCGCCCAGGCCGGCGTCACCGGCCGCGGCGGCGCGCTGAACGTCACCGATGCCGCGGCTGCGAGCAGCTGGTCGACGATGGTCCAGAAGGAGTTCGGCGGACGTGTCGATCCTGGTCAACAACGCCGGCATCACGCGCGACAACCTCGCGATGCGGATGAAGGACGACGAGTGGGCGGTCGGTGATCGACACCAACCTGAGCGCGGTCTTCCGACTGTCGCGGCTGGTGATGCGCGGCATGATGAAGGCGCGCTACGGGCGCATCGTCAACGTCACGTCGGTGGTCGGCGTCGAGCGGCAACGCGGGACAGGCGAACTACGCCGCCGCCAAGGCCGGCGTGGCGGGCATGAGCCGCGCGCTCGCGCGCGAACTCGGCAGCCGCAACATCACGGTCAACTGCGTCGCGCCAGGCTTCATCGACACCGACATGACGCGCGCGCTGGCCGAGGCGCAGACGGCTCGGCGCTGATGCAGGCGCATCCCGCTGGGACGCTTCGGCCAGCCGGACGACGTCGCCGCCGCGGTGGCCTTCCTGGCGTCGCCGCAGGCCGGCTACATCACCGGCGTCGACGCTGCACGTGAACGGCGGGATGTACATGGAATGACCCTGGCAGCCGGCGATCCGGAAGCGACGGACGTGCATGGTCGATGGATGTGGCTGATTGCTGCATTTTTACGTGCGGCTCGGCAGCAAGCGGCGTCGCGGGGCGCCCAACTGCTAGAATCCGCCCCGCCTGACCGGCCGCGCATGCGGCCAGCACCCGAAGCGGTCTGCCAGGACCGCCGGATCAGTCAAGACGACAACCTGGATGACGCGCAACGCACGCAGCACCCGTCCTGAGGAGCCCGACGGAATGGAAAACATCGAACAACGCGTCAAGAAGATCGTCGCCGAGCAACTCGGCGTGAACGAAGCCGACATCAAGATCGAGTCGTCGTTCGTCGACGATCTGGGCGCCGACTCGCTCGACACCGTCGAACTGTGATGGCGCTCGAGGACGAGTTCGAGACCGAGATCCCCGACGAGGAGGCGGAGAAGATCACCACGGTGCAGCAGGCGATCGACTACGTGAAGGCGCACAGCAAGGGCTGATGCGGTCCCAAGGGCTTCCGAGGAGAGCCAGTGAGCCGTCGCCGAGTCGTCGTCACCGGTCTGGGGCACCGTGTCCCCGGTTGGCAACGACGTCCCGACGACGTGGCAGAACATCGTCGCGGGCAAGTCCGGCATCGGCCCGATCACGCGCTTCGACGCCAGCGCCTTCACCACGCGCAGATCGCGGGAGAGGTCAAGGACTTCGACGTCGACGGCCTACCTGCCGGCCAAGGAAGCGCGCCACTTCGACACCTTCATCCACTACGGCCTCGCCGCGGGCGCGCAGGCGCTGCGCGACAGCGGGCTCGAGGTCACGGACGCCAACCGGACCCAGGTCGGCGTGATGATCGGCTCGGGCATCGGCGGTCTGCCGATGATCGAGGAGAACCACGCCGAGTACGTGAACCGCGGCCCGCGGCGCATCTCGCCGTTCTTCGTTCCGGGCTCGATCATCAACATGATCTCGGGCCAGTTGTCGATCATGTTCGGGTTGCAGGGACCGAACCTCGCGATCGTGACGGCCTGCACGACCGGCCTGCACTGCATCGGCCAGGCGGGCGGAATGATCGAGTACGGCGACGCCGACGTGATGGTCGCCGGCGGCGCCGAGTCGACGGTCTCGCCGCTCGGCGTCGGCGGGTTCTGCTCGGCGCGCGCGATGTCCACGCGCAACGACGACCCGCCGACGGCCAGCCGGCCCTGGGACAAGGACCGCGACGGCTTCGTGCTCGGCGAGGGCGCCGGCGTGATGGTGCTCGAGGAGTACGAGCACGCGCAGCCGCCGCGGCGCGCGCATCTACGCCGAGACTCGCCGGCTTCGGCATGAGCGCCGACGCCAACCACATCACCGCGCCCAGCACCGACGGACCGCGGCGCTGCATGCTGTCGGCGCTGCGCAATGCCGGTGTGGACGCCGACGCAGGATGTCCTACCTGAATGCGCACGGCACCTCGACGCCGCTCGGCGACAAGAACGAGACCGAGGCGATCAAGCTCGCGCTCGGCGACCACGCGCGAAGCGTGGTGGTCAACTCGACCAAGTCGATGACCGGACACCTGCTCGGCGGGCGCCGGCGGCCTCGAGACGCTGCTGACCGTGCTCGCGGTGCACCACCAGGTGTCGCCGCCGACGATCAACATCTTCGACCAGGACCCGGAGTGCGATCTCGACTACTGCGCCAACGACGGCGCGTGAGATGAAGATCGACGTCGCGATGAAGAACTCGTTCGGGTTCGGCGGCACCAACGGCACCCTGGTGATTCGCCGGGTCTGAGACGGCATCTGCGCCGGCAGTCGGCCGGTGTCGCTGGCCATGTCGCTTGCACTGAGACCTCGCGGTCGGTCGCTCGCCGCGTCTGACGCGCGCTTGCCTTCGCTCGGCGCGCCGGTGCTGCGGTGCGTCGCAGCGGCGGCGCGCTGCACGCGGCCTGCACCTTGGGTCGGTGGGAGCTCCTTAGGCGGGCGCTGGCGCGCGCGGTTGCGGTCGTCCGGGCTGCTCGCGGTCGCGGCATCCGGCGCCGCAAGCTGCGTCGGCGCGCGGCAGCCGCTGCGCGTCGGGACGCGACGCCCGTTCGCCAACTGGATACCGCGCGGCGAGCGATCCTCGCAGCCCTTCGCGCCGGATCGCTGGCTGGTGCTGCCGGCTGTGGTCTGGATCGACCGGGATCGCCGAGCGGCGCCGCTGCAGCCTGCTGTCAGGCGCGGACGCAGCATACCGACCGAGACTGGTCGCGGCTGATGGTCTGGCTCCGCTGGCTGGAGCGTCGGCGCTGGCGTTCGCGGCTGAACTGGCGGCCGGCCACCGCGGTTCGTGGCTGCGCCTGCGTCGCGGTGCCCCGGGGCTTGGCATTCCCGTACAGGCGCTCGCATATTCAACGGTCGTACACCTGGCTGAATCCGCCTGAATTGCACGGGTGCATCGCCGATTGCATCCGAAGGTCGGGCCCGGTCAGGCCCCATGCTTCTTCTTTCGCTTTCCCCGGTCGATTGCTGCCATGAAACGAGCTTCTCGCATCCTGACTCTCACGCTTGCCCTGTTCGCCGGCGCAGCCTCGCAGGCCGCGGCTCAGGCCCAGACGCGCGAGCTGCCCGATTTCGCCGATCTGGTCGAAAAGCGCGAGCCCGGCCGTGGTCAACATCCGGCACCGCCGAGCGCGCGCGCGCGGGGCAGGTCCCCGGACGGCCAGCCCGCAGATTGCCCGAGGGGATGGACGAGAACGACCCGTTCTACGAGTTCTTCCGGCGCTTCTTCCCGCCGCGCCAGTCGCCCGGGCCGAGGCCGGTCCGCGCGGCCGGGGCGGCGACGAGGTGCCGCGCGGCGTCGGTTCGGGCTTCATCATCTCGGCGGACGGCTTTCTGCTGACCAATCATCACGTGGTCGACGGCGCCGACGAGATCTACGTGACCTTGACCGACAAGCGCGAGTTCAAGGGCCGGCTGATCGGCTCGGACCGGCGCACCGACGTCGCGCTGGTGCAAGATCGACGCGACCGGCCTGCCGCGCGCTGCCGATCGGCGATTCGAGCCGGCTGCGCGTCGGCGAATGGGTGGTCGCGATCGGTTCGCCCTTCGGCCTCGACAACACCGTCACCGCGGGCATCGTGTCGGCCAAGGGGCGCGACACCGGCGACTACCTGCCGTTCATCCAGACCGACGTCGCGGTGAATCCCGGCAACTCCGGGCGGGCCGCTGCTGAACATGCGCGGCGAGGTGGTCGGGATCAACTCGCAGATCTACAGCCGCACCGGCGGTTTCATGGGCATCTCGTTCGCGATCCCGATCGACGAGGTGATGCGCGTCGCCGATCAGCTGCAAGGCCAGCGGCCGGGTGGTGCGCGGGCGCATCGGCGTGGGCATCGCCGAGGTGACCAAGGACGTCGCCGAGCCGCTCGGCCTGCCGCGCGCCGCCGGCGCGCTGGTGCGCAGCGTCGAGAGCGGCGGTCCGGCCGAGCGCGCCGGCCTGGAGGTGGGCGACATCATCCTGCGTTTCGACGGCAAGCCGATCGAGAAGTCCAGCGACCTGCCGCGGATCGTCGGGAACGACCCGTCCCGGCACGCAAGGCGACGATGCAGGTCTGGCGCAAGGGCGCCACCCGGGACCTGCAGGTCACGGTGGCCGAGATGGAGCCGGAGCGCGCCACGCGCGCGTCGCGCGGACCGTCCGGATTCGGCCGAGCGGCCGGCGGCGCCGGCCGTGGCGAACGCGCTCGGCCTGGCGGTCTTCGACATCTCCGAGGAGCGGCGCGCGCAGCTGCGGATCAAGAGCGGCGTGATGATCGAGTCGGTCGACGGCGCCGCCGCACGCGCAGGCCTGCGGCCGGGCGACGTGCTCCTGTCGCTCGACAACCAGGACGTGACCAGCGCGAAGCAGTTCAACGAGCTGGTCGCCAGCTCGACCGCAGGCCAAGCACCCACGTCGCTGCTGGTGCGCCGCGGCGACAGCGCCGCCTTCGTGCCGATCCGCCGGGCGCCATGTCGCGCTGATCGCTCCCGCGGGACGCCGTTCGGCCCCCGGACCCGGGTCCGATCCGGTAGAATGGCGGGCTGCCGCTGGCGGCCCAGGTGCGCCGCCACCGAGGCCCGGCGGCGCCTTCTTCCATCGTCATCTGGAACGATCAGGCCCGGCCCGGCGTATGCAGCACATCCGCAATTTTTCGATCATCGCGCACATCGACCACGGCAAGTCGACGCTCGCCGACCGCCTGATCCAGCGCTGCGGCGGCCTGTCCGACCGCGAGATGGAAGCGCAGGTGCTCGACTCGATGGACCTCGAGCGCGAGCGCGGCATCACGATCAAGGCGCAGACCGCGGCGCTGCAGTACCAGGCGCGCGACGGCCAGATCTACAACCTGAACCTGATCGACACGCCCGGGCACGTCGACTTCTCCTACGAGGTCAGCCGCTCGCTGTCGGCCTGCGAAGGCGCGCTGCTGGTCGTCGATGCCACGCAGGGCGTCGAGGCGCAGACGGTGGCCAACTGCTACACCGCGATCGAACTCGGCGTCGAGGTCGTGCCGGTGCTCAACAAGATGGACCTGCCGTCGGCCGACCCCGACGCGCGCGGCGGCCGAGATCGAGGACGTCATCGGCATCGACGCCACCGACGCGATCCGGGCCAGCGCCAAGACCGGCGATGGGGATCGACGAGATCCTCGAGGCGGTGATCGCGCGGATGCCGCCGCCGAAGGGCGATCCGGCGGCGCCGCTGCAGGCGCTGATCATCGACTCCTGGTTCGACAACTACGTCGGCGTCGTGATGCTGGTGCGCGTGGTCAACGGCACGCTGCGGCCCAAGGACAGGATCCGGCTGATGGCGACCGGCGC
Source organism: uncultured beta proteobacterium (assembly GCA_963849015.1). Taxonomy (GTDB): domain Bacteria; phylum Pseudomonadota; class Gammaproteobacteria; order Burkholderiales; family Burkholderiaceae_E; genus Quisquiliibacterium. The sequence continues at coordinate 844,924 of CAWKFK010000006.1, forward strand.
GCACCGTGCTGTGCGAGCAGGTCGGCGTGTTCACGCCCAAGTCGTCGCAGCCGCGAGCAGCTGTCGGCCGGGCGAGGTCGGTTTCGTGATCTCGGGCATCAAGGAGCTGAAGGCGGCGAAGGTCGGCGACACCGTCACGCTGGTCAACGTGCCGGCCGCCAACGCCGCTGCCCGGCTTCAAGGAGATCAAGCCGTCGGTGTTCGCCGGCCTGTACCCGGTCGAGGCCAACCAGTACGAGGCGATGCGCGAGGCGCTCGAGAAGCTGCAGCTCAACGACGCGTCGCTGCAGTTCGAGCCCGAGGTGTCGCAGGCGCTGGGCTTCGGTTTCCGCTGCGGCTTCCTCGGTCTGCTGCACATGGACATCGTGCAGGAGCGGCTCGAGCGCGAGTTCGACATGGACCTCATCACCACCGCGCCGACGGTGGTCTACGAGGTCCTGATGCGCGACGGCACGGTGCTCGAGGTCGAGAACCCGTCGAAGATGCCCGACCCGGGCAAGATCGAGGAGATCCGCGAGCCGATCGTCAGCGTCACGATCTTCACGCCGCAGGAGTACGTCGGCAACGTGATCACGCTGTGCACCGACAAGCGCGGCGTGCAGACCAACCTCGCCTACCATGGCCGCCAGGTGCACCTGCACTACGAGCTGCCGATGAACGAGATCGTGCTCGACTTCTTCGACAAGCTGAAGTCGACGTCGCGCGGCTACGCGTCGATGGACTACGAGTTCAAGGAATATCGCGCGTCGGACGTCGTCAAGCTCGACATCCTGGTCAACGGCGACAAGGTCGACGCGCTGTCGCTGATCGTGCACCGCTCGGTGTCGCAGAGCCGCGGGCGCGAGGTCGCCGCGAAGATGCGCGAGCTGATCCCGCGCCAGATGTACGACGTCGCCATCCAGGCGGCGATCGGCAGCGAACATCATCGCGCGCGAGAACGTCAAGGCGCTGCGCAAGAACGTGCTGGCCAAGTGCTACGGCGGCGACATCTCGCGCAAGAAGAAGCTGCTCGAGAAGCAGAAGGCCGGCAAGAAGCGCATGAAGCAGGTCGGCACGGTCGAGATCCCGCAGGAGGCCTTCCTGGCGGTGCTGCAGGTCGACGATCGCTGAGTGCCAGCGGTCCGGGTCGCAGACCGCGTTGCGACAGCAGAGCACTGTCACTGAATTTCGCGCTGATCCTGTTCCTGCTGCTGCTGGTGACCTTCGTTGCCTGGCTGGCCGGACCGGTTCTAGTTCCTGCCCCGGCGCCGCGAGGCTCGCACCGACCCGCGTGGCGGAGTTCGAGCGCCGGCCGGCGCGCGCTGCCGGCGGCGCCAGCGTGGCGCCGAGCCGACGCAGCGGCGCGCGAGGCGATCGCCGAGTCCGCGCTGCGTCAGCCGGTCTGGCTCGAGTACACGGCCGGCCTGTTCCCGGTGATCGCCGTCGTGTTCCTGCTGCGCTCGTTCCTGGTCGAGCCGTTCAAGATCCCGTCCGGGATCGATGATCCCGACGCTGCTGGTCGGCGACCTGATCCTCGTGAACAAGTACAGCTACGGCGTTCGCCTGCCGGTGGTCCACACCAAGGTGTATCGACGTCGGCCTGCCGCAGCGCGGCGACGTGATGGTGTTCCGCTATCCCCGCGACCCATCGATGGACTACATCAAGCGGGTGGTCGGCGTTGCCGGGCGACACGGTCTCGTACCTGAACAAGCGCCTCGCGATCAACGGCCAGCCGGTGGCGATGGCGAGTGCCGGCGACTTCTACGACGCCGACCGCCTGTCCTACACGCCGCAATTCTCAGAAACGCTGGGAACAAACGGCCATAAGATATTGACAGAATTGGAAAAACCGTCTTTCATCTCTGCAGTGGATGCGTTCCCGTTCCGCGAGCGATGCGAGTACGTCACGGCTGGGGTGACCTGCAAGGTGCCGGCCGGACACTACTTCGTGATGGGCGACAACCGGGAGAACAGTCTCGACAGCCGGTTCTGGGGATTCGTGCCGGAAAGCCATATAGTTGGCAAGGCGTTCTTCATCTGGATGAACTTCGGCGACATCAAGCGAATCGGAAGGTTTCACTGATGCGAGCACCACTCTCCAGCCGCCAGGGCGGCCAGTCCCCCCAGAGCCACTTCGGCGGCCAGACTCCCGAGGGCCGTGTCGGCAGCCCAAACGCCATAGGCCGCTACCGTGGCTCCGCTCCCCGCCGCCGGCAGGGCGGCCTGAGCCTGTTCGGATTGCTGTTCTTCGGCATCGTGCTGGTGATGGTCGTGGTCGTCGGCATGCGGGTGCTGCCGACCGCGCTCGAGTACATGGCGATCAAGCGTGCGATCGAGAAGATGGCCACCTCCGGCGAAACCGACATACCGGCGCTGCAGCGCGCCTTCGATCGCGCGGCGGCGATCGACGACATCACGACGCTGCAGGGCAAGGACCTGAAGATCACCCGCAGCGGGCAGTCGATCACGATCTCGTTCGAATACGAGAAGCGCATCCCCCTGGCCGGACCGGCGAGCCTGGTCCTCGCGTACGACGGCACGGCCGCCGCGAAGCGATGAGCGAGGCTGCATGAGCCTCGAGTCCCTGCAGCAGCGACTGGGGTATCGCTTCAGCGACCCCGACTTGCTGCGACAGGCGCTGACGCATCGCAGTTTCGGACAGCCCAACAACGAGCGCCTCGAGTTCCTCGGCGACAGCGTGCTGAACTGCACCGTCGCCGCCTTGCTCTTCGAACAGTTTGCGACGATCGACGAAGGCGACCTGTCACGCTCCCGGGCCAACCTCGTCAAGCAGCAGTCGCTGTACGAGATCGCTCAGCGCATCGAGCTCAGCCAGTACCTGCTGCTGGGCGAAGGCGAATTGCGCAGCGGCGGGTTCCGGCGCCCGTCGATCCTCGGCGACACGCTCGAGGCGGTGTTCGGTGCAGTCTTTCTCGACGGCGGCTTCGGCGCGGCACGCACCGTGATCGCCGGGCTCTACTCGCCCATCCTTCGCAACGTCGATCCCCGTACGCTCGGCAAGGACGCGAAGACCCTGCTGCAGGAGTATCTCCAGGGGCGTCGCATTCCGCTGCCGGTGTACGCGGTCGTGGCGACGCACGGTGCGGCGCACAGCCAGACGTTCGAGGTCGAGTGCGCCATCCCGAAACTCGACATCCGCGTGCTGGGCGGCGGCGGCAGCCGTCGCGCCGCGGAGCAGGCGGCCGCCAAGCTCGCGCTCGAAGCGGCCGCCGCACTGATGCCGGCTGCCGGCAAGCGCGCCCGCGGCCGTCCGGCGCCGGCTGCCGATGGGCAAAAACGCGGCGCGTCTGCGGAATCGACTGGGTCGGGCGCACCCGAACGTGCGCACGTCCGCGGCGATCGTTCGGCGTCCGCCGGGGCGCGTGAATCGTCGGCGGTGGAGCCGGTCGACACGAACGCCGCGATCGGCGCGCACGACGCGAGTCATCTCGATCCCGCGGCCGACACCGGCCTGTCCACGGGCGGACGCGGCGCGGCGATGCCCGAGAACGACGACATCGAACCGCCGCCGCATCGGGCGCGCCTGACCGGATGAGCGGCACCGGCAAGAAGGGCGTCGCGCCGGCGCCGGCGGGGATGGACGCGACCGGAGTGGAGATCGCTGGCGGCCATGCAGCGTCGGGGTCGCCGGGGCATCGCTGCGGCTACGTTGCGATCGTCGGCCGGCCGAACGTCGGCAAGTCGACCCTGCTGAACCGGCTGGTCGGTCAGAAGCTGTCGATCACGTCGCGCAAGGCGCAGACGACGCGGCATCGCGTGCTCGGCGTGCTGACCAGGCCCGACGCGCAGTTGCTGTTCCTCGACAGCCCCGGCTACCAGACCCGCAACACCGGCGCGCTGAACCGCGTGCTGAACCGCACCGCGCTGCAGGTGGCCGGCGATGCGGATGTCGTCGTGATGGTGTGCGACGCCGCTGCCTGGACCGAGGCCGACCAACGTCTCGCGCAGCAGCTGCCCAGGGATCGTCCGGTGCTGCTCGCCGTCAACAAGGTGGACTCGGTGGCCGACAAGGCCCGGTTGCTGCCGATGGTCGAGCGGGCCAGTCGCGCGCGCGCCTTCGACGAGGTGGTGCCGATCAGTGCGCGAACCGGACGCCAGGTCGACCTGCTCGTCGACCTGTGCGTCGCGCGTCTCCCGGAAGCGCCCCGCGCTTTCGAAGAGGACCAGCTGACCGACCGCAGCGAACGCTTCCTGGCCGCCGAATTGATCCGCGAGAAGCTCTTCCGCCTGCTCGGCGACGAGCTGCCCTACGAAAGCACGGTGGTCGTCGAGAAGTTCGAGGAGCTGCCGCGTCTGCGCCGAATCCACGCCACGATCCTGGTCGCGCGCGACGCGCAGAAGGCGATCGTGCTCGGATCCGGCGGCGAACGGATCAAGCGCATCGCAACGGAGTCGCGTCTGGACCTCGAGCGCATGCTGGGCTGCCGCGTCTACCTGGAACTGTTCGTCAAGGTGCGCAGCGGCTGGTCGGACAGCGAGCAGAGCCTGCGCGCCTACGGCTACGAATGAGCGCACCGGTCGGGGCGCGGGGATGACCCGACGGGTCCTGGAGGCGGCATACCTGCTGCACTCGACTCCGTATCGCGAGACGAGCCTGATCGTCGACCTGTTCACGCGCGAGCACGGCAGGATCGCGGCGGTCGCCAAGGGCGCGAAGCGTCCGCATTCGAGCCTGCGTGCCGCCCTGATGCAGTTCCAGCCGCTGCGCGTGTCCTATGCGGGCAGGAACGAGCTGCGCACCCTGACCTCGGCCGAATGGACCGGAGGCAGCACCACGCCGCGAGGCGATGCGCTGCTGTGCGCCTTCTACCTGAACGAGCTGCTGGTGCGCCTGCTGCCGCGCGAGGATGCGCACCCGGCGCTGTTCGACAGCTATGCCCAGACCCTCGAGGAACTGGCCGGCGGTGCGACGCTCGACGAGGTGCTGCGGCGCTTCGAATGGACCCTGCTGCGCGAGACCGGCTATGCGCCCGATCTGGAGCACGACGCACAGGATCGCCCGATCGTCGCGGCGCTGCGCTATCGCTGGCAACCGGCGGCAGGTTTCGTCGCGGCCGAATCCGACGCGGCGGCCGATTCGCGCTCGATGCTGGTCGACGGCAGCACGCTGTCGGGGTTGGCGGAAGGCCGGTTCGAGTCCGCTGGCAGCCGCACGCAGGCAAAATACCTGACCCGCGCGATCCTGTCGCACTGCCTGGACGGCGCGAGCCTGAACACCCGTCAAATCCTCATCGATCTGCAGAAACTATGATTGAACTGGGCGTCAACATCGACCACGTCGCGACGATCCGGCAGGCGCGCCGCACTTACGAACCCGATCCCGTCTGGGCGGCGGTCGAGGCGCACCTCGGCGGCGCCGACGGCATCACCGTGCATCTGCGCGAGGATCGCAGGCACATCCAGGACGAGGACGTGCGCCGGCTGCGCGAGACGACGCACATCAAGCTGAACTTCGAGATGGCCGCCACCGACGAGATGGTGGCGTTCGCGGCGCGTATCCGACCCGAGATGGCGATGCTGGTCCCCGAAGGGCGGCACGAGATCACCACCGAAGGCGGCCTCGACATCCTGTCGCAGGAGGCGCGGCTGCGCGAGGTGGTGGCGCGCCTGGCCGGCGCCGGCATCGTCACCAGCGTGTTCATCGACGCCGACCTCGCCCAGATCGCGGCGGCCGCGCGGATCGGCGCGCAGGTGTGCGAGATCCACACGGGCCCGTACGCGCACGCGTTCCACGCCCAGGGCCGCGATGCGCAGAGCCCGGCGGTGGTTTCCGAGCTCGAGCGCATCCGCGTTGCCGGCGACGCGATCCGCGGGCAGGGCATGCGTTTCAACGCCGGGCATGCGCTGAACTACTACAACGTGCAGCCGGTCGCGGCGCTGGAGGGCGTGCGCGAGCTGCACATCGGCCACGCCATCGTGTCGCGCGCGGTGATGACGGGCATGCGCGAAGCGGTGCGCGAGATGAAGAATCTGATGCGCGACGGGCAGGTGCACGGCGCGGCGATGCGCGCCGCACAGGCTCGCGGCGGTGCGGGTCGTGAAGACTGGGGCCGTGGTGCGGCGACCCGCGACGCACGGACGGCCAGCGGCACGGTGTCGGACGAACAGGCGCGCGCCGCGGCGCTGCGCGCCGCTTCGGGCGTCGACTCGGGGCCATGATCTACGGCATCGGCACCGACATCGTCCAGGTGCGCCGCATCGAGGACCTGCTCGGACGCTACGGCGAGCGCTTCGCGCGCCGAGTCCTCGGCCCGGACGAACTGGCCGAGTTCCGGCGCCGGGCCGCGCGCGGCGCGCATGGAGCCGGCTATTCGGCGCGCTACCTCGCCAAGCGCTTCGCGGCGAAGGAGGCGTTTTCGAAGGCGCTCGGGCTCGGCCTGCGCGGCCCGATGACGCTGCTGTCGCTGCAGGTGCTGAACGACGCGCGCGGCAAACCGGTTGCCCACGCGCGCAACGCGCTGCTGCCGTACCTCGAGGAGCGCGGGCTGAAGTCGCACGTTTCGCTGACCGACGAGGTCGACAGCGTCGTGGCCTTCGTGGTGCTGGAACGAATCGAACAAGGAGCGAGCGGATGAGTGCGATCGAGCGCAGGCCCGGGCCGGTGGTGATCGACGTCGAAGGTCTGACCCTGACCGCGGCCGACCGCGAGCGGATCGTGCATCCGCTGACCGGCGGCGTGATCCTGTTCGCGCGCAACTTCGCGTCGCGCGACCAGGTCGCCGCGCTGTGCGCCGAGATTCGCGCCCTGCGCTCGCCGGCGCCGCTGATCTGTGTCGATCACGAAGGCGGGCGCGTGCAGCGCTTCCGCGAGGGGTTCACGCGGATCGAGCCGATGCGCGCGATCGGCGAGCTCTGGGATCGCGATCCGCTGGCCGCCTGCGGCCGCGCGACGCAGGTCGGCCGCACCATCGGTTCGGAGCTGCGAGCGGTTGGTGTCGACCTCAGCTTCACACCGGTGCTCGACCTGGATCACGGCCCGTCCGGCGTGATCGGCGACCGGGCATTCCACCGCGATCCGCGCGTGGTGACGCTGCTGGCCAAGAGCCTGAACCACGGGCTGCTGTTGTCCGGCATGGCCAACTGCGGCAAGCACTTTCCCGGGCACGGCTGGGCGCATGCCGATTCGCATTTCGCGCTGCCGATCGACGAACGCCCGCTGCGCGAGCTTCTCGCCGACGACGCGGCGCCCTACGGCTGGCTGGGCGACGCGCTGTCGGCGGTGATGCCGGCGCACGTCGTCTATCCGAGCGTCGATGCGGCGCCCGCCGGCTTTTCGCGGCGCTGGCTGCAAGGCATCCTGCGCCGTCGTCTCGGCTTCCAGGGGCTGATCTTCTCCGACGACCTGACGATGGAGGCCGCGGCACAGGCGGGCGACATCGTGCAGCGCGGGCACGCCGCGTTCGCCGCCGGCTGCGACATGGTGCTGGTCTGCAACCAGCCCGATCTCGCCGACCAGCTGCTGGCCGGGCTGCGCTGGCGCCGCACGCGCGCCTTCGATCAGCGCCTCGCCGGTCTGCGGCCGACGGTGCACGCCGGCTGAGGAGGGCTGGAGTGGCAAGGTCCGCGCACCCGGTTCCGACATCGGCAGGTTCGCCGAAGGACGGCCCGGCCTGCGAGGGCGTGCCGGGCGCGGACGCCGAGGTCTTCGACCTGAAAGCCTATCTCGCCCAGCTGCCGCACCTGCCGGGCGTCTACCGGATGCTGGGGGAGGGCGACGCGCTGCTCTACGTCGGCAAGGCGCGCGACCTGAAGAAACGCGTTGCCTCGTACTTCCAGAAGACGCCGGCCAGCCCGCGGATCGGGCACATGGTCGCGAAGGTTCTGCGGGTCGAGACCACCGTCACCCGCTCCGAGGCCGAGGCGCTGCTGCTCGAGAGCAACCTGATCAAGAGCGGGCAGCCGCGCTACAACATCCTGTTCCGCGACGACAAGTCGTACCCGTATCTCAAGTTCACCGCGCACGCGTATCCGCGCATCGCCTACTACCGGGGGGCGGTCGACCGGCGCAGCCAGTTCTTCGGCCCGTACCCGAGCGCCTGGTCGGTGAAGGAGAGCATCCAGGTGCTGCAGAAGGCGTTCCGGCTGCGCACCTGCGAGGACACGGTGTTCGCAAACCGTTCGCGGCCCTGCCTGCTGTACCAGATCCAGCGCTGCAGCGGTCCGTGCGTGAACGCCATCACGCCGCACGCCTACGCCGCGGACGTCGCCGACGCCGTGCGCTTCCTGAAGGGCGGCCACCGCGAGGTGATGCAGGATCTCGAGCGGCAGATGCTGGAAGCCGCGGGCGAACTGCGCTTCGAGGAAGCGGCGGTGCTGCGCAACCGCATCAGCGCGCTGTCGCGCGTGCTGCACCAGCAGTCGATGGACACCGGCACCGACCTCGACGCGGACATCATCGCGGTGCTGATGCGCGGCGGGCGCGTCTGCGTCAACCTGGCGATGGTGCGCGGTGGGCGCCACCTGGGCGACAAGGCCTACTTCCCGGTCCACGCCGGCGGCGACGAGCCCGAGGAGGTGATCTCGGAAGTGCTGGAGGCGTTCGTCGCGCAGCACTACGCCGACAGCTTCATTCCGCCGCTGATCGTCGCGCAGACCGATCCCGGAACCGACGCCGTGCTCGAATTCCTGCAGCAGCAGGCGCAGCGGCCGGTGCAGTGGGTGGGCCGGCCGATCGGGCAGCGCCGCAAGTGGCTGGAGATGGCCGAGCAGAACGCACTGCTGGCGATCACCCGCCTGCTGGCGGAGGAGGGCTCGCAGCGCGGGCGCACCACCGCGCTGGTCGAGGCGCTGGGGATGGACGGCCACTCGGACCTCGATCGTTTCCGGATCGAGTGCTTCGACATCAGCCACACGGCGGGCGAGGCGACGCAGGCGTCGTGCGTGATCTACGAAGGGCACGCGATGCAGAACGCCCAGTACCGCCGCTACAACATCGACGACATCACGCCGGGCGACGACTACGCCGCGATGCGCCAGGTGCTGCGTCGGCGCTACGAGAAGCTGGCCAGCGCCGACGCGGACGATGCCGCCCGCCTGCCCGATGTCGTGCTGATCGACGGCGGCAAGGGGCAGGTCGAAGTGGCGCGGCAGGTGTTCGACGAGCTGGGCCTGGACCATCACGCGCTGGTCGGCGTTGCCAAAGGCGAAGGGCGCAAGGTCGGCCTGGAGACCCTGGTCTTCGCCGACGAGCGCGAGCCGCTGGCGCTCGGACGCGAGTCGGCGGCACTGATGCTGATCGCGCAGATCCGCGACGAAGCGCACCGCTTCGCGATCACCGGCATGCGGGCGCGGCGCGCAAAGGCCCGCAACACCTCGCGTCTGGAGGAGATCGAGGGGGTCGGCGCGCGACGGCGCCAGCGCCTGTTGACCCGGTTCGGGGGCTTGCGTGGCATCATGGCAGCCAGTGTCGACGACCTCGCTTCGGTCGAGGGCATTTCACGCAGCCTCGCCGAAGAGATCTATCGGCGTTTGCATTGAGCGCCGACCCGTTCCAATGAACCTGCCCAACCTGCTGACCTGGCTGCGCATGCTCGCGATCCCGCTGCTGGTCGCGGTCTTCTTCCTGCCGATCTCGAAGTCCGCGATGAACACGACGGCAACCGTGCTGTTCGTGGCGGCCGCGATCACCGACTGGATCGACGGCTGGCTGGCCCGCCGGCTCGGTCAGACCTCGGCGTTCGGCGCCTTCCTCGATCCTGTTGCCGACAAGCTGCTGGTGTGCGCGGCGCTGGTGATGCTGGTCGAGCTCAATCGAGTCGGTGCGCTGGTCGCGGTGATCATCATCGGCCGCGAGATCGCGATTTCGGCGCTGCGGGAATGGATGGCGCAGATCGGGGCGCGGGGCAGTGTCGCGGTGCACTCGATCGGCAAGTTCAAGACGATCGCACAGCTGGTGGCGATCCCGATGCTGCTGTTCCACGATCCGCTGTTCGGCGTCGTCGACGTGCACACGATCGGCACCTGGCTGATCTACGTGGCGGCGGTGCTGACGGTTTGGTCGATGCTGTACTACCTGCGCAAAGCCTGGCCGTACCTGAGCGAATCGATGTGAGCGCGCGGCGTTTCCGGAACGTGTTTCGGGCACTCAATTTGACAGTGGTGAAATGCGTGCTAACATCCCATTTCTGAAGTGCACGCGGGAGTAGCTCAGTTGGTAGAGCGCAACCTTGCCAAGGTTGAGGTCGCGAGTTCGAGACTCGTCTCCCGCTCCAGATTCCAAAGGGAAGCCACGCTTCCCTTTTTAGTTTCCGCGCCGGCGCGTGCCGGCGAGCACGTGTCGGCGAGTTCACGCGCGATGTGCTAGTTTGGCGACGGTCGTTCTCCGCGAACGCGCCATGCACCCTTGGCGGGGTGGCAGAGTGGTTATGCAGCGGCCTGCAAAGCCGTGTACGCCGGTTCGATTCCGGCCCCTGCCTCCAGTAGTCCCTTCGAAGCCTGCCTCGCGCGGGTTTTCTTACTGCAATTCCACAGGTAAGAACGCGGCGCCCCCGGGCCGGGTTTCGGCAACCACTCCAACAGTGGACCATCACCCGGCCCACGGCCTCGTCCAGGACGTCCACCGGCGCGCGCTCGATTTTTCGCGCCATTCGGGCGACCAGGTCCGGCATCCGGATCTCGTTTGCAAGTGCCCGATCCCGAGCGAGACGAACGATTCGATCGGGCGCGCGCGCGAACCGCAGACTTCTTCGACTCATTGCGCTCGAAGATTCGCGTGTTCCACACACGGCACCGGAACTGCAGTCGCGACGAGCAGCGAAACCAAAGGAGATGCCGATGTCTGCAACCAGGCCGACGGTTTGCGACCCCGCTGTCCCGCTGCGGGCCATCGTGGTGTCCGCCAGCGGACGCGTCGCGCGCGCGACGTCGACGACGAAGGCGGCTCGGGCGTCGATGGAGCATTGACGGAATGGCCGCACGAGTACCGGCTGGCAAAGCCCGGCGACCGATCGACCTGGCCCTGCAGGGCGGGGGTGCCCATGGCGCCTTCACCTGGGGCGTGCTCGATCGCCTGCTCGAGGAGCGCTCGCTGGTGATTGCCGGCGTCAGCGGCACCAGCGCCGGCGCGATGAACGCCGTCGCGCTGGCCTCGGGTTTGATGGAAGGGGGGCGTGAGGGCGCGCGCGCAGCCCTGCGGCGGCTGTGGGAGCGCGTGGCGCAGATGGCTCCGTGGCACGACGGTCTTCGAGACGGGGCGAACGCCGCGGTCGCCGACGAGTCGGAGGCACAGCACGCGTCGTCGTCCTGGCTGGCTCCCTGGCCGGCTCCTCTGCGCGCCTGGGCCGAGCTGTGGACGGCGCCGCCGCTGGCCTGGTCGCGCGGCGTGCAGACCTGGTGGTCCGAGTCCATCGCCAGGACCTGGTCGCCGTACCAGCTCAACCCGCTGAACCTGAACCCGCTGCGCGACATGCTGGCGCAGACGATCGACTTCGATGGCGTGCGCCGCTGCGACAAGCTGCAGCTGTTCATCTCGGCCACACACGTGAGGAGCGGACGGCTGCGCATCTTCCGCCAGCATGAGCTGACCGCCGATGTGGTGCTGGCCTCGGCGTGCCTGCCGCTGTTGTTCCAGGCCGTGGAGATCGATGGTGAAGCGTACTGGGACGGCGGTTTTGCCGGCAACCCGTCGCTGCTGCCGCTGATCACCGAAAGTCCGGCCGATGACCTGCTGCTCGTGCAGATCAATCCGCATCTTCGCGAGAGCGTGCCGACGACCGCGCGCGGCATCCTTGACCGCATGAACGAGGTGACCTTCAACACCAGCCTGCTGAAAGAGCTGCGCTCGATCGCGCTGATGCAGCAGCTGATCAAGGCCGAGGGCCGCCCCGGACACCATTATCGGGAGCCGACCTTCCAGCGCGTCGAGTCGCTGCGCGTGCACCGGATCGACGGCGGGGATGGGCTGGCCGCGCTCGGCGCGTCGTCCAAGACGGACACCAGCTGGAGCTTCCTGTCCCGCGTGCACGGGCTCGGAAGACAGGCGGCCGGCCATTGGCTGGACGTCCACGACGCCGATCTGGGGCGGCGCTCGACTGTCGACCTTGGCAAGGAGTTCATCGAATGACGAGCGTGGCCGGCATCGTGCTTGCGCTGGTGCTTCTGATTGCACTGGCGTACCGCGGCGTCAGCGTGCTCCTGCTCGCGCCGCTGTGTGCGTTGCTGGCCGCACTGTTCAGCCCCGACGCGCCGTTGCTCGCGAGTTATACGCAGGTGTTCATGAAGGCGCTGGGCGCGTTCACGTTCACGATGACGGCGCTGACCGGCACGCCGGCGATCCAGAACGCGATCCCGATGCCGTTCTTCGGCACCACGCCCTTCGCAGCGCCCGGGCTGGGCGCGATCGGCGGCGCGGTGATCCTGTGCGCTGGCTGGTGGTGGATCGCGCGGCGCGCCGCTGCCGCCCGACGTGCCGGCGAGGGCTATGGCGACGAGGGGCCGGCACCTGCCCATCGGGGGTCCGGCAACCGCTCGGCGGCAAAGGCCGAGACCTTCGCAGCACCGGCGGCGATGGCTGCTGGACACGAGGCGATGCCCTTCGGCATGGCGCTCGCGCCCGTGGTGCTGGTCATCGGCCTGAACTACGTGCTCTCCACCTGGCTGTGGCCGGTGCTGGATACCTCCTACCTGGCCGATGCGCGCTATGGCCGCACCACCGTGCAGGCGGTGCGCGGCGTCTGGGCCGTCATCGGCACATCGAGCGCTGCGATCGCGCTGCTGACCGCGCTGTGGTGGCTCGCGCGGCGTCGCGCCGCAGGGCAAGGCTTGCCATTGAAGTCCGTGCTCGAATAGGGCGCGGGCGCATCGGTGATGCCGTTGATGAACACGGCCTCCCTGGTGGGGTTCGGCGCGGTGATCACGCTGCTGGGCATCTGCGGGCTCACGCACCGCCAGAGCTACCTCGACATCTTCGTGGTGGCGGTCGTCGTGCCCTTGCTGGCGCTGGTGGCGGTGGTGGTGTTGGGAACGGCATTCGGAAGCTTTTGAGAGCCCGCACTCGCTGCCGGCAATCGTCGAAGGCACTTGCAGGTCATGTCCGTCATCAGATTTATTCGCGCCAATGACAACGAATAATCGAATTTACGCGCGCTCCCCGGGCTCTTATAGTCCGGGGCACGGATCACTCTCGTCGATCGGGAAAGGCAAGCCATGGACATTCGATTCATCGCCGGAACGGCAGAGGGCCTTGGCGGCGACCACACCCTGGCGGTCGGTGCCTTGCGCCGGCAGTCTGCCCGCGCCGAGGGGATGACGGCATGAAGATCCTGATCCCTGTCGATGGCAGCGCGCACGCCAATGCGGCCCTGGATTTCGTGGCCTCGCGTACGCCCTTGCTCGGGCAGGAGCCCGCCATTCAACTGATCAACGTGCAACCCGCCATCCCCACGCGTGTCGTCCGGGCCGTCGGGCGCGAGGAGGCAAAGGCGTTTCAGCGCGCCCAGGCCGACGACGTGTTGCGGCCAGCGCTGGATCGCCTGAAGCGGGCGGGCATCGCGGCCCGCGCGAGCTACGCGATCGGCGATCGTTCGGACGCCATCGGATCGGTGGCGGTGCGCGGTCGCGCCGACCTGATCGTGATGGGCTCGCGCGGACACTCCGGACTCAAAGGCCTGGTGTTCGGCTCGATGACGAACGCCGTGCTGGCGGGTTGCACCAAACCGCTGCTCATCCTGCGCAGCAAGAAGGCGCCGCCGCAGGGTTCGCTGGCGGTCGGCATTGCCGTCGACGGCAGCCGGTACGGTCTGGCGGCCGTACGCTGGGCGATCAAGCATCGGGCCCTCTTCGGTGCCGAAGCGCGCATCGAACTCATCCACGTGCACGAAGAGAGTCGGACCGGGCTGCGGCCGCGCCAAGGCCAGGCGCGCACCATGCCGCCCTACGTGCTGGCCGACGACGACGACGCGTCGGCGGCGATCTTCGACAAGGCGATGGCTGTTCCCCTGAAGCGGTTGGCCAAAGCCGGTTTGGATGCCAAGCCCGTTCGTCTGCGCGGCGGCGCGGCCGGCGATGCGATCGCCGCCTATGCCCGCAAGCGCCGTCTGGACCTGCTCGCGATGGGTTCGCACGGGAATGGCAGGTTCAAGGCGCTGGTGCTCGGGTCGGTGGCCATGCGCGTGGCGGCGCGCTGCGACACGCCGTTGCTGCTGATCCGCGAGCCCGGAACAGCGCGCGATTGAAACCGACTCCGACTGCGCAGCCCGGTACGGTAGACCCGTGACGTCCTTGCTCCTGTTCGTCGGCGGACTCGTAGCCCTGGTGGCCGGTGCCTCGCTGCTGGTGCGCGGGGCGTCGCTGCTGGCGCTGCGCCTGGGCCTGCCGCCACTGGTGGTGGGTCTGACGGTGGTGGCCTTCGGCACCAGCGCGCCGGAGATGGCGGTGTCCACCGGCGCCGTGCTGTCCGGGCGCGGCGGTCTGGCAGTGGGCAATGCCGTGGGCAGCAACATCTTCAACGTGCTGTTCATCCTCGGCGTGGCCGCGCTCATCACGCCGCTGGCGGTGCACCGGCAGGTGATCCGCCAGGAGGCGCCAATCATGATCGGCGCGGCGGTTCTGCTCATCGTGCTGGGCCTGGACGGCTCCCTGGGTCTGTTCGACGGGCTGCTGCTGCTGGGGTCGCTCGTGGCGTACACCGTGTTCCTGGTGCGCCAGGCGCGCGGAGAGCCCGCCGCCGCAGGGCGCGACGAGTTCGCCGACGAACTGCTGCCCGCCGCGGCCGGGCGCTGGGATTCGACGCTTGCCGCGCAGATCGGGTCGATCGCCGCCGGACTGGCGATGCTCGTGCTGGGCTCCGAAGGGCTGGTGAGTGCGGCGGTGAACTTCGCGCGTGCGCTCGGCCTGTCGGAGGTGATCATCGGCCTGACCATCGTCGCGGCCGGCACCTCGCTGCCGGAGGTCGCGGCTTCGGTGATGGCCAGCCTGAAGGGCCAGCGCGATATCGCGGTAGGCAATGTGGTGGGCAGCTGCATCTTCAATCTTTTCGGTGTCGTGGGACTGAGCGCATTTGTGGCTTCGCTTGGCGCCGGCGGCGCGCTGCCGCTGCCGCCGGATGTGGCCCGGTTCGACCTTTGGGTGATGCTCGCAGCGCTGGTCGCGTGCCTGCCTGTGTTCCTCACCGGCCGCGAGATCGCGCGCTGGGAGGGCGGTCTCTTTCTGGCGTACTACGTTGCCTACACGACCTACCTGGTGATGGCCGCGCAGCGCCACGACGGGTCGCAGGCCTTCGGCGATGCGATGCTGGGTTTCGTGGTGCCGCTGACCATCGTGACGCTGGGTGTGGCAATGCTGCGGCGGCCCGGGCGCTGAACCTGGGCCGGACCGTGCCGCAGGTCGAGCCGCCCATCCCCGCATGGCAGCAGCGGCTTTCCGGGTGGGTTCATCTCGCGCTGTACCTGTTCATGATCGGCATGCCGCTGCTCGGCTGGCTCGCCCTCAGCGCCGGCGGCAAGCCGATCCCGTTCTTCGGGCTGCAACTGCCGGCGCTGATCGGTGAGAGCAAGGCGATCGCCCGCTCTGTGAAGGACATTCACGAGGCGATCGCAGCAATCGGCTACTGGCTGATCGGGATGCACGCCGCTGCCGCGCTGCTCCATCACTACCTTATGCGCGATAGCACGCTATTGCGGATGCTGCCGCGGCGCTCCTAGGGCTAGCCGCCAGCCAGTGCCGATCGAATGGAAGGATGGCGCGTTCGCCATGCGGCTATCATTCGGCACGCATGTCTTCCCGATTGCGTGTTCGAACTACATTTTGCTCGACGGTCCCGATGGTCCCGGCCGGGCGTGGCGGGCTGAAGCGGCGGTGGCGATCACGCCACGGCTTGCTTCGGTCCCTGCACCGCTAGCCCGTGCCCGCCCCCCCGCACGGCTAGCCGGTGCCTGCACCGCTAGCCGGTGCCCGTGTCCCGGCTCGGTCGGCCGGTGGCCTGCCTGGCGCGGCATCGCAAGCCGGTGTCCGTCTATCGTTTGCGAGGATCTCCAAGTGACCCCAAGCCCTCACGGTGCCGGAGCGTGCCTGCGACCCACAAAAAAGTCGGCCTCGGTCGTCTGCGTGCTGCTGACGATCCTGGCGCTGGCGGCCTGCAGTGGCGAGCAGAAGCCGGCACAGGCACCCGGTGCTGGCGCGCCTCCCCCGCCCGAAGTGAGCGTGGTGAGCGTCGCGACGCAGACTGCGCCGCTGACGACGGAATTGCCCGGCCGGGTCGAAGCGTCGCGCGTGGCGCAGGTGAGGGCACGGGTGACAGGCATCGTGCAGAAGCGCCTGTTCCGCGAAGGCAGCGACGTGAAAGCCGGCCAGGTGCTGTTCGTGATCGATCCGGCGCCTTACCAGGCCGCAGTGGACAGCGCCAGGGCCACGCTGGCCAAGGCCCAGGCTAACGCGCTGCAGGCGACGGCCCAGGCGACGCGGTTCAAGCCGCTGAGCGAAGCCAGGGCCATCAGTCAGCAGGAGTACGTGAATGCCCAGGCCGCCCAGGCGCAGGCCGAAGCTGACGTGGCTGCCGCCAAGGCGGCGCTGCGCACGGCGGAGCTCAACCTCGGGCTATGCCACCGTCACCGCGCCGATCTCGGGGCGCATCGGGCGAGCGCTGGTCACCGAGGGGGCGCTGGTGTCGCAGACGGAGGCCACGCAGCTCGCACTCATTCAGCAGATCGATCCGGTGTACGTGAACTCCACGCAGGCCGTCGCCGAGGTGGCGCGGCTGCGCCGGTCGGCCGCGGCAGGGGGAGGGGCGGTGCCGGATCTGGCCGCCGTGCGCATCGTGCTGGAGGACGGCAGCGAGTTGCCGCAACGCGGCCGGCTGCTCTTTTCCGACCTGTCGGTGGACCCCACCTCGGCGCAGGTGATCCTGCGCACCGAGGTCGCCAATCCGCAGGCACAACTGCTGCCGGGCATGTACGTGCGCACGCGCCTGGTGCAAGGCCAGATCGCCGGTGCGATGCTGGTGCCGCAGCAGGCGGTGACCCGCGGGCCGCAGGCCGACACCGTGCTGGTCGTTGGCGAAGGCGGCAAGCCGGCGCCGCGACCGGTGAAGATCGGCGGTGCCGCCGGCACGAACTGGATCGTTCTCGACGGCCTGAAGCCGGGCGAGCAGGTCATCGTCGAGGGCTTCCAGAAGATGCGCCCGGGCGCGCCGGTGAAGCCGGTGCCCTGGACCGGCGCCGCGGCCAGCCGCTGAGGACCGCGCATCATGGCGAAGTTCTTCATCGACCGGCCCATCTTCGCGTGGGTCATCGCGCTCTTCATGCTGGTGGGCGGGACGGTGTCCATCCTGCAATTGCCGGTGGCGCAATACCCCACCGTCGCACCGCCTGCCATCGTCGTCACGGTGACCTATCCGGGCGCTTCGGCCGGAACCCTCGAGGACAGCGTGCTCACCGTCATCGAGCGGGAGATGAACGGCTCGCCCGGCCTGATCTACATGGAGTCGGTGGCCCAGGCCAATGGCACCGGCACGCTGACGCTGACGTTCCAGCCTGGCACCAGCCCGGCCCTGGCGCAGGTGGACGTGCAGAACCGCCTGAGCCGGGCGACGCCGCGCCTGCCGCAGGCCGTGACGCAGCAGGGCGTGCGCGTCGACCAGGCGCGCACCAACTTCCTGCTGTTCACCATCCTGTCGTCCGACGACCCCAAGTACGACCCGATCGCACTGGGCGACTACGCCTCTCGCAATGTCCTGCCCGAGATCCAGCGCCTGCCCGGAGTCGGCCAGGCGCAGCTGTTCGGCACCGAGCGTGCGATGCGCATCTGGCTCGACTCGGCCAGGCTCGTCGGCTTCAACCTGTCCACCAGCGACGTCGGCAACGCGATCCGTGCGCAGAACGCGCAGGTCTCGTCGGGAACGATCGGCGACCTGCCCAATCTGGCGGACCAGACCGTCTTCGCCACGGTGGTGGTCCAGGGCCAGCTGGCCAATGTCGAGCAGTTCGGCAACATCGTGCTGCGCGCCAACGCCGACGGCTCGGCGGTGCGGCTGCGCGACGTGGCGCGCATCGAATTGGGGGCCCAGACCTACGCCACCTCGGCGCGCCTGAACGGCAAACCTTCCACCGGCATCGGCGTGCAGCTCTCTCCCAGCGGCAACGCGCTCGACACTGCCAAGGCGGTGCGCACGCGCATGGAGGAACTGAAGCGCTACTTCCCGGCGGGCATGAGCTACGCCATTCCGTACGACACCTCGCGCTTCGTGCAGATCTCGATCTCCAAGGTGGTGCAGACGCTGGTCGAGGCGGTGGTGCTGGTGTTTCTGGTGATGTTCCTGTTCCTGCAGAGCTGGCGGTACACCGTCATCCCGACGATCGTGGTGCCGGTGGCGCTGCTCGGCACCTTCGGCGTGCTGCTGGCACTCGGTTTCTCGATCAACGTGCTGACGATGTTCGGCATGGTGCTGGTGGTGGGCATCGTCGTCGACGACGCCATCGTCGTGGTGGAGAACGTCGAACGCATCATGAGCGAGGAGGGCCTGCCGCCGCGGGAGGCGACACGCAAGGCGATGGGGCAGATATCGGGCGCCATCGTCGGCGTCACCGTGGTGCTGATCTCGGTGTTCGTGCCGCTGGCCTTCTTCACCGGCGCGGTGGGCAACATCTACCGTCAGTTCTCGGCGGTGATGGCCGCGTCCATCGGCTTCTCGGCCTTCCTTGCGCTGTCGCTGACGCCGGCCTTGTGCGCCACTCTGCTCAAGCCGGTGGCGGCCGGCCATCATCACGCGAAGTCGGGCTTCCTCGGCCTGTTCAACCGCGGCTTCTCGGGGACGGCCAAACGCTACGAGAGCCTGCTGGTGCGGCTGCTGAACCGCAGCGGACGCATGGTGGTCGTCTATCTGACCATCGTGGGCGCGGTGATCTGGCTGGCGATGCGCCTGCCGACGTCGTTCCTTCCCAACGAGGACCAGGGCTACATCATCGTCAACGTGCAGCTGCCGCCGGGCGCGACGGTGAATCGCAGTCTCAAGGTGGTGCAGCAGGTCGAGGACTTCATGCTGAAGCAGCCGGAGGTGAAGAGCATCGTCGGCGTGCTCGGCTTCAGCTTCTCCGGCCAGGGGCAGAACGCCGCGCTGGCTTTCGTGACCCTGAAGGACTGGGACGAGCGCAGCGCGCCGGGCCAGTCCGCACAGGATCTGGCGCGGCGCGCCTTCGGGGCGTTGTCGGGCGTGAAGGACGCGTTCATCTTTCCGCTCAGTCCGCCGCCGATCCCCGAGCTCGGCAACGCCACCGGGTTCAACTTCCGGCTGCAGGACCGCGGCGGCAACGGCCGTGAAGCGCTGATCGCCGCGCGCAACCAGATGCTCGGCATGGCCGCGCAGAGCAAGCTGCTCGCCGGCGTGCGCCCGGACGGCCTGGAGGACGCGCCGCAGTTGCGCGTCGACATCGACCGGGACAAGGCCGGCGCGCTGGGCGTCGGTTTCGACGCGATCAATGCGGTGATCTCCACCGCATTCGGCTCGACCTACGTCAACGATTTCCAGAGCCAGGGCCGATTGCAGCGCGTGGTGGTGCAGGCCGACGCGTCCCAGCGCATGCAGCCCGACGACATCCTGCGCCTGAATGCGCAGAACAACCGCGGCCAGCTGGTGCCGCTGTCGGCGTTCGCCAGCATGCGCTGGGTCACCGGGCCGATGCAGTCGATCCGCTACAACGGCTACCCGAGCATGCGGCTGGCCGGCGACGCCGCGCCCGGCGTCAGCACGGGCGAGGCAATGGCGGAGATGGAGCGGCTGGCCGCGCAACTTCCGCCGGGCTTCGGCTTCGAATGGACCGGGCAGTCGCGCGAGGAGCGCCTGGCCGGGGCCACGGCCATCTATCTATTCGGCTTCTCGCTGCTGGCGGTCTTTCTGTGCCTGGCGGCGCTGTACGAGAGCTGGTTCGATTCCGTTCGCGGTGCTGCTGGTGGTGCCGCTGGGTGTGCTCGGCGTCGTGCTCGGCACCGAGGCGAGGGGCTTCAGCAACGACGTGTACTTCAAGATCGGCTTGATCACGATCTTCGGCCTGTCGGCAAAGAACGCGGTGCTGATCATCGAGTTCGCGAAGGACCTGCAGGCGCAGGGTCGCAGCGCGATGCAGGCGGTGCTGGAGGCCGCGCACCTGCGTTTCCGGCCGATCGTGATGACCTCGCTGGCCTTCGTGCTGGGCGTGCTGCCGCTTGCCATCGCCACCGGAGCGGGTTCGGCCAGCCAGCGCTCGATCGGCACCGGCGTGATGGCCGGCATGGTCAGCGCGGTCGTGCTGTCGGTGCTGTTCGTGCCGGTCTTCTACGTCGTGGTGAGGCGCCTGTTCAAGGGCAGCGAGCGGCAGCGAAAGCTGTATGCGCACGAGACGGGCGACGGCACGCCGGCGGCCGTGCCGGGCGCGGGGGAGGGGCGGCAATGAGCGCGCGCAGGACGTCGCTCGGCGCCGGCCCGGCGCTTCTGGCCGCGTGGCTGGCCGGCTGCTCGTCGATGGCGCCGCCGTACGAGCGCCCGGCTGCACCGGTGGCAGCCAGCTTTCCCGGCGAGCCCGCGGCTGCCGCGCCCGCCGCGGCGCCGGCCGCCGACATCGAATGGCAGCAGTTCTTCGTCGACCCGCGGCTGAAGCGGCTGATCGAACTGGCGCTGCAGAACAATCGCGACCTGCGGATCGCGGTGCTGAACATCGAACGCGTGCGCGCGCAGTACCGGATCCAGCGCGCGGAGCAGTTCCCGACCGTCACCCTCGGCGCGACCGGACTGGCCGAGCCGACCGCGGACGGCGAAGGCAGGCGAAGCTACTACACGGCCGGGCTGAACATCACCGGCTACGAGCTCGATCTCTTCGGCCGCGTGCGCAGCCTGGGCGACGCAGCGCTGCAGCAGTTCTTCGCCAGCGAGGAGGCGCGCAGGAGCGCGCACATCAGCCTGGTGGCGGCGGTTGCCAACGGGTACCTGACGCTGCTGGCCGACGACGTGCAGCTGGACGTAACGCGCAGGACGCTGGACACGCGCGAGCAGAGCTACCGGCTGCTGAAGCTGAAGCTGGACAATGGCGCGAGCTCCGAGTACGAAGTCGCGCAGGCCTTGTCGCTGGTCGAAGGCGCGCGCGCCGCGCTGGCCCTGTTCACGCGCCAGCGCGCCCAGGACAGGAATGCGCTCGAGCTGCTGCTCGGCCAGCCGCTGCCTGCCGACCTGCCGCCGGGGCTGCCGCTGGAAGAACAGGGGCTGCTCGCCGACCTGCCGGCGGGTCTTCCCTCCGAACTGCTCGAGCGTCGCCCCGACGTGCGCCAGGCCGAGCGGCAGCTGATGGCCGCCAACGCCAACATCGGCGCGGCGCGCGCGGCGTTCTTCCCGCGCATCACGCTCACCGGCAGCGTGGGCCTGGCCAGCGACGACCTGAGCGGCCTGTTCGACAACCGCGTCTGGCAGTTCGCGCCGCGCATCACGCTGCCGATCTTCGACGCCGGGGCCATCCAGGCCAACCTGGAGCTGAGCCAGGCGAACCGCGACATCGCCGTGGCGCAGTACGAACGCGCGATCCAGAGCGCCTTTCGCGAAGTCGCCGATTCGATCGCCGGCCGTGCCACGCTGGGTGAGCAGCTGCGCGCCCAGCGCGCCCTGGCGCAAGCCGAGGAGCTGCGCTTCCGCCTGGCCGACCTGCGCTTCCAGAACGGCGCGTCCAGCTACCTGGACGTGCTGGAAGCCCAGCGCGCGCTGTTCCTGGCGCAGCAGGGCGTGGTGACCGTGCAGGCCGCGCAGGTGCAGAACCTGGTGACGCTCTACAAAGTGCTGGGCGGGGCTGGAAGGGCACCACGAACTGAGGAGTGCCCGGCGGGCGAGGGCGCAGCCGGCCGGCACGGAACTTAGGGTCGATCGCGTTTCCTGGCGCGAAATTCCCGCTTTCGCATTCCCGTATTTGCAGCATCGGGCGGGCCCAATTCCCATAGACTCCGGCCCGGTGCGGCACGCTCGTTCTGGCATGCCGCCGGACAACAATCCATCCGATCGACCGCGAGGAGAATTCATGAAGATCGCAGCTATGCTGACGGCAGTCGCCGCAGCCTTTACGATCGCGCACGCCCCGGCGTCCGCCCAGCAGTCCTGGAAACTGGCATCCGCGGCGCAGCCGGGTTCGCCGCTGCTCGGTTTCGTCGAGGAGACGGTGGCCAAGATCAACTCCGGCTCGAACGGTGCGATCAAGGTCGAGCGTCTGTTCATCGGCAGCGAACAGGAGATCGCGCAGCAGATCGTGCGCGGGCGGATCGAAGCCGCGGGCATCTCGATGGCCGGCATCGCGCCGCTGATCCCCGAGGCAGGGCTGCTGACGACCCCGTACCTGTGGACCAGCGACGCCGAGCGTGACTTCGTCACCGACAACCACGCGCTGCCGGTGCTGCGCAAGATCTACGAAGCCAAGGGCATCGTGCTGCTGAAGGTCAGCGAGGTCGGCTGGAACGATGTCGTCTGCAAGAAGCCCTGCTTGTCGCCGAACGACGTGAAAGCCATGAAGGTCCGCGTCGGTCCCGCCACGTCGTCGAAGATCTTCTGGAACTCGGTCGGCGCGAACGGTGTGCAGATGCCGCTGTCGGAACTCTTCCCGGCGCTGCAGAGCGGCCTGGTCGATGCCGCCGACCTGCCGTTCCCCTACTACGTGACGACCCCCGCCGCGCAGAGCACGCCGCACTACGTGATGACGCGCCACCTGCACCATCCGTCGGCGCTTCATCATGAACAAGCGGATCTGGGACGGCCTCAGCGCGGAACAGAAGGCCATGGTCATGAGTGCCGTGCCCGATACCGCGCGCATGCGCCGCGAAGTCGACGAAAGCGTGAAGCCGAAGATGGACGAGTTCAAGAAGAAGGGCGGATTCATCCACGACCTCACGCCCGCGCAACGCTCCGAGTGGTCCAAGTTGATCATCCCGAACCAGGAGCAGATGGTGAAGGAGGCCGGTGGCGCGGCGCCCGAGTTGTGGGCGGCGATCCAGAAAGGCAAGAAGGAGTTCGCGGCGCGCGGCGGCAAGTAAGGCGGCGGGGCGACCCGGCGGTTCCGGTCACTCTCCGGTCCACCACGGGTAGCCCTGCGGCATGTCGGTCGACACCTTGCCGGGGAAGTTCGGCTTGCGCTTCTGCAGGAAGGCTGCGACGCCCTCGGTGACGTCGGGCTGTCGACCCGAGCGTTCGTGCCAGCGCTCCGTCGACGTCGAGGATCTTCAGCGGTTCGGGCTCCGCCGAGAAGCGCCACAGCAGCTGGCGGGTCAGGGCGATCGAGACCGGTGCCGTCTCCTCGACGATCTCGCGGGCGATCTCGCGGGCGCGGGGCAGCAGATCTTCCGGCGCCAGGACCTCGCTGACCAGCCCGCCGGTCAGCACTTCGTCGGGCGTCAGCAGGCGTCCCGAATAGCACCAGCGCAGCGCCTGCGGCAGGCCGACCAGCCGCGGCAGGAACCAGGCGCTGCCGGCTTCGGGAACGAGGCCGCGGCGGGCGAACACGAAGCCGATCTTGGAGGTGGTCGATGCCAGGCGGATGTCCATCGGCAGCGTCATCGTGATGCCGACGCCGACGGCCGGGCCGTTGATCGCGGCGATCGAAGGCTTGCGGCACTTGAAGATGCTTTCGACGAAGCCGCTGCCGGCGCGCTTGCCGGTGGGTTGGCCGAACATCACCGAGGCGCCTGCGCCGAACGCCTGGTCGCCGCCCGAGATGTCGGCGCCGGCGCAGAATGCGCGCCCGGCCCCGGTGACGATCACGACCCGCACCGCGTCGTTGCCGTCCGCCTCGGCGAAGGCCTGCGCGAGCTCGCGTCCCATCAGCGCCGTGTAGGCATTCAACTTGTCCGGCCGGTTCAGCGTGATGGTGAGGATCGAGTCGGCGATTTCGCACTGGATGTGTTCGTACATTGGGTGGTCTCCTTGGTGTTTTCCCGAGCTTCGACTTTCGGCCCGGACGGGCGCCGGCGAATCGTCGAAACCGACGATTGCCGACGTTCTCGGCGCCGCAGCACCATCGCGCACCGAGCAGACCCCCCTCGAAATCAATGGAGATTCCGCAATGAAGTTTCTGAAGCCACTCGTGTTCGCCGCGGCGGCACTGGTGTCCGTTCAAGGGACGGCGAATGCCCAGCAGAACTGGAAGATCGCGTCGGCGGCGCAGCCGGGCTCGGTACTGGTCGGCTATGTCGACGAGACCGCGACGAAGATCACCGCGGGGTCCGGCGGTGCGATCAAGGCCGAGCGCCTGTTCGTCGGCAGCGAGCAGGAGATCATGCAGCAGCTGGTGCGCGGCCGCCTCGAGATGGGCAGCGTGTCGATGACCGGTGCCGCGCCGCTGATTCCCGAGGCGGCGGTGCTGAACACGCCGTACCTGTGGAAGAACGCCGCCGAGCGCGACTACGTCACGGACAACCACGTGTTGCCGATCCTGAAGAAGATCTACGAATCGAAAGGCGTCGTGATCATCGGCCTGGGCGAGGTGGGCTGGAACGACGTGGTCTGCAAGAAAGCCTGCCTGACGCCGGCGGACGTCAAGGGCAGAAGGCGCGCGTGTCGGCCGTCGCCGGCCTCGAAGATGTTCTGGACGTCGCTCGACGCCAACGGCGTGCAGATGCCGCTGTCGGAGCTGTTCCCGGCGCTGCAGAGCGGTCTGGTCGAGGGGGCCGATCTGCCGTTCCTGTACTACATCACGACGCCGGCGGCGCAGAGCGCGCCGCACTACGTGATGACGCGGCACCTGCACCATCCGTCCGCGTTCATGATGAACAAGCGGCTGTGGGACTAGCCTGACCCCCGAGCAGCGCAAGATGGTCTCCGACGCGCGGCCGGCGGTCAGAGGATGCGCAAGGAGGTCGACGACAGCGAACGCCCAAGATGGAAGAGTTCAAGAAGAAGGGCGGCTTCGTGCACGAACTGACCCCGGCGCAACGCGCCGAGTGGGCCAAGCTGGTCGAACCGCACCAGGAAGAAAGCTGGTCAAGGGCATCGGCGGCGCGTCGATGGAGTCTGGGCCGCGATCCAGAAAGGCAAGAAGGAATTCGCGGCACGCGGCGGCAAGCGAACGGCCGTCCGAGGCAGGCAGACGACATCGGGAAAGTGGCGGACGGCGAATGCGGCCGTCCGCATGCGGAGGAGAGCATGGAAGCGGCACGGCAGTTCCTGAAATGGATGTGGCGGCTCGAAGCCACGATTTGCGTGGTCACGTTCTCGGTGACCGCGATTGCGCTGATCGCCGACGTGCTGGGCCGCGAGTTCTTCGGTGACGGCATCTTCGGCGCGCAGCGCGTCGCCGTCTGGTCGACGGCGATCGCCGGCCTGGTCGGCTTCGCGCTGGTGACCGCGGAGCGTGGCCACCTGCGCCCGCAGTTCGCCGACGCCTGGATTCCGAAAAGTCTCGACAAGCCGTTGGACCGATTCGCCGAACTGCTGTCGGCCGTGATCTGCATCGTCCTCGGCGTCTATGCGGTGTGGTTCGTGCAGAGCTCGGCGCAGCTCGGTGAGCGCGGCCTTGCGATTCCGATCCTGGTGTGGCCGATCCAGATCATCCTGCCCTGGATGTTCTTCTCGTCGGCGGTGCGGCATCTGATCTTCGCGATCTGGATGGAACTGCGTCCGGAACCCAAAGGGGAGACGAACTGATGGCCTGGCTCGGACTGCTTCTGCTCATCCTGGTGCTGCTGGTGCTGCGCCAGAGCCTCGTGCTGGTGCTGGCGGTTGCGACCGCCTACGTGCACGTCTTCATCGCCAACAGCAAGATCGAGTTCCTGATCCAGGACTTCTGGTTCACGGTCGACCGCGAGATCCTGTTGTCGATCCCGCTGTTCATGCTGGCCGGCAACATCATGTCGCGCGGCTCGATCGCCAAGCGCCTGATCGAGTTCATGTCCTCGCTCACGTCCTGGATGCCGGGCGGCCTCGGCATCGCCTGCGTGCTGTCCTGCGCGGCCTTCGCGGCGATCAACGGCTCGTCGATCGTGACGATGCTGGCGATCGGCTCGATCATGTATCCGGCGCTGATCGCGCGCGGCTACAACAAGAGCTTCGCGCTCGGTTCGATCGCTTCGGCCGGCACGCTGGGCATCATCATCCCGCCGTCGATCCCGCTGATCCTGTACGGGATCATGACCGAGCGGGACATCTCCAAGCTGTTCGTGGCGGGCATCGGGCCCGGCCTGATGCTGATGGTGATGTTCGCGCTGTACGCGCTGTTCGCGAACAGGAACACCGAGCGCATTCCGTTCTCGCTCGGCGGATTCTTCAAGGCGTTCTTCGGTGGAGCGTTCGCGCTGGCGCTGCCGTTCCTGATGATCGGCGGCATCTACGTCGGCTGGTTCAGCCCGACCGAAGCCGGCGCGGTGTCGCTGGCCTACGCGCTGCTGATCGAGTTCCTGATCCACGAGGACGAGCATGCCAGGCCGGCGCCGGCTGGCGCCGGGCTCGGACAGCGGGTCGCGCACTATTTCGCCACCCGCGAGATGAAGGTCAAGACCCTGATCGACGTGATCCTGGAGACGACCAAGCTGCTGGCGACGCTGCTGCCGTTGCTGGCGATCGCGGGCAGCCTGAACACGATCCTGGACCACTCCGGCGCGCCCAAGCAGATGGTGCAGTTCCTGTCGGGCTTCGTCGAGGACCGCTGGATGCTGATGCTGGGCATCAATATCCTGCTGCTGATCGTCGGCTGCCTGATGGACGTCGGCTCGGCGATCCTGATCCTGGCGCCGCTGCTCGAGCCGCTGGCGGTTGCCAAGGGCTTCGATCCGATCCACTTCGGCATCATCATGATCACGAACCTGGAGATCGGCTACCTGACGCCGCCGGTGGGGCTGAACCTGATCGTCGCGATGGCGGCCTTCAAGGAGTCGTTCGGCACGATCGTGCAAGGCGGTGATCCCGTTCATCGTGATCATGGCCTTCTGGCTGTTCGTGGTGGTGACCTACCCGCCGCTGTCGATGTACCTGGTCGGCAAGTAGCAGCCGGCAAACGCGGCGCGCCCCTGCGGGCGCGTCGCGTTCATCGGGCCTCGGGCTCCGTTGCGACGCCCGGCCTCAATCACGCGGTCGATCTGCCGAAGTCCTCGTCAGACTGGCTCCCCGGATGGCAATGGCCCCGACCGCGTCTTCTTCTGGCACAAGCTCGCGACTGCTCGCCGGGCGCAGCGCCCTCGTGGTCGAGGGGCGCCGGCGCCTGCGCAGCCGGGCTGCGGGAGGCCGTGTTGTCGCTCGGACCGGAGCAGATCTTCTGCTGCGACAACGGCGCGGATGCGATCGAGGATCTGCGCGCCGGGCGCTTCGATCTGGTGGTCTGCGGCCAGGTGTCCGGGGCAGGGTACGACTCGGTGACCCTGCTGGAACGGATCCGCGAGCTTCGTCTGCTGCCGCTGTCCGCGACCGTGGTCGCGGTGACGGGGTCGCGCGATGCGCGCGACGTGATCAGCGTGGCCGCGCAGGGGCCCGATCTGTGCCTGCTAAGGCCGTTGGCGCCCGCCGAGTTGCGGGCGCGACTGGTCGCTGCGGTTACCGCAAAGCAGCGGCTGGAGGCCGTGGTCGAGGCATTGCAGGACGGGGACGTGGCCGACGCGATCGATCGGGCGCTGGCGCTGGGTCCCGGTGAGAACGCGCTGAAGCTGGCAGCCATGCGGCTGTTGTGCGAGCAGCTTGTCGAGCGCGACGATGCGAGCCGCGCGGAGGAGGTGCTGGATCTGGCACAGGCCTTCGGCGACGCGCCGTGGATGAAGCTGGCGCTCGCGCGCATCCGCTCGCGGCAGGGTCGCAGCGCGCAGGCGCGCGAACTGCTCGAGCGCCTCGTTTCGGAGCGCCCCGAGTACATCGCTTCGTACGACGTGCTCGCCGCCCTGGAGGCCGCCTGCGGCGAATTCCCGCGTGCCGTGCGCCATCTCCAGGAAGCGAATGCGCGCGCCGGCTTTACGATCGGCCGCTTCCGGCGCACCGGCGAGCTCGCGGTCCGCAGCGGCGAGCTCGGTCTGGCCGAAGCGACGTTCGACCGTCTGCTGGGACGGGTCGGGAGCTCCGAGCTCGTGCAGGGCGAGGACTATGTCGCGATGGTCGATGTGCTCGCCGCGCGAGGCAAGCTCGACCGTGCCGGACTGGTCGCGCGCGAATTGCAGCGGGCGCACTCCTACTGTCCCGACAGCAGCTGTGCTGCCGCACGTGGTGGCCTATCGGCGTTGCGTGGACGAAGGCGGCGACGCCGCCGCGCAGCTGGAAGCGCTGCTCGCGGCGTTGGAGAAGGCAGGCCCGGAGGTGTCGGTCGAGACCCGCCTGCAGGTGCTCGAGGCATGCCTGGAGCAGGGCATGAGAACGCAGGCGCTGGCGATCGCGCGTGCGATCGCCGCGTCGGGGCGTGCCGACCGCTTCCGTCTCGGCCGGATCCGCGAGCTGCTCGAGCGCGCACCAGGTTGAAGCGCGGCGCGCAACGCGCCCTGCACCGGCACGAATCGGACCCCGATTCGCACCAATGACGCTCGTCCCTGCTGCACTGCGGGTATTTCCGCACCCGTAACGACCTGGCACGAGGGTTGCTAATACAACCTCGTCGCTGTGCCGCATCAAAGCAAGCCAGCGTCGAAGCCGAACGAAGCCACATAACAGAACCCGCACGGGAGCCGCATACAAATGTCACGTCGCTCATTCCTGAAGACCGCCGCCGCAGGCGCGGCGCTCACGTCCGCCTCGATGCCTTCGGTGTTCGCGCAGGGCGCGACGATCAAGGTCGGTGTGCTGCACTCGTTGTCCGGAACGATGGCGATCTCCGAGACTGCCCTGAAAGACACCGCGTTGATGACGTTCGACGAAATCAACGCAGCTGGTGGCGTGCTCGGCAAGAAGCTCGAGGCGGTCGTCGTCGACCCGGCGTCCAACTGGCCGCTGTTCGCCGAGAAGGCGCGCCAGCTGATCGCGCAGGACAAGGTCGCGGCCGTGTTCGGCTGCTGGACCTCGGTGTCGCGCAAGTCGGTTCTGCCGGTGTTCAAAGAGCTGAACGGCCTGTTGTTCTATCCGGTGCAGTACGAGGGCGAGGAACTGGAGAAGAACGTGTTCTACACCGGTGCTGCGCCCAACCAGCAGGCGATTCCGGCGACCGAATACCTGATGAGCAAGGCGGGGGGCGGCGCGAAGCGCTTCGTGCTGCTGGGCACCGACTACGTGTACCCGCGCACCACCAACAAGATCCTGCGCGCCTTCCTGAAGAGCAAGGGCGTGAAGGAGAGCGACATCGACGAGGTCTACACCCCGTTCGGTCACTCCGACTACCAGACCATCGTCGGTAACGTGAAGAAGTTCGCCGCCGGGGGCAAGACCTGCGTCATCTCGACGATCAACGGCGACTCGAACGTGCCCGTTCTACAAGGAGCTCGGCAACCAGGGCCTGAAGGCGAAAGACGTTCCGGTGGTCGCGTTCTCGGTCGGTGAAGAGGAATTGCGCGGCGTCGACACCAAGCCGCTGGTCGGCCACCTGGCTGCATGGAACTATTTCATGTCGGTGAAGAACCCGGAGAACGAGGCCTTCATCAAGAAGTTCCGCGCCTACGCCGCCGACAAGAAGCTGCCGAACGCCGACAAGGTCGTGACCAACGACCCGATGGAAGCGACCTACGTCGGCATCCACATGTGGAAGCAGGCCGTCGAAGCCGCCAAGACCACCGACGTGGACAAGGTCATCGCGGCGATGGGCGGCCAGAAGTTCAAGGCGCCTTGCGGCTTCGAACTGACGATGGACAAGACCAACCATCACCTGCACAAGCCGGTGATGATCGGCGAGATCCGCGCCGACGGCCAGTTCAACGTGGTCCACAAGACGAAGGGTCCGATCCGTGCCCAGCCCTGGAGCCCGTTCATCGCGGGCAACGAGGGCAAGCAAAAGATCTGACCGCCCGGCTTCCTTCTCTCTCCTCTGTCCTCTCTCCTGGGTAGACGTTGAAGGGCCGGGCGCGAGCCCGGCCCCTTTTTTTGCCTGGCGAGGCGGGGGGTGCGCGGTGCGTTGTTCGCACGGCCGCACGTGCGGGAGTTCGGCATTGGATGCGTTCGCGCGACGCGAGGTCGGCGCGCGCGACGCACATCGAGGGGACAATCGGGTGAACACCTTGTGCAAGGTGCTGCTGGCCGCGTGCTGGCTGGCCATGACCGGCAGGGCGATCGCCTTTCCGGCGGCCGAGCTCGCGCCGCTGGCAGAGGACGATCCGGAAGCGAAATCCGCCGTGGTCGCGAGGATCGCGGGCAGCGGCGACGTCAACGCAGCGCGGATCCTGGAGGCGCTCGGCGACGGGCGCCTTTACGTGGACAAAGGCGCAGCGGTCTTCGTCGAAGGTGACAAGGCCTACGGCGTCGAGGACGGCGCCGAGGTCAAGGCGCCCCAGGGCGAGGCGGTCATCGCCAACAACCAGCTGCGCGGCGAGGTCGATGCTGCGCTGTCCGGCCTGCGGTTGACCGACAAGGACCCGGCGGTGCGGCAGGCCGCGGCGAAGGCGCTGGCCGAGTCGGCCGAGCCGGCACAGCGGCCCGCGATCGAGAAGGCGCTCGCAACGTCGCCCGGAGGACCCGTCCGCGGCTTTCTGCTGCTGGCGATGGCGCGCCTCGATCTGCAGGGCGACGACGCGCGCGCGCGCATCGACGCCGCGAAGCGGCTCGCAGACAGCGAGGATCCGCAGGTCAAGGGCCTGCTGTCGGAGCGCCTGCGCGACGAGCAGGAGGCCGAAGTGAAGGCCGCCCTCGAACAGGCGATCGCGGCGATCGACCAGCGCATCGCGCGCGCCGAGGTCTTCGCGCGCGTGCTGACCGGCATCTCGCTCGGCAGCGTGCTGCTGCTGGCGGCGCTGGGGCTGGCGATCACCTACGGTGTGATGGGCGTGATCAACATGGCCCACGGCGAACTGCTGATGATCGGCGCGTACTCGACCTGGCTGGTGCAGGGCGTGTTCCGCAGCCACTTCTCCGAGTTGCAGGACTGGTATCTGGTGGCGGCGGTGCCGGTGGCGTTCTCGGTTGCTGCGATCGTGGGGGTGGTGATCGAACGGCTGGTGATCCGGCACCTGTACGGGCGACCGCTCGAAACGCTGCTGGCGACGTTCGGCGTGTCGCTGATGCTGGCCCAGGGCGCGCGCACGCTGTTCGGCGCGCAGAACGTCGAGCTCTCCAACCCCTCCTGGCTCTCCGGCGGGCTCGAATCTGAGCGCGACCCTGGTGCTGCCCTGGAACCGGATCGGCATCGTGGTCTTCTCGCTGGCCGTGCTCGCCCTGGTGGCGCTGATCCTGGTGCGCACGAAGCTGGGGCTGTACGTCCGGGCGGTGACGCAGAACCGGCGCATGGCCTCGTGCGTGGGCGTGCCGACCGGGCGCACCGACGCGATGGCCTTCGCGCTCGGCTCCGGCATCGCCGGCCTCGGCGGTGTCGCGCTGTCCCAGTTCACGAACGTCGGCCCCGACATGGGCCAGGCCTACATCGTCGACAGCTTCATGGTGGTCGTGCTGGGCGGCGTCGGCCAGCTGGCCGGCACCGTGCTCGCTTCCTTCGGGCTGGGCATCGCGAGCAAGTTCCTCGAGGGCTGGACCGGCGCCGTGATCGCGAAGATCCTGGTGCTGGTGTTCATCATCGTCTTCATCCAGCGGCGGCCGCAGGGCCTGTTCGCGCTGAAGGGAAGGCAGGTGGACGCATGAAGCCCTGGTCACGTCCCGTGCTCGCGCGCCGCGAATGGGCGGCCGCGCTCGTCCTGCTGATGGTCGTCGGCGTTCTCGCGCCGCTGCTGCACGTGCTGCTGCCCGAGGGCGCGGCGCTGCGCCCCAGCACCTATGTCGTGACGCTGGTCGGCAAGATCCTGTGCTACGCGACCGTCGCGGTCGCCCTCGACCTGATCTGGGGCTTCGCGGGCATCCTGTCGCTGGGGCATGCGCTGTTCTTCGCGCTCGGCGGCTACATGTTCGGCATGTACCTGATGCGCCAGATCGGCCGCGACGGCAGCTACGGCGCCGAACTGCCGGACTTCATGGTGTTCCTCGACTGGAAGACGCTGCCGTGGTTCTGGCAGGGCAGCGACCAGTGGTGGTGGGCGATGGCGATGGTGCTGCTGGTGCCGGGCCTGCTCGCGCTGGTGTTCGGCTGGTTCATGTTCCGCTCCCGCATCAAGGGTGTGTACCTGTCGATCGTCACCCAGGCGCTGACCTACGCGGCGATGCTGCTGTTCTTCCGCAACGAGACCGGCTTCGGCGGCAACAACGGCTTCACCGACTTCAAGCGCATGTTCGACCTGCCGATCACCTCGCCGGGCATGCGCGCGAGCCTGCTCGCGGCGTCGGCGCTGTGGCTGTTCCTGGCTTTCGTGCTGTGCCGGCATCTGGTGCGCTCCAAGTTCGGACGCGTGCTCGAGGCGATCCGCGACGCCGAGGCGCGCGTGATGTTCCTCGGCTACGACCCGGTGCCGTACAAGCTGACCGCCTGGGTGATCTCGGCGCTGCTGTGCGCGGTGGCCGGCGCGCTGTACGTGCCGCAGGTCGGCATCATCAACCCCGGCGAGATGAGCCCGGCGAACTCGATCGAGATCGCGGTCTGGGTCGCGGTGGGCGGCCGCGGCACCCTGGTCGGACCGATCGTCGGCGCCTTCCTGGTGAATCTCGCCAAGAGCTTCTTCACGCAGGCCTTCCCGCAACTGTGGCTGTTCTTCCTGGGCGGGCTGTTCGTGGTGGTGACGCTGGCGCTGCCCGGCGGGGTCGTGAGCCTGCTGCGTCGCAAGCCCCGCGACGACGGATCGAAAGGAGCGCCGTGATGAGCGAGATGCACGGCAGGATCGGCACGCCGGAGGAGACGCGCCGCCTGAGGCAGGCGCACGGGCAGGGCGACGGCGAGGCCGGCAGCACCTCCGGCGGTCACGTGGTCCGTCAGGGCGAGATCGACGTCTCGCACAAGGTCATCCTGTACCTCGAGGACATCACCGTCGCCTTCGACGGCTTCAAGGCGCTGAACGCGCTGTCGCTGTCGATCGACAACGGCGAGCTGCGCGCGATCATCGGCCCGAACGGCGCCGGCAAGACGACGATGATGGACGTCATCACCGGCAAGACGCGCCCGGACACCGGGCGCGCGTTCCTGGGCCAGACCTACGACCTGACCCGCATGAAGGAGCCCGAGATCGCGCGCGCCGGGATCGGACGCAAGTTCCAGAAGCCGTCGGTGTTCGAGCAGGCCAGCGTGCTCGAGAACCTCTGGCTGGCCTGTGCCGGCGACAAGGGGTGGTTCGCGTCGCTGCGCCAGCGCCTGGCGCCCGGCCAGTCCGAACGCATCGAGTCCGCGCTCGAGACCGTCGGCCTGGCAGGCGAGCGCGATCGCGTCGCCGGGCTGCTGTCGCACGGCCAGAAGCAGTGGCTCGAGATCGGCATGCTGCTGATCCAGGAACCCAAGCTGCTGCTTCTCGACGAGCCGGTGGCCGGCCTGTCGGACGAAGAGACCGAGCGCACCGCGGAGCTGCTCAGGCGCCTGGCCGGCGAGCGCTCCGTCGTGGTCGTCGAGCACGACATGCACTTCGTCGACCAGCTGGACTGCAAGGTCAGCGTGCTGCACCAGGGCAGCGTGCTGGCCGAGGGGGATCTCGCAACCGTGCAGAACGACCAGCGCGTGATCGAGGTGTATCTTGGGCGCTGACGGAGACCGCTCGATGCTGGTGGTGGAGAAACTTTCGCAGGCCTATGGCGGCAGCCAGATCCTGCGCGACGTGAGCTTCGAAGCGCAGGCCGGCAAGGTCACCGTGCTGCTCGGACGCAACGGCGTCGGCAAGAGCACGCTGCTGCGCACGCTGATGGGCATCCACGCGGCCCGCTCGGGGACGGTGAAGCTCGACGGCGGCAGCCTCGACGGACTTCCGCCGAACCGGCGCGCCGCGGCCGGCATCGGCTACGTGCCGCAGGGGCGCGAGATCTTCCCGCGCCTGACGGTCGAGGAGAACCTGCGGATCGGTTTTGCGACCGGGCGCATGCACATGATCCCCGACCAGGTGTACGAGATGTTTCCCGTGCTGCTGCAGATGAAGCAGCGTCGCGGCGGCGACCTGTCCGGCGGTCAGCAGCAGCAGCTGGCGATCGGCCGGGCGCTGTGCACACGTCCGAAGATCCTGCTGCTCGACGAACCGACCGAAGGAATCCAGCCGTCGGTGATCAAGGACATCGGCCGCGTGATCCGGCGGCTTGCCGACGAAGGGCTGGCCGTGGTGCTGGTCGAGCAGTACTACGACTTCGCGCGCGATCTGGCCGATGCCTACCTCGTGATGGACCGCGGCGAAGTGATCGCGCGCGGCGAGGGCGCGCGGATGGATGCCGACGGCGTGCGCACGATGGTGTCGGTCTGAGCGCGACGCGGGACGTGCTCCGGAATTTCGCGCATCATCGGGCATCGGGCATCGGGCATCGGGCATCGGGCATCGGGCATCGGGCATCGGACGTCGCGGCTCGTCGGACATCGCGCATCGATCGCCATTTCGAAACATCGGACGCATCTCTGCCTTGGACGCCACGCCCTCCGGTCACCTGATCCCCGCCGCGCTCGGCGCCTACGGCGGCGGCTGGGCGGCGCGGCTGTCGGCGCGTGTCGCGCGCCGTGCCGGCCGCTCGGTGATCGGCCAGCTCGAGCACCACGGCCCGCTGCGGCTGCAAAAGGCGTTGTGGCCGGAGGGCCCGGAGGTCGCGCACCTGATCCTGCTGCATCCGCCGGGCGGCATCGCCGGCGGCGACGTGCTGTCGATCGCGATCGACGTCGAAGGCAGCGCGCACGCGTTCGTGACCACGCCGGGCGCCGGCCACTGGTATCGCGCCGATGCGCCAGCCGCCCAGCACGTGCGGCTGGCGGTCGCGGCCGGTGGAATGCTCGAATGGCTGCCGCAGGAGACGATCGTGCACGACGGCACATTGGCCGACGCGCGAATCGATGTCGTGCTGGAGGATGGCGCGGCCGCGATCGGCTGCGAGGTGACCGTGCTCGGGCGACGCGCCTCCGGCGAGCGGTTCCGGCACGGGGCACTGTCGCAGCGCCTGCACATCCGGCACGCGGGCGAACTCCTGCTGGACGAGCACGCGCGCCTGCAGGGCGACGCCCTGGACGACCCCGCGACGCTGGCGGGAAGGCACGTGACCGGCCTGCTGTGGGCCGTCGGCCGCGAGTCGCTCGCAGACACGCTGGCCGAGCAGGCCGAGGCCGCGATGCGGCGGCAGGGCGTCGATTTCCACGGCGCCAGCTGCATCGACGGGCGGCTGTTCCTGGCGCGTGTGGTGGACGGCTCGCCCGAGCGCGCCCGGCGCGCGCTTCTGGGGGCGTGGGCCGTGTTGCGGCCGAAGCTGATGGGTCGCGACGCGCAGCCGCCGAGGATCTGGGCGACCTGACATCGATGAGAGAGCGACGGAGGACTGGACGATGGACCTGACACCGAGAGAGAAGGACAAGCTGCTGATCTTCACCGCGGCGCTGCTCGCGGAGCGGCGGCGCGCGCGCGGACTGAAGCTGAACCACCCGGAAGCGGTCGCGTTCCTGAGCGCCGCGATCCTCGAGGGCGCACGCGACGGACGCAGCGTCGCCGAACTGATGGCCTACGGGCGCACGCTGCTGACGCGCGACGACGTGATGGACGGAATCGCCGAGATGATTCCCGACATCCAGGTCGAGGCCACCTTCCCGGACGGCACCAAGCTGGTGACCGTCCACCAGCCGATCGTCTGAATCGGGAGAACCGCATGATTCCGGGTGAACTGATCGCAGCACCGGGCGAGATCGAGCTCAACGCGGGCCGGCGAACACTGGGCCTCGAGGTGACCAACCGCGGCGACCGGCCGATCCAGGTCGGCTCGCACTACCACTTCGCCGAGACCAACCCGGCGCTCGACTTCGACCGCAAGGCCGCGCTCGGCATGCGGCTGAACATTCCCGCCGGCAGCGCCGTGCGCTTCGAGCCGGGACAGTCGCGCACGATCGAGCTGGTCGACTACGCCGGGCGGCGTTTCGTGTACGGCTTCAACGGACAGGTGATGGGGGCGCTGCCGGCCCCCGGAGGTTCTGCGCGCGCATCCAAGGCGAAGCCGGCAGCGAAGGCAAAGCCGGCGGCGGCGCCGAGCCCGAAGGCCGCCGCATCGAAATCGAGCGGCAGCAAGTCGAAAGGAACCACGAAAGGAACCGCGACATGAGGATCTCCCGCCAGGCCTACGCCGAGATGTTCGGTCCCACGACCGGGGACCGGGTGCGGCTTGCCGACACCGACCTGTTCATCGAGGTCGAGCGCGACTTCACCGTCTACGGCGAGGAGGTCAAGTTCGGCGGCGGCAAGGTGATCCGCGACGGCATGGGGCAGTCGCAGGTGGCGTCGAAGCAGTCGGTCGACACCATCATCACCAACGCGCTGATCGTCGATCACTGGGGCATCGTCAAGGCCGACATCGGCATCAAGGCGGGACGCATCGCCGCGATCGGCAAGGGCGGCAATCCCGACGTGCAGCCGGGAGTCGACATCGTGGTCGGTCCCGGCACCGAAGTGATCGCCGGCGAGGGCATGATCGTCACGGCCGGCGGCATCGACAGCCACATCCACTTCATCTGCCCGCAGCAGATCGACGAGGCGCTGATGTCGGGTGTCACCACGATGCTCGGCGGCGGCACCGGGCCGGCCACCGGCACCAACGCCACCACCTGCACGCCGGGGCCCTGGCACATCGAGCGCATGCTCGAGGCCGCCGAGGGCCTGCCGATGAACCTCGGCTTCATGGGCAAGGGCAACGCCAGCCTGCCGGCGGCGCTGGTCGAACAGGTGAAGGCCGGCGCGATCGGACTGAAGCTGCACGAGGACTGGGGCACGACACCGGCGGCGATCGACTGCTGCCTGTCGGTGGCCGACGACCACGACGTGCAGGTCGCGATCCACACCGACACACTGAACGAATCGGGCTTCGTCGAGGCCACGATCAAGGCCTTCAAGGGCCGCACGATCCACAGCTTCCACACCGAAGGCGCGGGCGGCGGGCATGCGCCGGACATCCTGCGCGTGGTCGGCGAGGCCAACGTGCTGCCGTCGTCGACGAACCCGACGCGGCCGTACACGGTGAACACCGCCGACGAGCACCTGGACATGCTGATGGTGTGCCATCACCTGGATCCGTCGATCGCCGAGGACGTGGCGTTCGCCGAGAGCCGCATCCGCCGCGAGACGATCGCGGCCGAGGACATCCTGCACGACCTGGGCGCGATCTCGATGATGTCCTCCGACAGCCAGGCGATGGGCCGCGTCGGCGAGGTGATCATGCGCACCTGGCAGACCGCGCACAAGATGAAGTCGCAGCGCGGACCTCTGCCCGACGAGGCCGCCGGGCGCGCCGCCGCCGACAACGCGCGCGTCAAGCGCTACATCGCCAAGTACACGATCAACCCGGCGATCGCGCACGGCCTGTCGCACGAGGTCGGCTCGATCGAGAAGGGCAAGCTCGCCGACCTGGTGCTGTGGAAACCGGCCTTCTTCGGCGTGAAGCCGGCGCTGATCGTGAAGGGCGGCATGATCATCGCGGCGGCGATGGGCGACCCGAACGCATCGATCCCGACACCGCAACCGGTGCACATGAGGCCGATGTTCGGTGCCTACGGGCGGGCGCTCGCGTCGTCCTGCGTCACCTTCGTTTCGCAGGCGGCGCTGAAGGCGCGGGTCGGCGACAAGCTGGGCCTGCAGCGCCGGCTCGTGCCGGTGCACGGCATCCGCAAGCTGCGCAAGTCGGACATGATCCACAACGGCTATCTGCCGGCGATCACCGTCGATGCGCAGGACTACCGGGTGCACGCCGACGGCGTGCTGCTGGCCTGCGAGCCGGCCAGGGTGCTGCCGATGGCGCAACGCTACTTCCTGTTCTGATGGGACGCGCTCGCATCGTCGATCCCGACACCGAGCGCCCGCCCGAGATCGGCGGACTGCCGGTGTTCGACCGGGTCGTGACGGCGCGGTCCGGCGCAGTCGCGCCGTCGCGACCGGAGGGGACGCAGGCGCCGGAAGGGGCCGGCGAAACTCAGGGATCCGATACGACCGGCCCGCCCGAAGTGACGGGCGTGCTGGTGCTGCCGTTCGACTTGCGCTCGCGCAGCCGTCTGCGCGCGCGGCTCGTCGACGGACGCGAGGTCGCACTCGTGCTGCCGCGCGGCACCGTGCTGCGCGGCGGCATGCTGGTCACGGGGCAGGGCGGCTGCCTGCGCATCGAGGCGGCCGACGAAGACGTCGTCGCGGTGCGGGCCGCGGATCCGGCCGCGCTGGCACGTGCCGCTTATCACCTGGGCAACCGGCACGTGCCGGTGCAAATCGGACGCGACGCGCTGCTGTTCGGCTACGACGCCGTGCTCGTCGACATGCTGGTGCGGATGGGCGTGACGACGCAACGCCGCTGGGCGCCGTTCGAACCCGAGGCGGGCGCGTACGGGCAGGGGGCCGGCCACGATCACGGGCACAGTCACGGCAGCGGACACGAACAAGCGCACAGCCACGGCGATGAACAGGGACACGAACGCGGCCACGGTCATGAGCACGATGATGAACACAGCCGGGTCGCGAGCATGCGGACGACCATGGACACTGAGCTGCCGGACTGGCTGCCGGCCTTGCTGCAACTGGCTTCCCCCGCGTTGCCGACCGGGGCCTTCAGCTACTCGCAGGGGCTGGAGACCGCCTGCGAGCTCGGCCTGGTACGCGACGAGGCGAGTGCCTCGGCATGGATCGACGCGCACTGGCGGCACGCCTTCGCGGTGCGCGAACTGCCCGCGTTGGCGGCGGCCTGCGCGGCAGTCGCCGCCGGGGACGAGGCGGCCTTGCGCGAAGCCGACCGCGCCTTCGTCGCCAGCCGCGACAGCGCCGAGGCGCGGGCCGAGACGCGCCAGATGGGATCGGCGCTGCTGCGCTGGCTGTCGACCCTGTACCCGGACAGCTCCGAGGCGGCACTGGCCCGGGCTTGCGGCGGCCGCCTTGCCGCGCCGGCCGCCTACGCGCTGTGCTGCTCGGTGCAAGGCCTGCCGCCGCGTGCCGCGTTGTTCGGCTGGGGCTTCGCCTGGATCGAGAACCAGGTGCAGGCCGCGGTGAAGCTGGTGCCGCTCGGACAGACCGCCGGCCAGCGCATGCAGATCGCCCTGCGCAGGCGCCTATCGGACCCCATCCCCGAGGCCGGCTGGAGCTTCGCCCCGATCGCATCGATCATGGCGATGCGCCACGAGCGCCAGTACACGCGCCTGTTCCGCTCCTGATCCGCTCCCGATCCGGTGCACCGCAGCGCCCCCTCACGACTCGCAGGCCCACTTCAAGACCCGCAGGACACTTCCATGAAGCGCACCAAGAAACTCCCGCCGCTGCGCGTCGGCATCGGCGGCCCGGTCGGCTCCGGCAAGACCACGCTGGTCGAGATGCTGTGCAAGACGATGCGCGAGCGCTACGACCTGGTCGTCGTCACCAACGACATCTACACCAAGGAAGACCAGCGCCTGCTGACGGTGGCGGGCGCGCTCGAACCCGAACGCATCGTCGGCGTCGAGACCGGCGGCTGCCCGCACACCGCGATCCGCGAGGATGCCTCGATCAACCTCGAGGCCGTCGATCGCATGCTCGAACGCTATCCGGACGCCGACATCGTGTTCATCGAATCCGGCGGCGACAACCTTGCCGCCACCTTCAGCCCGGAGTTGTCGGACCTGACGATCTACGTGATCGACGTCGCCGGCGGCGAAAAGATCCCGCGCAAGGGCGGCCCCGGCATCACCCGCTCGGACCTGCTGGTGATCAACAAGATCGACCTCGCACCCTACGTCGGTGCCTCGCTCGACGTGATGGCGCGCGACGCGAAGCAGCAGCGCGGCGACCGTCCCTTCGTGATGACCAACCTGAAGACCCAGCAGGGCCTGCGCGAAGTGGTCGACTTCATCCGCACGCGAGGGCTGTTCGAGACGACGGCGCGGTAGCGCAGGCGCGGATGCGATAATCCGCGTCCACTGCGTGCCGCCCCGATGACGGAACCGGTAGACGTAGCGGACTTAAAATCCGCGGCCGAAAGGCGTGCCGGTTCGAGTCCGGCTCGGGGTACCAATAGTATTGGCGATTCAGTCGCCGAAACCGACGAACACGGTCGCTTCGTCCACGGACCTCCTGTCCGAGACGACCGCGTTCGCGGGGAACCTTTCTTCCAGCCCACCCATGGCGACGCAGGTCTGGATCACCTGGTCGTCCGGGATGCCCGCTTCCGCGCGCACCACGGGGGACTGCATGATGCCCTGGCTGTTGATGACGCAACCGAGCCCGCGCGACCAACGAGCAATTCATTGGAAGAGCCGGAAGGCCGGCGGGTCGGCGCACCGAAAACGGACGGCGGCGATCACCACG
This sequence comes from uncultured beta proteobacterium, assembly GCA_963849015.1. Taxonomy (GTDB): domain Bacteria; phylum Pseudomonadota; class Gammaproteobacteria; order Burkholderiales; family Burkholderiaceae_E; genus Quisquiliibacterium. The sequence goes on from CAWKFK010000006.1 coordinate 885,224, forward strand.
CGTGCTTCGCATCCTCCGGAAACCGGCCTTCCTTGACCGCCTTCACATAGACCTCGAAGGCGCCACGCACGCTGCCGGCCTCGCTCATGAAGTCGTGAACGAAGCGCGCCATCTTGCCGAGATTGACGCCCAGCATGTCGTGCATCACCAGCACCTGTCCCGCGGTGCCGCTGCCTGCGCCGATGCCGATCGTGTGGCAGGTCTTCAGTTCGCTCGTCAGCTCGCGCGACAGCGCCGCGGGCACCATTTCGAGCACCAGCATCGCCGCGCCGGCGTCGGCCAGCGCCTGCGCATCCCGGCGCAGCCGCGCGGCGGATTCGTCGGACTTGCCCTGCACGCGGTAGCCGCCGAGCGCGTGGACGGTTTGCGGCGTCAGGCCCAGGTGCGCGCACACCGGGATGCCGCGTTCGACCAGGAAGCGCACGACCTCGGCAGTCCAGCCGCCGCCCTCGAGCTTGACCATGTGCGCGCCCGCCTGCATCAGCACGGTTGCGCTGCGCAGCGCCTGCTCGCGTGACTCCTGGTAGGTGCCGAAAGGCAGGTCGGCCACCACCCAGCAGGTGCCCTGGGCCCGCTGCAGACCGCGGACCACGCTTTCGGTGTGATACCGCACCGCGTCGAGCGTGACGCCGACGGTGCTGGGCAATCCCTGGCAGACCATGCCGAGCGAATCGCCGACCAGCAGCACTTCGACGCCGGCGGCATCCGCGACCGCCGCGAACGTCGCGTCGTAGGCCGTCAGCATCGTGATCTTCTCGCCGGCCTCGCGCATCTGCTGCAGGCGCGGCAGGCTCACCGGTCGGCGCTGCGGCATCGGCGAGGCCGGGGGAATCGTTCCGTAGGGGGTGGAGGTCGTGCTCATGGTCGGTTCCGTGCAGCGGTTGTTTGGCGTGCGCGAGTCTAATGCGCGGTCGTGCTCAGAATCCCGCCGCGAGCCCGTCGCTGCGCGGATCGGTCGCGCCCTGCAACACGCCGCTCGACGCGTCGATCAGGATCGCGCCGGCGTGGCCCATCACGTCGGTGTAGTCGTCGACGGCGCGCACCGGATGCCCGCGCCTCGCCAGCTCGTCGCGCACCGCTGGCGGCACGCGCGCCTCGATCTTGGTGTCGTTCGACGCCGCGCCCCAGGTGCGGCCGTACAGCCAGCGCGGCGCGGCGACCGCCTCGGCGGGCGTCAGCCCGTAGTCGACGATGCGGGTTGCGATCGCCGCCTGCGTCTGCGGCTGGCCCTCGCCGCCCATCGTGCCGTAGACCAGCAGCGGCCGGCCGTCGCGGAACAGCATCGCCGGATTCAGCGTGTGGAAGCAGCGCTTGCGGGGCTCGAGGCGATTGACGTGTGTCTTGGACAGCGAGAAGAAACTGCCGCGGTTCTGCAGGATCACGCCCGTGCCGGCCGGCACGATGCCCGAGCCGAAGTCGTGGTAGATGCTCTGGATCAGGGATACGGCATTGCCGTGCCCGTCGACGACACCGAACCAGACGGTGTCGCCTTTCGGATCGAGCGGGGGCAGGGCGCCCGCGGCGCGGTCCATGCGGATGCGCGCCGCCTGGGCCTTGCCGTGTTCCGCCGACAGCAGGTGGTCGAGCGGAATCTGCTGGAAGTCGGGGTCGGTGAGCCAGCGGTCGCGGTCGACGAAGGCTTCCTTGGTCGCTTCGATCAGCAGGTGGTAATAGTCGGCCGAGCCTTCCTCGATCGTCGACAGGTCGAATCGGTTCAGGATGTTCAGGATCGCCAGCGACGCCGTGCCCTGGGTGTTGGGTGGAAAGTTGTACGCGACCGTGTCGCGGTACGGCACGCTGATCGGCGCGACCCAGTCGGCGCGGTGCGTGGCGAAGTCGTCGAGGGTGAGCAGGCCGCCGTTGGCCTGCAGGTCGGCGACGATGCGCTGCGCGATCTCGCCGCGATAGAAGGCGGCGCTGCCGTCGCGCGCCAGCACGCGCAGCGTGCGCGCGAGATCGGGCTGGCGGAGCACCTCGCCGACCGTCCAGGCCGAACCGTCCGGCTTCAGGAAGGCTCGGCGAAAGCCCTCGAAGCGCTGCAGCGCGCGGAAGCGCTCGTCGGCCGGGTCGACGTCGACCGCCAGCCAGTGCGCCAGCGACGGCGTCACCGGCGCACCGCCTTCGGCGTATGCGATCGCATCGTCGAACAGCTCGGCCCAGCGTCGCGTCGACGGCATCGTCGCCTGCGACCAGCGCCAGGCCTCGTCCCAGCCGGACACGACGCCGGGCACGGTGTTCGCGGCCAGATAGCCGCGCGGCGGGATCGTGTCGTGCCCCAGCGCGGCGTAGTGCGCGCGCGTGACGCGCTCGCCGGAGCGGCCGCTGGCATTGAGTGCGCGCAACTCGCGCGTGTGCGCGTTCCAGACCAGCCAGAAGCTGTCGCCACCGAGCGCGCACATCTGCGGATAGACCACGGCGAGGGTCGCGGCGACCGCGATCGCCGCGTCGACGGCGTTGCCCCCGCTGCGCAGCACGTGCACACCCGACTGGGTCGCGAGGTAGTGCGGGCTGGTGACCATCGCGCGGGTGGTCATCGGGTCGTGGCGTTGTCCGGGCGTGGCGCAGTACGGCGGGCGTGGCTGGCTCATGGAGGAAGTTCCGGGGAAGGGTTCGCGTTCAGAGAAGCTGCTTCAGCGCCGGCCAGACGTTGTCGAGCATGCGGGCCTGCGCCTGTTCGTTCGGATGGATCCGGTCGGGCTGGAAGAACTCCATCCGCTCGGCGAAGCCGTCCAGCAGGAAGGGCACCACCGCCGCCTTCTCGCTGCGCGCGACGGTGCCGAACAGCGACGCGAAACGTTCCGCGTACGTGCGGCCGTAGTTCGGCGGCACCTGGATGCCGACCAGCAGCACGCGCGCGCCCGAGCGCTGGGCGCGCTGCGTCATTTCGCGCAGGTTACGCTCGGTCATCGCCAGGTCGAGCCCGCGCAGCGCATCGTTGCCGCCCAGCTCGATCAGGACGACGCGGGGCTTGTGGCGCTTGAGCAGGTCGTCGATGCGGCTGCGCCCGCCGGCGCTCGTCTCGCCGCTGATGCTGGCGTTGACCACCTGGTACGGCCGTCCCGCCAGCTTCGGCGCATCGGCTGCGCCCAGCCGGCTGGTCAGCAGGGCGACCCAGCCGGTGCCGCGCTTCAGGCCGTATTCTGCGGACATGCTGTCGCCGACCACCAGCAGCACGGGCGCGCTGGCCGGCGCGGCAGCAACGGCAGAGGGCGCGGCAGCAACGGCAGCGGGCCCGGCAACGCCCGCTGCGCAGGCGGCGGTAAGGCACGCGAGCCGCGGCTTACCCAACACCGTTAGACTCGCGAGCGCGCGCAGGGCGTTCCTGCGGCCGCGGAGTTCAGAAAACGATCGGATCTGCATGTCGGCCATTATCGTCGAGCATCTCGTCAAACGCGTCCGCGATGCGGACGGCTGGCTCACCATCCTGGACGACATCTCGTTCGCCGTGCCGGCGGGCAATTCGGTCGCGATCGTGGGCGCTTCGGGCTCGGGGAAGTCGACGCTGCTGGGTCTGATGGCCGGACTCGACCTGCCCACCGACGGGCGGGTCGAAATCTTCGGCCAGGATCTCTTCGCGCTCGACGAGGACGCCCGCGCCGCGTGGCGCTCGACGCATGTCGGCTTCGTATTCCAGACCTTTCAGCTGCTCGGTCAGATGACGGCACTCGAAAACGTGATGCTGCCGCTGGAGCTCGCCGGCGACGCGCAGGCCGAGACCAAGGCGAAGGCGCTGCTGCAGCGGGTCGGTCTCGGCGATCGCCTGTCCCACTACCCGAAGACGTTGTCGGGCGGCGAGCAGCAGCGCGTGGCGCTGGCGCGCGCGTTCGCCGGGCGCCCGCCGCTGCTGTTCGCCGACGAGCCGACCGGCAGCCTCGATGCGGCCACCGGCGAGCGCATCATCGACCTGCTGTTCGAGCTGAACCGGGAAGCCGGCGCGACGCTGGTGCTGGTGACCCACGACACCAGCCTGGCCCAGCGTTGCGACCGGCGGCTGACGCTGAAGGCGGGGCGGATGACGGACTATTCGGCCGGGGCCGGGAACGAGGCGGCGGCCGGGATCGAGGCGGCGGCCGGGATCGAGTCCGGGACCGGGGCCTGACCCTCAGCGTCCCGCCAGGAGCCCGCGCAGCCGTCCGACCAGGTCCGCGGTGCTGCGGTCCATCGTCGCGGGCAGCGGTGCGGTTCCGGACAGCAGCGCCTCGATCGGGCCGGCCAGCTGCTTGCCGAGTTCGACACCCCACTGGTCGAACGAGTTCACCCGCCACAGCCAGCCCAGCGCAGCGGTCTTGTGCTCGTACAGCGCGACCAGCGCGCCGAAGGTGTCCGGCGTCAGCCGGTCGAGCAGGATCACGCTGCTCGGCCGGTTGCCGGTGTGCACGCGGTGCGGCGCGATCCGTGCGGCCTCCTGCGGCGCCATGCCCTGCGCGATCAGCTCGGCATGGCTGTCTTGCAGGTCACGGCCATTCATCAGCCCTTCGGCCTGGGCCAGCGCATTGGCCAGCAACGAGAGGTCGCGGCCCTCCGGGTCAGGGCGCGCCGGGACGCTCAGCACGAACTCGACCGGATGCCGCGCCGTGCCCTGGTGCAGCGCCTGAAAGAACGAGTGCTGGGCGTCGGTGCCTGCTTCGCCCCAGGTGACGGGCATCGTCTGCCAGGCAAGGGCCGAGCCGTCGATGTCCACCGACTTGCCGTTGCTCTCCATCTGCAGCTGCTGCAGGTAGGCCGGCAGCCGCCGCAGCGCGTCGCAGTACGGGATCACCGGTTCGCTGTTGCTGCCCAGCGCGAGGCGGTTCCAGACGCTGTGCAGCGCCAGGCGCATCGGCGCATTGCGCTCGATCGGCGCGCTGGCGAAATGCTCGTCCATCGCGCGCGCGCCCGCGAGCATGCGCTCGAACGCATCGGGGCCGATCGACAGCATCACCGGCAGGCCGATCGCGGACCACAGCGAGAAGCGGCCGCCGACCCAGTCGCGGAACGGGAAGATGCCTTCGTCGGCGAGCCCGAAGGCGCGGGCGCCAGCGACATTGGCGGTGACGCCGACCAGGTGGCGCGCGAGGCCCGCTTCGTCGATGCCGCTGGCGCGCAGCCAGCGGCGCACCGCGTCGGCATTGCGCGCCGTCTCGATCGTGCGCCACGACTTCGACGCGACGACGACCAGCGTCGACGCGGCGTCGAGCTGCGGGCGGATCGCGTCCCAGCAGCCGGGGTCGATGTTCGACAGGAAGTGCACGCGCAACCGCGGATGAGCGAACTCGCGCAGCGCCTCGCAGGCCAGCAGCGGACCCAGCTGCGAGCCGCCGATGCCGATGTTGACCACGTCGGTGATCAGGCGGCCGCTCGCGCCGCGCCACTGTCCGTTGCGCACGCGATCGGCGAATCCGCGCATCTGCCGCAGCGCGTCGGCGACCTGTTGCATCAGATCGGCACCGCCGACCACGAGCGGTCGGCGCGGATCGCGGCGCAGCGCGGTGTGCAGCGCGGGCCGGCCCTCGGTGTGGTTGACCGTCGCGCCCGCCAGCATCGCATCGCGTTTCGCCTCGATCGCCGCCGCGCGCGCAAGGCCGACGAGCGCGTCGAGGTCGGCGCCGCTCATCAGCGCGCGCGACAGATCGAGGTGCAGCCCTGCCGCCTGCAGGCCGAAGCGCTGAAGACGGTCGGGCTCGCCGGCGAGCAGCGCGCGGATCGACAGGGCCGAAGCGGCCGCCGCGCGCGACTCGATGCCGGCGAACACGGCACGGTAGGCGAGGGCATCGGGGGAGGGCGCCGGCATCGCCAGAGGGTCGCCGACAGGGGCGCCGCCGGTAGCGCCTGCGGCGGCAGACGCGGACGCCGGCGTCGAGGAGATATCGGAGGATTTGGAGGATTCGGAGGATTCGGAGGAGGACACCATGTTCGAGTTCCTGTCGAGAGTCCCGGCGGCCGGTGCCGCGTGGTCGGATCAGAACGCGGCCGCCGCCACGATCCATTCGGGAAGGCGCGCGGCCGACAGCCCGGCGCTGGTGCGATGCTGCTGCTGCCACAGGTCTCCGGCGCGTCCGTGCAGCCAGACGGACAGCCGCAATGCGTCGAACGGCGGGTGGCCTTGTGCCAGCAGCGCCGCGACGACGCCGGCCAGGACGTCGCCGGTGCCACCGGTGGCGAGCGACGGCCCGCCGCTGTCGTTCACGCTCCATTCGCCGTTCGCGTCCGCCGATACCGAGCCGGCACCCTTGATCACCACGCAGGTGTTCGTCCGCGACGCCAGCCGCGTCGCGGCGAGCAGACGGTCGCGCTGGACCTCGGCCGTCGCGACGCCGAGCAGCCGCGCGGCTTCGAGCGGATGGGGGGTCATCACCGCGGACGTGCCGCGCGATGCCAGCCGCGCGAGCAGCCCGGGCGCATCGGCCAGCAGGTTCAGCGCGTCGGCGTCGAGCACCAGCGGCACCGCGCTGTCGATCGCTCGTTCGAGTACGGCGCGCGCGCGCTCGGAGCGGCCCAGTCCGCAGCCGATTGCGATTGCATCCAGGTCGTCGAACGGACGCTCGAGCGTGCGGGTCATCAGCTGCGGCTGACCGGGGTCGAACACCGGCGCATCCGGCGATCCGACGAAGACCTTGCCCGCACCGGCCGCCTGGGCGCCGAGCGCCGCCAGCAGCGCCGCGCCGATCGTGCCGGTCGCGCCGCCGATCACCAGCACGCTGCCGTAGCTGCCCTTGTGACTGTCGCGCCGGCGCGGGCGCAGCAGCGCGCGGGCCTCGTCGCTGTCGAAGAGCTGGCCTTGGGGTGCGGGCCCGGGGGCCGGACCAACGACGGCGGCATCGGCATTGGCCAAGATATTGGCATGAGCGCCGGCACCGGCGCCGGCATCGGCCTCGGCGCTGGCCGCGACTGCCCCGGCAGGCAGCGCGGCATCGGTGCCGAGGGCGGCGACCACCACCCGTCCCGCGCAGTCCACCCCGGCCGCGGTGTGCAGGCCCGGCTTGTCCGCGATCATCGTGACCGTCAGGTCGGCACGCATCGCGACGCCATCGCCGCCACCGACCACGGCCCCGGTGTCGGCATCCAGCCCGCTCGGGATGTCGACCGCGACGACCCGCACGCCCGCGTCGCGAACCTGCCGGATCGCTTCGGCGGCGGCCCCCTGGACCGCTCGTTGCAGCCCGATGCCGAACAGCCCGTCGATCACCAGCGGGCGCTGCGTCAGCCATTCGGGCAGCGCGCCGATCGAATCGATCGGCGAATCGGCGGCCTGCCACCGTTGCCAGACCCGGGCAGCATCCTCGGCCGAAGGCCGAGCACCGCTCAGGGCAAGCGCGCGGACCGGAAAGCCGCGCGCGCGCAGCACACCCAGCGCGAGCAGGGCGTCACCGCCGTTGTTGCCGGGGCCGATCAGCCCGACGATCGGCGTGGCGCGCGGCAGCGTGCGGGCGATGCGCGCTGCCTCGTCGGCGACGGCCGCTGCGGCACGCGCCATCAGCGTGCCGGGCGGCGTCGCGGCCAGCCAGGTCCGTTCGATGGAGCGGATCGCGTCGACGCGCAGCAGTCGGCTCATGAAGAATCAACGATAACGTTGCAGGGTCAGTCCGTCGAGCGCGATCTCGGGCTCGCGCCCGGTCACCACGTCGGCGACTACTCGGCCGCTGCCGCAGGCCATCGCCCAACCGGTCGAACCATGGCCCAGGTTGAGGAACAGGCCCGACACCGGTGTCGGGCCCAGCAGCGGCGCGCCGTCGGGCAGCATCGGGCGCGCGCCGACCCAGAACTGCGCGTCCGAGTAGCGGGCGGCACCCGGGAACCAGTCGGAAGCCACGCGGGTGAGCGTACGCAGCGCCGCGTCGCGCAGCGTCAGGCGCGTGCTGCCGAGTTCGGCGGTGCCGGCGATGCGGATCCGGTTGGCGAACGGTGTGATCGCCGTCTTGTAGGCCTCGTCCATCAGCGCGCGGCGCGGGCCGATCGCCAACGGATCGAGCGTCACCGTCGCCGAATAACCCTTCACCGGATAGAGCGGCACGCGGATGCCGCAGTTCGCCAGCAGAGGCACACTGCCGAGCGCGGCGGCGACGACCACCGCGTCGGCCCTGTAGGGGCGCCCCTGCGCGACGACACCGGCGATCCGACCGCCCTCCACGACGAGGTCGTCGACGATCGTGTTGAAGCGGAAGCGCACGCCGGCATCCTCGGCCGCTCGGCGCAGCGCCTGCACGAAGAGCGGGCAGTTTCCCGCCTCGTCCTCGGGCAGCAGGATGCCGCCGGCCAGCGGCACGCTCTGCGACAGGCCCGGCTCGAGCTCGTGGCACTCGGCCGCATCCAGCATCCGGTACGGCACCGCCCCTTCGTCGAGCAGGTCGCGGGCCGGCGCCGTCATGTCGACGTCGCGCTGGGTGCGCAGCAGCTGCAGGTAGCCCTGCGACTGCTCGTACTGGATCGAAAGACTGTCGCGCAGCGCGTGCAACTGGTCGCGGCTGTAGAACGCGACCCGCTGCATGCGCGACTTGTTCGTGCGATAGCGCTCGAGGCGGCACTCGCCCAGCCAGCGCAGCAGCCATCGCCACAGCGCCGGGTTCAGCGACGGCCGGAACAGCACCGGCGACTCGGCGGCGAACAGGTAGGACAGGACCTTGCGCGGCATGCCCGGCGCAGCCCACGGCGTGACGTAGCCGGGCGCGATCACGCCGGCATTGCCGAAGCTCGCCTCCTGGGCGACCCCGGAACGCCGCTCGACGACGGCGACGCTGACGCCGAGCTGGCGCAGGTACCACGCGGTGGTCACGCCGATCACGCCGGCACCGACGACGATGACGTTCACCGGGGAAGTCCGCCCGTTCGTGCCGCGCCGCACGCGCCCGGTCGGGCTCAACGCTTCATTTGCGACGGCAGCCACGTCACCAGTTCGGGAAACACGTACACGAGCAGCACGGCCACGACCATCAGCACGAAGGTCGGGAAGGTCACCTTGGCGATCCATGGCAGCTGGTGCTTCGTCATGCCCTGGATCACGAACAGGTTGAATCCGACCGGCGGCGTGATCTGCGCCATCTCGACGACGAGCACGATGAAGATGCCGAACCAGATCAGGTCGATGCCGGCCTTCTGCACGGTCGGCAGCAGCACGCCCATCGTCAGCACGACCATCGAGATGCCGTCGAGGAAGCAGCCGAGCAGGATGTAGAACGCGGCCAGCGCGATCGATCAGCCAGAACTTCGTCAGGCCGAGCGACGAGATCCACTCGGCCAGGTGGCGGGGCAGGCCGATGTAGCCCATCGCCAGCGTCAGGAATGCCGCCCCCGACAGGATCAGCGCGATCATGCAGTACAGGCGGGTCGCACCGAGCAGCGAGTCGCGGAAGGTCTTCCAGTCGAGCGAGCCCTGCGACGGCCGACAGCAGCAGCGAGCCGACCACGCCCAGCGGCGGCGGCCTCGGTCGCGGTCGCGATGCCGGCGTAGATCGAACCCAGCACCGCGGCGATCAGCAGCACGACCGGGATCAGGCTGCCCGAGGCGCGCAGCTTGTCCATGAAGGGCAGCTCGGCGTCGGCCGGCGGCATCTTGTCCGGGTTCAGCAGCGCCCAGACGATGATGTAGCCCATGAACAGCAGCGCCAGCAGGATGCCCGGGATGACCCCGGCGATGAACAGCTGGGCGATCGACACCTCGGCCGCTGACGCCGTAGACGATCATGATGATCGACGGCGGGATCAGCAGGCCCAGCGTGCCGGAGCCGGCCAGCGTTCCGATCGTCATGTTCTCCGGATAGCCGCGCTGCTCGAGTTCGGGCAGCGTCATCTTGCCGATCGTCGCGCAGGTGGCGGCCGACGACCCGGAGACCGCGGCGAAGATCGCGCAGCCGATCACGTTGGTGTGCAGCAGTCGCCCCGGCAGGCGGTTCATCCATGGCGCAAGCCCGCGGAACATGTCCTCCGACAAGCGCGTGCGGAACAGGATCTCGCCCATCCAGATGAACAGCGGCAGCGCGGTCAGTGTCCAGCTCGAGGCCGCTCCCCAGATCGTGACCGCCATCGCGTCGCCGGCCGGGCGGGTCGAGAACAGCTCCATGCCGATCCAGGCGACGCCCGACAGCGTCAGGCCGATCCAGACGCCGCTGCCCGAGCAGAGCGAACAGTGCGACCATCAGCAACGTGGTGACGGCGTATGTCGGTCCCATCGTGCATCGCACTCGTTGCGCAGAGGCTCGCGTCGGCGCTCGCGGCGGCGCGTGCGGCGGCCGCGCAACTCGAGCACCAATTCGTCGACGAACGCGATCAGCAGCACGCACGCGCCGACCGCCATCGTGAGCTGCGGAATCCACAGCGGTGTTGCGTCGTTGCCGGTCGAGATGTCGTTGAACTCGCGCGACTGCCAGACGAGACGGACGCGTACCAGGCGAACAGCCCCGGACAGGAAGCACCGCCGACGCCGAGCGACCAGAGTTCGATGCGCGCGGCGCGCGCCGCCTGCGCAGCGCGCTGCACCAGCAGCGTCACGCGGATGTGCTCGCCGCGCTTGAGCGTGTGCGCCAGTCGCGAGGAAACCGCGCGCCGGCCATCAGGTAGCCGGCGTAGGCATCGGTGCCCGGCACGTGCACCCCGATCTGGCGGGTCGACGATCGAGCGCAGCACCATGACCAGCACGCCGATCATGCACGCCGCCGCCAGCCAGGCGGCGGCGGTGTACAGCCCGTCGAGGAACCGCGCGACCGGCTCCGTTACATCTTGCTGTACTGCGTCGACCAGTGCCTTGCCGTCCGGGCCGGCCTTCTTCAGCCAGTCGTCGAGCATCGTGTCGCCGATCTTCTTCAGGTCGGCCTTGAGCTGCGCCGGCGGCTCGACGACGGTCATGCCGTTGCCTTGCGCAGCTGGTCGATGTACCAGCCGTTCTTCTCCTGCGACGATCTTCCAGCCGCGCGTCTCGGCCTCGGCGCCGCGCCTTCAGCAGTGCGTCCTGGGTGGCCTTGTCCAGCGCCTCGAACGCCTTCTTGTTCACGAGCACCGCGTTCTTCGGCACCCAGGCCTGCGTGTCGTAGAAGCACTTGATGTGCTCGTAGGTCTTGGTGTCTATGCCGGTCGAGCCGGACGAAATGTACGAGTCGATCACGCCGGTGGCCATCGCCTGCGTCAGTTCGGCCGCCTGGATCGTGACCGGCTGCGCGCCGACCAGCTCGGCGATCTTGGCGGTCGCCGGGTTGTAGGCGCGCCACTTGAGGCCCTTCAGGTCGGCGGCGCTGTTCAGCGTGCGGTTCGTGTAGATGCCCTGCGGGCGGCCACGGCACCGAGAAGAGCAGCATCATTCCCTGCGACGCGAGCTTCTTCTCGAGCAGCGGCTTCTGCGCCTTGTACAGCTTCATCGCGTCGCCGTAGCCGGTGGCCAGGAAAGGCAGGCCGTCGACTTCGAAGATCGGATTCTCGTTGGAGAAGTTCGACCAGCAGGATCTCGCCGAGCTGCGCCTGGTCGCCCTGCACGGCGCGCTTGATCTCGGGCGCCTTGAACAGCGACGCGTTCGCGTGCACGGTGATCTTGAGCTTGCCGCCGGTGGCCGTGTCGACGTCGTTCGCGAACTGGACGAGGTTCTCGGAGTGGAAGTTCGTCGCCGAGTAGGCGGCGGGCAGGTCCCACTTGGTTTGTGCGAAGGCGGCGGACGCGGCGAAGGCCGACGCGGCGACGGCCAGGCGAAGCAGTTTCATGAGGATCTCCATGGTCGGGATGGGTTCCGGAGCGCGCGCTGCACGGGGCCGACGCCCCCGAGCCGTGTTCCCGGAGGGGGCCCGCCGGCGCGCGCCCGTGCAAGTGTAGGGCCTGCGCGGCGATACCGTGGTTGCGACCGGACCGGATTCCGCGGCCGAGGGGTTTCGATTGTTGCAGCGGCGCAGCAACGCTGATATGCCTGCTGCGGCATCATGCTGCCGGGCCTGCACGACCGGGCCGCATGCACCGACCCTTTGCTTCGAAAGACGCGTTCCGATGACCGAACCCCGCTGGCAGTTCTGGATCGACCGTGGCGGCACGTTCACCGACATCGTCGGTCAGCGGCCGGACGGCCGCCTCGTCACCGCCAAACTGCTGTCCGAGAATCCCGAGCAGTACCCCGATGCCGCCGTCGAAGGCATCCGGCGTCTGCTCGGCCTGAAGGCAGGCGAGCCGATCGGTCCGCGGCAGGTCGAGGTCGTGAAGATGGGCACCACGGTCGCGACCAACGCGCTGCTCGAGCGCAAGGGCGAGCCGCTCGCGCTGGTGGTGACGCGCGGCTTTCGCGACGCGCTGCGCATCGCCTACCAGAATCGGCCGCGGCTGTTCGACCGGCACATCGTGCTGCCCGAACTGCTGTACGCGGAGGTGATCGAGGTCGACGAGCGGATCGGCGCCGACGGCGCGGTGGTGGCGCCGCTGGGCGAGGGCGCCGCGCAGATCGCGCTGCAGTCGGCGTTCGACCGCGGGCTGCGCGCGGTCGCGATCGTGCTGATGCACGCGTACCGGCATCCGGCGCACGAGCGCCGGCTGGCGGCGCTCGCGCGCCGGATCGGGTTTCCGCAGGTGTCCGTGTCGCACGAGGTGTCGCCGCTGATCAAGTTCGTCGCGCGCGGCGACACGACGGTGGTCGACGCTTACCTGTCGCCGGTGTTGCGGCGCTACGTCGACCGGGTCGCGGCGGCGATGCCGGGGGTCCGCCTGCAGTTCATGCAGTCCAGCGGCGGGCTCACGGACGCGCACAGCTTCCAGGGAAAGGACTCGATCCTGTCGGGGCCGGCGGGCGGCATCGTCGGTATGGCACGGGTCAGCGAGACCGCCGGGTTCGACAAGGTGATCGGCTTCGACATGGGTGGGACGTCGACCGACGTGTCGCACTACGCCGGCGAATTCGAACGTGCCTTCGACACACTGGTCGCGGGGGTGCGGCTGCGCGCGCCGATGATGAGCATCCACACCGTCGCCGCGGGGGGCGGGTCTATCCTGCATTTCGACGGCGCGCGTTTCCGCGTCGGACCGGATTCGGCCGGCGCGAATCCGGGTCCGGCCTGCTACCGGCGCGGCGGGCCGCTGACGGTCACCGACGCGAACGTGATGCTCGGCAAGATCCAGGCCGAGTGGTTCCCGAAAGTGTTCGGACCGGCGGGCGACCATCCGCTGGACACCGCCATCGTGCGAGAGCGCTTCAGCGCACTCGCCGCCGAGGTGAACCTTGCGACGGGCCGCAGCATGACGCCGGAACAGGTCGCGCAGGGCTTCGTCGACATCGCGGTCGCCAACATGGCCAACGCGATCAAGAAGATCTCGGTGCAGCGCGGCTACGACATCACGCAGTACACGCTGACCACATTCGGCGGCGCGGGCGGACAGCACGCCTGCCTGGTGGCCGACGCGCTGGCGATGCCGCGGGTGCTGGCTCATCCCCTGGCCGGCGTGCTGTCGGCCTACGGCATGGGCCTGGCCGAGCAGACGGCGATGCGCGAGCGCTCGATCGAGCAGCGGCTCGACGATGCCGGCCTGGCCGCGGCGCGCGCCACACTGGACGAGCTCGAGGCGATGGCGCGAGCAGACCTGCAGCAGCAGGGCGCGCCGGCCGGGCGGATCGGCGCCCGCCGCCTTCTGCAGCTGCGATACGAAGGCACCGATACGGCCCTGCCGGTCGACTGGCCCGAGGGCGGCGACATCGCGGCCCGGCTGCGGACCCAGTTCGAGGCGGGATACCGGCAGCGCTTCGCGTTCCTGCTGGAGGGCAGGGCGCTGGTGGTGGACTCGGCGGTGGTCGAGGCCAGCAGCGGGGTGGACGAGACCGCGATGCCTTCGGGTTCCGGTGGCACGGCCGCGCCGCCGCCGGAGCGGGCGGCAACGCGGGCGGCAACGCGGGCGGCGATGCAGGCGGCGATGCAGGCGGCGATGCAGGGACGGATCCGCGGACACGCGACAGCGCAGGCAACGCCGCTGCGCGACCCCGCACGCACGTGCGGATCTTCGCCGAGGACCGCTGGCACGACACCGCCCTGTTCCTGCGCGACGAACTTGCGGCCGGCACGCTGATCGACGGGCCCGCCGTGATCGCCGAGGCCAACGCCACGACCGTGATCGAGCCGGGCTGGCGCGCGCGCATGACCGGCCGGCTCGACCTGGTGCTGGAGCGCGTGCTGCCGCGTCCGCGCGCGCACGCGATCGGCACACACGCCGATCCGGTGCTGCTCGAGATCTTCAACAATCTGTTCATGTCGATCGCCGAGCAGATGGGCTACCGGCTGCAGAACACCGCGCACTCGGTCAACATCAAGGAGCGGCTGGACTTCTCCTGCGCGGTGTTCGACGCCGACGGCAACCTGGTCGCGAACGCGCCGCACATGCCGGTCCACCTCGGCTCGATGGGGGCGAGCGTGCAGGCGGTGATCCGCGCCAACGCGAAGCCCGCCGGACCGGGCCTGAAGCCCGGCGACGTGTTCGTGTTGAACGATCCGTACGCCGGCGGCACGCACCTGCCCGATGTCACGGTGATCACGCCGGTCTTCGACGAGCGTCCCGAAAGCCCGCGCCGCGGCGAGATCCTGTTCTACGTCGGCTCGCGCGGCCATCACGCCGACATCGGCGGCATCACGCCGGGATCGATGCCGCCCGACAGCCGCGAGATCGACGACGAAGGCGTGCTGATCACGAATTTTCACCTGGTCGACGGCGGGCGAATGCACGAGGCGGAACTGCGCGCGCTGCTGGCCGGCGCGCGCCATCCCGCGCGCAACATCGACCAGAACCTCGCCGACCTGCGCGCGCAGATCGCGGCCAACGAGAAAGGGCGCGAAGAATTGATGCGCATGGTCGGGCACTTCGGTCTGGAGGTCGTCGAAGCCTACATGCGCCACGTGCAGGACAACGCCGAAGAGTCGGTGCGCCGCGTGATCAGCGCGCTGTCGGACGGACGCTTCGAATTGCCGCTCGACAACGGTGCGACGATCCGCGTCGCGATCACGGTCGACCATGCGAAGCGCGAGGCGCGCGTCGACTTCACCGGCACGAGCGACGCAGCAGGGCAACAACTTCAACGCGCCGCGCGCGGTGACCACGGCCGCGGTGCTGTACGTGTTCCGCACCCTGGTCGACGACGACATCCCGATGAATGCCGGCTGCCTGAAGCCGCTGCAGCTGATCGTTCCCGAAGGCTCGATGCTCGACCCGCGGCATCCGGCGGCGGTGGTCGCCGGCAACGTCGAGACTTCGACCTGCATCACCAACTGCCTCTACGGGGCGCTGGGCGTGCTGGCCAGCAGCCAGCCGACGATCAACAACTTCACCTTCGGCAACGAGCGTTACCAGTACTACGAGACGATCTCGGGCGGCTCGGGCGCGGGCGGCGTGTTCGATGCGAACGGGGCGCTGGTCGGCGGCTTCGACGGCACCTCGGTCGTGCAGACGCACATGACCAACTCGCGCCTGACCGATCCCGAGGTTCTCGAGCTGCGCTTCCCGGTGCGCCTCGAGAGTTACTCGATCCGCGCCGGTTCGGGCGGCGCGGGTCGCTGGCGCGGCGGGGACGGCGGCGTTCGCCGGATCCGCTTCCTCGAGCCGATGACCGCGTCGATCCTGTCGAACGGCCGCGTCCATCCGGCCTTCGGGCTGCGCGGCGGCCAGCCGGGCGCTCCGGGGCTCGATCGTGTCGAGCGTGCCGACGGCCGCGTCGAGCGTCTGACGCACGCCGACCGTGCGGAACTGCAGGCGGGGGACGTGTTCGTGATCGAGACTCCGGGCGGAGGCGGGTTCGGAGCGTAGGCGAGACGGCGACATGAGCGGCCGCAATCCCATCGGCGTCTTCGACTCGGGTGTCGGAGGGCTGTCGGTTCTGCGCGCGATCCGTGCGGCGCTGCCCGGCGAAGACCTGGTCTACGTCGCCGATTCCGCCGCGGCCCCGTACGGCGACCGGGACGAAGACTTCATCGCCGAACGGGCTGCCGGAATCGTCCGCTTCCTGCTGGCGCAGCACGTGCGCGCGATCGTCGTTGCCTGCAACACCGCCACCGTGGTCGCCGTCGCGCAGCTGCGCGCGTGGTGCCCGGTGCCGATCGTCGCGATCGAACCGGCGATCAAGCCCGCGGCGCAGGCGACCCGTTCAGGGGTGATCGGCGTTCTCGCCACGCGCCGTACGATCGAGAGCCCGGCGGTGGCGCGGTTGTGCGCGCTGCACGGCGGCGGGGCGCGCGTGATGCTGCAGGCGTGCCCCGGCCTGGTCGAACAGGTCGAGCGCGGGGCGCTGCGCGACGAGGCCACGCGCGCGCTGCTGGACCGCTATCTGGCGCCGATGCTGGCGGCCGGCGCCGACACGCTGGTGCTGGGCTGCACCCATTACCCGTTCCTGATCGACGCGATCGGCGAGATCGCCGGGCCGGACGTGCGCATCATCGACCCGTCGCAGGCCAGTGGCGCGCGAGCTGGTGCGGCGGCTCGGGGCTGGCGCCCCTGCGTCGGCCGACGCGGGGTGGCACGGCGCCGGGCAGGATGCCGCGGCGCCCGGTCGGTCGACGCCGGGCGAAGAGCGCTTCTACACCACCGCCTCGAGCGAGACCGTGCGGGCGGTGGTTTCGGCGCTGTGGGGCAGAGCGACCCCGGTGCTGGCGCTCGACGACGCGGCCGGGCTCAGCTCAGACCGCTGACCGGCAGGGCCGCGCCGTGCACCGCACGGGCCGCATCCGACGCGAGGAAGCGGATCACCTGCGCGAGGTCGTCGGGCGCGACCCAGCGCGTCGGATCCGCGTCGGGCATCGCCGCGCGGTTGTCGGGCGTGTCGATGATGCTCGGCAGCACGCAGTTGACGTTGACGCCGCGCTCGCGCAGTTCGGCCGCCATCGTCTCGGTCAGGCGCACGACCACCGACTTCGACGCCACGTACGCGCCCATGTTCGCGGCGCCGCCCAGGGCCGCGCGCGCCGCCACGTTGACGATCGCGCCGCGTCCGCGTGCCGTCATCGCCGGCACCACGGCGCGCGCCATGTTGACCACGCTGCGCGCGTTCAGGTCGAACAGGAAATTCCAGGTGTCGTCGCCGGTCTCGTGCACGGCTTCGCCCATGCGAAAGCCCCCGGCCACGTTGCACAGCACGTCGATGCGGCCGAAGCGCTGCAGCGCGATCGCGACGGCCGCGTCGACTTCCTTCTGGATGCGCAGATCGGCCGCGGCCACCATGCGCTGCGGCGAATCCTCGCCGAAGGCCGCGGTCAGCGCGTCGCGCCTGAGGTCGATCAGCACCAGGCGCTCGCCCGCCGCGCCGAATGCCGCCGCCACCGCCCGTCCCAGCGCACCGGCCGCACCGGTCACCACCACCACCCGTGCTTCATCGTTCATCTGCTCTGCTCCTCGTTTCGGGCCGCATGGTACGCCCCGGTGCCGTGGTGGATCACGCGGTCGGTGGCGAGGACCTCGCCCGCTGCGTGCTCCGGGGCGCCTTCCAGCCGCGCGTACACCGGCGCGAAGTCGATCGTGGCCAGTTCGAGAAGCTGCTCCAGGCTGTCGAGCACGAAATAGGTTTCCTGGAAGTCGTCGATGCGGTAGCGGGTCCGCATCACGCGCTCGAGGTCGAAGGCGATGCGGCTGGGCGACGGATCGTCGATCGCGAACCTGGTTTCGGCGAACGACGACGCGATGCCGGCACCATACAGGCGCAGGCCGTCGCCCTGGCGCAGCAGCCCGAACTCGATCGTGTACCAGTACACCCGGGCAAGCAGGGCGAGCCGGCCTAGCCGTTGCGCGCGCAGCCCGCCCTCGCCGTAGGCCTGGATGAAGTCGGCGATCATGGGGTGCATCAACATCGGCACGTGTCCGAACACGTCGTGAAAGACGTCGGGCTCTTCGATGTAGTCGAGCGAGCGCCTGTCCCGGATGAAGTTGCCGGCCGGAAAGCGACGATTGGCCAGGTGATCGAAGAACACCTCGTCGGGAACCAGGCCCGGCACCGCGACCACCTGCCAGCCGGTGTGGCGCATCAGCGTTTCGGACAGGCGTGCGAAGTCGGGGATGTGGTCCGGCTCGATCGGAAGCGCCCGCATGCCTTGCACGAACGCATCGCAGGCGCGGCCCGGCAGCAGTTCTGTCTGCCGCTCGAACAGGGTCTTCCAGACGTCGTGCTCGTCCGGCGTGTAGCGAGCCCAGCCCTGGTCGATGGTCCAGTCGGCGCGCGCCGGCCGGCCGGCTTCGCCGGCGGCGAGCCCGTGCAGCGTCCGTCCGCCAGCTGAGCACCGTTTCCCGAGGGCGGTGCACCGGCCCGTGGGGCGCACCAGTGTGATCTCGTTTCGCCTGGTCCTGGCATCACAAGCCTCATCGTCACTCACCATCGGGCGGCACGCACGTGCCGCCTGCGGAACCGATTATCCGGTATGCACCTTCCGAACGACTGCCCGCTGGCGAGGCGCGTCGGCCTGCAGACTTCAACCTGTCCAGGTTCGCACGAACTCCCAGCCCCAGTACAAGAGGACGGTCAGCAACTGCAGGGCGGCGAGCCATTTCAGATCGTGCCGCACCAGGTCGGGGCCAGGCCCGGCGGTTCGGCCCGTCAGCATCGGCGTAGCGCGGTTTCGGAGTTCTCGAAGGCTCAGCAGCAGCAGCGCGGCCAGGTGCGCGATCACGACGGCGAAGAACCCCTCGCCGATCGCTTCATGCAGTTCCGCGAGCCATTCGCCCCCCCACTCCTGGTACGCAACGAGTCCGGTCAGGGCGAGCGGAGGCACGGCGAGCAGCATCATCGCCACGCTCAGCGGCGCGGCCAGCCGCAGTGCGCGATCGGCATCGGCGAGGGTCGGCAGCATTGGACGGCCGCAGCGGTCGCGACGCTGGTACAGGTCGCGCAGCCATGATCGGGCGCCGGCCAGGCGCCGCCACAATCCGGACAGGCGCGCATGACGCGGCCCAACCAGTCCGTACAGGATTCGGAACACCAAGAGCCCGGCCATCGTATAGCCCAGTGTCACGTGGACGAGGCGCCAGTGTTCGCTGTCCCCGGTTGCATACGCGCCGACGAAACACAGCGCGAAGAGCCAGTGGAACATCCGGGTGGCCGCGTCCACCACGCGCCGACCGCGCCCAGGCGGTGCCGCGCTGCGGGTTTCTCCGGCGGGCGTCCCCGGCGCGGTGGATGAGGTCGCGCTCGCATGCTCCGAGGCGGGAAGGGGCGGGAAGGAAGGACTCATCGATCACTCCATGGCAAGTGCGCCCCGGGACCGGTTGGCACGGGGCGAGTCGTTGTTCGCGGTGCGCACGGATTGCCTGCCGCTCGCTCAATCGCGGCGCAGACCGCGACGCGCGCCCGCGCCGGGCACCTCGGGCACCCGGGCGTCGTTGTCGTCGAAGTCGCCGCGCGCCGCGCCGGCGTGGCAGGCGGCGCAGTCAGCGGGTCTGCGGACGTTCGGTTGACGCCAGACGCAGGCGTCGATCCGGCGGTGCTTGCGTGCGAACCAGCTCGTTGCGGTGATGCGCGCTTCGGGTGGCGACACCTCGGCCCGCTTGCCGGTCGCGGCGTGCGTCTCCAGCCATGCGCCGATGCGCCCGAGCGCGGCGGGGTCGAGCGAAGAGTCGGTGCCGAAGTGCCTGTCGAGCGATCCGAGCAGGGCTCTCCAGCTCGCGGCCGGCAGCAGGCCGGGCGGGTAGGCGAGGTGGCAGGCCCCGCACTCGCTCCGATATTCGGCCGGCACCGCCTCGGGCATGTGGCGGTCGCGGTCGGCATGAGCTGCCGTGAGCAGAGCCGCGCTCAGCGCGACGGCGGCCGCAGTGCTGCGCAGGCATGTGGTCGGGCGCGTCGCCGCAGTTTTCGTCTTCATCGCAGACTCCAGGAGGGATTCATGGTTGGGTGCCACACGCGCTCGTACCAGCCGTTTCAGCGTCCCACCTGCAGCAGGTACGCCAGCAGGTCCGCCTTTTCCAACGCCGTGCACTCCCGGCCCGCGACATCCTTGCAGTTGCGCCGGAACCATTTCTCGACCTTTGCGCTGTCGGTGAAGGCCTTGGGATTGATCACGGGCGCGAGCGGTGCAAGGGGTTTGCCCGTTCCGGCGTGTCGCCCGGGGTCGATGGGCGGCGCGCCGTGACACGAGGCGCACGACCACTCGCCGCCATGGCGGCTGGTGAAGAAAAGCCGGCCGCGCGCGACCTGTCCGGGCGCCCCGGCCTGCGCGTTCCAGTATTCGAGCTGCTGCGCGGCGTTGGTGTCGGCGGCGCTGACGGCGCCGGTCGATACTGTTCCGAGCAGACCGAGCATTGAGATCACCACGCGCATCGGCCGGCGCGGGCTTCGGCGCTCGGCAGTGTCGACGGCTTCCGGCAGGACCGGCACGGACTCGCAGCTCGATCCCGGTCGGATGCGGGCGACCGCTCTTTGTGTGACTGTCAGCTGCATGGACGCGCTCCTGGTCGGTACGGTTCGCATCCTGCGCCGGCGAGGCTGTACCGATCCTGAAGCTTCCGTTCATCCCCGGTTCAGATTCGTCGGGGGACAATGGCGGGATGCGCCGTCTCAACCTCGCGCTGCTAGCGCTCCTTTTGTCGATCGCGCCACCCCCGGTGGCCCTGTCACGCGAGGTTCGAGACCACGATCGGGCGCGCGCGGCACTCCAGGCGGGCGAGATCTTGCCGTTGTCGACCGTGCTCGAGCGCCTCGGCCGCGAGCAGCCGGGGCAGGTGCTGGAAGTGGAGCTGGAACGCGACCAGGGGCGCTGGATCTACGAGCTCAAACTCCTGGAGGCCGGCGGGCTGGTCAAGCTCAAGATCGATGCGCGCTCGGGCGAGGTGCTCGAGCGGCGGGAACGGAGACGCTGATGCGGGTGCTGCTGGTCGAGGACGAGCCGCGGCTGGCCGGGCAGTTGCGCCAGACCCTGGGCGAGGCGGGCTACGCGGTGGACCATGCCGACAACGGCCGCGATGCCTGGCAGATGGGCGGCGTCGAGCTCTACGATGCCGTCGTGCTGGACTTGGGGCTGCCGGTGCTCGACGGGCTGAGCGTGCTCAGGCGCTGGCGCCAGGAGGGCATGACCGTGCCAGTGTTGATCCTCACTGCGCGCGATCAATGGCACGAGAAAGTTGCGGGCATCGACGCCGGCGCCGACGACTACCTGACCAAGCCTTTCCACACGGAGGAACTGCTGGCGCGCTTGCGAGCCCTGATCCGCCGGGCGCAGGGTCTTGCCTCGCCGGTGCTGGCCTGCGGGCCGGTTGCGTTGGACACGCGTAGCGGCCGCGTGACGCTCGACGGGCACCCGGTGGCACTGACCGGCCACGAATACCGGGTGCTCGCCTACCTGATGCACCGGCCGGACACCGCGGTGTCACGCGGCGAGCTCAGTGAGCACATCTATTCACAAGACCTGGACCGCGACTCGAATACGATCGAGGTGTTCGTGGCGCGTCTGCGCCGCAAGCTCCCCGGTGCGATCATCGAGACCGTGCGGGGCTTGGGCTACCGGATGTTGTCCGCCCCCGCGGGGGGCGGGAGCGATTTACCCGCCCCGCAGCCTCGCGACCACTCCGGCGGACAGCCC
The DNA here is from genome assembly GCA_963849015.1 of uncultured beta proteobacterium. GTDB lineage: Bacteria > Pseudomonadota > Gammaproteobacteria > Burkholderiales > Burkholderiaceae_E > Quisquiliibacterium. Next base: position 906,683 of record CAWKFK010000006.1, read on the forward strand.
CGATGACCGGGATCGGCCTGCGCCTGCGCGGGTCGCTGCGCTGGCGGCTGATGGTCGGGACCGTGGTCGCGATCGGCATCGCGCTGGTGCTTTCGGGTGTGACGCTCGCCGCCCTGTTCCGCGACGCCATGCTGCGCCAGTTTCAGGACGGGCTCGAGCGCCAGCTGGATCAGATCCTGGCGCAGGTGGACATCGACGAGCAGGGTGCGCTGAAGTTCGACGCGCGGGCACTCAGCGATCCGCGCTGGGAGCGGCCGTACTCGGGTCTGTACTGGCAGATCGACCGCGGGGAGTCGCGTGGCGTTATGCGCTCCCGATCGCTCTGGGACGTCACCTTGTCGCTGCCGCAGGACACCCTTGCGGACGGACGGCTGCACGTGCACGCCGGAACTGGCCCGCGGCAGGCGCCGCTGATGATGGTCGAGCGAAGCCTGGATGCGGCGCCCGAGGGACATTGGCGAGCAGTGGTGGCTGGCGATGCCCGGGACATCGACGTGGCGGCAGCGCGCTTCGACAGGATGCTGCTGCTGTCGCTCGGGGTGCTGCTCGTCCTGCTGACGCTGGCGGCGTGGACGCAGGTTGCCGTCGGCCTGGCGCCGCTGAAGGCTCTGCAGGGCGCACTCGTGGCTGTCCGGCAGGGACGCTCCGCGCGCCTCGAAGGCAGGCCACCCGACGAGCTCGAACCGTTGGTCGAGGAGTTCAACCGGGTACTGCAGCAGCGCGACGAGATGGTCGACCGAGCGCGCCAGCATGCCGGGAACCTGGCGCACGCGTTGAAGACACCGCTCACGGTTCTGGGACAGGCCGCCGCAGGCCCGGTGACGTCGGACGCGCACCTGTCGCCTCTCGCCGCGCTTGTCGCAGAACAGGTAGGGATCATGCGCCGCCAGGTCGACTGGCACCTCGCGCATGCGCGGGCGCTCGCTGCCCAGCAGCGCCCAGGGCAGTGCACGGCGATCGGGCCCGTGCTGGACGGACTGCTGCGCGTGATGCGGCGCGTTCATGAGGGGCTCGAGTTGCGCTGCGCGCCAGTGCCGGCCGCCTGGGCGTTCGCGGGAGCCGAACAGGATCTGCACCAGATCCTCGGCAACGTGATCGACAACGCCTGCGCGTGGGCGCGTTCCGGCGTACGGATCGAGGTGCAGCGTGCGGTGGACGAGGGCGGTCGGTTCCTGCAAGTGCGTATCGATGACGATGGCCCGGGCATCGAAGTAGAACGACGAGCGCAGGTTCTGGACCGGGGGGTGCGGCTCGACGAATCGGTGCAGGGCTCGGGGCTTGGCTTGGCGATCGTCGCCGACCTGGTCGGTGTCTATGGTGGCGACGTTGGCCTCGAGGCATCGCCGGCCGACGGACTTCGCGTCGTGCTGCGGCTGCCTTACGCGGAAGCGCCGTCGGCTGCGCAGGCCTGAAGTATCCCGCTCGCTCCGCGCCGTCGGCCGTGCCGGTCCGCTTACAATCGTCCGGACCGTCCCTGCACGTGCCGGCGGGATCGCCTGGGACCGGTTCCGATCGCGCCCCCACTGCAGGACGGACCGGAATCTGTGCCCGTCGGCGCCGCTGGAATAGACATGCCCATCGAACTCTGGCTTGCCTTCGTTGCCGCGTCGGCGGTGATGCTCGTCATCCCCGGCCCGACCATCCTGACCGTGATCGGCTACTCGGTGGCCCACGGGCGGCGCGCGAACGTGTCGCTGGTGGCCGCGGTCGCGCTGGGCGATTCGACCGCGCTGGTGCTGTCGCTGCTCGGCCTGGGCGCTCTGCTCGCGACCTCGGCATTCTGGTTCACGCTGGTCAAGTGGGCGGGCGGCCTGTACCTGCTGTTCCTCGGCGTGCGGATGCTGCGTGCCGGCGCCATGGGCGGCCAGGTCGTCGCAGCGCAGGTGCCGGATTCCCGCTGGCGCCTGTTCGTCAACACGTACGCGGTGACGGCGCTGAACCCGAAAGGCATCGTGTTCTTCGTTGCCTTTCTTCCCCAGTTCCTCGCGCCCGGAATGCCGGTGGCGCCGCAGCTGTGGATCCTGGCGCTGACTTTCGTGGCGCTGGCGACCGTCAACGCGACGCTGTACGCGATGTTCGCGGGCGGCGCGAGCGCGATGCTGCGCTCGCCGCGGGCGCATCGCCGCTTCCACCTGGGAGGTGGTTCGCTGCTCGTGGCGGCCGGGATATGGGCGCTGTTTTCCAGGAGATCCGCATGAGCCACACCGATCCCCGCATCCCGGCGCGCGACGGCTGCGTGCTGCGCTACGTCCTGCAGCGCCGTGCCGATCGGCATCCCGAGCGGGCCTTCATCCGGCTGGGCGACGGCAGCTCGGTGACCTACGGGGTGTTCCGCGACGCGGTGCGTCGCACGGCGGCGGGGCTGTCCGCGCTGGGCGTGAAGCAGGGCGACACGGTGACGGTGTGGATGCCGAACAGCCTGGACATGGTGCGGGTGTGGTTCGCGATCAACTGGCTCGGCGCCGTGTACGTGCCGATCAACGTCGCGTACCGCGGCAACCTGCTGGCGCACGTGATCGCCAATGCCGGCTCCAGCCTGATCGTCGCCAGTGTCGATCTCGTCGCGCGGCTGGCCGACATCGACCGGGCCGCGCTCGACACTGCCGTGGTGATGGGGGGCGAACCGCTCGCGATCGAGGGGCTGAGGACCCTGGGCGCGGCTGCGCTCGACGGCGAGCCGGGCGCGCTCGCCGATCCCGCCCGGCCGATCGAACCCTGGGACGTGCAGTCGATCATCTACACCTCGGGCACCACCGGACGCTCGAAAGGCGTGATCAGTTCGTACGCGCACCTGTACGACATGAGCGGACCGCGCGCCTTTCCGATGCTGGACGAGAGCGACTGCTTCCTGCTCTACGGGCCCCTGTTCCACGTCGGCGGCACGCTGCCGGTGGTGGCGTCCCTGAACCGGGGCGGGGCGGTGGGCCTGGCCGGCGAGTTCGCCACCGACACCTTCTGGCCCTCGGTGCGCGCCACCGGAGCGACTTTTCTGATCCTGCTGGGGGTGATGTCGACGTTCGTCGCGAAGGCGGCGCCGTCGCCGGCCGACCGCCAGCACCCGCTGAAGAAAGTGATGATGATCCCGCTGCCCGACGATTCGCGGGCTTTCGGCGAGCGCTTCGGCGTGACCGTCTACACGCTGTTCAACATGACCGAGATCAACGTGCCGATCGTGTCGGAGCCGGATCCCGCCGTTGCGGGCACCTGCGGGCGCAGGCGCGACGGCGTCGAACTGCGCATCGTCGACGACAACGACTGCGAGATCCCCGACGGGCAGGTCGGCGAGCTGATCGTGCGCAGCGACACGCCCTGGACGCTGAATTCGGGCTATTTCAAGGATCCGGAGGCCACCGTGCGCGCCTGGCGCAACGGCTGGTTCCACACCGGCGACGCGTTCCGGCGCGACGCCGCGGGCAACTATTTCTTCGTCGACCGGATCAAGGACGCGATCCGCCGCCGCGGCGAGAACATCTCCTCGTTCGAGGTCGAGGTCGAGATCGTCGCGCACCCGCTGGTGCGCGAGTGCGCGGTCGTCGCGGTGCCGAACGAGACCTCTGAAGACGACGTGCTGGCCGTGGTGGCGACGGTGCCGGGCGCGACCCTCGATCCGCTGGAACTGCTGGAGTTCCTGCGCCCGCGGCTGGCGCACTTCATGCTGCCGCGCTACGTGCGGGTGATGCAGGATCTGCCGCGCACGCCGACGCAGAAGGTCGAGAAGCACGTGCTGCGCAGTGCGGGGATCACCCCGGACACCTGGGACCGCGAGAGGGCGGGCGTGCGGATCGGACGGGAGAAGCTGCGCGGCTGAGCGGATGCGGGCGCCGAACGGAATCGAGTACCGAGAGGGTCGGGGCGCCGAGAGGGACCGGGCGCCGATCAGGTGCTCACGCGCGCGCCTGCTGCAGGGCCAGCACGACCTGATTGCGGATCGCTCGCATCAGCTGCAGTTCCTGTTCGCCGATGCGCATGCCGTCCGGCACCGGCTGATCGGCGTAGAACATGCCGACCGGGCTGGATCGCACCATCACCGGCAGCACGACGAAGCTGCCGGGCGCGAAGCGCTCGCGGCACCAGGTCGGCAGACGCGAGGCGATGTTCTCGGCCGCCGCGTCGTGGATCAGCAGGTCGGCGCCGCGATTCGCGGTGGCCGCGAGCAGGTCGCCGTGCTCCACCAGCGACACCCGGAAGGCCTTCGCCAGGTCGGGCATGCCGGCGCCCATTCCGATGCGGCCGATCAGCGTGTTGCTGCGCGGATCGCGCAATGCGAACAGCACGCGCTGCAACGCCATGCCGCGATACAAGGTTTCGACGGCAAGGTGCACGACGTCGCTCAGCGGACTCTGATCGGCCAGCGTGCGGCTCAGGTCCAGCAGTCCACTCGTCAGGATCTGCTGCGTCCGCTGTGCAGGCGCGATGTCGGGCTGGGCGACGGCCGCGCGCGCCGGTTCGACTGCGACGTCATCGGTGGTCGACTCGCCGGTCGCCTCGCCCGGGAGGTGACGAACCGAAGGGCCCGCCGACGACGATTCGTCCGACGCCAACAGCAGCCGCCCGAGCGCGAATCCCGGCAGCCTCAAAGACAGCACATCGGCCAGCTCGCGGGTCTGTGCCGAGGCGTCGGCGATCGCCGCGCGCACCTGCCGCTCGGAAAGGCCCAGGCTCGCGCCGAAGCGTCTGGCGACCTCGCCGATCGCCGCCGCGCTGCGCGCTGGTTCGCTCTGCTCGAAGGCATCGCCGAGCGCTGCCGAACAATTGGCCAGCACGCGCAGTTCGGTCTCGGGGATGGAGCGCGGCACCGGCAGATCGGGGGCCAGGCCCGACATGCTTTGGATCAGGCTTTCGGGAAAGCCCCAGGCGCGCGCGATGCCGATCCCCATGTCCTGCAGCGTGATGCCCAGCACGGTCTTCTCGGCGTTCTGCACGGTCTGGCCCGGCAGCTGCGTCAGCCGCCTGATCTCGTCGAATTCCTCGGGGAAGTAGTAGAGGGCGAGCAGACTGCCAAGGCGGTGGAACATGCCCGCCAGGTACGCCTCTTCCGACCGGTGGCGGACCTGCGCCTGCAGGTTGCGCGCCAGCGAGCCACGGAACCCGGAACGCAGGAACTCCTCGCGCAGGCGGTCGGCGTGAGCCTGGTCGTTCATGTGCTCGAACAGCATCAGGGCGATCGCCATCGAACGTACGGTCTCGAAGCCGAGCAGCATGATCGCGCGCGACATCGTGCCGACGGCCTCGCCGCTGCTCGGGCGATAGAAGGAGGAGTTGACCAGCCGCAGAATTTTGTGCGTCAGCGAGACGTCCTGCAGCACCGCTGCCGCGATGCTGTCCAGGCGCTCGCTCTCCGAGGCCGCCAGTGCATTGATCCTGCGGATCGATTCGGACAGCGCCGGGAAGTCCGGCTTCAGGCGCATCCGCCGCAGCAGGAATTCCAGCGTGCCGTGCGAGGCCTCGACGTGAGATGGGCGTGCTTCGGCGGAGGCGTCGGTAGTCATCCCGACCACTATGTCGCAGGTCGGCGTCCGCGGCTGCCCGGAAGTGGCGGGCCAACACCCCGCAATTGCGCCGACCCGTATAATTCACCGTTTCCGCCTTCCCCTCTGCCATGGCCGCGTACATCACGCTTCCAGGCTCTTCAGCCCTCTCCGCATTCCGCCTGCAGCAGCTGTTCGAGCGCCTGAAGTCCCTGGACGATCGCGTCACTTCGGTGACGGCCGATCACTTCTACCTGATCTGGAGTTCGGAGCCGCTGTCGCCGGACCGGTCCGCCCGCCTGCAGGCGCTGCTCGACGAGGGCGCCGTCGCGGCCGAAGCGGCCGGATCGACCATCTGGGTCGTACCCCGCATCGGCACGATCTCGCCCTGGGCCAGCAAGGCCACCGACATCGCCCACAGCTGCGGCATGGCGGACATCCGGCGTATCGAGCGCGGGGTCCGCTATCGGATCGGCGTGCGCAAGGGGCTGCTGGGAGGCTCGAAGAGCCTCGAGGAAGCGACGATGCTGCGGCTGGCGACTGTCCTGCACGACCGGATGACCGAGTCGGCGCTGTTGCAGCCGCCCCGGCCGGAGGATGTGTTCCGTTCGCTGCCGGGCAAGCCGATGCAGCGCGTCGCGGTGACGGCCCGCGGCCGCCCGGCGCTGGTCGAGGCGAACGCGGCGCTCGGCCTGGCGCTGTCGCCGGACGAGATCGACTACCTGCTCGAGGCTTTCCAGGAAGAGGGGCGGGACCCGACCGACGTCGAGCTGATGATGTTCGCGCAGGCCAACTCCGAGCACTGCCGGCACAAGATCTTCAACGCCGACTGGACGATGGACGGCGAGGAGCAGCCGGTGTCGCTGTTCGGCATGATCCGCAGCACGCACGCCGCGCATCCGATCGGCACGGTGGTCGCGTACTCGGACAATGCGGCGGTGCTCGAAGGGGCACCGGCACAGCGCTTCTTCGCGCGCCAGCAGGGCGGCAACGGGCTGTACCGGGCCGAACCCCAGCTGGTGCACACGCTGCTGAAGGTCGAGACGCACAATCACCCGACCGCGATCGCACCGTTCCCCGGCGCCGCCACCGGCTCGGGCGGCGAAATCCGCGACGAAGGTGCCACCGGGCGCGGGTCCAAGCCGAAGTTCGGCCTGACCGGGTTTTCGGTGTCGAACCTGTGCATCCCCGGGTTCGAGCAGCCCTGGGAGACTGCGCGCGACGTGACCCTGCCGGTCGACGCCAAGGTCGGCGCGGCCAGTCCGGGGCCGTACGGTGTGCCGGAGCGGATCGCGACGCCCCTGCAGATCATGATCGACGGGCCGATCGGCGGCGCGGCTTTCAACAACGAGTTCGGTCGGCCCAACCTGCTGGGTTATTTCCGCACCTACGAGCAGAACGTCGGCGGCAAGGTTCGCGGCTACCACAAGCCGATCATGCTGGCCGGCGGCGTCGGCGCGATCGATGCCCGGCATTGCGACAAGCACGATCTGCCGCCCGGCACGCTGCTGATCCAGCTGGGGGGGCCGGGCATGCGCATCGGCCTGGGGGGCGGTGCCGCCTCTAGCATGGGCGCGGGCACCAATACCGCCGAACTCGACTTCGACTCGGTGCAGCGCGGCAATCCCGAGATCCAGCGCCGTGCCCAGGAAGTGCTCGACCGCTGCTGGGCGAACGGCGAAGCCAATCCGATCCTGTCGATCCACGACGTCGGCGCGGGCGGTCTGTCCAACGCGTTTCCCGAGATCGTCCACGGCGCGGGGCGGGCGGCGCGCTTCGAGCTGGCCAAGATCCCGCTCGAGGAGACCGGCCTGTCGCCCGCCGAGATCTGGTGCAACGAGGCGCAGGAACGCTACGTGCTGGCGATCGCGCCGCAGTCGCTGCAATTGTTCGACTGGCTGTGCGGGCGCGAGCGCTGCCCGTACGCGGTCGTCGGCACCGTGTCGGAAGATCATCAGCTGATCGTCACGGCTCCCGACGGCGAGAAGCCGGTGGACATGCCGATCGACGTGCTGCTGGGCAAGCCGCCGCGCATGACGCGCGACGGCCGCCGCGCCGCGCGCGATCTGCCGGCGGTGGACGCCGCAGCGCTGGACCTGAAAGCGGTGGCTGCGGCGGTTATGCGGCTGCCGGCCGTCGCGAGCAAGTCGTTCCTGATCACGATCGGCGACCGCACGGTCGGCGGGCTGTGCTCGCGCGACCAGATGGTCGGGCCGTGGCAGGTGCCGGTGGCCGACTGCGCGGTCGGCCTGCGCGACTACGACGGCTACCTCGGCGAGGCGCTGTCGCTGGGCGAGCGCACGCCGCTGGCGGTGATCGACGCGGCGGCGTCGGCACGGATGGCGATCGGCGAGGCGATCACCAACATCGCCGCGGCGCCGATCGACGGCATCGAACGCATCAAATTGTCGGCCAACTGGATGGCCGCCTGCGGCGAGGCCGCCGAGGACGCCGACCTGTTCGACGCGGTCAAGGCCGCCTCGGAACTGGCGATCCGCATCGGCGTCAGCATCCCGGTCGGCAAGGATTCCCTGTCGATGCGCACGGTCTGGCGCGACGGCGGCCAGGACAAGCGGGTGACCGCGCCGGTGTCGCTGATCGCGACCGCCTGCGCCCCGGTGAGCGACGCGCGCGGTGTGCTCACGCCTCGGCTGCGCTCCGATCTGGACTCGGTGCTGATCCTGATCGACCTCGGCGGCGCACGGCAGCGCCTGGGCGGCTCGGCGCTGGCACAGGTCACCGGCCAGATCGGTGACCGCACGCCCGACCTCGACGATCCGGCGATGCTGGTTGCGTTCTTCGCGGCGATCCAGAAGCTGAACGCCGATGGGCAACTGCTGGCGTATCACGATCGCTCGGACGGCGGCCTGTTCGCGACCGTCTGCGAGATGGCATTCGCCGGGCGCTGCGGCCTGGCGGTCAACATCGATCTGCTGACGATCGATCCGCATGCCGCCGACTGGGGCGACTACAAGATCCGGCCCGAGCAGGTCTCGGTGCAGCGCAACGAGCTGACACTGCGCGCGCTGTTCAACGAGGAGCTGGGCGCGGTGATCCAGGTGCCGGCGGCGCAGCGCGACGCGGTGTTCGCGAAGCTGCGCGAGTTCGGCCTGTCGAAGCACGCGCACGTGATCGGCAAGCCGCAGGCCAGGGACAGCGTCGAGATCTACCGTGACGCGCGCTGCATCTACAGCGAGCCGCGCGCCGACCTGCAGGCGACCTGGAGCGAGACGAGCTACCGGATGGCGCGCCTGCGCGACGACCCGGACTGCGCGCGCGAGGAGTTCGAGCGCGTCGCACGCGCCGAGGACCGCGGCCTGTTCTTCGACGTCCGCTTCGATCCGGCCGAGGACATCGCCGCTGCGTTCATCGCGACCGGTGCCCGGCCGCGGGTGGCGATCCTGCGCGAGCAGGGCGTCAACAGCCAGGTCGAAATGGCGGCCGCGTTCACGCGCGCCGGCTTCGACGCCTACGACGTGCACATGACCGACCTGTTCGAGGGACGGCACCTGCTGAAGGATTTCAAGGGACTGGTGGCCTGCGGCGGCTTCTCGTACGGCGACGTGCTGGGCGCCGGCGCGGGCTGGGCCAAGTCGATCCTGTTCAACGCGCGCATGGCCGAGCAGTTCTCGGCATTCTTCGCGCGGCCGGACACGTTCAGCCTCGGGGTGTGCAACGGCTGCCAGATGATGTCGGTGCTGAAGTCGATCGTGCCGGGCGCCGAGCACTGGCCGCGCTTCCTGCGCAACCGTTCCGAGCAGTTCGAAGCGCGCTTCAGCCAGGTCGAGGTGCTGGAGTCGCCGTCGATCCTGCTGGCCGGCATGGCCGGCAGCCGCATGCCGATCGCGGTGTCGCACGGAGAAGGGCGGGCCGACTTCGCCAGCGACGCACAGCGCGCCGCGGCGCTCGCGGCGATGCGCTTCATCGAGCCGGACGGGCAGCCCGCCACGCAGTACCCGGCAAATCCCAACGGCTCGCCCGACGGGCTCACTGCCTTCACCACGCCCGACGGACGCGCGACGATCCTGATGCCGCACCCCGAGCGTGTGTTCCGCAGCATCCAGATGAGCTGGCGCGATCCGCAGCTCGGCGAAGATTCGCCCTGGATGCGTATGTTCCGCAACGCGCGCGTCTGGGTGGGCTGAGCGCCGCTGGGCCCTGCGGGGCCTTGCGGCGCGCTGCCGTCCCCGATGTCGCAGGTCGTCCCGTACTCCGGGGCGGCGAAAGCACGGCGGCCCGCGATCCGGGCCGCGGAGAATCTATCGATGCTGTCCACCGCCAACGTCACGATGCAATTCGGGGCCAAGCCCCTGTTCGAGAACGTCTCCGTCAAGTTCGGCGACGGCAACCGCTACGGCCTGATCGGCGCGAACGGTTCCGGCAAGTCGACGTTCATGAAGATCCTCGGCGGCGACCTCGAGCCGAGCGCGGGCAACGTGATGCTCGACCCGAACGAGCGACTGGGCAAGCTGAGCCAGGACCAGTTCGCCTTCGAGGACCTGCGCGTGCTCGACGTGGTGATGATCGGCCACGGCGAGATGTGGCAGGCGATGACCGAGCGCGACGCGATCTACGCCAACCCCGACGCGTCCGAAGAGGACTACATGCGCGCGGCCGACCTCGAGGCGAAGTTCGCCGAGTACGACGGCTACACCGCGGAGTCGCGCGCCGGCGAGCTGCTGCTGGGCGTAGGAATCCCGGGCGAGCTGCACGCGGCGACGATGCGCGAGGTGGCGCCCGGGCTGAAGCTGCGCGTTCTGCTGGCGCAGGCGCTGTTCGCGAACCCGGACGTGCTGCTGCTGGACGAGCCGACCAACAACCTCGACATCAACACGATTCGCTGGCTCGAGGGCGTGCTGAACGAGCGCGAGTCGACGATGATCATCATCTCGCACGACCGGCACTTCCTGAACGCGGTCTGCACCCACATGGCCGACCTGGACTACGGCGAGGTGCGCATCTACCCGGGCAACTACGACGACTACATGCTGGCGTCGACGCAGGCGCGGGCCCGGCAGATGGCCGCGAACGCCCGCGCCAAGGAGCGCATCGGCGAGCTGCAGGAGTTCGTGCAGCGATTCTCGGCGAACAAGGCCAAGGCGCGGCAGGCCACCTCCCGACAGAAGCTGATCGCCAAGATCAAGAGCGAGGCGGTCGAGGTGAAGCCCTCGTCGCGCGCAGAACCCGTACATCGTGTTCGAACAGAAGAAGCAGCTGTACCGGGTCGCGCTCGAAGTCGACAACCTGGGACACCGCTACGAGGGCGCCGACGCGCCGGTGTTCGAACGCTTCTCGACGATGATCGACGCCGGCGACAAGGTCGCGATCGTCGGCGCCAACGGCGCCGGCAAGACGACCCTGCTGCGCACGATGGGCGGCGCGGAGGTCACCGGGTTGAAAGCCTCGTCCGGCACCGTCAAGTGGGCCGAGAATGCCGACATCGGCTACATGGCGCAGGACGTCTATCCCGATTTCGAATCCGACAAGACGGTGACCGACTGGATCGGCCGCTACACGCAGGAAGGCGACGACGATCAGGCGGTGCGCGCGATCCTGGGGCGCATGCTGTTCGGGGGCGACGACGTGCGCAAGCCCGTGCGCGTGCTGTCGGGCGGCGAGAAGCACCGGATGAGCTTCGGGCGCCTGATGCTGGGCCGGCACAACGTGATGCTGATGGACGAGCCGACCAACCACCTCGACATGGAATCGATCGAATCGCTGCAGCTGGCGCTGGAGAAGTACAAGGGCACGCTGATCGTGGTGTCGCACGACCGCCAGTTCGTCAGCGCGATCGCCAACCGCATCATCGAGATCCGCCCGGGCGGGCAGATCGTCGACTACCGCGGCACCTACGACGAATACCTGGCCAGCCAGGGCGTGGTGGAGTAGGGACACGGACGCAGCGGTTCGCACCGCTGCGTCCAGGGATCGTAGACTCATCGGCTTGCACGTTTTTTGCGCGGAGACCACGGATGGCCACACCCATCGGCATTGCCGTCATCGGACTTGGCGTGATCGGGCGCCGGATGCTCGAACAGACCGCGCGGCGGCAGGACCTGCGCGTCGTGTCGGCGTGGGATCTCAGTGCCGATGCCCGAGCGCGCGCGCAGGCCGATTTCCCGGGTCTTGCCCTCGCCGCCGACGCCGAAGCCGCAATCGCCGCGCCCGGTGTCGACATCGTCTACGTCGGCACCCCGCCGGGTGTGCACCGGCAGTACTCGCTGATGGCCGCGCGGCGCGGGCGGCGCGTGTTCTGCGAGAAGCCGCTGGCAGTCGACGTGCCGGAGGGGCGCCAGCTGGTCGACGAGCTTGCCGCCGCCGGCGTGGCCAATGCCGTCAACTTCGTCTACGCATCCGCACCGGCGGCAATCGCATTGAAGCGGGCCATCGACGACGGCACGATCGGCGCGCCGCGTTCGATCGAGGTGACGCTGTTCTTCGCGCGCTGGCCGCGCGACTGGCAGGCGAACGCCCAGTGGCTGCGTTTTCGGCGCGAGGGCGGGTTCACGCGCGAGGTGCTGTCGCATTTCGTGTTCCTGATGACACGCCTGTTCGGCGGATGCCGGCACGTCGCCTCCCAGGTGCTGTATCCGGACGACGCGTCGCAGTGCGAACGCGCCGTGCTCGCCGGGCTCGACTGCAATGGCGTCCCGGCACTGGTGATGGCCAGCGCCGGAGGCGGCGGCCCCGACGAGATCCGCTTCACCGTCCGTGGCGAACGTGGCGCGCTGCGCCTGGACAACTGGTACGAGCTGTCGCGCAGCGACGGCGAGCACTGGATCCCGATCCCCCTCGATCACGCGCCGCATGCCGATGCCCGCAGCGCCGCTTACCAGGCGCAGCTCGACAGCCTCGTGCGGTTCGGGACCGGGCAGTCGAATCCCCTGCCGGATGCCGCGCTGGCGCTGGCGGTGCAGGAAACGATCGAGGACATCCTGGCCCCGCGGTAATCGAAAGGATCCCAACATGAACAAAGCGGCGATCGCGTTCGCGCTGGGGGCCGCTGCGGCGGCCGGTGCGTCGGCGCAGACCAATGTGCAGCTCTACGGCCTGGTCGACGCCTATCTGGGGTACGTGAAGAACTCCACGCCGACTTCGTCGGGCTCGGCCTTCAGCGTCGATTCCGGCGGCATGAGCACCTCGCACTTCGGCATTCGTGGCAGCGAGGACTTCGGCAGCGGCCTGAAGGCCATCTTCGCGTTCGATGCGTTCTTCCGCGCCGATACGGGCCAGGCAGGCCGGTTCAACGGCGACGCGCTGTTCGCGCGCGACGCCTATGGCGGGCTGCAAGGAGCTTTCGGTCGCGTGCAGCTCGGCCGGAACACGACGCCGTACTTCCTGTCGACGGTCCTGTTCAACCCGTTCGGAGATTCATACACGTTCTCGCCGGCCGTCGCCCACACGTACCTGAACGGCTACCTGCTCAACGACAGCGGCTGGAACAATTCGGTGCTGTTCGGCTCGCCGACGGTCGGCAACTGGACCGCGAACCTGATCTGGTCGGCCGGCCTGGAACGAAGTGCCGAACCGAACAAGGACGCCGGCAAGGCATTCGGCGGCAACGCCAACTACAGCAAGGGCCCGCTGGGGTTCACGCTGGCGTACCAGCAGGTCGATTACGAAACCCTGGTGAGCTCGCCGCTGACGAACCAGAGGGCGACGATGCTGGGCGCGACTTACGACTTCAAGGTCGCCAGGCTCTTCGGCCAGTACCAGTACCTGAAGAACGAGGCGGCAGCGCGCGAGGCGAAGGACGAGATGTTCCAGCTGGGCGTGTCGGCACCCTTCGGGCCCGGCAGTGTGCTCGCCTCGTATGCCCACGGCAAGACGACGGACAACGACGGCGCCACGTCGGACGGCAAGCGCACGTCGTACGCGATCGGCTACGACTATTTCGTGTCGAAGCGCACCGACATCTACGGCGCGTACTTCGAAAGCAGGCTCGATGTCGGTGGCGCCGAGTCGATGAACCGTGTGCTCGGCACCGGGCTGCGGCATCGATTCTGATCAGGCCGCGCGCGGACTCACCTTCGATGCGGCGAGCTTCGCGCTGACGCGCGCCTCCTCGGCATCGCGCCCACGCGCCAGCGCCACACCCATGCGCCGCTTCGCGAACGACTGCGGCTTGCCGAACAGCCGCAGGTCGACGCCCGGCACACGCAGCGCGTCGGCGACGCCGTCGAAGACGATGCCCGTCGCCTCGACACCGCCGTAGATCACCGCGCTGGCACCCGGGTTCCGCAGCGAGGTGTCCACAGGCAGGCCGAGAATCGCACGCGCATGCAACTCGAACTCGGACTGGTGCTGCGTGGCCATCGTGACCATGCCGGTGTCGTGCGGACGCGGGCTCACTTCCGAGAACCAGACCTGGTCGCCGGCCACGAACAGTTCGACACCGAAGACGCCGGTGCCGCCAAGGTTGCCCGTGACGCGCTCGGCGATCTCGCGTGAGCGGGCCAGCGCGGCCGCACTCATCGGATGCGGCTGCCAGCTCTCGACGTAGTCGCCCGCCACCTGGACGTGGCCGATCGGATCGCAGTAGTGGGTGCCGATCGTGCCGTCGGCATTGCGTGCGCGCACCGTCAGCAGCGTGATCTCGTAGTCGAAGCGGATGAGGCCTTCGACGATCACGCGCCCCGCGTCGACACGGCTGCCGCTGGCGGCATAGTTCCACGCCGCTTCGAGCTCGCCGGGGCCGTCGACCTTGGACTGCCCCTTGCCCGACGACGACATCACCGGCTTGACGATGCACGGGTAGCCGATGCCGTCGTCGACGGCGCGGCGCAGCTCGTCCAGGCTGCTCGCGAAGCGGTACGGTGAAGTCGGCAGTCCGAGCTCCTCGGCGGCCAGACGGCGGATGCCCTCGCGGTTCATCGTGAGCCACGCGGCGCGTGCCGTCGGAATCACCGTCGCGACGCCGGCCTGTTCCAGCTCGATCAGCGTGGGCGTCGCGATCGCCTCGATCTCCGGCACCACCAGGTGCGGGCGCTCGCGCTCGATCAGAGCGCGCAGCTGGGCACCGTCGGCCATGTCGATCACGTGCGAGCGGTGCGCGACCTGGTGTCCGGGCGCGTTGTCGTAGCGGTCCACCGCGATCACCTCGACGCCGAGCCGCTGCAGCGCGATGACGACTTCCTTGCCGAGTTCCCCGGCGCCGAGCAGCATCACGCGCGTTGCCGAGGGGGAGAGCGGGGTTCCGATGGCGGTCATGGGCAGTTCAGCCGGTGGGGGTTGGGTCGATCAGCTCAGTGGAACGAAGTCGGGATCGTCCTGATGCTTGCGCTCGAACTTGATGAATTCGTAGTAGCCGCACTTCGCGCCGTTTGGATATTGGCGGCAGACGGTCGGGCGGGCGGCGTAGATCGTGCAGCGCCGTGCCTTGGTGTCGAAAAAGCGGCAGATCGTCCCGTAGATGTCGTCCTTCTGGTGACGCAGGATGCGCTCCGGACCCTCGTCGGACTTGTAGACGCGGGTGAACTTGCGTTCGGCCTGCTCGAAGCTCAACCCGAAGTGCTTCGCGAGGCGCTTGACGTCGCCGTCCTTCAGTTCGATGCGCGGGTAGCTGCAGCAGTAGCCGGGACACTTGCTGCAGTCGTACTGGATGCGAGGGGCGGGTGTGCTCATGGCGTGCGCTGGTGTGGGGGTCGGGGTCGGAGGCTGGTCGGGTCGGCTCGTGTCGGATCGCGTCGGGCCGGGGAAGTGTAGCCGAGCCCGCAGCGGCGCTCTGCGACGCGTGGCGGGTGCAGCGCCTCAGCCGGCGTGGCGCCGAAGCCTTCGGCGGATGAAGCGCGACGGCGCGATCGCGGCGAGCAGATCGGACTCGACAGGCGCGGGGCCGCCGTCGATCGCCGCCGCGAGCACCTGCGCGGCCAGGCTGGCCCACAGGAGGCCGCGCGAGCCGAACGCGAAGGCCGCGTACAGACCGGGCGCGAGCGGCAGCTCGAGCCGGTCGTTGCGCATGAAGTCGCCGGCGCTCGCGATGATTGCGGCGCTGTCCGGCACCGGCCCGATCAGCGGAAGACGGTCCTCGGCGACGTAGCGAAAGCCGCTGGCCGCGGACCGCACGTGTGGCAGATAGGCGCCCAGCGCCGCGCCGGTGGCGCGCGCCAGCCGCCTGAGGTTGCTGCGGTCGGCCTCCGGGTCGGGGATCAGATCCGAGCCGTCGTCGAAGGTCGAGCCTACCAGCACGTCGCCGTCCGGGAGCGGGCAGGCGTAGGCGTCCGCGCCGAGAACCGTGCGCAGCCCGGGCAGCGCGACCGCGGCCAGCCGCGAGGTCTGGCCGCGCACGCGCCGCAGTTCGACGCCATGCATGCCGCACAAAGCCGGGGCCTGACCGGCGGCCGCGACCACGAGCACTGGCGCCGCGTCGAGCACCCGGCCGTCGGCATCGAACAGCGCCCAGAGCCCGTCGCGGCGTTCGATGCGATGGACCGCAACGCCGAAGCGCACGCTGATGCGGGTGCCGTTCGCGGCCTTGCCACCGGTCGTCGCGCCCCCGCCGCCGAGCCACAGCCGGCAGCGCGCTGCCGGATCGACGCTGCGGCACAGCGGCAGCCACAGTCCGCCGGCGCGCAGGCGCACGCCGGCGAGTTCGCTGGCCTGGTCCGCGTCGACCGCCGACACAAATGCAGCCGGGAACGCGAGCCTGTCCATCATCGCGCGCTGCTGCTCCAGTTCGCGTTCGTCGCCGGCAAGTGCGAGGCGTCCGATCGCACCGACCGAGCCGTCGCCGGGAGGCAGCTCGCGCAAAGCGTGGAGGAGCGCGCTGCGCGACAGGCGCGCCAGATGGTTGTCGTCGGGCGAAAAGTGTGGGTGGTCGGCGACGAGCGGCTGTGCGGATCCTTCCGCGCAGACGGACGAAGCGCGCTCGAACACGACCACGTCCCAATCGCGGGCGGCGAGCGCCGACGCGGTCGCGCATCCGGCCAGCCCCGCACCGATGACGATCGCGCGACGCTGCGACCAGACCGGGTCGGGCGCCGGCGCCGGATAGGTGCGCCACGCCGGCGCGTACTCGCCGGCCAGGATCGACGGCCGACCTGCGATGTCCGGTGATTGCGCCTCGTCCCAGGCGAACGGAGCGGTCTGGAACCCTGCGCGCGCGAGCGCATCCTGAACCGCTGCGGTTGGTGGAACATCCGCAGCCGCGGGAACACCCGCGGCTGCGGCGGGGCGCAGACGCACGGCGATGGTCGCACCGGGACGCGCGCGTCGCGCCAACCGGCCAAGCAGCGGCTGCGCGAGTGCGGTGCCGGCGACCGCCCCACCCGATGCATCGAGGAAGAACGCGTCGGCAGTCGCGTGCAGGCGCTCCAGTGCGCGATCGGACGCCCCGAACGACAGGAACAGCGACACGGCGCCGTCGAAGAATTCGAGCACGTGCAGCCCTGGAAGGGGAAGTGGCCAGCGCTGTGCCAGTGCGTCGACATGGGGGTTGCCGTTGCGTCCGGCTTCCGCGAGGGCGCGCGCCATGTCCTGCGCGCTTCGTGGCGCGCCAGCGATCGCCACGTAGGCCAGGCGTTTCGGCCTGTCCGCGGCCGTCTGCCACGCGGCGATCGTGCCCAGGAAGTTCTGGCCGGCGCCGAATCCGAGCTCGACGATCGTGAAGCGGCTCGCTCCCGACCAGCGTCGGGAGATGCGGCTGGCGACCAGGAGGGCGTTATCGGATTCCGAGGGAGGCGCCATGCAGCAAGGTTATCAAGACCCTGTGACGCGCCTGCCGCAGATGCGTCACGCGCGGCTGCGCGTGCGACACCGAGCCGCGCGGGCACGGCACGAGACCGGACGAAGACAAGGGGGCGAAGACAAGGGGACAAGAAAGACGGGGACAAAAAGACGGGGACGCCGGACGCGGCGTGCGGCCACCAATGATTCAGGGGCACGACAAACAAAGCCATGTTTTACTACGTAATACGTAATATTTCGCATTCCGAGGAGCAAGGATCGCCATGCCAGACACCCGCATCGCCGCAGACATCGAAGCGCTGCGTGCCGCCCATCCCGAGACGCGCTCGCTGTACCGCGAGGTGTGCGCTTTGCTGTTCTTCCGCTACGGCATCACGCCGACAGCGAACAAGCTCTATCAGTACGTCCGCAAAGGCAGCATGAGCACGCCCGCCGAAGTGCTCGGCGAGTTCTGGGCCGACCTCAGGGAGCGTACGCGGGTACGAATCGATCACCCCGACCTGCCCGAGGCGCTGCGCGAGCGGGCCGGGGAACTGGTATTGGAGCTCTGGGGTCTTGCCCGCCAGGCTGCGGCGGATGCCTATGCATCGCGCCGCGAACAGCTCGAGGCCGACCGCGGCGCGCTCGAGACCGGCATGTCTTTGCTTCAGGCCGAACTCGCCGCGGAACGCGAGCGGCGCGAGCATGCCGAGCGCGAGCTGGCGACGAGTCGCTCCCGTGCCGAAGACCTTGCACGAGAGGTGGCGACCGCGCAGGGGCGTCTCGCGTCGACGACCGAAATGCTGCGCGACCATTCCGACGACACGAGACGGATGCGGGCCGAACTGGCGGCTGCACAGAGCGATGCGGCGCGTGCAGTCGGCGAATCGAACGCGTTGCGCGTGCAACTGGCGATCGCCTCGAGTCGCGTGAACCGCAAGCCGCTGGGCGGCATTCCGGGACAGCCCGATCCGGGCCAGGAGAGCCTTGGATTGGATTCGCCTCCGAAGGCCTGAGACAATCGAGGCATGACACGGCGGACTTCCGGCAGATGACAACGCGGCATTCGCATGCGGGGCGGCCTAGCCTGCTGCATTCCGCAACCGAGTTACGCGCGTTCGGCGAAGTCGCGCTGCTGCCCTACGCAATCCCCTTGCTGGTCGCAGCGCCGCGCGGCGACGGCCACCCCGTTCTGCTGCTGCCCGGGTTCATGGGCGACGAGGCCACGCTGTCCGCGCTGCGCATCTTCCTGCGCAATCGCGGCTACCAGGTCGAGACCTGGGGCTTCGGGCGCAACATCGGCTTCCAGCGCAAGCACGCCGAGGCCCTCGAGCAGAAACTGCGCTACATGCATCGCCAGAGCGGGCGCAAGGTCAGCCTGGTCGGATGGAGCCTGGGCGGTGTGTTCGCGATGTACTGCGCGCACCAGGCGCCCGAAAGCGTGCGCAGTGTCGTCACGCTCGGCAGCCCGGTCTCGGTCGACCCCGAAGGCAGTCAGTCGCCGCCGCTGGTCAAGGCGCTCTACCGGCTGATCGCCCATCCGATCGGTCCCAGCGCCCATGCGATGCAGCCCCGGGCGCGCAAGCTGCGCGGACAGGCGCCGCCGTCGGTGCCGGTCAGCTGCCTCTACTCGCTGGGCGACGGCGTCGTGCCGCCGCAGGAGGCGACGATCGACGGGGACGCCAGGCACCACGAGAACATCCAGGTGGCTGGCAGCCATCTGGGGCTTGGATTCAATGCCCTCGTTCTCTGGATCGTGGCGGACCGCCTGGCCCAGCCCGAGGGCGACTGGGCGCCATTCCGCCCCGAGGGCCTGCCTGGGGTGCTTTACCGCCTGCTGACGCCCGGGAAGCACGCGGCCTGAGCTTCGCCGGACCGGGACGTGCGTCGGCGACCTTCGCGCGTGCCGCACCTTCGGCGCGCGCGCCGCGACGCTTCGGGGCAGCCAGCAGCGCGGCGAACTGCTGAAAGCTCTCGCGCAGGCAGCGCGCGAAAGTCTCCGGATCGGGCATCAGTTCGCGGCAGGAGGTCGGCGACACGATCAGCTGGCCGTCATAGCGGCTGACCGCGAACACCAGCCCCATCCCGTCGCTGATCGGCAGAATCGCCGAGAAGTAGGTCATTCGCGCGCCGACCAGGTACAGCGGCAGTGTCGGGCCAGCCACGCTTGCGACCGTGCAGGTCGCGAGCGGGGCGCGCCGTGCGAACCCGTGCATCGCGCGACCGAGCACCTTGCCCGCCAGCGCGAGCGTAGGGGCAGGCACCGCCCGTTCGAGCGCATCGAGTGCCGCCGCCTCTAGCCGTGGGGGGGCGCGCCGGCGGCCCGGCCGTGAGGCAGGATCGTCGTCGGCTCCGCCCGGCGCGGTCCGGTCGGCACTCGCGCTGCCCCGTCGTGGCTGCGCACCGTCCGCCCGCCGCGCCGCGACGACTGCTTCCAGGCGCTCGAGCGGATCGGCGAATTCGCATCCCAGTTCGGCGCGCCGCCACGCGAGGGGGGCGGATGCGCCGCGCCGATCCGCTTCGACGCCGGCCCCGCCCTCCGGCACGATCGCGTGCAGCGGATCGTCCGGCAGTTCGTCGTGCAGTTGCAGGTAGTCCCGCAGCCCGCCGCCGCAGACCGCCAGCAGGACATCGTCGGCGGTCGCTCCCGGCACCAGCGCCGCGATCGCTTCGAAGTCGCGCTCGGCGAAACGGCGGGTCTCGAACACGCGATGCGGGGACACGATCGCGTTGAAGCGCGTGACCGGCAGGTGCTTCGCGTCGACCAGATCGGACAGCAGCGACATCGCCGCGGGCGCGATGCGTCGCGCGACCCGCACCAGCGGCCGGGCAAGCCGGAAAGGCGAAGTGAACGTCCGCGCGGCGCCGCGCGTCAGCAGCGCCATCGCACCGGGCGCACGCTCGGGGAACCACGGCGGGGCGGGCGGCGCTTCGCGCGGCTCGGGCGTCGCATCGTGCAGCAGCTCCATCAGCTCGTCGCTGTGCTCGAGGTCGATCGCGGCATGGTGCATCTTCACCAGCAGGGCGAAGCTGCCCGCCGGCAGATCGAGCAGACTGTCGAGCCCCTCGATCACGTAGATCTCCCAGAGCGGGCGATGCAGGTCGAGCGGGCGCGCATGGATCCGCGACGCCTGGATGCAGAACTGGCGCCAGTCGCCGGGCCGCGGCAGCGCGATGTGCCGCACGTGGTACTCGAGGTCGAAGTGCTCGTCCTCGACCCAGTACGGGTGGTCGAGCTCGAACGGGACGCGCAGCAGCCGCTGGCGCAGCCGCGGTGCCAGGTGCAGCCTCGCCGCGATGTGCGCCAGGATCGTCTTGAAGCGCACCGTACCGCCCGGCGCGGTCGACTGGTCGTAGATCTGGATCAGCGAGACGTTGGCGTTGGCGTTGCCCGTTTCGTTGTAGAGGAAGGCAGCATCGTGGGCGTCGAGCTGGTGCATCGGGTCTCCCGGCAGAGTCGAAGCAGCATGACACATGGCCGGCGAGGGCACCCTCTAATCGGTGCTCGTCGGCCTCGGACCCCGCGGACATGGTTATCCTTGAATCAATCGAACGCCCACGGAGTCGCCATGAAGATCGTGATCGCCCAGATGAAGCACGAGACCAACACATTTTCGTCGGTGCCGACGCCGCTGGAGCGCTTCGGGCTCGGCACCGGCGCGCCCCCCGAAGGGGAGGCGGCCTATCGTGCGTTCAAGGGCACGGGGTCCGCGATCGCCGCGTTCATCGACCTGGCCGAGGAGGCGCGTGCCGAGTTCGAGATCCCGATCGCGGCGGCGGCGGCGCCGAGCGCGCCCTGCGAGGACGAGGTCTTCGAGACGATCGCCGGCAAGATCTGCGCGGCGGTCGCGCGCGGCTGCGATGCGATCCTGCTCGACCTGCACGGTGCGATGGTCACCCGCAGCCGCGAGGATGCCGAGGGGGAACTGCTGCGGCGGCTGCGCGCGCTGGCGCCCGGCGTGCCGATCGGCGTGGCACTGGACATGCACACCAACCTGTTTCCGGCCATGGTGGACAACGCCACGGTGCTCGCCGGCTACCAGACCTATCCGCACGTCGACATCTACGAGACCGGCCTCAGGGCGGCGCGCCCCGTGCTGGCGATGCTCGCGGGCCGAGCGCGTCCGGCTGTGGCCTGGGCAACCGTCCGATGCTTCCGCACGTGATGCGCCAGGGCAGCGACGATTCGCCGAACCGCGAGCTGCAGGCGCGCTGCCGCGAGATGGAGCAGCAGGGTGCGCTCAGCGCCACCGTGTTCGTCGGGTTTCCGCATGCCGACATCTCGAACGCAGGCCTGTCCGCGGTGGTGGTCACCGACAACGACCCCGCACTGGCACGGCGCTGGTGCGACGAGCTGCTCGACATGGCGTGGCGGCAGCGGGAGGCGTTCGTCTACCGGATCGAGCCGCTCGCCGACTCGATCGCGCGAGCGCGCGAGCTTCAGCGCAGCGCGCCCGGCAGCGGTCCGATCGTGTTGCTCGACCACTACGACAACTGCGCATCGGGCGGGACGATGGACACGATGACCGTGCTCGGGGCGATCCTCGATGCCGGGCTCGAGAACGTCGCGGCGTTCGCGATCTACGACCCCGCCGCCGTGCAGCGGATGATCGCGGCCGGACTCGGCGCCCGGGTCACCGTGTCGCTCGGCGGCAAGCTCGACATGCCCGGCGTGGGGCGCCGCGGCGAGCCGCGCGAAGTGACCGGAACGGTGAAGCTGCTGTTCAACGGCCAGTACCGCAACCGCGGTCCGATGGGGCGCGGCGAACACGCGAACATGGGGCCCTCCGCCGTGCTCGACACCGGCAAGGTCGAGATCGTCGTGATCTCGCGTCACGTCGAGCCACACGACATCGCGACCCTGACTTCGGTCGGCATCGACCCCGCGGCGAAGGACTTCCTGATGCTGAAGAGCCGGATCCACTGGCGCGCGGGCTTGCGCTCGTATGCCCGGGCGATCGTCGAATGTGCCGGCGCCGGGGTCTGCACCTCCGATTACTCCAGCCTCGAGTTCCGGCACGTGCGCCGCCCGATCTACCCGCTCGACCCGGACACGCAGGCCTGATCGTCTGGCGCGAACGCCTGGGGCTAACACTTGGTGCGAACGCCTGGCGCGAACGCCTTGACCGTGTCCGCCGGATCGGCGACGCTGCGCAGTGCCACCCCAACCGAAAGCGGAGACAGCAGATGATCAAGTCCGGAATCGACCAGGAGGCGCTGATCGCGATGATCAGCGGCGCGAGCGCGAAGCAGGGCGAGATGGTGCGTGCGACGGTGCGCGACCTGACGCTGAAGGCGCTGCAGGGGCGCGAACTGACCTTGCAGAACATCCGAAAGGTGTTGTCGACGGTCACTGCCGCAGCGTCGGCCGGTGCGATGAAGAACGTGTCGCCCGGCGTCGACGTGGAAGCACTGCTGGAAAAGACCGTGGCCGGCATGGACGACGCGCTTCTGAAGGCTGTCGAGGCCAACCGGATGGCGCTGCAGCAGTTCATCGACCAGGGGGTGAACCTGCAGGAATCCCAGCTTAAGAAGGCGGTGTCCGATCTCGAACGCTTCGAGGATGCTCTGATCGACTCGGTGACGAAGTCGTCCGCGGGTGCCGGCGATCAGGCGCAGGCGATGTGGGCACCGATCCTGGACGCGATGAAGATGAAGGGCACTGCCACCGGGGCCGGCGCCGATGCCACGACCCGGCAGCTGCTGACGCAGATGCAGGGGGCGATGCGCGAGACGCGCGCCGCCAGCCTGCGTGCGGCCAACGCGATGGCGCAGAACTACGCGGCGATGGTCAGCGGTGTGCTGATCGGCATGTCCGAAGCCCTGAAGGCGCCCGAAACCAAAGGCGCGGCGACGCGGAAGGGTGCCCCGGGCACGAAATCCTGACGAGGTGTCGGCTACGGACACTCCTGGTGCGCCGTAGCTGTGGGGCTGCGTAGCTACGTGACGATAATGCTACGTATTACGTTGAATTTCGTATGCAGGCAGCCTTTTCGGCACCGCACCCCGCTGCGGCGCCCATCGTGCGCGGATGCGGTCGGTGGGAGTAGGGGGGAGCCGACGATCCGTTCCCGGTATGGGCGCTTGCGTCCCAGGATGGACGCGTCCGCTTCCTGCTCGTCCTAGAATCGGCGCTCCGTCCCATTTCGATTAGCGCCTGCAGGCGCCCGGTCGGCCTCGATCTCCGCGCCTTCCGGTCCGCCTGCGCCGCGACCAGCCATGCACTCCCAGACCCCCGCCTCCGAATACACCCGCTTTCTTCCTCCCGGCCCGTTGCTCGACGCGATGGGCGGCGCCGAAGTGCTGTCGGTCGATGCCGCTGCCGGCGTCGCGCGCATCCGGTTCACCGCCCGCCCCGAGTTTTGCCACACGAACGGCACGATCGTTCAGGGCGGGTTCATCACCGCATGGATGGACTTCGCGATGGCGTTCGCCACGATGAACCGGACCAAAGGCCTGTCGAACGTCGCCAGTCTGGAGATCAAGGTGAGCTTCCTGGAGCGGGTCGGTCCCGGTCCGATCGTCGTCGAGGGCAGTGTCCGGCGCCTGGGCAAACGCGTCGCCTTCCTGGAGGCGAGCCTCTACACCGAAGGCGATCGTCTGGCTGCGACCGCCACCTCGACGGCGATGCTGGTCGCGATGCAGCCGGCTGCGCGGGCCGGCTGACCGCCCGGATCACTTCTCGACGAAAGCCCGCTCGATCACGTAGTGGCCGGGGGCGCCGCGGTGGGCCGAGGCCTGGAATCCGCGCGCGTCGAGCAGGGCGCAGGTGTCGGCCAGCATGCTCGGGCTGCCGCACAACATCACGCGGTCCTCGGCCGGGTCGATCGGCGGCAGGCCCAGGTCCTCGAACAGCTTGCCGCTGTCGATGAGGTCGGTGATGCGGCCGCGATTCTGATAGGGCTCGCGGGTGACGGTCGGGTAATACAGCAACTGGTCGCGTGCCGCCTCTCCGAAGAACTCGTTGTTCGGCAGTTCCTCGCGGATGTAGTCCGAATATGCGAGCTCGCTGACGTGGCGCACGCCGTGCACCAGGATCACCTTGTCGAAGCGTTCGTAGACTTCGGGGTCCTTGATGATGCTGAGGAACGGCGCCAGGCCGGTGCCGGTGCCGAACAGGTACAGCCGCCTGCCCGGCAGCAGGTCGTCCGTCACGAGCGTGCCGACCGGCTTGCGGCTCACCAGGATCTGGTCGCCTGGCCGCAGGTGTTGCAGTCGCGAGGTGAGGGGTCCGTTGGCCACCTTGATGCTGAGGAACTCCAGGTGCTCCTCGTAGTTCGCGCTGGCGATGCTGTAGGCGCGCGTCAGCGGCTTGCCGTCGACCTCCAGTCCGACCATCACGAAGTGGCCGTTGTGGAAGCGCAGCGCCGGATCGCGCGTGGCCTTGAAGCTGAACAGGGTCTCGTTCCAGTGATGGACTTCGAGCACGCGCTCGACCGCAAACGCAGACATGGTTCGTCGTTCCTCGGTGGGTGATGCAGGAACGTAACGCCACGCTATGTGGCAAGCTACGATTGCTGCATTGCGGCATAAGTATATCCGGCGCCGCATTCCCCGAGCCTGCTGCGCCCCGTGCGATCGACGATAATCCGCCGGCCCGCGCCGCTGCCGGCGCGCCTTCCTTCCGATCGAGGTGCCCAGTGTCCAAACCCATTCGCAACCGAGTCACGGAGCTTCTCGGTGTCGACTATCCGATCGTCCAGGCGCCGATGGGCTGGATCGCCCGCGCGCAGCTCGCGTCCGCGGTGTCCAATGCCGGCGGCATGGGGATCATCGAGACGGCCTCCGGCGAACTCGACGCGATCCGGGGCGAGATCGCCAGGATGCGAACCCTCACGGACAAGCCCTTCGGCGTCAACATCGCGCTGGCTTACGTGCGCGACCCGGGCATCGTCCAGTTCGTCGTCGATCAGGGCGTGCGCTTCGTGACGACCTCCGCCGGCGATCCTTCCAAGTTCAGTGGGGCGCTCAAGGCGGCCGGGCTGACGGTCTTCCACGTCGTGCCGACCTTGAAGGCCGCGCTCAAGGCGATCGAGGCCGGCGTCGATGGCCTGATCGTCGAGGGCGCCGAAGGCGGCGGTTTCAAGAACCAGCGCGATGTCGCCTCGATGGTGCTGCTGCCGCTGGTCTGCTCGCGTGTCGAGGTGCCCGTCATCGCAGCGGGCGGCTTCAGCGACGGGGTCACGATGGCAGCGGCGTTCGCTCTCGGCGCCGAAGGGGTGCAGATGGGCACCCGCATGCTGTCGTCGGCCGAATCGCCGGTCCACGCGAACTGGAAGAACGCGATCGTCGCGGCCTCCGAGACCGACACGGTCTTCCTGAACCGTGGCGGGCAGGGGCCGGCGCTGCGCGCACTGCGCACCGAGCGCACGACGCGGCTCGAGTTCAACCCGCCGGAGAACATGCGCAGCGAATTCGCCGGCGTGCAGCAGCTGTACTTCGGTGGCGACATGGAAGCGGCCGTGCCACTGAGCGGACAGGTCTGCGGCCGGATCGACGCGATCGAGCCGGTCCGGCAGATCATCGAGAAGACCGTGCGGGAGTTCCACGACACGGTCGCGCGGCTGTCTGCGCGGTACGGCTGAAGCCCGGCTGTCGGCACGGTACGGCTGAAGCCCGGCTGTCGGCACGTTACGGCTGTAGCGCGGCTGTCGGCGCGGTGCGCCGGAAGCCCGACTGTTGGTGCGTTGCGGCTGAAAGCGGCGGGCGCGTTCAGCGCGCATTGCGCGGGCTGCGGCCGGCCAGCACGATGACGGCGCTCAGCAGGCAAAGCGCGGCGCACAGGATCAGCACCGTCAGGTAGCCGCCGCTGGCCTGCCGGATCCAGCCCACCAGCGACGGGCCGGTCGCGAACGACAATTGGCCGATGCCGGTCACCAGGCGCGTGACGCGCGCGAACTGGGCTGGCGGCACGGCTTCCTGAACGAGCAGGCCGGGGAAAGCGATCATGTTGCCGACGCCGGCGCCGTACAGAACGCAGCCCAGGCCGATCGCGGCGATCGGCTCGGCCAGTTCGGTCGAGGCTGCGAGCAGCAGGAGGCCCAGGATCTGCACCGAAAAGTTGCCGGCGGCGATCCGGCGACGCGACAGACGATCGAGCAGGAATCCGGCCACCAGTCGTCCGGCCACTGCGCTGGCAGTGGTGAGACCGACCGTCCAGGCCGCCAGCACGCCGCCGAGCGCGGGATCGAGCATCGCCAGCAGGTGCGTCAGCACGCCCACCTGCGCGGTCAGGCCGATCGAGAAGGGCAGCGTGATCGTCAGCAGGTTCCGATCGGACAGCACACGCCCCAGACCCCAGCGTTCCGCCGCCGCCGGCAAGGCGCCGGGCGCGAGCGGTGGTGCGCCGTCGCGCGGCGGGCCGGCGGCAAGCGGCGCGTCGCCGTCGGGACCTTGCCCGCGCAAGGCAGGGGCGCGCACGAACAGCGGCATCGTCACTGCGACGATCGCCAGACACAGGGCCGCCGCGGTCACGATGAGACCGGACTCGAATCCGAAGCTCCGGATCGCAGC
The DNA here is from genome assembly GCA_963849015.1 of uncultured beta proteobacterium. Lineage (GTDB taxonomy): Bacteria > Pseudomonadota > Gammaproteobacteria > Burkholderiales > Burkholderiaceae_E > Quisquiliibacterium. Next base: position 933,328 of record CAWKFK010000006.1, read on the forward strand.
GGTCAACAACGGCACGACGACGATTCCACCGAAGCTCGCGCCCGTCAGCGCGATGCTCAGAGCCAGACCGCGCCGCCGCACGAACCAGGGGGCGAGTGTCGCGTTGATTGCCGCGCTGCTCATCGTCGCCCAGCCGACCGCGAGCAGTGCGAATGCGGGATAGAGCTGCCAGGTCTGCTCGACGCGGGCGATCGCCACGACCGCAGCGAAGGTCGCGCAGGTTCCGATCGCGGTCGAGCGGCGAGGACCGAGACGATCGAGCAGCGGGCCGCTGGCCATGATCAGCAGCGCGCCGCTCCAGAAGTAGAAGGTGATCGCGAACGACACCGACGCGACCGGCCAGCCGCGGGCTCCCGTGAGGTGCGCGAGGTAGACGCCCGGCCCGTAGAAGCCGAGTCCCCAGCTGCAGATCGCCATCAGGAAACAGCCGGCGACGACGTACCAGCCGAAGAACACGGGACGCCGGATCGCCACTGGGTCTATCCCGGCGCTCGAAGAGGGACGCGGGCCGAAGCGGCGTCCCGGTCGCGCCACCAGTCGGACAGCCGAGACACCTGCGCCGCCGTCAGATGCAGCCCGAGCTTGGTCCTGCGCCACAGCACGTCGTCGAGCGTGCGCGCCCATTCATGCCGGCGCAGGTAGTCCAGTTCGCCCTCGTAGACGCCCGGCACGATCGGCTCGCCCGGCGCAGCGCCGGCGAACACGAGGCCGATGCGCGTGCCATAGCAGCGCGCCAGCCGGTGGCGAACGACGGGCTCTAGCCCCGGATAAGCGCCCGCCAGCGCATGCTCGAATGCCGCGAAGTCGCGCACCGGGTTGCCGCTGGCGGCGATCCACTCGCCGAGATCGCCGCCAGGCAATGGAGCATGCGCGGTCCAGGCCCGTCCGGGCGCCGGACTGGCGGCCCGGGCTGCGCGGCCGTCCACAGAAGGCGCGCGGCCGTCGGCCGCCAGGGCCTTTCCGAGCATGTCCGCGGCCTCCTCGGCGAGCCGCCGATAGGTCGTGATCTTGCCTCCCCAGACCGACAGCAGCGGCGATGCGCCCGCGCTCAATTCCAGCCGATAGTCCCGCGTCACCGCCGCCGGGTTGCCATGCTCGTCGTCGAGCAGCGGGCGCACGCCGGAATAGCTCCAGACCACGTCCGCCGGATCGACCCGACGCGCGAAATAGCGGCTGACCTGCGCGCAGAGATAGCCCACTTCGCCCTGGTCGATGCGTGCGTCGCCGGGGTCGCCCTGCTGTTCGACGTCGGTGGTACCGATCAGGGTGAACTCGCCTTCGTACGGAATCGCGAAGACGATCCGCCCGTCGGGGCTCTGGAAAATGTAGGCGTGCGGGTGCTCGAACAGCCTGCGCACTACGATGTGGCTGCCCTTGACCAGCCGCAGCGGGCGCGCGGCCGGCACACCGGCGCATTGCCCGAGGAAGCGCGCCGCCCACGGACCGGCGGCGTTCACGAGCGCCCGTGCGCGGACCTCGAGCGCCGTGCCGTCCGCATGCCGCAGCGACGCGCGCCAGCCATCCGGCTCGCGACGGGCCTCGACGCAGGCGCAACGGGTCAGCACGGTCGCTCCGCGGGCGGCGGCGTCGACCGCGTTCAGCACCACCAGTCGGGCGTCGTCGACCCAGGCGTCGGAGTACTCGAAGCCGCGTTCGAACCTGGGCTGCAACGACACCCCGGGCGGAGTTCCGCCACCGAGCCGAACCGTGCGCGAGGCCGGCAGGACCTCGCGCCGCGCGAGATGGTCGTAGAGGAAGAGGCCCGCCCGGATCAGCCAGAAGGGGCGCATCGCCGGATCGTGCGGCATCACGAACCGCAGCGGCCAGATGATGTGCGGCGCGTTGCGCAGCAGCACCTCGCGCTCGGCCAGCGCCTTGCGCACGAGTCCGAACTCGTAGTGCTCGAGGTAGCGCAACCCGCCGTGGATCAGTTTCGTCGACGACGACGAGGTGTGCGAGGCGAGGTCGTCGCGTTCGCACAGGATCACGGAAAACCCGCGTCCCGCGAGGTCGCGCGCGATGCCCGCGCCATTGATGCCGCCGCCGACGACCAGCACGTCGCATCGCCGCGCGTGCGGCTCGGCATCGCCCGCGCGTCCGGATTCGCCGCCCCGTTCGATCGATTCCACCCGCTATTCCCCCTTCGCCACATCGCCGCATTGCCACATGGCCGCATTGCCACATCGCTACTCGGCTACGACCGCTGCGCCCCCGGGGCAGGCGATAGCCGGGACGTGTCCGACCGCCACCGGACAGCATGCACGCGCTATCGAGCGATTATGCTTCGTTTTAATCAAAACGCGCATGCGTTACGATGCGTTTGAGTGTGAATAGCGAATTTGCGCGAAAACGCTCGCGGCACCGATCCATTCGCAAAGTGAATGGATCGGTGCCGAACCGGGATCGCCCAGGAGAGCCCGACCGATGAGCACCAACCCCCGCCAGCTCGAACTGCTCGAGGAAGTGCGACGCCAGGGAACGGCGTCGGTCGAATCGCTGGCGCGCCGCTTCGGCGTCGCGCTCCAGACGGTTCGACGCGACCTGACCCGCCTCGAGGAAGCGGGCCTGCTGACGCGCTTCCACGGTGGCGTGCGCCTGCCCGACTCGACCACGGAGAACATCGGCTATCGCCAGCGCCAGCAGCTGAACGCGGCGGCCAAGCAGGCGATCGCGCGCGCGGTCGCCGCGGCGGTGCCGCCGGGCGCCTCGCTGTTCCTGAACATCGGCACGACGACCGAGGCGATCGCGCGCGAGCTGCTGCACCATCGCGGCCTGACCGTGATCACCAACAACCTGCACGTCGCCGACACGCTGTCGGACAACCCGGACTGCGAGGTGATCGTCGCCGGCGGCGTGGTGCGCGGCCGCGACCGCGGCGTCGTCGGCGAGGCCACGATCGAGTTCATCCGCCAGTTCAAGGTCGACATCGGCCTGATCGGCATCTCGGGCATCGAGGCCGACGGCAGCCTGCGCGACTTCGACTACCGCGAAGTGATGGTCGCGCAGACGATCATCGGCCAGTCGCGCGCGGTCTGGCTGGCCGCCGACTACAGCAAGTTCGGCCGCGCGGCGATGGTCCGGCTGGCGCGGCTGGATCAGCTCGACCGGCTGTTCACCGACCGTACGCCGCCGGATCCGTTCCCGAGGCTGCTGGCCGATGCCGGTGTAGGCTTGGACGTCGCCGCGGAGGCCGGCGCCAGCGGGCTGGCGCAGCACACTGATCGGCGCGAGGACCCGACACAGGAGACCAGATGACCCGCCGAAACTTCCTGCTCGCCCTGGACCAGGGCACCTCCAGTTCGCGCAGCATCGTCTTCGACCTGCAGGGGCAGGTGGTCGGCATGGCGCAGCGCGAGTTCCGGCAGATCTATCCGCAGCCCGGCTGGGTCGAGCACGATCCGGTCGAAATCCGCGATACCCAGTTCGCGACGGTGCGCGAGGCGCTGGACCGCGCCGGCGTCACGGCCTCGGAGATCGCCGCGCTGGGTATCACCAACCAGCGCGAGACCACGCTGGTCTGGGACCGACGCACCGGTCGGCCGATCCACAACGCGATCGTCTGGCAGGACCGGCGCGCCGAGCCGACCTGCGCGGCGTTGCGCTCGGCGGGTCACGAGGCGCTGATCCGGGAGCGCACGGGGCTGATCGTCGATGCCTATTTTTCGGGCAGCAAGCTGAAGTGGCTGCTCGACAACGTCGCCGGCGCGCGCGCCGCGGCCGAACGCGGGGATCTGGCGTTCGGCACGGTCGACACCTGGCTGATCTGGCAGCTGACCGGCGGCTCGGTGCACGCCACCGACGTCAGCAACGCGTCGCGCACGATGCTGTTCGACGTGCGCGCCAACCGCTGGAGCGACGAACTGCTGGCCCTGCTCGACGTGCCGCACGAGGTACTGCCCGCGGTTCATCCGTCCAGCCACGCCTACGGCTGCGCGGATCCGGCACTGTTCGGGGCCGCGATCCCGATCGGCGGGGTCGCCGGCGACCAGCAGAGCGCCTTGTTCGGGCAGGCGTGCTTCAGGGCCGGGCTCGCCAAGAACACCTATGGCACCGGCTGCTTCATGCTGATGCACACCGGATCCGCGTTCCAGCTGTCGGCCAATGGTCTGATCACGACCAGCGCTGCGCAACCGACCGCGACCCCGGAGTTCGCCCTGGAAGGCAGCGTCTTCATCGGCGGCGCCGTGGTGCAGTGGCTGCGCGACGGGCTGCGCGCGATCAGCGGCAGCGGCGAGGTGCAGGCACTGGCCGAGTCGGTGCCGGATTCCGGGGGCGTGATGTTCGTGCCAGGCTTCACCGGGCTGGGCGCGCCGTACTGGAAGCCGCATGCGCGCGGCGCGATCGTCGGTCTCACCCGCGGCAGCACGGTGGCGCACATCGCGCGTGCCGCGCTGGAGAGCATCGCCTTTCAGAGCGCCGCGTTGCTGCAGGCGATGAGCCGCGACGCGATCGCCGCCGGCGGCCGGCCGGTGGCCGAGTTGCGCGTCGACGGCGGCGCCTGCGTGAACGACCTGCTGATGCAGTTCCAGGCGGACCTGCTGGGCATCCCGGTCGTTCGCCCGCGCGTCATCGAGACGACCGCACTGGGGGCGGCCTACCTGGCCGGGCTGTCCTGCGGCATGTATCGCAACCTGGACGAACTGGCCTCGCACTGGCAGGCCGAACGCAGCTTCCATCCGACCATGCCCCGCGATCGCGCGGCGCAGCTGATGGGACAGTGGGAGCACGCCGTGGCGCAGGCGACTCTCTGATCCTGTGCAGGCGCCCCGCCGGGCGCAGGCCCCGCGCCGTACGGTTGCGGCCAGCCCCCCCGAACCCGGGGTCGCCGCGCTGCAACATCCGGCGATTCCCTGTCCCGGGCGACGCGGCCCATGGCTTATTCTTGCTGGTTTGGCCGGACGCATTCCGCGCCGGTCCGATCCTCCTTTTCGAATCGCAACGCCAGGAGAAGCTTCTACATGTTGGCCGCCTATCGCACCCACGTCGCCGAACGCGCCGCGCTCGGCATTCCGCCGCTGCCGCTGACGGCCAATCAGACGACCGAACTGATCGAACTGCTGCGCAATCCGCCGGCGGGCGAAGAGCAGACCCTGGTCGAGCTGATCACGCATCGCGTTCCGGCCGGTGTCGACGCCGCGGCCAAGGTGAAGGCTGCGTTCCTGGCCGGCATCGCGCTGGGCAAGGAAGCCAACAAGCTGATCGACCGCAAGCGCGCGACCGAGCTGCTCGGCACGATGCTGGGCGGCTACAACATCCAGCCGCTGATCCAGGCGCTGGACGACACCGAGGTCGGCGCCTCCGCCGTCGAGGCGCTGTCGACCACGCTGCTGATGTTCGACGCGTTCCACGACGTGAAGGAAAAGGCCGACAAGGGCAACGCCAATGCGAAGGCGGTGCTGAAATCGTGGGCGGACGCCGAGTGGTTCACCTCGCGCCCGGAAGTCCCGCAGAAGGTCACCGTCACCGTCTTCAAAGTGCCGGGCGAAACCAACACCGACGATCTGTCGCCGGCGCCCGACGCGACCACGCGCCCCGACATCCCGCTGCACGCGCTGGCGATGCTGAAGAACCCGCGCCCGAACTTCGTCGACAAGCCGCTCGAAGTGCTGGCCGGCCTGAAGAAGAAAGGCCATCCGGTCGCCTACGTCGGCGACGTGGTCGGCACGGGCTCGTCGCGAAAATCCGCGACCAACTCGGTGCTCTGGTACACCGGCGACGACATCCCGTTCGTGCCGAACAAGCGCTTCGGCGGCTTCTGCATCGGCGGCAAGATCGCCCCGATCTTCTTCAACACGATGGAAGACGCGGGCGCGCTGCCGGTCGAGGTCGACGTGTCGGCGATGGAGATGGGCGACGTCGTCGACATCTATCCGTACCGCGGCGTGGTCGAGAAGAACGGCAAGGAGATCGCGCGCTTCGAGTTGAAGTCGGACGTGCTGCTCGACGAGGTGCGTGCCGGCGGCCGGATTCCGCTCATCATCGGCCGTGGCCTGACCGCCAAGGCGCGCGAGGCGCTGGGCCTGCCGGCATCCACCGTGTTCCGCCTGCCCAAGGGCCCGGCCGAAGCCGGCGACAAGCAGCCGAAAGGCTACACGCTGGCGCAGAAGATGGTCGGGCGCGCCTGCGGCCTTCCCGAAGGGCAGGGCGTACTGCCCGGCACGTACTGCGAGCCGCGCATGGCGACTGTCGGTTCGCAGGACACGACCGGTCCGATGACCCGCGACGAGCTGAAAGACCTGGCCTGCCTGGGCTTTTCGGCCGACCTGGTGATGCAGTCGTTCTGCCACACCGCGGCCTACCCGAAGCCGGTCGACGTGAAGATGCACCACGAGCTGCCGGGCTTCATCTCGACCCGCGGCGGCGTCAGCCTGCGCCCGGGCGACGGCGTGATCCATTCGTGGCTGAACCGCCTGCTGATGCCCGACACGGTCGGCACCGGCGGCGACTCGCACACTCGCTTCCCGATCGGCATCTCGTTCCCCGCCGGCTCGGGTCTGGTCGCGTTCGCCGCGGCCACCGGCGTGATGCCGCTGGACATGCCGGAATCGGTTCTGGTGCGCTTCAAGGGCGAACTGCAGCCGGGCGTCACGCTGCGCGACCTGGTCAACGCGATCCCTCTGTACGCGATCCGCCAGGGCATGCTGACCGTCGAGAAGAAGGGCAAGAAGAACGTCTTCTCGGGCCGCATCCTCGAGATCGAGGGGCTGCCCAAACTGAAGGTCGAGCAGGCGTTCGAGCTGTCGGACGCGTCGGCCGAGCGCTCCGCCGCGGGCTGCACGGTGCACCTCGACAAGGAACCGATCATCGAGTACATGAACTCGAACATCGTGCTGATGAAGTGGATGATCGCCAACGGCTACTCCGATCGCCGCACGCTCGAGCGGCGCATCAAGGCGATGCAGGCGTGGATCGCCGATCCGCAACTGCTGTCGGGCGACAAGGACGCCGAGTACGCCGCGGTGATCGAGATCGACCTGGCCGACATCAAGGAACCGATCGTCGCCTGCCCGAACGATCCCGACGACGTGAAGCTGCTGTCCGAGGTCGCCGGCGACAAGATCGACGAGGTGTTCATCGGTTCGTGCATGACCAACATCGGTCACTTCCGCGCGGCCGGCCGCATCCTCGACGGCAAGACCGACATCCCGACCCGCCTGTGGATCGCACCGCCCACCAAGATGGACCAGCAGATCCTGACCGAGGAGGGTTACTACGGCATCCTGGGCCGCACCGGCGCGCGCATGGAACTGCCGGGCTGCTCGCTGTGCATGGGCAACCAGGCGCAGATCCGCAAGGGCTCGACGGCGATGTCCACGTCGACGCGCAACTTCCCCAACCGGCTCGGCATCGACACCCGCGTGTACCTGGGCTCGGCCGAACTGGCCGCTGTCTGCGCGCTGCTGGGCAAGATTCCGACGGTGGCCGAGTACCTGGAGCAGGTGCAGATCGTCAACGCGAAGGCGGGTGACATCTACCGCTACATGAACTTCGACCAGGTGCCGGAGTTCCGCGAGGTCGCCGACACCGTCGAGGTCGCCTGAGGGCACACGGCCGGCACGGCCGGGTCTCCTGTCCGCACGCGGCCGTGCCGCATTCCGTCCCCGACACCATGGATTCAATCAACGAACTTCTCGCCAAGGCGATCCGTCGGCACCTGCCGGGTGCCACGGGCATCGCCAACCTGGTCCGCCTGTCGGGCGGCGCCAGCCAGGAGACCTGGTCGTTCGATGCGCAGTTCGGCGACGGACGGCTCGAGCCGCTGATCCTGAGGCGCGACCCCAAGCGCCTGCGGCGCGGCCGCACCACCGCGCTGTCGATCGAGATCGAAGGCAAGACCATCCAGGCGGCCGCGCGCGCGGGTGTGCCGGTGCCGGCCATCCGCGGCATGCTCGACGACGAGGACGCGCTCGGTGACGCGCTGATCATGCAGCGCCTCGAAGGCGAGACGATCGCCCGCAAGCTGCTGCGCGACGACGAGTACGCGGTCGCGCGCCGGGTGATGGCAGGGCAGTGCGGCGAGACGCTGGCGAAGATCCACGCCACCGATGTCGGCGGCGTCCCCGAGCTGGTCGTGTCGCCGGCGCTGACCGAGCTCGCGCGCTATCACGACAGCTACAAGCGCCACAACCATCCGCATCCGGTCTTCGATCTCGCCTTTCGCTGGCTGCGCGAGCATGCACCCAACGCGTCGCAGAAGCCGACGCTGGTGCACGGCGATTTCCGCAACGGCAACTTGATGTTCGGGCCCGAGGGGCTGCGCGCCGTGCTCGACTGGGAGCTCTGCCACCTGGGCGACCCGATGGAGGACCTCGGCTGGCTGTGCACCTGCTCGTGGCGCTTCGGCAACCAGGCGATGCCGGTCGGCGGCTTCGGCCGCTACGAGGACCTGTTCGCGGGTTATGAACGCGCCAGCGGCCGCTCGGTCGATCCGGAGCGGGTGCGCTACTGGGTGATCCTCGGGTCGCTGAAGTGGGGCGTGATGTGCTGCGGCATGGCCGACACCTTCGAGAGCGGCAACGACCGCACGATCGAACGGGCGATGGTCGGGCGCCGCGCCTCCGAGAACGAGATCGACCTGCTGCGCCACCTGCTGGCCATCTGAACGGAAGCCCCATCATGCAAAGCCGCCCGGACATCGTCGGACTGGTCGACGGCGTGCTCGGCTTCATGCGCAGCGACGCGCTGAAGAACCCGGGCCCGCACGCCACCCACCACGCGCGTGTCACGATCAACGCGCTCGAAGTGATCAAGCGCGAACTGCAGCTGCGCCCGGCGGCCGATCGCGAGGAGCACGAGCGCCTGCGCGCGCTGCTCGGCGTCGACGGCAGCCTCGAGGACCTCGACCGGCTGCTGTGCGCGCGCATCGAAAAGGGCGAGATCGGACTCGAGTCCGACGCGCTGCGCGAGCACCTGTGGCGCACCACGATGAGCAGGCTGGCGATCGACCAGCCGGGCTACGCCGGCTACAAGCTGGCGCTGGACGAGGGCATGCCGAAGCGCCGCGCCTGACTCTGCCGACGAGAACCGGAGACATCACTTGAGCACCGACCTGCAGAACCACCCGTTCAAGAAGCTGACCTTCATGCCGCGCGACGTCGAGCTCGACCGTCGGGCCGACGGCACGATGATCCTGCGCTCGCGGATCCCGATGGCGCCGTACGAACCGCACATCCCCGCCTACCTGCGCATCTGGTCCGAGGCCGCGCCCGACCGCGTCTGGCTGGCGCAGCGCCGCGGCGCCGACCGCGGGTGGCTGAAGGTCACGTACGGCGAGGCGCAGCGCATCGTCGACTCGGTCACGCAGGCCCTGCTCGACATGAACCTTCCCGCAGGCAGGCCGGTGGCGATCCTGAGCGGCAATTCGCTCGAGCACGCGTTCTTCACGATGGCGGCGATGCAGGCGTGCCTGCCGGTGGCGCCGGTGTCGCCTGCGTACTCGCTGATGAGCGCCGACTTCGCCAAGCTGAAGTACGTGTTCGAACTGCTCGAACCCAGCCTGGTGTTCGTGCAGAACGGTCCGATGTTCGCGAAAGCGCTGGCCGCGCTCGACCTGAAGGGCGCTCGCCTGGTGCACGTCGACGCGCCGCCGCCGGGCATGGACAGCACGCCGTGGCAGCAGCTGGCCGCGGTGGCGCCGACGGCCGCGGTCGCCGCCTCGGTCGCCGCGATCCGGCCGGACACGATCGGCAAGTTCCTGCTGACCTCGGGCTCGACCGGCATGCCGAAGGCCGTGATCAACACGCAGCGGATGATGAGCGCCAACGTGGCGATCACGCGCCAGGCACGCCAGCGTGGCCCGGAGGATCCGGTGCCGGTGGTGCTCGACTGGCTGCCCTGGAACCACACGATGGGCGGCAACGCGTCGTTCTACAACCTGCTGGCCGAAGGCGGCACGATGTACCTGGACGACGGCCGCCCGCTGCCCGGCCAGTTCGACGAGACGCTGCGCAACCTGCGCGAGATCTCGCCGACCTCGTTCACCAACGTGCCGGCCGGCTACGCGATGCTGGCCACCGCGCTCGAGCACGACGACGCCTTGTGTCGCACGTTCTTCGGGAACCTGAGCGCGCTCGCCTACGGCGGCGCGACGCTGCCCGACGACCTGTACCTGCGCATGCAGCGCCTGGCCGTCGCGTACACCGGGCACCGCATCGTGTTCTACAGCGGTTGGGGCTCGACCGAGACGGCGCCGAACGCAACGATCACACACTGGGCGACCGAGCGGGTCGGCCTGATCGGGCTGCCGCTGGCCGGTGTCGAGCTGAAGCTGATCCCGGTCGGGCCGAAGTACGAGGTCCGCATCCGCGCGATCACCGTGACGCCCGGCTATTACAAGCGCCCGGACCTGACCGCTGCCGCGTTCGACGAGGAGGGCTTCTACCGCATCGGCGACGCGGCGGTGTTCGTCGATCCGGACGACGTGACGCAAGGCCTGATCTTCGCCGGCCGCGTGGTCGAGGACTTCAAGCTGATGTCGGGCACCTTCGTGCACGTCGGTTCGCTGCGCGTGGCGGCGATCGCGGCCGCGTCGCCGGCGATCCAGGATGCGGTGATCGCCGGTCAGGACCGCGAGTGCATCGGCCTGCTCGCGTGGCCGAACCTGCCGGCCTGCCGTCAGCTGATGGGCAAGCCCGACGCGACGCCGGACGAGATCGTCGCCGCGCCCGCGGTGATCCAGCACGTGCGCAAGTCGCTGGCCGCGCACAACCGCGCCAACCCCGGCTCGAGCATGCGCATCGAGCGCGTGATCCTGATGAGCGAGCCGCCGTCGATCGACGGCCACGAGCTCACCGACAAGGGCTACATCAACCAGCGCGCCACGCTCGACCGCCGGGCTGCACTCGTCGAACGGCTCTACGCAGAGCCGCCCGGCGGCGACGTGATCGTGATCGGTTGAACGCGCGGGCACCGGTTCCGGTCACGCTGCTGACCGGTTTTCTCGGCAGCGGCAAGACGACGCTGCTGAACCGGCTGGTGCGCCAGCCGGAGATGCGCGGCGCGCTGGTCGTCATCAACGAGTTCGGCGAGGTCGGACTCGATCACCTGCTGATCGCGCACACCTCCGAGACGATCGTCGAGATGAGCAGCGGCTGCCTGTGCTGCACGATCCGGGGCGACCTCGTGCGCACGCTGCGCGAGGCGTTGTGGAGATTCTCCCGCGGCGGTGTCCGCCAGTTCGACCGCGTGGTGATCGAGACCACCGGCCTGGCGGACCCGGCACCGATCCTGCACACGCTGATGGGCGACGATACGCTGCTGCGGCACTACCGGCTGGACGGCGTGATCGCGACGGTCGATCTGGTGAACGGCGCGGCGACGCTGGACCGGCAGTTCGAAGCGGTGCGGCAGGCAGCCGTGGCGGACGTGCTGCTGCTGACCAAGTCCGACCTCGCCGACCCCGTGCAGGCCGATACGCTGCGGCAGCGCCTGCAGGCGCTGAATCCGGCCGCGCGTCAGATCACGGTCACCGACGGCGCGATCGGCGCGGCCGAGCTGCTCGACCTCGGGCTCGCGCGCGACGGCGGCAGACGCCTCGACGTGCGAGGGTGGCTGCGGGCCGAGGCGTATGGCGAGGACGCGCGGCGCGGGGACGACCATGACCGTGAGCGACGAGCCGGCGCATGCGCATCGTCACGACCCCAACCGTCACGACGACCGCATCCGGGCATTCTGTTTCACGCAAGAAACTCCGATCGACCCAGCCCGTTTCGAGGAATGGCTGAACCTGCTGATGGGCACCCGCGGCCCCGACCTGCTGCGCGTGAAAGGGATCGTCGCGCTTGCCGGCAGCGACCGGCCGCACGTCGTGCACGCGGTCCAGCACCTGATCCATCCGCTGGTCGCTCTGCCGCACTGGCCGGACGACGACCGCCGCACCCGGATCGTGTTCATCACCCGCGATCTGGATCCCGCTGCAGTGGCCCGTCTCTTCGACGCTACCGGAGGGTAGGTTTTCTCGAACGAAATCCACACACTCGGCTTTGACACGGGAGGGTGCCGCAGTTAGCATCCGTTTCTTCCACCTGTTTCGTACGTCAAAAGCGCTCATGCCCCGGCCCAGCAGAAGTTCAGGCACTCCCGGTGCCGACCCGAGTTCCTCGGTCCAGAAGGCCTGCTCGATCCTTCGCGTGATGTCCGACGCAAGGAACGCGCGCCTGACCGACATCGCGCTCGCCGCCGGCCTCGACAAGGCGACGGCGCTGCGTTTGCTCGACGTGCTGCTGCGCAACGGCTTCGTCGTACGCAATCCGGCGAACAAGCGCTATTCGCTCGGACCCGAGATCTTCACGCTGGGTGCTGCCGCGGTGGCCCGCAACGATCCGCGCGCGCTGGCCCGCACCAGCCTGATCCGATTGGTGCGCGCCTTCGAGGACACCGCGATCCTGTCGATTCCGCGCGGCGCGGAATCGGTCTGCGTCGACGTGCAGGCGGGCACCTACGCGATCCGCGCCAACTACCTCGAGGTCGGCAGCCGGCGGCCCCTGGGCATCGGCGCCGGCAGCCTGGCGCTGCTCGCCTGGCTGCCGGACGACGAGATCGCGTCGCTGATGCCGCTGATCGCCGACCGTTTCGAGCGTTATCCGCGCTATTCCGAACGCTTCCTGGCCCAGCAGATCGAACTGTCCCGGCGCAGGGGCTACGCGCTGCTGCTCGACGTGGTGGTCGAGCGCATGGGCGGAATCGGCGTGCCGATCATGGGCGACGACGGTCGGCCGGTCGCGGCGCTGAGCATCGCGGCGCTGAGCGACCGGATCTCGTCGCGCGAGCAGGCGATGGCCGAAGCGCTGCGCCAGGAGGCAGCACTGTGCGCGCAGAACTGGCAGCGCCCGCCGACGGCTCGCGAGAGCGCCGCACAGACGCAGGACGACTGAACCAAGGGCGTCGACACGCCACACGCGCGCGACCCGGGACACCTGCACCCGGACGGCCGCCGCGGGAGACGGACTCATGAAGACCAGCTACCTCAGGGGCGTCGGCACCACCGCGTTCGGACGCCTCGACGGCAAGGGCCCCCTCGACCTGATGGCCGACGCGGCCGGGCAGGCGCTGGACGAGGCCCGCCTCGAACGCGCCGAGATCGACGCGGTGCTGTGCGGCTACGCGACCACGCTGCCGCACCTGATGCTCGCGACCCTGTTCGCCGAGCGCTTCGCGATCGAACCGGCCTACGCGCACGGCATGCAGATGGGTGGCGCGACCGGCGCGGGCATGGTGATGCTGGCGCGCGAGCTGGTCCGCTCGGGCCGCTGCCGCAACGTGCTGGTCGTGGCCGGCGAGAACCGCGCCAGCGGCCAGCAGCGCGACAACGCGATCCAGACGCTGGCCCAGGTCGGCGACCCGGACTACGAAGTGCCCAACGGCGGTTCGGTGCCCGCGTATTACGCGCTGCTCGCCTCGCGCTACCTGCACGAGACCGGGCTGACCGAAGCCGACCTCGCCGACTTCGCCGTGCTGATGCGGGCCAATGCATCGCGCCATCCGCAGGCGCAGCTGCGCACGCCGATCACGCGCGACGATGTGCTGGCGTCGAAGCCGATCGCCTCGCCGCTGAAGCTGCTCGACTGCTGCCCGATCTCGGACGGCGGCGTCGCGATGATCGTGTCCGACACACCGCATCCCGACTGCGACCTGGCGATCACCGGCGCCGGCCAGGCGCACCGGCACCAGCACCTGACCGCGGTCAGCGACACCCGCAACTTCGGCGCGCACGACGCGGCACAGCGCGCCTTCAGCGAGGCGGGCAGGGCGCGCGGCGACATCGACTACCTGGCGATCTACGACTCGTTCACGATCACGCTGGCGATCCTGCTCGAGGAGACCGGTTTCGCGCCGCGCGGCGGCTCGGCCGCCCGTCTGCGCGAGGGCGCGTTCGCGCCCGACGGGCCGCTGGCTCTGAACACGCATGGCGGACTGTTGTCCTTCGGGCACTCCGGCGCCGCCGGCGGGATGGCTCACATCGCCGAGGCCTGGCGCCAGCTGAGCGGCCGTGCGGGCGAGCGCCAGATCAGCCCGCGCCGGCGGGCCTTCATCCATGCCGACGGCGGCGTGCTGTCCTCGCACGTCAGCCTGATCCTCGAACGCCGGGACTGAACATGCCGACCACCGACACCAGCAAGGCCTTGTCCTTCCCCTACGTCGACGGGCTGGCCCATGGCCTGGTCCGCTACCAGCGCTGCACGGCCTGCGGCACGGCGCAGCGGCTCGCGCGCTACGCCTGCACGGCCTGCGGCAGCCGCGAGCTCCATTGGCACGACGGCAGCGGCCTGGGAACCGTGTTCGCGGTGAGCCGGGTTCATCGCGCTCCCACCGACGAGTTCAAGGCCCTCGCCCCCTACGACCTGGTGCTGGTCGACCTGAACGAGGGCGCCCGCGTGATGGGACACGCCACCGCTGGCCTCGCGATCGGCGATGCGGTGCGCGCGGAGGTGTTCCGCGTCGGCGAGCGCGATCTGCTGCGCTTCATCTCCGCCACCGGCTGAAGCGGCGCGATCGCGCCCGTTGCGGGCGCGAATCTCGGCGCGGCAGCAGGATCGGCCGTGCCTCGCCCGCGCACATGCCGACGTGCGCGGCAATCGCCGGCCACAGATCCTGCCAGACCATCACGTCGCCGTTGACGACGTTGTAGGTCTGCCCGGCAGCAGCGTGACGTCGGAACACAGCTCGACGGCGGCCGCACCGATCAGGCCGGTTGCGCGGGCGACAATGATGGTGTTCGTCATCGCCTCTTCGCGCTCCTGTACCATCCTTCCGTCGAAAAGCCCCCATCGGCTGTCAGGGTTCTACCTCAGTTCGACCGCCGCGCGCCGGGCTTATGATCGCGTCCACCGCGTCCGCAACGACAAACCATACGAATTACGAAACGATCAGAGGAGATCGAACGATGACGAAGCAAGCAAGTCCGCTGCAGCACAAAGGCCGCACGACGCTCGGCAAGATGGCCGCGGCCGTCGGCCTCGCGCTGGCGACGGGTCTGGCCGCAACGGCCGCCCAGGCGCAGGGCGCGGCGCCGAAGATCACCCCGAAGATCTCCGACGGCGTGATCAAGATCGGTCTGCTCAACGACATGAACAGCCTGTACGCGGACCTGACCGGCGTCGGCACGGTCGAGGCGGTCAAGCTCGCGGTCGAGGACATGGGCGGCAAGATCCACGGCTTCCCGATCGAGGTCGTGTTCGCCGACCACCAGAACAAGGCCGATCTCGGCCGCCTCGAAGGCGCGCGAGTGGTTCGACTCGCAGAAGGTCGACATGCTGGGCGACGTCGGTGCTTCGGCGACCGCGCTGGCCGCGTCGGAAGTCGCCAAGCAGCGCAACAAGCTCGCGCTGCTGTCGGGCCCGGGCACCAGCCGCCTGACCAACGAGAACTGCAACGCGGTCACCGTGCACTACGCGTGGGACACCTACGCGCTGGCCGCCGTGGTCGGCCGCGGCGTCGTGAAGGGCGGCGGCGATACCTGGTTCTTCCTGACCGCGGATTACGCCTTCGGCCATTCGCTGGAGAAGGACACCTCCGACGTCGTCAAGGCCGAGGGCGGCAAGGTCCTGGGCAGCGTGCGCCATCCGCTGAACACCAACGACTTCTCGTCGTTCCTGCTGCAGGCCCAGGCCTCGAAGGCGAAGATCATCGGCCTGGCGAATGCCGGCGGCGACACGGTCAACTCGATCAAGGCGCGCCAACGAGTTCGGCATCACCAAGAACCAGAAGCTCGCCGGCCTGCTGCTGTTCATCAACGACGTGCACTCGCTGGGTCTGGGGGTCACCCAGGGCATGCAGCTGGCCTCGGCGTTCTACTGGGACATGAACGACGAGACCCGCAAGTGGTCGCGCCGCTACTTCGAGAAGATGAAGAAGATGCCGAACATGCTGCAGGCGGGCGCGTATTCGTCGACGCTGCACTACCTGAAGGCGGTGAAGGCGACCGGCACCGACGACACCGACGTCGTCAACAAGTGGATGACGCGCCAACCCGATCAACGACATGTTCGTGAAGAACGGCAAGATCCGGGAGGACGGCCGGATGATGCGCGAGATGTACCTGTTCGAGGTGAAGGCGCCGTCCGAGTCGAAGGTGCCCTGGGACTACTTCAAGCTGAAGGCGACGATCCCGGCCGAGCAGGCGTTCCGCCCGCTCAGCCAGAGCGTGTGCCCGCTGGTCAAGAAGTAAGCCCTGGAAAGCGCCGCCCCGCGCGGCGCTTGCGCAACCGTGCGCCGCGATCGGCGCGCGGCGGCCGGCGCAGCGGCGCCGGTCGAACGCGGCCCGGCTGCCGAAGCGCCGGGCCTCGTCGTTTCTACGCCGGTTTCAACGTTCCCTGCGTGCACCGAGTCGGGCTCAAGAGCCGGTCGGCGCGTTGCGCACATAGGTCGACGGCACCAGGCTCGGCACCGCGGCCGTGCGTTTGCCCAGCCACCAGCCGTAGGCTGGCGGCACCATCGCGAAGCCCGGATCGACGCCCATCTTCTGCGCCGCGTCCATCGCCCAGTTCGGGTTGTAGAGCATCTCGCGCGCCAGCGCGACCAGGTCGGCATCGACCCGACTGCAGGATCCGCTCGGCCTGATCGTGGTGGACGATCAGCCCCACCGCCATCGACGCGACACCGGCCTCGCGCCGGATCGCGCGCGCGAACGGGCACCTGGTAGCCGTAGCCGATCGGCGTGCTGCCGACCGGCCGCGCCAGGATGCCGCCGGCAGCTGCAGTCGATCACGTCGACGCCACGCTCCTTCAGCAGCCGGGCCAGCTCCACGCTCTGCGCCGGGCCCCAGCCGGCATCGTCGTCGACCGACAGCCGCATGAAGAGCGGCTTGTCCTGCGGGCCAGTTGCGCGCGCACGCACTCGGCCACCTCGAGCGCGAAGCGCATGCGGTTGCGCGTCGCTGCCACCGTAGTCGTCGCTGCGCTGGTTCGCGCGCGGCGACAGGAACTGGTGGATCAGGAAGCCGTGCGCGCCGTGGATCTCGACCACGTCGAAGCCGGCCCGGTGCGCGCGCGCGGCCGCCTTGCCCCAGGCGCTCGACGACCTCGCGGATCTCGGCTTCGGTCAGCGCGCGCGGCACCGGCGAGCCGCTGTCGGCCGGCAGCGCGCTCGGCGCGACCAGTTCCCACGCATCCCAGTCGTCGATCTCGGGCTCGGGCGCCAGCGGCTTGCCGCCTTCCCACGGCCGGCCGGTGCGCGACTTGCGCCCGGAGTGGCCGAGCTGGATGCCGGCGGCCGCGCCGGCGACGTGGATGAAGTCGGCGATCGCGCTCGAACTGCGGCACGAACGCGTCGTCCCACAGGCCGAGGTCGCCGACGGTGCCGCAGCCGCGCCGCTCGATCTTGGTGGATTCGACGATCACGAGCCCGGCGCCGCCGGCCGCGTAGCGCCCCGCGTTCATCAGGTGCCAGTCGGTCGGGAAGCCCTTCACGCCGGAGTACTGGTGCATCGGCGCGACCACGATGCGGTTCTTCAGCGTGAGGCCGCGCAGCCCGATGCGGCGTGAACAGCAGGGGGGTGGTCATGATCGTGTCGTCTCCTCGATTGATCGCGCGATTATGGCGCGGGCGCGACGGGCTCGCCGCCCGAGGAGATCTGCCACGACACGAACGGAGACGGTACGGCAGGCGGCCGCCTGCTCCGGTTCTACTGGATCTTCAGGCCGCGTTCCTTCACGAAACGCGCCCACTGCTCGGCTTCGCGCTGCAGCATGGCATCGACTTCGGCCGGCGTTCCCGGAGGCAGCGGCGTGCCGCCGATGCGCTCCATCCGTGCGGCGGTGTCGGGCATGGCGAGGATCTTCGCAATCTCTTCGTTCAGCCGCGTCAGCGCCGCTTTCGGCGTGCCTGCAGGGGCCAGCAGCGCATACCAGGAGACAACGTTGGAATCCGGAAACCCGGCCTCCGCCATCGTCGGAACATCGGGAAGCTGCTTCGCCCGCGTCGGTGCGACGACGGCGATTGCCCGCAATTTGCCCGACTGCACGTGCGGCAGCGCCACCCCGAACGGCACCATCGCGAACTGGATCTGCCCCGTCACGAGATCGGGAATCGCGGGCGGGTAGCCTCGGTATCCGATCGGCGTCAGAAAGATGCCGGTGTTCTTCTTCAGCAGTTCGACGCCGAGCGTCTGCGAAGTACCGTTGCCGGCGTTCACGTAGTTGATCCGGCCCGGGCGCGCCTTGGCGTAGTCGACGAACTCCTTCATCGTCTTCGGCTCGATCGATGGCGTCACCACCACCAGGTTCGACACCTGGCCCAGCATCGCCACGCCGGCGAAATCCTTGCTGGGATGCCAGGGCAGGTCCATGAAACCCGGCAGCACGGCGTGCGACATCGTGGCCAGCACCAGGGTGTGGCCATCGGGGGCGGCCTTGGCGACCGCATCGGTGCCGATGCTGCCCATCGCGCCCGGCCGCGCCTCGACGATCACCGGCTGGCCGAGCGCCGCGCCGAGGCGATCGTTGACGGCGCGTGCCATCAGGTCGACGATGCCGCCGGCCGGAAACGGGATGACGATGCGCACCGGTTTGGTCGGTGCCCACTGGGCCGCCGCCAGCGGCGCGACGATCGACAGGGCGAGCGAAATCAGCAGTTTGATCATGACGGGTTGTCTCCTGCGTTGAAATGCCTTCTCGTTCGACGGCCCTTCGAACGATCGACAGCGGGTGCGGACCGGCCGCCATCGGTGCATCGGCGACCTCGAGAACGCAATTGTGCGGCCGAGGCGCACACGCGCCGACCCCGCGATCCGCCAAGCGGAACCGCATCGGGAATCCCCTGATTGGGCCAGCCCGCTTTCCGTCGCCGTCGGTCACCTCCGCCGGTCATCTCCGCCGTCGGTGTTCCGGCGCCACCGCCGCCGATTCGCCGCGCGCCTGGGAATCGGCCACAATTTCGACCCTGCACGCCGTGCGGCGCCTTCCGGTGCCACGCCGCGTTCCCGAATTCAACGCACAGGAGAACATCATGAGAAGAGCGGCAATCGTGGCCCCGCTGCGCACGGCCATCGGCGCTTACGGCGGCAGCCTGCGACCGGTGTCGGTCGAAGAGATGGGCGCGACCGTGGCGCGCGCGATCGTGGCCCGCACCGGCATCGATCCGGCGCTGATCGAGGACGTCGTCTTCTCGCAGTCGTACACCAACGGCGAGACGCCCTGCACGGGCCGCTGGGTCGCGCTGCAGGCCGGCTTTCCGGTGGCGGTCGCGGGCATGCAGCTGGACCGCCGCTGTGGCGGCGGCGTGCAGGCCATCGCCACCGCCGCGATGATGGTGCAGACCGGCGCGGCGGACGTCGTGATGGCCGGCGGCGTCGAGAGCATGAGCAACGTCGAGTACTACACGACGAACATGCGCTGGGGTTCGCGTGCGGGCACCGTCAAGCTGCACGACCGTCTCGAGCGCGGCCGCGAACGCTCGCAGCCCGAAGACCGGTTTGGCAAGATCTCCGGAATGATCGAGACCGCCGAGAACCTGGCGCGCGAGTACAAGATCGCCCGCGAGGACGCCGACGCCTTTGCCGTACGCAGCCACCATCGCGCCGCTGCCGCCTGGGCGGCCGGCAAATTCGAGGAGGAGATCGTGCCGGTCGCGATCCCGCAGAAGAAGGGCGACCCGCTGCTGTTCAAGCGCGACGAGGGCATCCGCGCCGACGCCAGCATCGAGGCGATGGCGGCACTGCAGGCCGGTGACGAAGGGCGGCACCGTCACCGCCGGCAACGCCTGCCAGCAGAACGACGCGGCCGCCGCCTGCCTGGTCGTCGCCGAGGACAAGCTCGCGTCGCTGGGCCTGACGCCGATCGGGTTCCTGCACAGCTGGGCTGCCGCCGGCTGCGAGCCGGCCACGATGGGCATCGGTCCGGTGCCCGCCGTGAGGAAGCTGTTCGGGCGCAACGGGCTGTCGTTCAAGGACATGGACCTGGTCGAGCTGAACGAAGCCTTCGCCTGCCAGGCGCTGTCCGTGCTCAAGGGCTGGGACTGGGCCGACATGGAGCGCCTGAACGTCAACGGCTCGGGGATCTCGCTCGGCCATCCGGTCGGCGCGACCGGCGTGCGCATCATGGTGTCGCTGCTGCACGAGATGAAGCGGCGCGGCGCCCGTTACGGCCTCGAGACGATGTGCATCGGCGGCGGGCAGGGTATTGCCGCGGTGTTCGAGGGCGCGTGATCCCGACCGCCCGACGAGACGAGAGCCCCATGAACACGATCTTCGCGGCACGCCGGATCCTGACGATGAATCCCTCGCGCCCCGAGGCAACCCATGTCGCGGTGCGCGACGGACGGATCCTGGGGGCCGGCAGTCTCGACGAGCTTGCGCGGCTGGGGACCGTACGTCCTCGACGATCGCTTCGCCGGCAAGGTGCTGATGCCGGGCCTGGTCGAGGGCCATTCCCATGTGTCCGAAGGCGCGTTCTGGCGCCACACCTACGTCGGCTACTTCGACCGCACCGACCCGAATGGCCAGGTGTGGTCCGGCGTGAAGTCGATCGACGCGGTCGTCGAACGCCTGCGTGACGCCGCGGCGGCCCGCGCCGACCGCGCCGCGCCGCTTTCCGGCTGGTCGCTGGATCCGATCTACTTCGGCAACGCGCGCATGTCGCGCCAGGACCTCGACCGGGTGTCGACCGACTTTCCGATCGGCGTGATGCACGCCAGCGGCCACATCCTGAACGTGAACTCGCGCGCCCTCGAACTGGCGGGCCTGCTGCGGCCCGGTGTCGATCACCCGGGCATCCCGCTCGGGGCCGACGGCCTGCCCACCGGCGAGATGAAGGGACCGGAGCCGATGACGCTGGTCGGCGCGCACGTCGGCTACGACCGCGAGCAGCAGGCGGCCGACGAGCGCGCGCTGCGTGATTTCTCCCGTCTGTGCGTGCGCGCCGGCGTGACCACCGCCACCGACCTGGCGAACCTGCTGCCGCAGGCCGCCGTCGACATGATGTCGCGGGTCACCGGCAGCGACGACTTCCCGACCCGCATCGTGTCGCTGCTGCGCATGCAGGCGATGACCGGCGTGGCGCTCGTCGAGCGGGCGCTGGCCCTGCGCGCGCAGAGCAGCGACCGGTTGCGCCTGGGCGCGATCAAGGCCTTCGCGGACGGCTCGATCCAGGGGTTCTCCGCCAGGCTGCGCTGGCCCGGCTACTACAACGGCGCGCCGAACGGGCTTTGGTACACGCCGCCCGAGATCCTGCGCGAGACCTACCGGCTGGCCTTGCAGCGTGGCGTGCTGGTGCACACGCACACCAACGGCGACGAGGCCACCGAACTGGTGCTGGACTGCGTCGAAGAGGCGCTGCGCCAGCACCCGGCGCCCGACCACCGGTTCACGTTGCAGCACTGCCAGCTGGCCGACGCGGCCCAGTTCCGCCGCATGAAAGCGCTGGGCATGTGCGTCAACCTGTTCCCGAACCATCACCACTACTGGGGCGACCAGCACTATGCGGTCACGGTCGGCCCCGAACGCGCCGAGCGCATGAACGCGTGTGCGACCGCACTCGCGACCGGCGTGGCGATGGCGATCCACTCCGATGCGCCGGTGACGCCGCTCGGCCCGCTGTTCACCGCCTGGTGCGCGGTGAACCGTCGCACCGCCAGCGGCCGCGTGCTGGGCACGCACGAGCGGATCGGCGTGCCGGAGGCATTGCGGGCGATCACGCTGGGGGCGGCCTGGACACTGAAACTCGACGGCGAGATCGGCTCGATCGAATGCGGCAAGCGCGCGGACTTCGCGGTGCTCGAGGACGATCCCCTGGAGATCGGCGCGGAGCGGCTCGGGGACGTGCGGGTGTGGGGAGTGGTGCAGGGCGGGCGCGTGTTCCCGGCCGGCGCCTGAACAACCGGGACGAATCATGAAATCCATCGAACCAGCCGTCAGCGAGAAGGGCGCGATCGCGCACCCGGCCTACATCGCCCACTCCGAAAAGTTCCGGCCACGGGCCCACAAGGTCAACGACCGCGTCTGGTGCGCGGTCGGCTTCGGTCTGAGCAACGTCACCCTCGTGCTGGGCGACGAGGGCGCGATCCTGATCGACTCGGGCGAATGCAACGAGGAGATGGCCGAGGCGATCGAGTCCTTCGGGGCTGCCCTCGACCGGCCCGTCGTGGCGGTGATCTGTTCGCACTCGCACTACGTCAGCGGCACCGCCGAGGTGCTCGCGCGCTGGCCGGGGCCGATCGCGATCTACGCGCACGAGGCGCTTCCGCAGGTGATGGCCGATGTCGGCGCCGAGATCGGCCCGGCCTACCAGCGCCGGCTGAAGATCCAGTTCGCCTTCGATCTGCCGCGCACCGGTCCCGACTCGATGCCAAACCTCGGGCTCGGACCGTTCATGTTCCGGGAAGGGGTAAAGACCCCGGGCTTCGTCACGCCGACGCACTGGCTGCCGGCCGCCGTCACCGAAACCCGGATCGCCGGACTGCGGGTGCGATTCGACGGGCGCTACGCCTCAGATTCGCGCGACACCCTGATCATCGACTTTCCGGACCTGAAGACCGTGGTCAACAACCACGTCTGGCCCTGCCTGTTCAACATCTATCCGCTGCGCGGCGAGCTGTACCGCGACCCGCTGGTGATGGTGCACGCCGTCGACGAGATCCGCGCCGCCCGGCCCGAGTACCTGGTCGGCGTGCACGGACTGCCGGTCAGCGGCGGCGAGCAGGTGCGCGCCTGCCTCGCCGATTACCGCGACTCGATCCAGTATCTCTGGGACCAGACGGTGCGCGGCATCAACGCCGCGATGACGCCCGACGAGCTCGCCGCCAGCATCAGCCTGCCGCAGCGACTGCGGGATAGCCCCTGGGTCCAGCCCTGGTACGGCGAAGTGCCGTTCCACGTGCGCGCGATCCACAACGGACTGTTCGGCTGGTTCGGACGCGACACCTCGACGCTGCACCCGGTGTCGCCGTCGCGCCGCGCCGAGCTGCTGGTCGAAGGCCTCGGCGGAAGAGAGCGCGTGATCGCCCAGGCCCGTGAGGCGATCGCGCGCGACGAACACGTGTGGGCTGCCGAGCTGTGCAGTCATCTGCTGGCGCTCGCTCCCGAAGATGCCGAGGTGGCCGGGCTGAAAGCGGGCGTGCTGCGCCACCTGGCCCAGAGAACCACGGCGGCGAACACCCGCGCGTTCTACCTCGACGAGGTCCGCCAGCTCGAAGCCGGGATCGCCGGCCGGCGTTCGGTGCCGAGCCGGCCGGTGCGGCCGGTGGTGATGCGCGCCGAACCGGGCCGCTTCCTGCGGGCGATCGCAGCGCGGCTCGATCCCGACCGCAGCGCCGACACCGACGTGGTGTTCCGCCTGACGCTGGCGGGCAGCGGGGTGGCCGGCGGGCTGCACGTGTATCGCGGCGTGGGGCGGTTCATCGACGCGGATCCGGCCGCGACCGCCGAGCCCGCGCGCGTGGATGTCGGTCTGACCTGCGACAAGGAGACCTGGGCCCTGCTGCTGGCCGGGCGGCTGAAGTTCGCCGAGGCCGTGTCGGCCGGCAAGGCGCGCCTCGACACGGGCAGCGCTCAGGCGCTGCTCGACCTGCTTCGAGCTCTTCGACAACCTGTCGTTGCGCTGATCGGCGTCAGCGCTTCAGCACGATCGGCTCCAGCGCCTCGCCCTGCGGCAGCACCCGCCCGATGATCGCAGTGTGCAGGTAGCCGAGCGCGCGCAGGGCCTCGACGCAGGCCGCGGCGCGCGTCGCCGGGCACGCTCGCGAGCAGGCCGCCGGCGGTCTGCGGATCGAACAGCAGC
Organism: uncultured beta proteobacterium; assembly: GCA_963849015.1. Classification (GTDB taxonomy): domain Bacteria; phylum Pseudomonadota; class Gammaproteobacteria; order Burkholderiales; family Burkholderiaceae_E; genus Quisquiliibacterium. The sequence goes on from CAWKFK010000006.1 coordinate 957,037, forward strand.
GGGTAGCGCGGATGCTCGACGCAGCTCGCCTGGTTGCGGATGCGCACGGCGCAGCCGCACGTTGGCCGGCTGCAGCGAACTCAGCGACGCCGGCCGCGCTGGTCTCCTCGGCGCCTTCGAGGACCGGCAGCGCCGCCAGGTCGAGTTCCGCGTCCACGCCGGAGGGCCGGGTCATCTCGACCAGGTGGCCCAGCAGCCCGAAGCCGGTCAGGTCGGTGCAGGCGGTCGCGCCGTGCTCGCGCAGGCACTGCGGCGCCGCGAGGCGGTTCGACTGGCACATCGATGTCGAGGGCGGCGTCGATCCAGCGGCCGCGCGCCTGCAGCCGCGCGTGCGCGGCGAACAGCGTGCCGGTGCCGATCGGCTTGGTGAGCGACGCAGCACGTCGCCCGGCGCGCATGCCGCCCTTGCGCATCACCGCGCGCAGTTCCTCGTCGATCAGGCCGTTGACCGCGAAACCCAGCGCGAGCTCCCTGCCCTCGCCGGTGTGGCCGCCGACCAGCGCGCAATCCGGCCTCGTTCAGCACCTCGATGCGCGCCGGACATCATCTGGAGCAGCGTCGTCCTCGACCTTGGCCTCGAGCCCGGCGGCACGGTCACGATCGCGGTCGCGGACTGCGCCTCGGCGCCCATCGCGAAGATGTCGCCGAGCGCATGGTTGGCCGCCACCTTGCCGAAGACATAGGGGTCGTCGATGAAGGCGCGGAAGAAATCGACGGTGTGCACCATCGCCTTGCCGGGCGGCACGCGCACCACCGCCGCGTCGTCGGGCGCGTGCAGGCCGATCAGCACGTCGTCGCGCTCGATCGGATGCAGCGCCGCCGAGCGCGCGCGACAGCACCGATGGCGCCGACCTTGGCGCCGCAGCCGCCGCAGCGCATCGCGATCGCCGAGATCGCCTGCGCCGCCTCTTCGGCTGTCGAGCTTGACCGATGGTCGGCGGCGGCGCGCGCGGTCGCCGTCGGGCATCGGCCGCGCAGCTCGCTGAACTGGCGCATGAAGCGACGGTCGATCCAGTCCTTCCAGCGCCAGACCCAGCGCGCCCGCGAAACCGAGCGCGCCGCGCGAGGCGACCGCGTACCGGTCGCCGGTGCTGATCAGCGCGAGCCAGCGCGCTGCGGGCGGTAGGCTGCGAGCGGCTCGCCCTGCGACCGCGCGGCGCAGGTTGCGCGCCAGCGGCCGCCCCTGGCGCACCGCGAACACGCCGGCCTTCTCCAGCGGGTGTCCGACCATGCTGGCGATGTCGCCGGCGGCGAACACCTGCGGGTCGGTCGACGCGTCTGCAGCGTCTCGGTCACCGCGATGAAGCCGTCTGTCGTCCAGCGCGAGTCCGGTTCCGCGCAGCCAGGGCGCGCCGCCGGCCCGGGTGACCCAGACGATCTCGTCGGCGTCCAGCGATGCGCCGTCGGCGCGTCTGCAGCGCGGCCCGCCGACACCTCGATCGACTTCCGGCGTCGCGATGCACCTCGACGCCGCGCTCGGCCAGCACGCGCTCGAAGCGCGGCGCACCGCAGGCGTTGTGGGTCGGCAGGATGTCGCGGCCGCGACGTCAGCAGGTGGAAACCGAGTTCGTCCGGGTCGCGCCCCGAGGCGCCGCAGTTCCCTGCGCAGCCGGTACTGCATCGCCAGCGTCAGTTCGACGCCGCCGGCACCGCCGCCGACCACCGCGATGCGGGTCGGCCCCGGCGTGTTTGCGCACGCGCTCGAGCAGCTGCCAGCCAGCGCTCGTTGAAGCGGTTGATCGGCTTGACCGGGACGGCGTGCTCGGCGCGCCCCGGGCACCGTCGCCATCTGCGGCGTGGAGCCGATGTTGATCGACACGCGGTCGTAGGGCACCGGCGGGCGGTCGCGCACAGCACCTTGCGCGCCGTCGCGGTCCAGTCCGCAGCACCTCGTCGCGAAAGAAGCGCGCGCCGGCGAACTGCGGCGAGCCGCGCGCAGGTCGATGTGCACGTCGTCGTAGCCGTAGTGGCCGGCGACGTAGCCGGGCAGCATGCCCGAGTAGGGCGTGTGCGTGTCGCGGCAGATCACGGTCAGGCGCACGCCCGGGCATCGGCCGCATGCCGAAGTTGCGCAGCACGCCGACGTGGCTGTGGCCGCCGCCGACGAGCACGATGTCGCGCAGGACGGGTTGATCGGAGGTCTGCATCGGGAATTCCCTTTCGTGGAGCCGAAGGGTAGACCAGCGCGCCGGCGCGCGCATCCGCCCGTGTGGTTATGATCCACGCATCGCGTCACGCGAACCTACACACAAGCAAACGACAAGAGGAGACCACGACATGGGCGTACTGAGCGGACTGAAGGTCCTGGAATTCGAAGCGATCGGCCCGGCGCCGTTCTGCGGCATGGTGCTGGCCGACATGGGCGCGGACGTGATCCGCGTCGACCGGGCGGTCGCGCCCGAGGACCTCGGCATCAGCCGCGGCGGCAAGCGCCAGGACGTGCTCAAGCGCAACCGCCGCTCGGTGTTGCTCGACCTGAAGAACCCGGATGGGGTCGCCGCCGCGCTCGAACTGGTGTCGAAGGCCGACGTGCTGATCGAGGGCTTCCGGCCCGGCGTGATGGAGCGGCTCGGCCTCGGGCCCGGACGTGGCGCTGGCGCGCAACCCGCGGCTGGTCTACGGCCGCATGACGGGCTGGGGCCAGGCCGGCCCGCTGGCCCGGCAGGCCGGGCACGACATCAACTACATCGCGCTGACCGGCGTGCTGCGACGCGATCGGTCCGCGCCGGCGAGCGGCCGGTGCCGCCGCTGAACCTGGTCGGCGACTTCGGCGGCGGCGGCATGCTCCTGGCCGTCGGCATGCTGGCCGCGCTGCTCCGAGCGGCGCACTCGGGCAGGGCCAGGTGATCGACGCGGCGATGGTCGACGGCGCGTCGCTGTTGTCAGCATGCTGTGGGCGCTGCTGGCCACGGGGCATGTGGACGGACGAGCGCGGCAACAACGTGCTCGACGGCGGCGCGCCGTGGTACGACACCTACGAGTGCGCGGACGGCCGTTACATGGCGGTCGGCGCGATCGAGCCGCAGTTCTATGCCGCACTGCTCGAGCGCCTGGGCCTGGCCGGCGAGAAGCTGCCGGCGCAGCACGACCGCAATGGCTGGCCGGAACTGCGCCGGCGTTTCGCCGAGATCTTCCGCACGCGCTCCCGCGACGAATGGAGCGCCTGGTTCGCCGGTTCGGACGCCTGCACCAGCCCGGTCCTGAGCTTCACCGAGTCGGTTTCGCATCCGCACCAGGCAGCCCGCAATGCCCGCGTCGCGGTCGATGGCGTGATGCAGCCGACGCCCGCGCCGCGCTTTCGCAATGCGCCGTCGGACACGCCGCGCCCGCCGGCGGCACGCGGCGCCGGAGGCGCCGAAGCGCTGCGCGACTGGGGCTTCGACGCCGCCGCGGTCGCGCGTCTGAAGGGCCTGGGACTGGGCTACGAGGGGGCCTGAGGCTCCGGATCGCGATGGCGCCCGAGACGATCCCGGGCGCCTGTGCGCAGGCCTGCGTCAGAACTCGAGCTTGTCGCCCGGGTTGATCGGGAACACCTTGGTCGGGGACTGGCCGAGCGCCTGCATGTACTCGGCAGGGGTGCCTTTGAGCGGCGGGAAGGTCGCGTAGTGAACGGGGATGGCAAATCGCGGCCTGAGCCACTCGCGGGTCGCAAATGCGGCGTCCTTCGGATCCATCACGAAGTGACCGCCGATCGGCACCAGGATCAGGTCCGGCTTGTAGTAGTCACCGATCAGCTTCATGTCGCCGAACAGGCCGGTGTCGCCCATGTGGTAGACCTTGAACCCGTTCTCGAGCTCGATGACGAAGCCGACAGGCTCGCCGCCGACGTGGACCTCGTCCTTGCCGGTGGCGGCGTTCTTGTGGAGCAGTTCCGAGCTGTGCTCGGCGCGCACCATCGTTATCTTGATGCCCGGCCCGAGCGGCATGATCGTACCGCTCTTGTTCATGCGCGGCGCCAGATTCGCCGGCACCACGCCCAGCGCCACCAGCGAGTTCGCCAGGCCGGCCGGTGCCCAGATCGGAGCATTGTGCTTCTTTGCCAGCTCCGGTGCGTCGCCGAGGTGATCGCCGTGGGCATGCGTGACCAGGATCAGATCGATCTTGCCGAGCGAATCCAGGTTCTTGTATTCGGCAGGGGTCTTGGGGTTCTGCGTGATGAAGGGATCGATCAGAATCACCTTGCCGCCCGGCGTGGTGATCTTGGTCGCCGCCTGGCCCAGCCAGTGCACCTGGACCTTCTGCTGCGCCCAGGCCGCCCCGGCCGTCAGGGCCATCACCGCCAGCACACAGGCGCGCTTGAACATCGACATGGATTTCTCCGGTTGTGGTTGGCGTTCGGCGCCGGCGGCGCCGCTTGTCCAGAACTGTTCGACCAGTGCGGGCTTGCCCCGGCGGCCGGCGGCACCGAATATCGCAGAAGCCCGGGCTCGGCCCGGCAACGGGCCTGCAGGCATCCGGGACATTAGTTGCGGGAGCGCCGCGGCAGACCTTGCGTCATCATTGCGCGAAAGGAGACACGCCCATGACCATCCATTTCCGCATCGATTTCGTCTCCGACGTGTCCTGCCCATGGTGTGTGGTCGGGCTCGGCGCGCTGGAGCGGGCACTGGAGAACCTGCGCGGCGAGATCGACGCCGAGATCCACTTCCAGCCCTTCGAACTCAACCCGCGGATGCCGGCCGGCGGCCAGGACATCGGCGAGCACATCACCGAGAAATACGGCTCGACCCCCGAGCAGCAGGCCAGGGCGCGCGCGATGATCCGCCAGCGCGGCGCCGAGGTCGGTTTCACGTTCCGGATGGAGGGCCGCAGCCGCATCTACAACACCTTCGATGCGCACCGGCTGCTGCACTGGGCCGGCGAGCAAGGGCGTCCCGACGGCGCCGACGGTGCTCCGGGTCAGCAGCGCCTGCTGAAGAAAGCCCTGTTCAGCGCCTACTTCACCGGGGGCCTCAGCCCCGAGTCGCACGAGGTTCTGCTGGCTGCGGTCGAAGCGGCCGGACTCGACCGGACGCGCGCGCAGGCGATCCTCGCCAGCGACCAGTACGCGCGCGAAGTGCGCGAACGCGAGCACTTCTACCTCGAGCAGGACATCCACTCGGTGCCCGCGATCATCGTCGACGAACGCCACCTGATCGCGGGCGGCCAGCCGGTCGAGGTTTTCGAGCGCGTGCTGCGCAAGATCGCCGCGAAGCGCGCGCTCGAGGCGTCCGAGGCGCGCTGAGCTCTGCGCATCCGTCGCGACGGGCGCCGAGATCACCGCGCGGGAAGGCCGTACTATCGCGTGCAGAGGAGACCCCGCCACCATGAATCCACCCACCCCCGCGTCCCGCCAGGACGAGCCGCTGCTCGCCGGCGTCACCGTCCTCGACTTCACGCGCGTGCTGTCCGGGCCGTTCGCCACGCGTCTGCTGGCCGACCTCGGCGCGACCGTGATCAAGATCGAGCGTCCGGGCGACGGCGACGAGACCCGCTACGTCGGCCTGCAGCTCGACCCGCAGCGCATCGACCAGAGCGCGTACTTCGCCCGCTCGAACGCCGGCAAGAAGAGCATCGCAATCGACCTCGCCAACCCGGGCGCGCGCGCCATCGTGATGGACCTCGTCGCCAGGGCCGACGTGGTCGTCGAGAACTTCTCGCCGGGCGTGATGAAGAAGTACGGCTACGACGCCGCGTCCATTCACGCCGTCCGTCCCGAAATCGTCTACTGCTCGATCTCCGGCTTCGGCCAGACCGGGCCGCTCGCCTCGCTGCAGGCCTACGCGCACCTGATCAACGCCATCTCCGGGATGATGGAACTCGAGCGCGGTGGCGACACCCCGCCCAAGGCGTCGAACCTGCAGGCGGCCGATGTGCTGGCCGGCGCGCACGCCTTCGGCGCGATCTGCGCGGCGCTGCTGCGCCGCTTCCGCAGCGGCAAGGGCGCCTACGTCGACGTGTCGATGCTCGAGTGCCTGGTGGCGTCCGACGACAACAACTTCCCGACGCTGCTCAACGGCGGCACGATCGAGCGCAAGCCGCGCGTCGGCATGATCGTGCAGCAGATCGGCGATCGCCACGTCGCGATGCAAAACGGCGGGGCGCCGCACATGTGGCCGCGACTGGTGGCCCTGCTCGGCCGACCCGAGCTCGAGCACGATCCGCGCTTCGCGAACCCGGTGGCCCGACGCGAGAACTGGCCGGCGCTGCGCGACATCCTTCAGGACTGGCTGGCCGGCTTCGAGAGCGTCGACAAGGCTGTCGAGACGCTGGCCGCGAACCGCATCCCCGGCGTGCCGATGCTCGATCCCGAAGAAATCGTCGCGCATCCGCACCTGGCCCACCGCGGCTTCTTCCCGACGCTGCCGCACCCCGGGCGCGGGTCGATGCGGCTGACCGCGCCACCGTTCCATCTCGACGGCGCCCCGATCGCGCCGGCAGCCCCGGCGCCCTATCTGATCGGCCAGGACACCCGCGCGGTGCTGACCGAGGTGCTTGGCTACCCCGCCGATCGCATCGACGCGCTGCACGCGCAGGGCGTGGTCGCCTCGCCGGCGTGACGCGCGGGCCGGCGCAACGTGCGCCGGCGCGACCTCCCGACCCAGTCCCCGAATGGCCTACACGATCGCAGGTCCCGCGCACAGCGAGCTAGTGATCCGGAAGAGCCGCTTCCTCGGTTGCGTCGAACCGGTCGCCGATCGCGCAGCCGCGCAGGCGCGGGTCGCGCAGCTGCGTGCGCAGCACCCCGATGCGGCGCACGTGTGCTGGGCGCTTCTGGCCGGCGGCCAGTCGGCCGCGGTCGACGACGGCGAACCCGGCGGCACCGCCGGGCGGCCGATGCTCGACGTGCTGCGGCACCACGACCTCGACGGCGTGCTGGCCACCGTCGTGCGCTACTTCGGCGGCGTGAAGCTGGGCGCGGGCGGCCTGGTGCGCGCGTACACCGACTCGGTGGCGCAGGCGCTGGTCGGCGCGGTCAAGGTGCAGCGCGTGAAGATGCGCACGCTGCGCTGCTCGGTGCCCTACGCGATGGAAGGATGGATGCGCCGGCAGGTCGAGCGCACGGGCGCCGCGCTGCTGTCGGTGGAACACGGCTCGACGGTGGAGTTCGCCGTCGAACTGCCCGACGCCCAGGCTGCGGGCTTCGTCGCGGCGGTCAACGAGGCAGGGCAGGGGCGGGTCGGCTGGATCGGGGATTGATCCGGCGCGCGCCAGGGATCGATCCGACCCCCGGCGAAAGCCCCGCCCGTCTGCGGCATCAGCGTCCGTTGAACTTGCGCAGGCGCTGCGTGATCAGCTCGTCGGCCTCGCGCATGATGCGGTCGATCAATTCCTTGCAGCGTCGGGACGTCGTGGATCAGGCCGGCGACCATGCCGCAGCTCCAGGCGCCCGCTTCCATGTCGCCCTCGAGCATCACCTTCGGATAGATGCCGGCGACCTGGTCGTGGATGTCGTCGATGGTGAGCGTGGCGCCCTTTTCGCGCTCGATCTCCAGGATGCGCTTGACGCCGTCGTTCTTCAGCACGCGCTCGGTGTTGCGCAGCGATCGCATGATCAGGCGCGTGTCGAGTTCGGACGCCGTCGACGATCGCCTGCTTGACGTTGTCGTGGACCGGCGCCTCTTTCGTCGCGATGAAGCGGGTGCCCATGTTCATGCCTTCGGCACCCAGCGCCAGCGCCGCGACGAGGCTGCGGCCGTCGGCCATGCCGCCCGAAGCGACGAACGGGATCTTCAGCTCCTCGGCGGCGCGGGGCAGCAGGATGAAGTTCGGCACGTCGTCCTCGCCCGGATGGCCGCCGCACTCGAAGCCGTCGACGCTGACCGCGTCGCAGCCGATCGCCTCGGCCTTCAGCGAGTGGCGCACCGAGGTGCACTTGTGGATCACCTTGATGCCGGCCGCCTTCATCTGCGGCATGTACCTTCTCGGGGTTGCGGCCGGCGGTCTCGACGACCTTCACGCCACCCTCGATGATCGCCTGGATGTACTCCGGATAGGGCGGGGCGGCGAAGGTCGGCAGGAAGGTGAGGTTCACGCCGAAGGGCTTGTCGGTCATCTCGCGGCAGCGTGCGATCTCTTTCGCCAGCAGTTCCGGGCGTCTTCTGTGTCAGGCCGGTGATGATGCCCAGGCCGCCGGCGTTCGGACACCGCCGCCGCCAGCTCGGCGAAGCCGACGAAGTGCATGCCGCCCTGGATGATGGGGTGCTCGATGCCGAACAGTTCGGTGATGCGCGTCTTCATATCCGCTCCTCCTGGGGTGTTGGGATTCGTCGGGAACTATAACCGGGAGGATGCCCCGGCGCCTGCGACGGCGCCGGCCGCCGTCAGCGGGCCGCCTGTTTCTCCAGATACAGCTGCACCAGGCGGTCGCGCTCGGCGCGGCGCACGCGCAACTTCTCCAGGTACTTGTCGACCCCGCCGTAATCGGTGTCGACCACGTGCAGCGCCGCTTCGAGGAACTCGGCCTGCACGCGCCACAGCACGTTCAGCACCTCCTGCGGCGCATCGGTCTGGCTCGTGGTGTGCGTGCGCCGGTAGAGCTCGTTGGTGAGCAGGAAGTCCTCCATCACCACCGGGCGGGGCACGTCCATCGCCAGCAGCAGCATCGCAGCCGCGAAGCCGGTGCGGTCCTTGCCCGCCGTGCAGTGGAACACCAGCGGCGCGTCGTCGTCGAGCACGTGCTCGAACAGCTCGGCGAAGCAGTGCGCGTTGTCGTGCACGAAGGCGCGGTAGGTCTGCTGCATCAGCGCGACCGCATCGCGGGCGGTGAGCGTCTGGCCTGCGTCCATCAGCGCGCGCATGTTCTGCACCACCGTCGGCTCGATCGGCAGGGTGTGCTGCGCCACGCCCGGCAGGTCGTAGGACGCGGCGGCGCGCTCGTCGACGCCGCGGAAGTCGAAGGCGCGCGCCAGCCCGATGTCCGCGAGCACCTGCAGGTCCGAGGGCGCCAGGCCGGCCAGATGGTCGGAGCGGAACAGGCGCCGCCAACGCACGGCACGGCCGTCCCGGCCGCGATAACCGCCCAGGTCGCGGAAGTTGGTGGCGCCGGAAAGGTTCAGCGAGCGTGTGGGGGTGGGCGTCGTTGGCGTGCTGCTCATCTTGGTCTCGGTCGCCGCCCGGCGGCAGCGCTGTAGCGGGTGGGTTGCGGGTGGGTTGCGGGTGGGTTGCGGGTGGATTGCGGGTGGGTTGCGGGTGGGTTGCGGGTGGGTCGAGGCCCGGTTTCGACCACCTGGATGCGGCCACGTGGCTGCGCACGGGCGCGATGGTGAAGCGCTTCCGTTTCAGGACCAAGACCGATGATACCGAAGCGCCCCTCCGGCGCTTCCAGCGCCGACGCTGCCACCGTACCATCGCGGGCAGATGCGCGCGGTGGGGCGTGGCGCGCACCCTGCCGACAGGGCACCGACACCGGAGAAACCATGCACATCACCGACCTGTTCTTCCGCGGTTACCGCACCCACCCGGGCCGCCTTGCGCTGACCGGCGACGGCGGTGACTACACCTACCGCGAGACCTACGCGCTGACCAACCGCATCGCGCGCCGGCTGCGCGACTCCGGCTTCGGCCCCGGCGACCGCTTCGCGGTGCTGAGCCCGAACACGAGCCGCGCGTTCGTCGCGATGCTCGGCGGCATGCGTGCCGGCGTGGCGTGGTGCAACCTGAACATGAAGGCCGCGCTGCCGGACATCCTGCACATCCTCGCCGCCGGCCGCTGCAACCTGCTGTTCTTCGACGAGTCGGCGGCCGGCATGCTCGACGAGATCCGGGCTGCGGTGCCGGCCCTGCGCGCGGTGGTGTGCATCGGCGGCAGCGACCCGCGCTTCCCCGCGCTCGAGGACTGGCTGGGCGACGTGTCGGACGACCCTCTGGAGTTCCGCGTTCCCGAGACGACCCAGGGCTTCCAGGGCGCCACCGGCGGCACCACCGGCCGCTCGAAGCTGACGGTCGCGTCGAACCGCTTCATGGTGACCGGCGTGATGGCCTGGGCCACCTGCCTGCACTTCGACGAGCCGCCGGTGAACCTGGCGGTGGCGCCGATCACCCACGCGGGCGGCTTCGTCGCGCTCGGCATGGGCCAGTTCGGGGGCACGACGATCATGATGTCGACGCCCGATGTCGGCACGATGATCGAGCTGATCGAGAAGCACCGCGTGACCGCGCTGTTCCTGCCGCCGACGCTGATCTACATGCTGCTCGCGCATCCGAGGACCGCGACCGCGGACTTCTCGTCGCTGCGCTACCTGATCGCCGCGGCATCGCCGTTCGCGCCCGAGAAGATCGTCGAGGCGGTCGAACGCCTGGGCCCGGTGGTGTGCCAGGCCTTCGGACAGACCGAATCGGGCTTCCCGACCACCTTCATGTCGCCGAAAGAGATGGCCGACGCGGTGCGCGATCCGGCCAAACGCCACCGGCTGGTGTCCTGTGGCCGCCCGACCGTGATCGTCGAGGCGATGGAGATCATGGACGAGGAGGGCCGCATCCTGGGCCCCGGCGAGACCGGCGAGGTGGTGCTGCGGGGCCCGACGATGATGGACTGCTACCTCGACGACGCGGCCGCCACCGCCGAGATCCAGAAATTCGGCTGGCACCACACCGGCGACATCGGCCGGCGCGACGAAGACGGCTACTTCTACATCACCGACCGCAAACGCGACCTGATCATCTCCGGCGGCTTCAACATCTTCCCGTTCGAGGTCGAGAGCGCGCTGATGAAGCACCCGGCGGTCCAGGACTGCGCGGTGATCGGCGTGCCGGACGACAAATGGGGCGAGGCGGTCAAGGCCTGTGTCCAGCTCAAGCCCGGGGCGAGCGCGAGCGCGGACGAACTGATCGCGTGGGCGAAGGAACAGATCGGATCGATGAAGGCGCCGAAGTCGGTCGACTTCGTGCCGAACCTGCCGCGCAGTCCGGTCGGCAAGGTGCTCAAGCGCGACCTGCGCGCGCCGTACTGGGAAGGTCGCACGCGGCGGGTGGGCTGACGGGGCGGCACGGACTGGCGTGCGTGATTTCCGGAGTGCGCCGCAGAACTCGAGCGCATAGCCCGGCACTCGAACGCAGAGTTGACGAGGATCCGCTATGGCGCCAAAATGGATCCGCCATCCATCGGAGGGGCGCCTGATGCCCAGTCTGTCGATCAAGGAGGTTCCCGAAGCGCTCGCCGAGAGGCTGCGTCATCGCGCCGCGAAGAATCATCGCTCTCTGCAGGGAGAACTGATGTCGATCCTCACCCAGGCCTTGGACTCCGCGGCCGTGCCGGCTCCTCCGGTGACGCACGAGCAGGCCGCCTCGAAGATCAGCGCCGGCGTACTCGTCGGTACCAAGTCGACCGAAGAGGTCGCAGCAGAAGTCCGGAAGATGTGGCCCGAGCCGATCGACAGCGGCCCGCTGGCGCTCGACATCGTTCGCCAGGAACGTGATGCGCGGTAGCACTGCTCGGCAGCTGATCGTGGCCGAACTGGCCGCGCCGTATCGGACACGGCCGCCGCTCGTCGTCGACTGCAGCGTCATCGCGGCCGCGGTCTTTGCCGAACCCAGCAGCGACCAGGCCTGGCAGCGCCTTGCGGGCGCGTCGTTGCACGCTCCGTGGCTGATCGACTTCGAGATGAGCAGTGTGGCGCTCAAGAAAGCGCTCGCGACGCGGCAGGAAATTGCCGAGGCAGGATTGGCTCACTTCTCGGATCTGGCCATCAGACGGCATTCGGTCGATGTCGCATCACTGGTTTCGCTGGCCGCTCGGCACGAGCTCACCGCCTACGATGCCGCCTATCTCCTGGTGGCCAGCGAGCTGCGTGCTCCGCTCGTGACCTTCGATCGGAAGCTTGGCGAAGCGGCGCAGCGGCACCTGGCGTCGTTGCAGTAGCGCCCGGTCGCGCCGCTCTCCGCGAGACGAGTCCCGACATTTCCGCAAGATGAACCAGATGAACGATCCCGGCGCCGAACTGCAGCGCTTCGTCGACGCCCAGGCGCCCGTGTACGCGCAGGTTCTGGCCGAACTCGCCGCCGGCCTGAAGACCACCCACTGGATGTGGTTCGTCTTTCCGCAGCTGCGCGGCCTCGGGCGCAGCGCGACCGCGCGGCACTACGGCATCGCGTCGCGCGACGAGGCGCTCGCCTACTGGCAGCACCCGCTGCTGGGTCCGCGTTTGGCGGAGTGCACGCGGCGCGTGCTGGCGGTGCAGGGCAGGTCGCTGCACGAGATCTTCGGATCGCCGGACGACCTGAAGTTTCACTCCTGCATGACGCTGTTCGCGCGGGTCGTCCCGGACGACCCGCTGTTTCGCGAGGCGCTCGCGCGCTGCTGGGGCGGGCGCGAAGATCCGGCCACGGTCGCGCTGCTGGCAGGGTAGGCGCGCGCAATCGCCCTCGGGCGCGCAGCCGGTCTCCCCACGGAATCCTTCACCGGTTTCTGTGCCGGGTCAGTCGATCCGAATGTTGGCCGAGCGGATCACACCACCCCACTTGTCGCGCTCGGCGACCACGAAGCGCGCCAATTCGGCTCCGGTCGCCGTCTGCGGCTCGACGCCCAGCTGCAGGAGCTTCTGCCGGGTCTCGGGCTGTGCCATCACCTTCGACACCTCGGCCGCGAGCGCACGCACGGCCTCGGCAGGCGTGCCCTTCGGCGCGTACAGCACGTTCCAACCCGACATCTCGTAGCCGCGCACGCCTTGTTCCGCGACCGAACGCACGCCGGGCATCAGCTCGCCCGACGCGGCCGAAGTCACCGCCAGCGCCTTCAATTTGCCGCTGGCGACCGTCGTGCGCAGCGACGCGATCGTGTCGACCATGTACTCGACCTGTCCGCCGATCAGATCTGTGATCGCCTGCGCGCTGCCCTTGTAGGCGATGCCGAACAGCGGCGCGTTCGCCTGCTGCTTGAACAATTCGAGCGTGGCGCGCGAGGTGGTGGTGGTGAACGCGACGTTGATCGCGTCGGGTCTCGCCTTCGCCGCCGCGACCAGCTTGTCGACGCTGTCCACCGGATTGGCGGGTGCGGTCACGATCGTCAGCGGCAGGATGCCGATCAGCGCCACCGGCTCGAAATCCGCCAGCGGATCGAAGCCGAGGTTCTGGTACAGGAAGGGCGCCGCGGCATGGGTACCGTTGGTGCCCATCAGCAGCGTGTAGCCGTCGGCCGGCGCACGCGCGACGAACTGCGTGCCGATGTTGCCGCCGGCGCCGGGCCGGTTCTCGACGACGAAGTTCTGCCCCATCGCCCGCGAGAGCTGCTCGGCGACATAGCGCGTGACCAGGTCCGTGCCCTGACCGGCGGGGTAGGGCACGACGACCCGCACCGGTTTCGTCGGGTAGGTCTGGGCCGCGGCGCCGACAGCAACGGTGGCAAGCGCGACGGCGGCCAGCAACTTCGACCAGCACCTTCTGTTCATGATCCAGACTCCGGGAGATTCGAATCGATGATCGCAGCAAAAGCTCTGGTGTGCGCAAGCGCCTCGGGCTCGGCAGAGAACACGCCGAGCGGGATCACGCCGGCAGTTCCAGCACCTGGCGCGCCAGGATGTTGCGCTGGATCTCGCTGCTGCCGCCGTAGATCGTCTGCACGCGCGCCTTGTAGAAGGGCGCCAGCGCGTTGATCGCGGTCTCGCCGATGCGGGCGGCGGCGTTCATTCCGCCGAACGGTCCGGCGGTGTCGATGATCAGGTCGGCGATGCGCTGGGACGTCTCCGACGCCCAGATCTTCAGCAGCGATACGTCGGGGCCCAGCGGCTCGCCGCGACCGACGATCGCCGCGTAGGTCCGTAGAAGTCGCCGAGATGCGCGACGTCCAGCTTCAGCGACACGTACTTGTCGTTGAACACCGGGTCGTCGAACACGCCGCGTGCACGCGCCACCGTCTCGAGCACCTGAAGGCCGTACTCGGGCAGTTTCGGGCTGCCGAGGAAGATGCGCTCGAAGCCCAGCAGCGACTTGGCCACCGTCCAGCCCTGGTTGAGCGCGCCGACCAGGTTGGTGTGGTGGGTGCGCACGCCGTCGAGGAACACCTCGCAGAACTCCTCGTGGCCGGAGATGTCGCGGATCGGGCGCACCCGAACGCCCGGCGACTCGAAGTCGAGCAGCAGGAAGCTGATGCCCAGCTGCGGCTTGGCGTCGGGGTCGGTGCGCACCAGCGCGAACATGTGGTTGGCGTCGTGCGCCAGCGTCGTCCAGATCTTCTGACCGTCGATGACGAAGTCGTCGCCGTCGCGCACCGCGCGCGTGCGCAGGCTGGCGAGGTCGGATCCGGAGTTCGGTTCCGAGTAGCCCTGGCACCAGATGTCGTCGCACGACAGGATGCCCGGCAGGTACTTGCGCTTCTGCTCCTCGGTGCCGTAACGCATCAGCACCGGGCCCACCATCAGGATGCCGTGGTCCTGGAAGCGCGCGATGCCCGCGCGTTCCTGCTCTTCCATGAAGACCAGCAGCTTCGACGGCGACAGCCCCATGCCGCCGTACTCCACCGGCCACGCCGGCGCGATCCAGCCCTTGGCCGCCATCCGCAGGTGCCAGTCCTTGTTCTCGTGCCAGCGCAGTCTCCGGGGCGGGAAGCGCTGCTCGCGCGGGTAGTGCGTCTCGAAGTCGGCGCGGACGAGGGCGCGGAAGTCCTCGTCGCTCATCGCGTTCCAGTCGCGTTCCTGCGGAACGCCGTAGCGGAAAGATTCGGTCGTGCTCATGCGTTCACCTTCGCGGAGCTTGCAGTCAGGGCGCCGAAGCGGCGGCGATGTTCGGAGGCGTTGCCCATCCAGGCCGACAGCGTCAGTGCGCGGTTCACGTACAGGCCGAGGTCGTACTCGTCGGTGGTGCCGATCGCGCCGTGCAACTGGATCGTCTGGTTGGACAGCAGCAGCGCCGACTGCGCCGCGCGCGCCTTCGCGCTGCTCGCGGCCAGCGTGCGGGCCCGGGCGTCCGAAGCGGGGGAGTCGAACGCGCGGATCGCGGCATCGACGACCGCGCGCGTCACCTGGCGGTGGATCCAGAGGTCGACGGCGCGGTGCTGCAGCGCCTGGAAGCTGCCGATGGGCTTGCCGAACTGCTTGCGGGTGCGCAGGTAGTCGAGCGTGAGCTCCAGCGCGCGGTCCATGCCGCCGACCAGTTCGGCGCTGCAGGCGATCGTGCCGAGGTCGACGGCGGAACGCAGCAGCGCCCCGCCGTCGGCGGGCGGCGCGAGACAGTGTTCGGGCGCCACCTTCACGCCGTCGAGCACGACCCAGGCGCTTGCGGTGCCGTCCGCGCAGGGTTCTGCAGTCACCGACACACCGGCCTGCGTGCGGGGCACCCAGTAGAGGCCGACGTCCTGGCCGGTCTGCGCGGCCACGACGAACGCGTCGGCGCTCTCGCCGTTCGGCACGAACACCTTGCGCCCGTCGAGCACGTAGCCGCCGTCGCGCCGCGTCGCGCGCGTGCGCTGGCCCGCCTCCGCAGCCCCGGACGGATCCTGCCAGGCGAGGGCCGGCAGCCACGTGCCGGCCGCGAGCCGGGGCAGCCAGTGCGCCTTCAGCGCTTCGTTGTCCGCGCGCACGAGCACGCCCGCGGCGAGCACCGCGGCGGCGGTCAGCGGCTCCGGCGCCAGCGAGCCGCCGAACTCCTCGAGCAGCAGGCTCGTCTGGGTGTGCGTCAGCGCGATCCCGCCGTACGCTTCGGGCAGCCGACCGCCCAGCCAGCCCATCTCGGCCAGTTCGGCCCAGGCCTGCGGGTCGTGGCTCGGGCGCTGGTCACGCAACGCGCGCACGCGGCGCAGCTCCGGGTCGCGCTGGCAGTAGGCGCGCGCTGCGTCGAGCACCATGCGCTCGTCGTCGGTCAGGGCGTCCAGGCGGGTGCGCAGATCGATCATCGTGTGTTCTCCATGGAAGCGGGGCGTCTATCCCGTTCGAGGTTCTGGTGGTTCGGGTTGCAGCCGAGGCTCCGGCGGGCCGATTCGTCCGCCACGATCCGCTCAGATGTGCAACAATAGAGCACATCTGAGTCGGACGCGCGTCGTGGCAAGTCCCAAAGTAATCCTTCTGGAGAAGGAGCGGTTCGAACTCAAGGCCAAGTCCGGTGGCGGCATATTGAGCTATGAAGTGTGGGGCTACGCAGCGAAAGGCGGGACCGTTGTCACGCGCTATAACTTAGCCTATATCAACCACGCGCTGTTCAAAGGGGACAGAGGGCGAGTACTCGGTTTCGACAACGCTCACGACTATCACCATCGACACTTCATGGGGCGGGTCGAAGCCGTGGAATTCGAAAGCTACGAGGCGACGCTGGAGCGATTCCAGAGCGAGTGGATGGAAATCGTCACAACGACAAAAGGGTGCAGGTGATGAGCAAGGTGGTTGTTCGTACGGATCGGGTCGAAGGCTTCTTCAAGCGCGCTCGCGCGGCAGCGCGCAGGGCGGACCACGGCGAATCGCTCAGGGGCACGATCACCTTGTCGTTCGAGGACCCGCAGAGGATGTTCAGGGTGCTTTCCGAAGCACGACGGCAACTGATGCTCGAGGTCATGAACGAGCCGCGCTCGATCGCCGAACTCGCTCTTCGGCTCCAGCGCAATCGCGCCACCATTACGAAAGACGTCGGATTGCTGGAGCGGGCCGGGTTGCTCGTGTCGCAACGTCAAGTCAACCCGGGCCACGGAATCCGGAAAGTCGTCAAATCGGTAGCTCCGAGGATCGAGTTGGTCGCGACCCTGGGCTGAACTGGGTTCGGCTACGAACCCGTTCTACCTTGCCAGCCCCGCCGGCACGGTCCGCACCGCACTGTCCGGATCGGTCTGCGGTTCGCCGCGCACCAGGCCGAGCGGCACGACCCCGGCCCATACCGGCCAGACCAGGTCCTCCTCGTCGTCCTTCGGCCCCCAGGCGCGGATCTTCGCCGACGCCTCGTTCAGCTGCAGCCGCAGAACGGTGGTGGCGCCAAGTTCCTTCGACGTCGCGGGTCGCAGTTGTTCCCAGCGGCCGGGCGCGAGCTTGTCCATGAACCCCTTCAGGTGGCGCAACTTCTCGGCCGGATCGTCGACCGGCTCGAAGCGACCGTAGGCCACCACGGATCGGTAGTTCATCGAATGGTTGAAGCCCGAGCGCGCGAACACCAGACCGTCGATCAGGCTCACGGTCACGCAGGCCTGGCCCTCGACCAGAGCCTTCAGCATCCGCGACGCCTTGGCGCCGTGCACGTACAGGTTCGGTCCGTCGCGCCAATGGGCAGTGGTCATCGCGTGCACCGACCCCTCCCACTGGAAGGCGATGGTGCACGACAGCGCCTCGTCGAGGATCGCATCGATCGCCGCAGCGTCGTAGTGCGCGCGTTCGGGCATGCGCCGCACGCGGGCGCGTTCGGAGGGGGCCAGGTGTCGGTTGCTGCTCATGAGGATCTCCGTCGGATGTCCGGCTCTTCGTCGATCAGCCCAGCGCCCGCGCGCAGTCGCGCGGTCGTTGCCGGGTCCACCGCTCGCCCGTCGGCCGAGAGGGCCACACCGTACACGTCTCGCGCCGCCGCCACGCTGACGATTTCGTCGCGCACATCGGAGAGCACCGCCTGCGGGTCGCGATGCTTCGGGTCGCCCCAGCCGCCGCCGGCGCTGGAGCGCACGCGGATGCGCGACGGCCCGAGCCGCTGCAACCCGTACTGCGGCGGCGGCCTCGAACCGTGGCCTTCTTCTTCGACGTCGAGCAGGCCGGCCGCGCCGGCGAGGCCGCCGTTGGTGCCGTAGCCGGTCGGCCGGTCGACGCCCTCGGAACGGATCGCGTGCGTGGTCGGCACGTGCACGTCGCAGACGTAGTCGACCCCGGCACCGCCGCGGTATTCGCCGGCGCCGGCCGTGTCGAGCCGGAACTCCTGACGCTGGATCGTGACCGGATAGGACTGCTCGTAGCCTTCGACGTTGGGCAATGTGAGGCCGCCCAGCGAGATCATCAGCCCGACGCTGCCGAAGCCGTCGCGCCCCTTGACCGCGCCACCGCCCGACGAGCCGTGCCAGTGATACAGCACGAACACACGGCCGCGCTCGTCGAGCCCGGAGCTCAAGCCGTAGCAGGACTTCCCCCAGCCCGCGCACGCGCGCTCGGGCAGGGCCTGCGCTAGCGCCTTCCAGCAGGCATAGATGATGTCGGTCGCCGGGTAGACCGTGCACATCGTCATCGGCGCCGGCGGGCGCGCGTTGACCACGCTGCCCTCGGGCGCGACGATGCGGATCGCCCGGAACAGGCCCTCGTTGCGCGGCAGTTCGTGGTCGAAGAAGGTCGCGACCGCGACGTAGACCGACGAATACGTGTTGGCCAACGAGCTGTTCTTGAAGCCCGCGATCTGCGGCGAGCTGCCGGTGAAGTCGAATTCGAGCTGGCCGTCGCGCACCGTGACCGCGACCCGGATCGGCACGTCGACCTTGCGGAAGCAGTCGGTGTCGCTGCCGTCCTCGC
Source organism: uncultured beta proteobacterium (assembly GCA_963849015.1). Lineage (GTDB taxonomy): Bacteria > Pseudomonadota > Gammaproteobacteria > Burkholderiales > Burkholderiaceae_E > Quisquiliibacterium. The sequence goes on from CAWKFK010000006.1 coordinate 975,405, forward strand.
CGTGCCAGGTGCCCGGCGGCAGCGTCGCGATCTCGGCGCGCATGCGCGCCTCGCCGTAATCCAGAAGCGCATCGAAATAGGCGAGCCCGGTGTCGACGCCGGTCTCTGCGAGCATCGCGGCAACTCGTTCGCAGCCGATCCGCGTCGATCCGAACATCGCGCTCAGGTCACCCTCCATCAGGTCCGGACAGCGCGAGTTCAGCAGCAGCAGGTTCATCAGGTCGCGGCGAAGCCGGCCGGCTTCGACCAGCTTAAGCACCGGCAGCCGGATGCCTTCGTGGAAGATCTCGGTCGCCTCCGGGTTGTAGGTGCCCGCCGCACCGCCGCCGATGTCGGACTGATGCGCGCGGTTGCAGGTGAACGCACACAGGCGGCCATCGACGAACACCGGCCGGATCAGCGTCCAGTCGGGCAGGTGGTTGCCGCCCGCTACGTAGGGATCGTTCAGCAGGAACGCGTCGCCATCGGCGATGTCGCCCTCGAACGCGGCCAGCACCGCGCGCAGCGCGAAGCCGCCGCCGCCGCTGTGGATCGGGATGCCGTCGGCCTGCGCGATGATCTCGCCGCGCGCGGTCGCGACGAAGCAGGTGAAGTCGTGACTCTGGCTGAAGATCGGACTGCGCGCGGTGCGCGTCATGATCAGGCCCATCTGCTGCGAGATGTTGTCCGCCTGCTTCTGGAACACCGCCAGGCGGATCGGGTCGATCGCGCTCCTGCTCATGCCATTCCCCCGGTTGCCGCATTCGCTCCGTGCCCGCGCACCGGCACGATCAGGTAGTTGCCGGCCGCGGTCACGCGCAACTGCTGGCCGTCCTCGATCAGCAGCGTGGTCGTGGCCTCGTCGACGATCGCCGGGCCGTCGATCACGTGGCCGGGTCGCAGCCCGCCACCATCGTGCACCGGCGTGTCGACCGTGCCGGTGGTCGCGCCGATCCACACCGGCCGCCGCGCCTTCGGCGGTGGCGCCGCGCTCGTGGCGCGCGCTTCGGCCTGCGCCGCGCGCGTCGCGAGCCGGCCGCTGGCCGCGACTTTCAGCGTCAGGATCTCGATCTCGCCGTTCTCCTGGAAGTGCCCGTACAGCCGTTGATGCGCCGACTGGAAGTCGCGCCGCAGCGTCTGCGCATCGAGCGCGCCCGCGCAGTCGATGTGCACCGGCCACTGCTGGCCGGTGTAGCGCAGGGCCAGGCTGCGTTCGATGCCGATGTCCGTGTCGGCAAAACCTTGGCGGTGCAGAGCACCGGTCGCCTCCGCCTCGACGCCGCGATAGGCATGCTCGAGATCGTTGGCGTCGACGTCGGCCAGGCGGCGGTACCAGCCCAGCAGCCGGTCGATGCGCACGTCGGCGTTGCACATGCCGAAGGCGCAGAACACCCCCGCCAGCCGCGGCACGTAGACCGCGGCGCAGCCCAGCGCACGGCCGACCGCAGCGCCGTGCAGCGGGCCCGCGCCGCCCGCGGCGATCAGCGTGAAGTCGCGGATGTCGTAGCCGCGCTCGATGCTGACGCGCTCGACCGCATGCTGGATGTTCTGCTCGACCAGCCGGATCAGGCCGGCCGCCGCCTGCTCCACGCCGAGGCCCAGCGGCCGGGCCAGGTGCGTGTCGACGGCCGCCAGCGCGCGGTCCAGGTCCAGCGCGATCGCGCCGCCCGCGTACGGCCCGGGCGCGAGGCGTCCCAGCACCAGCTGCGCATCGGTGACGGTCGGGCGCTCCCCGCCGAACCCGTAGGCGGCCGGCCCCGGGCGCGCACCCGCGCCGTGCGGACCCGCGTGCAGCATGCCGCCGGCGTCGACGTGGCCGATCGTGCCGCCGCCGGCGCCGATCGTGTGGATCTCCACCGACGGGATCGCGATGCAGTTGCCGGCGACATCGAGCTGCTCGGTCATCTGGACGACGCCGTCGCGCATCAGCGTGACGTCGCAACTGGTGCCCCCGACCTCGATCGCGACCAGATTGCGCGAGCCGGTGTCGTCGCCGTAGTGGCGGATCGCGCCGACCCCGGCTGCCGGCCCCGACAGCACCATCTGCACCGGCCGCGACGCGATCTCCTTGACCTGCAGCGCGCCGCCGTTGCTCTGCACGATCAGCAGCGGCCGCTGCAGCCCGAGACCCGTCAGGCGCTCTTCGAGGGCGCGCAGGTACGGCGCCGTGCGCGGCGCGATGAACGCGTTGGCGGCGACCGTCGCGCCGCGCTCGTACTCGCCCAGCACCGGCGCGACCTCGCTCGAGCACGACACCCAGACTTCCGGCCATTCGCGCTCGATCAGCGCGCGGCACGCCTGCTCGTGCGCCGGATTGCGGAAGCTGTGCAGCAGGCAGATCGCGATCGCCTCGACCCCCTCGGCGCGGAACACGGCGAGCGCCTCGCGCACCGACGCCGGATCCAGCGGCACGAGCACCTTGCCGGACGCATCGACGCGCTCGGTGACGCCGCGCCTGAGCAGGCGCGGCACGAGCGGGGCGGGGAAGGGCGCGCGGTGGTTCCAGACGTCCTGCCGCAGCCCGCGGCGGATCTCCAGCGAATCGCGAAAACCCGCCGTGGTCAGCATGCCCAGCCGCGCGCCCTTGCGCTCGAGCAAGGTGTTGGTGGCGATCGTCGATCCGTGGACCAGGATCTCGCAGCCGCGCAGGAAGCCCGCGGTCTCGCGGCCGAGCGCGCGCGCCGCGACTTCGATCGCGTCGATCACGCCGACCGACGGATCGGCGGGCGTCGACGGCGCCTTGAACGCGTGCACGCGGCCGTCGGAAGCGGCGACCACCAGGTCGGTGAAGGTGCCGCCGATGTCGATGCCCATGCGGAAGGAGGTGCCGGTCATCACGCCTCCCAGGGGTGCGTCCGCGCCGTCGCCGCGACGCAGTCGAGCAGTGCCGACGCGATGCCGTCGATCTCGCGCTCGCCCATCGGCGTCGACAACGCGCCCGAGCAGTAAGGGGTCAGCAGGAATCCGCGCTCCAGCATGCCGAGGTGGATCGCGGCGAGCGCCTTCTTTTCGGCGGCGCCGGCGTAGCAGGAGCGGTAGTCGCGGATCGGCGCGGTGCGCAGGTGCAGGCGGAACAGCGAGCCGAAGCCGGTGACCTGCGCGGGCAGACCGTGTGCCGCGAGACCCGCCGACAGGCGCGCGCGCAGCCGCTCGCCGAGCTGCGACAGGCGCTCGGCCGCGGCCGCATCGTAGGCCGTCAGCGCGGCCAGCCCTGCCGCCATCGTCAGCGGGTTGGCGCTGAAGGTGCCGCCCTGCGGGACGGCCGGCGGGCCGTGCGTGTGATCGAACACCGTCATCCTCTCGGCGGGCCCGGCGATCGCGCCGACCGGCAAGCCGCCGCCGATGATCTTGCCCAGCGCGATCAGGTCCGGTTCGAGATCGAACAGAGGATACGCGCCGGCCTCGGAGAAGCGGAAGCTGATCACCTCGTCGCAGATCAGCAGGATGCCGTGCCGGCGGCAGGCCGTGCGGATCGCATCGAGCGTCGCCGAAGACACCGGCAGCGTGCCGACCCGCGAGGGCACCGGATCGATGACGATCGCCGCGAGCCGCCGCGCCTCGCGCGCCAGGATCGACGCGCAACGATCGGGATCCGCGAACGGCAGCACCACGGTGTCGGCCAGCATCCCCGGCGGCGTGCCCCTGGCGTAGGCGACGGCAGCCGGATCGCCTTCCGGGCCATCCCAGTTCGACGGGTCCGACGCGAGGCTGACCTCGAGGGGATCGTAGGCGCCGTGATAGGCACCCTCGAACTTCGCGATCGCCGGCCTCCCGGTCAGGGCGCGTGCCGCCTTGACCGCGAACATCACCGCCTCGGTGCCGGAGTTGCAGAAGCGGATCTGCTCGCAGCGCGGCGAGCGCGCGCGGATCGTTTCGGCCAGCGCGGTCTCGTGCTCGGTTGGCATGCCGAAGGCCGTGCCCCGACCGACCACGTCGCGGATCGCATCGACGACCGGCGGGAAGGCGTGGCCGTGGATCAGCGAGAAGAAGTTGTTCGCGCAGTCGACGATCGAGCGGCCGTCGAGGTCGACCACCCGGCATCCCTCGCCGCGCATCGCGTACGGGGGATGCGGCGCGAACCAGGTCGACTGGCGCATGCTGCCGCCGGGGACGACGCGCTGCGCGCGCCGGAACGCTTCGGTGGATCTCGTCATCGGCCGGAACTCCATAAGCTCGGGTGTTCGGTCGATTGGATCACACGCCGGATCGACGGAGAAGCCGGCGCCGGACCTCGGCCCGGCCGCACGAGGTGTCGGCAAGCTGTCGGCAAGCTGTCGCGAGCTAATAGACTTGTCCGGTTTCGTAGCACATGAATTGTCCGCTTTGGTTTCAGGCGGGCAAACCGGTGAGGGCGTAGCCCGAGCCGGTTTGCCCGCCTGAGAGCTGCGTGGCGGACACCTCACGCAGCCTGCTTGAACTCTGTGCTCTGAACCCGTCCGTTCGCATCATAGCGAGCCAGTGCCCGCGGTCCGTAGAAGACGGCCAGTGTGTCGTCGACGTAGCGATGCACCCGCACTCGCCGCTTGACGTAGTGGTGGCGCATTGCGTCGGCTGGAATCTGCAAGATGAGACCGTCGAAGCGCACGCAGTTGTCGTTGCCAACCACCCGCTCGTGGTGCTCGCACAGGATGTCGGGCAGTGCCGTCCCGATGACGGGCACGAACGCACTGCCAGGCTGAGCGGGCGGTACCGCGAACTCCGCGTTGTGGCGCGGCATGTAGACCTGCTCGAGGTAGCGGTTCGCCGCGCCCATCTCGGTGATGCCCGCGCGTGCAAGTTCCTTGGGCAGGCGCGCCTGGTGCGTGCCGAACGCGCGCTCGGAGCGCCCGCGGGCCTCGGGCGAGTACGCCGCGATGTGCTCGATGCCCAGCTGCGCCAGTGCCCGCCCGACCTGGGTGGGGTTGCCGCGGTCGACCTTGCCGCCGGCCTCGGGCGTGTGGAAGTAGTGGCTGCCGCGGTCGCTGTAGAGCGCGCAGAACAGCCCGTAGCGCGCGATCGTCTGCCCGATCCCGTGAAAGCTCGACGCCGTGCCCTCCTCGGCGCAGAAGAACATCGAGCAGTGCTCGCCGGTGGCGTCGTCCATCGTCACGATCAGGTCCCAGCCCTGCTCGGGCACCCACTCGTGGCGGCTGCCGTCCTGGTGCATCAACATCCCCGGCAGCGGCGCGCGCTCGCGCCGCCGGCGGTGCTTGCCCCGGGCCTTGGCTCGTGCCACCTCGCCCGCCTCCTGCAGCCGCAGCTTCACCCACGTGTAGCCGCGCTCGCCGCCGTGATCGCGCCGGTAGAAGCTGTGGAAGTGCTTGACGTTCCACCCCGCGTACTCGCGCCGGTACAGATCCACCAACCCCATGACCTCGTCGACCGGGGCACGCCGGTGCGACACCTGCGCCAGGCGCTGATCGATCAGACCGTCCATCCCCTCGGCTTCGTAGCGCCCAATCTGGCGCCGAAACGTGCGCTCGCTCACCCCCAGAAGCGCCGCCGCCTGTGCCTGCGTCAGCCGCCCCGCGTTCCATCCCTCATGCGCTTCCTCGAACCTCATGATCCGGGTCTCCTGTAGCCATCGAGCCCGGCTTCGGGGTGTTTGCATCGCCCACCCTAAAACCGGACAAGTTACGTGCTACAGAACCGGACAACTCATGTGCTCGCCACACAAGCTGTCGGCAAGCTTGCGACCGCACGCGGACGCGGGGATGATCGAAGCGTCGCCCGCCGCGGGCGGAACGGGGATCGGGAGGATTGCGATGAACACGACGCCCGACATCGTGATCGTCGGCGCAGGCATCGCCGGCAGCGCGCTGGCTACCGTCCTCGCGCGCAATGGCCTGTCGGTCACGCTGATCGAGGAATCGCTGGCGCACACCGACCGCGTGCAGGGCGAATTCATCGTGCCCTGGGGCGTGCAGCAGGCGCGCGCGCTCGGGCTGCACGACGTGCTGGTGGCAGCGGGCGGCCACCACACGCGGCGCAACGTCCCCTATGGCGAAGGTGTGCCGCCCGAGGCGGCGCGGTCACGCGCCACCGATCTCGGCGCGCTGCTGCCGGGCGTTCCCGGCGCTCTGTGCATCCGTCACCCCGTCGCCTGCGAAGCGTTGAACGCCGCGGCCCGGTCGGCCGGGGCTTTGCTGGTGCGGGGCGTGCGCGAACTGCGCGTGCAGGCGGGGCGTCGTCCCCGCGTGACCTGCCGGCTGGGCGACTCCCTGCACGAACTGCGGCCGCGCCTGGTCGTCGGCGCGGACGGCCGCACGTCGCGGGTGCGCCGCCAGATCGGCGCAGCCGAGCATCACGACGCGCCGCATCACTTCCTCGCCGGCATGCTAGTCGAAGGGGTCCGGGCCTGGCCCGAGGAGGAACAGACGATCGGCGTCGAAGGCGACGTGGGCTATTACGTGTTTCCGCAGGGCGGGGGCCGTGTCCGCCTGTATCTCTGCTATGCGCGCAGCCAGGCGAGCCGTCTGGCGGGTCCGGACCGCGCACGCGCGTTCCTGTCGGCGTTCCGGCTGAAGGACCTGCCCGGAGGCGACGAGCTGAGCGGCGCCACACCCGCAGGGCCGTGCCGTTCCTACCCGAACGAAGGCATGTGGCTGGATTCGGTGGGCAGCGACGGCGTCGTGCTGATCGGCGACGCGGCGGGGTACGACGATCCGACGATGGGGCAGGGCATCGCCAACGCGTTCGACGACGTCGGCCTGGTCTCGCAGGCGATGCTGGGCGGCGCGGACTGGGGCCCGGCCACGTTCATGGACTACGCGCGAACACGCAGGGCGCGCGGTGGCCGGCAGCGCATCCTGGCGCGCGTCGTCGCCCGTCTGCGCATGGAATTCGACGACGCGGCGCGCGCCAGGCGCGCGCGGGCGCACCCGCTCATCGCCGGCAGCGAGGACCTGCAGACCTTGTTGAGGGCACCGCAGATCGGACCGCACACTCTGCCGGAGGCGCTGTTCGAGGAGCGCGTCTGGGGTCGGCTGCTGTCGTGACGAAGGGCAGCATCGGACCGGGCCACGTCGATCGGCCCGGTGCGGAGGCTGCGCCCCCGGCTCGAGGGCGATCGCGTCGCGCGCGATCGGCTCGGTGCGTGATCAGAAAGTCGTCCAATCGTCGTCGTCCGTGCCGGTTTTCGCCCGAGCAGTCGGGGCCGGCGAGGCGGCCGGATTGCCACCCGGTGCGAGCTGGTGTCCGGGCCGAGACCGGACGTGCGCATCCGCCTGCTGGTGCGCGCCGTCGGCAACGCCGAACGCGGGACGGGTGACATTGGTGGCGCGATTCGGTCCGCGCCGGTCCGTCCCTTGCCAGACCGAAGCGCCAGCGTGACCTGCCTTCTCCTCCTGCGCGTGGACGGGCAGCCGACCATCGGAAAGATCCTGGACGTAAGAGGGCGCACGGCCTGCAGGAGGCGCATATCCGGACGTGCCTGCCCGAGCCAAGACGCTTCGGTCGCTCAGCCGGAACAGCGCTACCGACTGCACCAGATGCTGCGCCTGTTCGCGCAGGCTCTCGGCAGCGGCCGCAGACTGCTCGACGAGCGCGGCATTCTGTTGCGTCGCTCGATCCATCTGACTGATGGCTTCACCCACCTGCGCAACACCGGTGCTCTGCTCGGTGCTGGCCGCGCTGATCTCGCCCATGATGTCGGTCACGCGCCCGATCGAGGTGACGATCTGGTCCATCGTCGCACCGGCACGGTCGACCAGCAGCGAGCCCTGCTCCACCTGCTCGACGCTGGCGGTGATCAGGCTCTTGATCTCCTTGGCGGCGTCGGCGCTGCGCTGAGCGAGGCTGCGCACCTCGGCCGCCACCACGGCGAAGCCGCGCCCCTGCTCGCCGGCGCGCGCCGCTTCCACGGCGGCATTGAGCGCGAGGATGTTGGTCTGGAACGCGATGCCGTCGATCACGCCGATGATGTCGGCGATGCGGCTGCTGCTGTCGTTGATGCCCCTCATCGTCTCGACGACCTGCGCCACCACCGTGCCGCCCTCGGCGGCCACGCCGGAGGCGCCGAGCGCGAGCTGATTGGCCTGGCGCGCGTTGTCGGCGTTCTGTTTCACCGTGGCGCCGAGCTGCTCCATCGATGCCGCCGTCTGCTGCAGCGCGCTCGCCTGCTCCTCGGTGCGCTGGCTCAGGTCCTGGTTGCCTTGCGCGATCTGCTGGCTGGCGGTTGCGATGTTCTCGCTGCCGGCGCGCACGCGCATCACGATTCCGCCGAGGCTCTCGTTCATCCGCTTCAGTGCCGCCAGCAGCTCGGCTGTTTCGTCGGAGCCCCGGACGTCGATGTCGGAGTCGAGGTCGCCCTGCGCGACCGTCTGTGCGACCTGTACTGCGCTGCGGATCGGCTTCGTGATCGAACGCCCGAGCCGCACGGCCACGCCGCAGGCGAGGAGCGCCGCCGCCACGGCGCAGCCGACGATCAGCGAAGTCCATCGGGACAGCGCTGCCGCCGCCGCGGCTGAGTCGGCCTTGCCGACCTTGTGCTGCAGCTCGATCAAATCGGCGAACGCCCTGATCGTGGCGGCCTCCAGCGGCATCAACGCGTCGGCCCGCAGCTTCGCGGCGGCCTCGTCCTTGCCCTCCGACATCAGCTTCAACCAGCTCTCGCGCCCCGTCGCGTAGCGCTCGAAGCTCCTGCGCAACCCGCCCAGCAGCGCGCGTTCGTCGGACGTGAGATGATCGCCGTCGTAGCGCTGGAGCGCGCCCTCGAGGTCGGCACGCAGTTTCGGACCGTCGGAGGCGATCTTCTGGCGCACCGCCTGATCGGTGGCGGCCTTGTACTGGGCGCTTCCCCAGCGCAGCGCCCACAGCGCGCCCTGCGCATCCGACAACGCGGCGGCGCCGTCGAGGTGCCGGCTGCCGCGATCGACCTGCGATCCGAGCTGCAGCTTCAGGTTCCACACGAGAGCACCGCCCAGCAGCAACATCGCGACGACGATGCCGAACGAGAGGTAGAGCTTCCTGCCGATGGTGAGTTTCATGGTCTTCGCCGATGTCCTGGAATCGAGAGCCCGCACACGTGCGCCGGCATAGTCGGCCGGACCGCCCCATTCGCAGGGTAACGGCCGCGGCCCCCGACATGCCTGCGGAACAGAGGGGGATTTCTGCCGGATTGCGCGCGATCGTCTCCAGGGTCACCGGGCCCGGGAACGCCAGCGTCGCATGCCCTCCCTCGGGTGTGGAGAACTGCATCTGTTTCACGTCCAGGATGTGTTCCTCGTGACTCCACCAGTCAGCGCGCCCGCGCCGGCGGTGGTCTGACCCCGAACACCTCTAATACCTGGGGCAGTACCTGAAGACGGTTGGCAGGGTTCCAGACGATCGAGTAGGACGACTCGACACGCGGCCCGTGGATTGGACGCAGCGCCACGCCCGGCAGCGAGGCGCGCGCAAGCGTCCGCGGCACCAGGGACACCGCCCCGCTCGTAGCGACGAGACTCAGCGTGGTGAGCAGGTGGCGCGCGTGGTGCCGAATGCGGGGACTGAAGCCCGCCGACACGCAAGCGCCGATCACGAGATCGAAGAATCCCGGCCCGACCTCGCGCGGGGCCAGCACGAACGCCTCATGCTCGAGCAGGCGCAGGGGCACCGAGCGGCGGGCTGCGAGCCGGTGGTTGTCCGGCAGAGCCACCACCATCGGAATGCGCGCGAAGGCGAACGTCGACAGGCCTTGCAGAGACTGCGGCGGCTGCGCGAAGCCGACGTCGATACGGTCCTGCCGAAGCGCCTCGAACTGCTCGGCCGATCCCATCTCCTCCCAAGTGCAGTCGAGCGACGGCAGGCGCGCGCGTTGCGCGCGCACCAGTTCCTCGACGTCCATGAACAGCACCGACGCGTTGAACGCGATGCGCACGCGGGCGAAGTCGCCGCGCGCGACCTGGCGCACGATCGTCGCGGCCTGCTCGGCCTGGGCGATCAGCCGGCGCGCCTCGACCACGAGCGCGTCGCCGGCGGCGGTGCGCCGCACGCCGCGCCGGTTGCGCTCGAACAGCGTCACGCCCAGTTCTTCCTCGAGCTGCACGATCTGCTTGCTCAACGGCGGCTGGGTCAGGTGCAGGCGGGCGGCAGCGCGGCCGAAATGCAGCTCCTCGGCCAGCACGAGAAAACTCCTGAGCAGCTTCAGTTCCATCGCGACTCCGATCGTCCGGTAGGCTGAAGGGGGCATCCGCGCAGCGACCTCCTGTCATTCCTCACCAGAATCACAGGGCACTTCAGAATGGATTGGACACGTGTGTGGCGAACGCCGCAAGATCGCTCCGCCCGAAGGAGGAGCACCGTGTCCAAGGAACCATCTCCGTCCGCCCCGAACGAACAGGCGCGGACGCATGCAGCGGATCGTAACGGCGCCACGTCCGGCGTCTATGCAGGCATCCGTGTGCTGGACCTGTCGCGCGTGCTTGCGGGTCCCTACTGCGGGCAGTTCTTCGCGGACTTCGGGGCCAGCGTCATCAAGGTCGAGGACATCGACGGCGACGAGAACCGCCACTGGGCCCCGATGCTCGACGGGCAGAGCGCCAACTACCTGAGCGTGAATCGCGGCAAGCGCGGCATGACCCTCGACCTCAAGAGCACGGACGGGCAGGAGATCCTTCGCGGGCTGGTGGCGCGCAGCGACGTCGTCATCGACAGCTTCCTGCCGGACGCCGCCGTGCGCCTGGGCGTCGACGACGCGGCCCTGCGCGGCATCCGCCCCGACGTCATCCACGTGACGATCAGCGGCTACGGCGACGCAGGGCCGATGCGGGGACGTCCCGGCTACGACCTGATGCTGCAGGCCTTCACCGGGATGATGTCGATCACCGGCGAACCCGGCGGCGGGCCGATCCGCGCGGGTGCCTCGGTGATCGACATGACGACCGGCATCCTCGCGTTCGCGGGCGCCTCGAGCGCTCTGTTCGCCCGGCAGCGCGGCGCCGGCGGACAGCACGTGAAAGTCTCGCTGCTCGAGACGGGCATCGCCCTGCTGGGCTACCACGCGGTCGACGTCGCTGCCACCGGCGAGCAGCCGCAGCGCGGCGGCTCGGGTGTGTGGCACCTCGTGCCATACCAGGCGTTTCCCACGCGCGACGGGTGGATCTTGGCCGGTGCGACCAACAACGACACGTGGCGGCGACTGTGCACCGCGCTCGGCGACGCGACGCTATCGGATCGGCCCGAATACCGGAGCGCGCACGACCGCATCGAACACCGCGCTGGGCTCGTCGCCGAACTCGACGCGATCTTCCGCACCCGCGACACCAGCGACTGGATCGTGCGGCTGGACGCGGCGCGCGTGCCGTGCTCGGTGATCCACGACGTGCCGGGCGCGCTCGCGCATCCGCAGGTGGCGGCCATGCAGATGATGCTCGACGTGCCAGAGGCAGGCGGCACGCACAGGCGGCTGCCCGGCGTGCCGATCAAGCTCAGCGCCACGCCGGCGGCGCCCGGCGCCGCGCCGCCCAAGCTGGGGCAGCACACCGACGAGATCCTCGCGCAGGAACTCGGCTACGACACGCAACGCATCGACGCATTGCGCACCAGGAGAGTGATATGACACATGGCACGCCAGGCGGACGCATCCTGACCGAGTCCGACGGCAGGGGCATCACGACGGTCCGCATCGACAACCCGGCGCACCGCAACGCGCTCAACGACGGCCTCATCAACCAGCTGATCGACGCGTTCCGGGCCTGTGCCCGCGACGACAGCTGCCGGGTCGTGGTGCTGCGCGGCACCCACGGCATCTTCTGCGCCGGGCGCGAACTGCGCGACCTCGTCAAGCTGCAGAACTCGTCGATCGAGACGGTGGAAGCCACCTACCACTGCCTGCGCCAGCTCAACGAGGCGGTCTACTACTGCCCCAAGCCCACGGTGGCGGTGATCGAGAAGTACGCGTTCGGCGCGGGGGCCACGGTCGTCAGCTGGGTCGACATCGCGATCGGAGAAACCGACGCGTTCGTCGCCTACCCGGAGGTGCACCACGGCATCACGCCGTCGCCCGCCGTGATGGCCCTGATCCGCGGCCTGAGCCGCAAGAACGTGATGGACCTGCTGATGACCGGCCGTCGCGTCGCCATGCCGGAGGCGGTGCAGATGGGCCTCGTCAACCGTGTCGTCGACAAGGGCGAGCTCGACGCGGAGCTCGCGCGCATCACCGCCGCGCTGGTGCGCGGCAGCCCCGACGCACAGCGCCGCACCAAGGAGTTCCTCTGGCAGTGCGAGGACGCCGGGCTGCGCTCGGGCATGGAGACCGCCGTGCAGAGCATCAGCGTCGGACTGCTGTCGCCGCAGGCACGCGACGGCATCGGCGCCTTCCTCGAGCAGCGCCCGCCCGCCTGGATGCCCCGGTAGGCCGCCCCAATAAGCCCACGAAGTAGACGACATCGAACCCTCGAGGAGACCCGACATGGACAAGCGCAGCTTCATCAGGGGCGGCCTGGCGGCCGCCGCAACCGTCGCGCTGCCCTGCGCGCAGACGCTGGCCCAGGAGGCGTACCCGGCACGGCCGATCAAGCTCGTCGTGCCGTTCCCGCCAGGCGGGCCGACCGACATCTTCGGACGCCGCTTCGCCGAGAAGGCGCGTGAAGTGCTGGGCCAGCCGGTCGTGATCGAGAACCGCGCCGGTGCGGGCGGCACGATCGGCGCCACCGCGGTGGCCAAGGCGCCCGCCGACGGCTACACGCTGCTGTTCGGCACCTCGTCGACGCACGTGACGAGTCCACTGATGCTCGCGAGCCCGCCCTACGATCCTCTGAAGGACTTCACGCAGCTGATCGTAGGCGTCGTGCCCATGGTGCTGGTCGTGCGGCCGAACCTGCCGGTGCAGACCGTGCAGGAGTTCGTGAAACTGCTCCGCGACAATCCGGGCAAGTTCACCTTCGGTTCGGCGGGCCCCGGCAGCATCAACCATCTGGGCGGCGAGTTGCTCAAGCTCAGGGCGGGGCTGAACGCGCTGCACGTGCCGTACAAGGGCACGAACCCGGCGCAGATGGCGCTGATGGCCGGCGAGGTCGACTTCCTGCTCGACACGTTCGGGACCGCGCTGCCGCAGCACCAGGCGGGCAAGATCCGCATCCTGGCCACGCTCGGCGAGCGGCGTTCGGGCGTGGCGCCCGACATTCCCACGACGATCGAATCGGGCATCCCGGATTCTTCGGTCACCACGGTCAACGTGGTGGCGATGCCGTCGGCCGTTCCCGCGTCCGTGGTCGAGATCCTGGCGGCCGCCACCCGCAAGGTGATGGCCGACGGCCCGCTGGTGGCCGGCCTCGCAAAGCTCGGAATCGAACCCGCCACCGACGCCGACCCGGTGCGGTCGGCACGCTTCTTCGCCACGGAGATCTCGCGCTGGGCACCGATCGTGAAGGCCAGCGGCGTGTCGATGTAGCGTGCCCGTCGAAGGCAAGGTCGGTCCGGCGTGCACCGCCGGAGCCCTGCAGCCTCCCTCGCCGTGGCTGCAAATCCAGTTGGTGCTTGCGACAAATTTACTATTCCATTATGGTAGAAATATGGAAGAAAACCTCGCCGTCGCCTTGCTGGCCGCTTTGGCCCAAGGGATGCGCCTGCGCATCTTCCGCGCGCTCGTCGGGGCCGCCCCGCACGGCATGACGCCCACCGCCTTGTCCTCGACGCTCGGCGTGCCGTCCTCCACCCTGTCGTTCCACCTGAAGGAACTGCTGCACGCCGGCCTCGTGTCGCAGGAGCGCGACGGGCGCCACCTGATCTATCGTCCGTCGATCGAACGCATGAACGCGCTGCTCGAGTATCTGAGCGCGCACTGCTGTCACGGCCAGAGCTGCGAGCCCGCGCGATCGCCCATCCGTGTCGTCGGTGTCGCGACCGAGCCTTGACGAACCGACGGACGCATGACGACCCATGTGCTGATCCTTTGCACCCACAACTCGGCGCGCAGCGTGCTGGGCGAAGGGATGCTGAACCACCTCGCGGCCCGGCTCGGCCGGGATGTCGTGGCCCACAGCGCGGGCAGTGCGCCGAGCGGGCGGATCAACCCTTTCGCCGTCGAAGCGCTGGCCAACGCGGGCATCGACACGTCCGCCTACCGCAGCAAGAGCTGGGACGAATTCACCGGTCCGGACGCGCCCCGTTTGGCGATCGTCATCACCGTCTGCGACAGCGCCGCGGCCGAACAGTGTCCGGTCTTCACCGGAGCAACCGGCGAACAACCGGTCCGCGTCCACTGGGGCTATCCGGATCCGTCGAACGCCGAAGGCGGCGACGAAGGCAAGCGCCGCGCGTTCGAGCTGACCCGGCAGGCGATCGGCTACCGCATGCTGCAGCTGCTGGCGCTGCCGCTCGCAACGATGGACCGCGTCGCACTGCGTGATGCGCTGGACGCGATCGCTCGTAGCTGAACTCCAGAAGGCAGAACAAGAAATGGGGCTGTTCGAACGATTCCTGACCTTGTGGGTCGCGCTCGGCATCGTCGCCGGTGTGGGCCTGGGACTGCTCGTGCCCGGCGTGTTCCAGACGGTCGCGGCGCTCGAGATCGCACACGTCAACCTGGTCGTCGCCGCATTCATCTGGGTGATGATCTACCCGATGATGATCCAGATCGACTGGTCGTCCGTGAAGGACGTCGGCAAGCGTCCGCGCGGGCTGATCCTGACACTGGTCGTCAACTGGCTGATCAAGCCGTTCACGATGGCGGTCCTGGGCGTGCTGTTCTTCGAGCACGTCTTTGCGGCCTGGGTCACGCCGCAATCGGCCAGCGAGTACATCGCCGGCATGATCCTGCTGGGCGTCGCGCCCTGCACCGCGATGGTCTTCGTCTGGAGCCAGCTGGTGAAGGGCGACGCGAACTACACGCTGGTGCAGGTGTCGGTCAACGACCTGATCATGGTGTTCGCCTTCGCCCCGATCGCCGCGTTCCTGCTCGGCGTCACGAAGATCACCGTGCCGTGGGAGACGCTGGTGCTGTCGACGGTGCTCTACGTCGTGCTGCCGCTGCTCGCCGGCATGGCGACGCGAAGGGCGCTTTCCAGTCGATCGTCGCACGCGATCGCCGACTTCGTCGCGCGCCTGAAGCCCTGGTCGGTGGTGGGGCTGATCGCCACGGTGGTGCTGCTGTTCGGCTTCCAGGCCGGCACGATCGTCGCGCAGCCGCTGGTGATCGCAATGATCGCCGTGCCGCTGGTGCTGCAGAGCTACGGAATCTTCGCGATCGGCTGGATCGGCGCGCGCATGCTGAAGCTGCCGCACGACATCGCCGGCCCGGCCTGCCTGATCGGCACCTCGAACTTCTTCGAGCTTGCGGTGGCGGTCGCGATCTCGCTGTTCGGGCTCGAATCGGGCGCAGCTTTGGCGACCGTGGTCGGTGTGCTGGTCGAGGTGCCGGTGATGCTGTCGCTGGTGTGGCTGGTGAACCACTGGCAGCCGCGCCCGACGACAGCTGCCCGATGAGCGGCACTGCGGATCGCGCGGCGCGGCCCCGGCGGGTGGTCGCCGTGCTCGGCACCGCGCAGACCCTGGCCTGGGCATCGTCGTACTACCTGCCGGCGGTGCTCGCCACGCCGATCGCGGCCGACCTCGGCATCGGCGCACCGACCGTGTTCGCCGCGTTCTCCCTGGCGCTGGTGGTGACGGCGCTGCTCGGTCCGTGGGCCGGTCGTGCGATCGACCGCCACGGCGGACGCCCCGTGCTGATGGTCACGAACCTGCTGTTCGCGCTGGGCCTGATCGCGCTCGGGCTCGCGCCGAACGCGTGGGCCCTGTTCGCCGCGTGGATGCTGATCGGCGTGGCGATGTCGGGCGGGCTCTACGAGTCGGCCTTTGCGACGCTGGTGGGCCTGTACGGTCAGCAGGCGCGCAACCCGATCACCGGGATCACGCTGATCGCCGGGTTCGCCAGCACGGTCGGCTGGCCGCTGTCGGCGTGGATGGAGGCCCGCTATGGCTGGCGCAGTGCCTGCTTCGGCTGGGCCGCGATGCACGTGCTGATCGGCCTGCCGCTGAACGCATGGCTGCCACGCGCAGGGCAGGGCGCACGCAACAAGGCGGTGGCGGTGACGGTGGCGCCGGCAACCGCGGACGCACATTCCCCGGCGAAGGCTCCGATCCCGGCGCCTGCGCATCCGACCTTCACGATGGCGTTGCTTGCATTCGTGTTCGCGCTCACCATGTTCGTGAGCACGTCGATGGCGGCGCACCTGCCGCGCATGCTCGAAGCCACCGGTGCGAGCCTGGCGGTGGCGGTCGGCGTCGGTACCCTGATCGGGCCGGCGCAGGTGGCCGGGCGACTGTTCGAGTTCGGCTTCATGCGGCGCATGCATCCGCTGGTTTCGGCGCGCCTCGCGACCCTGGCGCATCCGCTCGGCGTGGCCGCGCTGATCGTGGGCGGCCCGGCGATGGCCGCGGTCTTCGCCATCGTGCACGGACTGGGCAACGGTCTGCTGACGATTGCCAAGGGCACGCTGCCGCTGGTCTTCTTCGGTGCGCATGGCTACGGCGCGCGCCAGGGGTGGCTGTCGCTGCCGGCACGCGTGGCGCAAGCCTCGGCCCCGGTGCTGTTCGGATTGGCGCTGGACGCGTGGGGCGCATCGGTGCTGTGGCTGTCGGGCGGACTCGGCCTGATGGCCTTCAGTGCCTTGCTGCTACTGCGGGCACGCGCAACGCACTGACCAGGAGGAGGTCCGTGATGAAGATCGCATTGCCCGGCCAGGGCGAGGACGGCGCCAGCTTCGAGGTGCCACTGGAGATGCTCGCGGCCTGTCACCTGCGCGTGGCGGATCAGTGCGCCACGCTGCAGCGCCTCGTCCCGCACCTGGCGCAGCACGGTGCCGACGCGCGCGCGCGCAGCGCCGCCGCCCGGGTGCTGCGCTACTTCGACACGGCTGCGCGGGATCACCACGCGGACGAGGAAGTCGAGCTCTTTCCGGCACTGATCGAGTCGATGGCCGGCTCCGATGCGGTCTGCCTGCACGAGATCACCGCGGCGCTGACGGCGGAGCATCGCGTGCTGGAGCGGCACTGGAGCAGCCTGCGCACGGTGCTGGAACGCATCGTACGGAACGCAGCCGATGCGGCGATCGTTCTCGACGCTGACGCGGTCGATGCGTTCACCGGCCTGTACGCGCGCCACATCGAGCGCGAAGAGTCCGAGTTGTTGCCGATGGCCGCCCGGTTGTTGTCCGACGCGGACCTCGAACGCATCGGACGCGCGATGCGCGCGCGACGGGGCGTGACGCTTCCTGAAGACCGATCGACATAGACGATACGCCGTGACCCGTCGCCGAGACGGTGTCGAATCGACACAGGTCTTCGTCGAGCGACAGCCGCGCCGGCTGTATTGTCGAACCTCCGTCCGACCGCCAGCGACCCCACGAACATGCGCACACCCGTCGACCTCGCCCACGCCAGCCGCCTGATCAACCACGGGCCCACCGTCCTCGTCAGCAGCGCCCATGGCGGGCGCCGCAACGTCATGGCGGCCGCCTGGTCCATGCCGGTGGAGTTCACGCCGCCGCGGGTCGCCGTCGAGATCGACAAGAGCACGTTCACCTGCGCACTGGTGCGCGACAGCGGCGTGTTCGCGCTGAGCATCCCGGGCAGGGCGCTCGCGGACCTGACGTTCACGGTGGGCAGCGTCGGCGCGCGCGACCTCGGCGACGGCACGCCGCCGAACGACAAGTTCACGCGCTACGGCATCGAGACCTTCGCCGGCGAGGTGCTGGGGTTGCCGCTGGTGGCGGGCTGCGTTGCGTGGCTGGAATGCCGGGTGATCCCCGAAGCCCACGTGCAGCAGGCCTACGACACCTGGTACGCCGAGGTCGTCTCGGCGCAGGCCGACCCGCGCGTCTTCGCCAACGGACGCTGGTCGTTCCGGGAGGACAATGCAGCGCTGCACACGCTGCACCACTTGGGCGCCGGTCACTTCGCGCCCGCGGGTGCATCGATCGCGGCACGCGTGCTCGACCCCGGCGACGCGGCGGGGCAGCAATCGACAAGACCACCGACACATCGATGAGGAGGATGCAGGATGGAACTGAAGAACAAGGTCGTCGTGATCACCGGCGGCAGCGGCGGCATCGGTCGCGCGATGGCCAAGGCATTTCTGGCCGAGGGCGCCAAGGCGATCGTGCTGGCCGATCTGAATCCGGCAGCAGTGACCGCCGCGGCCAGGGAGATCGGCTGCGACGGCATGGCCTGCGACGTGACCCAGGAATCGCAGATCCAGGCGCTCGTGAAGTACACCGTCGAACGTCATGGTCCGATCGACCTGTTCTGCTCGAACGCGGGCGCCGGCGGGCCAGGTGTGCTGACCGATGCGGACAACGCCGTCTGGCAGAAACAATGGGACCTGCACGTGATGGCCCACCTGTATGCGGCCCGCGCCGTGCTGCCGTCGATGATCGAACGCGGTGAGGGCTATCTGCTGAACACGGCGTCCGCGGCGGGGCTGCTCGCGGCGCTGGGGACGGGGCCTTACACCGTGACGAAGGCCGCCGCCGTCAAGCTCGCCGAATTCCTGGCCATCACCCACGGCGACGACGGCATCAAGGTCTCGGTGCTGTGTCCGCAAGGCGTCAACACGGCAATGGCGCCGAAGCAGCTCGGCAACGGCCAGACCGACGGCATCATCGAGGCGGACCAGCTGGCGCAGACCGTGGTCCAGGCGCTGCGCGAAGAACGCTTCCACGTGCTGCCGCATCCGGAGGTCGAGGAGTACGTGCGCCGCAAGGGCGACAACATCGACCGCTGGCTGCTTGGCATGAGGCGGCTGCGCAGGAAGTCGCTGCAGGGCTGATCGAACCCTGTCAGGGCCCGCGCCTTGCCCGAGCCATCACGAACCCCATGACCAACACCGGAGACCGTCTTGCCCTTGCCCGCCTCACTGGCCTCACGCCTGCGCCTGCCGCTGATTGCCGCACCGATGCTGCGCATCTCGGGGGTCGAGCTGACCACCGCCGCCTGCGTCAATGGCGTCATCGGGTCGTTCCCGACCGTCAATGCGCGCGAACCCGAGGAGCTCGACGCCTGGCTCACGCAGATCGCGCAGGCCTGCGAACGTGCCGAGCGGCCGACGGCGCCGGTGTGTCCGAACGTGCTGATGCGCACCGATCCGGCCAAGCTCGATGCCGATGTCGACGTGTTGGTCAAGCATCGCGTCGAGATGGTGCTGGCCAGCGTCGGCTCGCCCGAGAAATACGTCCAGAGGCTGCACGACGTCGGCTGCTTCGTGCTCGCCGATGTCGGCTCGGTCCGCCACGCCGAAAAGGCGCTGGCCTCCGGCGTCGACGGTCTGGTGCTGCTGAGCGCCGGTGCCGGGGGCCAGACCGGGTGGGCCAACGGCATGTCGTTCGTGCGCGCAGTGCGCAAGATGTACGACGGTCCGCTGGTGCTGGCCGGCGGCATCTCCGACGGTCGGGCGCTGTGGTCGAGCCAGGTGCTCGGCTGCGACCTCGGCCTGATGGGCACGCGCTTCATCGCCACCGAGGAGGCGATGGCCGATCCGCGCTACAAACGCATGTTGATCGACAGCAGCATCGACGACATCCAGCTGACACGCGGCATCAGCGGCATCGACGCCAACTTCATGCGGCCGTCGATCGTCGCCTGCGGGCTCGACCCCGAGGTCGTGTCGCAACCGGTGTCCAAGGAGAAGTCGCGCGAACTGTTCAGCGCCTACGCCGGTCAGATGCGCGGCCCGAAGCGGTGGGTCGATTTGTGGAGCGCCGGGCACACGGTGTCGGCCGTCGAAGCGGTTCGCAGCACCGCGCAACTGATCGACGAGATCGACGATGAATACCGGCAGGCGCAGGCGGCCACGCAGCGGCTGTTGGACAAGCGGCCCGCGATTCGGTCACAAGCGGCGTAGAGACGGCCCGGGATTGGATGCATTTGACATAATATACATTATCCGCAATTGGCAAGGTGCGGAAGGCCGGCGGGCGCCGACTTCCTCCCGTCCCGAACTCACTTCTCCGGACGCATCCACAGCCAGATCGCGACGAGCAGCATGAACGCCGGCAACGCGAACTTGGCCCAATGCGGCGCGGGCGTCACGCTGAACACGCCCGCGCTGACCATCATCATTCCCGAAGCGAACCACTTGGCGTTGCGCGGAACCGCGCCGTGGTCGCGCCAGCGCTGGATCACGGGCCCGTGACGCGGATGCTCCAGCAGCCAGCGTTCCAGCCGCGGCCACCCGCGGCTCGCCGCCCAGGCCGAGATCAGCAGGAACGGCACCGTCGGCAGCCCCGGCAGAACGACGCCGATCAGGCCCAGCACGAGGCTGGTCACCGCCAGCACCCGCCAGAGCAAAGTGACCATCGGACGGATCATGGGATGGCGCCTTCCGATCCGCCGCCCGCGGGCTGTCAGCGGTTGCCGCCGGCAGGGACGGGCTGCTCCTTGGTGCCGTACTTGCGCAGGAACTCGGCGGCCTTCTGCCGCACCCACGCGGCGTTCTCGGGCTCGCCATTGCGATCGTAGTACTCGGCCGCGCCCATGCCCGCTTCGTTCCGCAGGCTGGGGTCGGCACCCTCCTTGACCAGCAGCTGCGCGACGCTGAGGTGCTTCTCGCGCGCCGCCACCATCAGCGGCGTCGTCTGGTTCGGCGACAGCGCATCGATGAACGCGTTCTTCTCGAGCAGGTATTCGACCACGCTCAGCTGACCCGTACTGGCGGCGTAGTGCAGCGGCGTCCAGCCGGTTTGGTTCACCTGCGCACCGCGCTCGATCAGTCGTTTCACGAGAGGGAGCTCGCCGTACTGCGCGGCGAACATCAAGGCCGTCTCGCCGGTCGCGGTGCGCACGTTCACGTCCGTCGCCGGCGATTCGAGCAGCGCCATCGCCGCGGCGAACGACTTGTCACGGGTGGCAAGGACGATGGCGGGTCCACGCGTTCGGTCGGGCGAATTCGGGCTCACGCCGCGCAGCAGCATGAGTCGAACGGTCCCGGCGTCGTCGCGCGCGATCGCGTCGAAGAAGTCCTCGTAGGCGCCCGCCCGCGCCTGCGGTGCCGCGCATCCGGCGATCAGCGGCACGGTGACGACGAGCCCGCGCAGCAGGCGGCGGCGCGCTGTGCGAGCGGGGTTCGGCGCACCGCGATCGGGCTGTGCGGGGATCATCGGGCGACCAGGGATCGTCATCGTGTTGGCTGGAACAGGCGGTTGAAGTTGGCGCTCGTCTGCTCGGCCAGACGGCTCGCGGTCTCGCCGCGCAGCGTGGCGAGGAACTCGCCGACGTGCCGCACGAAGGAAGGCTCGTTCGTCCGGCCGCGGTGCGGCACCGGAGCTAGGTACGGCGCATCGGTCTCGATCAGCAGCCGGTCGGACGGCACGCGCAGGGCGACGGCCCGCAGCGCTTCGGCACTCTTGAAGGTGACGATGCCCGAGAACGAAATCATGAAGCCCAGGTCCATCGCCGCGGCCGCCGTGTCCCAGTCTTCGGTGAAGCAGTGCATCACCCCGCCCACCGCGTCGGCGCCCTCTTCACGCAGGATGCGCAGCGTGTCGGCGGCGGCGGCACGCGTGTGGACGATCAGCGGCTTGCCGCACCGCCTCGCGGCACGGATGTGTCTGCGGAAGCGCTCGCGCTGCCACTCGAGATCGCCGGTCAGCCGGTAGTAGTCGAGCCCGGTCTCGCCGATCGCCAGAATGCGCGGGTGATCGGCCAGCGCGACGAGCCGATCGACCTCCGGCTCGTCGGTCTCGGGATAATCCGGGTGCACGCCGACCGTGGCCCACAGCTGGGGATGCGACTCGGCCAGCGCGAGCACGCCTGGAAAATCGGGCAGCGTGACCGAGATGCACAACGCGGCATCGACTTCGCTCAGACGCATGCGCTCGAGCACCGCGTCGAGCTGCCCGGCAAGTTCGGGAAAATCCAGGTGACAGTGGGAGTCTACGAACACTTCGGTACGACACGGTACGGCAGCGACCGGGCACCGTACCGATGCCGATCGCCTCGCCGGGGGGAAAACGGGATTGTATCCCGCCGCGAGCCGGGCCCGAGGCCCTGCCCCCGGGTCAGCCGCCGGCGAAGATCAGATCGTGTGCGTCGGACGCGCCGACTGGAGCGCTCCGCTGAGCAGCGTCTCGATGCGCGCGCGCGCCTGCTCGCCGGCCTCGTTCTTCGCGAACTGGATGCCGATGCCCTGCTGCCGGCCCGGCACCCCCGCGGGCGTGATCCAGCAGATCTTGCCCGGGATCGGGATCTTGGTCGGTTCTTCCATCACGGTGAGGATCGCGTAGATCTCGTCGCCGAGCTGGGCGGGCCGGGTGGTCGGCACGAACAGGCCGCCGCCGTCGATGAAGCGCATGTAGGAGGCGTAGAGCGCCGCCTTTTCCTTGATCGACAGCGACATCACGCTGGGACGCGGCCCGTCGCGCGACGCGGCGCGCGCGCCGATGACCGGCATCGTGCCGGGGAACACCGCGTCGGCGGCGACGCCGGGCAGCGTTACCGCATCCTGATCGGATCGTGCCGTGTCGGTCTTCATCATTGGCGTCCTGGAGCTCAGTCGAATACGGCGCTGTAGCGAAGCAGCAGGTCCTCGCAGAACAGCCGAGGATTCAGCGGGTGGTCGACCGCTGCCGTCTGGCGCTGCAGCCAGGCCGCGAACGCCGTCAGGCGACCGGAGCCGGCCCGCTTCGCCAGAATCGCCAAGCGCTCGCCCTGGTCGGGAAAGCGCGCGGGATCGGCGCCTGCGGCGACCCGTGCGACATCGTTCACCCAGTACTGCAACACCGGCAGCCACGCCGCCGCGGGAATCGCAGCGATCGTTTCTGCCACCTGTACTGCCGGATTGTCGGGAATGCGCGCCACCGACTGGACCATCAACCGATGGGCGGCAGCCTGTGCGGGTTCGGCGAGGAGGCGCGCACGCAACGGACGCCCGCCCGACATCGCCAGCCAGGTCGCGATGTCCTCGTCGGACGCGCCGGTCTCCTGCCGCAGCCAGCGTGCGGATTCCGCGGCACCGGGAAGCGGCACGTCGACGCGCACGCAGCGCGAGCGAATCGTCGCGGGCAGGCCGTCCGCACGGGAACTGACCAGCACGAACACCGCGTCGCCGCTCGGCTCCTCGAGCGTCTTGAGCAGCGCGTTCGCCGCCGGAACGTTCAGGCGATCGGCCGGGTCGATCAGCACCACGCGCCGCGCACTACGATGGCCGCCCACAGCCAGGAAATCGGCCAGTTCGCGCACCTGGTCGATGCGGATGTCGCGACTGACTTTCTCCTTGCCCTCGCCCTCTCCTTCGGTCAGCGGCGCAAGACGGCGCAGGTCGGGATGGTGCCCCTGCGCGAACCATCCGCAGGCACTGCATCGTCCGCACGCGTCGCCATCCGGCGTCGTGTTCTCGCACAGCAACGCATTGGCGAATCGCTCGGCAAGCGCCGATTTTCCGACCCCCGGAGGCCCGTAGAGGATCAGCGCATGCGGAAGATTCCTGCGCATCCCGAGCAGGTGCGCGAGCACCGGCGCATTCCATGGGTACATGCGAAATCGATGCCTTTGGAGTCAGATGGAGCGGAAATGGGTGAAGGATTTACGAATTTTACGCGTGCCCACCGAAACCCGGTCGAGCGCCGCCGAGGCTAGTCCGTCACGCCCCAGTGATCGCGTCGACCGACTGCTGCAGCGTCCGTCGGATCTCGTCGATGCCCTGCCGTGCGTCGATCGTCACGAAGCGGCCCGGATCCTGGCGCACGCGCTGGCGGTAGCCTTCGCGCACGCGCTCGAAGAAGGCCAGGTCCTCCAGTTCGAATCGGTCGGGCGCGCGCGCGCCGGCGCGGCGCCGGGCCGCCTCCTCGGAAGGCAGGTCGAAGAGGTAGGTCCTGTGCGGCTGCAGACCCGCCTGCACCCACTCTTCGAGCATCGCGATCCGCTCGCAGCCGGCTCCCCTGCCCGCTCCCTGGTAGGCGAAGGTCGAGTCGGTGAAGCGGTCGCACACCACCCATTCGCCGCGCGCCAGCGCCGGCCGCACGACGACGTCCAGATGGTCCTGGCGCGCCGCGAACATCAGCAGGATCTCGGTCGTGATCGTCATCGGCTGACCGAGCAGCAACTCGCGCAGACGTTCGGCCAGCGGCGAGCCGCCAGGTTCACGGGTCAGCAGCACGGCCAGGCCGCGGCGGCGCAGCCGATCGGCGTACCACTCGAGATGCGTGCTCTTGCCCGCGCCGTCGATGCCTTCGAAGGTGATGAAGCGGCCGGTCATGCGCAAGCTAGTCCTTGTCGTTCGGACGGCGCAGCTGGAAGCGCGCCACCGCCCGATTGTGCGCGCTCAGGTCGTCGGAGAACTCGCTGCTGCCGTCGCCGCGCGCGACGAAGTACAGCGCGCGAATCGGCGCCGGATGCGTCGCGGCGTGCAGCGAGGCGCTGCCCGGCAGCGAGATCGGCGTCGGCGGCAACCCGCTGCGCGTGTAGGTGTTGTGCGGATGATCGGTGCGCAGGTCGGAGCGTCGCAGGTTGCCGTCGAAGCTCTCGCCGAGCCCGTAGATCGTCGTCGGGTCGCTCTGCAGGGGCATGCCGCGCCGCAGACGGTTGACGAACACCGCGGCGACGCGGTCACGATCCGACGCCTGCCCCGTCTCTTTCTCGACGATCGAGGCCAGGATCAGCGCCTGCTCGGGCGTGTCGAACGGCAGCCCCGGCGACCGGCTCTGCCAGGCATCCGACAGCGCCTTCTGCATCAGCCGGTACGACTGGCGGTACACGTCCAGATCGCTGGTGCCGGGCGTAAACCGGTAGGTGCTCGGAAAGAACTGTCCTTCACCGACGCGCGCGGCCGCGCCGATGCGCTGCAGCAGTTCCGTCTCGGAAAGCGCGACCGAGTCGTGCAGCAGTTCCGGATGCGCGGCGATCGCCGCCCGCATCTGACGGAAAGTCCACCCTTCCGGGATGCGCAGTTCTACCAGCACGACGTCGCCGCGCACCAGCTTGTCGAGCAGCGCCGCCAGCGTCGAGGGCGCGACCACGTCGTAGACGCCCGCCTTGATCGCGCGCGAATCGCCCCGCAGTCGCGCCGCCAGCCAGAAGGTGGTCGGCGACACGTGCACGCCGGCGGCGCGCATCGCCGCGGACATCTCGCCCAGGGACATGCCGCGCTCGATGCGCACGCGCGCCGGCGACGCATCGATGCGCAGCGGCTCCTGGCGGTAGTCGTACCACCGCCAGCCCAACACGATTGCCGCGACGAGCGTCACGGCGAAGACCATCGACAGGATGCGGTTCATGGCGTTGCTGGAAACCCGGCTCCCTATAATACGGACTCATGTCGACCGAGCCTTCGCCCCCCCCGGGACCGCCCTCGTCCGCGGCCTCGACCAACGTGTCGCCCGCGGGCGTCTCGACCGCGCGCGTCTCGCCCGCTGCCGCGCCCGCGGCGCTTGCCGACCCCGCCGCAGTGACCCGGCTGTGCGCCCTGGTGAAGGCCACCGAGGCGGCCGATGCCTACGGACCGCAGGCGATCTTCCCGGACGCCTCGGGCGCCGCCTCGTCGGTGTCGCTCGACAACGGCTTCGTCGCCCTGCTGACCGACCTGGGCCTGCTGGGCGTGCACGGCCCCGACGCCCGCAATTTCCTGCACAGCCAGCTGACCAACGACGTCGAGCACCTCGGCGCCGGAGAGGCGCGCTGGTTCGGCTATTGCTCGCCCAAAGGCCGGCTGCTCGCGACGTCGGCGGGCTGGGCCGACGAGGACGGCGTGCTGCTGACGGTGCCGCGCGGGCAGTCGGACGCGCTGCGCAAGCGACTGGCGATGTACGTGCTGCGCGCGAAGGCTCGCGTGACGAACCGTTCCGACGAGCTCGTCCTGATCGGCGTCGGTGGCAGCGCCGCGCCGGCGGCGCTGCAGCGCATCGGACTGCAGCTGGCCACCCCGATGCTCGTGTCCCGTGGCGGCGAACGCTCGGAATCCGGCGCTCGCTGCGCGGTCACGCTGCCGCCGATCGAGATCGGCGGCCGCCCGTGTTCGCGCGCGCTGCTGTGCGTGGCGCGCGACGACGTCGCGCAGGTCTGGGCCGCGTTGAGCGCGACGCTCGTGCCGGCGTCGACGCCGTTCTGGCGCTGGACCGAGGTGCGCGCCGGCATTCCGCGGCTGACCGCCGGTGCGGTCGAGCAGTTCGTGCCGCAGATGATCAACTTCGAGCTCGTCGACGGGGTCAACTTCAAGAAGGGCTGCTATCCCGGCCAGGAGATCGTCGCGCGCAGCCAGTACCTGGGCAAGCTCAAGCGCCGTATGTTCGCGGCCCACCTGGATGGCGCCGAGCCCGCGCCCGGCAGCGACGTGATCGGTAGCGACGGGCAGGCCTGCGGGCAGATCGTGCTGGGCGCGCCGGCACCCGGCGGCGGCACGGATCTGCTGTTCGAGAGCCAGACCGCAGCGGTCGCGGCCGGGGGACTGAGCGCCGGCGGCACGCCGCTCGTGGTCGGCTCGCTGCCGTACGCCCTGCCCGGCTGAAAGACTGGCGGCCGGTGTTCGCGGCGCGCCTGGCCTTCATCAACCGCCTGTCGATCGCGTCACCGGACCCATTCAGCCTGCCCCAGAACCGCACGCATGGCAGCCCCCTCTTGCGCCGACGACACATCCGTCGTCTACGTCTATTTCCGCACGCGCGGCGACGATGCGGCGCGTGCGCGCGCGCTGCTCGATGCGCATCTGGCCGGCATCGCCGGACGCTTCGCGATCCGGGCGTCCGGCGGCATCAAGACGGATGCACGCGCCGACGGCGAAGTCACCTGGCTGGAGATCTACCAGCCGGTCCCGGGCGCGGTGCTCGACGACCTGAAGGCGATGGTCGAATCCGCTGCGCACGACAGCGGGCTGCTGTCGCTGGCGACGTCGGGCCGTCACTTCGAGGTGTTCCGGCTGTTCGCGGCGCACGGGTGAGCGGGCACCGCGGGCGCGGGTGAGCGGGCACCGCGGGCCCGGGATCGGGCCGCGCGGCCGATCAGTCGGCAGATTCTCGAGCGCGCTCGAGCCAGGCGCCCAGATCGGCCAGCACCCGTTCGCGGTCCGCAGCCTGCTCGTTGAAGAGCTCGTGGTACATCGTTTCGTACCAGTGCAGCGTCAACCGTTCCGCAGGCGCCCGCTCGGCGAAGCTGCGGCTGCCCTGCGGGCGCACCAGGCGATCCGCGCCGGCGACCAGCAGCAGCGTGGGCACCGCCAGCCGCGCGGCGCCCTCGATCGACTCGCTGCCCGCGTCCAGCAGCCAGCGCAGCAGGCGCGCGCTGACCCGGTCGTGCACCAGCGGATCGTCGCGATACGCGCGAACGATGGCGGGGTCGTGCGAAATCATGTCGGGATTCAGCCCGTTTCCGACCGCAAGCGCCGGCGCGAAGCGCTCCAGCGTCGACATCAGGAAGCGCTGGAATCCGCTCAGGCCGAGATCGAGCGCTGGCGAGGACAGCACCAGGCCGCCGACCTCGACGGAGCCGGACAGCACCAGCTGCGCCGCCAGCGCGCCGCCCATGCTGTGGCCCAGTAGCAGCGGTCGCGCGCCGAGCTCGCCGGCGAACCCGTCGATGCGCTGCCGGGCATGCTCGAGCATCTGCCGCGGCCGCACGACGACGCCGCGTGCGCCGTCCGAGGCGCCGTGCCCGACGTGGTCGTGCGCCTGCACGCGCCAGCCACGCGCCGCGAACCAGCGCGCCAGCGCCTCGTAGCGTCCGCTGTGTTCGCCAAGGCCGTGCAGCAGATAGACGCCCCGCCCCTGCCCGGCGAACGGACGCCAGTCGCGCACCTTGACGCGCGTGCCGTCGTCCATCCGCGCGTCGGTCTCGTCGCGCAGCATCAGCGTCCTGCGCATGCGCAGGTGCGGGATGCCGACCTCGTCGTAGGGATCGCCTTCCGGCGCGAAGCCGTGCCGCATGTAGAACTGCGCGACATAGGCCTGCGCGCTCAGTTCGACCTCGAGGTGGCCGCGTGCCGCCGCGGCGTCGATCAGCGTGCGCAACACCAGGCCGCCAAGGCCCGTGCGCCGATGCGCCGGCAGCACCGCCATGCGTCCGATGTGTCCATCCGGCAGCAGCCGGCCGGTGCCCACCGGCTGGCCGTCGAGGTAGGCGACGCAGTGAAGGCTGCGATCGTCCCAGCTGTCCCACTCGAGGTCGATCGGAATGTTCTGTTCGCGCACGAACACTTCGGTACGGATGGCGCCGGCGTCCTTGCCCAGCGTCTTCCAGTCGCCCGTGACCGGGCGATACGCGTGCGTTGCGCTCATGGCGACACTGCCCGCGGCCGGGCGTTGAAGGCGAGTCCAATCATGTCGGATCCATCGCAAGGAATCGTTCGGACGGGGCAGGCACAGAGCCCCCGGGCGCGCATTCAGGCCCCGAAGGCCGCGGCGAGCGCGGCGCAGGCATCCGCGTGCGCTTCGCGCGCCTTGAGGACGAAGCCCGCGTGCTGGAAGAAGCCGTGGATCATGCCCGGGTAGACGACGCTCGTCACCGGAACGCCGGCGGTGCGCAGGCGCTCGGCATACGACAGGCCCTCGTCGACCAGCGGATCGTATTCCGCGAGCGCGAGCCAGACCGGCGCCACCCGCGCCAGGCTGGGCGCCATCAGCGGAGCGAACCGCCAGTCGTCGCGGTCGGCGTCCTCGCGGACGTACTGGCGGAAGAACCACTGGATGACGTCGGCGTCCAGCAGATAGCCTTTGGCGAGGCGACGATGCGAGTCGGTGTCCTGCCGCGACGCGAGGCCGGGGTAGATCAGCAGTTGCAGCACAAGGTCGATGCCCAGGTCGCGCGCGTGCAGCGCGCTGGCCGTGGCGAGCGTGCCGCCGGCACTGTCGCCGCCGACCGCGATCCGCGCGATGTCGACGCCCAGTCCATGCGCCTCGCGGTGCAGCCACTCGAGCGCGGCGAAGGCATCGTCGGCCGCCGCCGGAAACGGATGCTCGGGCGCGAGCCGGTAGTCGACCGAGAACACCAGGCAGTCGGCGCCGGCGGCCAGCACCCGGCAGATGCGGTCGTGCGTGTCGATCGAGCCGATCGTGAAGCCGCCGCCATGGAAGTACAGCAGCGCTGGCATCGGCTCGGCCCAGCTGTGCGCGCGCGGCGCGTACTGGCGCACGGTGATCGTGCGGCCGGGCAGCTCGAGCCGATGATCGTGCACCTCGTGCATCGGCCGCGGCGCCACGTCGAGCGTGAGGCAGGCCTTGGCGTAGGCGGCACGCGCCAGCTGCGCGCCGAGCTGAGGAAAGCCGGGCGCACCGGCGCGCTCCACCCAGTAGAGGATCTTTTCGACCTGCGGATCGAGTGCCATCGCCGTCGCCGCGCTCGGGGTTCGAAGAAGCCGAAGGTCGTCGTCGCGATCCAGTCAGATCAGCTTCACCAGCTGCTTGCCGAAGTTGTGCCCCTTGAGCAGACCGATGAACGCCTGCGGCGCGGACTCGATGCCCTGGGCGATCGTCTCGCGGTACTTCAGGCGGCCGCTGCCGACCTGGGCGCCCAGTTCGGCAAGCGCCTGCGGCCACAGCTCCATGTGCTCGGACACGATGAAGCCCTGGATCTTCAGCCGGTTGATCAGCACCGAGCGGATGTTCTCGATCGGCATCGGTTCGCCGTTGTAGCCGGCGATCAGGCCGCAGACCGCGATCCGGCCGAACGCGTTCATCCGCGCCAGCACCGCGTCGAGCACCGCGCCGCCGACGTTGTCGAAGTAGCCGTCGATGCCGCCGGGTGTCGCCGCCTTCAGGTCGCCGGCCAGGTTGCCGGCCTTGTAGTCGATGCACGCGTCGAAACCGAACTCGCCGACCACCGCGGCGCACTTCTCCGGCCCGCCCGCGACGCCGATCACGCGGCAGCCTTTCTGCTTGGCGAGCTGACCGACGATCGCGCCGACGGCGCCGCTGGCCGCGGACACCACCACCGTTTCGCCAGCCTTCGGCGCGATGATCATGTTCAGGCCGACCCAGGCCGTGACGCCCGGCATGCCGACCGCACCGAGATACGCCTGCAGCGGCACTTTGGCGGTGTCGACCTTCTGCAGGTTCGCGCCGTCGCTCTTGCCGTACAGTTGCCAGCCGAACGGACCAATGACCTTGTCGCCGATCACGAAGCCGGGATTGTTGCTCGCGACCACCTCGCCGGCCGCGCGACCCTGCATCACGGCATCGAGCGGTTGCGGCGCCGCGTAGGACTTCGACTCGTCCATGCGCCCGCGCATGTACGGGTCGAGCGACATGTAGTGGTTGCGCACCAGCACCTCGCCGGCACCGATCTGCGGCACCGGGCTCTCGACCAGGCGGAAATTGTCCGGGCTGACCTGTCCCGTCGGTCGGCTGACGAGCAGCCACTGCTTGTTGACTTGCATTGGAACGACTCCTGTGGGACCGCCCTCCTGCGGGGGGCGTCCAGATTGAAACGATGGTGCACGCGACGAAGGTGACGAAGGTTACCGCGCGCGCTCAGCCCGCGGTGCGCGGCCCGCCGGCCCTCGGGCGCAGCACCTTGAAGGTTCCCGACCCTTTCGCCAGCACCCGGTTGTGCTCGTCGACCACCTCGCCTTCGCAGAAGCACAGCGTCGGCGTGCGGTGCACGCACAGGCCGCGCGCGATCACGCGCTCGGTCGACGCGGTGCGCATGAACGTCGATTTCATCTCGATCGTCACGACGCCGTGGTCGGTCTCGCCCTGATGGCGCACCAGCGAGCGCGCCGCCTGCGCCATGCAGACGTCGAGCATCGTCATCACCACGCCGCCGTGCATCGCGCCGCGCCTGTTCGTCAGTTCGGGCTTCAGGTCGAGCACCAGCGTGGATGTCCCGCCGCTTGCCTGTTCGATGCGGATGCCGAGGTGATCGATGAACATCGCCGTGGACGTCGCCGCCGGCGCAGGCGCGGGCAGCGGCACGCCGTCGTCCTGGCGGTCGGATCGGCTGTCAGAACCAGTCATCGCGCATGTCCAGCGTGGTGGTGTCGAGGGATCCGAGCAGGTCGAGCATCGGGCCCACCTTCGGCAGTTCCCAGCGCAGGAAAAAGCGCGCCGCCTGCAGCTTGCCGGCATAGAAGTCGCGCTCGTCGGCGCCAGCCGACGCCGGCAGCGCAGCCAGCGCACGCTGTGCGACCAGGGCCTGCTCGAGCCAGGTCCACGCGACCACGTGGTGACCGAAAGCTTCGAGGAACACACTGGCGTTGGCCAGCCTGCGGTCGGCGTCGTCGCAGCCGTACAGGCGCGCGATCACGTCGCTGACGCGCGCGCCGGCCTGCGACAGCGCCCGCCCGGCCTCGGCCCATTCGCCACCGACGGCCTGCGCCCCGGCGACCGTGCGCGCCACCACCTCCAGGTACGCGAGCATCGCGCGGCCGCCCTCCATGCGCACCTTGCGACCGAGCAGATCCAGCCCCTGGATGCCGTGCGTGCCCTCGTGGATCGGGTTCAGGCGGTTGTCGCGGTAGAACTGCTCGACCGGGTAGTCGCGCGTGTAGCCATAGCCGCCGTGCACCTGGATCGCCAGGCTGTTGGCCTCCAGGCACCACTGCGACGGCCAGCTCTTGGCGACCGGCGTCAGCAGCTCCAGCAGCAGGTGCGCCCGCGCGCGCTCATCGGCATCGGGCGCGGTGTTCTGCTCGTCGACCAGGCGCGCGCAGTACATCGTCAGCGCCAGCCCGCCTTCGACATAGGCCTTCTGCGCCAGCAGCATCCGCCGCACGTCGGCGTGCTCGATGATCGGGACCTGCGGCGCGGCCGGGTCCTTGCCCTTCGGCGGGCGGCCCTGCGGCCGGCTGCGCGCGTAGTCGCGCGCATGCAGGTAGGCCGTGTAGCCCAGCATCACCGCGCCCATTCCGACACCGATCCGAGCCTCGTTCATCATGTGGAACATGCAGGCGAGCCCCTGTGCCTCGCTGCCGACCAGATAGCCGACCGCGCCGGCCCGCCCGCCCGGCCGGAACTTCCCCTCGCCGAAGTTCAGCAGCGTGTTGGTGGTGCCGCGGTAGCCCATCTTGTGGTTCAGTCCGGCCAGCGCGACGTCGTTGCGCTCGCCCAGCGTCCCGTCGGCGTTCAGCAGCACCTTCGGCACGATGAACAGCGAGATGCCTTTCACTCCCGGCGGCAGCGCGCCGTCCGGCCCCGGAACCTTGGCCAGCACCAGGTGCACGATGTTCTCGGTGATGTCGTGCTCGCCGCCCGAGATCCACATCTTGTTGCCGGTCAGCCGGTAGCTGCCGTCGGCCTGCGGCTCGGCGCGCGTGCGGATGTCCGACAGCGAGGAGCCGGCCTGCGGCTCGGACAGGCACATCGTGCCGAACCACCGGCCGGCGAGCATCGGCGGCACCCAGGTCGCGATCTGCTCGACGCTGCCGTGCGCGAGCAGCAGATTCGCGTTGCCGGTGGTCAACAGCGCGTACGCCGCCGCCGAGATGCTCGCGCCGTTGAACCACGAGAAGCAGGCGCGCTCGACGGCGTAGGGCAGCTGCATGCCGCCGTGCTCGAAGCCGAAGCCCGCCGACATCAGTCCCCGCATCGCAGAACGCGCGCAGCGCGGTCTTCAGCGCCGCCGGCGTGTGCACCCGCTCGCCGTCGAAGCGCGGCTCCTCGGTGTCGAGCAGCCGGTTGATCGGCGCGAACTGGTCGGTCGCGATCTTCTCGGCGGTGTCGAGCGCCGCGTCGAAGGTGTCGCGCGAGTGCTCGGCGTAGCGCTCGCGCGCGGTCAGCGCGACGACGTCGAGCCACTCGTACAGCAGGAATGCGAGGTCCCGCCGGGAAAGAATCCTGGATGGCATCGCTTCGATGCTGCGTCGACTGTCGCCCGCCCCGTTCGAGATCAGACGATCTCGAACAGGCCGGCTGCACCCATGCCGCCGCCGATGCACATCGTGACCACCGCCCACTTCGCCGCCGCGGCGCTTGCCCTCGATCAGCGCGTGACCGGTCAGGCGCTGGCCGCTGACACCGTACGGATGGCCGACGGCGATCGCGCCGCCATCGACGTTCAGACGATCGTCGGGAATGCCGAGCCGATCGCGGCAGTAGATCACCTGCACGGCGAAGGCCTCGTTCAGTTCCCACAGGTCGATGTCCTCGACCTTCAGGCCGGCGCGCGCCAGCAGCTTCGGCATCGCGAACACCGGGCCGATGCCCATCTCGTCCGGCTCGCAGCCGGCGACCGCGAAGCCGCGGAAGTACGCCGAGCGGCTTCAGGCCCTTCTTTTCGGCGAGCCTGGCATCCATCACCACGCAGGCGCCGGCGCCGTCCGAGAACTGGCTGGCATTGCCGGCCGCGATCACCCCGCCCGGCACCGCCGGCCGGATGCTGCGAGATGCCCTCGTAGGTCGTGTCGGCGCGGACGCCCTCGTCGTCGGTCAGCGTGACCTCCTTGCGTGACGATCATGCCGGTCGCCTTGTCGGGCACGGCCATGCGCGTCGTGATCGGGACGATCTCGTCCTTGAACTTGCCGGCCGCCGCGGCGGCGCCGGCGCGCTGCTGGCTGCGCGCGCCGTACTGCGTCCATGCACCTCGCGCGCGATGTTGTAGCGCTTGGCCACCATCTCGGCGGTCTGCAGCATCGGCCAGTAGATTTCGGCTTCTTCGCGCCACCAGGTTCGGGTCCTGGACCATGTGGCGGTTGGCCTCGTTCTGCACGCAGCGAGATCGACTCGACGCCGCCGGCGACGAAGACGTCGGCTTCGCCGGCGATGACGCGCTGCGCCGCCATCGCGATCGTCTGCAGGCCCGACGAGCAGAACCGGTTGACCGTCACGCCGGAGACGGTGATCGGGCAGCCGGCCATCAGCGCGATCTGGCGCGCGATGTTCTCGCCGGTCGCGCCCTCCGGGGTCGCGCAGCCCATCAGCACGTCCTCGACCTCGCCGGCCTCGATGCCGGCGCGCTCGATCGCGGCCTTCACCGCGACGCCCGCCCATCGTGGCGCCGTGGGTCATGTTCAGCGCGCCCTCCAGGACTTGGCCAGGCCCGTGCGGGCGGTGGAAACGATGACTGCTTCACGCATTTCGGATTCCTTTCTTCAAATGGCCCCGGCGCAGCGGCCGGGGGCAGCGGATCGATACGGAACTCTGGCCGTTCAGCCGTTGAAGCCCTTGCCCTCGGCAGCCAGCTTCGCGAGCAGCGGCGCGGGCTTCCAGCAGTCCGGATCGCCGTTCGGCGTCTTCGCGGCCTGCGCGGCGAAGTCGTTCAGGCGGTTCACCACGTTGTAGAGGCCGTACATGTCCGCGTACAGCATCGGTCCGCCGCGGAAGCGCGGGAAGCCGTAGCCGGTCAGGTAGATCATGTCGATGTCGGACGCGCGCATCGCGATGCCTTCCTCGAGGATCTTCGCACCCTCGTTGACCAGCGCGAACACCAGCCGGTGCACGATCTCCTCGTCGGACAGCTTGCGCGGCGTGATGCCCTGCTCGGCGCGGTGCTTGACCAGCAGTTCGTCGACCAGCGGATCCGGGATCGCGTTGCGGTTGCCGGCCTCGTAGTTGTAGTAGCCGGCGCCGGTCTTCTGGCCGAAGCGCCCCAGTTCGCAGATCTTGTCGGCGAATTTCGGGAACTTCATGTCGGGATGCTCGGCGTAGCGGCGCTTGCGGATGTACCAGCCGACGTCGTTGCCGGCCAGGTCGGCCATCCGGAACGGGCCCATCGCGAAGCCGAACTTCTCGATCGCGCGGTCGACCTGCTGCGGCGTGGCGCCCTCCTCGATCATGTAGCCGGCCTGGCGGCTGTACTGGTTCGATCATCCGGTTGCCGATGAAGCCGTCGCACACGCCGGAGACGACGCCCAGCTTCTTGATCTTCGCCGACAGCTTCATCGTCGTCGCCAGCACGTCCTTGCCGGTCTTGGCGCCGCGCACGATCTCGAGCAGGCGCATCACGTTCGCCGGGCTGAAGAAGTGCGTGCCGATCACGTCCTGCGGGCGCTTCGTGAACGACGCGATCTTGTCGACGTCCAGCGTCGACGTGTTCGAGGCCAGGATCGCGCCCGGCTTCATCACCTCGTCGAGCTTGCGGAACACCGCTTCCTTGACCGCCATGTCCTCGAACACCGCCTCGATCACGATGTCGGCGTCCTTGATGTCGTCGTACGACATCGTCGGGGTGATCAGCCCCATGCGCTTGGCGACGTCGTCGGCCGTGATGCGTCCCTTCTTCGCGGTGTTCTCGTAATTCTTGCGGATCGTCGCGATGCCCCGGTCGAGCGCATCCTGTTTGACTTCGAGCACCTTGACCGGAATGCCGGCGTTGGCGAAGTTCATCGCGATGCCGCCGCCCATCGTGCCGGCACCGATCACGGCCGCCGACTTGATCTCGCGGGTGGGCGTGTCCGCAGGCACGTCGGGGATCTTGGCAGCGGCACGCTCGCCGAAGAAGATGTGGCGCAGCGCGCGCGACTCGGGGCCTTCCATCAGTTCGAGGAAGAGCTGGCGCTCGCGTGCCAGCCCGTGCTCGAACGAGCCCTCGGTCGAGGCCGCCACCGCCTCGAGGCAGTTGATCGGCGCGGGCAGGTGCGGATACGCCGCGCGGACCGCGCCGCGGGCGAACTGCAGATACCCCTGCGCGTGCGGGTAGTCGACCTTCAGGTCGCGCACCAGCGGCAGGCCCCGCTTCTCGGCGACGGCCTTGCGCGCGAATGCGATCGCGGCGGTCATCAGGTCGCCCTCGACGATCTCGTCGAACAGCTTCGTGCCCTTGAACTTCTCCGATTTCACCGGGAAGCCGCCGACGATCATGTTCAGCGCGAGTTCGAACGGAATCACGCGCGGCAGTCTCTGGGTGCCGCCGGCTCCCGGCAGCAGGCCGAGGTTGACTTCCGGCAGCGCGATCTGCGCGCCCGGCGCCGCGACCCGGAAGTGGCAGCTGAGCGCCAGTTCGAGGCCGCCGCCCATCGCGACCGAATGCACCGCGGCCACCACCGGCTTGGTCGACGCCTCGATCGCCGCGATCACCGTGTGCAGGCTCGGCTGCGCGGATGCCGCCGGGGTGTTGAATTCGCGGATGTCCGCGCCGCCCGAAAACGCCTTGCCGGCCCCGGTCAGCACGATCGCCTTGATCGCGTCGTCGGCCAGCGCGGCGCGCACTCCCTCGAGGATGCCGCGGCGCAGACCGTGTCCCAGCCCGTTGACGGGCGGGTTGTCCATCGTGATCACGGCGACATCGCCGTGCGTTGCGTAGTGTGCTTGAGTCACAACGTCTCCCTGTAGAGTCGAATCGTTCGGCGCGCAGTCGCCGCCCAGCCTCACACGCCCGGCAGCGTGTAGTCCTTGAACTGCTCGCGCAGCCTGGTCTTGAGGATCTTGCCGGTGGCGCCGAGCGGGATCGCATCGACGAACTGGACGTCGTCGGGCATCCAGAACTTGGCGATCTTGCCTTCGTAGAACTTCAGCAGTTCCTCGCGCGTGACCTCGGCGCCGGGCTTCTTCGCGACGATCAGCAGCGGCCGCTCGTCCCACTTCGGATGCGCCACGCCGATCACCGCCGCATTGGCGACGGCCGGATGCGCGATCGCCAGGTTCTCGAGGTCGATCGAGCTGATCCACTCGCCGCCGGACTTGATCACGTCCTTGCTGCGGTCGGTGATCTGCATGTAGCCGTCGGCGTCGATCGTCGCCACGTCTCCGGTCGGGAACCAGCCGCGCCCTTCGCTGTCGTAGACCAGCGGGTCGCCACCCTCGCCCTTGAAGTACTCCTTGATCACCCAGGGACCGCGCACCAACAGGTTGCCGTAGGTCGTACCGTCCCAGGGCAGGTCCTTGCCGTCGTCGCCGACGATCTTCATGTCGATGCCGTAGATCACGTGGCCCTGCTTCGCCAGGATCTTCTGCTGGTCCTCGTCGCTCATCTTCACGTGTTTGCGCGACAGCTTCGACAGCGTGCCCAGTGGCGACAGTTCGGTCATGCCCCAGGCGTGCACCACCTCGACCCCGAAGTCGTCGTTGAAGGTGCGGATCATCGCCGGCGGACAGGCCGAGCCGCCGATCACCGTGCTCTTGAAGGTCGAGAACTTCAGTCCGTTCTGCTTGACGTGCTGCAGCAGGCCCAGCCAGACCGTCGGCACACCCGCCGAGAAAGTCACGCCCTCGGTCTCGAACAGCTCGTACAACGACTTGCCGTCCAGCGCGGGCCCGGGGAACACGAGCTTGGCGCCGACCATCGGCGCGGTGTACGGCAGGCCCCAGGCGTTGACGTGGAACATCGGCACGACCGGCAGGATGGTGTCGCGCGCCGACGCACCCATCGCGTCGGGCAGCGCCGCCGCGTAAGCGTGCAGCACGGTCGAGCGGTGCGTGTACATCGCCCCTTTCGGGTTGCCGGTGGTGCCCGACGTGTAGCACAGCGCGACGGCGGAACGCTCGTCGAGCTCGGGCCACTCGAATCCGTCGGCTCCGCTCGCCAGCAGGGTCTCGTAATTGATCAGGTTCGGGATCTTGTCCGACACCGGCTGCTTGTCGGTGTCGATCAGCGCGATCCAGCCCTTCACGCTCGGGCACTTCGACGCGATCGCCTCGACGATCGGCAGGAAGGTGGTGTCGAACGCGACGTAGCTGTCGCCGGCGTGCTCGACGATCCAGGCGATCTGATCGGGGTGCAGGCGCGGGTTGATGGTGTGCGCGACGGCGCCCATCCCTCCCACCGCGTAGTACAGCTCCATGTGGCGGTAGCCGTTCCAGGCCAGGGTCGCGACCCGGTCGCCGTTGCGCACCCCCAGCTTCGTCAGCGCGTCGGCCACGCGACGCGCGCGCTGGTGGCACTGCGAGTAGGTGTAGCGGTGGATGTCGCCTTCGACTCGCCGCGACACGACTTCGGTGTCGCCGAAATGGCGGTCGGCGTGCTGCAGGATCGACGAGATCAGCAGCGGCATGTCCATCATGTGGCCTTGCATGACGCGTTCTCCGGAAGGGGGTTGTTCGAACGAGGCGGGATGGTCCCGCCCGCGGTGCCTTCCGTCAAGTCGCGCACGCCGGGCACCAAGCGAAACCGCGCCGTCGAAGCGGCGCGGCGATTAGAATCCGCCGACGCAACCCGGCCGGAACCCTGGATCGGGTGGCGGCCGGATTCGAGCGTCGTCGAATCAGGCCTTCTTGACCTTCTCGAGCATCCGGAAGATCGGCCGCGGAGCACCTTTGAACAGGCGCTTGAGGACCTTGGGCATGCAGCGGCGCTCGAGGGTGTTGCGACGGGTACGGGTGCGGTCGGCCATGAGAACTCCGTTGGGATGGATCGAACAATCAAACATTATATAATGCGCGATTACCCAACCCCTCCCGATTCAGAAGGATTCACATGAGCATTCCCACCGCCTTTGCAGACCGCCTCGTCAACGTTTCGATCCACAACGGTCTGGTACGTCTGGAGTTCGGCATCGGTCAGGCCGCGGTCGAAGAAGGCAAGCAGACCACCAAGTTCGAGGCGACGCAATCCATCGTGATGCCGCTGAACGGCTTCGCCGCCGCTCTGAAGCTGCAGGAGCGCATGATGTCCCAACTGGTCGAGCGTGCCAACAAGGCGAAGGCCGCCGCCGCTCAGGAAGCTTCGGCTCCCGCTGCCAGCGCCTGACGCGTCTCGGATCCACGCATGCCACGCGCCTTCGGCCTTCGCTACGATCCCACCGAGGATCGGCTCGAGGCCGAGGTCGAGTCTCCTGACGGCGCGCGTTACCGGCTCCATCTGACGCGGCGGGTGTGCGCGCATCTGGCCGCGCGCTTCGACAAGATCGTGCAGATCTCCGCAGAAGTTCCCGCTTCGGCCGATGCCCAGGTCCGCAAGGTGATCGCGTCGGCGCATCACGATGCGCTTGCTTCGCGGGTATCTATCGGTCGCAGCGAGCGCGCCGCCGATTGCCCGGGCGCGCGCACCGGCGACCACCCAGCCCTGGTGGTCGGCATCCGATGCGGACGACGGCGCTCCGACCAGAAGTGGGTGCTCGAGTTCCAGTACCGCAGCCCGGGCCGCGGCCCCGATTCCGTCTCGCTGATCCTGTCCCAACGGGCGTTGCACGGTGTGATCGAACTGTTCAGGCAGACGCTCGCGCGAACCGGCTGGGATCTCTCGCTGCTGCATACCACCTCGGGCACCGGCGTCGCCCGCTCGATGCATTAGCCCGGCACCCGGGTTTGCCGGAACATGCGAGCGACAACCAGCCCCGAATCCACTTCGAGACCCAGATGAAGCTGCTGTTCGACCTGTTTCCGGTCATCCTGTTCTTCATCGCGTACAAGACGCACGGCATCTATGCCGCCACGGCGATCGCGATCGTCGCCAGCATCGGGCAGATCGGCTGGCTGAAACTGCGCGGCCGAAAAGTCGACAACATGCAGTGGGCCAGCCTGGTGATCATCGTCGTGTTCGGCGGCATGACCCTGCTGTTCCGCGACGAGACCTTCATCAAGTGGAAGCCGACCGTGCTGTACGCCGCCTTCGCGCTCGCTCTGCTGGTCTCGCGCTACCTGATGCGCAAGAACCTGATCGAGGCGATGATGAGCAAGCAGGTCCGGCTGCCTGATCCGATCTGGGACCGGCTCAATCTGGCCTGGGTGATCTTCTTCGCTTCGCTGGGCGTGCTCAACATCGTGATCGCGCAGCGCTTTTCGACCGACGTCTGGGTCAACTTCAAACTGTTCGGCTCGCTTGGCCTGACGGTTCTGTTCGTGATCGCTCAGGCGCTGTATTTCAGCCGTCACATCCAGGAGGAGCCTGCCGATGCGTCCGACCATCGATGAGCTGCGCGAACGGCTGCAGGCGCACTTCCCGGCCGATCCGATCGAGATCGTCGACGACAGCGAAGCACACGCCGGACACGCCGGCGCCGCCGGCGGCGCGGGGCATTTCACCGTCCGGCTGGCCAGTGCCCGGTTTGCAGGACTGGCGCCGCTGGCCCGACATCGGCTCGTGTATGATGCGGTGCTCGATTGGATGCCCCATCGGATCCACGCACTGGTGATCGAGGCACGCACGCCGGACGCATAGCGTTCCCAGGAGCTTCGGCGAGTTGCCCGGCGTCGGCATCCGCGCGGTGCCCCCCGAATCCCGATCCCGTTCGCCGACCCGATTCCCGATCCCGTTCGCCGCATCCCCTCCCGCCTTCCCGTCTCCCCTTTCAATCGCAAGAGGAACAACTTCGATGAGCCTGATCCGCAACCGCGTCCGCACGGTCGCCCTGACCCTGATCCTCGGCGCGGCGTCGACCGGCTGGGCGCAGAACGCCGCCGTCGTCAACAACAAGGCGATCCCGAAACAGAAGGTCGACGACTTCGTCGCGGCGCTCACGGCCCAGGGCCGGCCCGATTCCCCCGAACTGCGTGCCGCCGTTCGCGAGGAACTGATTGCGCGCGAACTGTTCACGCAGGAAGCCGAGAAGAAGGGCCTGGCGCGCAACAGCGACGTTCAGAAGCAGCTCGAGAACGCGCGCCAGGAGATCCTGATCCGCGCACTGATCCGCGACCACCTGAAAGCGAATCCGATCACCGACGCCGAATTGAAGGCCGAGTACGACAAGGTCGCGAAGTCGGGCGGCGACAAGGAATACAAGGCGCGCCACATCCTGGTCGAAAAGGAAGACGACGCCAAGAAGATCATCGAGCAGTTGAAGAAGGGCGCGAAATTCGAGGATCTCGCCAAGCAGTCGAAGGACACAGGCTCGGCTGCCAAGGGCGGCGATCTCGACTGGAACGGCGCGGGCACCTTCGTGAAACCGTTCTCGGACGCAATGGTCAAGCTGGAGAAAGGCAAGTTCACCGAGGCGCCGGTGCAGACCCAGTTCGGCTGGCACGTGATCCGCCTCGACGACGTGCGCGAATCCAGCCCGCCGCCGTTCGAACAAGTCAAACCGCAGATCCAGCAGGAGCTGGAGCGCCGCCGCGTCCAGACGCTGCAGCAGGACCTGCGCGCGAAGGCGAAGATCCAGTAAGAGCGGCAGATCGTTTCGCGTCACCAGGGGCGGCTTCGGCCGCCCTTGTCGTTTCGGGCGATGACTGCGGCGAGTCGAGTTCAGCGACTCGGATCCCGCCGCCCGGCCGAGACCGCGTGCCGATCATTCATCGTCGTGGAAAACGACGTCGATCCCACTCGAAGCCCCCGGGGCGTCACCGTCGTGCGTCGTGCGTTCGGCCAGACGCCGCCGGCGCCGCTCGGCGAAGAACTCGGACAGCAGGCCTCCGCACTCCGCGGCGAGCACCCCGCCGATCGTGACGGTGTGGTGGTTCAGCTTCTGCTGCGCCATCAGATCGACGACACTGCCGCAGGCACCGGTCTTCGGATCGGTCGCACCGAACACCAGCCGGCGGATGCGCGCGTGCATGATCGCCCCGGCGCACATCACGCAGGGCTCGAGCGTCACGTACAGGTCGCAATCGACCAGACGGTAGTTGCCGAGCAATTCGGCAGCGGCCCGCAGCGCGCGGATCTCGGCATGCGCGGTCGGATCGTGACTTCCGATCGGGTGGTTGAAGCCGGTCGCCAGCACCCTGCCCTGATGAACGATCACCGCGCCGACCGGCACCTCACCGACCGACCAGGCGTTGCGCGCCTGGTCGACGGCCAGGCGCATGAAGCCGGCGTCCGCGGGTGTGGCGTCCTGGCGGGACGGTTCAGGCAGGTTCATTCCGGCTCGATCCCGGCGCGTGTGAAGATCTCGCGATAGCGGTTCAGTTCGCTGCGCACCCACGCCATCGACTGCTCCGGGGTCAGGACTTCCACGACCGAGCCGTGGCCGGACGCGAACTGCCGCGCCGCTTCGGACCCTGCGTACTGCGCGGTCACTTTGTAGATCGCGTCGACGATCGGCTGCGGCGTGTTCTTCGCCAGGAAGAGACCGGTCCAGCCGGTGACCTCGAAGCCGGGGAACCCGGACTCGACCATCGTCGGCACATCGGGCAGCACCGGCGAACGCTTCAGCGTCGTGATCGCCAGCGGCTTGAGCTGGTTGGCGCGGATGAACGACATGCCTGCGCCCAGGTCGACGAACATCAGGTCGACGTGTCCGCCGACCAGGTCGGCGAGCGCCTGCGGACTGCTCTTGTACGGCGCGTGCGTGAGCTCCAGCTGACGCTCGCTGCGGAAGATCTCCGCGGCCACCCGGTGCGACGCACTGCCGGTCGCAAAGCTCATCCGGCCCGGGTTCTTCCGGATCAGCGCGATCAGGTCCGCCACGCTGCCGACGTTGTGCTTCGGCGCCACGAACAGCGCCAGCGGCGCGACCGACAGGCGCATCACCGGGATGAAATCGGCGACCGGATCGTAGGGCAGCTTCTTGAACAACACTGGGTTCGCCGCGTGGGTGGTGTTGCCGGTCATCAGCATCGTGTAGCCGTCGGCCGGCGCCTTCAGCAGTTCCTGCACGGCGATGAATC
This sequence comes from uncultured beta proteobacterium, assembly GCA_963849015.1. Taxonomy (GTDB): domain Bacteria; phylum Pseudomonadota; class Gammaproteobacteria; order Burkholderiales; family Burkholderiaceae_E; genus Quisquiliibacterium. The sequence goes on from CAWKFK010000006.1 coordinate 1,017,609, forward strand.
CGTTGGCGCCCGCCTTGTTCTCGACCACGATCTTCCAGCCATTGGTCTCGCCCATACGCTGCGCCATGAAGCGCGCGCTGATGTCGGTGCCGCTGCCGGCGCCGAACGGCACGATCAGGCGCACGGGCTTGTCGGGGTAGGCGCCCGGCTCGGCGGCAACGGCCGGAGCGGGTGCCAATCCGACCGATGTCAGCAGCGACACGAAGGCCGCCGCCGCAACCCGTACGGCGTGCATCGCGCCAGCGTCGGGTCGACCCGACGGTCGCGAAGTGGCATTGCGGAACGACAGTGGAAGTCGCATCGGTGACTCCTGATGGATGGAAGGCCTGCCGGCGATCATACGATGCGGCCGCCGCGCGGAGCAGCAAGTCGGGGGCGAAGCGCACCCCGCAGGCGTGGCACCATATCGGCGTCTGCACCTTGCAATTCGGAAGACATGCAAACCATGCGAACCAGATCGATGAACGGCATCCTGCGGCTGGTCGCGGCGTCGCTGCTGGCGTCGCTGCTGACCCTCGCCGGCTGCGCCACCGGGCCCGAGGTGCGCGTGGACTACGACCGCGCGGCAGACTTCACGCGCTATCGGACCTTCGGATTCGTCAGCCCGCTGGGCACCGATCGCGGCGGCTACCAGAGCATCGTGTCGCAACACCTGAAGGCGGCGACGCAACGCGAACTGGAAGCGCGCGGCATGCGCCTCGACGAGCGCGCGCCGCAACTGCTGGTCAACTTCAACGCCGCCCTGAGCGACAAGCTGCGCGTCTGGAACTCGCCGACCATGGCGTTGGGCTACGGCCGCGGCTACTACGGTTACCGCTACGGTCTGTACTCGGCGTGGCCATGGTACGCCGACCAGACGACCGTCACGCAGTACAGGGAGGGCACACTCAACATCGACGTCGTCGACGCCGCGCGCAAGCAGCTGGTGTGGGAAGGCGTGGTCACCGACGTCGTGACGCAGAAGATGCTCGACAACGTGCAGGCGGCAGTGGACGCCGCGGTGGCGGCGGCGTTCGCGAAGTATCCGATCCCGGGGCCGGTCGAGGCCAGGCGGTAGACTGATCGGATGACCCAGCAAGACCTTCGCATCCGACGGGTGGCGATCGACACCTGGCGCGAGAACGTGGCCTACCTGCACCGCGACTGCCCGGTGGTGCGCGCCTCCGGCTTCCAGGCCCTGTCCAAGGTCATGGTGCAGGCCAACGGCAAGGCCATCAGCGCGGTGCTCAACGTCGTCGACGATGAGCGCATCGTGCAGGCCTGCGAGCTCGGCCTGTCGCGAAGACGCCTTCGCGCGGATGAACGCGGCCGAGGGCCAGGTCGCCAACGTGACCCCGGCCGAGCCGCCGGCGTCGATCGGCGCGCTGCACCGCAAGATCACCGGCGAGCGGCTGTCGCGCGACGACCTGTTCGCGATCGTCGCCGACGTGGCCCAGGCGCGTTATTCGAAGATCGAACTGGCCGCCTTCGTCGTGGCCACCAACGGCGACGCCCTCGACCGCGACGAGGTGGTGCACCTCACCGAGGCCATGATCGCCGTCGGCCGCCGGCTCGACTGGCAGCGCAAGGTGCGCGGCGGCCCGGTGGTCGACAAGCACTGCATCGGTGGCATCCCCGGCAACCGCACCTCGATGCTGGTGGTGCCGATCGTCACCGCCCACGGCATGCTCTGTCCCAAGACGTCTTCGCGTGCGATCACCTCGCCCGCCGGCACGGCCGACACGATGGAGGTGCTCGCCGACGTGGAGCTGCCCTTCGAGCGGCTGCGTTCAGATCGTTCGAGACACCAACGGCTGCCTGGCCTGGGGCGGCACCGCCAACCTGTCCCCGGCCGACGACATCCTGATTTCGGTGGAACGGCCGCTGGCGATCGACTCGCCCGGGCAGATGGTGGCCTCGATCCTGTCCAAGAAGATCGCCGCCGGTTCCACGCACCTGGTGCTCGACATCCCCGTCGGCCCGACCGCCAAGGTCCGCTCGATGCCCGCCGCCCAGCAGCTGCGCAAGCTGTTCGAGTACGTTGCCGGCCACCTCGGGCTGCACCTCGAGGCGGTGATCACCGACGGCACGCAGCCGATCGGCAACGGCATCGGCCCGGTGCTCGAAGCGCGCGACGTGATGCGGGTTCTGCGCAACGATCCGCTGGCCCCCGCCGACCTGCGCGACAAGGCGCTGCGGCTGGCCGGCCGCGTGATCGAGTTCGACCCCGACGTGCGCGGCGGGGACGGCTGGCGCATCGCGCGCGACATCCTCGAGTCAGGCCGGGCGCTGGTGCAGATGGAAGCGATCATCGATGCCCAGGGCCGCCGCACTCCGACGGCCGAACCCGCCGAGATGACCCACGAGGTCTGCGCGGCCGGCGACGGCAAGGTGACAGCGATCGACAACCTGCAGCTGGCGCGGATCGCCCGCCTGGCGGGCGCGCCGCAGGTCACGGGCGCGGGCGTCGACCTGCTGCGCAAGGTCGGCGACGTGGTGCGGGCCGGCCAGCCGCTCTACCGGCTGCACGCGCGCTACGACGGCCGACCTCGCCTTCGCGCGCGACCTCGCCGCGCGCGACAGCGGCTACGTCGTCGCCTCCGCCACGGCCGGCACATGACGATCGCGCAGGTGCTCGCGTTCGACGACGAGCGGGATCCGGCCGCAGACCTGGCACGCGCGCTGCACGTGCCGCTGTCGATCATCGAGCGCCACCGCTTTCCCGACGGCGAACTGAAGCTGCGCCTGCCGGCCGCGCTGAGCGCAACGGTGGTGTTGTGGCGCGGTCTGCACCAGCCCAACGAGAAACTGGTGGAGCTGATGATCGCGGCGCCCGCTGCCCGCGAGCTGGGCGCGCGGCACCTGCTGCTGGTCTGTCCCTACCTCGCCTACATGCGCCAGGACATCGCGTTCGCCCCCGGCGAGGCCGTCAGCCAGCGCCACGTCGGGCGCCTGCTGGCGCAGGCGTTCGACACGGTGATCACGGTGGATCCGCACCTGCACCGCGTCGCGTCCCTGGATGCGGTGCTGCCCGGCAGCCGCGGGGTGGCGCTGTCCGCAGCGGGGCTGCTCGGCGCATGGGCCGTGCGCAAGGTGCCGGACCCGCTGCTGCTGGGGCCCGACGAGGAATCCGCGCCGTGGGTGCGGCTCGCCGCGCAGAGCGGCGGCGTCGCCCTCGGCCGGGCGCAGCCGCTCGATCACGACTGCTGCCGCAAGCAACGCCTGGGCGACCGCGACGTTCGGGTCGCACTGCCAGCCGACCTGCCGATGCGCGGCCGCGCGGTCGTGCTGATCGACGACGTGGCAAGCACCGGGCACACGCTGGCGATCGCCGCGCGGCAGTGCCTCGAACAAGGCGCCGCCAGCGTGGACGTTGCCGTGACGCACGCCCTGTTCGTCGGCGACGCGCTCGAGACTCTGCAGCGCTGCGGCGTGCGCCACGTCTGGAGCACCGACTGCGTGCCGCATACCAGCAACGCGGTGAGCGTCGTGCCGATGCTGTCGGAGGCGACGCGCAAGGCAGTGGCGCTGTTGCCGCGGTAGGCGCGTCGCGGCCGGGCCGCGCCTGCTTTCGCGGACGGCCGTGCCTGCCTTAGCGGACGGCCGTGCTGCCTTAGCGGGCGGCCGCGCCCGCGGACACGATGTCGACGGGCTTCAGCGCACCGCCACCCGGACCGGAATCCTGCGTCGCCCGAACCGGCCGGGCGCAGCCGCGAAGCGGCCGGCCAGCGGCGTGGCGCAGTGCGGGCAGCGGCCGTGTTCGTCGAGTTCGTAGCGCAGAATTTCGTGCCAGTCGCGCTCGATCAGCGCCGCGCCGCAGCCGGTGCAACCCGATCGTGCCGCCTTCGCGGTCGTGGACGTTGCCGGTGTACACGTGCGCCAGACCGTTGTCGCGCGCGATCTTTCGCGCCAGCGTCAAGGTCGTCGGCGGCGTGGCCGGCACATCGGTCATCCTGTAGTCCGGATGGAAGGCGGTGAAGTGCAGCGGCACGTCGGTGCCCAGGTGCTCGGCGATCCAGCGAGTCATCGCGTCGATTTCCCGGCTGCTGTCGTTCTGACCGGGGATCAGCAGCGTGGTGATCTCGAGCCAGCAGTCGGTCTCGTGCTTCACGTACTGCAGCGTGTCGAGAACCGGTGCCAGGTGCGCGCCGGTCTGCCGGAAGTAGAAGTCCTCGGTGAAGCCTTTCAGGTCGATGTTGGCCGCGTCCATCTTCGCGTAGAAGACGCGCCGCGGCTCGGCGTGGATGTAGCCGGCCGTCACCGCGACGGTCTTCACGCCGGCGTCGTGACAGGCATCGGCCGCGTCCATCGCGTATTCGGCGAAGATCACCGGGTCGTTGTAGGTGAAGGCGACGCTCGTGCAGCCGCTGTCGCGCGCGGCTTCGGCGATGCGCAGCGGGCTTGCCTGGTCCATCAGCCGGTCCATCTCGCGGCTCTTCGAGATGTCCCAGTTCTGGCAGAACTTGCAGGCGAGGTTGCAGCCCGCGGTGCCGAACGAAAAGACGCTCGAGCCCGGATGGAAGTGGTTCAGCGGCTTCTTTTCGATCGGGTCGATGCAGAAGCCCGAGCTGCGGCCGTAGGTGGTCAGCACCAGCGCATCGCCCTGGCGCGCGCGCACGAAGCACAGCCCGCGCTGCCCGTCGTTCAGCCGGCAGTCGCGCGGGCACAGATCGCACTGGATGCGGCCGTCGTCGAGCGCGTGCCACCACTGCGCCGGGTGGATGCCGAAGGAATCGTCACGCTCCGTCATGCCAGCACCTCGTCGTCGGCGTACTTGTGCACGCTGTAACGCTCGAGCGTCACGTCGGCGTGCCAGAAGTCGGCAGGCAGGCCCGCCTTCTGCCGCAGCGCCGCCAGGAACTCGCGCGCATCGGGCAATTGCTCCCAGACCTGCGGCAGGAAGGTCGAGCGGTGGCCGCGCCACGAGAACACCACGCCGTCCTCGTGGGGACGCAGCAGCCGGTGCGCGTCGGACTCGCTGCGCACCGGCATCGGTTCGAGCGCGCCGAGCACCGACACCTCGACCGCCAGTCCCTGGAATTCGTGCGCAGCCAGCGGCGCGAACCGCGGGTCGGCAAAGGCCGCACGGTGTGCATTGCGCCGCACGTCCTCGTCCAGCGAATGTTCGCCGGCTTCGAGGCGGCCGATGCAGCCGCGCAGCTCGCCGTCGCGGTGCAGCGTCACGAACGAGGCGCCGGGGCGCGCCAAAGCGGCGTGTGCCGGCTCCTCGACTTGCACGAGGCCGAGCGGCGCGGCGATCGCGTTGCGCGCCCGTGACAGCAGGGCCGGACCGAGCGCGTCGCGGCCACCGACGCTGCGGCGCCCCGACTTTCCCGCCTCGTCCGCGCCTTCCGCGCCTTCCGCGCCTTCCGCACCTTCCGCCCCGGCATCCACAGATGTCCGCACAGCTACGACCGGCCGGAACGCGATCGCGCAGTACCCGACCACCCGCGAGCGATCGCCCGCCGTGTCGCCGGAGTTGCACAGGTCGAGAAGGTGCGGCTTCAGACCATGAGCCCTGGCGACGTCCAGCGCGCCGTTCAGCGGCGTCGCCCCGCACGCCTCCTCATGACCGATCGTCGAATCGAAGTTCAGGATCCGCGCGACAGTCGCCGAGTCGATGGCGCAGGCCCGCGCGTGCGGCAGGTAATGCGACAGGTCCGAGCTGACCACAATCAACGTCTCGTCGCCGCCCCAGAGCCGCTCCAGCACTTGCGCCACCAAGTCCGCAGTCACGTGACCGACGGCCAGCGGAACCAGTGAAAAGCCTTCCAGAACCGACTGCAGGAACGGCAACTGCACTTCGAGCGAGTGCTCCTGCGCGTGCGCCAGATCGCTCTCGACCACCTGCGGCAGGCCCTTCAAAGCATCGATCGCCGCGCGGTCGAGCGGCACCGCGCCCAGCGGGGTGTCGAACGCGGAAACGCCAGGCACCGCAATGCCGCGCACCGCGACGCGATGCGTGGGCCCCAGCAGCACGACGCGGGTGATCCGGCCGCGCCAAGGCGCCAGCAGCGCGTAGGCATGCGCCGCCACCGCGCCCGAATAGACGTAACCGGCATGCGGCACGACGAGGATCTTCGGCGGGACCGTATCGGCTCGCGCCCCCGCGTGCGAGGCGACGCTCAGATAGTCCACAACCGCCGTACGCAGAGCAGCCGCATCGGCCGGATAGAACATGCCCGCTACGGCGGCGGGCCGATGGATCGACTGCATAGGAACTCCCCCCAGTATCCAATCAATATGGAGGGAGAGCCCTGAAAATACAACTGCCGCTCAGCGCGCCTTGAAGTCGCCCGCCTCCCGCGCCGCCACCGACCGGATCCCCTCTTTGTGGTCTTCGGTGCGCGCCAGCCACGACTGCTCGGCACCTTCCCGGTCGGTCTGCTCCTCGACGCGCGCGGCCATCTCGCGCCGCAGGGTCAGGCGGGTGGACTGCACCGCCAGCGGCGCGTTTACGGCGATCGATTTGGCAAAGGCCAGGGCCTCGGCGCGCAGCGATTCCGCCGGCACCAGACGGTCGACCAAGCCCCAGCGATGGGCGGTCTCGCCGTCGATGCGTTCGCCGGTCATGAACATCTCGGCGGCGCGCTGCTGGCCCATCAGGCGCGGCAGCGTGTAGGTGAGGCCGAAGCCCGGGTGAATGCCCAGTTTTACGAAGTTGGCCGCGAAGCGCGCGTCCGGCGACGCGATGCGGAAGTCGGCGAACACCGCCAGCCCCAGGCCACCGCCGATGGCCGCGCCCTGCACCGCCGCGATCACCGGTTTACGGCACGAGAACAGGCGCACCGCCTCTTCGTACAGCGGGTTGCGGCCCCGCGGGTTCGCGCTGTCGAGCACCGACGCCTGCCGGTTGCTGAAGTTGGCGCCCGCGCAGAAAGACTTGCCCTGCGAACACAGCACCACCACCCGCGCATCGGGTTCGCGGTCGACGTCGCCAAGCGCGTCGGCCAGGTCGCGGATCAGCGCGTGGTCGAAGAAGTTGTTCGGCGGGCGCTGGATTTCCATCTCGACGACGTGATCGCGAAGCGTCACTGCGACGTCGCCATAGCGTTCCTTCAGCATGTTCGATTCCTTTCGTTCGATGAAGTCGTGGTGTTCCCTGCAAGGGTGCAGTATGCGCGATTCGCGCGCGCCGTCAGCCCAGGTGGGCGGGCCGGTCGCAAGGCACCGTGCCCATGTCGCCGGGCAGCGTGACCTCGAGGAGTTCGAACTCCTCCGACGTGGCGATTTCGTTGTGCTTCATGCCGCCTGGGATCAGCAGCGATTCTCCGGCCTGCAGGCGGAGCTTACGGCCGTCCTCGAACTCGAGATCGACCCATCCCTTGAGCCCGTAGACGAACTGCGCCTCGCATACGTGATAGTGCCAGCCGGTCGGCTGCGACATGCCGCGGCTGGCCGACATGACCTGCGCACGCAGGCGCCCGCCGGTGGCGTCGCCGACCAGCAGATCGCGATACTTGAAGAACTCCCGTCTGCCGGGCACCTCGGGTGCGGTCACTGCCGTGGCGTGGGCAAGCGTACCCGTGACGGTCACGCTCGAGGTGGCGGCGGTCTTGCCGATCGCAGTGCTGTCGCTCACAAATTCCTCCGGCTGATGGTGCTTCGGATTATGGACGGCGCCGCGCGTCGTCGACGTAGCGGCGCTCAACTCATCGACTGGACGCGCTCGAAGTCTGGATCGGTACCGACTTCGGGGATCGACGCCAGAACACTCGATGCTGTCTATCCTAGCGCCCAGCAAGACTGTGGCACACCAAATCGCGAATCCACACGTATAGTTTTTCCCGCGTCACGCCACCGGCGCGACGCCTACCCGGAAGACGAGGATGGAAGGAGACACGATGCGATTGGGTGAATCGAGGATGCGCGGCACGCTGTTCGGCCTGCTGGCGCTGGCAGTAACGGCGACGAGCCTTCTGGGCGGCCGGGAAGCAAGGGCACAGGACTATCCGACCAAGCCGATCAAGTTCGTGGTCGGTTCGCAGTCGGGCGGGGTCGTCGACATTCGCGCGCGCCGCTTCGGCGCCCGCCTGGCCGAGTTACTCAAGCAGCCGATCGTGGTCGAGAACCGCCCGGGCGCATCGACCACGATCGCGGCCGAGTTCGTCGCGAAGTCCCCGCCCGACGGCTACACCGCCCTGTTCGGCGGCAACACCGAGGTGGTCACGGTACCCGCACTGGGCATGCCGATCCGCTACGACCCGGTCAAGGATTTCACCCCGGTGGCGCAGTTCACTCTCGGGTATCCGGTGCTCGTCGTGCATGCGGGGCTCGGCATCAAGACCCTGCCCGAACTGATCGAGTGGGCCAAGGCCCGGCCCGGGCAGCTGCTGTGCGGCACGTCCGGCCACGGCAGCGGCCAGCACTTCGTCTGCGAGCTGCTGGCCCGCAGCGCCAAGATCCAGCTTCGCACCGTGCCGTACAAGGGCACCGGACCGATGCTGCTCGACACCGCCGCCGGGCAGGTCCACGTCTCGATCGGATTCCTCGCGGAAGTGGACAAGCAGTACATCCAGCCAGGCAGGGTCGTTCCGCTGGGCGTGCTGGCTCCCAAGCGCATCGCGCGCTTCCCGGACCTGCCGACGATGGCCGAGATGGGACATACCGGGTTCGACATGATGTCGTGGACCGGCCTCTTCGTGCCGGCGGGCACTCCGGCACCGATCGTCGCTCGACTGAACGCCGAGATCACCAAAGTCGTGCGCGAGCCGGAGTTCGCCACCTGGCTTGCCGAAACCGGCAGCGAGGTCGTCACGCCGACGCCGGAGCAGTTCCGCGACTTCACGCGTGGTCAGCTCGAGCGCTGGCGCAAGATGTCGGACGACTTCGGCATCAAGGCCGACCAGTAGATCTCGACACAGCCCGGCGACGGGCGTCGTATCGCAAGCCTGCACGGCGCCCGGGCGCCGTGCGTCTGTTTCCGTTAGTCGACCCGAAGGGTTCAGCGCGCACGACTACAGTGCTAGTATTACTCGGTAATACATGGGAGAATGCGTATGACTGCAACCTCGGTGACCAGCAAGGGGCAGGTCACGATTCCGAAGGAGCTGCGCCAGCGGTTGGGGATTCGACAGGGCAGCCGGATCGAATTCTCGCTGGTTGGCGATCACGTCGAGATGCGAGTCAGGACCTCACCGACCCGCGTGCCCGGTACTGGATTCGGTTTGCTCAAGAGCAAACGCAACGCCGTGCCGCCTGACTTCGACCCAGCCGTTCTCCTCGAGCGATGATTGGTCTCGACACCAACGTCCTCGCGCGCTATTACATCGAGGACCACGCCGATGCCGAGGCACGGCAGCAACGGTTGGCTGCGCGACGCCTGATCGAGTCCGGCCAGTCGCTCATGGTGTGCAAGACGGTCATCCTCGAGCTCGAGTGGGTTATGCGCGGCTACTACGGCTTCGCGCCGGCAGAAGCGTTGTCGGTCTTGCGGCACCTGATCGATCTTCCGAACGTCACGATCGAAGACCGCGCTACGGTGGAGCAGGCTATCTCGAATTGCGAAGCCGGTCTGGATTTCGCCGATGCGCTGCATCACGCGAGTTACCGGTCCAGCACTCGCATTGCTTCCTTCGACGACCGCAAATTTGCGCGGCGCGCGAAGAAACTCGGGTTGGCCCCCACGGTGATGGTGCCGTCCTGACCGCAGCCAATAGTTTCAGCACGGCAACTGCCCATAGACCTTGCGCGCCCGCGCCTGCATGTCGGGCCCGTTCGCATGGGCGCCAAACGCGTACCCGCTCCGTACCGCGCGGAACGAGACGGTGATCCGTTCGACGCCCACGCGGTGAAGCGCGCTCAGGGCCGCGCCAGACGCCAGACCTTGTTGAAGCCGTCGCCCGTGCGGTCGCCCGGTTTCTGGTCCTTGATCCAGAAATACACCGGCTTGCCCTTGTAGGCCCACTGCTTGCCGCCGTCGTCGCGGGTCACGATCGTCCAGTCGCCGCTGGGCGTAGCGCCCGCCGACACCATCAGCGGCGGCCAGTTGGTGGCGCACGGCCCGTTGCAGACGCTCTTGCCGGGCACGGTATCGCGGTCGAAGGTGTACAGCGTCATGCCGTTGGTGCCGACGAGCACCCCGTCGGCGGCCTTCGCGGGGGCATCGCCTCCCATCGACGCGCAGCCGGCGGCAAGCAGACCGGCGAAGACAAGAGCAGACAGCGAGAGTTTGCGAATCATGGTCGGTTCTCCGAAATTTCAGTTTTACTGCGCCTTCAGCCCAGTCTCCGCGATCATCTTCGTCCACACCTGCAACTGATCGCGCTGGTAGCGGGTCGCCGCCTCGCGGGTCGACGGGTTGGCGACGATGCCGGAGCGCAGCAGCGTGGCGACGATCTCGGGCTGCTTCAGGATCGGCACCAGTTCGGCATTCAGCCGGTCGAGGATGTCGGCCGGCGTGCCGGCCGGCGCGGTGAAGGCCCACCAGCCGGAGAAGTCCGGCGGCGCCGGGAAACCGCTCTCGACGAACGTGGGCACGTCGGGCAGCAGCGGGTGCCGCTTGGGCGTCGTCACCGCGATCGCGCGGATCTTGCCGGCCTGGATCTGCGGCGCCGCCGAACCGGCATCGGCCACCATCATCTGCACGTGGCCCGCGATCAGATCGACCATTGCCGGCGGCACGGACTTGTACTGCGCATGTGCGATGTCCAGCCCGTTGGACTTCACGAAGTAGCCCATGTACGAGATGCCGCCGGTGTTGCCGCTGCCGTAACTGAGCTTGCCGGGGTTCGCCTTCACGTGGTCGACAACCTGCCGCAGCGTCGACACGTTCAGCGACGGATGCACGACCAGCACGTAGTCGACCGAGGCCACCGTGGTGATGTAGGCGAGTTCCTTCACCGGGTCGTAGTTGACGCCCTCGGTCAGGCCGCCCGGGCTGGCCGCAAGGCCCGAGTTCGTCAGCAATCCGAAGGTGTAGCCGTCGGGCGCGGCCTTCGCGACCATATTGGTGGCGATCGTCGTGTTCGCGCCCGGCTTGTGTTCGATCACGATCGGTTGCTTCAGCGCGCGCGACAGCGGCTCGCCGATCGTCCGGCCCAGCGTGTCGGTGGCAGAGCCGGGACCGAACGGCAGGATCAGCTTGATCGGTCGGGACGGCCAGGCCTGGGCGAACGCCGGCGCGGCGGCGGCGGCGAGCATCGAGCCGATGACAAGACGGCGGGTGGGTTGCATGGAGACTCCTTCGAAAATTGAGAAAACTAAGCGTCAGCCGGGGATGCGCACCGGCAGGCTGGTGTAGCCCCGCACGAACGACGAAGGCACCCGCTCGGGTTCGCCCATCACCTCGATCGTCTCGAAGCGCGGCAACAGTTCTTCCCAGAGGATGCGCAGCTGCATCTCGGCCAGCCGATTGCCTACGCAGCGGTGGATACCGAAGCCGAACGACAGGTGCTGGCGCGGACGCGCGCGATCGACGATGAAACGGTCGGCGTCCGGGATGACCTCCTCGTCGCGGTTGCCCGACAGATACCACATCACCACCTTCTGGCCCTTCCGGATCTTCTTGCCGCCGAGTTCGGTGTCGCACAACGCGGTGCGCCGCATGTGCGCCAGCGGGGTCTGCCAGCGGATGATCTCGGGCACCAGGCTGCCGATCAGGTCGGGGTTGGCGCGCAGCTTGGCGAACTCGTCCGGGTTCTGGTTCAGCGCCAGCAGCCCGCCGGTCATGGAGTTGCGGGTGGTGTCGTTGCCGCCCACGATCAAAAGCATCAGGTTGCCCATGTACTCCTGCGGCGTCATGTTGCGCGTGGCCTCGCCGTGCGCCAGCATCGACACCAGATCGTTGCGCGGCGCGGCGTTGACCCGCTCGTTCCACAGCCGCGTGAAGTACGCCAGCATCTTGCCCAGCTCCTGCATGCGCTCCTCGGCCGACGGCGCCTTGGGATTGAAGATGGGGTTGGCGGTGGCGACGTCCGACCAGTGAGTGAGCAGTCGCCGGTCTTCCAGCGGAAAGTCGAACAACGTGGCCAGCATCAGCGTGGTCAGCTCGATCGACACCCGGTCGACCCAGTCGAAGGTCTCGTTGCGCGGCAGCTCGTCGAGCACCTTGCGCGTGCGCTCGCGGATCAGGTCTTCCATATTGGCCAGATTCGCCGGCGCCACGATCGGGCTGATCGCCTTGCGCTGCTCGTCGTGCAGCGGCGGATCCATCGCGATGAACATCGGCAGGCGCTCGCCGCCGGGCGCGTCGCCCACCGCGATGCCGCCCAGCCTCCAGTCCGACGAATAGACCTGGTGGTTGGTGTCCACCTGCATGATGTCGCGGTACTTGGTCACCGACCAGTATTCGCCGAACACCGGGCTGCGGCTGAAGTGCACCGGGTCGTCGCGGCGCAGACGCTCGAAGTAGTGGCCGATGGTGTCGTTCACGAACATCGGCGGATTGGCCGGATTGATCTCTTCCAGCGGCATGGAGAACGCAGCCTCGCGGGCTGCGGTCTGGATCGAATGGTCGGTGATTGTGGCAGGCATGGTCTTTGGGTGAAAGAAGAGTTGGCCCTGGCGGCAGACGTCGGTCGATCGCTCAGGGTACCTGCTGGACAGCGCACGTCAATCAGGGAGCGCACGTAGAGCGTCGCCGGAGTTCCGTTCGTGCGTCGCGAACGAGTATCCTCGACATTTCTTGGGTGCAAGGGAGCCGGGTATGCGACAAGTCGAAGGCAAGGTGGCTCTCATCACCGGCGGCGCCTCGGGCATCGGCGCGGCCTGTGCGCGGGTGCTGGCGCGCGAAGGGGCCAAGGTTGTCCTCACCGACCTCGACGACGCCGGCGGCGAGGCCATCGTCGCCGACATCGTCGCGAGCGGCGGAGTCGCCAGCTACGTTCACCAGGACGTGACCGACGAGGCCGCCTGGCCCGGCATCGTCGCCGCCATCGAGCAGCGCCACGGACGGCTCGACATCGCCGTGGCCAACGCGGGAATCGCCTTGTTCGGCCCAGCGCTGGCGATGTCATTGGCGGACTTCCGCCGCCAGAACGCGGTCAACATCGACGGCGTCTTCCTCACGGTGAAGCACGCCGTACCGGCCATGCGCCGGGCTGGAGGCGACGGCTCGATCATCCTGATGTCCTCGGTCGCGGGCCTGCGCGGCTCCGCCAATCTTGCGGGTTACAGCGCCAGCAAGGGCGCGGTCCGCCTGTTCGCGAAGTCGATGGCGATGGAGTGCGCCGCAGCGGGCGACCGGATCCGTGTCAACTCCGTGCATCCCGGCATCATCGTCACGCCGATCTGGACCAAGGCGGCCTCGCCGGCAACCGGGGGCGTCGCCACCGCCCTCGACCCCTACGAACTGGCCCGCGCCGGCGTTCCGCTCGGCGTGCCTGCCGACCCCGAGGAGATCGCGAACGGCGTGCTGTTCCTGGCCTCCGACGCCTCGCGCCACATGACCGGTTCGGAACTGGTCATCGACGGCGGCATGACGGCTGGTGCAGCGCGTCGCCCCGGATGAGCGCCGGCCGCGTAGTGCCCGCGTCCCCACCAGGAGATCATCATGTCCCGCTTCTTTCCGGCCATTCTCGCCTTTCTCATAGGCGCCCTGGGCCCAGGGCTGCTGCCGCTCGCCCGCGCGCAGACCTACCCCAGCCAGCCGGTGACGCTGGTGGTGTCTTCGGCCGCGGGCGGCATCGTCGACACCGTGGCGCGGCTGATGGCCGCCGAGCTGACCACCAGCCTGAAAGTACCCGTCATCGTCGAGACGCGCGCCGGCGCCAGCGGCATTGTCGCGACCACGCACGTGTTCAAGGCGCCCAAGGACGGCCACACGGTGCTGTTCACCTACACGGCGCACGTGCAGACACCGGCATTGCGGCGCAACCTGCCCTATGACCCGCTCAAGGACTTCCTGCCGATCTCGCAGATCGCGCTTTCGAGCAACATCATCGCGGTGCTGCCAAGCTTCCCGGCCAACACGCTCGAAGAACTCGTCGCGCTGGTGCGCGCCAATCCGGGCAAGTACTCGTACGGCAGCTTCGGCAACGCGACCAGCGCGCACATCGCCGGCGAATTGCTCAAGCGCGAAGCCCGCCTGGACATGGTGCACGTACCCTACAAGGGCGCGGCGCCGCTGCTGGCCGACCTGCTGGCCGGCCACGTGCCGATCGGCTTCGCCGACACCGGCACCTCGATGCCACACCTGAAGGCGGGGCGGATCAAGCCGCTGGTGATCAACGGTGCGCGCCGCTCCAGCCTGCTGCCCACGGTGCCCACCTTCCTGGAGTCGGGCTACAAGGGCTTCGAGCAGAACGGCTGGATTGGCGCGCTGTTTCCGGCAGGCGTACCCGCCGACCGTGTTGCGCTGATGTCGAGCGAGATGTCGCGCATCGTCAAGTCGCCGCAGATGCAGCAGAAGCTGCGCGAATTCAACCTCGAGCCGCTGGGTTCCACCTCCGACGACTTCGCCAGGGTGCTGGCCGCCGACCTGAGCTCGTGGACGCGCGTGGTGACCGAACTCGGGATCCGGGAGGACTGAATGCAATTCACCCCCGAACACATCGCGCTGCAGGACAGCGTCCGCAGCTTCATTGCCCGCGAGATCACGCCGAACATCGCGGCTTGGGAGAAGGCGGGCATCTTTCCGGCGCACGAGCTGTTTCGCGAGATGGGGAAATTGGGGTTCCTGGGCGTCAACAAACCGGTGGCGTACGGCGGGCTTGGGCTCGACCACTCGTACGAGATCGCCTATTGCGAAGCGATCGGCGGCACCGGCACGCAAGGCGTCAGCATGGGCATCGCGGTACAGACCGACATGGCCACGCCGGCGCTGGCGCGCTTCGGGTCCGATCAGCTGCGCCGAGAGTTCCTGGTGCCGGCGATCCGCGGCGAGCAGGTCGTCTCGATCGGCGTGTCCGAGGCCGGGGCCGGATCCGACGTCGCCTCGGTCAAGACCCGGGCCCGCAAGGACGGTGACGACTACGTCATCAGTGGCTCGAAGATGTGGATCACCAACGGCACCCAGGCCGACTGGGTGTGCCTGCTGGTGAACACTTCCGACGACGCGCCGCATCGCAACAAGTCGCTGATCTGCGTGCCGCTCAAGGAAGCGGGACGGCGTGTGCCGGGTGTCAGTGTGCAGAAGATCGAGAAGATCGGCATGTGGTCGTCGGACACCGCGCAGATCTTCTTCGACGAGGTGCGCGTGCCGCAGCGCTACCGGATCGGCGAAGAGGGGATGGGCTTCACCTACCAGATGATGCAGTTCCAGGAGGAGCGGCTGTCGGCGGCGGCCCGGCGCATCACCGCATTGACCAACGTGATCGACGAGACGATCGAATACACCCGCAACCGCATCGCCTTCGGTCGCCCGATCCTGGACAACCAGGTCGTGCACTTCCGGATGGCCGAACTGAAGACCGAGATCGAGTGCCTGCGCTCTCTGGTGTATCGGGCCACCGACGTCCACATGGCGGGCGGGGACATGACCGAACTGGCCTCGATGGCCAAGCTCAAGGTGGGCCGGTTGTGCCGCGAAGTGACCGACTCGTGCCTGCAGTACTGGGGCGGCATGGGGTTCACGCTGGACAACCCGGTGTCGCGGGCTTTTCGCGACCTGCGGCTGATCTCGATCGGCGGCGGTGCCGACGAGGTCATGCTGCAGATCATCTGCAAGCGCATGGGCATCCTGCCCCGACACTGAGCCGGCATCGACGTCAGTCGAGCCGACTCAGCTCCAGCCACGCCGGATGACCGCGGCGCCGCCGCCCGACGCTGCAGATCGTCGACAGGCTGCGCCCGAGCGCCATCTGCGTCACGACCCTGCTTAGCGCGCCGAGTTCGTCCACCATGACGTGGAAATGCTCGGCGTCCAGGAGGTGACCCGGAGTCACGGCGCCGGTCTGTCGCCATCGAGATCGCGGCTGCCGCAGCGGCGCCGAGGGGGCTAGGACAGCGCCCGCGCAGCGCCGGGCGCGCCTGCGTCGCCCGGTCGTGAAGCTCGCGCGGCCGCCTCGCGCTCCATCGCCTTCACCATCTCCCCGGCCCCCTGCCCCCAGCGCGAGACGACCTTGATCGCTTGCGTGAACGGGATGTCGACAGGATGAACACGTCCGCGCTCCAGAACATAGACCGCGCCGGCCAGCGGCGTGGGCACCGAAGGAACGAAGACCGTGTACCGCCCATCCTCGAGTTCCTCGATGATGAACCCCGGCACCAGCGCCTCTTCGATCTCCACCAGCGCCGGCGTCCACGCCTGCTCGCGGCTCTCACCCGCGATCCGCTGCATCAGGCTTCGAAAGAGCGAGTATCCGGGAAGGCGCGACACGAGCACCTGCTCGAGTCGCTCCTGCAGGGCCTGCCCCGGGCGCGTACCAACGAACATCCCGACCACGAGGCACAACACCATCACGAGCAGAATCGCCACCAGCTTTTCGGATCGTAGCCCCTCGGGCAGTAGCGAGATGAGCGGATTGATCACACCGATCATCGATGAAACGGCCTGCGCCAGCAGCAAGACCGCCAGGTACATCGGCGCAACGATCAGCGTGCCGGCGACAAGCCGGCCCAGCAGATACCTTCGTGCTGTAGTCATGGGTTCCTGCTCCTGTGGTTGGGTGGTAGGCCACCAAGGATGAAGGGCATTCCGCGGCAGCGACCCGCGACAGATTCGAGCCGGTGACGCGGGTTCGGACGGACACCTCGGTCT
Source organism: uncultured beta proteobacterium (assembly GCA_963849015.1). Lineage (GTDB taxonomy): Bacteria > Pseudomonadota > Gammaproteobacteria > Burkholderiales > Burkholderiaceae_E > Quisquiliibacterium. The sequence goes on from CAWKFK010000006.1 coordinate 1,034,227, forward strand.
GGGTCGAACAGTTCCGCGATGCCGACCCGGTGATTCAGTCGCTGCTTGGAATGGACGACCGGGTGCTGTGCCATCCACTTGTCGTTCTCGAAATCGCGCGCGGAACGGCACCGGCTCCACGCGGCTGTCGAACGAGGCCTCGGCGACCCACGATCGCCTCAGACCGCCTGGATCAGACCGCTCTGATCAGGCCGCCGGGATCCAGTTGCCGTGGAAGCCGGGCGGGATGCGATGCGGGATGGTGATGCGGGCCTGCGGCGCGGCCTCGAATCGCGCGGCGTCGAGGATCACCAGGTCGGTGGTGTCGCGAGCCTTGTCGATCACATAGCCCATCAGCCAGCCGTCGTCTTCGCCCGCCGCCTGGGCCCTGGGCACGAACACGAACTCGCCCGCCACCTGGCCGGCGCCGAAGTCGTGCACCTGGCGTGTGCCGGCTTGCAGGTCGTGCTTGTAGAGTTGCGACGCATCCAGGAACGCCGGGTTGCCGCCTTCGGGCAGCGCCAGCGTGTAGGCGTAGCGGTAGGGCTGGCCGATCAGCACCTCGTTCGGACGCGGGAACTCCTGCGGCGACGGGTCGATGACGCGGCGCTCGACCGTGCGGGCGGCGGGATCGATCGTCCAGCGTTCGAAGGTCACGCGGTTCGACGACGGGCCGGCGAAGGTGCCTTCGAACATGGTGTCGTGCACGCAGGCGTCGATGACCACGCGACCGTCGTCGGTCTCGTACGCGTTGCACGGGTGGAACACGTAGCACGGCTCCACCTCGCACCAGACGATGTCGCTGCCCCTGCCCTCGCGCGGCAGCAGCCCGACGCGGGCCCGGTGCGCCGGGTTCCAGCGGTACGGAAAGGCGTGGCCCGCCAGCAGCGTCTTCATCGAGAAGGTGACCGGCAGGTCGAGCACGATGACGTACTTCGGCGTGATCATGCAGTCGTGGATGGACGGACCGTGCACCACGGCGATCGGCTCTTCGCGGCGCACCCGGCCTTCGGGCGTGACCACGACGTGCCACATCGTGTCCTGCACCTTGCCCAGGTAGCAGATCGCGTGCATCTCGCCGGTGGCCGGGTCCAGGTGCGGATGCGCCGAGAACGCATGCTTCAGCGTGCCGCCGAACGTGTCGTGGGCGATGGAGTTCGAGTTCTCCATCCAGCCGCACCGGATAGCCGCCAGCCTCGACGATCGCCCAGGTCTTGCCGGCCAGGCCGATCACATTGGTGTTGGGCGTGTCGAAGCCTTCGGCCCGCGGCCCGGGCACCGGCGCCTCGCCGAGCGCTGCCGATACGCCGGCGCCCCGCACCCAGCGGTTGCGGTACCACAGCGCGCGGCCCGCCTGCAGCCGCACGCCGTGCACCATGCCGTTGCCGACGAACCAGTGGTAGGTGGCCGGGTTGGGCGGGGTCACCGGGTTGGGGCCGTTGCGCACGTAGCTGCCGTCGAGCTCGGCCGGAATCTGACCGGTCACCTTCAGATCGGTGAGCGTGGTCTCGGCCGTCATCGGCTGGTGAATGCCGGTGAGGTAGGGGTTCGGCCCGTCGGCTGTCCGCCGATCGCGGTTGAACTCGGCGATCTTCGTCACCGCGCTGGTGACGACGCCGCGGATCATGTTCTCGACTGGGCTGGCCATGCGCAGACTCCTGTACCGGGCTGATGGGGATTATGCGGGGTGCCGCACCTGAGGGGCAATGCCCTCGCAAATGAACCCCGCAGCTCAATACGACTTGGGTAGCCCCAACGCTTGCTCGGCGATGTAGCACAGCGCCATCTCTTGCGTCACCGGCGCCAGCAGCGCCAGCACACTCTCGCGAAAGCCGCGCTCGACGTGGAATTCCTTGGCAAAGCCGAAGCCACCGTGCGTGCGCACGGCGCGTGTCGACGTTTCGAACGCGGCCTCGGCTGCCAGGTACTTGGCAGCGGTCGCCTCGACGCCGCAGGGCTGGCCGGCGTCGTACAGCGAGGCAGCCTTCCACATCATCAGCTCGGCCGCCTGAAGCCGCATCCAGCACTCGGCCAGCGGATGCTGGATCGCCTGGTTCTTGCCGATGGGGCGGCCGAACACCACACGCTCGTTGGCGTAGGTCGTGGCGCACCTGAGTGCCGTCTCGCCCCCGCCCAGCGCGGATGCGGCGACCAGGATGCGCTCGGGGTTCAGCCCGTGCAGCAGGTACTTGAAACCTTTACCCTCGTCGCCGATGCGGTCCTCGACCGGGACTTCCATTCCGTCGATGAACAACTCGTTGGAGTCCACCGCCTTGCGCGCCATCTTGTCGATCTGGCGGATGCGCACCTTCGAACGGTCGAGGTCGGTGTAAAACAGCGTGACGCCGTCCATCGGCCGTTTGCACTCCTCGATCGGTGTCGTGCGCGTGACCAGCAGGATCTTGTTGGCTTGCTGGGCGGTGGACGTCCAGACTTTCTGGCCATCGACGACGTAGCGGTCGCCGACTCGGCGGGCAAAGGTCTGTATGCGCGTGGTGTCCGATCCGACATTGGGTTCGGTCACGCCAAAACATGCGCGGTCGTGGCCGCCGATCAGGGGCGGCAGCATGCGGCGCTTCTGCTCGTTCGTGCCGAACACCACGACCGGTTGCGGACCGAACAGGTTCAAATGCACCGACGACACGGCCGCCGCTCCCAGCTTGCCGACGGTGCGCATCACCATCGCCGCGGCACCGATGCCCAGCCCCGAGCCACCGTACTCCTCGGGCATGGTGATGCCGAACCAGCCACCCTTTGCCACGGCGTCGCAGAACTCGATGGGCCAGCGGCCGTCCTGGTCGCGTTCGAGCCAGTAGTCCGGCCCGAAACCGGCGCAAAGGGCGTCCACGGCATCGCGAATCGCGATTCGTTCTTCGGAATGTTCGAAATTCATGGTGATCGTCGATTCAAAAAAAGGAACACTCACTCGGGCTCGATGCCTGCGGCCTTGACGACCTTGGCCCACTTCGCGGTCTCGCTGCGCACGAATGCGGCCAGTTCTTCCGGCGTCGAGGAAACACCCTCCCCGCCCGACACGCCGAAATGCTCGGTCGCTGCGGGACTGTTCACCGCCTTCTGCACGAGCTGGCTCATCCGCTCGACGATCGCCTTGGGCGTGGCTGCCGGAAAGAACGCGGCGACCCAGGCCGTCATCTCGTAGCCTGGCAGTCCGCTCTCGGCCATCGTAGGTACATCCTTGAAAAGCGGATGGCGCTGCGCCGTGGTCACCGCGATTGCTCGCAGCTTGCCTGACTGGATCAGGGGCCTGGCCGGCCCGATGTCGGAGATCATGAAGTCGAACTGGTTTCCGACGAGATCGGTCAACGCCAGTGGCACGCCCTTGTAGGGCACATGCACTGCGCTTGCTCCGCTCATGATCAGGTAGAGCTCGCTGGAGATCCGGGTGGAGGAACTGCCGCTGGCGAAGGTCAGCTTTCCCTGCTTCTGCTTCGCCAGCGCCGTCAGCTCCGCCACCGTGCGCACGGGGCTGCTGGTTGGCACCACCAGCACCAGTCCGCTCCTGGCAATCAGTGAGACCGGCGCGAAATCCTTGATGGGATCGTAGGGCAGCTTCTTGAACAGGGAGGCGTTGGCCGCGTGAGTGGTGTTGGTGGTGATGAACAGGGTGTAGCCATCGGCCGGCGCGCTGGCCGCGGCCTTCGCAGCGATGAATCCGCTGGCACCGGGACGGTTCTCCACCACGACGGTCTGGCCCGTCTGGAAAGTGAGGTGTTGGGCGATGAAGCGTGCGCTGTTGTCGGTGCCGCTGCCGGGCGGAAACGGCACGAGCACGCGGATGAGCTTGTCGGGATAGTCATCGGCGCTTGCCGCCCGGGCCCACCGTGGTGCCGCCGCGGATACGGCAAGGGCGGGCAGCAGGCCAAGAACGCGCCGCCGATCGATCTGCTGGGTCATCGTGTCTCCTCTTCTGACTGTGGCATCCGTTTCGGGAGTGGGGTTTCAGCCTGTGCAAGGTCGCCGCGTCGTGCGCCCGAACGACGATCAGCGAGCACGGTGCGCCACCCGACTGCAAGCTCGGTTCCGCTTCCCCGGGTACGAGGACCCATTATCGGCGCTGGGGATTCACATGCGAACAATCGCCACCATCGACGAGACACTGAACCTGATCGAAGCGAATCAGCTGCATGACCCGGGCTGCGGCGGTGTTGCAAAGGCGGCTGCTTGCGCCGGATGTTTCCTGGTGATGCTGACCGGATTAGCAGCCCCTCGCGGCTTCAGCAAGGCGAAGCACCGACAGGCGAAGCGCCGACGTCGGATCAGCCTCGAACGCCGGCCGTCAGTAGAACCGTATGGCCGCATCGAAGTACCAGGTGCGACGGATCTCGATCACGTCGACGTCGCGGGCCAGCGCGGGCGGGAACGCCTGGTAGTGCTCGTGACTTTGCACGATGCTCCGTATCGCTTCGTCGACTTCCGCCACGCCACTCGATAAGGCGAAGCTGACTGATTCCACGGAACCGTCGCTTCGAACGGCCACCGTCACCATGGGATTGGTGCGAAGCCTCTTGGCCACGTCGCGGACCGTGTCGACGGGCGTGTTGAACTGGATCTTCCGTTCCCACGCCTCCACGTACCGGATGAGTTCGGCGTTGGGATCGACGCGTCCCCATACCCTGACCCGACGCGCAGTGCTCAACGACAGGGGCAGCGTGGAAGGCGGGCGAGCAGTCCTCGCGGTGTCTCTGCGCCGGGCGGCCTCCTCGTCGAGCTGGCGTCCGATTGCTCGCAGGGCGGCTTCCCGTCTTGCGGCCGCCTCTTGTTCGGGCCGGGCACGCGAGGCCTCTTGCTGTGCCGCTGCGAGGCGCGCAGCCTCCCCACGTTCGGCCTCGATTCGCGCGGCCTCGGCGCGTGCGGCTTGCTGGTGCGCGGCCTCCCGACGCTGCGCCTCCAGCCGTTCCGCCGCCAGGCGCGCAGCTTCCCGGCGTTCCGCTTCGAGGCGTTCGGCCTCCAGCCGCGCGGCCTCGGCGCGCGCGGCTTGCTGGTGCGCGGCCTCCCGGCGCTGCGCCTCCAGCCGTTCCGCCGCCAAGCGCGCGGCTTCCCGGCGTTCCGCTTCGAGGCGTTCGGCCTCCAGCCGCGCGGCCTCGGCGCGCGCAGCTTGCTGGTGCGCGGCCTCCCGACGCTGCGCCTCCAGCCGTTCCGCTTCGAGGCGTTCGGCTTCGAGGCGTTCGGCCTCGATTCGTGCGGCCTCGATTCGTGCGGCCTCGATTCGTGCGGCCCCGACGCGTTCGGCCTCGATTCGTGCGGCCTCGGCACGCGCGGCTTCCTGGGATGCGACCGTCTGACGCTGTGCCTCCGATTGTTCCGCCGCCAGGCGTGCGGACTCCCGGCTCTCCGCCTCGAGCCGTGCGGCCTCGGCGCGCACGGCCTCCTCGCGCCGGCCTCCTCGCGCACGGCCTCCTCGCGCGCCGGCCTCCTCACGCTGCACCTCCAGTCGCTGCGCCGCCTGGCGCGCGGCTTCCCTTCGCTCCACCTCGAGCGGTTCGGCTTCGCGTCGCGCGGCCTCGCGCGCGACATCGCCTGCGTCTCGACTCGTCGACGTCAGGCTCTCCGGGCTCGAAGCGCTTGGCGTCACGACGGCGACAGCCGTCGGCACCGCGGGCGCGGCGGGCACGGGCAACGCCGCCGCGTCGGTCGGCTTCACCTCGATCGCGGCCGGCTCCGGGATCCGAGCGTCCGCAGCGTCACCCTGCCGATCGGCGCGCAAAGGCGTTTTCGCCGGGTCAGCATCGGCCAAGGCTTTCCGCGTTGGCTTGGGCGTTAGCTTGGCGTTGGCTTGGGCGTTGGCTTGGGCGTTGGCTTGGGCGTTGGCTTGGGCGTTGGCTTGAGCGTTGGCGTTGGCATTGGCGCCGGCGGGGCCGCAGACACGATCGCCGCTGCCATTCCTCCTGGAGACCGCTCAGGGGACGCTGATGGAGCCGGGGCCGGCGCACCGGCAGCGGGCTGCGCGATCGATGCCTGCTGCGAAGGCTTTACGCCCGACGAGGCCGCCGGCCCCGCGGCAGCGCCATACGTCGGAACCAGCACGATCCGCAGTGCCGGCGCCTCGACTCGTCGCTCCCGCCAGGGGGATCCGAAGCCAGGAAGCCCCAGTCCCTGGCCGCCGAAGGTCAGGCTCAACAGCAGCGCGTGACCCATCAGGGAGACCAGCAGCGCAAGGGCTAGTCGCCAGCGTTCACGGCTCATGAGTCGACTCGGCTTCCGATCGCCTGGCGTGACTCGCGGAGATCGCGCCGGCTTCGGGCGGCACTGAAACGCATCAAGGCTCGATGTCAATCGGCGCGTACTGCCCAACTGACCGAATGTCGGGGCGAGCGATAGTATCAGGCCGGTCGCGCGTCGCGACCGAACTCCTGCTCCGTGGCGACGGGGACGGCCGGCAAGGGTCGGTGGTTCGAACGGGACCGCCATCCGTGACCGGCTGCACCGATATCGGTCACTCCCGCCGAGTCGACGCAGGAAATTTCACCCCGCGACACAGTGGTCGCGCAGCAATGGAAAACGCCCCCGTCTCCGGGGGCGTTTGTTCTGTTCGTGCGTTCACGCGTCCGCGATCACCGCGGCGCGTGGCAGGTGCAGCGCTCAGATCAGGTCGTAGCCGTGGTTGTAGCCACGCGACCAGCCCGCGCTGCGCGCTTCCTTGCGGACTTCTTCACGAGTGCGCTGCGTCGCATTCGCGTCGGCCGTGCCGTTGAAGGCGGCCTCGCTGTGGATCAGCTGCAGCGCCGAGCTGCCCGCCACCGCGGCAGCGCTGGCGTCCACCGCGACCGCGCGGTTCTGCCCGGCCACGCCGGCGGGGTAGTCGATCTCGAAGACACCGGCCTGCGCGGAGGCGGCGGCGACGGTAAGGGCGATGGGGGCGAGGATCTTGGTCAGTGCTTTCATTTGGGGCTCCGTTGATTCGTCAGGTTTGGGTTGGTTTGGATCGTTTGCTTTGGTCGTCGCAGCGTGTGCTGCATCGATGGAATGAAGTGTGAGATCACGATCTTTCGCTGCGATCGTGTGGCGATCGCCGATGGGGATCGCTTCGGTCTCGAAATCATCACAAACCAAGGGGGCCGCGCTAAGATTCGGCCCATTCGTTTCACGCGGCGAGGCGCCCATCGGCGTCGCCGACGGACAGGCGCCCGCCCATGCCCACAACCGACCAGGACGACCTTCCCCCCGAAAGAGACCCCCGAGCGCCGGGTCTTCCCGGGGAGCGCTCCGCGCGCCCGGACGAGACGCCACCCGAGTACTGGCGCGCGTTCTCCATCGTCGCGTTCACGATGAACCGCTTCATCGTCGATCAGGTGCTGCGGGCGTCACGCCTGTTCGACAACGACATCGAGGCGATGGTCATCTTCGGCACGCTGTCGCACCTGAACACCGCTCACCTCCTGGCCCCTGGTTCACGGCCGTCGACGGCGCTGAATCACGAAGGTCGAGTTACCGACTCTCAGCCCAAGCTGCGCCCGGTACGCCTGCGCGACCTGGTGCAGATCACCGGCAGGCCGCGCGAGACGATCCGTCGCAAGCTCGACCGACTGCACGCCGATGGCCGGATCTTGCGCGTTGTCGAGGGCTGGGTGCTGAACGTCGAGTCGGTCGACCCCGAGATGCGCGCCCTCAGCGTGGACGCGGTGCGCCGGTTCATGGAGGCCTCTGCGGTGATGAGCGCCGCGATCCAGGATGCGGATCGGGCCCTGCGCCGAGCCGATCCGGGCGAGCGCCGCTAGCGCCGGCTGCGCATCGCGCAGCGTCTTCAGCCCGCGCGCGCCGGCGTCGACGCCACCGCCGACGCGAGCATCTCCCGCTTCGTGCGCCACTCGGCGATCGCGGTCGCGAGCGGCCGCGATCAGCGCGACGACCAGGGTCGCGACCAGGGACGGCACCGACGATCGTTCCGGCGAGCCGCTGCCAGAGCACGGCGAGCTGCAACGAACGCACCGAACACGAGCGCGGTGTTCACCAATGCGATCCTCACGCCGGTAGGCACGAACGGCATGCGCGACAGTGCCGACGGCGCCTCGACCGACTTGCGTGCAGCGCCGCCGGAACACGAAGAACGTGATGCAGGTGATGATCGCGGTCAGCGAGAACGCGACGATGGCCGCGTTGCCGAGCGCCGTGACGCCAGGCGAGCCGATGCTGTCCATCGAGAGCGGGACCGATGCTGGTCTTGAATCGCGGACCATGCGATCGCGCCGTTGATCACGCCATTGATGACAGCGGTGATCGCCGAGTCGGAAAGGCGCGCGGTTCGGTCGAGAACTTCATGCGTGGCTCCCCGCCCGTGTCCGTCGGTGTCTGACCACGGGATAGTAGAGCGCGTGCGCACCGCGTGGCCGCGCAAGCCCTGCCGGCCCATTTTGGGCGGCCGCCCAGAATGGGTCGGTTGCCGTTGCACCGTTGATCACCGGAAGCGACACTGCCACACTGCGCGGCGTCCAATCACGGAGATAGCAGATGTCGGCACTCGATGCATTCGGCCTGGCAGGGCCAGGTCGCGATCGTGACCGGCGGCGGCGCCGGCATCGGTCGCGCGATTTCGGAACTGTTCGCAGCCGCGGGTGCCTCGGTCGTCGTCAGCGACTTCAGCAAGGAGACCGCGGACGAAACCGTCGAGCCATCACGAACGCCGGCGGACGCGCGATCGGCATGGCCTGCGACGTCACGAACGCGGACGCTCGCAAGGCGCTGGTCGACGCGACGCATCGCGTACGTTCGGAAAGATTTCGCATCCTCGTCAACAACGCGGGCGGCGGCGGGCCCAAGCCCTTCGACATGCCGATGGAAAGCGTTCGTCTGGGCCTACGAGCTCAACGTGTTCTCGGTGTTCCACCTGTCGCAGTTGTGCGCGCCGCACATCGAGAAGGCGGGCGGTGGCGCGATCCTGAACGTCACGTCGATGGCCGGCGAGAACAAGAACACGCGGATGGCCTCGTACGCATCGTCGAAGGCCGCCGAGAACCACCTGACGCGCAACATCGCATTCGACCTCGGCCCAAGCGGCATTCGCGTCAATGCGATCGCGCCCGGCGCGATCAAGACCGCGGCACTCGCCAGCGTGCTCACGCCCGACATCGAGAAGGCGATGCTGAAGCACACGCCGCTGGGCCGGCTCGGCGAGGGCAGCGACATCGCCCACGCGGCGCTCTTCCTGTGCTCGCCCGCGGCATGCTGGATCAGCGGCCAGGTCCTGACGGTCAGCGGCGGCGGCGTGCAGGAGCTCGACTGAACGCCATCGTCTCCTCTTCCACCACCAGTCCGGAAATCGCAGGAGTGCCACCATGGCCCACGACCCGTACCAGATCCTTCCGAACCCGTTCAGCCTCGACGACTACGTCGTCGTCATCACGGGCGCCGGCGGCGCCATCGGCGGCGCGACCGCCCATGTGCTCGCGCAGGCCGGCGCCAACGTCGTCGTCTCGGACCTGAACCTGGCCAATGCCGAGAAGGTCGCCGCCGCCGTGCAGAAGGCCACCGGCCGCGAGGTCATCGCGGTGAAGACCGACGTGACGAACGAGGCCGACCAGCAGACGCTGGTCGACGCGACGCTGAAGAAGTTCGGCAAGATCACCGCGCTGATCAACAACGTCGGCTGGGGCGAGTACACGCCGCTGTGGGACATCACGATGGACTACATGGTGAAGTCCTATGTGCTGAATACGGTGAGCGCGTACAACCTGTCGAAGCTGTGCTGCCGCATCTGATGAAGCAGGAGAACGCGTCGATCACGATCTCCGGCTCCGCGGTCGGCACCTCGCCGTCGCCCGAGTTCCTGTCGTACAGCAACGCGAAAGCCGCATTGCTGCACATGAGCAAGAGCCTGGCCGCGATGTCGGGCCCGTCGAGTCCGGGTCAACGCGATCGTGATCGGCTCGGTCGACAACGGTGCCGCGACGCTCGACGCGGGCTACGACCCCGAGATGCTGAAGCGCCTCGCCGACTCGTTCGTGATGAAGCGGCGCGGCGCTCCGCTCGACGTCGCATACGGCTTCCAGTACCTGCTGTCGCCGGCGGCGGCGTGGGTCACCGGCATCCACCTGAACATCGACGGCGGCGGCAGCTACAAGTCGAAGATGCCGACCGACTGATGCGCGCCCTTCTCGCCGTGTCCCGAGCGGCTCCGCCCGGCGGGCGCCGCGCGCGGCGTGCAGGGGCGATCATGGTGGCGCTGAGCGCCGCGGTCGCCTGCGCGCCCGCTTTCGCACAGACCGGTGCGAAACCGCCTCGCGCGTCGGTGTCGGACACCCCGACCCCTGGCGTGATCCGCGTGGCCCAGCAGCCGCAGCAGTACGACGGCCATCCGATCGCGCTGATCTTCTTCGACCTGTACGGAAGCACCGGCCGCGACGCGGGCGACCGCGACCTGCGTCGGCGCATCGAGCGGCTGGCGAGCCCGATCGGCGACGGCCGGTTCACGTGCTTCTCGCCGATCGCGCGCTCGCCGAGATCCGATCGCTGCCGGGCGTGCGCGACGCCTCGTATGCGATCTTTCTGAGCGAGCGCCCCGGCGAGGTGGTGCTGGTGTTCACTGCGACCCTGGTCGCCGACGAGACGACGCAGCCTCGAGGCGCGCTGAGCACCGGACGCTTCGATGACCTGCCCGTCCTGCACGAGGACGCGGACTCGCTGCTGCGATTCACGTTCAACGGCGGCGCGGGTGTCTACGCCGATCACAACCCCTGGTTCGCGAGCCCCGCCACCTACACCGGCCGCAGCCCGATCGCCCGGGATCCGCCCGGCGCCGGGTGGGCGTCGTGGGGCGAGGCCTGGGTCGAGTACGGCATCGCGGGCGCGACACGGCTCGGCGACACCCGCGCTTACGCCTACGGCGAACTCACCGCACTGACCTCGGGCGCGACCGGGCAGGACCTGTTCCGCTCGGACACGCGCACCAAGACCTTGCCGGAGAAGGCGTACGCAGGCCTGCTGTGGGCAAGGCCGGGCACGCAACGCTCGGCGCGCGTGTCGGTCGGTCGGCAGAACTGGCAGCTCGAACGACGGTTTCCTGTTCTCGAAGTTCTCCGGCGGCGCGAACGCGGGCCCCAATCCGGGCCTCTACCTCAACCCCCGCACCACGTTCGAAATGACGGTGCTCGCCGAGGTCAGGTGGGCCGCTTCCGTGCCGAGTACTTCGACGTCGATCCGGCCGAGCTGAAGGACTTCGACAGCGGCACGCGCTTCCAGGGCGTGCATCTTTCCTGGATCGACAAGGCGAGCTGGGACCTGGGCGTGACGGCGTACCGCGTGCCCGAGTCGAACACCGTGCTGCGCAGCCCGCAGGGCGGAGTCGTCCCGCGCGACGGCCAGCGCACGTGGAACTTGCGCGCGGGCCACCGCGGCGTCGCAGGAGTGCCCGGGCTGTCCGCGCTGGCGGAGTACGCACAACAGAGCCATCGCGGACGCCGAGGTGCGGGCGAGCGCCTGGTACGGGCAGCTCGGCTACACGGCACGCGAATGGGCGTGGCGCCCGAGCCTGACCTACCGGTACGCGCGCTTCCGGGTGACGACCCGAACACCGCGCGCTACGAGGCCTTCGACGCCCCGCTGTCCAGCGGGCTCGACGAATGGGTGCAGGGCATCAACTTCAAGAAGGTCGTCACCAACTCGAACGTCGACTCGCACCGCATCCGCTTCAACGTCGCGCCGACTGAACGGTCAACTACACGTCGACTGGTTCCGTCTGCGGGCGAACGTTCCCTTGTCACTGGCGAGCGCGCCTACGGCGACGAACTGGACTTCGCCGTGCGCTGGGCAATTTCGAAGCGGCTGTTCTTCCTGGGTGTGGCCGGTGTCGCCTGGCCCGACGACGGTTGAAGGCCCAGACACAGGGCGCGGCCAAGCCCTGGGTCACCGTGCAGGCATCGCTGTTCTGGGGGTTCTAGCACGGGCGGCGCCACGAGGGTAGAGGATCCAAGGGGCGTTCGGAAAATTTCGCCCTGATTTCGCCGTCCGATCGGGACGCACGAGCGGACACGCGGTCAGACTCGGGTACGAGCGACACGCGCGGGAGTCGACTGCCGGTGCGCTCGCATACCACCCGCCGAGGAGGATTCTCATGAATACCGCCACAGTTGCCGTCCTGACCTGCGCAATGCTTGCCGGATGCGCGGGTCTGCCGTCCCCCGGCAGCGCCCCGGTCGCCCGCGACGAACTGATCGCCAAGGGTGCGACGAAGCTCTCCTCCGCGCAACTGCGCGAGGCGATCGTCGGTTCGGTCATCTCCGGCCCGGCCTTCGGCTCGAGCGTGCTGCTCGAGTGGTATGTCGCGCGCGACGGATCGCTGACCGGTAGCGCGTTCTGGTCGCAAGGGAACGTCGCGCAGAACGGAAGCTGGCGCATCGACGACGCAGGGCAGTTCTGCTTCGACATGAAGGGCGCTGCCGGTACCGCTCACGGCCTCGGCAACTCCAGCGGCTGCTGGGACTGGTTCCGCTCGGGAGACGTCCTCTACGCCGCGGCTGGCAAGACGGCGCTCCAGCGCACCGTCGCGAAGAGATAGCGTCCGCCCAGGGCACTCCCCCAAGCGCCCCACCCTTGCCCCCGGGACACGCGTCCCGGGAGCGGGTTTCTGTTCCTCGCGAGCTGTCGCGAGCTTGACGCCAGCCGGATCGCCGCCGAAGAATAGAGATACCACTGTCGGCCGCAGGTTCGTTGGCGCACGCCATACGTGCGCGACGGATGCAGGCTTGCGCGGTGGGTCTGGGGGCGGAGATGGACGGCACGCAGGATCGCGGCACGCTCGCGCTGCACGGGCACCGCTTCGATTTCCACGCCAACGAGCTTCGTACCGACGCCGGCGAGACGGTGCGGCTAAGGCCCCAGTGTCTCGACGTATTGCGACGCCTTGCGGCGTCGGCCGACCGGTTGGTGACGAAGGAGGCGCTGATGGCCGCCGTCTGGCCCGACGTGGCCGTCACCGACGACAGTCTCGTGCAGTGCATCACGGCATTGCGCCGGGCACTCGGCGATGCCAGCCACGAGATCCTGCAGACCGAGCCGAAACGCGGGTACAGGCTACGTTCGATCGCAGGCGCCTGGGCTCGCGCGCACGCAACTGCGGACTCCCTCCCTTCCACTCCGCAGATGGAGTTCGTCACGACCTCGGACGGCGTTCGGCTCGCTTATTCGGTGTGCGGGCGGGGCGCGCCGCTGGTGCGGGCCGGCCGCTGGATGTCGCACCTCGAGCAGGAGTGGAGTTGCCTCACCGAGGCTCCGTTGCTGCAGGAGCTCGCGCACCGATTCGCCCTCCTGCGCTACGACCAGCGCGGGCAAGGACTCTCGGATCGCAGCGTGCCGCCCGGGGGGCCCGGTACCAGGGCGCGTGACTTGAAGGCGGTGGCGGACGCGGCGGGGTTCTCCCGGTTCACGCTGCTGGCGATCGGCAGCGGCGCAGCGATCGCAGTGCGTTTCGCGCGGCTCTTTCCGGAGCGGGTCGATCGCCTGATCGTGGTCAGCGGATTCGCGCGCGGCATCATGGCGCGCGGCGAGCATTCGCAGCCCGCGGAACTCGGCGAGGCGTGGCTTCTGCTGATCGCCAACCACTGGGAGGACGAGAATCCGCTGGTGCGTCGGATGTCGACGACGCGACACTATCCGGATGCCAGCCGGGAGCAGATGCGTTCGTTCGACGAACTGCAGCGCGCCTCGTGCTCGGTGACCGAGGCGATCGCGGTCGGCAAGGCGGATGCCGTGTTCGAGGTGAGCGCGGAGCTCGGGCATCTGCGATGCCCGACACTGATCGTGCACAGCCCGGCCAATGCAATCGTTCCCTTCCGGGAAGGACGCCTGCTGGCGGCCGGCATTCCGGGGGCGCGGTTCAAGTCGATCGACACACCGAACAACCTTCCTCTGCCCGGCGAGGCGGCCCTCGACGAACTGGTGCAGCTGATCGATGGGTTCTCGCGCGAAGGCCAGGTTGCGCGACCGCGAAGCGCGGCGGAGGATGCGCGTGCAGCCTCAGGAGCGTGACAATCGTCCCGATCACCGGCTGCCGTCGTGTCGCATCCGAAAGGTGACCATGTTTCCCGGTGACGATGACATCGAACGTGCCGTGGCCGAACTGGGCCGTGCCTTGCCCACGCGGCTCAGGCCGCTGGCGCAGATCGCCTACAACTACCGCTGGGCCTGGTCGGCTGAAGGCGCCGCGACTTTCCGGGCGATCGACCCCGACTGCTGGGCACGCACCGGCGCCAACCCGAGGCGGCTGCTCGCCGAGACGAGTCGAACGCGGCTCGAGCAGGCGGACGCGGATCCCGCGTTGGTGGCCAGCGTCGAACGCCTGGCGAGCGAACTGCGCGACGATCGCGAGCGGCCGTGGCGCGAGGGTGCGATCGGCCCGCAGCATCCGGTGGCTTTCTGCTGCGCCGAGTTCGGGGTGCATGGCTCGCTGCCCATCTACTCCGGGGGTCTGGGCATTCTCGCCGGCGACATCCTGAAGGAGGCCTCCGACATGGGTCTGCCGATGGTCGGCGTGGGCCTGATGTACCGCACCGGCTACTTCCACCAGCGCATCGACGTCACCGGCTTCCAGCACGAGTACTGGCTCGACGCCGATCCTGATCGCCTGCCTTGTGTGAGGGTCAGCGCTGCCGACGGACAGCCGCTGACGGTGACGGTGCCGGTCGATGGCGAGGAGGTCGTCGCGCAGGTGTGGCGGGTCGACGTCGGCCGCGTGCCTCTGTACCTGCTCGACACCGACCGGCCCGAGAACAGCGCCGTCGGCCGCTGGGTGACTTCGCGCCTGTACGAGAGCAACCGCGCGATCCGGCTGGCGCAATACGCGGTGCTTGGCGTGGGCGGCGTGCGTGCGCTGCGCGCGATGGGCATCCAGCCCGGCGTGTACCACCTCAACGAAGGCCACCCTGCGCTGGGCGTGCTGGAACTGCTCGCGCAGGCACGCGCCGGACAGCCGGCGGGCGGTGAAGACGCCGCCTGGCAGCGCGTGCGCGAACAGGTCGTGTTCACCACCCATACGCCGGTCGCAGCGGGCAACGAAACCTACTCCCGGGACGAAATCGTGGCCATGCTGGGCAACATTGCCGAGCTGGCCGGCGACCGCGAACGCTTCCTGTCCCTCGGCCGAATCGACCCGGCCAACCGCGACCAGCCCTCGGGCATGACGGCGCTGGCACTGCGCGCCAGCCGTCACGCCAACGGGGTGAGTCGGCGCCACGGCGAGGTTGCCCGCGGCATGTGGCAGCCCCTGTTCCCGGGGCGTGCGGCGGGCGATGTGCCGATCGACCACGTCACCAATGGCGTGCACGTGCCGACCTGGCTGCAGGGGCCGATGCGCGCACTGCTCGATCGCCACCTGGGGCCAGGCTGGCTGGCGCGCGCCGACCGGGCCGAAACCTGGGCCCCGGTCGACGACATTCCCGCCGCCGAACTCTGGGCCGCGCGCTGCGCTGCGCGTCGGCAACTGGTCGGGATGATCACCAGCCGCGCGATCGGAGACCGCCTGCGCCGCGGCGAGCCGCTCGACTACGCGTCGGCCGCCGGCAGCGGTTTCGACAAAGGGCGGCTGACGATCGGCTTCGCGCGCCGGCTGGCGACCTACAAGCGGCTGCACCTGATCGCGCTGATGCCCGAGCGTGCGATCGGGCTCGTCGGCGGCGAGCGCCCGGTGCAATTCGTCTTTGCCGGCAAGGCCCACCCCGCCGACAACGAGGCCAAAGAGGTCGTGCGCCGGCTGTTCGCGCTGAAAGGCGCGCCCAGCGTCGCCGGGCGCGCCGCCTTCCTGGAAGACTACGACATCGCGCTCGCCGGCCAGCTGGTGGCGGGCTGCGACCTGTGGGTCAATTTGCCGCGTCCGCCGCTCGAGGCCAGCGGCACCAGCGGGATGAAGTCCGTGCTCGGCGGCGGCCTGCAGCTGTCGGTGCTGGACGGCTGGTGGGCCGAAGCCTACGACGGCAGCAACGGCTGGGCGATCGACGGCCGCGTGGATGCGAACCACGAGGCGCAGGACTGGCGCGACGCCAATGCATTGTTCGAGCTGCTCGAGCGGCAGGTGGTGCCGATGTTCCACGAGCGCGATGCCGAAGGCATCCCGCAACGCTGGGTGGCGATGATGCGCCGCAGCCTGGTGACGAACGGACCGCGCTTCTCGGCCACGCGCATGTTGCGCGAGTATGCCGATCGGATCTACCGGAACGGCTGAAGGCGGGCGCCCGCGCGCCGAAGCTCCTGTGCCCGGCGCGCGGCGCCGGCTGCCGCCGGGATCGAACCCCCTTGCCGCGGCATTCAGCCGAGCGGCCCCCTGAGCAGTTGCACGAATTCCCGCGCGAGGCGGCGCGGCGACTGCCCGCCTTCGGGGCGATACCAGGTCGGCGCCCAGTTGAGCGCGCCGAGCAGCATCAGGCGCAATGTGCGCCGCGGCGTGCGCGGCGGCAGCGGCAGGGCGAGCACGAATTCGCCGAACATCCGCTCGTAGCCATCGCGCAGCGCCACCATCGACGCAGCCAGCGCCGGCACGCTCTCGGGGCCGACGCTGGTCACGACCTTCGCGTAGGCATCGCGGTCGAGCAGCGCCTCCAGGTGCGCGACGCAGGCGGCCTCGAGCCGCTGCCAGGGCTCGTCGTGGCGCGCGGCGGCCGCGGCGACCGATGCCGAAATCCGCCGCACGCCCTCGGCATAGACCGCGGCCAGCAGCTCGTCCTTGTTCGCGACATGGCAGTACAGCGATCCCGGCAGCATGCCCACGGCCTGCGCGATGTCGCGCACCGAGGTCGCCTGGAAGCCTTTGGCGGCGAACAGCGCAGCGGCTGCGTCGAGGATCTGCGGGAATCGGCTGTCGGCGCGCGCCGTCCGGGTGCGGGCCGCGACCGCCGGGCCCGCCGCGGCCCGCGCCGCTCGGGGGCGCCGACTCGGTGTGGCGGGCGAAGCCGCCGCGGAAGCGACGGCGGCGGCAGGACGGACGGGCGCAGCGGACATGGGTTGTGGATCGGTAGGAGGATCGGGCCTGGCTCGTGGCGAGAACAAACGAACAGTTGCTGGCTTCATTCTATTCCGCCGCACTCCGTGCATTTTGATCGATTCGGCAATCGATGCATAAAACAAACAGTTGTTTGTCTTGAAAAGACCGCATAGACTGTCCCTCGTTCTTCCGATCGACCGTGGAGACCACGCATGGATCCGCAACCCGCACACGACACCGTGTCGCAGCACCCGCCGAAAGTCCTGGTGACCAAGGTGGGCTTCGACGGCCACGACCGGGGCAGCCGGATCGTCGCCGCCTACCTGCGCGATGCGGGCATGGAGGTTGTCTACACCGGCCCCTGGCAGACGGTGTCCAGCGTGGTGAACATCGCCACGCAGGAGGACGTCGACGTGATCGGCATCTCCAGCCTCGCGACCGACCACTTGATCGTGCCGAAACTGATGGCCGCGCTGCGCCAGGCGGGCCTCGGGCACGTTGCCGTGGTCGTCGGCGGCATCGTGCCGGACGCCGAGGTCGCGCTGCTGACCGACGCCGGGGTCGCGCGGGTGTTCCACCCGGGCGCGACGCGCGAGGACATCGTCGAGACGATTGCCGCGCTGTCGGCCGGGGCGCGCGCGCTTGCCGAATCGCAGGGATGACGCCATGACCGACCCCAACCAGAACGACGAGGCCGCCGCACGCTGGGCGCAGGAGTACGAGCGCCAGGCCGGCAGCCTCGGGCCGCGCGTCAACCGCTCCGGCATCGAGGTCAAGCCGCTGTACGGCCCCCGCGACTGGGATGCCGCGCGGCACGACGCCGAACTCGGCTATCCCGGGCAGGCGCCATTCACCCGCGGCATCCACGCCAGCATGCACCGCGGGCGGCCATGGAGTCCGCGGCTGGTCGTGGGCTGCGGCGTGCCGCAGGACTACAACGCGCGCATGCGCGGGCTCTACGAGCTGGGCCTGACCGGTCTGTTCGTCGCGCCCTGCAACAGCCACATGCGCGGCTACGACCCCGACGAGGTCGACCGCGAGCTGCTCGGCACCTGTGGCACACTGATCTCGAGCGCCGCCGACATGGCCGCGTGCATGGACGCCCTGCCCTTCGAGCGCGAGTCGATCAGCCTGGGCGACACCGCGCCCTACACGCTGAGCGCGATGCTGCTCGAGGTCGCCCGGCGCCGCGGCATCGCCTGGGACAGCCTCGCGGGCACGACCAACCAGTCGGACTACCTGTCGCACTACGCGTCGCTGCACATGTTCTACCGGCTGGCGCTGCCGGGGCAGCGGCGGGTGCTGCTCGACCACATCGACTGGATGAACCGCCACGTACCGCGCTGGAACCCGCTGTCCGTGGTCGGCCAGCACATGCAGCAGGCCGGCGCCACGCCCGCGCAGGCGATGGGCCTGACGATCAGTTCGGCGATCCAGTATGCGACCGATTTGCAGGCGCGAGGCCGCGACCCCGACGATTTCCTGCGCCGCTTCAGCTTCTTCTTCGACGTGTCGATCAGCTTCTTCGAGGAGATCGCCAAGTTCCGCGCCGGCCGCCGGATCTGGGCCCGCGTCACGCGCGATCGCTTCGGCGCGCGCGACCCGCGCGCGCAGCGCTTCCGCTTCCACACCCAGACCTCGGGCGCGGACCTGACGCGCCAGCAGCCGCTGAACAACATCGCGCGGGTTGCGGTGCAGGCGATGGCCGGCATCTTCGGCGGCCTGCAGTCTTTGCACACCGACAGCTACGACGAGGCGATCGGCAGCCCCACCGAAGCGACGGCACGGGTGGCGGTGGCCACGCAGCACATCCTGCGCGAGGAGGCTGGTCTTGCCGACGTCATCGACCCGCTGGGCGGCTCCTGGTACGTGGAGTCGCTGACCGACCAGATGGAGGCGGCGATCCTCGAGGTGATCGGCGCCATCGACGAACAGGGCGGCATGTACCAGGCGGTGCAGACCGGCTTCGTGCAGCGGATGATCGGCAAATCGGCGCTCGCGCACCAGCAGCGCATCGATGCCGGCGAGACGGTGGTCGTCGGCGTCAACGGCTACCAGCGCTCCGACGATCCCGCCGAGCGTCCGCCGCCGATGGTGCGGCCGGCCGCCGACAAGATCGACCGCTACCTCGCCGAGCTGAAGGCCTTCCGGCGCACAGCGAAGCCAGGCCGAGGTCGAGCGCGCGCTCGACGCGCTGGCGCGGGCCTTCGACGACCCGGCGGCCAACACCTACGGCGCAGTCGTGCACGCGATCGCGGTCGGCGCCACCCACGGCGAGGTCTGCGCGCGTACGCGCGCGGCCGTCGGTTTCGGCGAGCCGCTGGTCGTCGTATGAGAGAGGGAGCGTCGCAACGCTTCGCGCCGGACCCCGGGACGCCCGAGCGCCAGGCGATGGGCGCGGCGTCGCGGGCGCCGGAGGCTCCGTCGCAGGCAGCGCTGGTCGAGAAGCTGGTCGAGGCCCTTCTCGCCGGCCAGCCGCGCGCGCTGGCCCGCGCGATCACCGCGGTCGAGAATGCAAGTCCGGGCGCGCCCGCCATTCTCGCGGCGATCCGGCCGCACCTCGGACGTGCCCATGTCGTCGGCATCACCGGCCCGCCGGGGGCGGGCAAGTCGACGCTGATCGGTGCGCTGATCCAGGAACTGCGACGGCGCGGCCGCACGGTCGGCGTGCTCGCGGTCGACCCGTCGAGCCCGATCTCGGGCGGCGCGATCCTCGGCGACCGGGTGCGGATGAACGCCCACGCGGGCGATGCCGGCGTGTTCGTGCGCTCGCTCGCCTCGCGCGGGCACCTCGGCGGACTGTTCCGCACCGCCTGGGGCGTGGTGCAGGTGATGGACGCCTGGGGGCCCGACTTCATCATCCTCGAGACGGTGGGCTCGGGGCAGTCCGAGGTCGAGGTCGCCGACTTCGCGCACACGCGCCTGGTGCTGTGCGCGCCGGGCGCGGGCGACGACATCCAGGCGATCAAGGCGGGCATCCTCGAGATCGCCGACATCCTCGTGGTCAACAAGGCCGACCAGCCGCAGGCCGAGCAGACCGTGCGCCAGCTTCAGGCGATGCTCGCGTTGCGCGAGCCCGCCTCGGGGGCGACCGCGGTGATCACCACCACGGCCACCACCGGCCAGGGGATTGCCGAGCTCGCCTCCCGGCTGGAGGTCGCCGCGTCGACCGGCGTCCCAGCGCATCGGCAGCCCGACCGCCGTGCCCGCCTGCGCCGCATTCTCGCCGACGCGGTGGCCGATGCCGCGCGCGCGCGCGTCCTCGCCGCAGACTCGCCCGCGCTCGCGGCACTGTACGACCGTGTGGACGGATGCGAGCTCGGCCTCGACGAGGCCGCGCGCGAGGCGCTGCAGCTGGTGGCGCTCGCGCCGCCGCCCTCGCCGCCCCTTGCGCCAAAACACCGGACTCGGAACGCATAGCGAGGAGACACCCATGGGAGCCTGGGAGATCAAGGGTCCGACGCGAGGAACGTGCAAGTCCTGGCGCGAGCTCTATCCGGAGCTGGGCGCGCAGGTCACACGGGTAACGGCGCCGATCGGCCGCGGCATCGCCTGGGAAGGCGCCGAGATCTGGGCGTATCGCGAGCGGCCGCCCAACATCCCGTCGCTGCTCGCCGCCAACGTCGCGCGGCACCCGGAGCGCGAGGCCTACGTGTTCCACCCCGGCGGCCAGCGCCTGAACTGGCGCCAGGTCGGCGAGCAGGTCGACCGAGTCGCCGCGCGCCTGCGGCACGACCACGGCCTGGCCAAGCGCGACCGGCTGTGCCTGCTGACGCTGGGCTGCCCGGAGTACGTGATCGCCTATCTGGCGGTCCAGAAGCTCGGCGGCATCGCGGTGCCGGTGAACCTGGGGCTGACTGCCGAGGGCCTGGCCGCGCAAATCGACAAGGTCGGCGCCAGGGTGCTGGTGGTGTCGCCCGACTTGTGGCAGGGCAAGCTCGAGGCAGTGCGCGCCGGCCTGAAAAGCGTCGAGGCCGTGTTCATCACCGGCGACCAGGCCGCGCCGACGGGCACGATCGCGTTCTCGCACCTGAACCGGCCGGGCGCCGAGCCGCCGGTCAGCGAGACGATCGACGAGTGGGACCTGTGCGCGATTTCGTTCACGTCCGGCACCACCGGCGTGCCCAAGGGCACGATGGCGATGCACATCAACGCGACCGGCTGCGCGCAGAACATCGTGCACGCCGCCCGCGGCATCGGCGTCGACGACATCAACCTGTGCATGCCGCCGCTCTATCACAACACCGCGGTGTACACCGACTTCATGCCGGCGCTGCTGACCGGCAGCAAGTGCGTGATCATGAGCGCGTTCGCACCGCTCGATGCGATCCAGCTGATCCAGAAGGAGCGCACGACCTGGGCGGTGGCGGCGCCGATCATGCTGTGGATGATGATGAACCACCCCGAGTTCGCCAGCCACGACTGCTCGACGCTGAAGAAGATCCTGTTCGGCGGGCACGCGGCTTCCGAGACCTACATCAACCAGCTTCACAAGGCGTTCGCACCGGTGGCGATGGTCAACGGCGGCTCGGTGTCGGAGAGCACTGCGCTCGGCTTCGCGCTGCCCACCGAGGACGCGATCCGCAAGATCACGAGTTGCGGGCTGGCCACGCCCAACACCGACATCGCGATCTTCGACGACGACGGCAACGAGGTCACGCAGCCCAACGTGATCGGCGAGGTCGGCTACCGCGGCCAGCAGACCAACGCCGGCTACTGGGACGAGCCCGGCAAGACCGCAGAAGTGTTCCGCCGCGACGGCTTCGTGCTGTCGGGCGACTGGGCGAAGATCGACGAGGAAGGCTACCTGTGGCTGCTCGACCGCAAGAAGGACATGGTCGTGCGCGGCGGCCAGAACGTCTACTGCATCGAGGTCGAGAACAAGCTGTACCTGCATCCGGCGGTGCTGCGCGCGGCCGTGGTCGGCGTGCCCGACCACCTGTTCGCCGAGCGGCTGAAGGCCGTGCTGGTGCTCAAGCCCGGCCAGCAGGTCGACGAGCAATCGATCCGCGCGCACTGCGCGGCCCACCTCGCACCCTACGAGGTGCCCGAGTACGTGGTGTTCGCGCCGGCGATCCCGACCAACGCCGCCGGCAAGACCTTGAAGCCGCCGCTGGTCGACGACTGGGGCGCCACCGATGGCACTGCGCTCGGGCGCTTCCGTGCGTACTGCGCGAGCATGCCGCCGGCGCTGCTCGACGTGCCGCATCTGCGGGTCGACGGCGCCATGGTCACGCCGCGCGACGCGCTGCACGCGCTCGAGCAGGGCAACGTGGCCGGCCAGCGGCTCGCGGCGATCGTCGCCGAGCGCGGTATCGTCGAGATGACGAAGCCGGACGAGGCGCGGTTCCGGAAGTCAGGGTGACGGGAAAACGACTGCCGCACAGCCGACACCGGTCGCTGATGCGCACGCTCCACTGCCCTGCCCGGCCGCACCTGCACGCCCACTCGACGTCGCACGGCAGTGTTCACGTGCCGGCCAGCGCGGGTCCGTTCAAAGCAGCTCGCCGGCGCGATGCAGGCCGCGCGTGGCGCGCGTCCACCATTGCGAGAAGCTCTCGCAACGGCGCTCCACGGGTGCGAAGAGGGACGGCGCCGCGTCCAGCCGTGCGACGGGCTGGAGCCAGCGCGTCAGGTGAGGATCGTCGACGCTTCGCACACGCGCCGCGCCGGCCAGCGCGCTGACCAGGCCGTCGGCACCGACGTGCCAGCGTTCGGGCGCCACCGCGGCCATCGCGGCGTTCACCCAGCGCCAGCGCGCCTCGGGCCAAGGCCAGGCGTCGTGGTGCTCGCGCAGGTACAGGCCGATGGCCACGGCGCCGTCCGGCAGGTCGGTTGGCGGCGCACGCAGCGCCCACGGGTGTACCAGCCAGACCTCGCGGCCGCGCAGGCGCTCGGCGGTGCTCGCGTCGGGCGCGTGCACGCCCAGGTCGGCAGGTGGTGCTGCGTGCAGCAGCGGCTCGGACGTGGCGACCGCGTCGGCCGGCCCCGGGCCGGCAACGGCGCGGGTGCCCCGCGCGGCCTGGTCCAGCGCCTCGTAGGACTGGTCGAGCACGGAGCCGGCGCTGTGCCAGTGCGCAGGGGCGTAGCGCGCCACGTTGTCGGCGTTGAACAGGTAGGGCTTGTGGCTGCCGGTGCCAGCCACCCACTGCCAGCTGAGGTGGTTGCTGGCGAGATCGCCGTCGAGCAGGTGCGCCACGAGCCAATCGGCACCCGCGCGCCAGTGCACGTGGCGCAGGTGGACCACGTAACTCGCCAGCCACATGCGGGCGTGGTTGTGCAGCGTGCCGGTGGCGTAGAGCGTGCGCACAGCTTCGTCGATTGCCGGCACGCCGGTGCGCGCCTGACGGATGTCGGCCGGCAGCACCGGGGCGTACGCCGCGTCGGGGCGCGGACCCGGGTGCAGCGAGTCGAGGATGCGGTCGCCCGCATGGGTCCAGACGTGGCGAAAGAACTCGCGCCAGCCCAGTTCGAACACCAGCTTGTGCTGCACCGCCAGCGGCTCGCGCTGCAGCACGCCGGCCAGCACCTCGCGCAGCGTGACCAGGCCGTGCGTGACGTAGGGCGACAGGCCCGTCACCGCGCCGTCGAGATGGTTGCGCGTGCGCGCGTAGGCGGCAGGCCGCACGCGGGCGATACGCGCCAGCGCGGCGCTGTGCGTGGGAGGCAGCACATCGGCCCAGGATGCAGGCATGTCGTGCAAGAGGTCGGCCATGGTCACGGGACGGCCCTGCGCGCTGCGCGCTGCAGGTCGGACGCCTGGTAGCGGCCCGGCGTGTTCATGCGACCTCGCCATTGCGGATGGCTGCCGCACGTTCGCGGATCGCCTGCCTTTTGCGCATCGTTCAGGCGCGCCACGTTCTTCACCTGCAGCGCCATGCGCGGGTTGGCAGCGAGCGCGGCCTCGTGGCGCATCAGGAAGTCCCAGTACAGCGTGGTGAACGGGCAGGCCTTCTCGCCCGTGCGCTGCGCGGGGTCGTAGCGGCAGCCCCGGCAGTGCGGGCTCATGCGCTGAATGTACTTGCCGGTGGCCACATAGGGCTTGCTGGCCATCAGGCCGCCATCGGCATACTGGCTCATGCCCAGCGTGTTGGGCAGCTCCACCCATTCGACGGCGTCGACGTAGACCGCCAGGTACCAGGCATGCACCTGCTGCGGCTGCACGCCGTACATCAGTGCGAACAGGCCGGTGACCATCAGACGCTGGATGTGGTGGGCGTAGCCGTGCTGCAGCGTCTGCCCGATCGCGTCGCGCAGGCAGGCCATCTCGGTGGCGCCGCTCCAGTACCAGGCGGGCAGGTCTTCGCGCGCATCCAGTGCGTTGAGCTCGGCGTAGCCGGGCATGCGGGTCCAGTAGATGCCGCGCACGTACTCGCGCCAGCCCAGGATCTGGCGCACGAAGCCTTCGACGCTGGCCAGCGGCGCCGCGCCCGCGCGGTACGCGGCGACAGCCGCATCCACCACCTCGCGCGGGTTCAACAGCTTCAGGTTCAGCGCGGCCGCAAGGTGCGCGTGATACAGCCACGGCTCGCCGGGCCACATCGCGTCCTGGTAGCGGCCGAACAGTGGCAGACGCTCGACGATGAAGCTGTGCAGGGACACGAGCGCCTGCTCGCGCGACACCGGCCAGGCGAAGCCCTCCAGCCTGCCGGGGTGGGCGCCGAAGCGCTCTTCGACCAGCGCGATCACCGCGCGCGTGAGCGCATCGGGCTCGAACACCGCGCGCGGCGGCACGTTGCCGGGACCGGCGGCGTCGAAGGCCTCGCGGTTGTCTTCGTCGAAGTTCCACCGGCCACCCTCGGGTTCGTCGCCGCGTTCTCCGCGCATCAGCACGCCGTGGCGTTTGCGCATCTCGCGGTAGAAGTACTCCATGCGCAGCGACTTGCGGCCCCGCGCGTGCGCCGCGAACTCGCGCACGCTGCAGTAGAAGTGACGGTCCTCGCGGATGTCCAGCGGCAGCCTGCGGGCCTGCGCCACGTCCTGGATGGACTGCAGCACCCGCCAGTCGCCCGGCGCCGTCATCACCAGCCGGGCAGGACGCAGGCGATCGATGTCGGCGAGCAATTGCGCCTGCAGGCTGCCGTGGTTCGCGTCGTCGTCCAGCTGGGTGTAGTGCAAGGGTCGGCCGGCCGCGCGCAGGGCTTGCGCGAAGTGGCGCATCGCGGCCAGGAACACTGTCGTGCGCGGTTTGCTGGACCACACATGCGTCGATTCTTCGGCCACCTCGGCCATCCACACCGCGTCGTGTGCGGCGTCGAAATCGTCGAACGCAGCAGCGTCCAGGTCGAGCTGGTCGCCCAGAACGACGACGAGGTGACGCAGCTCAGCCACGCGCCCCCTTCGCGCGCCGGCAGGCATCGGAGCAGAACTTCACCTCGTCCCAGGTGCGCGCCCAGCGGCGGCGCCAGCTCATCGGCCGGCCGCAGGCCACGCAGGGCTTGCTGGGCAGTGCGGCCTTGTTGCCGCGAAATGGGCGGGTTAGCGGCTTCATCGACATGGCGCCTGGGATGCGACGGCGATGCGGACGGATGAGCGGGCTCTCATGTTACCCCGCGGGGCTGCGATGCGCGCCGAATGAAGTCCTTCGTGCGACACTTCAAGCCGAGAGCCTTTGGCGCCGAGCTCGGCAGCCCCGAGCCGGGATTGAGTTACACCTTTAGCGGGAAGAACGCGATGGGCAAGAGACGCAGCCGGTCTGGGCACCTTCTACTGGTTGGCGCGGCGCTTGCCGCTCTATCCGGAGCACTCCATGCGCGTGATCCAGGCTTCAATCAGCCAGGCCCGAGAGGTGGAACAGCTGGCGTCGGGGCACCCGGAGTCGGCGTCCGGGACCCCGGGATAAATCAGCCCGGCGCGGCGGGCAACGTCGGCGGCGTGGCACGGCGACGCATCATCGCCACCTCCGTCGTCATCGCCACGCTGCCCGCGGGGTGCACGGCGGTCGTAATCGAAGGCACGACGTTGCAGCAATGCGGAGGAACCTACTACCAGCCCTCCGGTAACGGGTACGTTGTCGTCACGGTCGAGTGATCGCACGGCGCGGGCGTCGAATTCGAGCCGAAGAACTTCCTTGATCATGCGCAGGTTCATCCTCAGTGCGATGGCGACTCCGGCAGGCGACCGTCTGCTCGCCGGTCGATCCGAGCTGGACGACCGCACGGCACGGTTCTGGCCTGTTCGACGACAGGGGCGCGGGTGGTTAAGCTTCGCGTGCGCGCGCTGACCCGCGCCGCAACTGACAAGGAGAGCTGAAATGCTGCGTCGATCGGCAATCGTGATGATGTGCATGTCGCTGGCCTGGCCGGCCTGGGCTGTCGAGATCGGCGGTGTCAAGCTGGAAGACAAGGTGACGATCGAAGGCAAGGAACTGGTGCTCAACGGCGCCGGCATCCGCATCAAGATGATCTTCAAGGTGTACGTCGCGAGCCTGTACCTGCCTGCCAAGGCGGGCACCCTGGCTGGCGTGCTGGCCGCGGAACCGCGCCGCGTGCAGCTCAACCTGCTGCGCGACCTGACGGCCGATGATCTGGCTGGCGCGCTGGCCGACGGAATCCGTGACACCAGCACCGCCGAGCAGTCGGCTGCCATAAAGGCGCAGATCGACCAGCTGCTGTCGATCATGAAGTCGATCGGCCAGGCGAAGACCGGCGACATCGTCACGATGGACTTCGTGGGCGCGCAGACGCGCATCGGCTACGCAGGCCAGGCCAAGGGCACGATCGACGGCGAGCCTTTCAACGCTGCGCTGATGCGCATCTGGATGGCCGACAAGCCGGTGCAGGCCGATCTGAAGAAGGCGATGCTCGGAGGCGCGTGAGGCCGGGCCCCGCACGCGTGATAGCGACCTTTGCCGTTCAGTGAAGATGCGTGTCGACGGAGGAGTCGTTCGTGGTCCGCACGCGGAAACTGATGCCCTGCAGCGCGAGCGTGCGGTCGAAAGGCCTGTCTGGCCCGGCCGCGGCCGACAGCTTGGAGGGCGAACCCCGGGCGTCCTTGCTCACCGGCTTCGCGGCCGGCGCGCCCCGAGTCTCCCAGTACACGTAGATCGACTGGTCGGCCAGCCGGTAGATCTGGCCGCGGCTGCCGAGGCCCTTGTTGCGATAGGCCGGGCGTCCTTTCCCGTCCACGTACGTGCCGATTCGATCGCCGCACGGATTGAGATCGTGCCGCGTGCCGTCGGCGAGCTGGATCGCGACGAAGCCCTGACGCTGGGAGAATGTGCACGGCACCTACGCGGAGGCGCGGCTCTCCTTTCCGGGGTGGATTTCACAGCGCGCGCTCACCGGATGTTGGTCCCCAGCGTGCTCATGAGGTGGACGTCGACGGGGCGGGTGCGGCTCGAGCCGACGGCGGCTCGATCAGCCGGTACTGAGTGGCCGGCTGCTTGCACACGCCGCAGGCCCTGGCCGGCACCGCGTTGACGGTGGCGCCGCAGACCTGGCAGACGAAATAGCGGCCCGTCTTCTCGTCGATCGTCCGCACGACCTTCTCGAAGAACATCGGCGACCAGCGCAGGATCTGCTGCATCTTGTCGTGGTGCTGCTTCTCGGACTCCCAGGCCCACCGGACGGCGGTGATCGCGTCCTCGAAACCCTCGGGCACGATTTGCTCGAGCAGGCCGGGATAGAACGCGTCTACCGAGTCGATCTCGCCCTTGGCGCCGCGCAGCAGGTTCTCGCGCGTCGAACCGGATTTGACCTCCGGCTTCGGTGCCGGCGGCACGTCGGCGTCCAGCCGCGCGAGCAGTCGCGAGAAATTGGTCGCGTGCACCATCTCCGAGGCAGCCACCGCGGTGAACAGGTAGGCGATGCCCAAGTAGCCCTCGCGCCGGGCCTGGCGGCCGTACTCGGCGTAGTGGTAGTAGACGCTGGTCTCGGTGTCGCGCCCGGCCTTCATCGCCGCGACGGTGGCCGGGTAGGCCTTCGCGCGCGCGCGGCCCGGCCAGCCGAGCCAGGGTGCGGCCAGCAGTGCCGAAGACTGGGCGACGAAACGCCTGCGACACCTGGGGGCCGGCCCGCGACCCCGTGGACTCCGGTAGGTCATGTGCATCTCCCGCTGAACCCCGATGTGCCGAGAGCATAGAACGTCCAACAACCGCCGTCATTGACCTCAGCGCGGCCAAGCCCGTTGCCGCGTGGTTTCGGCGAGCGGAATCAGCCTGTCCTCGCCGATCGGCGCATTCGTCCGGGATCTTCGTGCGGCAGCGCCGGCCGCTGCGACTCCAGGGGGCAATGGACCGGGTGCAGAATGGACCGGGTGCAGCCTTGCGTTCGACAATGGCATCAAGAGTTCTAGACTCTGAGTGAAACACCAACCAGCCCGGAGACCCTCATGACCCTTTCCATGTACCAGGCCAGCGTGCCGCGCTTCATCAATGCCCTGAACAACCTGTCGGCCATCCTGGTCAAGGCGCAGTCCCACGCGGACGCGAAGAAGCTGGACGAGACCGCGCTCACGGGCTTTCGCCTCTACCCTGACATGCTGCCCATGGCACGCCAGGTCATGATCGCGACCGACACCGCCAAGGGCCTGGCCGCGCGGCTGGCCGGCGTCTCGATCCCGGTCTACGAAGACACGGAGAAGACCTTGGGCGAACTCGAGGCCCGCCTCGCCAAGACCGTGGCCTACCTGCAGACCTTCAAGCCCGAGCAGATCGACGGCACCGAAGACAAGGAGATCGTCATCAAGCGCGGGGACAAGGAAACCCGCTACACCGGAATACAGTACCTGCTGGGCCACGCGGTGCCCAACTTCTACTTCCACGTCACCACGGCCTACAACATCCTGCGGCACAACGGCGTGGAGATCGGCAAGCGCGACTTTCTCGGCAATCCTTGACCGTTCGGCGGCTCAGCGCTGTGCTCATGCTTGCAGTGACCTTGCGGTCTCGACGACGGCATGGCCCGCGTCAGTTCGGCGCATGAGTGCCTTCGACCACCATCGATCCCATCAGAAAACCATACGGGAGGAGCCAAGGGCGGGACCGAGCCAAGGGCGAGACCTGACGGGACGAAAATGGACATATAGTGTCCATGTACATAAGTTTGTTTTCGGAGCAGCTGAAATGGCAGGAGCGGCAGAGCGCATCGTTGTGCAGGCGACCGCGCAGGACAAGAAGGCGATCGTCGCCAAGGCGAAGAAGCTGGACATTCCGATCTCCGAGCTCATGCGCCGCGGCGCGTTTGCGTACGAGACGGGCGAGGCGGACGCGGAACTCGGCGCTCTCGCGGATGCCGCGAAGGCCGCTGCCGAGCGGGCCGGCGCGGCCATCGATGACGCACTGAGCTTCATCGAGGCCAGCAATAGGCGCATCGCGACGATGGAAGCCAAGGCCGCGAAGGCGCGGGCGCGCAAGGCAGCGTGATGGGCGTCACCGACAAGATTTGGGGCGCACTAACTTCGATGATCAAGCTCGAGGACAAGGCGAACCGCCAGGCCGATGCCATGAAGGCCCAGCAACAAAAGATCGAGGACCTCACCGGCCGGGTGATCCGCCTCGAGGCGCAATTGGAATTGTTGACAGGTGCGGCGCTCGTCAAGAAGCTGAAGGGCGACTGAGCTCACGGACATTCAGTACCCAGTGGCCGTGCGATCCGTGCGAGCCCGGACTGAACGGTCGCCACGGGTTTATCGAAGCTCGGAGAGGCCGCCGTTGACGATGTAGTTCCATAGATTGGCGAGCGGCAAGGTGTCCCGTCCCCTGCCTTGCCATGGCCCAGCACAGCGAATCACGAAGTGCGGCCTTCATTCCTCCATGCTCAGGGCTGAAGGTCGAAAGGTTGCCCCATCGGAAATTGCGCAGCGCGGTACGGTCAGGACACCTCGGCGAGCAGACTCTCGCAGGGAATCTCCAGCCCGTCGTGCAGTCGCTGTCGCCAGTCTTCATCACCAAATCAGCGCCTCGCCACCTTCGTTGGCGAGTTCCGGCCAGACCAGCGCGTCACCACCCTCCTCCGCCAAACGCTGCGCGTCCTCGGCCCAGCCTTCACGCGGATTGCGGCGGACGGAATGAATCTCGATCACGCCGTCGCGCACCTGGTACGCAGCCCTGGTCTGCCCAGTACCTTTCCAAACACGGGCGAGCCCGGTTCGAGTTCGATCTGGCCAAGCGCTTCATTGGTGGCCTTAGCCACCTTTACCCCCACGCGAGTGCCCCCCTCCTTGCGGTGGTACCGGACCTCGCCCTGTTCGCCCTGTCGATCGCGCAGCGCCTGAGGGCGCGGTACTGCCGGCCTCAATCGATCTCGCCGCGAGCGATGGCTCTCTACCTGGTGGGAAAATTTGAATTGCCCTTGACCCGCTCTTGACGCGGTGACGTCGATCGCCGAAGAATCGCTGCATCAACGGACGATGCACATCCGGCGGCGCGCGCCAGCTGCTCCGCCGGACTCGAGTCGACTGGTCGTGTCGGGGAGTGGGATGGACGACGCACGGAACCTTGGCAGGCTCGTACTGCCCGGACACTACTACGAGTTCGACGCGAACGAACTGCGAACTGCCGACGGTACCAGGGTGCCGCTGAGGCCGCAGTGCCTCGAAGTGCTGCGTTGCCTCGCACTTGCGGCGGGCGAGCTGGTGACCAAGGACCAGTTGATGGCCACGGTCTGGCCCGACGTCGTGGTCACGGAGGACAGCTTGGTGCAATGCATCGGGGCATTGCGCAAGGCGCTCGGCGACACGGCGCAGCGCACCGTGCAGACGGTGCCGAGGCGAGGGTACCGTCTGCTCGCGTCCCCCGAGGGGCCGCGTAATCCTGTCGGCGGCGCGGCGAGGGCGGCCGGGCCGCCGGTCCGATTCGCGACGAGTGACGATCGGGTGCGGCTCGCGTACTCCGTGTGCGGGGCGGGTGCGCCGCTGGTCCGGGCGGGCCGGTGGATGTCCCATCTGGAAGCGGAGTGGGACTGCCTGACGGAGGGCCCGCTGCTGCGCGAACTGGCGCGTCGCTTCACGCTCCTTCGCTACGACCAGCGCGGGCAGGGACTGTCGGATCGCGACGTGACGCCGGGCGGCCCGGGCACGCGGGCACGCGATCTGAAAGCGGTCGTCGATGCGGCCGGACTCTCGCGCTTCAGCCTGTTCGCGATCGGCTCAGGAACACCCATCGCGGTGCGTTTCGCGCGCTTGTTCCCCGAGTGCCTCGAGCGCCTGATCCTGATCAGCGGCTTCGCGCGCGGCGTGGCAATGCGCGGAGAAAGGTCGCAGCCGACGCCGTACGGCGACGCGTGGCTGCGGCTGATCGAGGATGGCTGGGACGCCGAGAATCCCATGGTGCGCCAGATGTCCACGACCCGGCACTACCCCGGGGCCGACCAGGCGCAGATGCGCTCGTTCAACGAGCTGCTGCGCCGGTCCTGCACGCCCGCCGGGGCGACCGCCGTCATCAAGGCCGACGGCGCAATCGATGTCAGCGCCGAGCTCGGTCAGGTGCGCTGCCCGACGCTGGTCGTGCACGCGCCGGCCAACGCGATCGCGCCCTTCGACGAGGGTCGACTGCTCGCCGCGGGAATCCCTGGCGCGCGGCTCTGCGCCATCGATACGCCGAACAACCTGCCGCTCGAGGGCGAGCCGGCGTTCGACGAGCTGCTTCGGATGATCGAGACATTCGTCGGCGAGACCGCACCGGCCATGTCCGCCCGTGCCGAGCCGATCGCGCCGGCGCTCGATCGTCGCGCGGTTCTTCGCGTCCTCGACACACCGGGCCGAAAGGCGTCGCGTTGAACGAGCCTGTCCCGACGGCCTGGGGCACTACTTTCGCTCCACGATGAGGATCTGGCAGTCGCCCTTGCCTGCATTCTCGAACGTGTGTGCCGCCACGGGACCCTGCATGACGGCGGATCCCTGCGGTCTCTGGGCTTCCGCCGCGAGGACACCGTTCGGTCCGTAGATCCGCATGTCGCAGGCGGTCAGGGCGTACGTCGCGCTCGCGGGGTGAGAGTGCAGAGCGTCCCGTTGACCCGGCTTCCAGGTGCCGAGGACGACGCGAAACAGTTCGTTCTCGCCGAGCACTTTGTAGATCCCGGGATTCGCGACGTGCGACAACGGCACATCCTGCGCGGAAGCGGCGAGCGGCGTCGCCATGAGTACGGCGGCGATCAGACCGGCGCGGCCCGACGTCCGGTCGTTACGAAGCGTCTTCATGCTGTCTCCTTTCAGTTGGATCAAAGGCGCGGCCGGGGATGCGGCAACGCGGTTCCGGTCGCAGGCGCACTCGATTCAGCGCCGCGTCCCGCTGATGATCGACGTTCAGCCTATGCCGCGGGCGCGGCGAGTGCCAACGAAAGCGTCCGAACGTTGACGAAGCCCGCCGAAAGCGGGTGTCTCGGTACTCGACCCAGGGTGGATCGCCGGATCGGCGTTCGCACGCGTCACGCCGAACCCTCGACTGCTGTCGGAATGCACTCGTCGAGCGCGCCCGCATCACCGAACGGGTTGTTCTCCGAGCGCCTCTGGACCTGCCTGACGGTCAACCCTGGCGCGGGCGCGTACCAACTCGTCATTTCCAATCCGCGGGGGGCGTGCAGTGCGCCTTGCGCGCCTCGAATCGCGCCTTCGATTCCGTCCACCTCAGCGAAGACGCAATCGAGGGGCCGCGCGCGTTCCGCGAAAAACCCAAGCCGCATTGCAAAGGACGCTGAGATCGCAATCCACTCGTCGGCACCCTCGCAGTCGAACGAGGGGCTTGCCGACCGGATCGCGGTGCTCGCTCCGAACAGCGACGCGCACCGCAGTGCAGACCAGGACGCGGTTGCAGTCCGGACGAATGCCGGGTTCGATCCGACTTGGGATGGTTCTGCTACTTTTCTTCACAAGCGCGCAAACGCTCCCAGCCTTGCAACCGGCATCGGCTGACTCCAGCGCGATAACTCAGGACGCGGAACATGACACGACGACTGGTGATCATCGGCGGCGACGCCGCGGGCATGTCCGCAGCGGCACAGGCGCGGCGGATGAAGACTGCCGACGAGCTCGAGATCGTGGTCTTCGAGCGGTCGTCCAGGACCTCCTACGCAGCCTGCGGCCTGCCATACCTGATCGGCGGGTTCGTGGCATCGCCAGACAGCCTCGTCGCACGAACCCCGGAGCAGCACCGTGCCAAGGGCGTCGACGTGCGGACTCGTCACGAAGTCGTCGCGATCGACGTCGACGCATCCACGGTGACGGTAGTCGACCTCGACGCGGATCTGCAGTCCGCGATGCACTATGACGAACTTCTGATCGGCACGGGCGCGTCGGGCATCTCGCCGCCCTGGCCAGGCATCGACGCGGACGGTGTGCTGCAACTGCGCACCCTCGACGATGCGGCGCAGGTGGAACGGCTGATCGCCGCAGGCGCCCGACGCGCGGTGGTGGTCGGTGCCGGCTACATCGGCCTGGAGGTCGCCGAAGGCCTGCTCGAGCGTGGCCTTCACGTGACGGTGGTGGAACGGCTCGATGCACCCATGGGCGCCGTGCTGGATCCCGACATGGCCACCGACGTCGCAGTCGCGATGCGGGCCGCGGGGATCGATCTCCGGCTGGGCACCGCGGTCACCGGTTTCACCGTGGCCGACGGGCGTGTCGCGGCCGTGGAGACCGCAGCCGGCAAAGTGGAGGCCGACATCGTGGTGATCGGGCTCGGGGTGCGGCCCAACGCCGACCTGGCCCGGGCGGCAGGCATCGGCGTTGGCGCCTCCGGCGGCATCGCGGTCGACGATCACATGCGGACCGATACGCCCCACGTCTGGGCCGCCGGCGACTGCGTCGAATCACACCACCGCATGACGGGGCGGACCGTGGTGGTGGCGCTGGGGACGCACGCCAACAAGCAGGGCCGCGTCGTCGGCACCAACATCGCCGGTGGTGATGCGTCCTTCGGCGGTGTGCTCGGCACGGCGATCACCCGATTCAGGGACGTGGAGATCGCCCGCACCGGGCTCACCGAAAAGGAGGCTGCAGCTGCGGGTCTGGCTGCCATCGGCGTGACCACCGAGGCGACGAGCCGCGCACACTACTACCCCGGAGCGCAAGCGATGAAGATCAAGGTGGTCGTCGAGCGCGCGACAGGCCGGTTGCTGGGCGCGCAGATCGTCGGCGGGGCGGACGCGGGCAAACGCATCGACGTTCTGGCCACGGCGCTTTGGAATTCGATGACCGTGGCGGAGGTTGCCAAGATGGACCTCTCGTACGCACCGCCGTTCTCGCCGGTATGGGACCCGGTCCTGCTAGCCGCCGGCAAGGCGGCTGCCGAGATCTGACGGAACACGCCGCGACCTGATTGCGTGTTCTGGCCCGCGCAGGCCGCCGTCATCGATCTGAGTTGAAGTCCGAGGTCGACTCACTATTCCGTCGTCCTGCCGTCGGACAGTTCGGTGTCCGCCTCCTCCTCGTCTCGCACGGACCCCGCAACCGCGAGGTCCGTGCTGTCGGCTCACTTCTTCCCGAATCAAGAATTGTCGGCGCTGCTCTCCCAATGGCTGAGCTGCTTCTCGACGTCGTCCTTGGCAGTGCCGTAACGTTCCTGGATCTTGCCGGCGAGTTGGTCGCGCCGGCCGGCAATGACGTCAAGATCGTCGTCGGTCAGCTTGCCCCACTGTTCCTTGACCCGGCGAGTGACCTGTTTCCAGTTGCCTTTAATGCGATCCCAGTTCGTACGATCTCCTTCGACGTTGAGCGAGCGGGCTTGCCGGTATGCCTTCAAGCCTTCGCTATTGGCTGCAGCCCACGGAGCAGCAAACCTCATCCCGCGCTCGATGACCAGTGCTGTCCGTACGCCAGCGAACACGACAGTGTCCCGCGCTCGATCTGCCTCGATGGAGTCAGCGCAATGCAGTCCGAACCGACGAATTTCAGGGAATCGGAAGTCTTCATCGACGCTCGTGGTCGATGGATTTCATGCACGACCAGCTCGAGGACGGGCGCTCCTTCCGGCTGCTGAACGTGCTCGATGATTTCAATCGCGAGGCGCTGAGCATCGAGGTCGATTTCTCGCTGCCTTCGGAGCGTGTGATCCGCTCGCTTCGGCAGCAGATATCGTGGCGAGGCAAGCCCAGAGCGATTCGCTGCGACAATGACCCGGAGTACATCAGCGATGCGATGCGGTCCTGGACCAAACGCGAGTCGATACGGATCGAATACATTCAGCCAGGCAAGCCGCAGCAGAACGCGTATGTCGAGCGGTTCAACCGCACTGTGCGCTACGAGTGGCTCAGCCAGTACTACTGGTCGGATCTCGAACGCGTGCGCATGCACGCGACCGAGTGGATGTGGGAGTACAACAACGAGCGCCCGAACATGGCCTTGGGCGGCTTTACTCCAAATCAGCGGCTGGCCATGGCCGCGTAGTCTCTACTTCTGCGCCCCGTGCAAAACGGGGGGATTACCGCGTCGCCTGCCGCAGTGTTGGAAAGGGCACCGAGCGCTTGCGACTTGTTATCATTTTTCGCTTGCCGCAACGCGGCTGCCTGTCGCCGCTGTTTCGTCGCTGGACTGATCGTTCTCACAAAATCGTCGATGAGATCCGAACCATGCTGATCCGCCTGATCTACACGAGCAAAGCCGTTGGCCCGCAGACGGATTTGCTCACCGATTCGATTTTGAGCAAGGCACACGCCTGGAACACGCAAAACGACATCACTGGTGTGCTCTGCGAGGGACAAGGTGTGTACTTGCAGGTGCTGGAAGGCGAGAGTCGCAAGGTGACACGCCTTTACTCGCGCATCTTTGCGGATCCGCGTCACACCGATCTGGAGTTGCTTCATTGCGAGAGCATCACCGAGCGTCGCTACGGTGAATGGTCCATGGCGCGCGTCAGTCTGTCCGACGTCGACCCGCAAACGAAGATCGTCTGGCCCGATTTCGACCCCTACTCGGCGAACGGCGCAATTGTCATGGCGCGCATCGACGAACTCATAGCCCGGGGCAAACTGGTCCACACACCGTCGAGCTGAG
Source organism: uncultured beta proteobacterium (assembly GCA_963849015.1). Classification (GTDB taxonomy): domain Bacteria; phylum Pseudomonadota; class Gammaproteobacteria; order Burkholderiales; family Burkholderiaceae_E; genus Quisquiliibacterium. The sequence continues at coordinate 1,070,054 of CAWKFK010000006.1, forward strand.
CGTATCCCTCGCGCAGCGCCCCCGGAAACCGGCATTGACGTCGGAGAGCAGACGCGTTCAATTCTGGACGTGGCACGGACCGTGCTGCTGGTGGCCGGCCTGTGGTGGGTCTGGCAGGAGGCCTTACCGGCGCTCTCCGCCATCGGCGACCTCGCCATCTGGTCGTTCGCCGCCGCCGACAAGCAACCCGCGTCCGCGCTCACCGTGGGTGAACTCCTCCTGTCCATCGGCATCGCCGCCGTGACTGGGTAGCGGTGCGCAACATCGGCGCGCTACGCGCTCACGGGGGTCGGCGTGCTGGCCGAGCGGCCGGTCCGCATCGGCGACGTGGTCACGATGGACTACGTCGGCGGGCAGACGCGCATCGGCTACGCAGGCCAGTCGAAGGGTACGATCGACGGCGAGCCCTTCAACGCTGCGCTGATGCGCATCTGGATGGCCGACAAGCCGGTGCAGGCCGATCTGAAGAAGGCGATGCTCGGAGGCGCGTGAGGCCCGGACCCCGGATGCGCGACAGCGACATTCGCTGTTCAGTGAAGATTCGCGCCACTCCGATCCGTCTAGTACTCGATCACCCGGTCGAGCTTCAGCACCCATCCCGCTTCGCCACGCCGCAGCTTGTACTGCAACTGGCGCGTGCCGCCGCCGGGCCTGGCGTTGACGTCACCGTCGCGGTAGATCGGGAAGCGCCGCACGAGCGTGTTCTCGACGACGGCGAACTCGTCGTGGCCCATGTAGCCTTGGGCAGCCTGCTTGTTGTCGGTGACGGGTGGCAGATGGATCTGGCTCAGCGACTTCCGCCGGTTTGCCGCGTACGCGACGAGTGAACCGTAGGATCCGCTTCCTGCCGAGTTGACGTAGACGTAGATCTCGGGGGAACCGTCGACATCGAGGTCGGCCACCTCCGCGCCGGTCACCTGGCCGTCGATCTTCTGCGTGATGGTCGCATTGTCGATCTGCAGCCCGCTCGGGACGATCTCCAGCGTGTTGACGGAGGACTCGTTCGTGGTCTGCACGCGGAAGCTGATCCCCTGCAACCCGAGCGTGCGGTCGAACGGCCTGTCGGGCCCGGCTGCGGCCGGCAGCTTCGAGGGCGAATCCCAGGCGTCCTTGAGCGCCGGCCTGGCGGCCGGCGCCGCCGAGGTCTCCCAGTACACGTAGATCGACTGGTCGGCCAGCCGGTAGATCTGGCCGCGGCTGCGCAGGCCCTTGTTGCGATAGGCCGGGCGTCCCTTCCCGTCCAAGTACGTGCCGGGTCGATCGCCGCTCGGGCTGAGCTCGTGCCGGGTGCCGTCGGCGAGCTGGATCGCGACGTAGCCCTGACGCTGGGAGAACGTGCATGGTACCGACGCGGAAGCGCGGCTCTGCTTTCCCGAATGGATTTCGCAGCGCGCGTTCACCGTGTCCGCGCGCGCCGATCCGGTCAGCGCAAGCCCGACGAGCAATGCGGCCAGAACACGTGCGGCTCGGTGCATCATGGCTCGGCTACTGTTCGGGACGAACTGGTGCAGCCGCCTTGCGAGCGCCCGATGTTCGGCGGCCGAGTTCTTGCGCAGGATGTCGGTCGCCAGCGTGCTCATGTGGTGGACGTAGACGGGGCGGGTGCGGCTCGAGCCGACGGCGGCTCGATCAGCCGGTACTGGGTGGCCGGCTGCTTGCACACGCTGCAGGCCCTGGCCGGCACCGCGTTGACGGTGGCGCCGCAGACCTGGCAGACGAAATAGCGGCCCGTCTTCTCGTCGATCGTCCGCGCGACCTTCTCGAAGAACATCGGCGACCAGCGCAGGATCTGCTGCATCTTGTCGTGGTGCTGCTTCTCGGACTCCCAGGCCCACCGGACGGCGGTGATCGCGTCCTCGAAACCCTCGGGCACGATTTGCTCGAGCAGGCCGGGATAGAACGCGTCTACCGAGTCGATCTCGCCCTTGGCGCCGCGCAGCAGGTTCTCGCGCGTCGAACCGGATTTGACCTCCGGCTTCGGTGCCGGCGGCACGTCGGCGTCCAGCCGCGCGAGCAGTCGCGAGAAATTGGTCGCGTGCACCATCTCCGAAGCCGCCACCGCGGTGAACAGATAGGCGATGCCCAGATAGCCCTCGCGTCGGGCCTGGCGGCCGTGCTCGGCGTAGTGGTAGTAGACGCTGGTCTCGGCGTCGCGCCCGGCCTTCATCGCCGCGACGGTGGCCGGGTAGGCCTTCGCGCGCGCGGCCCGGCCAGCCGAGCCAGGGTGCGGCCAGCAGTGCCGACGACTGGGCGACGAAACGCCTGCGACACCTGAGGGCCGGCCCGCGCCCCCGTGGACTCCGGTGGGTCATGTGCATCTCTCGCTGAACCCCGATGTGCCGAGAGCATAGAACGTCCAACCACCGCCGTCATTGCCCTCGGCACGGCCGTCTTCCGGACTCGATGGCCCGCAAAGTGAGCCTGCTGACGTTCGTCGCCAATCACGAGGATGCAAGAATGCGGGACCAATCGAACATCGACATACCGGAGTCTTCATTGCGAATCCCCACATGCGCGAGCCTTGCCGCCTGCCTGACTCTCGGCTTGGCGGCGTGCGCCACGACCTCCGCTGACGATCCTGCCAGTTCTCGCGCGCCCCTGTCCTCTGACCTGAGCTGCGCGCTTCCGACGAACTGTGTCACTTCACTGGGCGATGATCCTGCGCCGCTCCGGTATGAGGGCACGGCCGAGCGCGGACTCGCGTTGTTGCGCGCGACCTTGGAGTCATTCCCCGAGGCGAGAATCGTGCGCACCGAGGGCCTCGCTGTCGAGGCGATCTTCACGACTCGGGCGGGCTTCCAGGATCAGGTGGATTTCCGCGTCCATCCGCAGGGTGGGCGTATCGACTACCGATCGCGTTCCCTCTTCGGACTGTTCGACTGGGGCAAGAACCGCTCGCGCATGGACGAGGTAAGGGGACGCTTCAAGCAGTAAGTCGTCGACGGCCGCTATCTGGTAGCGCCGTTGCTGAAAGACTGGTCGAGATTCCCGCGCCTTCCGTGGCTCTGCATTCCTGTCATCGGACATCCAGATGCGCCCCCATTCTCCGCTGCAGCAAGGCATGCGCCCAGTCCATGAAGGCCTGTACCCGCGCCGCACGCATGCGTGTGGTGGGTGTCACCAGGTGGAGCGGTAAAGAAGGGCACTGCCAGCCGGGCAGGACACGCACCAGCGCGCCGCTGGTCAAGTAGTGGCTGGCCACGAACTCGGCCAGCACGACGATGCCCAGGCCATCCAGGCCCGCACTCAGGGCTGCCGCGCTGTCGGTGGTGACGAAGCGCGCGGCTACGTCGAGCTCCACCTTGCGGCCGTCTCGAAGCAAGGTCACTGGCCGTACCTTGGCCGTCGACGCGAGCACATAACCGATCTGGTGATGGCGAGCCAAGGCCTCTGGGGTGTCAGGGAGCCCGCGCTGGTGGATGTAGTGCGGCGCGGCGCACAGCACGAAGCGAAGGTCACCGACCCGACGCGCCGACAGCCGCAAGTCCGGCAGTGGACCACCGCGCAGCGCGCAATCCACGCCTTCCTGCACCAGGTCGACGGCGCGGTCTGTGCATCCCAGCTCGATCGTGATCTTGGGGTAGCGGTCGAGGAAGCTGCGGATCTCGGGCGCGAACACCAGGCGGCCCATGGCCACGGGAACGTCAACTCGCAGGTGCCCCGCCGGAGCGCTGATGCCTTTGCGCAGCATCGTCTCCACCTCGTCCACCTGCTGCAGGATGGTGCACGCATGCCGGTAGTACGCCAGACCCTCGTCGGTGGGCGTGACCGAGCGCGTCGTGCGCGTAAGCAGCCGCGTGCCGAGCTTGTCTTCGAGCTGCAGGATCTGCTGGCTGACGGTGGCCTTGTGCAGGTTGAGCTGCAGTGCCGCCTTGGTGTAGCTGCCGCTTTCCAGCACCTGCACGAAGGCACGCATGGCATCGAATCGGTCCATGGGTCTGCTCCGGTCGCAAACGGTGATTGTCTGTCAACGCCAAACAATGTGTCGCCAGCTTCGGGCTATGCGCAGTGCCATGCGACTTCTAGAGTGCAGACACCCAGCACACACCGGACTTCGTGAGCGCGCTGGCGCCCTACCCGTCGAGCGCGACCGCGCAGCCGCACCTGTTCGCCAGGATGGCGGTGCCCAACCTCTGCACCGCCTGAAGCCAACGCCTTCGGAGCAATCCCCATGCCCAAACGCGCCCACCTCATCGCGGGGATCCTCGCCCCGCTTTGCCTCGTCATCTTCTTCCTGTCGACTGTCCTGACGGAGCTGTTCGGTTCGCACGCCGCGGTCGCGCAGCTGAAGGCGCTGATCGTCACGCCAGGTCTATGGATCATGATTCCGGCCATGGCGGCTGCCGGTGGGAGCGGCATTA